>NZ_BMRK01000003.1:189286-364177 GCF_014648595.1 Nocardioides luteus | reverse complement strand
GATCAGCTCGCCCTTGCGCAGGTAGAAGCAGGAGAACTCGCGGTCGAAGCGGGGGTCGCCGCGCAGGACGACCTGGTCGTAGCCCGTGTTGGGGCCGGCGATCTGCAGCTTGAGGTCGTACTGGTCGGACCAGAACCAGGGGAGCGCTGCGATGGGCTCGGACCGTCCGCACATGGTGGCGGCGGCCGCCTTCGCCTGCTCGACGGCGCTGGGCACCGACTCCAGCCGGACCCGGCCGTAGCGGGCGTCCTCATAGCTGGTGCAGTCACCGGCGGCGACGATGTCGGGATCGCTGGTGCGGGCGTAGGGGTCGATGCGGATGCCGTCTCCGACGTCCAGCCCGGCATCACGGGCGAGGTCGACGTTGGGGCGTACCCCGATGCCGACGATGACGACGTCGGCGGGCAGCGTCTCGCCGTCGGCTAGACGGACGGTGCTGACGCGGCCCGTGCCTTCGAGCGCGACCACGGTCGCGTCGGTGCGCACGTGGACGCCTGCGGCCTGGTGGGTGCGGTGGAAGAAGTCGGAGACCTCCGGTGCGGTGACCCGCTTGAGGACGCGGTCGGCCGCCTCGACGACGGTCACCTCCAGACCGAGCTTCCGCAGGGAGGCGGCGGTCTCCAGGCCGATGTATCCGCCGCCCACGATCACGGCTCGCCTGCTGCCGCGGACTGCCGACCGGATCGCCTCGACGTCCTCCGCCGTACGCAGCTGGTGGACGCCGGGCAGATCGGCTCCCGGCACGGGCAGGGGCAGCGGACGAGCGCCCAGGCACAGGGCGAGCTTGTCGTAACCGACAGATTCGCCGTCGTCGAGGACGACGCGGTGCTCGTCGCGGTCGATGCGTACGGCCCGTCCGCGACGGATCGAGATGCCCTGCCGGTCGTAGAACTCCGGGCCGCGGATCAGCAGATCGTCGATCTCGGCGGTCTCGGCCAGGTAGGTCTTGGACATGGGTGGGCGCTGGTAGGGCAGGTACGGCTCGTCGCCGATCAGCAGGATCTCGCCCTCCCAGCCGACCGACCGGAGCCGCGCGCCGAGCTGGGCGCCGGCGTGGCTGGCACCGATGACGACAGCGCGCCCCCGGGTCATGAGGCCGCCTTGCGGGTGAGCTTCACCGGCAGCGAGCTGTAGCCCTTCACGAAGTTGGACTGCACGTGCTCGGGCTCGCCGACGACCTCGATGTCGTCGAAGCGCGCGAGAAGCTCTTCCCAGAGGATCCGCAGCTGCAGCTCGGCGAGCCGGTTGCCCATGCAGCGGTGCAGCCCGAACCCGAACGAGAGGTGGCTGCGCGCGTTCGACCGGTCGATGATGAAGTCGTCGGGGCGGTCGAAGTGGCGTCCGTCGCGGTTGCCGGAGGCGTACCACATCACGAGCTTGTCGCCCTTGCGGATGAACTGGCCGTTGAGCACGGTGTCCTTCGTGGCGACCCGGCGCATGTAGGCGAGCGGGGTCTGCCAGCGGATGATCTCGGAGACCATGCCCGGGATCAGGCTCGGGTTCGCCTTGAGCTTCGCGAACTCGTCCGGGAACTGGTTGAGGGCGAGCACACCACCGGTCATCGAGTTGCGGGTGGTGTCGTTGCCGCCGACGATCAGCAGGGTGAGGTTGCCGAGGAACTCCATCGGCCGCTTCACCAGGTCCTTGGTGCTCTCGTTGGCCTGCAGCATCGAGATCAGGTCGAACCCGGGAGCCTCCCCGGCGGCCGTCCGGGCGGCCTTGGCGTGCCAGAGGTCGGTGAACGCGCGGGCCATGTCCCGGACCCCTCGGAAGATCTCGTCGGTGTCCGAGGTGCCGCCGGTCGCCTCCTCGCTGCCGGCGGCGAGGTCGGACCAGTAGACGAGCTTGCGGCGCTCCTCGTACGGGAAGTCGAGGAGCGTGGCGAGCATCCGCGCGGTCAGCTCGACCGAGACGCGATCGACCCAGTTGAACGGCTCGTCGACGGGGAGGTTGTCGAGGACGTCGCAGACCCGCTCGCGGATCAGCCCCTCCATCTCCTTGAGGTTCTTCGGCGCCACCACACCCTGGACGGCCTGCCGCTGCTGGTCGTGGCGGGGCGGGTCCATCGCGATGAACATCTCGACCTCGAGGCCGGGCGGCGGCGTACCGATCACGATGAAGGGCTCGGCGGAGAAGGTCTCGTGGTCCTTGTCGACGGTCAGGATGTCGTCGTACCTGGTCACGGACCAGTACGGCCCGAACCGGCTGTTCGCCTGGAAGTGGACCGGGGCCTCGTCCCGCAGACGTGCGAAGTACGGCATCCACTGGCCCTGCCGGAACATGAACGGGTTGCTCATGTCGATGTCGGCGAGGCCGACCTGGTCGACGGGCGGGATCGGCTCCTCGGCGAAGGGGGCCGGGCGGGAAGTGCCGAGCAGCCGGGCCTTGGCCTTCTGGTAGAGGTGCAGGCCCTGGATCTGGCGTTCCATCGGAACGTTCGCCTGCACGGTCGCGACGACGCGGTCGAGCGTGTCCATCATGGTGCTCCGATCTGCTCTAGAACTGGAACTCGGGGAGGTGGACGGTGAGCCCGCCCAGGTCGTCGCTGAGCGCGATCTGGCAGGAGAGCCGTGACGTCGCCTGACGGTCGGGGTTCATCTCGAGCATCTGCTCCTCCGCGTCGGCGGGCTCGCTGCAGCGCCCGGCCCACTGCTGGTCGACGACGACGTGGCAGGTGCCGCAGGCGGCTTCGCCCCCGCAGTCCCCGTCGATCCCGGGGACGGCGTTGTCGATCGCGACCTGCATCAGCGACTGCCCCTCGACCAAGGGCGCTTCGACCTGCTCCCCGTCGAAGGTGACGAAGTTGACCGTTGCCATGGACTTCTCCTCTGGTGATGTCGTGGTGTGACGACCGGCACCGAGTGTTGACGGTGTCAACATGTAACGATGCTGCAGGGTGTTGTCGGTGTCAACATCTTCACGTGAGGAATCTCGCCGGGGACCGCCATCGGTACAGTGGCGGCCATGAGTGCGGACCGTGCCACCTATCACCACGGCAACCTCCGGTCTGCTCTCATCGACGCGGCCTGGGAGATGGCCCGGTCGAGCGCTCCCGAGAAAGTGACGCTGCGCGAGGTGGCTCGCCGCGTCGGGGTCTCCCACAACGCGGCGTACCGCCACTTCGCCGACCGTCAGGAGCTGATGAGATCGCTCGCGGACCGGGCGGTCGAGGAGCTCACGGCCAGGATGCAGGCGCGGAACGCGACGGTGTCCGACGACCGAGAGCCGGCGGAGATCGCGCGTGCCCGGTTCAAGGAGACCGCGCGAGCGTACGTCGCCTTCGCGACCGACGAGCCCCATCTCTTCCAGATGGCCTTCCACCTGGAGTTCTCCGGACCCGACGTGGTGCCGGTGATCTCCGAGCGGCGGGACGGCCCCTACGGGATCCTGAACGACGTGCTCGACGAGATGGTGGCGGTCGGCGAGATCCCGGCCGAGCGCCGCCTCGGCGCCGAGGTGGTCTGCTGGGCGGCCGTGCACGGGTTCGCAGAGCTGTGCACGAAGGGCCCGCTCGGCCGCCTGCCGGCGCCGGAGCGCGAGGCGACGCTCGATCTGCTGTTCCACACCCTCCAGCAGGGACTCAAGGCGCCGGTCGGCTGAGCCCGGCGTCGGTCGGCTCTACTCGTCGCGCAGGATCTTCGGCGGCCCCGCGGGAGCGGCCTCGCCGCGCTCGACGGCGGCGGTGTGGCTCGCGAGAGCGCGCTCGAGAAGCTCCATGAGCGGGGTCTCGTCGCGGGCGATCTCGACGTACTTCGGGCCGAGGGAGGCGATGAAGTCGCGCTCGGCGATGAGGGCGTCGTGGATGCGCTCGCGCTCGGCGGGGTCGGCGGTGTATTCGGAGTCGAGGTAGGCGGCGGCGTGGCGGCGGGCGTTGCCGATGGCGTTCTTGACGCGGCCGCGCTTGCTGAAGAGGGAGGCGAGGATGGTGATCAGAAGTACGCCGAGGATGACACCGAGCGACAGCCCGGTGCTCACTTCGACGACGTGGACCGGCTCGCCGTCGTTGACGAACGGGACGTTGTTCTCGTGGAGGGCGTGCAGGATCAGCTTCACGCCGATGAAGGCGAGGATCGCGGCCAGGCCGTAGGAGAGGTAGATGAGCCGGTCGAGCAGGCCGTCGAGCAGGAAGTAGAGCTGGCGCAGGCCCAGCAGCGAGAAGGCGGTCGCGGTGAAGACCAGGTAGACGTTCTGGGTCAGACCGAAGATCGCCGGGATCGAGTCGAGGGCGAAGAGGATGTCGGTGCCGCCGATGGCGACCATCACCAGCAGCATCGGCGTCAGGATGCGCTTGCCGTCCTCGACCGTGACCAGCTTGTCGCCGTCGTAGTGCTCGCTGACGTGGAAGAGCCGGCGGGCGAGGCGTACGACGACGTTCTCCTTCTCGGAGTCGTCGTCGGGCTTGAGCATGTTGCCGGCGGTCATCAGCAGGATCACGCCGAACAGATAGAAGACCCAGGCGAAGGTGTTGATCAGGGCGGCTCCCACGAAGATGAACCCGGTGCGGGCGACCAGCGAGAACGTGATGCCGAACAGGAGCACCTTCTGCTGGTCGGCACGGGGCACGTGGAAGCTCGTCATGATGATCAGGAAGACGAACAGGTTGTCGACCGAGAGCGCCTTCTCGGTGATGTAGCCGGCGAAGTACTCCCCGCCCATCGCGCCGCCGCCGAGGACGAGCACGCCGAGGCCGAACAGCAGCGCGACCGCGACGTAGATCGTCGACCAGATCGCGGCTTCCTTCAGCGTGGGCGTGTGGGCCTTGCGTACGTGGAAGACGTAGTCGAAGGCGAGGAGCGCGAGGATCCCGGCGACGGTGACGAGCCACACCCAAGTCGGTGCACCCATGGCGAAGTCCTCCTGCGGTCTCGGTCTAGGCGGAGGCCCGCGGGGCGGACAGTCCGTCGATGATCTGGGGGAGCGCGTCCTCGAGGAGGCGGTCGGCGCGGGGGTCGTCGGGTCGGATCGTGCGCATCGTGATGCTGTGCAGGAACACGCCCATCATCGTCTGGGCGAGCAGGTCGGTGGACATGGTCAGCGTACGGTCGAGGCGGTCGAGGGCGAGCGCGACGACCTCGACGAGCTGCTCGCTGAGCGCCGTGAAGGTGGCCGAGCTGATCTCGCGTGCGTCGGGGTCGCGCAGGCTCTGCAGCACCACCTCGCTCTGCAGGACGAACCAGCGGTCCTGCATGGGGCGGATCGCGGCGAAGGCCGCTCCGATCAGCGATCCGCTCGAGTCTGCGTCCGTGTGGTCGGCGACGGCGGTGCGTACGGCGGCGATCAGCTTCTCGGACTCCTCCTTGAACGTCTCGAGGAGCACCTCGTCGACGCTGTTGAAGTTGGAGTAGAACGCTCCGCGCGTGTAGCCCGCCGCGCTGACCAGATCGTCCACGGTGACCCGGCGCGCTCCGCGCTCGACGAAGACATCGACGGCTGCGGCAAGCAGCCGCGCGCGGGTGTTCGTACGTCGTCTGGGGGCCCTCACCTCGGTCATGTAGCCATCCTCACATACGCGCGACGATACGTTTTTGTATTGAGTGCGTTAATGTACTGAATGTGTCCTCCTACCTCTACCGTCTCGGCCGGCTGGTCGCGCGTTGTGCCAAGACCGTGCTGGCCCTCTGGCTCCTGCTCGCGGTCCTGCTGGGTGCGCTGACCGTCTCGCTCGGTGGCAAGCTGCAAAACGACTTCACGATCCCGGGCACGGAGTCCCAGCAGGGTCTCGACGCGCTCACGCAGCGGTTCCCGGAGGTCTCCGGGACCTCGGCGCAGCTGGTCTTCGTCGCGCCGGAGGGGGAGAAGATCGCCGACCACCGCAAGGAGGTCACGGCCGTCCTCGACGAGATCGAGAAGGTGGATCACGTCGCCACGGTCACCGACCCGCTGGCCGAGGACAGCCGGACGGTCAGCGACAACGGCCGGGACGCGCTGGCGACCGTGCAGTTCGACCTCGGGCTCGACGAGCTGCCCGAGAGCGTGAAGGCGGACCTGGACGAGGCCGCCGAGCTTCCCGACGGGTCGTCGCTGGAGCTCGCGGTGGGTGGCGATGCGTATGCCGTCACCGGGGTCCACGTCAGCGCCACCGAGGCGATCGGGTTGCTGATCGCGCTCCTGGTCCTGGCGATCACGTTCGGGTCGCTGCTGGCCGCCGGGCTGCCGATCCTGACCGCCCTGCTCGGGGTGGCGATCGCGATGGCGGGGATCTTCTCGGTCGCCGCGGTCACCACGATCTCGGCCACGACCCCGACCCTCGCGCTGATGATCGGGCTGGCGGTCGGGATCGACTACGCGCTCTTCGTGATCGCTCGGCACCGCAGCCAGCTCGCCACCGGCCTCGACGTCGAGGAGTCGATCGCCCGCGCGGTCGCGACCGCCGGCAGCGCGGTCATCTTCGCCGGCGTCACCGTGATCATCGCGCTGTGCGGTCTCGTCGTCGCCGGCATCCCGTTCCTGGCGGTCATGGGGTACGCAGCGGCCTCGGCCGTCCTCGTCGCCGTCCTCGTCGCCCTCACCGCCGTGCCGGCACTCCTCGCGGTCGCGGGTGAGCGGCTACGTCCCAAGCCTGGGTCTCGGGCCCACCGGCGTGAGGCTGCCGCGGAGGGGCGGCCTCACGCCATCACCCTCGGGGCACGCTGGGTGCGGCTGGTGACCAAGGTGCCGGCCGTGACCGTCGTGGTCTCGCTGCTGATCATCGCCGTGCTGGCCATCCCCGCACGCGACCTCGCGCTGGGGCTCAACGACAACGGCAGCGCCGAGCCCGGGAGCAGCCCGCGGGAGACGTACGACCTGATCAGCCGGGACTTCGGGCCGGGCTACAACGCGCCGCTGTTCGTGACTGCCGACATCATCGACACCACCGACCCGATCGGGGTGATGGACGATCTGGGCGCCTCGCTGGAGAAGTACGACGGCGTGCAGAAGGTCGCCCTGGCGACGCCGAACCGGACCGCCGACCTCGGGCTCGTGGTGATCTACCCGGACACCGAGAAGAGCGACCCGGCGACGGCGGACCTGGTCGAGGCGATCCGCGCCGACCACGCCTCGCTGGAGAAGCGCTTCGGGATCCGGGACGTCATGGTCACCGGTCAGACCGCGGTCGCGATCGACGTCAGCGCACGTCTGTCCGGTGCCATCCTGCCGTTCGGTGCCGTCGTCGTCGGGCTGTCGCTGATCCTGCTGATGGTCGTGTTCCGCTCGATCGCGGTGCCGCTGAAGGCGACCCTCGGCTACGTGCTGTCGGTGGCCGCGTCGTTCGGTGTCGTCGCAGCGGTCTTCGAGTGGGGCTGGGGCGCTGACCTCCTGAACGTCGCCAAGGTCGGGCCGGTGATCGCGTTCTTCCCCATCATCTTGATGGGCGTCCTGTTCGGGCTCGCGATGGACTACGAGGTCTTCCTGGTCTCGCGGATGCGGGAGGACTTCGTGCACAGCGGCGACGCGCGGCGCTCGGTCGACACCGGCTTCGCCGCAAGCGCCCGGGTCGTGACGGCCGCGGCGGTCATCATGATCGCGGTCTTCGCCGCCTTCGTGCCCAACGGCGACCCGATCGTCAAGCCGATGGCGCTGGGCCTCACCGTCGGCGTGCTCGTGGACGCCTTCCTGGTGCGGATGACGCTGGTCCCGGCGGTGCTGGCCCTGCTCGGCGACCGCGCCTGGTGGCTGCCGCGGTGGCTGGACCGTCGCCTGCCCGTGCTCGACGTCGAGGGCGAGGCGCTCGTGCACCACCTCGAGCACTCCGACTACGTCGCGGTGCACGGTGAGCTGGCGGTGCGGGCTCGGCAGGTGACGGTGCCGGGTGCGCTCGCGCCGCTCTCCCTGGAGCTGCGACCTGCAGGGATCGGCATCATCCACGGCGACGACCCGGTCGCCCGGTCCGCTGCGCTCGCGGCGCTCACCGGCCGCCTCGGGTTCTCCGGGAAGCTCGTCGTGCTCGACCGGTTGCTCCCGGAGGAGTCGGGGTCGGTACGTGCTCGTGCCGCTCTGGTCGACGACGTCTCCGAGGCGCTCCGGCTCACCGGCTCGCGGCGCCTGCCGCGACTGGTCGCGATCGATAGCCGGGTCTCGCTCGACAGCGGGCAGCTCGCAGCCCTGTCCGCACTCACCTCGCGCGGCGCCACGGTGCTCCTCGCGATGCCCTCCCTGCCTGCGGTGCCGCAGGTCGCGGACGCGCTGGCGCTCGCCGCGCCCGACCGCAGCCCATCCGATCTCACCGCGGCCTCGGCCGCCGATCTGGAGACAGTCCGATGAAACGTACGAAATCGTGGTGGTCCGGCCGCCGGCTGATCGCAGCAGCGATCCTGCTGCCGGTCGTGGTGACCGCCCTAGCGCTGGTCGCGCTCGCCGACCGCACCGAGAACCTCGACAAGGTGCCTGCCGCCGTCGTCAACCTCGACGAGCCGGTGACGACCGGGAGCGGGAAGAGCGAGCAGACCGTGTACGCCGGTCGGGCGCTCGCCGCCGACCTCGTCTCGTCCTCCGGCTCCTCCGCCGGGCCCACCCTGGGCTGGGAGCTGACCGACGAGGAGGACGCGCGTGCGGGCTATGCCGACGGCACGTACGCAGCGGTGATCACGATTCCGCAGGACCTGTCGAAGACGCTGGCCGGGGTGCAAGGGAGCGACCCCCGCGCCGGACAGGTGAGCGTCGAGGCCTCCGACGCCTCCAGCGAGGTGACCGCCGAGATCGCCCGCCAGGTGGCGCGGCAGTCCGCGTCGACGCTGGGGCGCACGGTGACGACCACCTACCTCGACGGCGTCCGTGACCAGACCGGGAAGCTGAAGACCAGCCTGAGCTCGGCCGCCGACGGAGCCGGAAAGCTCGCCGACGGCACCGCTGCCGCGGACGAGGGCGCCGGGAAGGTCGCCGACGGTGCACGCGCGCTCAGCTCGGGTGCCTCCGGGGCCGCCGACGGGGCCTCGCAGGTCGCGGGCGGGCTCGACTCGCTCGCCGACGGGACCGGACGGCTCGCGTCCGGAGCAGGGTCGCTCGCCGGGGGTGCGGACAAGGCAGCTTCGGGCGCGAGGTCGTTGAAGTCGGGTGCCGACGAGCTCGACGGTGGGCTCGCCCAGCTCGAGAAGTCGACCGCTGATCTCCCGTCGCAGGCGTCCGCGCTCGCCGACGGTGCCTCGCAGGTCTCCGAGGGGGTTTCCGGCTACACGCAGCTCGCCAAGGGGTGGGCCCAGGCGTGCGCCGCCGACCCGGTGCTCAAGGCCACCAAGCCGCAGCTGTGCGGGGCCACGGGGGCGGCCGTCGGTGACGGTGGTGCGCAGGCCGACCAGCTCGCCGCGGGCGCGGCTGCGGTCTCCTCGGGTGCGTCCGAGCTCGCTCAGGCCGCGCCGCAGCTGAGCGGGGGCATCTCCTCGGCCGCCGACGGCGCCGGCAAGGTCGCCTCCGGCGCGTCGCGGCTCGCCGACGCAAACGGTCGTCTCGCCGACGGTGCGCGTGAGCTCGAGAAGGGCATCGGTACGGCCAACGAGGGCGCCACCGCCCTGGCCTCCGGCGCGAACCAGCTCGCCTCCGGCACCAAGCAGCTCGAGAGCGGTTCGGCCTCGCTTGCCTCGGGCGCCGACGAGCTCTCCGCCGGAACCTCCTCGCTGACCGAGGGCGCCGACTCGCTGGCCTCCGGCCTCGACGACGGCGCCTCGAAGATCACCGTTCCTGCCAAGAAGCAGACCGAGGTCGTCGCCGACCCGGTGCAGGTCGCGGTCGCCTCCGAGCCGTCCGTCTCGGGCGCGACCCGGTTGGCGCCCGCCGTGATCGCACTGGCGCTGTGGCTCGGTGCGCTCGCGATCTACCTGCTCCGCCCGGCCTTCCCTGCCGGGTTGCTGCGGAAGGCGCTTCCCGTCCGGCGGATCACGTTCGCCGGTCTGTGGCCGGCGGCGCTCGTGGGGCTGGTGCAGGCTGTGCTTCTCGTGCTCGCGGCCGGGGTCTTCGGGGCGGACATCGCCTCGCCTGCTGCTGCGGTCGGGGTCGCTCTGCTCGCCGCAGTGGTGTTCGTCGCTGTCCACCAGGCCGTCGTGGCCCTCGCCGGAGCGCGCCGGGGCTGGCTGATCTCGCTCGCGTTCCTCGCGCTGCAGCTGGTCTCCCTCGGTGGGCTGCTGCCGGTCGACACGGCCTCGGCACCGTTCGGCGCACTGGCCGACATCCTCCCGGTGCCGCTGGCCGCCGAGGCGCTCCGTGGGGCGGTGATCGCCCACAGCGGCGCCGGTGTCGGTGCGCCGGTCGGCGGGCTGGTGCTCTGGCTCGTGCTGGCGCTCGCGGTCAGCCTCTTCGCGGCGGGTCGGGCGCAGCGTACGTCTGTGGCGGAGATCCGGCGGGTGGCGGCCGGCGCGCGCTGAGCGGCGGCCGCGGCCACATGTAACACGTCGTTCGTAGGACTATCCGGTCGTTCCAATAGGGCGAGAAGTCCTACGAACGACGTGTTACAGCTCGCGAGACCCGCTCAGAGCGAGGTGTCGTGGAGCACGATGTGGTCCTCGAGCGGCGCGCGGCCGATGTCGAGGCGGTTCAGCGGGGCCTCGAGGTCGGCGGTGCCGAAGGAGATGCCGTAGAGCAGCTTGAGGTCGGCCGGGAGGCCGAGGTGGGCGCGGACGGCGTCGGCGAAGAGGCCGTGCATGCCCTGAGGGACGCCGTGGTAGCCGCGGGCGGTGAGGGAGAGCAGGAAGTTCTGGGCGTACATGCCGACGTCGTTGGCAGCGCGTACGACATCACCGAGCTCCGGTACGAAGAGCAGCGCGACGTGCGGCGCACCGTAGAAACGGAGGTTCTCGGCGACGGCCTTCATCCGGCCCTCCATGTCGTCGCGGGCGATGCCGAGCGTGTTGTAGAGCAGGGCGCCGGCCTCCTGCGAGCGGCGGACGTGCACGCTGTCGTCCTCGCCGTACGTCGTGGTGAAGTCGGGCGTCATCTGGCCGGCCTCGAACGCCTTGAGCATCGCCTCGCTGAGGCGGTCGCGGGCGTCACCGGAGAAGACGTGGACCTCCCACGGCTGGGTGTTGCTGTGTGACGGAGCGCGGCGGGCGTCCTCGAGGACGGCGCGGATGTCGTCGGCGGGTACCGGGTCGGGCAGGAAGGCTCGCGCGGAGAAGCGCGAGTGGATCACGTCCGTGAAGGTCTCGACGGCGGTGGTCGTCACAAGAAGGTTCCTCTCAGGTCTGCCGAGGCCGTTGCCTCGATCCACCTGGACAAAGACGGAGGCAGTCTCCGGTATTCCCCGGTCTGTCCAGAATCGTGCTCGACACACGTCGGCGAGCTCTACCCGGTTCAGGTGATACCCGGCAGTCCACCGGGGTCGCTGGTCGGGGCCGTCGAAGACTCGAGGTCCGACCTACCCGAGGGGGAAACCCATGATCCGAAAGCTCGTCTGTGCCGTCGCGACCGGGATCGTCGCGGCGGCGCTCTGGTCGATGCCGACCTCGGCGGCACCTCTGCTGCAGCTCTCCGGCGCGATCTTCACCACCGACGTCACCGGTGCACCGGTGAACCTCAACCACTACGCCGCGAAGCAGGACGTCTATCTCAACGGCGGCCCCGGCATCAACGCGCCCGCCGACGCCGCCGGCCTGCCGGCTGGCATCTACGCGTTCCAGGTCACCGACCCGTCCGGGAAGACACTGCTCTCGACCGACCCGGTCAGCTGTCGGCGCGTGGAGGTCGACGCGAGCGGCCGCTTCGTCAGCGTCGCCCCGAGCGGTGCCTGCGCGCACGCGACCGGCACGGACGCCGAGGACGGCGGCATCACCGTGCAGTTCTTCCCGTTCCTCGACACCCCGAACAACGGTGGCGAGTACAAGGTCTGGCTGACGCCGTACGACGCGCTCGACTCCTCCGCTCCGGGCAACCGGCACGGATTCGTGCCCGCCGACAGCAAGACCGACAACTTCAAGGTCAAGGCCAGGGCGATCGTCGAGATCGACACCCGCTTCTCGCGGCACGGCGGGCCGTACCTCGACGGTCTGGCTGCGAAGTGGACCGACACGCTCGGCGCGCACAACGTGAAGTACTCCGAGTACAACCCGGCCGTGCTCGCCTTCCACGAGGCGCACGTCGAGGCGGCTGAGGCGGGTCTGCACAAGATCACCGTGTCTGACCAGGACGGTTGCGAGATCGACGACGTGCACGCCGACGGGAAGACCTATCTCGCGGACGCGAGCGGCTCGGTCACCGTGCCTGTCCAGGTCAAGAAGCACATGAACGGAGAGCACACCTACTTCGTGGACGTGCACTGCGTCTGAGGCGTCTTCTTCCGGTCACCGTGGCCATCAACCTAGCATTTGCTTGGTAGGCGCTCTAGACTGCCGCACATGGCAGTCGAGATCGACTTCAGCGGCAAGGTGGTCGCGGTGACCGGTGGCGCCCGCGGCGTGGGCGCCGGGATCGTCACGCGCTTCCTCGAGGCGGGCGCGGAGGTCGAGATCTGCGGCCGCACCGCCCCCGAGGAGCTGCCCGTCGTCGACGGCCGCAAGCCGGTCTTCGCGCAGGTCGACGTTCGCGATCCCGAGCAGGTCGCGGCCTGGATCGAGGCGATCACCTCCCGGCTCGGCCGGCTCGACGTGGTCGTCAACAACGCCGGCGGGGCGCCCTACGCCGACTTCGCGACCGCGTCGCCGCGCTTCCACGAGAAGATCTCGGCGATCAACTTCCTGGCCACCGCCTACGTCTGCCAGGCGGCGTACGAGGCGTTGAAGGCCTCCCGCGGATCGATCGTCAACATCAGCTCGATCTCGGCGCGGCGGCCCAGCCCCGGCACCGCCGTCTACGGCGCTGCCAAGGCCGCCGTCGAGAGCCTGACCGGGTCGATCGCGGTCGAGTGGGCGCCCGACGTACGCGTCAACGCCATCTCCTGCGGCATCGTCGCCACCCCGGGGTCCGAGGACCACTACGGCAGTCCAGAGCAGCGGGCCGCAGTGGCCGCGACCATCCCGCGTGGCGTCTTCGCGACGCCTGAGGAGGTCGGCGATGCCTGCGTGCTGCTCGCCTCGCCGCTCGCCGCGCACGTCACCGGCGCCGTCCTCGCCGTCGACGGCGGCGGCGAGTGGCCCGCCTTCCTCCAGCACACGCCCAACAAGTAGCCCGACCCAGCAGTCCGCGACATCGAGGAGCCCCCATGCCCGAAGCCGTCATCGTCTCCGCCGCCCGCTCGCCGATCGGCCGCGCCTTCAAGGGATCGCTGAAGGATCTGCGACCCGACGAGCTGGCCGAGCAGGTCGTACGCAGCGCTCTGTCGTCGGTGCCCGAGCTCGACCCGACGCAGATCGACGACCTGATGATGGGCTGCGCGCAGCCCGCGGGGGAGCAGGGCTACAACATCGGCCGGGTCGTCGGCGTGCGTCTCGGCCTGGATGCCGTGCCCGGCACCACCGTCCACCGCTACTGCGCGTCGTCGCTGCAGACCACCCGGATGGCCTTCCACGCGATCCGGTCCGGGGAGGGAGATGCGTTCATCTCCGCCGGGGTGGAGTGCGTGTCCCGCTACGAGCGGGGCAAGGCCGACGGGATGCCCGACACCAAGGCGGAGGAGTTCCTCGAGGCGGGCGAGCGCGGGGCTGCGCGGGTGGCGGCGGGTGACCCGTGGACTGATCCGCGTGAGGCCGGCGAGCTGCCCGACTACCACCTCGCGATGGGCGAGACCGCCGAGAACGTCGCCGAGATGTGCGGCGTGACCCGCGAGGCGCAGGACGAGTGGGGCGTACGTTCCCAGAACCGCGCCGAGGCCGCCGCTGCCCGCGGCTTCTGGGAGCGCGACATCACGCCGGTGACGCTGCCGTCCGGCGAGGTGGTCTCGACCGACGACGGGCCGCGCGCCGGCGTGACCCTGGAGAAGGTCGCCGGCCTCAAGCCGGTCTTCCGCGAGAACGGCACCATCACCGCCGGCAACTGCTGCCCGCTGAACGACGGAGCCGCGGCGCTGGTGATCATGAGCGACGTACGCGCCGCCGAGCTCGGCATCACGCCGCTCGCCCGGATCGTCTCGACCGGAGTCTCCGGGCTCTCGCCCGAGATCATGGGCCTCGGCCCCGTCGACGCCTCCCGCCAGGCGCTCGCCCGCGCTGGTCTGTCTCCCGACGACATCGACCTGGTCGAGATGAACGAGGCCTTCGCCGCCCAGGTGCTGCCCAGCATCGCCCAGATCGGCCTCGACCCCGATCGGGTCAATGTCAACGGCGGCGCGATCGCCCTCGGCCACCCCTTCGGCTCCACCGGCGCCCGCCTCGCCACCACCCTCCTCCACGGTCTGCAGGAGACCGGCGGCCGCTACGGGCTCGAGACCATGTGCGCCGCCGGCGGCCAGGGCATGGCGATGGTGATCGAGCGGCTGAGCTGAGCTGATCGGTCGGCGCACCGGACGTGTAACACGTCGTTCGTAGGACTATTCGCCCTATCAGATAGGGCGAGTAGTTGGCCGAACAGCGTGTTACACGTCGAGTTACACACGGAGTTACACCTGCGACCAGCGCCGCGAGCGCCCGACGGAGCCTCAGGCGCTCCGTCGACCCAGGTGGATGACGGCGACCGTGATGCGGCGCTCCTCGACCACGTAGACGATGCGGTAGCGCCCGACACGGAGGCGGTAGCGGTCCTTGCCCCAGGCGTAGGCGCCGACGTCGCGGGGGGCGTCGGTCAGGGTGTCGACGGTGTCGAACACCTGGAGCAGTCCGACGGGGTCGTCGTCGACGTACGCCCCGGCCGCTTGGAGTGCTTCGTCGGCCCAGACGACCTCGTACGTCACCGGCCGGTCACTGACCGGCGGGACGGTCGAGACCGAGGGCGCGGCGGGCCTCGGTGTGGGGCGTGTAGGTGACCTCGCCGAGCTCGCGGCGCAGGGAGTAGCGGGCGAGGGCGAGGTCGTCCTCGAGATCCTCGATGCGACGGTTGTGGTCCTCGAGGTAGGCGCGGATGGCCTCGCGGGCGATCTCCTGCTTGGACCGGTTCTCCGTGCGGGCGCGGTCGGTCAGCAGCCGGTCGTCGGCCTCGCTGAGTCGCAGAGTCATTGCCATGGCCCCAGCGTAACCCGATGTGGTATCGCGCGGTATCGTACGTCCGTCGGAACGTCTAGTTTGACCATGGGGGAAGTACCAATATGTCGCTGACCGCGCTCTACCTGCTCGTCGCACTGGGAGCGGGGCTGGTCGCGATGTTCCTCAAGCTCCCGCCCCTGGTCGGCTTCCTGGCCGCTGGTTTCGGGCTGCACGCCGCAGGTGTCGGCGAGCTCGAGGGCCTGCACACGCTGGCCGATCTCGGTGTCACGCTGCTGCTGTTCGGCATCGGGCTCAAGCTCGATGTGAGGTCGCTGCTCCGCCCGGACGTGTGGCTGAGCACCTTCGCCCACCTGGCGTTCAGCATCGTCATCGGGATCGGGCTGCTGGCCGGGATCGCCCCGCTCGGCTTCGCGCTCGTCACCGACGCCGACCTCGGCGAGATGGCGCTGATCGCGTTCGTGCTCTCGTTCTCCTCGACCGTCTTCGCGATCAAGGTCCTCGACGAGCGTCACGACAACAACACCCTCTACGGCCGCATCGCGATCGGTGTTCTGGTCATGCAGGACATCGTCGCGGTCGTCTTCCTGACGATCTCCAAGGGCCACTGGCCCTCCCCGTGGGTCTTCGCGCTGGTGCTGCTGCTGCCGGGCGCCTGGCTCGCCCACCGCGTCTGGGACCGCATCTCCTCGGCCGAGCTGACCGCGCTCTTCGGCCTGGCGATCGCGCTCGTGCCGGGCTACTGGCTCTTCGACGCGGTCGGCCTCAAGGGCGACCTCGGCGCGCTGGTGGTCGGCGTGCTCCTCGGTTCGCACGCCAAGGCTCCGGCGCTGGCCAAGCTGCTGTTCAGCACCAAGGAGCTCCTCCTCATCGCGTTCTTCCTGAGCATCGGCCTGACCGGGGTGCCCTCGCTCGGCGACCTGGCGCTGGCCGGTCTGCTGCAGATCCTGCTGCCCTTCCAGGCCGCCGCCTACATCGCGATCTTCGCCTTCATGGGGCTGCGCTACCGCACCGCGACGCTGGCCTCGTTCACGCTGACGAACTACTCCGAGTTCGGGCTCATCGTGATCGTCATCGCCGCCGCGACCGGGCTGGCGTCGGCCGAGTGGCAGACCGTGCTCGCGGTCGCGACGTCGCTGTCCTTCCTGGTGGCCGCGCTCTTCAACGCGTACGCACCGAAGCTCATCAACCTGCTCAACCGGAAGCTGCCGGAGCAGCGCCCCGAGCGGCTCCAGGAGGCCGACCGACCGATCAACCTCGGCAAGGCCAAGGCGCTGGTGGTCGGGATGGGCCGGGTGGGGCGTACGACCTACGAGGAGCTGCGCGACATCCAGGGCTACGACGTCCTGGCGATCGAGCACGACTCGCTGCGCGCCGACTCGCTCAAGGCCGAGGGCTTCAACGTGGTCGAGGCCGACGCCACCGACCAGGACTTCTGGGAGCGGGTCAAGAAGGGCGCCGGCATGGAGCTGGTCGTCCTCACCATGCCGTTCCACGGCGACAACCTGCTCGCCATGGCACTGCTCCGCAAGCTCGGGTTCACCGGCACGGTCGCGGCCATCGCGCTGCGCCCGGAGGAGCGCGACGAGCTCAAGAAGCGCGGCGCCCACGCCGTCCTGAACCTGTACGCCTCGGCTGGCTCCGACCTCGCCGAGAAGGCGATCCGGGTCAACCAGGAGCGTCTGCTCTCGCAGGCAGCCGCGTCCTAGCCGGCGCTCCCGGTCTCGGCCGGGAGCTCGCGCAGCTCGGTCTTCAGGATCTTCCCGCTGGCGTTGCGGGGGAGGCTGTCGACCAGGACGTACGTCCTCGGCTGCTTGTAGTTGGCCAGGCGGTCCTTGAGCCAGGCGGCGATCTCGTCGGCGGTCACCTCGTCGCGGACGACCACGAATGCCTTGCCGACCTGGCCGAGACGCGCGTCGGGGGTGCCGACGACCGCTGCCTCGACGATGCCGGGGTGGCCGGCCAGGGTGTTCTCCACCTCGGCCGGATAGACGTTGAACCCGCCGACGGTGAACATGTCCTTGATCCGGTCGGTGATCTTCAGGCAGCCGTGCTCGTCGAGACGGCCGACGTCGCCGGTGTGAAGCCAGCCGTCCTCGTCGATCGCTTCGGCGGTGGCCTCCGGGTTCTCGAAGTAGCCGAGCATGACGTTGTCGCCGCGGATCCAGACCTCGCCGTCCTCACCGGGCTCGGCGTCCTCGCCGGTCGCGCTGACCGTGCGGATCTCGAGCCCCTCGACCGCCGGGCCGACCACCCTGGCCACGTGAGCCGGGTCCTCGCCGGGGCGGGTCGTGGTGGCGACCATGCACTCGGTGAGACCGTAGGCGCCCTTGACCTCGTCGATCCCGAGGACGTCGCGCATGTCGGCGAAGAGGCTCTCCGGGACGCTCGCGGCACCGGCGATCGCGAAACGCAGCGAGGAGATGTCGTAGGTCTTCAGGTCCGGGTGGTTGATGAGCGTGGTGAAGATCGTGGGGGCGCCGGGGAGGACAGTGATCCGCTCGTCCTGGATGAGTTTCAGCGCCTGGGTCGGGTCGTAGGTCGCGATCGGGTAGACCGTGGCGCCGGCGGTGAAGGCCGCGATGAAGCCTGCCTTGTAGCCGAAACCGTGGAAGAACGGGTTGACGATCGCGTAGCGGTCCTCGGGGGAGAGGCCCGCGCCGCGCGCCCAGACGTCGGCGACGCCGATGGTCTGGCGCTGGGCGCTCATCACGCCCTTCGGCTTGCCGGTGGTGCCGGAGGTGAAGAGCAGGTCGGCGAGGGTGTCGGGGGTGACCGTCGCCTTAGCGTCCGCGAGACGCTTTTCGGATGTCTCCTCGCCCTTCGCGAGGAAGTCGTCCCAGCCGTCGGCGAGGTCGATGACGGTGAGCAGGTGCTCCGGGAGCGGCCCGGCGTCATGGAGCATCTGCACGTAGTCGGTGCCGAGGAAACCGTTCACCGTGATCAGCGCGGTGGCTCGCGAGCGCTCCAAGATCTCGCGCGCCTCGTGCCCCCGGTATCGGGTGTTGAGCGGCACCACGGCCGCCCCGATCGTCTGCGCGCCGAGCACCGCGACCGGGAACTCCCAGCGGTTGGGTGCCCAGATCGCGACGCGGTCGCCGCTGCGTACGCCGCTGGCGAGGAAGGCACGCGCAGCCCTCTCCGCTGCCTCGGCGAGCTCGGCATAGGTGAGCGTGGTCGGCCCGTCGACGATCGCCGGGCGGTCGGCGTACGTCTGCTGTGCCTTCTCGAGCAGGGCGGGGATCGTGCGCGGGGTCATCCTCGGAAGGATAGTTGAGCAACTGCTTGTTTGGTAGGCTTCGTCCATGACTGACACGGGGGTTGCGCCGAGACGGCGGGGGACGGCGTCGGGCTCGTCGCGGCGGGCCGAGCTGCTCACGCTGGCGGCGGAGATGTTCGCGACCAAGGGCTTCTCGCAGACGACGGTACGCGACATCGCCGATGCCGCCGGGATACTCTCGGGCTCGCTCTACCACCACTTCCGCTCCAAGGAAGCGATGCTGACCGAGCTGCTGTCGGGGTTCCTCGACGGGCTCAACGCGCGGTTCACCGAGATCGTCGAGGCCGGCGTCGACCCCCAGGCAGACCTCGACGGACTGATCACCGAGTCGTTCCGGACGATCCACAACGAGCGCCTCGCCGTCGCGCTCTACCAGAACGAGGCGTCCTTCCTCGCCACGGTCGAGGGCTTCGAGTTCGTCGCCGAGCGCTCACGCGACAACGAGGCGCTGTGGATCCGGGTCATCGAGGCCGGCCAGGCCGCGGGGGTCTTCCAGGCCTCCCTCGATCCCGCGCTGACCTACCGGTTCATCCGCGACGGGGTCTGGTCCACCGTCTCCTGGTATCGGCCGGGCGGGCGGCACACTCCTGAGACGCTTGCGGAGCAGTATCTGAAGCTGCTTCATGCGGGGATCTTGGCCTAGCGGGCCCGGCCCCAGGGATACCCGGTCGACCGGGTATCCCTGGACTTGACGGGCACTGGAACACCCATCAAGTCCACAAAGTGCCCGTCAAGCCCGCCGATCCGTCTCAGGATTCGGGCACCTCGCGATGACGGAGACCCTTCGGATCCTCCGCAGAGATGATCTTCAGCTCCTCCTCGGTCGGCTCGCGGGTGAGCGGCGCGTCGGTGGCGTCGATCGGGAACCCGGTCGCCTCCTGGAGCTCCTCGGGAGTGACACCGGGGTGGATCGAGTTCACCTTGATCAGGCCGTTCTCGTCGTACCCGAAGACCGCCAGGTTCGTGACCACCACCCCGAGATCGTGGAAGCGCCCGGCGGTGCCGACGGCGCGGTCGTTGCCGACGCCGCTGGCGACATCGACGCTGTCGACGAAGATGCGGGCGGAGTGCTTGGCGACCCAGTAGTCGACGCGGTGGTTGACGGTGTTGCCCGGAGCGCCGCGTACGCCGATCAGCTGGCGCTTCGGCTGGCGCCAGTCGCCGATCGAGGAGATGTTCTGGTTGCCGTGACGGTCGATCTGGCTGGCGCCCATCATCGAGTGGCGGCGGCCGCTGGCGACGATGTCGAAGATGCTGCGGAACGGCACCCAGGCCTCCGGCACACCGCCGGCCGCAGCGGTCTTCAGCAGCGGCGGCGCCTCGGCCATCATGAACGCCTCGCCGTCGCTGAGCGCGAGCTCGGGGGTGTGGGTGGCCTTGGCGAGACGTACGCCGATGGCCGGGACGATCCCGACGGCGTGGGCGAGCACCTCGCCGGAGCCCTTGAAGGCGTCGGAGACAGCGGCCACGCAGACGTCCGCACGGCTGATCGTTTGCAGGGTCACAGGTAACGCTCCTCGAACTCGGTCCAGTCGCTGTCGGCGTCGGACTTGGCGGCTGCCACGTACGTCTTCTGGAAGTCCTCGTCGCGGCCGTAGTCGGGCTCGCAGCTGGTGAAGTGGGCGCCACCGGGCGCCTCGACGACGTGGTTCACGAAGATCCGCGGGACGAGCAGCGACTGCGGTGGCGCCTTGGCGGTCAGGTCGTCGGTGGAGACGATCTGCTCCACCGACATGATCGTGCGGTCGGCGGCCATCGCGAAGAGGTCGTCGAAGTAGGGGTCGGGGCCGAGGTACTGCCCGTTGCCGGCCGCATCTGCGCGGTTGAGGTGGATGAGCGAGACGTCGAGGCGGAGGCCGGGGACGGCGACGTACTCCTCCTCGTCATAGGGCGACTTCACGGTCTTGAGATCGGGGTTCATCGCCATCACGTCGCTGCCGAGGCCGGCCCGGATCGGCTGGAACGAGAGGCGGTTCGCCCCGGCGCGCAGGCCGGCGACGAACATGCCCTCGTCGTACTCGCTCGTCTCCGGGATCCCGCCCCGCTCGCGGGCGCGAGTGAAGTTCGGGTCGAGCGGGATCGAGTCGAGGCTGACGAAGCCGTAGACGAGCTTCCGGATCTTCCCGGCGCGGGCGAGCAGGCCGACGTCGGGGCCGCCGAACGCGACCACGGTCAGATCGGTGATGTCGCTGCGGAGGATCTCCTTGACCAGGGCCATCGGCTTGCGCCGTGATCCCCAGCCGCCGATGCCGATCGTCATCCCGGACTCGAGCTGACTGGTGACCTCGGTGAGGGCGAGTGTCTTATCCATTCGTTTCCTTCTGCTGGGTCTCGACAGGTTCGACCGCCGGCGTCGCGAAGAGCTGGGCGGTCGCGTGAGCGCGCTTGAAGTAGAGGTGGGCGTCGTGCTCCCAGGTGATCGCGACTCCTCCGTGCAGCTGGATCATCTCGGCCGCGACCTGGGAGAACGCGTCGGAGCACCAGGTCTTGGCAGCCCGGACGAGACGTACGTCGGGCTCCGGCTGGGACAGCTCCCACGCCGCCGCCCAGCTCATCGTCTTCGCGGTCTCCACCTGGACGAGCAGGTCGGCGCAGCGGTGCTTGAGCGCCTGGAACGAGCCCAGCGGGCGCCCGAACTGGTGGCGCTCCTTGAGGTAGGCGACCGTACGCTCCAACGCCACCCGCGCCGCGCCGGCCTGCAGCGCGGTCATCATGGTCGCGCCGACGGTGGTGACGTACGCCGGGTCGACCGTTCCGAGGAGGGCGGCGGGAGCGTCCGTGAGCTGAACGGTGCCGAGCCGGAGGGTCGGGTCGAGCGCCGGAGTCTCGATGATCTCGCATCCGGGCGCCGTCCGGTCGACCGCGAAGAGCTGATCATCGACGACGACGAGGATCGTGTCCGCCGTCGGAGCGTCCAGGACGGTCGAGACGCTACCCGTCAACCGGTCGCCGGACACGGACATGCTGCCGGCTGCTGGTGCGGTGGGCGCGACGGTGGCGAGCCGGGTTCCGTCGGCGATCTCGGCGAGAAGTCGAGCGGCAGGTTCGGGTAGTCCAGGGAGTTCTGGCCCGTTACTCGCCGGTATTCCGGCCAGAACTCCCTGGACTACCTCGCTGGCCAGCACCGTCCCGACCAACGGGGAGGGCGTCAACGTGGCGCCGAGCTCCTCCAGGACGAGGTGGGCCTCGATGTAGGAGCAGCCGACGCCGCCGTACGTCTCGGGGATCGCGAGCGCGGTCACGCCGATCTGCTCGGTCAGTGTTCGCCAGAGCTCTTGGTCGTAGCCGCGGTCGGAGTCGATCGCGGCACGGAGGTCCGTCGAGGCGGCGCGCTTGGCGATCAGCGTGTGTACGGTCGCGACGAGGTCGGACTGTTCCTCGGTGAGTGCGAACCTCATATCTCTCCTCGCGAGGGGGTCTCGACAGGCTCGACCACCAGGGACTCGAGGATCCGGGCGCGATGCTCGGCGGGTGTGCCCCACGCGCCGACCAGCGCCCGCACCCTCAGGATCCACAGGCTCAGGTCGAACTCGCGGGTGTAGCCGATCGCGCCGTGGACCTGGAGCGCGGTGCGCGAGGCGAGGTACGCAGCGTCCCCGGCGGCCACCTTCGCGGCCGAGACCGCGCGGGCCGCGGTCGGCACCTCGGCGTCGAGCTCGAGCGCGGCGTTGTGAATCAGCGGGGCGGCGAAGTCGAGGGCGACGCGTACGTCGGCGAGCAGGTGCTTGACCGCCTGGAACTCGCCGATCGGGCGGCCGAACTGCGTCCGCTGCTTCACGTAGGCGACCGAGTCGTCGAGGAGCCGCAGCCCGGCGCCGTGGAGCATCGCGGCGCAGGCGAGGGTGCCGAGCTCGAGAGCGGGCCGGGGGTCGAGGGTGACGACCTCGTCGCCCGCGGTCACGTCGAAGAGGCGTCGGGACGGGTCGACCGACTTCTGCTCGCTGCCGACGGTGGCGCGGGAGAGGGTCGCGGAGGCGACTGTGTTGGTTTCGACACCGGCTCGCTGGCGCTCGCCGGGCTCAACCAACGGGGGCGGCGGAGGCGTGTCGAGACCGACACGGCTCTCCAGCGCGTACGTCTGCTCCACGACGTCCGCATCGAGCGCTCGACCGCCCGAGGCGACCGAGACCAGCGCCTCGCCGGACGCCACCCGAGACAGGACGCCCGCTTCGGGAGTGCCGCCGAGAAGACGAGGCGCGACGGCGACCGACTCGATCCACGGACCGGGGACGCCGTGGTAGCCGAGCCGCTCGAAGGCGACGGTGAGGTCGACGGGGTCCGCCCCGACGCCACCGTCCGACTCCGGCACGAGCAGCCCGGTGACGCTCAGTTCGGCGAGCCGTTGCCAGATCTTCAGACCGGCGGAGCGGTCGTCGCCGGCCCAGGCGCGCGCGGCCGACGGGACGTCGGCGGCACCGAGCAGGTCGTCGAGTGCTTCGGAGAAGGCGTGCTGCTCCGGCGTACGTCCGAACCTCATCGGCCACCCCTCGGCAGGCCGAGCACGCGCTCGGCGACGATGTTGCGCTGGATCTGGTTGGTGCCGGCGTAGATCGGGCCGGACAGGGAGAAGAGGTAGTCGTCGAGCCACGGGCCGGCGAGCTCCGCCTCACCGCCGAGGAGCGAGAGCGCGGTCTCGTGGAGCGAGAGGTCGAGGTCGGACCACCACAGCTTGTTGATCGAACCCTCCGCACCGACCGAGCCACCGGCCTCGACGTGGGTGACGGTGGCCCAGGTGTAGAGGCGGTACGCCTCGGCGCCGATCCAGGCGTCGACGACCTCGTCGCCGGCGCCCCGGAGGCCGGGATCGGCCAGGCCGCGTTCGCGGTAGAGCCCCACCAGCCGGACGGCCGCCGCGCAGAACCGCCCGGGCGACCGAAGCGACAGCCCACGCTCGTTTCCGGCGGTCGACATGGCGACCTTCCAGCCGTCACCGACCGCGCCGAGCACGTCCTCATCAGCCACGAAGACGTCGTCGAAAAAGATCTCCGCGAACCCCGGCGTACCGTCGAGCTGGTCGATCGGCCGCACCGAGACGCCCTCGGCACGGAGGTCGAAGAGGAAGTACGTCAGTCCGCGATGCCGCTCCGCGGACGGGTCCGAGCGGAAGAGTCCGAAGCCTCGGTCGGCGAACGGCGCTCGGCTGCTCCAGGTCTTCTGCCCGTTGAGCCGCCAGCCGCCCTCGACCTGTGTCGCCGTGGCACGTAGCGAGGCCAGGTCGGACCCGGCCTCCGGCTCCGACCACGCCTGCGCCCAGACCAACGACCCGTCGGTCATGTCGCGCAGGTAGCGCTCCTTCTGCGACTCGGTGCCGTGGCCGAAGATGATCGGCGCGAGCAGCGAGATGCCGTTCTGGCTGATCCGCGTCGGGGCATCGGCGAGGTAGTACTCCTCCTCGAAGATCACCCACTCGGTCAGCGACGCGTCGCGGCCGCCGTACGCCTCCGGCCAGGTGACGACCGACCAGCGCCCGGAGGCGAGGGTGCGCTCCCACTCGCGGTGGGCCGCGGCTCCCTCGGCGGTGTCCATCGACGGCAGCCGGCCGGGGTTGTTGGCGGCCAGCCACTCCCGCGCCTCGAGCCGGAAGGCCTCCTCGGCCTGCGTGAACTCCAGCGTGCTCATCGCGCTCCTCGGTCCGTGTAACACGTCGTTCGTGGGACTATCCGGTCGTTCAGATAGGGCGAATAGTCCGACGAACAGCGTGTTACAGCTCGCCGGACGGGTGCACCGCGCTCGAACCTCACTTCTTCATCGACCTCGCATCCAGCCCCGCGAGCGAGTCCTTGCCGACCTCGGCGTTGTGCGCGTGGGCGGCGTGATGGAGCCCGAAGACCGAGTCCATCCCGGCGCGCATGCCCATCAGATCCTCGGCCTGGTTGACGGCCTTCTTGGTCAGCGCCAGACCCAGACGCGGCATCTCGGAGATCCGTTCCGCGAGGGCCAGCGTCTCGGACTCGAGGTCGTCGCGGGGTACGACGTGGTTGACCATGCCCCACTTCTCCGCCTGGGAAGCGGAGAACCGGCCGCCGGTGAAGAGCATCTCCTTGGCCGCGCGGGGGTTGGTGACCCACGGGTGGGCGAAGTACTCGACCCCGGGGATGCCCATCTTCACCACCGGGTCGGAGAAGAACGCGTCGTCGGAGGCGACGATGAAGTCGCAGGACCAGGCCAGCATCAGCCCGCCCGCGATGCAGGCGCCCTGCACCATCGCGATGGTCGGCTTCGGCAGCTCCCGCCAGCGCCGGCACATCCCGAGGTAGACCTCCGACTCGCGCGCGAAACGGGAGTCGACGCCCTCCTTGCCGACGTGGTCCCACCACATCACGGCCTTGCGCTCGAAGCTCTCGTCGATGTCGCGGCCGGGGGTGCCGATGTCGTGGCCGGCGCAGAAGTGCTTGCCGTTGCCCCCCAGGACGATCACCTTGATCTCGTCGTCGTTGGTGGCCCGCGTGAACGCCTCGTCGAGCGCGTAGGTCACCTTCGAGTTCTGGGCGTTGCGGTATTCGGGGCGGTTCAGTCGCACCACCGCGACGGGGCCATGGGTCTCGTACGTCACGACGCTGGTCTCGGAAGGAGTGGCGGTCATGCCGTAGACGCTACCAAACAAGTGCTTGGTTTGGTAGGTTGTCCGGCATGGACCTGACCTACTCCGCCGAGGACGAGGCGTTCCGTGCCGAGGTGCGCGAGTGGCTCGCCGACCACCTGGTCGGCGAATGGGCCGAGCTGCGCGGCACCGGCGGGAACGGCCGCGACCACGAGTCCTACGAGGGTCGGCTGGCCTGGAACCGCTATCTGGCTTCACACGGGTGGACCTGCCTCGGCTGGCCCGAGGAGCACGGCGGCCGCGGGCTGCCGCTGTTCCAGCAGGTGATCTTCCACGAGGAGTACGCCCGGGCCGACGCCCCGACCCGGGTGAACCACCTCGGTGAGGAGCTGCTCGGGCCCACCCTGATCGCGCACGGCACCCCGGCCCAGCAGGAGCGCTTCCTGCCGAAGATCGTCGCGGCCGAGGAGCTGTGGTGCCAGGGCTACTCCGAGCCCGGCGCCGGCTCCGACCTCGCCGGCGTGCGCACGCGAGCCCGCCTGGACGGCGACCGCTGGGTCGTCGACGGCCAGAAGGTGTGGACCTCCAACGCCCACCTCTCCGACTGGTGCTTCGTGGTCTGCCGCACCGAGCCGGGGTCATCGCGACACCACGGGCTCTCCTACCTGCTGGTGCCGATGGACCAGCCCGGTGTCGAGGTGCGGCCGATCCAGCAGCTCACCGGCACCTCGGAGTTCAACGAGGTCTTCTTCGACGGCGCCGAGACCGCGGCCGACCTGGTCGTCGGAGCGCCCGGCGACGGCTGGAAGGTCGCGATGGCGACCCTCGGCTTCGAGCGCGGAGTCTCCACCATCGGCCAGCAGGTCGGCTTCGCGCGCGAGCTCGAGACGGTCGAGGAGGCGGCCCGCGCCTCCGGCGTCATCGACGACCCCTCCATCTCGCTGCGGCTGAGCCAGGCCCATGTCGGGCTGGAGGTGCTCCGGCTGCACGCGCTGCGGACGCTCTCCGCGTACGACTCGGGGTCATCAGGTCCCGAGGCGAGCGTCTCCAAGCTGCTGTGGGCGCGGTGGCATCGCGACCTCGGTGAGCTCGCGATGGACGTCCTCGGACTCTCCGGACTGACCACCGGCGACGACTACGCCCTCGACCGGCTGCAGTCGCTCTACCTCTTCTCCCGCGCCGACACCATCTACGGCGGCTCGGACGAGATCCAACGGAACATCATCGCCGAGCGTGTGCTCGGCCTACCGCGAGAGGCGCGTGCATGAAGCCCGAACAGCCCACCCCTGCGTACGTCCCCGGCCACTCGCTCCTGGAGGGCCGCGTGGTCGTCGTGACCGCCGCCGCAGGTGCGGGGATCGGGGCGGCCGTGGTGCGGAAGGCGCTCGAGGAGGGCGCCAAGGCGGTCGTCGTCTCCGACACCCACGAGCGGCGGCTGAAGGAGTCCGTCGACGCTCTCGGGGAGGAGTTCGGGGCGGACCGGATCACGGGCGTGACCTGCGACGTCACCCAGGAGGACCAGGTCCAGGCGCTGCTCGACGCGGCCGAGCCGTTCGGCGGCGTCGACGTGATGATCAACAACGCCGGGCTCGGCGGGACGGCGTCGGTGCTGGAGATGACCGACGAGCAGTGGTCGCGGGTCCTCGACATCACCCTGACCGGCACGTTCCGGTGCATCCGGGCGGTCGGGCAGCGGTTCGTGGCCGCCGGGAAGCGCGGCGTCATCGTCAACAACGCCTCGGTGATCGGCTGGCGTGCCCAGGAAGGGCAGGCACACTACGCGGCGGCCAAGGCCGGGGTGATGGCGCTGACCCGCTCGGCCGCTGCCGACCTCGCCGCGCACGGGATCCGGGTCAACGCGGTCTCGCCGTCGCTGGCGATGCACCCGTTCCTGGAGAAGGTCACCTCGCCCGAGCTGCTCGTCGAGCTCAAGGGTCGCGAGGCCTTCGGCCGCGCCGCGGAGCCGTGGGAGGTCGCCAACGTCAT
Organism: Nocardioides luteus; assembly: GCF_014648595.1. GTDB lineage: Bacteria > Actinomycetota > Actinomycetes > Propionibacteriales > Nocardioidaceae > Nocardioides > Nocardioides luteus. Next base: position 337,401 of record NZ_BMRK01000003.1, on the reverse strand, counting down.
GGTCTTCCTGGCCAGCGACTACTCGTCCTACATGACCGGCGAGGTCGTCTCGGTCTCGAGCCAGCATGCGTAGGGCCCCGCTGGTCGAGCCGGGAGGCCGCCTGCGGCCGAGCGTGTCGCGACCAACACAGTCCGATCGAGCGTCGACGGGACCGTGTTGGTCTCGACACGACGTCGCTCGTCCCTCACGACGTCGGCTCGACCGACGTGGGTAAGGAGTAAAACATTGTCTGAGGCATTCATCGTCGACGCGGTCCGTACCCCTGTCGGAAAGCGAGGAGGTGCGCTGGCCGAGATCCACCCGGCCGACCTCGGCGCCCACTCGCTGGCCGCGCTCGTCGACCGCACCGGGATCGACCCGGGGGCCGTCGACGACGTGATCATGGGGTGCTGCGACACCATCGGCGGCCAGGCCGGCGACGTCGCGCGGACGGCGTGGCTGGTGGCCGGGCTGCCCGACCACGTACCCGGCGTGGCCATCGACCGGCAGTGCGGCTCCTCGCAGCAGGCGGTGCACTTCGCGGCGCAGGGAGTCATGTCGGGGACCCAGGACCTGGTCGTCGCGGGCGGGCTTCAGAACATGTCCGCGATCCCGATCTCGGCGGCGATGCTCGTGGGGCAGCAGTACGGCTTCACCACGCCGTTCGCCGAGTCGCCCGGCTGGGTGAAGCGCTACGGCGACCAGGAGGTCTCCCAGTTCCGCTCCGCCGAGATGATCGCCGAGAAGTGGGAGATCTCGCGCGAGGAGATGGAGATGTACGCCCTCGCCTCGCACCAGCGCGCGAAGACCGCGATCGCCGAGGGGCGGTTCGACCGGGAGATCGTGCCGGTGGGCGACTTCGACACCGACCAGTGCCCGCGGGAGACCTCGCTGGAGAAGATGGCCGCGCTGGAGCCGCTCGCTCCGGGCGGACGGATCACCGCCGCCGTCGCCTCTCAGATCTGCGATGCGTCCTCGGCGCTGCTGGTCGCCTCCGCCGCGGCCGTACGCACCTTCGGGCTGAGCCCGAGGGCCCGGATCCATCACATCTCGGTGCGCGGCGACGACCCCGTCTGGATGCTCACCGGCCCGATCGAGGCGACGCGGCACGCTCTGGCCAAGACCGGGCTGAGCGTCGACGACATCGACCTGTTCGAGTGCAACGAGGCGTTCGCATCCGTCGTGCTGGCGTGGATGAAAGAGCTCGACGTCCCGCACGAGAAGGTCAACGTCAACGGCGGCGGCATCGCCCTCGGCCACCCCATCGGCGCCACCGGTGCCCGGCTGATGACGACGCTGCTCAACGAGCTCGAGCGCACCGGCGGCCGCTACGCGCTGCAGACGATGTGCGAGGGCGGCGGCCAGGCCAACGTCACCATCATCGAGCGGCTCTGACCTCGAGGTCGTGAACCTCAGCGTGATCCCTGGGCCACGCTGAGGTTCACGACGTCTGGAGCTGCTTCTCGGCAGCAGGGGAGCCGGGCGTGGGGAACCAGCGGTGGATGACCGCTGCCTGCCCTGCGGTCCACAACCCGCTGATGACCCAGTAGACGAGCAGGGCCAGCGGGACGCTGCTGCCGGCCAGGAGCATGCCGCCGGCGGAGATGACCGGCATCAGCTCCTGGATCCGGAGCATCGAGTCCGGCATGCCGGTGCGGACCATGTTGGGCAGCACCCACAGCCGCTGGGTGACGTAGCTGACCAGCGCGGCGGTCGCGGCGAGACCGAGGGTGATCACCAGGTGGGTGGTGTCGCCGGAGAGGTAGCCGTGACCGGTGAGCGGGGTGCCGAGGAAGGTCGCGGCGCCGAGCGAGGACACCAGCGAGTCGTTCATCGCGCCGACCGCGGTGTCGCGGCTGACGTCGAAGAGCAGGTGGTAGAGCGCGAGGAAGATCGGCAGCTGGGCGAAGGCGGCGAGCATCGCGAAGCGGGGTACGCCGTGCTCCTCGTTGATCTTCCGCCGCTCCTCCATCATCGCCATCATGTCGGCCTGGGTCGGGCTGCTCTTCGCGTTCTTCTCGGTGTACTTCTTGGTGAGCGCCTGCAGCTGCGGGCGTGCCCGCGCCGACGCGTGGGCGTGGCGGACGCCGCGGATCGTGAGCGGCAGCAGGACGAGCCTGACCAGCACCACCACCGCGGCGATGGCGAGCAGCCAGCTGGCGTCGGAGCCGGCGAAGGTGAGGACGTGGTGGGCGCCGGCGAGCGCGGCCGCCAGGGCATGGGACAACGGGGCGAGGACGGACATGGGTGTGCTCCTGAGACGAGTGGGTAGGACCGACGGGCTCGCCTGGGGCGAGCGTCAGTCGAGCTCAGGAGCGCGCGGGCGGCGCGGGGAGCAGACCGGGTCGGTGACCCGGGCGGCGAGGTGATGAGGTCCGTCGGTCGTCTCCGTAGGAGCCGAAGAACGCGCCCTGACCAGGGCGAACGTGCCGAAGTTGGCGATCGCTCCGACCGCGACGGCCGCGAGCGCGGTCGAGACGGCGATAGTGAGCAGCGCCTGCTCGGGGTCGACGCTCATCAGCGCCGGGAGCATCAGCGTGAAAACGGCGACGAGCGCGATGCGTACGCGGCTCGTCTCGGTCTTCACGACACACACTGTAGCGACCGAGGGCAACCGGGACTCACTCGAAGCTGCGCCGCATCAGGATGCGCGGGTGGCCGGCGAGGGTCGAGGTGGTGTCGGCGGCGTGCGTGAAGCCGGCCGCCTCGAAGTTCTTCCTGATCCCTGCGTAGGCCATGGTCAGGTCGACCTTCGCACCCTGGTTGTCGAGCGGATAGGCCTCGACCGCCGGGGCACCGCGGTCGCGCGCGAAGTCGACAGCACCCTCGATGAGCGCGTGCGAGATGCCCTGACCGCGGTGGCCGGGGCGGACCCGGATGCACCACAGCGACCAGACCGGAAGGTCGTCGACGTGCGGGATCTTGCGGTTGCGGGCGAAGGTGGTGTCCGCGCGTGGGGCGACGGCGGCCCAGCCGACCGGCTCGTCATCCTCGTAGGCGAGGAGGCCCAGTGGCCCGTCGTTCAGCAGGTTGCGTACGAAATCCCCGCGCTCCTGACCGCGCATCTTGTTGTTGATCTTCGACGGGATCCGGTAGCTCAGGCACCAGCAGACGCTGGCGTCGGGGCGTTTGGGACCGACGAGGGTGCGTACGTCCTCGAACACCGTCGCCGGGCGAACCTCGATGGTCATGGGGCCACCATGGCGTCAGATGCGGGTGGCGTCCAGGTGTTTGAGGCGGTCGGCCGCCTGGGTGATGATCCGGTCGACGAGCTCCTCGCAGGTGGGGAGGTCGTCGAGGAGGCCGACGACCTGGCCGCTGGAGAGCATCCCGGCACTCGTGTCACCCTCGACCAGGCCGGCACGCAAGAGCATCGGGGTGTTGGCGGCGAGGACGACCTCGGACCAGGTGCGGTCGCCGCCGTGGACCATGGTGCGGCCGTCCTTGAACAGGGTCTTCCAGGGCAGGCCGGACATCTCCTTGAACTGGCGGGTGCGCTTGAGCGTGCGCAGGAGCTTCGCGGTGACGCCCTCCTTCTCGAGGGTGTCGATGAACTCGGTGCGGAGCAGGCGGTGGGGCATGCCGTCGGCCTTGGTCGTGACCACGGTGCCGTCGAGGCCGAAGTCCAGGTAGCGACGACGGACCTCCTCGGGCACCGCCGAGTCGGCAGTGAGAAGGAAGCGGGTGCCCATGCCGATGCCGGCGGCGCAGTAGGAGAGTGCGGCGGCCAGGCCACGGCCGTCGAAGAACCCGCCGGCGGCGACGACGGGGATGTCGACGGCGTCGAGGACGCTCGGGAGGAGCAGAGTGGTGGGGACCGCGCCGGTGTGGCCGCCGCCCTCGCCGCCCTGGATCATCACCATGTCGGCACCCCAGCCGGCCACCTTCTTGGCGTGCTTGGCGGCGCCGATCGACGGCATCACGACGATGTCGTGCTCCTTGAGCGTGGCGATCAGCTCGGGCTTGGGGGCGAGCGCGAAGCTCGCGACCTTGACGCCGTGGTCGATCAGCAGCCGGCAGCGGTCGGCCGCGTCGGAGGCGTCGGCGCGCAGGTTGACGCCGAACGGCTTGTCGGTGCGGCCCTTGACCTCGACGATCGCCTTCTCGAGCTGGTCGAGGGTCATCGTGGCGGAGGCGAGGATGCCGAGGGCACCCGCATTGGCGGTCGCGGAGACGAGGCGCGGGCCGGCGACCCAGCCCATCCCGGTCTGCACGATCGGGTGCTCGACCCCGGTGAGCTCGGTCAGCGGCGTACGAAATGTCTGTGTGGTGCTCACGCTCTGCCCTTCCGTCGTTCATCCAACGCCGAGTCGGCGCATCTGCCCCAAGATCCGACGCCGAGTCGGCGCAACTGCCCCGGAATCTGGCGCCGAGTCGGCGCAACTGCCCCGAGTGTGTGGGGCAGACGCGCCGACTCGGCGTCCTGAGGTGGGGCAGATACGCCGGGTCGACGCTGTGGGGTGGGGCAGATGCGCCGACTCGGCATCACTTCTGGTCCTTCACGAAGGCGTCGCGGCGCTCGTCGGCGACACCGGCGAGGTTGAGCTCGAAGGTGAAGCCCTGCTCGAAACGGTAGGAGGTGTTGACGTCGATCGGGTCGATGCCGTTGAGGGCGGCCTTGGCGGCGCGGATGACCTGGGGGTCCTTCGTCGCGATCTGCCGGGCGACCTCGAGGGCCTTTTCGTCCAGCTCGTCGCGGGGAACGACCGCGTGGACCGAACCGAGCTCGTGGAGTCGCTGGGCGGTGATGGTCTGGGCGGTGAAATAGAGCGTACGCAGCATGTGCTGTGGCACCAGCCGGCTCAGGTGGGTGGCGGCTCCGAGGGCGCCGCGGTCGACCTCGGGTACGCCGAAGAAGGCGTCGTCGCTGGCGATGATCGTGTCCGCGTTGCCGACCAGGCCGACGCCGCCGCCGAGGCAGAATCCGTTGACCGCGGCGATGACCGGGACGGGGCACTCGTAGATCGCCTTGAAGGCGGCGTAGCAGCCGCGGTTGGCGCCGAGAATGCCCTCGAACCCCTCGATCTGCTGCATCTCCTTGATGTCGACGCCTGCGTTGAAGCCCTTGCCCTCGGCGCGCAGGATCACGACCCTGGCGCCGTCCTCGGCTGCCTGCGTGACGGCGTCGGCGACCTCGAACCAGCCCTTGACCGGCAGCGCGTTCACCGGCGGGTGGTTCATCGTGACGACGGCGATGTGCTCGTCGGTGACCTCGGTGGAGATGCCCATGGCTCCGTTCCTAACCTAGCGATTGCTTGGTAGCCTAGCAGTTGCTTGGTTCGGGCTGGCAAGGCTCGACCATCGAATTCGTAGGTGCAGGCATCGACTCAGGGAGCACTCAATGACCGGACTGTTGGACGGCCGGATCGCGATCGTCACCGGAGCAGGGCGGGGGATCGGCCGGGCGCACGCGCTCGAGCTCGCCCGCCACGGCGCCAAGGTCGTCGTCAACGACTTCGGCGTCTCGCTGGCGGGGGAGGGCACCGACGAGTCACCCGCTGCGCAGGTCGTCGGTGAGATCGTCGCCGCGGGTGGCGAGGCGGTCGCCAACGGTGCCGACGTCGCGGACTTCGCCGCCGCGGAGGCGCTGATCGGGCAGGCAGTCGAGACGTACGGCGGTCTGGACATCCTCGTCAACAACGCCGGCTTCGTACGCGACCGGATGCTCGTCAACACCTCCGAGGAGGAGTGGGACGCGGTGATCCGGGTGCACCTGAAGGGTCACTTCGCGACGCTGCGGCACGCCGGTGCGTACTGGCGGGCGGAGTCGAAGGCCGGTCGTCAGCGGGACGCGCGGGTCATCAACACCTCCTCCGGCGCGGGGCTGCAGGGGTCGATCGGGCAGGGCACCTACTCGGCTGCGAAGGCCGGGATCGCCGGGCTGACGCTGGTGGCCGCGGCCGAGATGGCGCGTTACGGCGTGACCGTCAACGCGATCGCGCCGGTCGCCAAGACCCGGATGACCGAGGGCGCCTTCGACACCTCCGCGATGGCCCTGCCGGAGGACAACAGCCCCGTCGTCGCCTGGCTCGCCTCCGAGGACGCCCGCGACGTCACGGGTCGAGTCGTCGAGATCGACGGCTCGCGCATCACCGTGGAGAACGGCTGGGCTCACGGGCCCTCTGCCGATGCGGGTGCGCGCTGGGAGGCCGCCGAGGTCGGCCCCGCGCTCCGCAAGCTGCTGGCCGAGGCGCCCGAGCCGGAGAGCGTCTACGGAGCCTGAAATTCGGTCGGTCGCGGGCTGGGCGGCACCTGTAACACGTCGTTCGTAGGACTATCCGGTCGTTCCAATAGGGCGAGAAGTCCTACGAACGACGTGTTACAGCTCGCGATCGACGTCTCGAGCGGTCAACGAAGCTCGGTGCAGACAGTCGCCGCGATGTCCACCAGGGCGGCGTCGATCGGCTCCGCGTCGGGGTCGTCGGAGCGGGTCAGGGCGGCGATGACGATCGGTGCGCCGCTTGGGGTCCAGGTGACACCGATGTCGTTGCGGGTCGCGTACTCGCCACCGCCGGTCTTGTCGGCCAGCCGCCAGCCCTCCGGGACCCCGGCACCGAACCGGGTCACTGTCGACTGGTTGGCCAGCATCCAGGTGGTCAGCTGCTCCCTGTCCGCGCGGCCGAGGGCGTCGCCGACCACCAGCTTGCGGTAGGTCTGCGCGATCGCGCGCGGGGTGGTGGTGTCGCGTACGTCGCCGGGGATCGCGGTGTTGAGCTCGGTCTCCCAGCGGTCCAGCCGGGTCTTGTCATCGCCGAGGGAGCGGGCGAAAGTGGTGATGCCGGTAGGGCCGCCGATGAGCTTCAGCAGCACGTTGGCGGCGGTGTTGTCGGAGCGGGTGATCGCGGCCTCGGCGAGCTGGGCGACCGTCAGACCGTTGCGCGTGGTCAGCTCGGTGACCGGCGAGTTGAGGACGATTTCGGACTCGTCCCAGGTCAGGCGGCGCTGGAGCATGGTCGGCGGCAGGTCGCGCAGGATCTTCGCAGCGAGCAGGACCTTGAACGTCGACAGCATCGGGAAACGCTGGTCGGCGCGGTGCTCGATGGTGCGCCCGGTCCGGAGGTTCTGCGCCCAGACGCCGATGGTGCGCTGGTGGGTCCGCTCGAGCTCGGCGATCGACGGGCTGCCGGCGGCGTACGCGACCGAACCGCCGGCCACGCTCGATGCGACGGTCGAGGCGACGGCGGCTGCGGCGGCACCGCCCAGGATCGTGCGGCGGCTGAGGATCGGGTGGGTCATGGAGATCGCCTTTCAGAGTCATGACTGAGTCGTCTCGGGCATCGTGACGTCGCCGCGACGACCACGTCCAAGGACGATCCGGCATGGACGTATGCATGGCTGACATGCGACGTGATGAGGTCGATCAGCCATCCTGTACACGTGGACCTACTGCTGCATCTGCGCGGTTTCACCGCGGTCGCCGACGAGATGAGCGTCTCCGAGGCCGCTCTGGAGCTCGGTGTCGACCAGCCGCTCCTCAGCCGTCGGCTGCGTGCTCTCGAGCGGGAGCTCGGCGTTGAGCTGGTCGACCGGACCCGGCGGCAGATCGCGCTCACTCCCGCAGGTCAGGCCCTGCTGCCGCGGGCTCGTCACCTGGTCGACCAGGCCGACCACCTGCTGCGCAGCGTCCGCCGCCACGAGCGAGCGCGCTTCGTGATCGCGGCCCCGGCCGGTTGCGACCCCGCTCCGCTCGCCCGGCTGGTGACGCTGCTCGAGGAGGCCGGCGTCGACGTACGCCTCGCCGGAGAGAATCCCGCACCCGAGGCAGCCGCCTGGACGGTCGAACCGTGCGACCCCGATGCGGCCACCTGGGTCACGCGTCTCGGCGCCGCAACTGCGCCGGGCGGCGACGAGCGGCCGATCTCGCTGGGTGCGCTGCGGCCTCGGCGAGGCGGAGAAAGTACGCAGGTCCTGGCTCTCGCGCGGGACCTCGACGAACCCGGCGGTCGGCTGCGACGGCTCGCCGACGGGGCCGGCATCGGCCCGACCACGCTGCGCGGCGCGGAGCACGGGCTCGCGGTGGCCGAGACGCTCGCGGGCCGCGCGACGTTGATCTGTGCGCGGCACGAGGCGGTGGCGTACGGGTTGGTCTGGTCGCCCTTCATCGATCCTGTCCTGCGGGGCCATCGGCTGGTCGAGCAGCCGCCGGTGCCTGCGCCGCTTGCAGGTGGGCCGGTGCGGGAGCAGGCGCTCGCACTGCTCGGGGCGAGTGTCGGTGCGCCGGTGGTCGCGGGTGTCGAGGTAACCGGGGAGGCGGCCGAGTGAGCCCGCTGATCGGCAGCGACCGTGGACTGATCGACCTCGCCGAAAGGATCACCGAGCGGTTCCGCGACCTTCAGGTCAGGGTCGCTTTCCTGGCCCGCGACATCGACACCGGTCTCGAGGTCGGCGTCGGCGTCGACCGCCAGATGCCGCTCGCGTCGGTGGCCAAGGTGCCGCTCGCGCTCGTCGTCGCCGACCGGATCGCCCGCGGCGAGATCGACGGCGGTGCGATGGTGTCGCTGTCGGCGGCGGAGCGGAGCTTCGGCCCGTACGGCATCTCTGCCTTCACCCACGACGCCACCTGCTCGGTCGTCGACCTCATGCTGATGATGCTCGGCCTCAGCGACAACGCCGCCGCCGACGCGCTCTTCGATCTGGTGCCGCCGCGCGAGGTCGACGAGCAGCTCGCCGAGTGGGGCCTCGACGGGCTGCGGGTGCGCCACCGGATGCAGCCGATGTACGACTACGCCACCCGCGTCGCCGGCCACGACTTCGCCCTCGCCACCCAGCTCGCGGTCGAGGGCCGCCGCCCCGGTGGACGGCACGTCATCGACTCGCTCGATGTCGAACGCGCCACCGTCGGCTCCCCGCGCGCCTGCGTATCCCTGCTCGAACGTGTCTGGCGCGACGAGATCGCCAAGCCCGAGGCGACCGAGCTGGCGCGCCGTCTCATGGGGAAACAGGTCTTCACCCACCGCATCGCCGCCGACCTCCTCGCCGACGACATCCAGCTCGCCGGCAAGACCGGCAGCTTCCTCACCCTCCGCCACGAGATCGCCGTCGTCACCCACGCCGGCGGCCGCGTAGCCATCGCCGCCCTCACCGACTCCGACCGCACCGCCCGCATCCAGAACGACGTCGACCTCGCCATCGCCGCCACCGCCCGCGACGCGGTCGACGCCCTAGCCTCCCGCCGCCCCTGACCCGCTCAGCCGGAACGGCAGTTGCGTCGGCCGAAACGGCACTTCGGTCGGCCGAGAGGTCACGTACGTCGGCCGACACGTCGCCGCTGCCAACTCGCCCGTCGGGAGTGACGTGTCGTCCGTGGGGACTGACGCCTCGTCCGTCGGAACTGACTTCTCGGCCGACAGACCTGCCATCTCGATCATCAGAAGTGACGCCTCGGCCGACGGGGCCGACGCCTCGGCCGAAAACCAGATGGCAACCACGGGGGCACGGTGGTGCAATTGGCCAGTGCCCGCCCTGCCCGGTTTTCTCACCAATCTGATCCCGCCGACGCCGTTGTCTCGGCGGCTGGCGACGCAGTCGCTGCTCTTCGCGGCGGGGGACGGTACGTTCAACACGGCGGCGGCGTTCTACCTGGTCACGTTCGTCGGACTGAGCCCGGCGCAGATCGGCGTGGGGCTGACGGTGGCGGGGATCGCGTCCTTCATCACCGCCTACCCGATGGGCCGGCTGGCCGACGTCATCGGACCGAAGCGGATCTGGGCGATCAGTGCTCTGATCAGCGCCTCGATGTTCGCGACGATGCCGTTCATCCACGGGTTCTGGGCCTACCTGGCCGTCATCGTCGTCTTCGAGGTGGTCAACAACGCGGGCGGCGCCGGCCGCAACGCGTACGTCCTGGATGTGCTCCCCGACAAGGAGCGGGTCCAGACGCAGGCGTTCATGTACTCCAGCCTCAACCTCGGTTTCACGATCGGCGCCCTGATCGCCGGTATCGCGCTCGCGCTGCCCACCGATGTGGTTCTGAAGTGGGGCGTACCGTTCTTCGCGCTGGCCGTCGGCGTGGCCAACTCGCTGTGGATCACCCGCCTGCCGCGGGCACCTCACGACGAGCGCCGCGCCTCCGGCGAGACCATCGTCAAGGCGCCCGGGCCCGGTGCGCTGCGCAACGTCGGCTGGCTGCTGGTGACCACCTTCACCGGCACGCTCTGGTCCAACCAGGTGCTGCTCCACACCGTGATCCCGCTGTGGCTGGTCGAATACACCGACTCCCCGCGCTGGCTGCTGGCCTGGCTGTTCGCGACCAACACGGTGCTGTGCATCATCCTGCCGGCGTACACCTCCAAGGGCGTACGCGACGTCCGCGACGCCCTCCGCAGGGTCTGGTGGAGCAGCGGGTTCTTCGTCGCCGCCTGCGCGATCACCCTGGTCACCCACGACACCCGCGGGATGCTCACGATCTTCCTGGTCTGGCTCGGCCACGTAGCCGTCACCGGAGCCGAGCTGGCCATCGGCTCCGCCTCATGGGCCCTCCAGGCCGAGCTCATGGACCCCGACAAGCGGGGCGAGTACGAAGGTGTCGCCGGCATCGGCCGCCAGCTCGGTGGCGCCTGGGCCCCTGCGCTCTTCACCTTCCTCGCCATGGGCTGGCACCCCGACTTCTACGACGGTGCCGGCTGGATCGTGATCGCGGCCATCATCGTCGCTGCCGCGGCCGCCATGGGCCCCTCGGCCAACCTGGCCGTACGTTTCCGGCAGACCCACTTCCCACGCAAGGCCGAATCCGACGACCCGGAGGGCCCGGGAGGCCCCGAGGGCCCGGACGGCCCCGGCCCGGACGGCCCGACCGAGCCGACCGAACCGGCCCCCGCCGTAGCCTGACCTTCGCCGAGTCGGCGCATCTGCCCCACGTACGAACGCCCACTCGGCGCATCTGCCCCGAAATCCGACGCCCACTTGGCGCAATTGCCCCGCTGAATCAGCCGGAGTCGGCGCATCTGCCCCAACGTCTGAGGCAGTTGCGCCGACTGGGCGTTCCTGGGTGGGGCAGATGCGCCGACTGGGCGTTCTTGGGTGAGGCAGTTGCGCCGACTGGGCGTTCCTGGGTGGGGCAGATGCGCCGACTGGGCGTTCTTGGGTGGGGCAGTTGCGCCGACTGGGCGTTCCTGGGTGGGGCAGATGCGCCGACTGGGCGTTCTTGGGTGGGGCAGTTGCGCCGACTGGGCGTTCCTGGGTGGGGCAGTTGCGCCGAGTCGGCGTCAGGAGCCCAGGACCTGGGTCAGGTAGGGGTTGGTGAAGGTGCGGGTCGGGTCGAGCTTGTCGCGGAGGGTGATGAAGTCGTCGAGGCGGGGGTAGCGGGAGGCAAGGTCGGAGGCGGAGAGAGTGTGCATCTTGCCCCAGTGGGGGCGGCCGCCGGCCTCGGTGGCGATGCGCTCGAAGGCGGCGAAGTAGTCGGCGCGCCAGGGCGAGGTGGGGGCGGTGTGGATGGCGATGTAGACGTTCTCGCGCTCGAAGCCGGTGGAGAGCGGGATGTCGTCGGCGGCCGCGACCCGGACCTCGACCGGGAACGAGATGTTCCACGAGGACGCCTCGACGGCACGCTGCAGCTCACCGAGGACCTCCATGCCGGCAGCGCGCGGGACGGCGTACTCGCTCTCCACGAACCGCACCTTCCGCTGCGAGGTGAAGACGCGGTAGGAGATGTCGGTGAACTCGCGCGGCGAGAGGGCGGAGGCGGCGAAGCGAGCCAGGGGCCGAACCAGCCCAGGAACCCGAAGACCGAGGCCGACGGTCGCCCCGAGTGCCTGGTTCGACAGCAGCTCGTCGTCGAACCAGCCCCGAACCCGCCCAACGGGCGACAAAGGTGTCTCGGGCAGCGGCCGACGGGTGTTGTGCTTGGTGAGCACGCGGGTGGTGTGCGGGAACCAGTAGAGCTCGAAGTGGTCGGTCCCGGACGCGTGCTCCTCAAAGGAGGCCATCACCTCGGCGAGCTCGCCGTTGCCCTCGCGGGCGTGCAGTGCGAAGAGCGGCTCGGTCTGGAGGGTGACCTCGACGATGATCCCGAGCGCACCCAGCCCCACCCGCGCCAGATCGAAGATCTCCGGGTTCTCGGCCGGAGAGCAGGAGACGACGGACCCGTCGGCGAGGAGCAGCCGGAGGCCGCGTACCTGCGTCGCCAGGCCACCGAACCGCGCTCCGGTCCCGTGGGTGCCGGTCGAGATCGCGCCGGAGATCGACTGCTCCTCGATGTCGCCGAGGTTGGTCATCGACAGCCCGAGCGCCTCGAGCGCACGGTTGAGCACCTTGAGACGGGTGCCGCCGCGTACCGTCACCAGCCCGGTCGTGGCGTCGGCCCGCACGATCCCGGAGATACGGTCGAGGCTCACCTGGATGTCGACGGGCGACCCGATCGCGGTGAACGAGTGGCCGGCGCCGATCGGTTTCACCCGTCGCCCGCCCTCGGTCGCGGCCACGACGACGGCCGCGAGCTCCTCCTCGTCGCGAGGCACCAGGACCTCGACCGCATCGTTCCGCTGGTTCCCTGCCCAGTTCTGCCACTCCGCCACGCGGGCAAGGGTGGCCGGTGGCGGGCGTCCGGTCAACGCCCCCGTCCAGATCCGGAACGCCGCTGCGACGGCCGGTCGAGACCGACGTGGCCCACGCGGCGGCACAGTTGGTCACCTGCCGTTGACGCGGGCGCTACGCGGGGCATAGACACTTGGGTCGTGGTCACGACTTCCCACCATCTCTCCGCCCAGCAGCACGAACGGCTCGACCGGGCGACCGCCGCTCTCGACGGACCCGTCGGGGCGGTCGACCTGGAGGCGTTCGACGCCAACGCCGACGATCTCGTACGCCGCGCCGCGGGCACCCCGATCCGCGTGGCCAGCAAGTCCGTACGCTGCCGGGCGCTGATCGACCGGGCGCTCGCCCGGGAGGGGTATGAGGGGATCCTGGCGTTCACGCTGCCCGAGGCGCTGTGGCTGGCCGAGACCCACTACGACATCGTCATCGGCTACCCGACCGCCGACCGGACCGCGCTCGGCGTGCTCGCCAAGGACGAGGAGAAGCTCGCCCGGATCACGCTGATGGTCGACAGCGCCGAGGGGCTGTCGCTGGTCAAGGCCGCGATCGGCACCCCGGTCGCTCCGGTACGCATCGCCATCGACCTCGACGCCGCCCTGGTCCTCGCGCGCCGGATCTGGCTGGGCGCCCGGCGCTCGCCCGTCCGCACCCCCGAGGACGCCGTCGCGCTCGCCCGCATCGTTGCCGAGGACCCGGATCTCCAGCTCGTCGGGCTGATGGCCTACGAGGGCCAGGTCGCCGGCACCGTCGACCGCCCGCTCGGTGGCAACCCGCCTCCGGCCGTGATCCGGAGGATGAAGAAGGCCTCGATCGCCGACATCGCGGAGCGCCGCGGCAAGATCGTCTCGGCCGTACGCTCCCTGGCCGACCTCGAGTTCGTCAACGGCGGCGGCACCGGCTCGATCGAGTCGACCCGCGCCGATCCGTCGGTGACCGAGATCGCCGCCGGCTCCGGGCTCTTCGGGCCGACCCTCTTCGACCGCTACGACGGCTTCACGCCCCACCCCGCGGCGTACTTCGGCCTCACCGTCGTCCGGCGCCCCGCGCCTGGCATCGTCACCGTCGCCGGTGGTGGCTGGATCGCCTCGGGGCCGCCAGGACCTGACCGGGTGCCGAGCCCGACGTACCCCTTCGGTCTGGAGTACGTCTCCGCCGAAGGTGCCGGGGAGGTGCAGACGCCGCTGCGCGGTCATGCCGCCGACGCGCTCGCGATCGGCGACAAGGTCTGGTTCCGGCACGCGAAGTCCGGCGAGGTCTGCGAGCGGCTCGACGTGCTCAACCTGATCGAGGGCGACTCGATCATCACCGTCGCGCCGACCTACCGGGGCGAGGGCCTGACCTTCCTCTGACCTCGCCCGTTGGGCCGAGGGTTCAGGACGGCTCGCCGAGCAGCTTGACCCAGCTGTCGGTGAGCAGCTCGCACATCCGCTCCTGCCCCACGCCCCAGTCACCCTCGTGCCAGTGCTGGGACACGTAGTCGAACTGCCCCATCGCCAGCGCGCCGAGGAACCTGCGGCAGTCGGGCGCGAAACGGTCGGCCTTGGCCAGGCCGGCGGCGACGTCGCCGATAGCGATGTCCATCCAGGAGTCGACGACCTCGGTCAGCTCGGGGTCGACGGCCTGGGCGGCCCGGCTGATCGTGATGATCGGCCGCACGACCGGCCAGTGGGCCGCGGTCTCCCGGATCCAGGCGCCGATCTGCTCACGCGTGCCGGAGGCGACCGCGTCGACCAGCCCCGGAATCGTCGAGGTGCTCTCGGGAGTGCGGAGCCTGGACAGCTCGTCGTTGAGCCGCTCGGTGATCAGCGCCTTGATGATCTCCGACTTCGAGGGGAAGTAGGCGTAGAAGGTCACCCGGGTCGTACCCGCCGCCGACGCGATCTCGTCGACGGTCGTCGCCGCGTAGCCGCTCGCGAGGAACCGGTCCATCGCAGCGTCCAGGAGGAGACGACGGGTCATCTCCTTCTGGGTCGCACGGAGGTGGGCCATAGGACCAGAATAATCCACGGAGACCGCCGTTCGGCCAGGTGAGACGCCCTGAGTACGCCGCGCGCGGATCGTTGACGCCGCGTAAATCGAGGCAGGGGCGAATGCCGGTAGACCTGCCGGGGCGCCGCCTGCGTCACCGACCGGACGAAGGCGAGAGCCTGACCCGGGCCTCGTAGAACGCTGCGTGGTCGGTCGCCCGTCGGACCGACGGGCCGGAGTGGGCCTGGTAGCGGTCCGGCCGCAGCGGGGCGCTGAAGAACGCCTGGTCGATGGGGGCACGGGCCGCGGTGGCGCAGTCCTGGTGGCTCGCGAGCGGGCTGATCAGACCGGTCTCGGGCGAGGTCAGATCGCACAGGATGTCGTTGCGCTGGTTGAAGTCGCCGGCGACGATCATCGGCACTTCCGCGCGGGCGACGACGGCCTCGACGATCCGGGCGTCCAGGTCGCGCCACCTCCGCTGCCCGGGCGCCGAGGGGAGGGTCGCGGGGAAGTGCACGGGGAGGATCCCGACGCGCTGACCGGACGCCCGCTGCTCGAGCACCACCACCGGCGCGGTGACCCGGGCGCCGTCGCGGTAGTACATCGTGACGGTCTCGCGGCTGACCAGCCGGAAGACGGAGCGGCGGTAGAAGACCACGTCGTCGGTGGCATCGGGCGTCGCGACCACCGCGAATTCGCGTCCGAAGGACGCCAAAGCGGAGCGCTGCGGCGCCTCGACCTCGGCGAGCACCCCGAAGTCGGAGCGCGTACGCCGCAGGTGGCTCACCACGATCCGCATCCGGGGCACACCGTCGAGCCGGTCGGCGGCAGCACCGCCGGGCGCGGTGTGGTGGTCGGCCCAGGCATTGAGCCAGCTGAACCGCTGGAAGCCACGCTCCACCGGCGCCGCCTGCACCGCCCGAGCCGCCTCGGCCGGCCCGGCGATCGGCCCAGCCGCGGTCCGAGGGAAGAGGAAGGTGAGCACGGCGGTGACAACGCCGCACACTGCGATCACAGGTGTGGGGGACACATTCGCTGACACTAGGAGCGGGCCGTGTGTGCTCCGCCAAACCCGTTCGAACAGCCGGAGGACGTCGGGTGAACACCCGCGAGGGTCTCGTCGAGGCTACAGATCCATGAACATCAGCGCACCGGCGATGTCGGCGGTGCCGTAGTGGAGGAAGTCGTCGACCCGGTCCTCGGACACGCCCTTCTGGGCGGTCACGAAGCCGACGACGAGCGCCTTGGAGGACTCCTTGGCGACCCACTTGCCGATCACGTCGTCGGGCACGAGGCTGCCCGTGGGCAGGTCGAAGTCGGTCTCCTCGACCGACGCAGAGGCGGTGGTGGCCTCCGCATCGCTGCCGAAGACGTACACGATCCGGAGCATCCGCAGCTTGCCGTCCTCGGCGTCGTGGATGCCCATGGCGGCGTACTCGCAGCCCTTCTTCTCCAGCGCCGCCGACGCGATCGGTCCGCACTCGGGGTAGTCCTTCGAGGCCGAGTACGTCGCGCTCATGGCCACGTCGCCGAGCTTGAAGTCCCAGTCGCCCTCGAAGAGCTCTCCGGCCAGGCTGTCGCCGGCGGGAGCAGAGGTCGAAGGGGCCGGTGAGGCGCTCGCCGAGGTGGTCGGCGTCGCCGTCACCGTCACCGGGCCGGGCTTCGCCGTGGGGTCCTCCGCGCCGCGGAGGATCACGATCGCCGAGGTGATGATGACGCCGATGATCAGCACCACGGCGATCGCGGCGAGCCCGATCACGATCGGCCACGGGTTGTGCGAAGAGGGCTCACCGGCGCCGAACGACTGCTCGTCCGGCGCGCGGTAGGGCTCGGTCCCGGGCTGGAGGTTCGGCGCCGGAGGCATCGCCCCGTACCCGTCCGGCTGCGACGGCGGCGGCGGTGGTGTCGGTGTCGTCATCGGTCCCCCTGCCCGAGAAAGATCGTGTGCTCGAACAGGTTGTCACACCGACGGGCACCGGACAGCAGGTAGCCCGAAGCCGCTCAGGGAGCGACGGGGTAGTGGCTCGAGATCGCGACCCGGTTCCAGGTGTTGATCGTGATCGCGACCCAGGTCAGAGCGGCGATCTGCTTCTCGTCGAGGATGCTCTCGACGTCGACGGTCGGGGCGGGCAGAGTGTGCAGGTCGCCGATGCGGGTGATCTGCTCGGCGATGGTGAGCGCCGCCTGCTCCACGGGAGTGAAGTACTGCGACTCCCACCAGGCGGCCACCAGCGCGAGACGTTCGGTGGTCTCGCCGTTCGCGAGGGCGTCCTGGGTGTGCATCCGCAGGCAGAAGGCGCAGCCGTTGATCTGTGAGGCGCGCAGCTTGACGAGGTCGACGGTGAGCGGGTCGATCCCGGCGACGTCGGCGGCGTCCTTGGTCGCCTCCTCGACGGCCATCACGGCCTTGTACGCAGCGGGGAACAGCTTGGTCACGTTGATGTGGGCGAGCATCTGAATCCTTTGGTCCTGGCCCGCCAGAGCGCGGGCACTCACCCTCCTGACGAGGTCCCGTCGAGGAATGTGAGGTGGCGACCTCACATCCGGCCTGTCCGGCTCGTCACAGTGGGTGAACCCCGAAGGAGGTGCCACGATGCCTGACATGGACGACCTGGGCGAGGTGATGATCGAGCGCCGTCGCCTGATCGCGCTCGCGTACCGCCTCCTCGGCACCCTCGAGGAGGCCGAGGACGCCGTCCAGGAGACCTACCTGCGCTGGTACCGCCTCACCGACGCCGAGCGCGCGGCCATCGACAACCCTGCCGGCTGGCTGAGCCGCGTCACCAGCCGGATCTGTCTCGACGTGCTGAAGTCGGCGCGTGCGCGCCGGGAGAGGTACGTCGGCCCCTGGCTGCCCGAGCCCGTCCGGCCGGGCCTCCTCGCCGGCCCCGAGGATCCGGCCGACCGCGCGACCCTCGACGACACGGTGAGCACCGCGCTCCTCGTGGTGCTCGACGCGATGACCCCGGCCGAGCGGGTCGCGTTCGTGCTCCACGACGTCTTCGCCGTGCCGTTCGCAGAGATCGCCGAGGTGGTCGGCCGCACGCCGGCCGCCGTGCGCCAGCTCGCCGCCTCCGCCCGCCGCCGCGTCGCCGAGCAGCGCGACGTCGTCGCACCGTTGCCCGAGCACGACGACGTCGTACGCGCCTTCGTCGCCGCCACCGCCGGCGGCGACCTCGGCCGGCTGGTCACGCTGCTGGACTCCTCGGTCACACTGCGCTCCGACGGTGGCGGCCGGGTCAGCGCGGCCCTCAACCCGATCCTGGGTCCGGAGAAGGTGGCTCGGTTCCTGCTGGGAGTGCTCACCAAGCGGCCGACCTGGTCGATCCGCCCCGAGCCCACCGCCGACGGCCTCGGCTTCTCGCTCGTCGAGGACGGCGTCCCGCGGGGTGTCGCCAACCTCCGCGTCGTCGACGGCCGGGT
This sequence comes from Nocardioides luteus, assembly GCF_014648595.1. Lineage (GTDB taxonomy): Bacteria > Actinomycetota > Actinomycetes > Propionibacteriales > Nocardioidaceae > Nocardioides > Nocardioides luteus. Next base: position 319,499 of record NZ_BMRK01000003.1, on the reverse strand, counting down.
CACCGACGTGTGGATGGTCGTGAACCCGGACAAGCTCGTCCGCTGGAGGTGACCTCAGGCGGCCGGCCGGGGTGATCGGCGGGTGCTGAGGGGGTAGTCCAGGGAGTTTTGGCCCGTTACTCACGAGTAGACCGGCCGAAACTCCCTGGACTACCCCGAGAACACTGTCACAACCAAGGCCCCAGCTCCGGCGCACCGACGAGCTGGTGCGGCCGCCCGGCGAGCCAGGCGGCGATCTCGGGCAGCGGCCCCTCGACGGCGCGCAGGTCGTCGTCGGAGAGACCGCGCTTCGTACGGATCTCGTCGACGAGCGCGAGCAGGAAGTCCTCGGGCAGGTCCGCGAAGCCGATCCCGACGCCGAGGTCGACGGCGTGGATGTAGACCTCCCGGGCCCTCATCCAGGGGACGTCGCTCGCCTGTCGGGTGACGAGCTGGGCGGTGATGATCTCGTGAGCCCACTGCTCGGGGGTCAGCCGGTCCATCGCCTCGTCGAGCTCGCGGGTGCCGCGGACGTACCACTCGCGGAGCTCCTCGGCCGGTCGCGTCGCTGCTGTCTCGATGTCGGCGTTGCGCTGCTCGGGGGAGGTGTACATCCGCTTCTCCACGCCCGTCTCGGCCCAGGAGATCAGGTTGCCGAGGGCGTCGGCGTTGGCGGCGACGTGGCCGAGAAGGTGCTTGCGGGTCCAGCCCGGCAGCTGGGAGTCGGCGTCGAAGTCCCCGGTCTCGAGACGGTCGAGGCCATCGGTGAACAGGGCGGTGCCCTCGGTGACCCAGCGGCGGGTGTCGTCGAAGGAGCGGGTCGGTTCGGTCATCTTCTGGTGTCCTCACTTCTCTGGTGATCAGAGTCTGACGCGTCCGTCCCGGATCCGGCAGAGGACCCGGTAACCGCGTGTGGACCTGGGTACCGGCCCGCGGACGCGGGCGACCGCGTCATCCAGACGTGAAAGAACGAATAATTCTGTTGTAGAGAACACTCAGAGCGTCAATCTCCTGCGGAGCGGAGCGATAGGTGCTTGGTTTGGTGTGCACAGGAAGAGGTGGGATGGACAAGCCGCTCAAGACTCGGCCCCCGTATGCGATCACCAGCGTCGACCACGCACTCAAGCTGGCGGCGATCCTCCAGCTCGAAGGCCGGCTGACGGTCTCGGAGGCAGCGGCTCGGCTCGACGTGGCTCGCTCCACCGCCCACCGGCTCCTCGCCATGCTCGTCTACCGCGACTTCGCGGTGCAGGACGAGGACAAGGTCTACCGCGCCGGCCCGGTGCTGGAGCTCGCCGCCCACTCCCGCTCGACCGCGTCCCGGCTCCGTCAGGTCGCGCTCCCGCACCTGCAGCGCCTCGTCGACCTGCTCGGCGAGTCCGCCAACGTCGCCGTCCGTGCCGGCGACACCTGCCGGTTCATCGCCTCCGTCGAGTCGCCCCAGTCGCTCAAGGTCGGCTCCCGGGAGGGCATGGTCTTCCCCGCCCACCGCACCACCGCCGGTCTGCTGCTCCTCGCGCAGATCTCCGACGAGGAGATCGCCTCGATCTACTCCCGGGAGAGGTACGCGGACCACCCGGCCGATCGCCCGGACCTCGACGCGCTGCGTACCGAGATCGAACGGGTACGCCGCAACGGCTTCGCCTTCAACGACGGTCGCTCCGAGCGCGGCGTGATCGCGGTCGGGGTGCCGGTCCGTGGCGCCAGCGGCGACATCGTCGCCGGGATGTCGATCTCGATGCCCAGCGTGCGCTACGACAAGGAGTCGCTGCCGAGCCTCGTCGCGACCCTGATGTCCGGTGCGGCCGCCCTGGAGCGTGACCTGCGCGAAGGGTGACCGACTGCATACGCTCACGGCCGGAAGCGTGGGGTCGCGCGCGTTAACCTTGAGTCGATGAGCGAGACGCCGACTTCCAGCGAGGCCCCGGAGCAGCAGAAGCCGGCCAGCATCGACTGGCTCGCGACCGCCGCTGGTGCGCTCGCCGCTGTCACCTCAGCCGTCCTGCTGTCGACGCTCGGCGCGGTCGGCACGCTGGTCGGCGCTGCGATCGGCAGCGTCGCGGCCACGATCGGCAGCAACCTCTACCTGCGGTGGCTCCGCAAGAGCCGGGAGAAGGTCGCCAGCGTGCAGGCGCTGGCCCGCTGGCGGGCCGCTGGGCTCGCCGGGGTGCGGGACGGCGCGACGGCTGTCTCGGAGTCCGCAGCTGCAGCAGAGAAGGACGCCGAGAACTCCGGAGACGGCTCGACCTGGCGGGAGCGGCTCGCGGAGCTGCCCTGGAAGCGGATCGCGATCGCCTCGCTGATCATGTTCGTCGTCGTGGTCGCGGCGATCACGATCTTCGAGCTCCTGGCCGGTCGCAGCGTCAGCTCGTTCGTCGGTCGTGGCGACGGCAGCACCACCATCTCCGACGTGACCCGCGGAGGTTCGGACAGCGGCGAGGAGAAGCAGGAGAAGGACCCGACACCGGCGCCTGCGTCGCCGGGGGAGTCCGCGACCGACGACCCCGATCCGTCGCAGGCGCCGCCGGAGTCCGAGGCGCCACCGAGCGAGGGGTCGAGCACCGAGCCGTCGGAGTCGGCCGGTTCGAGCGCGCCTCCGACCGAGCAGCCCAGCGAGGGCTCCAGCCCGACGAGCGAGCCCACGCCGACGCAGCCGGTGACGCCGGGCGACGTCCCCTCGGAGATCGGCGAGCCCGCCTCCTAGGGGCCGGTCTCACATCCGGAAGAGGATCTCCGCGCCGAGGTCGGTGTTGCCGTAGGAGGTGTACTCCTTGCCCTTGGTCACGGTGATGCCGTCGTTGGCCGTGACCATGGTGTAGACGACGTACTTGCCGTAGTCCTTCACCTTGAACCAGCCCTGGGTGTAGGCCGGCAGCGAGGCCTCCTCCGGCGGGATCACGTCCGTCGGCTCGATCGCCGCCGCGGCCTTCCCGGCCGCGTCGGCGGTGCCGAAGTCGTAGACGAAGTGGGTCATCCGCAGGTTGGCCCGTTGGGCCTTGTAGGAGACCCGGACCGCGTAGTCGCAGCCCATCTTGCGGATCTCGCGCTCGAGGGTCGCCTTGCAGCCGCGGTAGTCCTTGCCGCTGAGGTAGCGGGCCTTGAGGGTCACGTCGCCGTAGGTGAACTGCCAGGGGCGGGGGACATCCGCCTTGGAGAGGCGCTCGGGGCCGATCGTCGAGCGCGTCGCGCCGCTGTCGCTCGAGTCGGACGGCGCACTGGTCTCCGGCCAGCCGGGCCGGCCGCTCGCCTCGCCGCTGACGTCGGCACGGCCACCGCCGGTTCCGGGCGAACCGGTCGCGGTGCCGGAGGAGGGGGAGTCGCTCACCGTCGGAGAACCGGCCGTGGTCGCCGCCTCGTTGCCGCGGGTGAAGAGGGTGTAGACGACGACGCCGCAGACCGCCACGAGGGCGAGGGAGACGGCGATGGTCAGGACCTGGCGCAAGGGGCCGCCCTGTGCGGCGCGCTCCTTGCGGGCGTTGAAGGCGGGCCGGTCGCTGCCGATCTCCTGGGAGAGCCCGATCAGGCGCTCGTTGTAGTCGAACGGGGCAGGCTGCTTCTGCGGCTCGTCAGGCGCGCCCGAATCGGGGGAGCCTGGGGGCGGCGGATACGGCATGGGGTTTGTCTACCACCTATCAGCGGTCGCCACGCCGAAGGTTTGGAAGACGGACGAGATCCCGACCGAAATCCTCGCTCGAGCAGCGAGATGGACATGAACACCCACCGTACGCGGCTCGCGCCTCGGGCACCTACAACTCGGTCATCCTTACCCAATCCTCTCCATGCGCGCGAGGCCGGAAACGTTCCCGCAATCGCGTGTTGCTGCAATGCAGAGACCCGAAGAACCAGTCTTTGCAATGCAGATTCTTGGGGAGTCGATTGTGATGCGCTCCAGAGGAAAGATCACGAAACTCAGTTACCCAACCTCGGTAAGCCACGAAACCCGTGGTTCCGGGAGTTGGAGCCCGCAACGAGCGGGCCTTTCCCCCAGGAGGAGACGTATGAGGTTCGAACGCACCACCTTCCGTCCCCGCACCATCGCCGCACTTGCAGCGGGTGTGGGTCTCGCGGCCTCCGCCGCCGTCGCCGTCCCGGCAGCCGCCGCGGACGCCGAGTTCAGCAAGGCCGAGGTCGCTTCGGTCAAGTCGGCCGTCGTCGAGTCAGCCCCGGTCGGCTCGTCGTGGTACACCGACCCGGCCACCAACAAGGTCGTCATCACGGTCGACGAGACGGTGTCGAAGTCGGAGATCGCCGAGGTCAAGAAGGCTGCGGCCGAGAAGACGAGCCAGGGTGACCAGGCCATCACCGTCAAGCACACCAAGGGCGAGTTCACCCCGCTCATCGGTGCGGGCGACGCCATCTACGGCGGCGGCTCGCGCTGCTCGCTCGGCTTCAACGTGAAGGTCGGCGGCGCCGACTACTTCCTGACCGCCGGTCACTGCACCAACGCCGTCTCGACCTGGTACGCCAACTCGTCGAACACCACGCTGCTCGGCTCCACCGCCGGCTCCAGCTTCCCGGGCAACGACTACGGCATCGTCCGCTACGACTCCTCCATCTCCAAGAGCGGTGGCTTCTCCGCGGGCACCGCTCAGGTCGGCCAGAGCGTCACCCGTGATGGCTCCACCACCGGCGTCCACAGCGGCACCGTGACGGCCGTCAACGCGAGCGTCCGTTACGCCGAGGGCACCGTCAGCGGTCTGATCCAGACCAACGTCTGCGCCGAGCCCGGTGACTCCGGCGGCGCGCTCTACTCCGGCTCGACCGCGCTGGGTCTGACCTCCGGTGGCAGCGGCGACTGCTCCTCCGGCGGCACCACCTTCTTCCAGCCGGTGACCGAGGCTCTCAGCGCCTACGGGGCCACGATCTACTGATCGATCTCAGCTACGCCGCGGGGCGAGGTGGTTTGGGCCACTTTGCCTCGCGGCGTACGTAATTTCATTCCGGATGTGATGTTTTCGCCTCACGACTGGCCGGTAGGGCGTCGGGGACGCCATACTCGCAGGGATCGTGTTCGGGCACATCGCGGTGGTCGGGCACTCGGCGCGCGCTACCGGGGCGGGCGCCTGGGTCCCAGGAGGAACGGATGAGGTTCACCAGGTCACGCAACCGTCTTCTCGCGGCAGCCGCGGGTCTGGCCTTGGCGGCGACCGCCATGGCCGCGCCGGCGTCGGCCGCGCCGCCACCGGAGCAGGCCGGTCCGCAGGCCAGCGCGAAGGTGCTCGCAGCCGCCTACTCGGCGGTCGACACCGTGGTGCAGAGGGCGGACCTGTCCGGCATCGCCTGGTACACCGACGAGGCCACCGGCAAGGTCGTCGTGACCGCGGACTCGACGGTCACCGACTCCGCGCTGAGCAGGCTGACCGAGGCCGTCGGCGCCGCTGCCGACGCGATCGAGCTGGAGCGGGCGCCCGGCGAGTTCAAGCCGTTCATCGGCCCCGGCGACGCGATCTACGGCTCGGGCTACCGCTGCTCCCTCGGCTTCAACGTACGCAGCGGGGGCAACCACTACTTCCTGACCGCCGGCCACTGCGCCGAGGACGTGTCGACCTGGTACACCAACTCCGGGGAGACCACCCGCATCGGCCGCACCGTGAAGTCGAGCTTCCCCGGCAACGACTACGCCCTGGTGCGCTACGGCAACACCTCCCTGACCCACCCCGGCGGTTACTCCGTCGGTGATGCGCGGGTCGGCCAGCGCGTCACTCGCGACGGCTCCTCGACCGGGGTCCACTCCGGGAAGGTCGAGGCGCTCAACGTCTCCGTGCGCTACCGGGGCGCCGGCACCGTCCGGGGGATGATCAAGACCAACATCTGCGCGGAGTCCGGAGACTCCGGTGGCCCGCTCTACGCCGGCTCGACCGCCCTGGGGATCACCTCCGGCGGCAGCGGCAACTGCTCCTCTGGCGGCACCACCTTCTTCCAGCCGATCCGTGAAGCGCTCAACGCCTACGACGTGAACATCTACTGAACCCGCTGGTCGAGCCGCCGGAGACACCGGCCGCTGGCGCTCGCCGGGCTCGACCAGCGGGGTCGGTCAGACCGCCATCGGGATCTCCGCCGAGGCGGCGGAGTCGCTGATCAGCCGTGCGTACGCATCGAAGAGCCGCTGCTCGGAGAGGCGTTGCCGGTTGCGGAAGATCCGTTCGAAGTGCTCCTCGCGCTGGGCGAAAGCGGCCTTCCAGGACTCGGCGGTCTCAGCCGGGTCGAAGCTCGCGACCAGGCGCGGGTCGCCGACCATCGCCGCGGCGTCGCCGACCGGGGTGGTCACCGGCACCGCGCCGCAGGCCATGCCCTCGAGCAGGCACAGCGGGGCGGCCTCGCCGAACGCCGAGGTCAGCGTGATCAGGTCGGCGGCGTTGTAGAGCGGAGCCATCTGGCTCTGGATGCCGAGCGCGTGCAGGTTGGTCTCCAGCGCCGGCCAGGTGCCGAGCTCCTCGGCGACCAGCGCCGCGAAGGCCGGGTTGTCGGCGGTCATGCCGGCGCCGCACATGACGAGGTGCGCGTCGGGATGCTCGCGGACGAAGCGGCGGGCGGAACGGACGAAGAGCGGGATGTTCTTCATCGCGTCGAAGCGGGCGGCGATCATCACCACGGGTGCGTCGCCGACGACGCCGAGCTCGGCGCGCTTGCCGGCACGCAGGGCGGCGTCGGTGCGGAACTTGTAGAGGTCGACGCCGTTGGGGAGGACCGGCAGCCGCTCCAGCGGGATCCCGGTCGCCTCGTGGTAGGCCCGCTGGGTCGAGACCGCGCAGCAGACCGCCGCGGTGAGGAGCCCGGCCCGGTCGAGCTCGACCAGCTCCTGCACGCCGGCGCCCTGGTGCTCGGGGTCGGAGCGGTGCAGGCAGGCGATCAGCGGGGTCCCGGAGGTGCCGACCTTGCCCAGCACCGTGAGTGGCTGCTCCTTGAGTGACAGCACCACGTCGGCTTTGGCAACCGACTGCGCCACCCGCTTGAGCTGGCTGGTGGTGACGGGTCCTGTCGGCATACGTCTCAAGGCTCTGACGGGTACGCCGGCGGCGGTCAGGCGGCGGTAGGAGTTGTCGGAGGAGATCCGCTGGGCGGTGAACTCGCGCTGCACACGGTCGCTCAGGCTGAGCACGCTGTGGCGCTGAGGCGTGGTGGCGTCGAGCGCGCGGACGACTGCGGTGTGCAGGATCCGGGCGCCGCCGGCGAAGAAGCCTTCGTACAGGGAGAGGACGGACGGGCCGTCCTCGAGGCGGTGTCCTGAGCCTGTCGAAGGGTATGCCAACAAAGACATGTCGACCTCGCTTTCCGCAAGGGCTGGCCCGAGCGCGGGTGATGGCTGTGACGGCGATGCGCAGCGTCGCTTCGCTCGGACGCTAATGCGTCCGTAGTCCCGCCCCAAGAGGTCCTCGGCCGGAAACGGAGGATTTCACGTGATCGTCATCTTCCTGTGCGAAAAGCCGTCGGGAGCGGGTCTCGGACGCGCTGGCGGATGAGTGCCCACCGATGGCGGGATCCCGCTACCTTCGACAACCATGACGACCGAGGTGACGACGTACCGCTATGTCCGTTTCGCTCTGTGCTGTCTGCTCGCCGGGCTGGCGATCTCGGTGACCGCCGAGACCATCTCCAGCAGGGAGTTCCAGACGTCGATCTCGTCCTATTACTACACCTCGGCCGGACCGGTCTTCACCGCCGTGCTGTGCGCGATGGGCGTGTGCCTGGTGGTGCTGCGCGGCTACACGGACGCAGAGGACACCGTCTTCAACCTCGCCGGGCTCTCGGCTCCGATGGTGGGCTTCGTGCCGACCCCGGAGGTGGGGGAGCAGATCGACAAGGCGGCCATCGTCAACAACGCCTGGAGCTATCTGGCGGTGATGGCGATCGGGTGGGTCGTGGTGCTGATCTTCGGTCTTCGAAAGCGCGCGGTCGCCGGTGCCTGGCCCTCGCGGTGGGCCGCCATCGGGCTGGCCTCGGTCGCCGCGGCGTGGGTCGTGGGCGTCGGCTGGCTGCTGATCGACCAGGACAGCTTCGCGACGAAGGCGCACGGCCTCGCCGCGGTGTTCACCTTCGCGCCGTTCGCGCTCGGGGTGGTGCTCAACACCGACTGGGGCGTACGGAAGATCGCGCGCGAGGCCGACAAGGCGCGTACGCGGCTGGACCGGACCTACTGGGCGCTGGTCGCGGCGATGGCGGTGCTGCTGGTCGCCGGCATCGCGCTCGGTCTGGCCGGATGGACCTACTGGCTCCTGGCCACCGAGGTCTCGCTGCTGGTCTGCTTCACGATCTTCTGGGTGATCCAGAGCTTCGACCTGATGGATCCCCAGCGCGACAGCCTCACCACGCGCCCCGGGGACCCGCTCACCGGAAGTCGATGAGCAGGTCGTCGTCGCCGTTCTCGGGGTCGGTGACGACCCGGGGGAGGCGTACGGCCGTGTCGGTGCGCTTGGCCAGCGGCACCGACGCGCGCTGCTGGTCGTCGGTCTCGTCGGCCTCGTGCGCACCGGTGGCCGAGCCTGTCGAGGCCACCTGCGCGTGCGGGAGCACCTGCGCGTGCCAGGCCCGGCAGTTGTAGGGCAGCTGCATGCCGTCCATGCCGCGGCCGTAGCCGTCGTAGAAGGCCAGCACCTCGCGCCGCTTCTGCTCCTGGGCCTCCGGGTCGAGGGTCGCGATGTTGGAGCGGGAGATGACCAGGTCCTGGATCGAGTGGCGGTCGACGACCTGCCAGTGGCGGAAGGTGCGCGCCTCGACCGCCGAGAAGAGACCGGAGTCGTCGAGGATCGAGGTCGGGTCGTACCCGCTGTCCTGCTTGCCGATCAGCCGGCCGAGCTTGCGCACCCACGGGATGCGCTCGTCGCGCTCGTTCTGGATCACCGCGAGCCGGCCGCCGGTGCGCAGCACGCGACCGATCTCCGCGATCGCCTTGTCGTGGTCGAACCAGTGGAACGCCTGCCCGACGATGACCACGTCGTAGAGGCTGTCGCCGGTCGGGATCTGCTCGGCCGTGCCGCTGGTCGCGCGGACGTCGGGGAGCTTCCCGGAGAGGATGTCGAGCATCGCGTCGTCGGGGTCGGTCGCGAAGACCTCATGGCCCAGTCCGACGAGCACCTCGGTGAGCTTGCCGGTGCCGGCGCCGAGCTCGAGGACCGAGCACGGCTCCTCGCCGACCAGCCACTTCACAGCATCGGCCGGGTAGGACGGGCGCCCGCGGTCATAGCTGTCCGCCACGGCTCCGAAGGAGCGTGCCGGGTCGGGGTTGGCTGGGTCCGTCATCTCGGTCAGGGTAACCCGCGTGATGGCCAAATCCGCCGATCCCCGCCTGCTGCGCGCCACGATACGGGCGCGCTGGCTGCGTTGCCGCCGCTCATCAGACAACCGGTATGCCTTCGCGGCGCCGCCTTGCCATCACACCCGTCTCGTGACGCTCGCGACATCGGTGATCGGCGGATCTGGCCATAAGGTTGACGCGTGAAGGACGATCCGCTTGCCCGGTTGGTGTCGCTCGAAGGTGTGGCCTCGGGCTTCGCCGCAGCCCGTGACGGCATCGACGTGATGCTGCGTGACCGGGGACTGCGGCGTACGTCCCCGGAGACCACCGCCGAGTCGTTGTTGCGCGGGGCGCACGCGTCGGCCGTCCTGGAGGGTTCCGGGTCGTCGCTGGGCGAGGTGCGGACCTCCGGTGGTGACCAGGTCGCGCAGGACGCGGTGCGGCTCTCGACCGAGCTGCTCGCGCTGGTGCCGGTGGTGAAGCAGGCGCCGTTGCAGGCGTTCGCACGGATGCACGCGCTGGCGGCAGGCGCGTCGTTGGAGGCCGACGAGCTCGGACGGCCTCGCTCCGCGGCGGCCGCCGAACGGCTGCGGCGCCTCTCCGACCTGCTGCTCGCGCCGACGACCGCGCCGGCGCTGGTGGTGGCGGCCTTCGTGCACGCCGATCTGGCGACCGCCGCGCCGTTCGCGTCCCACAACGGACTGGTCGCGCGTGCCGCAGAGCGGCTCGTTCTCGTCGCGCGCGGGGTGGACGAGAAGTCGCTGGTCGTGCCGGAGGCCGGCCATCTGGCGCTGCGGGCCGCCTACGAGTCCAACCTGCGCGGCTTCCGCGAGGGCGGGCAGGCGGGGGCGCACTCGTGGCTGCTCTATGCGGCCGAGGCGTACGCCGCCGGGGCCGAGGCGTCGCCGCTACGCCTGGACGCCGCCGAGTAGGCGTCAGAAAAGGTGGTGGCACCCGGTGGGTTGTGAGCACCGGATGCCACCGTGTCCACGAGGCCTTCTGGTTACCAAGCGTGCAAGGTCTGGTCACTGCGTCGGGATTTCTCCCCGGCTACAGCACCCCATCAGATGGGTGGATCGCCGCGTGGGTGCCTGGTCTCGTGTACGTCTTGTTACGTGATCGTTTCTACGCCGATTATCGGGCAGATTCAAGGCTGGAATTTCTGCAGCATGAGGAGGATCATGACTCCCCTGCAGAACCGGGTCAGGCGCCGCGAGGGCGACGCTTCGTGCCGGCCCAGATGACCCCGCCGGCGATCGCGACGGCGCCCCCGACGGCCAGCGCGGCGAGGGTCGGCGTGGACGGGGAGAGCACCCGGCTGCGCAGCGCGACCGGCTTGTTGAAGACCAGGATCTCCCAGCCGCGCTCCTTGGCGACCATGCGGAGGTCCTTGTCGGGATTGACCGCGAACGCGTGGCCGACCTCCTCCAGCATGGGGGTGTCGGTGATCGAGTCGGAGTAGGCGTACGACTTCTCCAGGTCGTAGCCGAACCGCTCGGCCAGCTGCTTCACCGCGCGTGCCTTCTCCTCGCGGTAGGCGTAGAGCGCGATCTCGCCGGTGTAGCGGCCGTCCTCGATCTCCATCTGCGTGGCGACCACGTGGTCGGCGCCCAGCATCTCGCCGATGGGCTCGACCAGCTCGGTGCCCGAGGCCGAGACGATGATGACGTCGTGGCCCTGGGCGTGGTGCTGCTCGATGAGCTGCACGGCCTCTTCGTAGACGAGCGGGTCGACCACGTTGTGGAGGGTGTCGGCGACGATCTCCTTGACCGTGGCGACGTTCCACCCGGTGACCATCTCGGAGAGCGCCTTGCGCATCTTCTCCATCTGGTCGTGGTCGGCGCCGCCGACGACGTAGACGAACTGCGTGTAGGCCGAGCGGATCATGGCCGCGCGGGTGATCAGGCCGCCGGCCTGGAAGTGCTTGGAGAACGCAAGCGTGCTCGACCTCGCGATGATCGTCTTGTCGAGGTCGAAGAACGCAGCGATGCGTGTCATGCGCTCATCGTAGACGGCCGTTGGGCGGGCCGATCACCGTCCACAGGGTGGGTTCGGGACGCGGTTATCCACAGGCTCCGCATTTACGGGTGGAATTGTCGGTCGTGCGGCGGATCCTGCTGTCATGACCTCGGAACCTCTCGTCATCACCGCTGACTCGTTGCTCGTCGCTGAGGCGGCCCGCCTGGCTGCTGCCTCGGGCATCACCATCGAGGAGTGCACCGACGCCGCCGGCGCGTTGCGCCGATGGCAGAGACCACCGTTGATACTCGTCGGCGCCGACCTGCTGGCGGAGGTCGCCTCGTTGCGACCACCCCGCCGCGACGACGTCTACGTCGTGGGCTGGGGGACGACCGGCGAACCGCTGCTGCGGGCGGCGCTCGAGGTCGGTGCCGAGACGATGCTCGAGCTGCCGTCGGCCGAGGCGGTCGTCGCCGGGCTGCTCGCCGACATCGGCGACGGCGGGGGAGGCGACGGCCTGGTCGTGGGCGTGGTGGCCGGCTCGGGTGGAGCCGGAGCGACGACGTACGCCGCTGCGCTGGCCAGTCTGGGGGCCGACCGCGGCCCGACGCTCCTGGTCGACGCGGACCGTCTCGGCCCCGGAGCCGGGCGGGTGCTCGCGCTCGAGGAGGTTCCCGGAGTGAGCTGGGGCGATCTCGGGCAGACCGCCGGCCGGCTGGGGGCGCGGGCGTTGCGGGAGGCGGTGCCGCACATCGGGTCGCTGGGCGTGCTGGGCTGGCCGAGCGGCGACGGGGCGCTGCCACGACCGGAGGTCGTGCGCGAGGTACTCGCTGCGGCCAGGCGCGGGCATGACCTCGTCGTGGTCGACCTGCCGCGTGAGTCCGACGCTTCCGCCGAGGCAATGCTGACGGGGTGCGACGTCGTCCTGGTCGTGGTCCGGGCCGACGTGACCGGCACCGCCTCGGCCGCCCGGCTGATCTCGCGGCTCCCCGAGCGGGATCGGGTCCGGGTCGTCGTGCGTGGCCGCGCTGCCGAGCCGGAGGCGGTCGGGCGTGCGCTCGGTCTCCCGGTCGTCGCTTCGATGTCCGACCAGCGAGGGCTGGCCGAGGCCATCGACCTCGGTCTCGGGCCGATCCGGTCGAAGCGGGCGCCGCTGGCGCGCGCGGCTGCCGAGGTGCTGGCCCGCTGCAAGGTTCGGGTCGGGGTGATGGCGGCATGATCGGCGCCGTCGATGTCGCGCCCCAGGTCGTCGACCTGGTCCGGGACCACCTCGCGCGTACGCCGGGGGAGCTCACACCCCACCGGGTGCAGGAGGCGCTGCGTGCCGAGGGCCGGATCGTCGGTGACGCGACCGTGCTCGGGGTGTTCGAGATGCTACGTCGCGACGTGGTCGGCGCGGGCCCGCTGGAGCCGCTGCTGCGGCTGCCCGGGGTGACGGACGTGCTCGTCAACGGACCCGAGCAGGTCTTCATCGACCGCGGCTCCGGGCTGGAGCCGGCTCCGGTGGCCTTCCCTGACGACGACGCGGTCCGGCGGCTGGCCCAACGGCTGGCTGCTGGTGCCGGGCGGCGACTCGACGATGCCTCGCCCTACGTCGACCTGCGGCTGAGTGACGGCAGCCGGTTCCACGCGGTGCTCGCACCGCTGGCGCGACCGGGCACGGTGATCTCGTTGCGGGTCCCCTCGGCGCGGGCCTTCACGCTCGATGAGCTCGAGGCCTCCGGGATGGTCGTGCCGGCGGTGGCGGAGCTCCTGCGGCGGCTGGTGCTGGCGCGGTCTGCGTTCCTGGTCTCCGGTGGCACCGGCACCGGGAAGACCACGCTGTTGGCCTCGCTGCTGTCGCTGGTCCCGCCTGAGGAGCGGCTGGTGCTGGTCGAGGACGCCTCCGAGCTGCGGCCCGACCATCCGCACGTTGTCGGTCTCGAAGCGCGTCCGGCCAACATCGAGGCGGCGGGCGCGGTCGAGCTCCACACGCTGGTCCGGCAGGCGCTCAGGATGCGTCCCGACCGGCTGGTCGTGGGTGAGGTGCGCGGTGCCGAGGTCGTCGACCTGCTCGCGGCGCTCAACACCGGCCACGAGGGCGGCTGCGGCACCCTCCACGCCAACTCCGCCGCCGACGTCCCTGCGCGGGTCGAGGCGCTGGCCCTCGCGGCCGGTCTCGGCCGGGAGGCGGCGCACAGCCAGTTCGCCTCCGGGGTGGATGTGGTCGTGCACCTGCGGCGGCGGGACGGCCGACGGGTGCTGACCGAGGTCGCGGTCCCGCTGCGCGGGGCCGACGGGCTGGTCCGGATGGAGGCGGCCTGTTCTGTCACCGCCGACGGCGAGGTGGTCGCCGGGCCGGCGTCGGCTCGGCTGGACGCGCTGCTGGGGGCAGACCGATGAGCGGAGGTCTTCTCGGCATCGTCGCCTGTCTGGCCGGGACCGCGGTCGCGCTGCTGTTTCCGCCGACCTCCGCCGTCGCGCCCCGCTCGCGTGCCTGGCGTCCCCCTCGGTGGTCGTTCCTCCTGGTCGCCCTGATCCCCATCGTCTTCCCGGGCAGGGCGGTCGTCGCGGCTGTCCTGCTCGGGATCGCAACCTACGGCGGGTTCGCCCTGTGGCGACGCCGCTGCGAACGGATCGGGGCGGGACGTACGGCTGAGCGGGTCGTGGAGGCCTGCGAGCAGATGGCCGCCGAGCTGGCCGCGGGCCACCCGCCCGGGCCGGCCCTGTCCCAGCTGGCCGACGAGTGGCCGGTGGTCGAGCCGGTGGCAGAGGCGCAGCGGATGGGAGCCGACGTCCCGGCGGCCTGGCGGAAGGTCGCCGAGGTGCCCGGGGCGGGCTCCCTCCGGGTGGTCGCCGCTGCCTGGCAGATCGCCCATCAGACCGGGAGCGGGCTCGCCGACGCGCTCGACCGGGTAGCGCTCGACCTGCGTGCTGCGGCTGCCACCCAGCGGGTCGTCGACGGCGAGCTCGGCTCCGCCCGGGCCACCGCCCGCCTGATCGCGGCCCTGCCGGTCGCCGCGCTGGCGATGGGCAGCGGCGTCGGCGGTGACCCGCTGGCGTTCCTCCTCGGGTCGCCGGTCGGCCTCGCCTGCCTCGGCGTCGGACTGCTGCTCGGCTGGCTCGGGCTGTGGTGGATCGAGGGCATCGCGCGCGGGGTCGAGGCGCGATGAGCATCTGGCTCGCGGCCGCGGCCGCGGTCATGGGCCTGGCGGCGGCACTGCTGCCGACGCCGAGGTCCTCGCTGCCCGGCACGATCGAGTCGGGCAGCGACGCCGGCGATCCCGGTGGCTGGATGATGCGCTGGCGACCAGTCCTCGCCCTGCTCGCCGCCGTGGCCGCCTACGTCTTCATCGGCGGCGTCGCCGGGATGGTGCTCGCGGCGCCTGCGGGAGTCGTCTGTTGGCTGGTGATCGGTCGGATGGAACCTGCAGAGGTGCGGCGTGACCGCGAGGCTGCGAGGGCAGAGCTTCCAGCTCTGGTTCGGCTTCTCTCCGCGGCGCTCTCTTCCGGAGCCGCGCCTGCCGAGGCGCTGGTTGCGGTCGCCGCCGCCCTGCCCGGCCCGGCCGCGGCGCGGCTGCTGCCCGCGGCCTCCCGACTCCACCTGGGAGCCGACCCCGAGAAGACCTGGCGCACGCTCGTGGACGACCCTGCCCTGGCACCTCTGGGGCGAGCGCTGGCTCGTGCTCAGGCGACCGGAGCGCCGGTCGCGACCACCGTCGAGCGTCTTGCTGACGACCTGACCAGGAACGCCCGCGCCGAGGTGGAGGATCGTGCCCGCGCGGTCGGGGTGAAGGCCGCCGTCCCGCTCGGCATCTGCCTCCTCCCCGCCTTCCTGCTTCTGGGCGTCGTCCCCGTCGTCGGAGGGCTCCTCTCCAACCTCGGCATCTGAGCCCGCGCCGAGACGTCGGCTGCGTCGGCCGAGAGGGCATCCCGCTGCCCTCTCGGCCGACGTACGTGACGCCTCGGCGCGGTCTTTTTCCCTGATCAGCGGGCCGATCATCATCCACAGGGACAGCTCAGGATCGGGTTCTCCACAGGTCACGAAATGCCGGTCGCGGATGTCGGCGATGCGGGTCATCGTCGTCATGAACGGCCGTACCGACGGCCATCGACAGAGAGGACCAACCATGGCCAAGCTGAAGCTTCAGAAGAACGAAAAGGGCATCACGACGGCGGAGTACGCGGTGGGCACCGCGGCCGGTGCGGGGCTCGCCGGCCTGCTCTACAAGCTGCTCACCGGCGGCTTCGGCAACGACCTGCTCAACCGGCTGTTCCAGCACGTGCTCAGCCTGCTGGGGATCTGAGCCGTGACCGGGGCCCGGGACGAGCGTGGCGCAGCCACCGCAGAGCTCGTGATGGTCATCCCGCTCCTGGTCGCGGTGACCATCGGGCTGGTCTGGCTGCTGTCGGTGGGGGCGGCCCAGATCCAGGTGGTCGACGCGGCGAGGGAGACTGCGCGGGCGGTGGCTCGAGGCGACGACAGCGGCTCGGCAGCCGCGCGCGGGCGACAGGTCGGACCTGCTGGGACGCGGGTGAGCGTCAGTGCCGGTGGTGAGGAGGTCGTCGCCTCGGCGCAGGCGCGAGTCACCGGGCCCGGTGGGATCTTCAGGTGGATGCCGGGGGTGACGGTCCGCGGCGAAGCAGTGGCCGCCACCGAGACGACCCCTCGACAGGGGCAGGGCACCGCGGAGGGGGAGCGGTGAGCGCGTCTCGGGCTGAACAAGGCGAGCGCGGGTCGGCGGCGCCGTTCGCGGTAGGTGCGATCGGGCTGCTGCTCTTCCTCGGTGCGGCGCTGGGTGTGGTGGGCGCGGTCTTCGTCGCCCACCGCACCGCCCAGTCCGCGGCCGACCTCGCCGCGCTCGCGGGTGCGAACGCGCTGCAGATCTCCGAGGACGCGTGCGGTGCGGCCGAGGCGATCACCGACCGCAACGGTGCCAGGCTGGAGTCGTGTGAGATCGCCGGCGAAGACGTCACCGTCACGGTGCGAGTCGACGGGCCACGCTGGCTGGGGCAGCCAGGCGACCCGGTCGCAGAGGCGAGGGCTGGCCCCAGCGAGCCCGCGCCCGACTAGCAGCCTTGGTCAGTTGGTGTTCTCGTCCTTGGGCGCGGGCGTGGAGTCCGGCGTGGTGGCGTCCTGCAGCGACTTGGTCAGCCTCCGCATCTGCCGCTTCTCCTTCATGCTCCTGGCCTGGAGCTTTCCGCCCCACTTGGTGAGCCAGAGGCCGAAGAGGAGGAGGACACCGGCGACGAGACCGATCACGAAGATCGTCGTCGAGCCGACGGGAAGACCGAGCATCGTCGCTGTCGGGTCTTCGAGGTCACCGTTGCCGGTGGTGAAGAGCCCGAGAACGATCAGAGCTGCGGCGACGACGATCAGCACCAGACCAAGGACCAACATCTGCCCAGGGTATGCCTATTTCTGGAGCAGCAGCCGCAACAACACGATGGCGCCCTGCTTGTCGAGCGGGTTGTTCTGGTTGCCGCACTTGGGCGATTGCACGCAGGAGGGGCAGCCGTCGTCGCACTCGCACGCCTCGATGGTCTCCAGCGTGGCGCCGAGCCACTCCCGAGCTGCTCGGAAGCCGCGCTCGGAGAAACCGGCGCCACCGGGATGCCCGTCGTAGACGAAGACGGTGAGCATGCCGGTGTCCGGATGGGAGGCGGTGCTGACGCCGCCGATGTCCCAACGGTCGCAAGTCGCGATCAGAGGCAGCAGGCCGATGGAGCAGTGCTCGGCTGCGTGCGCGGCGCCGGGGATGTCAGTCTGATCGAGTCCCGCGGCCTCCAGCGCGGAGGCGGGCACGGTCCACCAGACCGCGGCGGTGCGCAGCGTACGTTCGGGGAGGTCGAGAAGCTCCTCGCCCAGCACCTCCCCGCTCGGCTGACGCCGACGCAGGAAGGAGACGACCTGGTGACTGACGTCGACATCGCCGTACGCCAGACGGCACTCGCCCCAGGCGGCGTGCTCGCGCTCGGCGACGATCGAGATGTCGGTGACTTCCCGGGCGGAGGTGGAGTAGCCGGGGTCGTCGCGTGAGATGACGGCGACGTGCTCTTCGAGATCGAGCTCGTGCACGAGGTAGGTCTCGCCGCGGTGGACGTAGACGGCCCCGGCGTGTGCGCTCGCGTGCGAGCTCGCTGCGTCGACCGTGCCGACGACCCGGCCGGTCTCGGCCTCGATCAGCTGCACCTGTGAGCCGCCCGAGGAGCGGATGTCGGCGAGGTCGGCGGCCCGCCGGCGGTCGGTCCAGTACCACCCCTTCGGCCGCTTGCGCAGCAGTCCGGAGGCGACCAGGTTGTCCAGGATCTCGCGGGCGCCCGGCCCGAAGAGCGGTAGGTCCGGCTCGGTCAACGGCACCTCCTGCGCGGCGGCGCACAGGTGTGGTCCGACCACATAGGGGTTCGCCGGGTCGAAGACGGTGGCCTCGACCGGCTGGCCGAGAAGAGCGTCCGGATGGGTGACGAGGTAGGTGTCCAGCGGGTCGTCGCGTGCCACCAGGATGCCGAGCGCGTCGCCGGCACCCCGTCCGGCGCGGCCGATCTGCTGCCAGAAAGCAGAGCGCCTGCCCGGGTAGCCGGCCAGCACCACCGCATCCAGCCCGCTGATGTCGATGCCGAGCTCGAGCGCGTTCGTCGCCGCCAGACCGAGCAGCTCGCCCGACCGCAGCGACGCCTCGATGGCTCGGCGCTCCTCGGGGAGATAGCCACCGCGATAGGACGCCACCCGCCCGGGCAGCGACGGGTCGACCTCCTCCAGCTCCGCGGCGGTGGTCAGGGCGACCTGCTCGGCACCGACACGGGAGCGTACGAAGGCCAGGGTGCGTACGTCGGAGGAGACCAGGTCGGCGAGGAGATCTGCCGTCTCGGCGGAGGCGGCGCGACGCACGGGGGCGCCGTTCTCACCGGCGTGCGAGGTCAGGGGCGGCTGCCACAGCGCGATGGAGAGCTCGCCGCGCGGCGACGCGTCGGCGGTCACCGGGAGCACCGGCAGGCCGATGAGGCGCTCGCCGGCGATCGCCGGCTCGGCGACCGTGGCCGAGGCCAGGATGAACGTCGGAGACGAGCCGTAGAGCGCACAGATGCGGCGCAGCCGGCGCAGGACGTGGGAGACGTGGGCCCCGAAGACACCGCGGTAGTGGTGGCACTCGTCGATGACGACGTAGCGCAGCGATCGGAAGAAGCTGGTCCAGCGCTGGTGGCCGGGGAGCAGCGACCGGTGCAGCATGTCGGGGTTGGTGAGGATGTACTCGCCGAAGTCGCGAGTCCAGTCGCGTTGCTCGCGGGTGCTGTCGCCGTCGTGGGTCACCGCGCGTACGTCCACGCCGAGCTCCCGCAGCCCGGTCAGCTGGTCCTGGGCGAGCGCCTTGGTGGGCGCGAGATAGAGGACGCCGGCTCCGCGTTCACCACGTGGACCCCGTCCGTCTCGGATGGCAGTCAGCGCGGGCAGCTGGTAGGCCAGCGACTTCCCGGACGCGGTGCCCGTCGAGACGATCACGTGGCTGCCGTCGTGGGCAGCGTCGGCGGCGACCGCCTGATGCCGCCACGGCCGCTCGATCCCGCGCGCCGTGAAGGCTCGGACGACGTCGCTCGAGGCCCACTCCGGCCAGTCGGCGAAGACGGCCTCGCGCGGCGGCACCTGCTCGAGATGGGCGAGCCGGTCCTCCCGGCCCGGGACGGCGGCGAGCCGGCGTACGAGATCACCGGCGGACGTCGCGGTGTCCTGAGCCTGTCGAAGGGTGAACACCTGCACGATTCTCCCAGAATCGTGGTGATCACCACGCTCGAGGGGCCGCTTCCGGCGCACGACGTTGCGAGTTTCTTGCGCGCATCCTGGTGAGCCGTGGTTACATTACGATCGACTCCGGGTACCGGACGGTGGATGATCGATACCGGAGTCCGTTGTCTCACGTTCCTTGGCAGGAGAACTTCGAAGTGGATCTGACGCTTGCGACTCGCGAGCTCGACTCGGCCACCGTTGTGGCCGTGGGCGGCGAGATCGACGTCTATACCGCGCCGAAGCTGAGGGACAAGATCACCGAGCTCGTCGCGAGGGGCCACTACGACATCGTCGTCGACCTCGAAGCCGTGGAGTTCCTCGACTCGACCGGCCTCGGCGTACTCGTGGGCGGCCTCAAGAAGGTGCGCCAGCACAACGGCATGCTCCGCCTGGTCTGTACCCAGGAGCGACTCCTCAAGATCTTCCGGATCACCGGCCTCGCCAAGGTCTTCGACATCCACGCCAGCGCTGAGGGCGCGGCCGCGGGCTGACCCGCAGCCG
The DNA here is from genome assembly GCF_014648595.1 of Nocardioides luteus. Taxonomy (GTDB): domain Bacteria; phylum Actinomycetota; class Actinomycetes; order Propionibacteriales; family Nocardioidaceae; genus Nocardioides; species Nocardioides luteus. Next base: position 300,069 of record NZ_BMRK01000003.1, on the reverse strand, counting down.
GGCCGAGGGCCTAGGCTCTCCAGGTGTGAGTGACCTCCCGCACCGGCTCCGTGACGCCCTCCAGCAGGCCGACTTCTCCTACGACTCCGTCGCCGAGCTGCTCGGCCCGATCGCCCATGGCGCGCTGAGCCGCAACGAGACCCTGCCCGGCCGCCGCCGCACCCACGGGGGCTCCCCGCTGGAGACGCTGATCCGGCTCTTCCTGCTGCAGACGACCGTCTCGCTCGACCACGCCGAAGCAGCTCTCCCGGGCCTCGTCGACCGGCTCGCGGTCGAGGGCATCCTGGAGCAGTCGGTCGGCGAGGTCGCCGCGCGCCTCGACGTGCGCCCGTACGCCACCGACGACACCACCCTCTGGGTCGTCTCCGACCTCACCCCCGGCCTCGACGGCGGCCCGCAGCGCGTCGGCCCCGAGCACGTGCTCGGCATCAGCCCAGCGTCCACCTCCCTCGCGCAGCTCACCATCCGCGACCACGTCGGCACCGCTCTCGACCTCGGCACCGGCTGCGGCGTCCAGGCTCTTCATCTCGCGACCCACAGCGACCGGGTGATTGCGACCGACGTCAACCAGCGAGCCGTGTGGATCACCGCCTTCAACGCCGCCCTCAACGACGTCGAGGACCGGATCGACGTGCGCGACGGGTCGTTCTTCGAGCCCGTCGCCGGCGAGCGCTTCGATCTGATCGCCACCAACCCGCCGTTCGTGATCAGCCCGGCCACCGGGGAACGTCTCGTCTACCGCGACTCGGGCCTGCCCGGCGACCGGGTGGTCGAGGACATCGTCAGGGCCGCACCCGACATGCTCACCGAGGGCGGCTGGTGCCAGATCCTCGGCAACTGGATCATCTCCGAGGACCAGCCCTGGGACGACCGCCTCGAAGGCTGGCTCGGCGACGACGTCGACGCGTTCGTGGTGCAGCGCGAGGTGCTCGATCCCGCGGCGTACGTCGAGCTCTGGCTCAAGGACTCGGGTCACCACGGCGCCGGTGACTACCTGACCCGATACGACACCTGGCTGTCGTGGTTCGAGGAGCAGAAGATCGAGGGCGTCGGGTTCGGCTGGATCAACCTGCACCGCACCGGCGCGAGCGACCCGAAGCGCGAGCTTCTCGAGTGGCCCTACGACGTCGAGCAGCCGATCGCGCCCGCGCTCCAGGCATGGGGCGAAGCTGCTCGTATCGAAGTGAGAGAGGAGTCGGTCCTGGTGCTCGCCGACGACGTCCAGCAGGAGACGCTGGGCCAGCCCGGCGCCGAAGACCCCAGCACCGTCATCCTGCGCCAGCAGCGTGGTCTGCGCCGTGCCCGCCAGGCCGACACCATCGAGGCGGCCTTCGCGGGCGCGTGCGACGGCGACCTGACCGTCGGTCAGATCCTCGACGCGCTCGCCCAGATCCTCGACCGCGACCCCGCGGTCGTGCGCAGCGGCTATCTGCCGATCGCGCAGGAGCTGGTCAGCGAGGGGTTCCTCCGTCCCGCTGAAGGCACGCCTGGTCCCGCAGCCTGACCAGGCGCCGCCGCACGCTCGAGACGAGCAGATCCGGGTAACCGAGCGGCTCGAGGTCGGGGAGGTCGCGCATGCCCCACGGCAGCTGAGTCTGCCAGGGCCAGAAGCCACGCAGCGCGGCCGCCAGCTGCTTGCCGTAGGCCGTCGGCATCTTGGTCAGGCCGAGCCGCTCCTTGAGCGCGGTCGCCGTGATCAGGCCGCCCGGCCCGGCGAGGCCGTTGGCGCCCAGCACCGTCCACACGATCCCGGCGGCGACCTGAGCAGGCCGGGTGGGCGGGTCGATGACCAGCGGGTCGATCTCCCACAGCCGCAGCAGCGCGCGGCGCAGCGCGAAGCCGACCTCGGCCGGGAAGTCGGCCGCGACCTCGTCCAGCAGCGCGGCCACGGCTTCCAGCTGCGTACGTCCCACCGGATCCTCGACGACCGGCAGGTCCAGCGCGTCCTCGACCAGTGGTGCGGCGTCCAGCGCGGTGACCGCCTCGTGGCCGCCGCACAGCGCGGCCAGCCAGTCCAGGGCGATCTCGTGGTCGGGTCGCGGCGGCGTCGGTGGCGCGGACCAGGTCGGCCGGGTCAGCTCGGCTTCCAAGCGCTCCAGGATCGCGTTGGTGCGAGCGAGCAGCTGGGCGCACTCGGAGCAGACCAGGTGTTCCGGCGGCGCGGTCGGGCCACCCAGGTAGTCGTTGTATTCGGTGTCGATCATCAGCGGAGACCTCTCGATTCGGATGGGTCTCGCCGTCCTCGAAAGTCACCCTACGGTCGACCACCGACAGTTTCGGACGTGCCGTCTTCGGCCGTCCGGGGGAGGATCACCATGAGACAGCGATTTCACCCTCCCGCTCCCGAGCGTGCTAGGTATTGTCTTCGCGGCGCCCAAGGCAACACGCCATGTTGTCCGAGAGCACAGCGCCCATGAACCGCGGTGGCTGGACCCTTGCCGGCTGGAGACACGCGCTAACGTGTTTCGCCAGAGCTTGTCGGTGGTGCCAGGCTCTGCTGCAGTGAGATAAGGACCTCAGTGGCACACAAGTTGGTGATCGTCGAGTCCCCGGCGAAGGCGCAGAAGATCGGCGGATACCTCGGACAGGGGTATGTCGTCGAGGCGTCCGTCGGGCACATCCGCGACCTTCCGCAGAGCGCGGCGGACACCCCCGCCAAGATCAAGGACAAGCCGTGGGGGCGCTTCGGCGTCGACGTCGACAACGGCTTCACTCCTTACTACGTCGTGCCCAGCGACAAGAAGAAGCAGATCTCCAAGCTCAAGTCGCTTCTCAAGGACGCCGACGAGCTCTACCTCGCCACCGATGAGGACCGCGAGGGCGAGGCGATCGCCTGGCACCTCCTCGACGAGCTGAAGCCGAAGAAGGACATCCCGGTCAAGCGGATGGTCTTCCACGAGATCACCAAGCCGGCCATCCTGGCCGCCGCGGAGAACCCCCGCGAGCTCGACATGGACCTCGTCGAGGCCCAGGAGAGCCGCCGCATCCTCGACCGGCTCTACGGCTACGAGATCTCGCCGGTGCTCTGGAAGAAGGTCATGCCGCGGCTGAGCGCCGGGCGCGTCCAGTCCGTCGCCACCCGCCTCGTCGTCGACCGTGAGCGCGAGCGGATCGCCTTCCGCACCGCCTCCTACTGGGACCTCGCCGGCACCTTCGATGCCGGCTCCGACCACGAGCCGCGGATGTTCCCGGCCCGGATCACCTCCGTCGACGGTGGCCGCATCGCCCGCGGCGCCGACTTCGGCCCCGACGGCCTGCTGAAGAGCGACAAGGTCGTCCACCTCGACCGCGGCCGCGCCGAGGCGCTCGTCGCCGGGCTCGAGGGGCAGACCTACGAGGTCCGCAGCGTCGAGTCCAAGCCCTACAAGCGCAGCCCCTACGCCCCCTTCCGCACCACCACGATGCAGCAGGAGGCCAGCCGCAAGCTCGGGATGAGCGCCTCGACGACCATGTCGGTCGCCCAGCGCCTCTACGAGAACGGCTTCATCACCTACATGCGTACCGACTCCACCACCCTGAGCGGCGACGCGATCAGCGCCGCCCGCGCTCAGGTCAGGGAGCTCTACGGTGCCGAATACCTGCCCGACTCGCCCCGGACGTACGCCTCCAAGGTCAAGAACGCGCAGGAGGCACACGAGGCGATCCGCCCCGCCGGCGACTCGTTCCGCACCCCGGCGCAGACCGGCCTGACCGGCGACCAGTTCCGTCTCTACGAGCTCATCTGGATGCGCACCGTCGCCTCCCAGATGAAGGACGCCGTCGGCCGCTCCGTCGCGATCCGCCTCGGCGCCCAGGCGACCACCGGCGAGGACGTGGTCTTCTCCGCGACCGGCCGGGTGATCACCTTCCACGGCTTCCTGAAGGCGTACGTCGAGGGCACCGACTCCGCCGACCAGACCTCCGACGACCAGCAGACCCGGCTCCCGGACCTGTCCGAGGGCGACACCGTCAACGCGGCCAGCCTCACCGCCGACGGCCACGAGACCAAGCCGCCGGCCCGCTACACCGAGGCCACGCTGGTGCGCGAGCTGGAGGAGCGCGAGATCGGCCGTCCGTCGACCTACGCGAGCATCATCCAGACGATCATCAACCGCGGCTACGTCTTCAAGAAGGGCACCGCGCTGGTCCCCGCCTGGGTCGCCTTCTCGGTGGTCCGGCTGCTCGAGGAGCACTTCCCGCGCCAGATCGACTACCGGTTCACGGCGAGCATGGAGGAGATCCTCGACGAGATCGCCAAGGGCGCCAAGGACATGACCACCGAGCTCGGGGAGTTCTACTTCGGCTCCGAGCGGGTCAAGGGTCTCAAGCCGCTGGTCGACGGTCTCGGTGACATCGACGCCCGCGAGCTGGCGACGTTCCCGGTCGCCGGCCCCGACTCCGGCGTCCACCTCCGCGTCGGTCGTTACGGTCCCTACATCGAGGGCCCCGGCGACGACGGCACCCCGTTCGCGGTCCGGGCCAACGTCCCCGACGACCTGCCGCCCGACGAGCTCACCCTGGAGAAGGCGAAGGAGCTCTTCGCCAACCCCGCCGGCGAGGAGCTCAACCTCGGCGTTCACCCCGACACCGGGCTCACCATCGTCGCCAAGAGCGGCCGCTTCGGTCCCTACGTCACCGAGCAGCTGCCCGAGGACGCGAAGAAGGGCGCCAAGCCCCGCACCGCCAGCCTCTTCAAGTCGATGAGCCTGCAGACCATCACGCTCGACGACGCCGTCAAGCTGCTGACCCTGCCCCGCGTCGTCGGCACCACCGCCGACGGCGAGGAGATCACCGCCCAGAACGGTCGCTACGGTCCCTACCTGAAGAAGGGCACCGACTCCCGCACCCTGAGCTCCGAGGAGCAGCTGCTCACGATCACCCTCGAAGAGGCCGAGCAGATCTACTCCCAGCCCAAGCAGCGCGGCCGTGCCGCCGCCAAGCCGCCGCTGAAGGAGCTCGGCCCCGACCCGGTCTCCGGCCAGCCCATGGTCGTCAAGGACGGCCGTTTCGGTCCCTACGTCACCGACGGTGAATACAACGCCACCCTCCGTGCCGCTGACGACCTCGAGTCGCTGACCGCCGAGCGTGCCGCCGAGCTGCTCGCCGAGAAGCGCGCCAAGGGTCCGGCGAAGAAGTCGGCCAAGCGGACCACGAAGAAGACGGCCAAGAAGACCGCCAAGAAGTCGACCGCGAAGAAGTCTGCGGCGAAGAAGTCGACCGCCAAGAAGACGACGAAGAAGGCTGCGACCAAGAAGTCGTAGTCCGTACGCCGCGGCTCATCGGCGCCTGACAGAACCCCGCCATGGCGGGGTTCTGTCGCTGTCTGGGGGCGTGGGGCGCGTCGGGGTGGCCCAAATTCCCGCCATGGCGGGAATTTGCCCCGCCACCAGCTACCCCAGCGCCCCGACGACCTCCGCGTACTCGAGCCGGTCCGAGGCGATGTAGAACAACCGCGCCCCCGGCCCGACCGGCAGCTCCCAGGAGGGGCTGACCTGGGTGCCGCCAGGGGTGCGTACGGCGAGCAGCGTGGCGTCGTGGGCACGACCGAGCGCGGACTGCCAGGTGCCGACGGTGACGGTCGCGGCGGAGTCCGGCACGGTGAGCGAGTAGGTGCCCTTGCCGCCGGCGGTGGCGAGCTCCTGGTAGACCTCGGCGATCCCGGGGTCGCTGAGCTCCTCCGCGATCAGCTGGGTGTTGTGCCACTGCACGCAGTGGACCGTCGAGTCGACGCGGAAGATCGTGCGCTGCACGCGCAGGTCCCGCAGCGCCACGATGGTGTGCACCGACGGTGACGCCGCGTTGGCGGCGACGGTCAGGGTGACCGCCTCGTTGTCGTCGCGCGCGTCGATCAGCACGCTGTGCGCACCGCCGATGCCGGTGCGGGACAGCACGGTGAGATCGGTGAGGTCGCCGCGTACGAAATGGACCCGGTCCTCACCGGCCATCGGGTGCTCGGTGAGCTGGTCCTCCCAGGTCGCGAGCACGACCTCCCGCTCGGGCTCGGAGAGCAGCTCCGCGAGGAGCCGCTCGGTGCGGCCGGAGGTGTAGCCGAGCAGCACGATGTGGCTGGTTCCGCTGAAGCTGATCTCTCCACGCATGCGGCGTCCTTTGGCGTTCTCGATGATTGCCGAGATCCGGCTGAACAAGATGGCGAGGGTGGTGATGGAGCCGAAGACGACGTACGCCCCGACGACCCGCCCGCCGGCCGTCTCCGGAAACAGGTCGCCGTAGCCGACCGTCGTCGCGGTGACCAGGAACCACCACCAGTAGTTGTCCGGCCGCACGATCTCCGACCCCGGCTGGGCCATCACCATCGCGATCCAGCCGGTGACGAAGACGAAGCAGATGATCGCGAGCGGAAGCACCCAGGCGGAGTGGCGCGACGTGCGCCGGACGAGCCGGAGGAGGAAGAGCATCAGTAGCCGACCCAGCCCTTGCGGGCGTACTCCAGGATCGCCGGGTCGAGCAGCGTGGTGATCGAGGTAGGCCGCTCGGCGCGGTCGGGTGGGAAGGACGCGGCGGCGGCGAGAACCGCGTCGCTCGCGTAGCGCAGTCCGCCCGGCGCGCGATCGTCGAGCGCGAGCTCCGGCGCCGAACCCGAGCGGGAGGCGAGGACGTAGCCCCAGTTGCCGAAGGACGGTACGTCGGCCTGGTAGGGCGTGGTGCGGTAGCCGGCCTCGTCGAGGGTGCGCCGCACCGACCAGAACGCATCCGGCGCGAAGAACGGGCTGCCCGACTGCACCACCAGCCGCCCCGAAGGAGCGAGCAGCCGGGCGATCATGCTGTAGTTCTCGACCGAGTAGAGCTTGGCCAGCGCGGTGGAGTCGGGGTCGGGGAAGTCCGCGATGACCACGTCGAACGGCTCCCCGGAGTAGTCGCGCACCCAGCTGAACGCGTCGTCGGCGACGTAGGTCAGCCGGGGGTCCTGCAACGACCCGGAGGTCAGCGAGGAGACCGGCTCGAAGGACCGCGCCAGCGAGACCACCGCGGGGTCGAGATCGACCAGGGTGACCGCGGAGACCGACCGGTAGCGCAGCACCTCCCGCGCCGCCAGCCCGTCGCCACCGCCGAGGATCAGCACCCGCTGGTGGGTCCCGTTCATCGCCGGGTGGACGAGCATCTCGTGGTAGCGGTACTCGTCGAGCGAGGAGAACTGCAGGTCACCGTCGAGGAAGAGGCGTACGTCGTCGTACTCCGGTCCGAACGGAGCCCCGCGGGTCACCACGATCTCCTGATAGTCCGAGCGCTCGGCGTGGATGATCGGGTCGCGGTAGAGCGCCTGGCGGGCGTTCATCTCGAACGCGTCGGCCGTGACCGCGGTCGCGCCGAGAGCGACCGCGAGCGCGCCGCAGATCCCGGTGACCAGCGCCCGCTGGCGGCCCGATCCGGCCAGTGCGACCCCGACCGTCCACGCGGCGAGCACGTTGAGCGCGGCCGTCGCGACGGTGCCGACCAGGAGGCCCAGCGTCGGCAGCAGGACGAACGGGAACGCCAGCCCGCCGATGAGCGCGCCGACGTAGTCGACAGCGTTGATGTCGGCGACCGCCAGCGAGGCCTGCTGGCGCCGCAGCCGCTGCAGGAGCTCCATCAGCAGCGGGATCTCGGCGCCCACCAGAGCACCGATGAGGAACGTCACCAGCAGCATCATCGGGGTGTAGAGGTGCAGCCAGGCGAAGGAGGCGTAGAGCGCCGGGACCGAGGCGCCGCCGACCGCGGCCAGCGCGATCTCGACGCCCACGAAGGCGCGCAGCGGCCGCGCGGTCAGCGGCTTGGCGAGCACCGCGCCGATGCCCATGGCGAACATCGACACCGCGATCACCAAGGAGGTCTGCGCGATCGAGTTGCCGAGCAGATAGCTCCCCAGCGTCACCAGCGCGAGCTCGTAGACCAGCCCGCACGCCGCGCAGACGAACACCGCCGCGAGGACGAGCAGACGAGCCGCTCGCCCCGCCGGCAGGGACGGCAGCGCAGGGAAGGACAGGCTCACGTGATCGAGGCCGCCACGATCACGCCGACCGCCAGCTGCACCGCGACGGTGACCCAGATCGCCGGGTCGTCCTTGTCGTCGGTCATCAGCTCGCCGAGCTTGCCCGGGGTGAGCAGGTCGAGCACCACGAACGCGATCGCGAGCAGCACGATCCCGACCAGTCCGTACGCAGCGGTCGAGGCGAGGCCGTGGAGCGTGTCCGTCTCCGCGGTGTAGATCGAGGTGCCGACGATCGTCGCGATCGCGACCACCGACGAGCCGAGCAGCAGGGCCGGGTCACGGCGGTGCTCCACGAAGATCAGCCGGCCGAGCTTGCCCGGGGTGAGCAGGTCGATCACGTAGAAGCCGATCATCAACAGCACCAGCCCGAGGGCGGCGAAGGCGACGGTGGACAGCAGTCCGCTCACGAGGTCAGTCATCGGTACATCTCCAGTCTGGGGGGTGGTCACTTGCCGAATCCGCTGCCGCCGCCGCGGAAGGATCCGCCGCTGCTGCTGCCGCTACCGCTGTTGCGGCCGTAGTAGCTGTTCCAGCCCCACAGGCCGATCACGGTGCTGTGGTGCCGGTAGCCGCGGTCGTACTCGTAGAGCGTGATCGTCGAGCCCGAGGGCGTGCGCGGCTCGACGACGACCAGCCAGTCGTCGTCGTAGCGCAGGTAGTTGCTGGAACCCTCGCTGCGGTTCTCGTCGGCCTTCGTGCCGCGCTCGATCTTGCTGGCCACCGAGCTCACCGTGCCGCTGTCCTTGAAGACGATGCCGGCGTCGCTGTCGGGGTCGGAACCGCTGACGTGGTCGAAGTTCTTGCGCAGGTACTTCTCGGGGCTGTTCCCGTCGCCGCCGACGGAGATGGCGATGATGAGGGCGATCACGACGCAGACCGCGACGATCGCCCAGCCGATCAGCTTGCCGTTGGAGCCGTTCGGGTCAGACACGTGTGCCCTCCTCGGGCCGGTAGCTGGTGATGGTGGCGACGATCTCGCCGGTCTGGGGGTAGGTGTGCCAGGTGTTCCAGATGATCTGGCTGGGGCCGATCTTCTCGAGGGCGAGCGCGGTCACCGCGTTGGGGTCACCCGGGAAATGAGCCACGACCGCGTCGGTGCGTCCGTCCAGCTTGTCCACGAGCCGGCTCGCCTGCGCGGCGAGGTGCTCGGGTCCCATCCGCCCGATGTGCGAGGCGAGGCGGTAGCCGCCCTCGACGTGCGACTTCGGCAGCGGCGAGGCCTGCGCGATGCCGCACGCGATGGTCTCGTGCAGGAGCGGACGGCCGTCGCGGCGGACGACGACCTGGTGGCTGGCGCCGAGGACGTTCAGCGTCACCGTGAGCCGTTCGCGGAGCTGCACCATCTGGGAGGCGAGCGGGGTGCATCGCACGGGCGCGAGCGTCCAGCGCAGGGTGTCGCCACGAACGTCCGCGAACGGGACGTCGAGGACCGTCACTCGTCGTCCAGGGTCGCCGGGCGGTCGGTCGAGGGATAGACCGTCAGCTCGAACGGCTGCAGCACCTCGCCGAGGGACGGCTCCCAGTTGCTGCCCCACTTCTCGAAGCCGAGCAGCTTGCCGTCGACGGACTTGTAGTCGGCGTACTCGGCGGTGCCGGAGGGCGCCGTGCCGGTCGCGCCGGTCGCGGTGAAGGCGGCCGAGCCCTTCTCCTGGAGCCGGTAGGCGACACCGCCGACGATGACGTCGCGGTCGCCGACGGTGCCCTGCTCGATGTCACCGAGCGGGATCGCGTGCCACAGCGAGACCTCGAAGCCCTCGTCGTCCTCGATCGAGAGCCACTTCTTGCCCTCGGCGTCGTCGAGCATGTGCTCGGTCCAGCGATAACCGTCCTCGTCGAAGTCGAGGCGGCCGCGGACGAACCAGTTGTGGCCGAGGTATTCGACCACGTCGCCGTTGCGCAGCTGGCGCAGCTGGTCGGAGGCGTGCTTGTGCTGGTCACCGATGAAGTCGTCGGGCTCCGGCTGTGCCGTCGGCTGCTGCCTGCTCTTCCAGAGCAGATAGGCCGCGACCGCGAGGGCGGCCAGCAGCAGGACGATCAGGACGTAGATCACCAAGACTCCTTCGGTCAGCGTGAGGACGAGCGAACCTTAACGGTTGGTACGCCCGGGCGGCAGCCTGAATCCTGACGACTGCGGGCGGCGTACGTCCGGACTGTCGGCGCCACCCCGTAGGTTGGGGTCGTGAGGTTTCCCGGTGTCTACGCAGAGCGCGGCGTCTTCGTCTGTTTCGAGGGCGGCGAGGGTTCCGGCAAGTCGACCCAGTCGCGCCTGCTCCACGAAGCCCTGTCCGCCCGCGGCCACCGTGTCCTGCTCACCTTCGAGCCGGGCGACACCGCCGTCGGGAAGGACGTACGCCGCATCGTGCTGTCCCCGGAGACCGGCGACCTCGACGACCGCACCGAGGCGCTCCTGTTCGCCGCCGACAAGGCCGAGCACATCGAGTCGATGGTCCGCCCGGCGCTGGAGCGGGGCGAGGTGGTGATCACCGACCGCTATGTCGACTCGATGCTGGCCTACCAGGGCGCCGGGCGGGTGCTCGACGCCGGTCAGCTCGAGGAGGTGGCCCGGTGGGCGACCGCCGACCTGCGGCCCCACCTGACCGTGCTGCTCGACCTCGACCCGGCCGCCGGATTCACCCGGTTCGAGGAGCGCGACAGGATGGAGCAGGAGTCGCAGCAGTTCCACCAGCGGGTGCGGGCGGCCTTCGTCGCGCTCGCCGACCGCGACCCCGACCACTACCTGATCCTGGACGCCCGCGCCCCGGTCGAGGAGATCCACGCGGCCGTCCTGGCCCGCCTCGAGCCCCTGCTGACCCAGGCGGTGACCGCATGAGCGTCGACTCGGTGTCCGGCGTGTCCGGCGTGTCCGTCTGGGACAACCTCGTCGGCCAGCGCCACCTCATCCCGATCCTGCAGACCGCCGCGACCGTCTCGGCCGACGACCCCGAGCGCCGCTTCGGGAAGGGGATGACGCAGTCCTGGCTCTTCACCGGCCCACCCGGATCGGGTCGCTCCAACGCCGCGATGGCCTTCGCCGCCGCCCTGCAGTGCCCTCACGGGGGCTGCGGGCAGTGCCACGAGTGCCACACGGTGCTCGCGGGCAGCCACGCCGACGTCAACCTGGTCCGCACCGAGAAGCTCACCCTCGGCGTCGACGAGATCCGTGACCTGGTGCGCCAGTCGGCGCTGTCCCCGGCCGGGAGCCGCTGGCAGATCCTGATCGTCGAGGACGCCGACCGGCTCACCGAGCAGGCCAACAACGCGCTGCTCAAGGCGGTCGAGGAGCCCGGCGCGCGCACCGTCTGGATGCTCTGCGCGCCCACGGTCGAGGACGTCCTGCCGACCATCCGCTCCCGCTGCCGGCTGGTCACGCTGACCACGCCGACGGCCCCCGACGTGACCGCCTTCCTGCAACGTACGCTCGGCGTCGACGAGGCCCGCGCGGCCTACGCTGCTCGCGCCAGCCAGGGCCACATCGGCCGGGCCAAGGCGCTCGCCCGCGACGACGACACCCGGCGCCGGCGCGAGCAGGTCGTCTCCTACCCGGGCCGGCTGACCACCCTCGCCGACGCGCTCCGCGCCGCCGGTGAGCTGGCCGCGGTCTCGAAGGAGGAGGCCGACGCCGTCACCGCCGACCTCGACGCGCGGGAGAAGGCCGACCTCGACGCGGGCTACGGCGTGGTCGACCGTGGCCGCCGGCCGCGGGAGTACGGCCCGGCGCTGTCTGCCCTCGAGAAGGACCAGAAGCGTCGCGCCACCCGGCGCCACCGCGACGTGATCGACCGGGGGCTGATGGATCTGGTCTCGGTCTACCGCGACGCGATCACCCTCGCCGCGGGCGCCCCGGTGACGCTCGTCAACGAGGAGCACCGCCGCGAGATCGAGCAGCTCGTCGCGGCGTCGACCCCCGAGCTCAACCTGCAGCGCATCGGAGCGATCTTCGAGGCGCGCGAGCAGCTGTTGGAGTTCAACGTGCAGCCCCAGCTTGTGCTGGAGGCGATGATGGTGGCGCTGCTGCCGCCCGGAGGAGATCAGTGAAACCCAAAGCAGTGACCGGTGCCCTGGCCATGACGGCCCTGCTGGCGTTCACCGCCGGCTGTGGTTCCGACAGCGGCGCCCCCGACGCCGACCGGGTGAGCCCGAGCGCGGAGGCGACCGCGGCGCCGACCGAGGGGCTGCAGAGCTTCTACAGCCAGAAGCTCGACTGGAAGAAGTGCAACGGCGCCTTCGAGTGCGCGACCCTCGAGGTCCCGCTCGACTACTCCGACCCCACCGGCCGCACCATCGAGGTCGCGGTCATCAAGGACCCGGCCAACAAGAAGAAGATCGGGTCCCTGGCGATCAACCCGGGTGGCCCGGGCGGCTCCGGCATCGAGTACGCCCTCTACAACAACCAGTCGTTCAGCCCGGCGGTCCGCAACTCCTACGACATCGTCGGCTTCGACCCGCGTGGGGTCGGGCAGAGCACCCCGGTCGACTGTCTCGACGACGACGCCCTCGACGCCTACGTCGCGGTCGACCCCGACCCCGACACCCCTGCCGAGACTCAGGCCTACACCGACACCGGCGTCGCGATGGCGAACGGCTGCGCCGCCCAGAAGGACGGCATCTCCGCCCACGTCAGCACCGTCGAGGCGGCGCGGGACATGGACGTACTCCGGGCTGCGCTCGGTGAGGACCAGCTCGACTACTTCGGCGCCTCCTACGGCACCCAGCTCGGCTCGACCTACGCCGAGCTCTACCCCGACCGGGTCGGCCGGTTCGTGCTCGACGGCGCGATCGCGCCGGGGCTGAGCGTGCTCGACTCCAACCTGGCCCAGGCCAAGGGCTTCGAGGTCGCGCTCCGCTCCTACGTGAAGAACTGTGTCGACCAGGGCAGCTGCTTCCTCGGCGACACCGTCGACGACGGTGTCGAGCGGGTGCAGAAGCTCATGGACGACATCGACGCCGAGCCGCTGCCCGCCGGTGACCGCGAGCTGACCTCGGGCAACGCCCTCTACGGCCTGATCACCCCGCTCTACGTCGAGTCCTACTGGCCCTACCTCACCGACGCCCTCCAGGCGGCGATGAAGGGCGACGGCTCGCAGCTGATGAGCCTCTCCGACAACTACGCAGGCCGAGACCCCGACGGCGGCTACATCAACAACACGATGGAGGCCAACTGGGCGGTCAACTGCCTCGACGACCCCTCCGGCCTCAGCCCGGAAGAGGTACGCAAGCAGCTGCCCGCCTTCGAGAAGGCCGCTCCCACCTTCGGCGCCGCCCTCGCCTGGATGCTCAACGGCTGCGCCGCCGAGAAGTTCAAGGCCACCGAGCCCGAGCCCGAGATCGATGCCGAGGGCTCCAACCCGATCGTCGTCATCGGCACCACCCGCGACCCGGCCACCCCCTACGAGTGGGCCGAGGCCCTCGCCGAGGCGCTCGACTCCGGCGTACTCGTCTCCCGCGACGGCGACGGCCACACCGGCTACATGCAGGGCAACGGCTGCGTCGACGACGCGGTCGACGACTACCTCGTCGACGGCAAGGTCCCCGACGACGGTCTGGAGTGCTGAGGCCGCTTTCCGGCCGCAAATACCCCATCTGGGGTGAGTCCTCGTCGTGACGCCCCGGCTGGATCCTCCGACCACGAGGATCCAGCCGGAATCCGTCACTTCGAGAAGAAGGGTCACGCCCACGTGATCATGAACCAGCGAATCCGTTCGACGACGAAAGCCTTCGCTGCCACCGCCGTCGCCGCTCTGGCGATCGCGGTCGCTCCTGTCCTCAGCCAGCCCGCTCTCGCCGCCACGCCTCCGGGCGCTGCGGCCAAGGTCGTGACCAAGGTCGTGAAGGTCTCGGCCAAGAAGTACGGCAAGAAGTCCTACCGCCCCGTCGGCAAGCTGACCGTGGGTCGCAAGGCGGTCAAGGGCAAGCGCATCCACCTGCAGAAGAAGGCCAACAGCCGCTGGAGCAGCGTGGGCTCGTGCGTGACCAACAAGTACGGCAAGTGCGCCGTCGTCGTGACGCCCAAGGCCAGCCGCAACTTCCGCTGGAAGTTCGCCGGCGACGCCAAGCGCAAGCTCGACATCTCCGCGGCGTTCTACCTGAAGAAGCGCGGCACGACGTCTGGCGGCTCCGGTCTCGACTACACCTACGCCAACGGCGACAAGGTCTACAACGCCACTGCGGCCAACGACCGCGACTGCGGTGAGATCCCGAACAGCAAGAAGCCGGTCCGCGTCCACGGTTCCGACCCGTGGCGGCTCGACCGGGACAACGACGGCTACGGCTGCGAGTGACCCCCGGCTCGCTGGTCGAGCCGGATTCGTGAGGAACGAGCGAATCCGTGTCGAGACCAACACCTCCGCCTCGACGCTCAAGGGGACTGTGTTGGTCTCGACCCGCTCGCTGATGCTCGCGGCTCGACCAGCAGCTACCGCGGATGAACCGGGTCCGCGATCGCCTGGATCCGCTTGGTGGCGAGCTCGATCATGAGCGTGGCGGCGGGGGAGAGGGTGGCGTCGGTGCGGTGGACGATGGCGAAGGTGTCGTACGTCCTGGGTCGCAGCGACACCCAGCCGGCCTTCGGCGCGAGCCGGGGGAGGAGCTGCTCGGCGGCGCCCTTGGGGACGACCCCGTCGGCGTAGCCCATGCCGACCAGCTCGACGGCCGTCTCGATGTCCTCGACCTCGATCCGGCTCGGCGGGTTGCGGCCGGTCTCGTGGAGCAGGTTGCGCAGCGTGACCCGGGTGGGGTCCTCGCGGCTCCAGGTCGTGTCAGCCATGACCAGGGTGGCCAGGGAGAGCCGGTGCGGGGTGACCGGCGTGGCCAGGTGGGCAGGGTCGGCAGAGACGTAGACGAGCTCGTCGCGCGCGACCGGGGTGACCTTCAGTCCTTCACCGGTGACGCTGCCGACCGACAGCATCGCCGCTTCGAGCCGCCCGCGGCGCAGGTCGTCCTGCACCTCGGCTGAGTTCTGGCCGACGAGCTCGACGCGTACGCCCGGATAGCGGTCGAGCACGTCGGCCACCAGCCCGGCGCCGCCGTAGAGCCGCGCGATCCCGAACATCCCGAATCGGATCGTCCCGGTCTCGAACTGTTTCACGGCCTGCACCGCCTTGCGCGCGTCCTCGGCGGCCGCGACCGTACGCTCCGCGTGCGGCCTCAGCTCGTCGGCCTCGCCGGTCGGCACCACGCCGCGCCCGACCCGCCGGAAGAGCTGGACACCGAGCGTACGCTCGAGACCTCTGACCTGCTCCGAGATCGACGGCTGCGCATAGCCGAGCTCCTCGGCCGCCGCGGTCAGCGAGCCGTGCTCGTAGACCGCGAGGAACACCCGGAGCTGGTGCAGCGACAACATAGAAACATCCTATGTCTTTTCTAGGAAAGATCGCCTACCTCTATGACTTGCCTGCCGCCATCATTGACTTACCACCACTGCGTCCGCAGTCGGTGGTAGATCCATGTTCAAAGGGGAGCAGAGCAATAATGAAGCACGGCGTCCGCCGCCTGGGCCGCCTCATCGGCAAGGGCAAGCCCACCCGCATGACCATCGACGAGCACGTCGAGGCGCACCGTTTTAGTGTCGAGCGAGCAGTCTCGGTACACTCATCCGGTCCGCTCAACCAGAACCGCTTCATGCGGTAACGGATGACGGTACGCCGCCTTAGCTCAGTCGGCAGAGCGATTCACTCGTAATGAATAGGTCGTCGGTTCGATTCCGACAGGCGGCTCAGCAAGCCCCAGCCATCGGCTGGGGCTTTTCTGTTGCCTGCAGCCGAGCCGACCTGCCCTCAGGCCCCGCCAGCGGCCCCGTTCTCCGCGGTCGGCTCCGCATGCGGACCAGCCCACCAGAAGACGGTGGTCACCAGGCCGATCAGGAGGAGCGCGGCGGTCAGCCAGAACGGGTAGGTGCGGTCGATGCCGGAGAGCCAGCCGGAGATCCAGCCGAACGGTGCGGCGGCCAGCATGATCGCGGTGCGCTGCAGCGCCATCACCCGCGACCGCTCGGCCTCGTCGACGTGGAAGGCGACGAGCGACTCCGAGAGCATGAAGAGCATCCCGACGCCGAAGGCGTCCAGGAGGAGACACACCCCGAGCAGTGCGTACGTCCTGAGGTCGGCGCCGCCCGCGGACGTCGGGATGGCGACGAGCAGCAGCTGTCCGGCGAGGTAGACGCCGAAGCCCCACAGGGTCGCGTACTTGAGGTCGTGCCCCGAGGTCAGCCTGCGGATCAGGGTGAAGAGGAAGAGCACCGAGAGCAGCGAGCGCACCATCGGGAAGAAGGGCAGCACCGGGTCGGGCACGAGCAGGTGCCGGCTGACCAGGACCTGCCAGAAGGTGCCGTTGACGAGGGTGACCGCGGCGACGAGCGTGGCGATGGCCAGGGCCAGCAGCGAGCCGTGCGAACGGGCGAGCAGGCGGACCGCGTCGCCGTAGCCGGCGAAGAGCCGCCAGAGGCTCACGCTCCGGGTCTCTGCCATGCGCATCCGGCCCCGTCGTGTCTCGGTGGAGTAGGCGTACAGCAGGACGGCCTTGGCCAACATCACGACCGCGGCGTTGACGAAGAGCACGCGCACCGCCGGCTCCAGGCCGAACCGGGCGACCATGAAGGCGGCGATCGGGGCGAAGAGCGCCGAGAAGTCGGAGGCGACGCGCACCAGCGAGTAGATGCCGGTGATCTGGTCGCGCTCGGCGTCCTCGACCAGCAGGCAGTCCCAGGCGTTCTGGGTGACTTGGAGCGCGCCGTTGAGCAGCGACGCGGCCAGGAAGGCCCAGAAGTCCTGCGCGACCGCCCAGATCAGGCACGGGATCACGTAGGCGATCACGTCGAAGAGCGCTGTCGTCAGCCGGCGACCCATCCGGTCGGTGATGATGCCGCCGGCGAGCCCGAAGGCCACCTGGGAGACCATCCCGACGGTCGCGAGCAGGCCGATCTGCGCGTCCTCCAGGCCGAGCACGAGCATGAAGACCGAGAGGTAGGGCAGCACCAGGGCCATCGAGAGGCCCCACATGGGTTCGGTCCACACGCACGCCCGCGGGTTGCCGCGGAGGTGGAGCAGGGTGTGCCAGAGGGAGGTGGGGGAGGATGCCACCGGCCTAGTGAATCCGGTGGAGCCCGCTCATCGCCACCCCGGGAGCCCGCCCATGACTTGGACGCTAGTCTTGGTCGCATGGCGAGGGTGGCGGCGGACGAGCGGCGGCGGCTGCTGGTGCAGGCCGCGATCCGGGTGATGGCGCGCGAGGGTGTCGCCCAGGCGACCACGCGAGCGATCGTGGCCGAGGCGGACATGTCGCTCGGCACGTTCCACTACTGCTTCCGCTCCAAGGAGGAGCTGCTGGAGCAGGTGATCACCACGATCACCAGCCATACGCTGGCCCCGGCCCTCGAGATCATCTCGGGCGAAGGCACGTTCGAGGAGAAGCTGCGCGGCGGGCTGGCCTACTACTGGCAGCACGTCCTCGACAACCCCGACGAGCACCGGGTGACCTACGAGCTGACGCAGTACGCGACGCGCAACCCCGCACTGGCCGAGTTCGCACGCACGCAGTACCGCACCTACCTCGAGGCGCAGACCGAGATCATCGAGCGGCTGGCGACCACCGCCGGGATCACCTGGAAGGTCGACGACGCCGTGCTCGCGCGCTACCTGACCGCGATCCTCGACGGCCTCACCCTCCTCTACCTCAACGAGGGCGACGCGGAGACCGCCGGCGCCGCCGTCGACCTCGCTGCCACCCAGCTGCTGGGGCTGGTCGAGCAGCAGGGCTGAGATCAGAGGAACGTCTTCCCCTCGCCGCGATAGGTGGGCACGACGCCGACGATCCGGTCGCCGTCGACGAGGACCATCTCGTCGACGTGCTCGGACAGCTCGCCCGCCTTGGTGTGGCGGAACCAGACGTGGTCGCCCAGACCGAGGTCGGCCACCCGCTCGCCGACCAGGGGCGTCTGCACCTCGCCGGCGCCCTCCTGGTCGACCAGCGACAGACCCGGCGGCCAGACCGGCGTGGGCAGCCGGTCCTTGCCGGCGGCGCCGGAGGCGACCCAGCCGCCGCCGAGCACCGTGGCGTGGCGCGGTGAGGGGCGGCGTACGACCGACAGGACGAAGTACGCCGCGGGCTGCGGGTGGAAGCGGGTGTAGAAGTCGAACAGCCGCGGTGCGAACAGGCCGGACCCGGCCGCCACCTCCGTGACGGCGGGCTCGGCGGCGGTGAGCTCGAGACTGCCGGTGCCCCCACCGTTGACGAACTCGAGCGGTGCCACGCTGCGTACGGCGGCGACGGCCTCGGCGCGGCGCTCGGCGAGCTCGGCAGCCGACCGGCGCTGCATCGCCCGGACGGCGTAGCGGGCCAGTCCGGGCTGGTTGTCGCCGACGCCCGCGATCTGGCCCTCGTAGCCCATCAGGCCGACCAGCTCGAAGCGCGGGTGCGCGACGACCTCGCGGGCGAGCGCGGCGGCCTCCTCCGGGGTACGCACGGGCGAGCGGCGGGCGCCGACGTGGAGCCGCCCGCCGGCCAGGCGGAGCGAGACGTCGAGCTCCAGGCAGATTCGGATCGGCGGTCCGTCCGGCCCGACGATCCGGGCCGTCAGGTCGAGATGCTCGGGGCTGTCGACCATCAGCGTGATCCGGGAGGCGAGCAGCTCGTCCTCGGCCAGCCGCTCCAGGGCCTCGCGGTGGGTGGTGGGGTAGCCGACCACGACGTCGTCGTGCTCCTCGGCGAGCCAGAGCGCCTCGGGCAGGGTGAAGGCGAGGATGCCGGACATCCCGGGAAGCTCCAGCGCGTCCCGGATCATCGAGCGGACCCGGATCGACTTGCTGGCGACCCGGATCGGCTTCCCGGCGGCCCGCTGCACCAGCTGATGGGCGTTGGTACGTACCGCCGCGAGGTCGAGCACCGCGAACGGCGGGTCCAGGTGTGCTGTCGCGGCGAGGAGCTCGGGCCACGGCGTATGTGCCGGGCCGTCGAGCGGGGCGAGCGTCATGAAGAGGCCTCCGGAGCCGGGCCGAGCAGCCGGTCGAGATAGGGGTTGGCGAAGATGCCGGTGGGGTCGAGCCGGTCGCGGAGCGCGACGAAGTCGTCGAAACGGGGATAGACCTCACGCAGAGCGCTCGCGTCGAGCCGGTGCATCTTGCCCCAGTGGGGCCGGCCGCCGGCGGCGCCGAGGACGTCCTCGCAGACGCTGAACCAGCGCTCGTGCGGCATCCGGTGGTACTGGTGGAAGGCCACGACGGCCGAGTCGCGCTCGTAGGCCGGCGAGAGCCAGATGTCGTCGTGGCGTACGAACCGGACCTCGAAGGGGAACGAGACCGGCTCGTCGTGGGTGTCGACCCACCGCTTGAGCTCGCGCAGCGCCGGCACGAGGGCGTCACGCGGGACGAAGTACTCCCCCTCACGGAAACGTACGTTGCGCTCGGAGGCGAACACGTTCGGCGCCAGGTCGGTGAAGTCGCGAGCGGAGATCGCCTTGGTCACGAACCGGGTGATCCCGGGGACCAGCCGCGGGAACCGGGTGCCGACGCGCAGCATCGCCTCGAACCCGACATTCGTGACGATCCGGTCGTCGAGCGTCTGCACCAGCCGGCTCATCGGGCGCAGCTCGGTGTCGCCCGGCAGCCGGTTGAAGCGCCGGGCGAGCGCGGTGGTCGTGTGCGGGAACCAGAAGAACTCGAAGTGGTCGTTGGCGGCCACCAGGTCGTCGACGCCGTCGAGCACCTCGTCCAGCGGGGCAGCGGCGTCGACGGCGTGCAGCGCGTAGAGCGGCACGCACTGCAGCGTGACCTTGGTGATCACGCCGAGCGCGCCGAAGGAGACCCGGGCGGCCTCGAAGAGCTCCGGCCGCTCGGTCGCCGAGCACTGCACGACCGAGCCGTCGGCGAGCACGAGCTCGAGGCCGCGTACCTGTGTGGAGATGTTGCCGAAGGCCGCGCCGCTGCCGTGGGTGCCGGTCGAGATCGCGCCGGCGAGGGTCTGCCGGTCGATGTCGCCGAGGATCTCCATCGCCAGCTCGTGGCCGGCCAGGATCGGGTTGAGCCGGTGCAGCGGGATGCCGGCGTCGACCGTCACCAGGCCGGACTCGCGATCGACCGAGTGGACGCCGTCGAGCCGGTCCGGCACGAGCTGTACGCCGGGCGCGACCGCCGCGCCGGTGAACGAGTGTCCGGAGCCGATCATCCGCACCTTCAGCCGGTCGCGGGAGGCCTCCTTGACGGCGGCCACCACCGCCTCGGTCGACGCGGGCGCGACCACGCGTGCCGGATCGGCACGCGCGGTGCCTGCCCAGTTCTGCCAGCTCACGACGTCTTTCCCTGGACCGGGTAGTGGTCGGAGTAGTCGGTGTAGGTCGTCCCGAGGTACGACCACGGCGGCGAGGCCGGGGTCAGCGTGGTGTTGGTCCAGCCCCGGGGCTGCGCGTGGCCACGGCGGAACAGCACGTAGTCGAGCTGCTCGCGCCCGCCGGAGCTCGCCAGCGGGTTGGTCTCCGGGTCCCAGCTGTAGGGGTGGCCGGCGAAGGTCGGTGCGGTGACGTCGAGCGCGGAGAGCATCGCGGCGTACTCCGGCGACTCCCGGACGACGTTGAGGTCGCCGGCGATCACGATCGGCTCGTCGGCCGGGATCGCGAGCCCGTCGAGGAAGCCGTCGAGCTCGGCGAACTGCTTCGCCCGGGTCGCCGACGCGTCCGCGCACAGCGCCGCCTCGGCCTGCACGTGCGTGCCGACGACGTGGACCGGACGTCCCTCGACCTCGAGGCGGGCGTAGACGAAGCCCTTGTTGGAGAACCAGTCGGCGTCGCAGCCGTCGGCGTAGACGTACTGCGTCCGGTGGGTGATCGGCCACCGGCTCAGGATCGTCACGCCGCCGTCCTCGGGAGTGAGCGCGGAGTAGGAGCCGAGCGTCTCGTCCCAGCCCGACCGGGACCGGCCGAGGACCGGCGTCTGGTGCGGATACTGGGCCGAGAGCCGCGACTTGATCGTCTCCGACGGACCGTTGGCGAACGCCTCCTGGAGCACCACGATGTCGTGACCGCGTACGTGGTCGGCCTCGGCGAACAGGTCGGCGCGGGTGGCGTTCGCCTTGCCGCCCAGGATGCCGGGGAGCATCGCGATGTTGTGGGTCAGGATGTCCAGGGCCGGCGCCGGGCGGGACGAGGACGGGGCGGCGGCCGCCGGGCCCGGGGCGCCGAGCCCGACGAGCCCGGTCAGCCCGATCGCGGCGACCGCCAGACCGGCGGCGAGGCGCCTCATGAGCGCTTCCCCGGTCGCGGCGCGAGCGGCTCCGAGATCGGCGGGTCGGCCATCGGCGTACCGCCGTAGACCACGGAGCCGTCCTCGCTCTGGTAGGTCAGCCATGGCACCGTCTTCGAGAAGCCGATGCCCGGCTTGCTGTAGTCGCAGACGCCGTCGGGGAAGACGGCCTGCAGCCGCGCCCACTGCTTGTCGTCGAGACCGAACGCGCCGTAGTCGTCGGTGCGCTGGAGCGGCTTCAGATGGCACTTGGCGTTGTCGGAGTAGTTGTTGTCGCCGGCCATGATCCGCGGCGTGGCCAGGTCGGTCTTGACCAGGTCGCTGACCGGACCGAGACCGCAGACCACGTCGGAGACCGGGTCGACGACGAGGTTGAGCGCCGGGTCGAGGACCGGGTTCAGCGCCTTGTTCAGACCGTCGAGGGCGCCACCGGTCAGGTCGTCCAGCAGCGGGTCCGCGACCGGCAGGAACAGCCCGTCCTTGCTGGAGATGCCCTGGGTCTGGGTGCACCGGTCGTGGATGTCACCGGGACGGTCCTGGACCACCTTGTCGGCCAGCGGTACGTCGCGCTCGTCCTTCTCGACCTCGGCGAGCCAGCGGTCCATGGCGAGCAGCGCCTCCTTGGAGTAGCTCGGGTCGCCGATGAGCGGGGTCACGCCGTACCAGATCACCTGGTTGTCCGCGTGGCCCTGCTCCCGGGTCAGCCGGTCGCGCATCGCCCAGGCCCAGCGGGCGTCGTGGGCGATCCCCGGGTCGGGTCCGCGGTGGTCGATGATCGCGACGTCGCCCATGTTGCTGGCGGTGTTGACCATGCCGCTGCGGTAGGCGTTGGCGAGGGCGGTCTCGTCGGCGGTCGAGCGCTCGGGACGCGGCTGCACGTCGATGCTGAGGCCGCCGATCTTCTCGTTGACGTCCACGAACTGTGCCGGGGTGATCACCCCGGCGCGGAGCGCCTCGAGGCCGTACTGCACCCCGGTGTTGTCCAGTGGCGAGCCTGCGAAGCCGCGCCCGATCTGCTTCTCCTGAGGCGTCCAGTCGCTCTCCGGCCGCGGGCCGAAGATGTTGATCGAGCCGTCGATGATCGAGCAGCGTACGCCGCCAGGGTTCGTCTCCGGGTCGTACCGCTCCTCGTCCGTCACGCCCGAGCACGGGTGGGTCGGCATGACCGCCTGCTTGAAGAGCCCCTCGTCGGCGGTGACCGCGTTGAGCGGCAGCAGGTGGCCCTCGACCGCGGCCCACTGCAGCGGGTTCCAGAACTTGCCGTCGGTGAGCCGCTCGGAGCTCTCGAAGTACTTCCGGAGCAGGTGGTAGTCGGAGAACTGCAGGCCCGGCGAGAGCGTGTCGGGGTAGGAGCAGGTCACGACCAGGCCCTGGTAGATCCCCGGGTAGGCGTTGGCGATGGTCTGCTGCGCGATCGAGCCGCCGGAGCAGCCGCTGCCGATCGTGTAGCGCAGGTCGCCGTACGTCTCGACGAGGTGCTCCTTGGCCATGATCAGCGACTCGGCCGCACTGGCGACGTTGCAGTTGTGGCCGGTGTTGGACAGCGCGGTCGAGAGCATCGCGAAGCCGCGGCCGAGCGCCACCGTCGGGCTGTCACCGAGCGCGTCGGCGACGACCGGGATGCCGAGGTCGAAGGTGCCGGCGTAGTCCTTGGTCGGCGCGCTGCCGACCTCGTGGTCGACGCCGCAGCTGCCGCCGTGGGGGATGAACAGCTTGTTGTTCCACTGCTCCTGAGGGGTCCAGCGCTGCCACTCCTGGTCGGGCTGCCAGAGAACGGCGATCCGGTACTGGTCGCGGTTCTGGTAGCCGGTCTCGACCCGGACGATGAACGGCACCCGCACACCCTCGTCGGTCGTCGTCTTCGCGACGTCGCGCGGCGGCTTCGCCGGGTCGTACGTCTGCAGGCCGTCGAGCAGCGGGTTGGTCGACTTGTAGAGCCAGCTGATCGTCGGCTCCTGGTTGCACTGCTCGTCGGTCGCGGTGGGCTGGCAGCGCCACGGCTGCAGCTGCGGGCCGGAGAAGATCGGGCCGCCGCGCGGGTGGTTGGTGATCGTGAGGCGGGCGCCGCGACCGTCGGTGAGGCGCGCGGTCAGGTCGTTGGTGCCGACCCGGAGGTCGCTGACGATCCCCTCGATCTGGCCGTTGGGGCGCTCGGCGAAGGCGTCGGTGACGTCACGCTTCTTGCCGTCGCCCTTCAGCGAGATCGTCAGGTCGTCGACGGCGGCACCGGTCGGCAGGGTGACGCGCACCAGCGCGTCGTCGTCGGAGATCAGGTCGGCCCGGTTGGAGACTGTTTCGATCTTCAGGGTCTCGGTGGCCGGGGCCGGCGCGGCCGAGGCGCCGGCGGGGACCAGGACCGCGGCGGCGCAGACCGCCGCGATCCCCGCTGCTGTCAGGCGCATCAGTCGACCACCGCGAACGCCGGGCTGGTGCCGCTGATCGACTTCGTCGCGCCGAGCAGGCTGCGCGCGTCACCGAAGTAGCGGACCCGGTAGCTGCCGGGCTCGGTGTCCTCCGGCACGTCCCAGGTGATCCTCACCTTCGACGCGGCCACGCCGTAGCGCGACCAGTGGAGCTTGGTCGACCAGTCGCTGTCGTCGGCGACCCGCTCCCACTTCGTCGCGCCGGAGGCGGTCGTGACCTTCCGCTCCACGGAGAGGTAGCTGCCGCCGTGGTGCAGGTTGTTGTTGGGGTGCGCGCCCGCGAAGGTCACGCTCACCTGCTGACCGGGGCGGTACGTCGCGCTCGGCGCGGTCAGCACGTCGCCGTACGACTTGCCGATCGGCGGGGCGTCGGCGACCACGGAGCCCTGGAGGGCGGGGAACTGGGTGGCGCTGCGGTCGCCCTCCTTCTGCCCGAGCGGCACCTCGACGCCGGTTCGCATCGCCGCGCCCAGGTCGGACGCGGTCTGCATGAACGCGGGGAGCTCGTAGCGGCCGAAGAGCGTCGACGCGCCCTCGTACTCCTTGGCGTCGTACTCCTCCGGTGTGGTCAGGTAGTGGGCGTAGGCGTTGGCGTAGCCCTGGACGAGCACGTGGTCGGTGTCGGTGCCGACCGCCTCGGCCACGGCCTGGCGGATCCGGAGACCGGAGACGACGGTGACCTCGGCCGGGATCCCGACCACGTAGAAGTCGCCGATCCGGACCAGCTGCAGCGGCAGCTTCTGCTGCACCATGTCGAGCGCGCCGACCGGGAGCAGGATCTCCTTCGAGCCCTGGCAGGCGCGTAGCGCGGGGCTGGCGGTGTAGAGCGCCTCGGAGATCAGGCCGACCGCCGGGTTGCCGCCGTCCTTGCCCTCCTTGAAGATCGGCAGCCCGCCGCCGCCGTCCTCGGTGCTGCCCGCCGCGAACGAGGCTCCGAGCGCTGCCTGGCAGGTCTTGTGGGGTTTGCCGTCGGGCGTGAACTCGGAGCGTACGTCGGTGTTCGCCATGTTCACGTAGACGATCCGGGAGTCGACGCCGCCGGTCAGCGGGCGGTCGTCGTCGAGGCCGCTCCGCGCCGCGTCGTACGTCCTGGTGCCGATGATCCGGGTGTTCTCGAACTCGTCGGTGGTCGGGCCGTCGGAGGGCCGCAGGTTGAGGTTGGGTGACATGTCGCCGGAGTTCGTCTGCGCGAAGGAGGCGACGAAGTCGGGGTCCTCGCTGTCGGCGACGTGGTCGACGCCGTGCTCGAGCCGCTCCCAGGCGTACTCGGCGTAGCCCTTGTTGTCGGGGCTCACCAGGGTGTTGTTGGTCGACATGCTCGTCGCGTGGACCGGGAACCAGTTGATGACCCCGTCGAGCTCGCCGTCGCGGCGCACCTGGAGGGTGGTGCTGCGGGTGTCGACACCGTTCGGGAAGTGGGCCTTGTCGGCCTCCGGGTTGCGGTCGAACGCGGTCTTCGAGCGGTTGACGTTGGCGTTGGTCAGCTCGCTGGTCGACAGGCTCAGCTGAGCCGGGGCGAGGTCGGAGTCGGCCCGCTCGATCGAGGAGACGATGCCGTCGACCAGGGCGCGGAACGTCTTGCCGTGGTAGCCCAGCGTGGTGACGTTGTAGAGCGTGTGGTGCGAGAAGCCGCCCGGCGCCGCGTGCGTGTGCGTCGCGGTCAGCATCACGTTGCGCTCGGTGTAGGTGTCGCCGTAGCGCTGCTCCAGCTTGGCGAGCACCGCGTCGCGCACGCTCTGGAAGATCATCCCGGCGTCGGCGAGGACGTGGACCACGCGCTCACCGGAGTCCGGGTCGGCGATCACGAACGCGCGGGCATGCTGCCGCATGTGCAGGCCGCTGCTGACCTGGCCGAGGTCGGCGTAACCCATCATCCCGGCCTCGGCGACCTCGCCGGTGACGTCGGCTACGCCGCGGCCGACGAGGTAGTCGGCGGAGCTCGAGTCGGCGGCTCGTGCGGCCGAGGCGTCGAGGGCGGCGGTGTGGGCATCGGTGGGGACGGCCGTGGCCGCCGTGGCAGAGGGGGGAGACGTCACGGCTCCGAGAGTGGCGACCGCCATCAGCGCAGCTGCCGACGCGGTCTTCCATGTGGCGCAGGTCATAGCAGGAGAATGCCTGCCGGGGTTCCTCTGGTCAAGAGTCCTGGTCAGATGACCTAGTACGTGGACAGGTGGCGGCCTGCAACGTCCGATTGCCGCCAGAACTCTCTCGCCGAGTCGGCGCATCTGCCCCACAAATAACCGCCGAGTCGGCGCAACTGCCTCGGCCCAGAGTGTCGAGTCGGCGCGTTTGTCCCAGTCCCCGTCGGGTACGTGAGGCAGTTGCGCCGACTCGGCGTCTGGAAGTGGGGCAGATGCGCCGACTCGGGCGATGGGTCAGGCGGCTGCGAGTTCAGCGAGGAGGTCGGCCGCTGGGGCGGGGTGGACGAGCCAGCGGAGGTGGCTGGAGGTGAGGGTGTGGACGACGTACGGGTTGTCCGGGGTGAGGGCGTCGCCCTCGCGGATGAGCCGGTCCTGCATGGCGGGCGGCATGCTGACGTCCTCGCTGAGGCGGATGTACGCGCGCGGGATCGTGCCCCAGGTCTCCGCCTGCGCGCGGTCCTCGGGCCCGCCTGCGTCCAGGTTCTCGTCGGGCTGGAAGGTGTTGAGGAAGGCGCGGAACTCGTCGTCGGTGCCGTCGGCCATGAAGGCGTGCTTGAGGCCGGCGAGGGTCTCCGGGGAGGCGGTGCGGAAGTTGCAGCGCAGCAGGCCGACGTCGGCCGGGTTGGCGGCCGCCGCTCCGATGAGCACGGAGGCGTCGAAGGAGGCCATCTCCGGCTCGGCGTTGTACGCAGCGGCATCCAGCTCCACCGGCGCCCAGGCCGAGACGTAGACCATCTGGTCGATCAGGTCCGGGCGCGCGTTGGCGGCTGCGGTGAGGGTGACCCCGCCGCGGCTGTGGGCGACCACGACCACGGGTCCGTGCTCCTTGGCCCGCTCGAGCACCGAGACCAGATGAGCCACGTTGTCGGCCAGGGTCACGCCCTTGAGCGCGCCCGGCGCGGTCGCCAGCGCGGCGGGGTCCTGCGGCGCCTGGTAGGCCTCCGGGAAGGTGGCCCCGAAGCCGTGACCGGGGAGGTCGACGGCCAGCGAGCGGTGACCCCGCAGGGCGAGCTCGGCCTGCAGCGGTGCGAACGAGAACGAGTTGGCGAAGGCGCCGTGGACGAGGACGAAGGTCGGCGTCGGGGAAGACATGCGCGGGAGCCTAGGGGCACGCGCACCGGTGTGCCACGTACTTTCACGACAACGGCCCTGACCAGCAGGAATCTGCTGGTCAGGGCCGTCGAGCGGCACAGCGTCAGGCGGCCACGGCCTCGCCGCGCGCCACCATGCCGGCCTCGTTGGAGAGCTTGACCTCCTTGAGGAACAGCGCCAGCGCGAAGCCGATCAGGATCAGCGGCACCAGGTACCAGAAGGCCGGCGCGAGCGCCTCGGTGAAGGCGTCGACGACCCAGGTGTGGACGGGCTCGGGCAGCTGGTCGACGGCCTCCGGGGTGAGGCTGCCCCCGGAGAAGCCGGGACCGTCGGTCGGCATCAGGCCGGAGGAGACCATCTTCCCGGCCAGCGCCTCGAAGTTGTCGCTCAGGCGGGTGGTGAACACGGTGGTGAACAGCGCCGTGCCGACGGTCGCACCGATCTCCCGGAAGAAGTTGTTCGCCGAGGTCGCGGTGCCGAGCTCGTGCGGGTCGACGGCGTTCTGGACCGCCAGGACGATGGTCTGCATGACCAGGCCCATCCCGGCGCCGAGCACGAAGATCATCGCCCCGAAGACGATCATCGACATGTCACCGGTGATGGTGGTCATCCAGGAGATCCCGGCGGCGGTGATCAACAGGCCGACGATCGGGAAGACCTTGTAGCGGCCGGTCTTCGAGATCGCGATACCGGATCCGATCGCGGTCAGCATCATGCCGGCCATCATCGGCAGCATCATCAGGCCGGAGCCGGTGATCGAGGCGCCGGTCGACATCTGCAGGAACGTCGGCAGCATCGCCATCGCCGAGAACATCCCCATGCCGAGCACCAGGCCGATGAGCGTGGTCACGGTGAAGGTCTTGTTCTTGAAGAGGCGCAGCGGGATCAGCGGCTCGGGCGCCAGAGTCTCGGTGAGGATGAAGGCGGCCACCGACGCCAGGGTGCCGATCAGCACGCCGAGCAGCTGCGGCGAGGACCAGTCGTAGCCGTCGTTGCCGAGCGACTCCCACGAGGTCAGCAGCACGATGCCGCAGGTCGAGAGCACCATGAACAGGATCCCCAGCCAGTCGACCGGACGGCCGGAGCGGTGGGAGGGCAGCTTGAGCGCGAACCAGGCCACCGCGAGCGCGATGATGCCGATGGGGACGTTGATCCAGAAGGTCCAGCGCCACCCGGGACCGTCGGTCAGCCAGCCACCGAGGAGCGGCCCGATGACGGCGGAGAGGCCGAAGAGCGCGCCGAGCGGTCCCATGTACTTGCCGCGCTCGGAGGCCGGCACGATGTCGGCGATGATCGCCTGCGACAGGATCATCAGCCCGCCGCCGCCGAGCCCCTGGAGGCCGCGGGCGGCGACCAGCTCGGGGAACGTCTGCGCCATGCCGCCGAAGAGCGAGCCGAGCGTGAACAGCGTGACCGCGATCAGGAACGGCCAGCGACGCCCCCACAGGTCACCGAACTTGCCGTAGAGCGGCATCACGATCGCGATCGCCATGATGTAGGAGGTGATCACCCACCCCTGGTGCTCGACGCCGTCGAGCTCGCCCACGATCGTCGGCATCGCCGTGCTCACGATCGTCTGGTCGAGCGAGGACAGGAACATCGAGGCCATCAGGGCACCGAAGATCAGCCAGATCGTACGCGGCGTCAGCACGACCAGCGGCTTGTCGGGCGCGTCGGGCGCGGCCGGATGAGACATGGGTTGGACCTTCCAGGCAGATGGTGAAGAGGTGGTGACACACGGGTCCCGTGTGACGTGCGAATCCCGAGAGGTGCGGCTGGTGTGGCTAGTCGTCGAGGAGCAGGCGGAGCTGTGCCACGGCCTCGGGCAGATGCGCCGCCGCATCGCCCTCGTAGCCGGAGCGTGCCCAGGCGAGCGCGCTGGCCCGCATCAGCAGGCCGGCGACCATCCCGATGGTGTCGTCGTCGACGGGGGAGGGGCGGGCCTTGCGGCGTTCGGCGAGCAGCTGCTCGAGCTCACCGACGACGCGCTGGTGCCACGCGATGTGGCGCTGGACGAGGCGGGGCTCGGTGGCCATCAGCCGCATCGCCCGCTCGCCCTGCTCGATGTTGGGGGCGGCGTTCTCGAGGAAGCCGGCCACCAGCGTCTCCAGGTCGCTCATCAGCCGTCCGGTGGGCCCGCCGGCGACGAACTGCGTGCGGACCTCCTCGTACAGCTCGATCTCCTGGATGCCCAGCACCGCGTCGTCCTTGGAGTCGAAGTAGTTGAAGAACGTACGCGGCGACAACCCTGCCGCCGAGCTGATCTCCTCCACCGTGACGTCATCGAGGCCGCGCTCGGTGACCAGTCGCTGAGCAGCCTCGATCAGCGCCGTCCGACGCTCCCTCTTCTGGCGCTCGCGCGCGTTGGAGGGGGGGTGGAGGTGGGCATGGAACTATTCTTGCAGTGAGTGCAAGTTGCAGTCAATGCAATTAGTCGTGGTCCGCGCCACACCCCTGCCACACTGGCGCCATGCGTCACCAGATCGACCTCAGCCCGCTGGGGAACGCCGTCGACGCCGTCGTCGGGGTGAGCCGCTCGGGTCGTCGCGAGACCGACGGGCAGGGTGCGGCCACCGCCGAGACCCCGTTCCGGATCGCATCGCTGACGAAGCCCCTCACCGCGATCGCGACCGTGGTCGCGGCCGAGAAGGCCGACGTGGACCTGGAGACCCCGGTCGCGGACCTGGGACCGATCGGCTCCGGAGCGGACCTCGGCCTGAGCGTCGCTCACCTGCTCGCCCAGACCTCGGGGCTGGCGCCGGTCGTGACCGCCGACGCCGTCGCCGCGATCGGCGACGGGGAGGGCGCGCTCGGCGAGGCCGCCCGGCTCGTGCTCGGAGCCGGGCAGGTGCGACCTCCGGGGAAGCGTTGGGAGTACTACAACGGCAACTACTTCGTCGCCGGAGCGCTGCTCGCCTCGCTCGCGGGCGGCAGCTACGAGGAAGCACTCGACCACACCCTGCTCCGGCCGTGGGGCCTGACACGCACGACGTTCACGGTGCCGGCGGACCTGGTCCCGGGCACCGAGCAGGGCCAGGTGCTGCCCGGCGCGAGCTACCCGCGAGGTCGGCGGCCCAGCGGCGGGCTGTGCGCAACGGCCGCGGACCTGCTGACGGTCGGCGAGCAGCTGCTCGCGCGCCCCGAGCTGCTCGCGGTGGTGCGTACGGTCCGGACGCGGGCGGACGACCCGATGCGCTACGGCTTCGGCTGGGCGATCGGGCGGTCCGGTCAGCTGTATCTCAACGGCCGCCTGCCCGGCTATCGGGCGGCCTGGATGATCGTGCCCGAGCACGACCTCGTCGCGGTCGGACTGGCCGCCGGCTCCGAGACGCTCCCCGCGCTGGCGCAGATCCTCGACGAGCAGCAGGCCTCGCTCACCGGGGACAGGATCGCGGACGACATCGACGCCTTCGCGGCCTGAGCCTCGAAGCGCGGAGAGCCTCAGGCGCCCGCGGCCTGCTGGTGGAGCGCGCGGATCTCCTCGACCAGCTCAGGGACCGGGCCGACGACCTCGACCTCCGTGGCGACCTCTTGGATCGGCAGCCCCCGCACCGGCGACTCGGGCGCACCCCAGCCGGCGCGCCACCCGGTCAGCTGCTCGGATGAGGCGATGTAGACGATCCGGCCGACACCGGACCAGCCGTGGGCGGCCGAGCACATCGGACAGTGCTCGCCGGAGGTGTAGACGGTGGCGCGGGCGCGAGTGTCCGCGTCGAGGTTCATGCCCGCCCAGCGGGCGAGCTCGATCTCCGGATGGGCGGTCGGGTCGCCGGTCGAGTGCTCCCGGTTGCGACCCTCCTGGAGGGCGTTGCCGTCGCCGTCGGCCAGGACGGAACCGAACGGTCCGTCACCATCCGCCAGCGCCTCCGCCGCCAGCTCCAGGCAGCGACGCAGGTGGGCCATGTCGGTCTCGGTGAGTTCGGTGGTCACGCAGTTAGTCTGCAGTCGAACGCGGCGTACGTCGTCTCATTTCGGGCCTGTCATTCGGGCCTGTCAGCGACGAGACGGCGCGTCACCACGCGGGGCGCGAGCTCGATGCCCAGCTGCTCGAAGAGCCTGTCGGCCGACATCTCGATGGCGACCAGCGGGGTCAGCGGGGCTCGATCACCGCGCAGGCGATCCGGTCGCCGGCGTCACCGGTCTTGGTCGTGTCCTCGTCGGGCCCCTTGGGGGCGTAGCGCTCGGGCACGTTGGCGTAGTTGTCCGGCGAGGCGTGGATCATGACGGCGCTGCCGTCGTCGTCGCGGAGGTCGTCGAGCGTGAAGGGGCCGGTGAACTCGAGCTCGCCGGTGCCGTCGGAGCGAATCAGCAGCGCCGGCAGGTCGCCGAGGTGCTCGCCGTGAGCGCTGTCGTCGGGGTTGAGGTGGCCGCCCGCGGACAGGAAGTCGCCGGTCTTGGCCGGGTCGTCCGGCGCGGCGCTGTCGGCCTCGCACTTGCCGGTCGTGTGCACGTGGAAGCCGTGGTAGCCCTCCGGCAGCCCCTTCACCCGGACGCTGACCTGGGCGTCGCCGTCGTCCTCGTCGATCTCGACGGTGCCGACGTTCTTGCCGCCCGGGTCGGCCAGCTTCGCGGTGACCTCGTTGCGCTCGCCGGAGTCGGAGTCCTCCCCACAGGCGGTGAGGGTCAGCACGCCGCAGGCGACGGCCGCGGCGGCCATGGTGAGACGACGGGACATGGGATACCTCCACGAGAACGGGATCCGGTCACGACCACCGTACGTCGCGAAGGGCCGTGGAGCCCGCAGGCTCAGCAGCCGTCGCGCAGCAGACCGGGCTCGTGTCCGTTCGTGACCTCGATGAAGTCGACCTTCGCGTCGCCGGACCTGCCGGTGAGGAGGAATCCGATCCAGCTGTTGACGTCCCGGGCCACGAAGACAGGCTGGCCGTAGTCGTTGGTGCGGAGCGAGCCCGCCTCGTAGGAGTCCTGGAGGTCCCTGAGAGTGCTGCCGATGGTGAGCCCCTCGGCGGTCTTCAGGACCGGCTTGCTCATCCCGAAGGAGGCGATCTCGCCCTGCGGGTCGTAGGTGAGGTCGACACCGTCGCCGACCTGGTCGACCCACTTCCAGTACGTCCCCTCGCAGACCTTCTCGCGGGCGGTGTCTCGGGTGACCCAGCCCCGCTTCACCAGGGCGCGTACGTTGCCCTTCGCCTCGATGTCGCCGAAGGCACCGGGTGCCAGCGGGCCGCCCCAGTCGAGCTTCGGCGTCGGTGTGGCGTCAGTGTCGGAGGCCGGCACCTCGGCCGGGACCGGCGTCGGGACCGGCGTCGGGGTCGCGGACGACTCCTCGGCCGGCGCCTCGGAGGAGGGTGCGGCAGGTGACGGGGTCGCTGAGGCCGACCCCGAGACGGGGGCCAGGTCGCTCCCGCAGCCGGTCAGGCCGAGCAACCCGGCCGCTGCGGTCGCCGCGAGCACGGTGCGCAGCCGGATACGAGGTGTGGACATGGTGGCTCCTTGTCGGTCGGGCATCCTCGGTGCGGGGTGCTCTACCGATCCAGACGGTTCACGGCCCGCCCCGGTTGCACGGGGCGGGCCGGTCCCCGGCTACGCCGAGGCCACTTCCGCGGTGGTGCGGGAGGGGGCGCCCGTCCGCAGGAAGAGCAGCGCCACGGCGGAGATCGCGACGACGACAGCAGCGCCGACGTACAGGTTTACCGGGGTCCAGGAGGCGTCGAGCAACCGCCCGGCGAGCATCGGCGAGAGGATGGCGCCGATGCGGCCGATGCCGATCGCCCAGCCCATGCCGGTGCTGCGGATCTCCACACCGTAGGTGTCCGGCGTGATCGTGTAGAGGCCGGCGATGCAGCCGTTGATCAGCGCCCCGACGCCGACGCCGATGATCAGCGCGACCGTCAGGAACGCGGTGCTGGTGATGAAGACGACCATCGTCAGCGCGGACAGCACGGTGAAGCCGATCAGCACCAGACGGCTGTCGAGCCGGGAGGCGACGAGACCGTAGAGCACCGAGCCGGCGGTGCCGCCCAGCGCCAGCATCATTCCGGCGGTGACCGCGTCGGCCTCCGACAGCCCGGAGGTCACCAGCAGCTGCGGGGTCCAGCTGTTGACGAAGTAGAAGCCGAACATCGTCGCCAGGAACGCCACCCACAGCAGCAGGGTCGAGCGGCGCAGGTCGGACCCGAGGAGTACGCCGGGGTTGCCGCTGCGCCGACGGCCGGTCGCCACCGGAGTCGCCGCCAGTGCTTCCGCGGCGGCCGCGGGCTGGCCGAGCCGGACGAGGATCCGGTCGATCCGTTCCGCCGCCCGGCGCGGCCGGCGCTGGAGGAGGAAGTCGACCGACTCGGGCAGCAGCACGATCAGCAGGACCAGCGCGACAGCGGTCGCGACCCCACCGGCGATGAAGACGCTGCGCCAGCCGAGGTCGGCGAGCATGGCTCGCGCGGCTACCCCGCCAAGGGTGGCGCCGATGCCGTAGCCGGCGGTGTAGATGCCGATCGCCAGACCGCGCCAGCGCGCCGACGCGTACTCGCTCGCGATCACGTTGGTGCTGGCCAGGATGCCGCCGACGCCGAGGCCGGTGATCACCCGGGCGAGCCCGAGCAGCAGGACCGTCGGGGAGGCCGCCGACAACAGCATGCCGAGGGTCGCCAGGCCGACGCTGATCAGGATCAGCGGACGGCGACCGATGACGTCGGCGACCGGCGCCAGCGCCAGCGAGCCGACCGCCATGCCGACCAGACCGGCGCTGAGCAGCACACCGAGCGCGGAGCCGCTCAGCGCGAACTCCTCGGTCAGCGACGAGGCGGTGAACGCCATCGCCATCACGTCGAATCCGTCCAGACAGTTGAGCAGGACGCAGAGGGCGACGACCATCCACTGATAGGGAGTCATCGCCGCGGCGTCGATGCGCGCACGAAGGTTCATCTCGGTCTCTTCTCGGGGTGGGGGTTCACGGGAGGTGGAGCGTCACGGCCGCCGGCTCGCTGCGCTCGGGTTCGCCACGGGCGGCACGAGTGACGCAGAGACACAGGGAGGTGTTGGTCTCCTTCTGCTTCTTGCTCAGGAAGACGTCGCGGTGGTCGATCCGGCCGTCCACGTCGAGGACCTTGACCTGGCAGATCCCGCACTCGCCCTTGCGGCAGTCCCACATCACGTCGACGCCGGCGTCCTCGAGGGCGTCGAGCATCGAGGTGTCGGTCGTGACGGCGACAGATCGGTCGTGCTGGGGAAGGTGCACGACGAACTCCTCCGCGGCCCAAGCACCGCTGCTGCCGAACGTCTCGAACCGAAGGTTCGGCTCCGGCAGCTCGTGGGCCACCCAGGCACGCCGGATCGCGTCCATCAACCGGATCGGCCCACACATGTACATCTCGGTCCGCGCCGGCGCCGGTCCCCCGGCGATCTCGCCCACCAGCGCATCGACGTCGAGACGTACGCCCTCATCGTCGACGAACACCCGGATCCGGTCGCCGTGGGTGTCGGCGAGCTCCTCCAGATAGGCCATCACCGCGCGGCGGCGCCCGGCGAGGACGAGGGTGTAGTCGGCGCCGCGGCGGCGCAGGCTGTCGGCCATCGCGACCAGCGCGGTGACGCCGATGCCGCCGGCGACCAGGACGTAGCGGTCGGCGCCGACGCCGAGCGGGAAGCTCTGCACCGGGCCGGTCATCTCGACGACGTCGCCGACCTCGAGGCCGTGCATGTGTCGCGATCCGCCGCGCGAGCTCGGCGCCAGCTGCACGCCGAGGGTGAGCCGGCGCCCGCCGTCCTCGGAGCGGAGGACCGAGTAGGAGCGCGTGCGGACGTGCCCGTCGAGGTCGAGCCGGAGGTCGACGTGGGTGCCGGGCGTGGCGTGGACGGGGCGGTCGGGGCTGAGCACGATGCGGCGTACGCCCTCGGCGAGGTCGTCGGCCTCGACGACGCGGCCCTGCTGCCACCAGGTCTGGGTGTTCACTGCCATGGCGGCTGCCTCACTTCGCGGCCGCGGCGGCGGGGAGACCCTCCGCCTGCAGCATCCGGTCGAGGATCCGGCGCACCCACATGCCACCGGCGTCGATGTTGAGGCTGTAGAACTCGTGGTCCGGGTTGGCGTCGATGGCGCGCTGCTGGGCGGCCAGCATCTCCTCGTCCTCGCCGAAGACGCCGTGCACGCCCTGCCGCAGCTGGGTCGTGATGGTCTGGCTCTCCAGGCGGTAGTTGCGCATGAAGGCCCAGAAGTAGTGCGACGTCCGGGCGGTCTCCGGGGTGATCGTGTTCATCACGAAGCCGTTCACGCCCTGGCTGCGGTCGCCCTCCGGAGCGCCGGTGCCGGCCTTGGCGACGCCGACGTCGATGCAGATCGTCGAGGGGGCCTCGAAGTGGATGATCTGCCAGCGGTCGACCTTTCCGCTGAA
Source organism: Nocardioides luteus (assembly GCF_014648595.1). Lineage (GTDB taxonomy): Bacteria > Actinomycetota > Actinomycetes > Propionibacteriales > Nocardioidaceae > Nocardioides > Nocardioides luteus. The sequence goes on along the minus strand of NZ_BMRK01000003.1, from coordinate 264,879 downwards.
ACCGGGGAACTTGTCGCGCATGTTCTTCAGCCAGAACGGGGGAGCGTCGATGTCGCGCATCCAGCGGGTCACGGTGACGTGCGTGTCGTCGTGGCTCACCTCGAACTCGGCCTCGGAGAGCTCGTCCTGCCCGATGCTCGAGCTGTGCACGAACTCCTCGTGGGTGAGGTCCATCAGGTTGTCGAGCACCAGCTGGTAGTTGCACGGCGCGTAGATCGTCTCGCCGTCACCGGCCCAGTCCGGGGAGTCCATCTGGTGCATGTCGGGCACCGAGCCAGAGTCGGCGAGGTCCGGGTCGCCGACCCAGACCCACACGTAGCGATGACGCTCGACGACCGGGTAGGACGGCACGATCGCGCTCGGGTTGATCGTCTCCTGCGCGGGCATGCTGGTGCAGCGGCCGGCGGAGTTGTAGCGCAGCCCGTGGTAGGGGCACTGGATCTCGTCGCCGAAGAGCTTCCCCTTCGAGAGCGGAGCCAGCCGGTGCCAGCAGGCGTCGGCCATGGCGACCGCGCGACCGTCGCTGTTGCGCCACAGTGCCAGCGGGACGTCGGCGATGGTGCGGGCGAGCGGCTGCTTCGCCGTCACCTCGTGGTCCCACGCCGCGACGTACCAGGCGTTGCGGGGGAAGTTGAAGATCTTGCTGGCTGCGGTGACCGGGGGCTGGTCCAGGATCGTCATGGGGGACTCCCTATGGAGATAGGTGTTGTACTCGTCACAAACTACCTATCTCTATAGTTAGTGGCAAGAGCCGCCCTCGGTGTCAGCCCTGGATGCGCCTGGTCCGGCCGGACCAAGCGGTGTCGCGGAGGACGGCCTTCCGGATCTTCCCCGTCGAGGTCTTGGGCAGGGCGTCGACGATCTCCACCTCGCGCGGCGCCTTGTAGTGCGCGATCTGGGAACGTACGTGTGCGATCAGGTCCGGACCCTCGGCCTGATGTCCCGGACGTAGTACCGCGTAGCCCTTGGGGCTCTCGCCCCACCGGTCGTCGGGGACACCGACCACGGCGACCTCGAGGACCGACGGATGGGTCATCAGGGCGTGCTCGACCTCGATCGTCGAGATGTTCTCGCCGCCGGAGATGACGACGTCCTTGGCCCGGTCGCGCAGCTCGACGTAACCATCGGGATGCAGGACGCCGAGATCTCCGGAGTGGAACCAGCCGCCTCGGAACGCCTCCGCGGTCGCGTCGGGGTCGCGGTAGTAGCCCTGCATCACGTTGTTGCCGCGCATCACGATCTCGCCGACCGTGGCGCCGTCGGCCGGCACGTCCGCCATCTCCTCGTCGACCACCCGCAGGCGGGCGGCCTGGACCATGCCTACACCCTGACGAGCCAGCAGCCTCGCACGTTCGGCGGTCGGCAGGGCCGCCCATGCCTCCTGGGCCTCGCAGACTGAGTAGGGGCCGTACGTCTCGGTGAGCCCGTAGACGTGAACGAGCTCGAAGCCGAGCGCCGTCATCTCCTCGATGATCGTCGGGCTGGGCGGCGCGCCTGCGGTGGTCACGACGACCGGCTGCGCCGGCCTCACGTCGCCGGCGGTCGCCATGATCGTGGTCAGCACGGTCGGAGCGGCGTTCAGGTGGGTGACACCGTGATCGCGGATGGCTGACCAGATGGCCTCGCCGCGGACCTCGGGGAGGCACACGTGAGTGCCTCCGATCGCGGTGACGGCCCACGGCATGCACCACCCGTTGCAGTGGAACATCGGGAGGGTCCAGAGAAACACCGATGCGGTGGTGTGCCTGCTGTGCAGCAGCTCGCCGAAGGCGTTCAGATAGGTGCTCCGGTGGGTGTAGACGACACCCTTGGGTCTGCCGGTGGTGCCGGAGGTGTAGTTGATCGCGATCGGTGACCGCTCGTCGTCGACCGTCCACGGCAGGTCGGGGCGCGCCAGTCCACGATCCAGGAACGTGCCCCAGGCCGTCTGCCCGTCCTGGGGTTCGCCGCCGGGGGTGACGACGCACTCGACGGGGCCGGGGTCGGTGCAGGCGGCGGCTGCGAGCTTCGCGAGACGGTGGTCGAGGAGGAGGAGACGCGCGCCGGAGTGCTCGAGGATGTAGCGGACCTCGTGGGGCGAGAGGCGGGTGTTGATCGCGACCAGCGTCGCGCCGGCGAGAGGGACGGCGAAGTGAGCGATCACCATCTCGGTGACGTTCGGCATGAGCACGGCGACCCGGTCTCCGGGGCGGACGCCGGAACCGGCGATGGCCCGCGCGAGCTCTTGTGCGCGACGACCCATCTCTGCGTACGTCAGGCGGGTGGTTCCCTCGATCACGGCGATCTTCTCGCCCCACACCTGTGCCGAGCGTTCCAGGAAGGCGATCGGTGTGAGCGGCGTCTCGTTGGCGGTCTCCATGGCGGAGACGCTAAGTGGGTCCGAAGAGCCGTCGAAAGGCCTCTGATCGAGGTGTGCGGAAAGTGGATCGAGCACGTCGATCGGTGGCTTGAGGGGCCACAGCTGGCACTCCTAGCGTGATGGGAGTCACAACGGAGGAGCCGCTTGGCGGCACCGTCCTGGCACGCCGAACGACATGGGAGTCACACATGGCCAAGTCCTGGATCTTCGAGATCTTCAGCTACCCCTACGACCCGGACCCGGAGAAGTTCGACCCGGCTCTGTGCAAGGAGCTCTACGACTGGAAGCTCGAGTCGTGGATCGCTTCGGAAGGCTACGGCTTCGACGGGGTCCTCTTCTCCGAACACCACTTCACGCCCTACAGCATCAGCCCCTCGCCGAACCTGCTGGTCGCAGCTCTCGCCCAGCGGACCGAGACCCTCCGGGTCGGGGTGATGGCGAACATCACCGCGTTCCACAACCCGCGCCGCCTGGCCGAGGAGGCGGCGATGCTCGACTACCTGACCGACGGCCGCCTCGAGTGGGGCCTGGGCCGCGGGGTCGACGAGCCGGAATTTATGCGTGAGGGCATCCCCATGGAGGAGACCCGTGACCGGTTCGAGGAGTCGGTCGCGCTGATGCAGAACGCCTGGAGCAACCCGGTCTTCACGCACAAGGGCACCTACTACAACTACGACAACGTCTCGCTCTGGCCGCGGCCGATGCGTCCTGAGCTCCCGATCTGGGTGACGGCGCTGAGCCCCAACACGGTGACCTGGGCCGCGCGCAACAACTTCAAGTTCACCTCGGTGTTCGCGCCCACCACGGAGATGAGCGACATCTTCAAGAACTATCAGGCGGCTGCAGCCGAGTCCGGCCGAGAGTCGACGGCGGACGACATGGGCGTGTGCCGCAACGTTTTCATCGCCGACTCCGAGCAGGAGGCGCGCGACATCGCCGAGCCGGCCTTCAACGCGCTGTTCGCCGCCTTCAAGGAGGCCGCGGTCTTCAACGACCTCGATCACGTCCCCACGGGTTATGAGCACTACCAGTCCTTCTTCCGGCCGTTCGCCGGCGAGGGCGTGACCTTCGACGCCCTGGTCGAGATGGGCATCATCTGCGTCGGAACGCCGGAGTCGGTGCGCGACCAGATCGTCGCCCAGCTCGAGCAGATCGGCTGCGGCAACTTCCTGAACTGGGGCTCCTTCGGGGATCTCACGCGGGAGCAGACGTTGCGGTCCTACCAGCTGTTCGGGGAGTACGTCGCCCCGGCCGTCCGTGGTCTGAAGCTCTGATCATGGCCAGCCAGGTAGCGCTGTGCTGCATGTCGCACAGCCCGTTGCTGCACAGGGCCGACCCCGGCGCCGAGACGAGGAAGGCAGTCGACACCGCGCTCGCCGAGGCCCGCGCATTCGTGGACGAGTTCGACCCTGAGCTGGTGGTGATCTTCGGCCCCGACCACTACGCAGGTTTTCGCTATCGGCTCATGCCACCCTTCTGCATCGGTGCCTCGGCGAGTGCCATCGGCGACTACGGAACCGAGAGCGGACCGCTCGATGTGCCCCAGCACGTTGCCGACGACCTGGTCGGATCCGTGCTGGAAGCAGAGCTCGACGTCGCGATGTCCGAACGGATGACGATCGACCACGGCATCAGCCAGCCGCTCGAGGTGCTGCTCGGATCGATCGGCGCCCGCCCCGTGGTCCCGATCTTCATCAACTCCGTCGCAGCGCCGCTCGGTCCCATGCGACGGGCTCGGCTCCTCGGGGAGGCGGTCGGTGAGTTCGTCGCGACCCTGGACAAACGGGTGCTGATCGTCGGGTCCGGCGGTCTCTCGCACGATCCGCCCGTGCCCAAGCTGCGTACGGCGGAGGCCGAGGTCGCGGAGTACCTCATCGACAAGCAGCGGACTCCGGCGGAGCAGCAGCGACGGGAGCAGCAGGTCTATGACGCCGGGCAGGAGTTCGCGCAGGGCGCGAGCGGGCTGAAGCCCCTCAACCCGAACCTCGACAACGAGATCCTCGACCTCCTCGCGGCCGGCGACCTACATCGGTTCGACGAGTTCACCGTCGAGTGGCTCGACGCCCACGGGGGCGGGTCCGTCCACGAGGTCCGCACCTGGGTGGCCGCCCACGCGGCGCTCGCGGCCACGGGTCCCTACCGCACCACCAGCACGTTCTACGAGCCCGTGCCTGCGTGGATCGTCGGTTTCGCCGTCACGACCGCGGTGTCGACGTGAACGATCGGAGAGGAGGGGTCATGACGGAACGCGACGTGGTGGTCGGAGCACACACCCTGCACACGGTGGACGTCGGCGACGTGGACGGTGAGCCGATGCTGTTCCTGCACGGCACCGGGCCGGGCGCGAGCGGGTTCCCCAGCTTCGCGCCGATGCTGGAGGGGCTCGACTCGTTCCGATGTCTGGTGCCGGATCTGCTCGGCTTCGGCCGCAGCAGCCACCCGCACGACGTGACCGACGGACCCGGAAGCTGGTTGGAGATCCGTGTCGAGACCGTCCGCGCGATGCTCGATGAACTCGGGATCGGGCGGGTTCATCTGGTCGGTCACTCCTACGGGTGCCGAGTGGCGCTCGAGCTGCTGAAGATGGAGCCCGACCGCTACGGGAAGGTCGTGCTGGTCGCAGCAGGTGGAACTCCGGTGAAGGCCAGCCTCCAGCGGCTCACCGGCTTCTACGCCGACCCGACCGAACAGCGGATGCGTGAGCTGGTGCTGGCACAGGTCGCCCGCGACATCCAGGAGCTCGATGCGTACACGATGGAGCGCTTCGAGCTCGCTCGTCGGCCCGAGGTGGAGCGGTCGTTCACCTCCGCGATGGGACCGGGTGAGCCGGCGCCGGTCAACGACCAGGCGGTGCTGGCGACGATCCGTCACGAGGCGCTGGCGGTCCACGGTCGGCTGGACCCGACGATTCACTACAGCGCGAGCCTCTTCCTGGCCGAGCACCTGCCGCACTGCGACCTGCATGTCTTCTCCGGGGCGAGCCACCTGCTCCAGCTGGAGGAACCCGACGCCCTTGCTCGGCTGGTCCGTGGCTTCGTCCACGCCAGGCCCACGCGGTGACGTACGCCGAGTCGAACGTAGAACGAAGGAGAGAATCATGACTGAGTCGAGACTGCTCGACGCGCTGAGGCTGCGGAAGGTCTTCGGTCTGTATCCGACCGGTGTCGCAGTGCTCGCGGCACTCGTCGACGGGGTTCCGGAGGGAATCGCGGTGAGCTCATTCACCTCGGTGTCCCTCGATCCGCCGCTGGTCTCGGTCTGCATCGCCCACAGCTCCTCGACCTGGCCTCGGCTGGGTTCCGCCTCGCGGATCGGCCTGAGCGTGCTCTCCGCCGACCAGGAGCAGGCCGGGCGTCAGCTGGCCTCCAAGGAGGGTGACCGGTTCGCCGGACTGGCCTGGAGCGAGACGCCGGAGGGCGCAGTGTTCCTGGACGGTGCCGGGGCCTGGCTCAACCTGGAGGTCGAGCAGGAGGTGCCGGCCGGCGACCACGACATCGTGCTGCTGCGGGTCCACGACCTCGGTAGCGAGTTCGACACCCATGAGCCGCTCGTGTTCCACGCCAGCCAGTTCCGCCGGTTGGCCTGCTGAAGGAGGGCCCTGATGCCTGACATCGCTCTGCTCGCCGACGCTCTCGCGGATGCCGAGTCATCGGCTCGCCCGATCGCGCAGCTGTCGGACTCCACCAGTCTCTCGCTCTCGGACGCCTACGACGTACAGCTGTTCGGCGTCCTGCGCCGGGTGCGGGCCGGCGACCCTGTGGTCGGCCTCAAGCTCGGGTTCACCAGCATCGAGAAGGCGCGCCAGATGGGCGTCCATGACGTCATCCTCGGGGTACTCACCGCTTCGCGGGACCTCGGTGCGGGGTCGTCGGTGTCGCTGGGGTCGATGATCCATCCACGGATAGAGCCGGAGCTGGCCTTCAAGCTCGGCCCCGATGTGGCGGCGCTCGACCTGACCGACCCGCGGGTGGACCTCCTCGACCACGTCACCCACGTCGCGGCGGCCGTCGAGCTGATCGACTCGCGCTATCGAGACTTCCGGTTCACGGTCGAGGACGTCGTTGCCGACAACACCTCCGCCGCACGGTTCCAGGTGGGGGAGTGGGTGCCGTTCGACACGGTCCGGGAGCGCGTCGGTGACCTGTCGGTCACACTCCGCGCATCCGGCGAGGAGGTTCGATCGGGCAGCACCCACGCGATCCTCGGTGACCCTCTCGAGGCGGTGCGCGCCGTGCAGCGTCTGGCCGTTCGGTACGGCCATCGGCTCCCTGCCTCAGCCGTCATCCTGGCGGGCGCGGCCACGGCGGCCCTGCCCATGGCCGCAGCCACGGTCTACGAGGCGACCGTGGAAGGGGTCGGGGCTGTGATGGTGCAGGCGGAGGTGTAGAGCCCGTGAACTGCTTGACGGATCCGGATTCGCGAGCCGACGATCTGAGTGTGTGGACCACCGGTGAGCCCGACGAAGCCACCAGCGTGCTCGCGAACGTGTACGCCCCGCATCAGCTGACCGTTCGGGACAAGGAGAACTTCGCCTTCAGCTTCCACGCGCTCCGGTCGCGTGAGCTGACGGTGGGTCTCAACCGGTTCGCGACCGACATCCACATCAAGGTCCCGCCGCCGTCGCTGTTCTACACGCTCTGCTACGCACCCGTCGGTGAGGTCGAGACGATCTCCGGCAGGAGCACGATGGTGGCTTCCCCAGCGGCTGCGACCATCCTCCACCCGGATGCGACCTGGCACTTCAACCACTGGCGTCCCGGTTCGTCACTGCTCTGCGTCCGGATCGACCGGGCCATGCTCGAGGACGAGCTGACCATGCTGACCGGGCGACCGGTGACCGAGCCGGTCGAGTTCGCGGGTCCCGTGGATCTCCGCGAGGACGTGGGGCAGGACCTCGCCCGGATCATGCAGACGCTGTGGTCACCGGACGGCCGGCCCAGCGCCATCGCTGCGATGCATCCGCTGGTCGCCGACCGGACGGCCCAGCTGCTCCGGAGCACCCTGCTCGTCGGCTGTCGCCACAACTACTCCGAACTGCTCGAGAGCGAGCACACCCGCGCCGGCGCACCCCAGGCCGTACGCCTGGTCCTCGACGCGATCGAGGAGGACCCCATGCAGGTCCTGTCCGCCACCGACGCCGCCCGCATCGCGCACATGAGCATCCGCGCGGTCGAGAAGGCCTTCGCCCGCCACGTCGGGGTCTCCCCGGTGCGTTTCTCGCGGCAGGTCCGGCTCGCCCGGGCGCGTACCGATCTCGTCTCCGGCGACCCGGAGGTGGAGACCGTGATGTCCGTCGCCCGCCGCTGGGGCTTTGGACATGCCGGCCGCTTCGCCTCGCTCTACACCGAGCGTTACGGCGAGATGCCCTCGGTGACGCTCAAGCACTGACCGTTCGACCGACCGATCGAACACCGACGGTCGGCGTGGCCTCGCTGCCCCGCCCCTTTCGTCGACCCATCCCACGACCCATCCCGAGGAGCCATCAATGTCCACCGACGCATCCGTTCTGCAGCAGCGCTACCAGGCCAACAACGAGATTCTCGCCGCCAACCCCGAGCTCGATCTCCCGCTCATGCGGGCGCTCATGGAGGAGATCCACCGCTGTGCGGCGGAGCCGGCCGGCGTGACGTACGCCGAGGTGGATGCCGGAGGCAGACCGGCAATGTGGTGCACGCCGGTCGCGAGCTCCGACGACGCACCTGTCGTGCTCTTCCTGCACGGCGGGGGCTTCGTCCTGCAGAGCCCACACAGCCACCGCAAGCTGGCCGGCCACCTGGCCGTAGGAGTCGGAGCCCCGGTGCTCGTCCTCGACTACCGGCAGGCGCCCGAGCACCCCGCGCCGGCGCAGCTCGAGGACGCCGTCGCCGCCTACGCCTGGTTGATCGACCAGGGTGTCCCGGCAGACCGGATAGCCGTCGCCGGTGACTCGGCAGGCGCCAACCTCGCCGTCACCACAGTGCTCCGGTTGCGTGACCAAGGGGCACCGCTGCCGGCGGGCGTCATCGGTTTCTCGCCATGGTTCGACCTCGAGTGCCGCGGGGCGTCGATGGAGACCAATGCCGACAAGGACCTGCTGATCACCAAGGAGATCTGCGCGATGATGGCCGGTCTCTACCTGGGGGAGGGCGGATCGCCGAGTGATCCGGCCCTGAACCCGCTCTACGCAGACTTCAGCGGCTTCCCGCCGGTCTATCTCTGCGCGGGCGGTGACGAGGCCCTGCTCGACGACGGCCGCCGGCTCAGCGACCTCGCTCGGGAGGCGGGCGCGGACGTCACCTTCGACGTGGTGCCGGGGCAGCAGCACGTGCATGTGTTCATGGCCGGCCGCGCCCCCGAAGCAGACCGGAGCATCGCCACCGCAGCGGCATGGCTCTCTGCCCGGGTCGGGCAGCCGGCGACCTCAGAGATCTCCGCCGGAGGCGCCGGGTAGGGTCGCCGACATAGGTCATCCGCCATGTCGAGGAGGGGGTCACGATGGCGCTGAGGTACGCGTTGCTGGCGCTGCTGACCTCACGACCGATGACCGGCTACGACGTCTCCAAGCAGTTCAGCCAGTCGGTCGCCCACGTGTGGCACGCCCCCGACTCGCAGATCTATCCCGAGCTCAACCGGATGGAGCGCGACGGGCTGCTCGAGTCGTCGGTCGTGCCGTGGGGCAAGAAGGGCACGAAGAAGGAGTACGCCGTCACCGAGGCCGGGGTGAAGGCCTTCCGGGAGTGGATGGACTCGCCGATCGAGATCCGCCGTCAGCGAGAGCCCGCCTATCTCAAGGCCGCCTACCTGGAGTGGGCCGAGCCAGGGGCGGCGCGGGCCGAGCTGGAGCAGTTCCGCGACTACTGGACCGAGCACCTGGCGATGCTCGAGGCCACCCGCGCCACGCTCGTCGACCGCAGCCACCCGACGCTGGCGAGTCGGCTCGAGCACTACGACGCGGCGCAGTGGGACCGCATCGTGCGCTACAAGATCTTCGCCTACGACGGCCTCATCGACCAGGCGCGTGCCGCGATCGCCTGGGCCGAGCGCGGGCTCGTGCTCGTCGACGAGCTCGAGGGCTCGACGGTCGACTGAGCTGACCTAGGCAGGCAGCCGCACGTGGAACCTGCAGCCGGTGGCGGTCGGGAGGTTCTCGACCCAGACCCGGCCGCGGTGGGCGTCGACGAGCCCCTTCACGATGGCGAGACCGAAGCCTGCGCCCTGGCCGCTGCCGCCGTCGGCACCCTCCGGAGCGGTCGGGGTGCGCGCCGAGCTGCCCTGCCAGCCGAAGTCGAAGACCCGGTCCATGTCGTCCGGGTCCAGACCGCCGCAGCCGTCGCTGACGCTGAGGTCGACGCTGGGTCCGTCTCCGGGCACGTCCGTGGGGGCGAGGCGGCAGTGGACCTCGACCGTGCCGTCGGCGGGGGTGTGACGGATGGCGTTCATCAGCAGGTTGGAGACGACGCGGGAGAGGCTGGCCGGGTCGGCGGTGATCTCGAGACCGTCCTCGACCTGGCCGCCGAGGCGGACGCGGCGCTCCCGCGCGACCGGGTCGGCACCGGCCAGGGCCTCGCTGACCAGGTCGCCGAGCAGGACCGGCTCCGGGGTCAGGGTGAGCGCACCGGCCTGGATCCGGGAGAGCTCGAAGAGGTCGTCGACGAGCTGGGCCAGCCGCTCGACCTCGACCCGGATGCGCTGGTGGTAGCGGTGGGGGTCGGCGGCGATGCCGTCCTCGAGCGCCTCGGCCATCGCGCGCAGCCCGGCCAGCGGCGTACGCAGGTCGTGGGCCACCCACGAGATCAGCTCGCGTCGCGACTCCTCGAGTCGGGCCTCGCGTGCGCTGGCCTCCTCGAGGCGCCGCTGGGTCTCGGCGAGCTCGGCCGAGAGCGACCGGAGCTCCCGCGGCCCACTCTCGTGGAGCGGCTGGTGGGCCCCGAGCGCCATCCCGCGCGCCTGCTCCTGGACCGCGCCGGACCAGCGCACCATCGCCGAGCCGATGACGAAGGCGACCAGGATCGCCACCACCACGGCGATCGAGGTGACCACCGTGATCACCTGCAGGTCGTGGCCGGAGAGGAACATCATCCAGGCGATCCCGAGCGCGCCCCCGAAGACGGTGAGCACGGCGATCGTGGCGACCAGGGTCAGCTGCCAGCGGATCGACCAGCGGCGGGTCAGCCAGGCGACCAGCAGCCCCGCGAGGCCGACCGCGAGGCCGGCGCCGGCTGCGACGAGTGCGATCTGGAGGGCGTCGATGGCTCTCATGCGGTCACCTCCGTGGGCTCCCAGCGGTAGCCGACGCCCCAGACGGTGACCAGCCGTTCCGGGCGGGTGGGGTCGGACTCGATCTTCTCCCGCAGCCGGCGTACGTGGACGGTGACCGTCGAGCGGTCGCCGATCGTCCAGCCCCAGACGTGCTCGAGCAGGTCCTCCCGGGTGAAGGCCTTGCCCGGGTGGGCGATGAGGTAGCGGAGCAGGTCGAACTCGCGCGTGGTCAAGGAGAGCTCCTTCCCGCCGTCGGTCGCCACCCGGCGGTCGGCGTCGACCACGAGGGCGCCGTCGGCGACGACCCCGCCCTCGTCGGAGTGGCCGGTGCGCTTGAGCACCGAGTCGACGCGCAGCACCAGCTCGCGCGGGCTGAACGGCTTGCCGACGTAGTCGTCGGCGCCGAGCTCCAGCCCCATGATCCGGTTGGCCTCGCTGCCGAGCGCGGTGAGCATGATGATCGGCACCTCGCTCGACTGCCGCAGCCGGCGGCAGACCTCCAGACCGTCGATGCCGGGCAGCATCAGGTCGAGGACGACGATGTCGGCGGGCCGCTCGCTCATCGCGCGCAGCGCCTGCTCACCGTCGCCGGCCTCGACCACGTCGTGGGCGCCGGCGCGCAGGTAGGAGGCGAGCACCTCGCGCACGGTGAGGTCGTCGTCGACCACGAGCACACGTGCCATCGGCCTACTCCTCCTCGTCCGCCCGCTGGGGTGAGCGTAGTTCGCCCAGCGCGACCGCGACACCGGCACACACGCAGAGCACCGCGACCGCCACCAGGCCCTGGACGTAGTCGCGGTCCAGCAGCGTCGGGTTGTCCGCCTTCGCGCCGAACCGGCCGACGACCGGGACCGCGACCAGGAGGATCGGCCCGAGCAGCACCAGCACCGTGACCGCACCTCGCGCGACCGGCCGCGGCAGCAGCCGCCCGCCGACCCACCCGAGCCCGAGGACGGCTGGGGCCAGGAGGCCGTCGTGGATCACCACGGCCGCCGCCAGCCAGACCACGACCTCGGCGATCTGGCCGAGGTCCTGCCGGCTGAGCAGCAGCCAGGCTCCGTACGCCATCCCGGCGGTGCCGACCAGGACCAGCCCACCGCGTGCGAGTCTCATCAGAGCACCTCGATCCGGGAGACCCACTTGGTCTGCATGACACCGGGACGGTCGGGTGCGATCAGCCGGACCGGGTAGCCGTGGTCGATCGACAGCGTCTCGCCGTCGAGGCCGAGCGCCATCAGGGTGCGGTCGTCGTCGGCGAAGCTCGCCGGGAGCACGGTGTCCGAGGAGGCGCTGAAGGTCTGGATCGACCGGATCCGCACGTCCCGGCCATTCGGGGCACCGACCAGGTCGAGCAGGTCACGGAGGCGTACGCCGGTCCACTCGCCGGTCACGCTCCAGCCCTCGACGCAGGCGATCGGCAGGGCGCAGGTGCGCTGCTCCATGGCGACCAGGTCGTCGCGGGTCAGAGCCCTGGTGGCGCTGCCGTGGGCGACCTCGAGCCGGTAGTCGGCGTTGGTCGCGGCGGCCACCACGCCGGCCGAGCGGGCCGTCCGGTTGATTGGGACGCCGCTCTTCCGGGACCGGGAGGAGAGGGCGGCGAGGCGGCCGACGCCGGGGACGGTGCCGGCGGTGTAGAGGAAGGCGGCGCCCAGCGCCGAGGCCCCGGCCAGGGTCAGGACCGCACGGCGGCTGACCGGCCCGGCGCTCCGGGCGGTGGGCCGGTCGTGGGTGGTGTCATCGACGTCGCCGGTCAGCGCGTCGCGGACGATCGGCAGCTTCACCGCTATGTGGACCAGCAGCGCTCCGACGGCGACGAAGGCGAGGGCGTAGTGGGTGGCGCGGAAGCTGAAGCCCCACGGATACCACTGGGCGACGTTGAGCATGCCGGTGGTGAGCTGCACCAGCGACGTGCTGACCAGGATGGCGATCGAGCCGCGCTCCAGCGCGGTCGGCAGCGCCTCGCGGACCTTCCGCGGCACCGGCTGGAAGAGCTTCGGGAAGACCACCCACAGCTTGACCAGGAGCAGCGGGATCGCGGCGGTGCCGGCGGCGACGTGGAGACCCTGGGTGAGCTTGTAGAGCCACGACGGGCTGGTCGGCAGCGGCACCGACTGGCGGTCGAGCTGGGCGTAGTGGCTGATCAGGCCGGTCCCGAGCGCGACCACGAAGCAGACGCCGAGCCACAGGCCGACCCGGGCGGCGACCGCGGCGCTGCGCAGGCGCGAGGTGAACGAGGCCTCGGTCGGGATCCTCATCGGACGTCCTCCACGAGCACGGCGACCCACCGCTCGCCGGCGGGCGTCAGCGGGGTGCGGGCGGCAGGGTGCGGGTCTTTCCGGCGAACCTGCGGCAACGCTTCGAGCCGACGGACGACGAGCCCGGCCTCGGCCGCGATCGCGCCGATCGCGTCGGCACCGACGACCGCCCAGGGGAACGGTGAGGAGCCGCCGCAGCCGCAGACCAGCTCCGCGAGCAGCGGCCCGCTCGGGGTGCCGGGAGGGTGCACCTCGGCGACCACCCGGCCGCCCGGGACCAGCAGTCGGCGCACCCGGGAGAGGAGTGCGAGCGGGTCCCCGCCGATCCCGATGTTGCCGTCGGCGAGCAGGGCGGTCGCCCACCAGCCCTCGCCGGGCAGCGGCTCGAACAGGTCGCGGCACACCGCCCGCCCGCCACGGGACTCCGCCTCGGCGACGGCCTCCGGGACCACGTCCACCCCGAGCGAGGGCAGGCCGCGGGCGGTGAGCGCAGCGGTCATCCGGCCGGGGCCGCAGCCGAGGTCGACCGTCGGTCCGGCGCAGTGCGCGAGCAGCGCCAGGTCGGCGGCGTCGGCGGTGCGGGTCCAGTCCTCGACCGGCAGCCGCGAGGACCTGCCGTCGATGCTCACCACCCGGCACTCCTCGCTGGCGAAGGCGTGCGCGAAAGCAGTCTCCGCCGCGAAAGCAGTCTCCGCCGCGAGCGCGGTCATCGGGTGACCCGCGCGATCTCGGCGGCGGCCGCGGCGAACCGGGTGCTCGGAGCGGCCGCGGCCACCGGAGCGACGTCGGCGAGGTGGTCGACGTCGCGGAGCCGCTCCCCGACGCCGACCCGCAGGCCGAGCCGTTCGAGGGCGGAGCGGGTGGCTGCGTACGTCTCGGGGGTGGACATGGGCACCTCGCGAAGAGCGGTCGCGGCGGAGGGGTCGCGGAGCGCGAGCGCCCACCAGCCGCCGTCCTCGGCGGGCGCCAGCACGGCGTCGGCGTTGGTCAGGCCGTCGGCCACCGCCAGCAGCCCGTCCGGGGTCACCTGGGGTGTGTCCATGCCGATCTGTACGACCGGCCCGTCGGCCTCGGCGTGGGCGTTGGCGAGCCGGTCCGCGAAACCATCACCGTGCTGCGGCGCGATCGTCCAGCCCGAGAGTGCGGTCCGGATCTCGTCCGCCCGGAGTCCGTCATCGAGCTCGTTGGCAAGTGCCAGGCGGCACCGCTCCGGGCCGACCGCCAGGGTGCACGCGTCGATCGTGTCGAGCAGCGCGGCCGCCGCGACGCCGGTGGCCGCGGCCGCCCCGACGGTGGCCGCGAGCCGGGTCTTCACCGTCCCCGGGACCGGCGCCTTCGCGACCAGGAGCATCGTCGGCGCGGTCACGAGAGCACCCGCCAGAAGTCGTACGCGGCCCGCAGGCTGCCGCGCACCGATCCCGAGACCTTCGAGCGGGTCCCCGCGGTCCGGGGGTGGTAGTCGACGTCGATCTCGTGCACCCGCCAGCCGGCCCGGGCCGCGCGGTCGAGGAGCTCGACGGGATACCCCGAGCGCCGGTCCTCGACACCGAGGTTGAGCAGCGCCTCCCGGCGGGCCGCGCGCAGCGGGGCGATGTCGCGCACCCGCAGGCCGGTGCGGCGTCGCAGCGCGCTGAGCACCAGCCGGTTGCCGACCTTGGCGTGCCAGGGCTGCGCGGCGCGGCTCACCGGGCGGCGGCAGCCCAGAGCGAGGTCGGCATCGCCGCGCATGACCGCGTCGACCAGCGCCAGCGCGGCCGCGGGGTCGAAGGAGCCGTCGCCGTCCATCACCACGACGTACGGCGCGGTCGCGGCCACCAGCCCGGCGTGCACCGCGGCGCCGTACCCCGGCCGCGACTCGGACACCACGCGCGCACCCAGCGAGCGGGCGACGTCGGCGGTGCCGTCGGTCGAGCCGTTGTCGACGACGATCACGGAGAGCGACTCCGGCACGCGCGGCAGCAGCTCGCGCAGGGCGGCGGCCTCGTCGCGGCACGGCAGCACGAGGTCGGTCTCGGGACCCGTCTCTGGCCCCGTCTCGGGGCGGGTTTCGGCCATGGCATCGACTGTAGGAACGCACCGGCCCGAATGGGGCCAGGAGATCTTACGGTCCGATGACGGGGCCGTGGCAGGCCGCTGGTCGGGCTCTTCCACACCTACGCTCGCAGTCGTGAACTCCTCAGCTCACCGCGCCGCCCTGGCGGGGCTCGTCGTCACGCTGGTCCTGGTGGCCGCGGCGATCGTCGTGCCGCCGCTCTTCGACTGGCAGGTGTGGACCCGCAGGCACATCGAGGACGGCACCTTCCCGCCGCTGCACGGGTTCCCGGAGGTCAAGGCGGGGATCGGCACCGTCCCGGCGGTGCTGCTCGCGCTCGCTGCGCTGCGCTGGGCCGACGCGCTCGCGACCCGGCTGCCGTGGCGGCGGCTGCTCGTCGTCGCGTACGCGGCTGGGCTGGTCTGGCTGCTCGCGCTGGCGCTCGTGGACGGACCCGAGGGCATCTCCGGCGTGCTCGGGAGCCCGTCGGAGTACCTCCGCACCGCTCGGTCGGTGGACGACGTGGCGGGGCTGCTGGGGGAGTACGTCGCCCGGATCCCCTACTCCGCGCCCGCGGGCAACTGGCCGGTCCACATCGCCGGTCACCCGCCGGGGATGCTGCTCTTCTTCGTGCTGCTCGTGAAGGTCGGTCTCGGCGGTGACCTGGCAGCAGGACTGGTCGTCGTCGCGATCGCGGCGACCCTGCCGCTCGCGGTGATGACGACGGTGCGCGCGCTCGGCGGCGAGCCGGCGGCGCGGACGGTTGCTCCGTACCTCGTGCTCTCGCCGGCCGCGGTCTTCGCCGCTGTCTCGGCCGACGCGGTGATGGCGACGACCGTCGGCTGGGGGATGGCCTGTCTCGCGCTCGCCTCACGCCGGCCGCGCACGATGGCGGGCATCGCGGCGGCGGTCGGCGGGGGCCTGCTGCTCGGGTACGCCGTCTACACCTCTTACGGGCTGCCGCTCACCGGAGTCCTCGCGCTCGCGGTGATCGGGCTGGGCCGCGCGTGGCGGTTGTTGCCGGTCGCGGTGGTGGCCGCGCTCGCCGTCTCCCTCGCCTTCACCCTCGGTGGCTTCCTGTGGTGGGAGGCCTATCCGGTGCTGGTCGAGCGCTACTGGGACGGCCTCGCCAGCGAGCGTCCGGGCGCCTACTGGACCTGGGCCAACCTGGCCGCGCTCGCGATCAGCGCAGGCCCGCTCGTCGGCGCCGGTCTCGGCGCGACCTGGGCGTCGTGGCGCGACCGGTCGGCTCGGGTGGTCGTGGTGCTCGTCGCCGCCGCGGTGGCGATGGTCGCGCTGGCCGACGCCTCCCAGATGAGCCGTGCCGAGGTCGAGCGGATCTGGCTGCCGTTCATCCCGTGGCTGACCCTCGGTTGTGCGCTCCTGCCCGAACGGTGGCGCCGCCCCGGCCTGGCGCTCCAGCTGGCCACCGCGCTGCTCGTCGAGCACCTGCTCCACACCAGCTGGTGACCTACGACCTTACCCCGCGGGCGGCCGCAGCGGCGCCGTGGCGAACGCCGGCAGCCCGACCTCGGGCAGCACCTCGGCGCGGAAGCCGAGCTCCTTCTCCGCGAGCAACGGGGACGCGACGACATGGCGTACGTCGCCGATGCGGTAGCGGCCGGTGACCGCAGGTGCGACCTCGCGGCCGGCGCCCTTCGCCACCAGCGAGGCGACCTCGCTGATCGTGACCGGGTGGCCGGAGGCGACGTTGTAGGCGGCCAGGGTGCCGGGCTCCCGGGTCGCGGTCGCCTCGAGCGCAGCCAGGTTGGCCCGAGCGACGTCGTCGACGTGGACGAAGTCGCGCTGCTGGCCGCCGTCCTCGAAGACCTGCGGCGCCTCGCCGCGCTCCAGCGAGGAGCGGAAGATCGCGGCGACGCCGGAATAGGGGGTGTCGGCGGGCATGTGCGGGCCGTAGACGTTGTGGTAGCGCAGCGCGATCGCCGTCGAGTCGGCCTGGCGGGTCCACGCGGAGGTGTAGTGCTCCTGCGCGACCTTGCTGGCCGCATACGAGCTGCGCGGGTCGAGGCGGGCGGACTCGCTGACCTCTGCCCAGGTCAGCGCACCACCGCAGAGGTCGCAGTGGTTCTCGAAGTCGCCTGCGTCGAGCGCGGCCCGCGACCGGGGCGGCGGCACCCGGTCGCCGTGGGTCGCGCAGACGTAGCGCCCCTCGCCGTAGACGACCATCGACGAGGCGAGCACCAGTCGCGAGACGCCGTGAGCGCTCATCGCCGCCAGCAGGGCTGCCGTGCCGAGGTCGTTGTGGGCGGCGTAGAGCGGGAGGTCGGCGACGGTCACGCCTGCCCCGACCACCGCCGCCTGGTGGCAGACCGCGTCGACGCCGTCCAGCAGCGAGCCCCAGGAGTCGGCATCGCGCACGTCCACCCGGTGGGTGCCGTCCGGCGCCTGCGCCGATCGGCCGTGGGCCATCGGCAGCAGCACGTCGACACGTACGACCTCATGGCCGGCCTCCTCCAGGACCCGGCCGATCGCGGTGCCGATGAAGCCGGCCGAGCCGGTGAGCAGGACCCTCATGGGATGTCGTAGGCGAGCTGCTTGCCGTCGGCCCAGGACGAGCAGGAGCAGCCGGCCGGGTCGGGGAGGCTGCCGATCGTGTCGGCGAGCACCGTGCGCATCCGCTCCAGGTTCTCGGCGAAGAGCGCGTAGACGTCGTCCTCGTCGACCCCCTCACCCTCGGCTGCACCGGCATCCATGTCGGTGACCAGGCACAACGGGGCGTAACACATCCGCAGCTCGCGGGCGAGCGCCGCCTCCGGGGCACCGGTCATCCCGACCAGCGTCCAGCCCTGCGCGGCGTGGTGGATCGACTCCGCGCGCGTCGAGAACCGCGGCCCCTCGATCACGATGAGTGTGCCGCCGGTCTTCACCGACGGGTCGGCGGCTGCGTACGTCTTGGCGATGCGGGCGCAGTAGGGGTCGGCGAGAGGTACGTGGGTGGCGCCCCGCTCGACATAGCTGGGGATGCGCCGCCAGGTGCGGTCGACCAGCTGGTCGGGGGTGACCAGGTCGCCGGGTGCGACCTCCGGGCGGAGCCCGCCGACCGCGCTGGGGGAGAGCACCTGGGTCACGCCGAGCGACCGCAGCGCCCAGAGGTTGGCGCGGTAGGGGATGGCGTGCGGCGGGTATTGGTGCGAGCGGCCGTGGCGGGGCACGAAGGCCACCGACCGGCCCGCGACGGTGCCGACCGTGACCGGCGCCGAGGGGTCGCCGTACGGCGTCTCGACCTGCACCTCCTCGGCGTCGGTGAGGAACTCGTAGAGCCCGGTCCCGCCGATGACTCCGATCTCGGCGCGCGGCGTCTGCCCAGTGTTCAACTCTGTGGTGTCCAACCCTGTGGTCTGCCCAGTCATGGCTTCACTGTGCCAGCGCCGCGGCCCCGGCGACAGGACCCTGCGGATCCGTCATCGTTCGGTAACACCTGTCCGGCTGCGGCCTCACCGTCGGGCCCTGACCGGGGCTGAGCGACCGCGGATGCTCAGACCGCGCGGCGATAGATCGCCATCGCGCGGTCGTACGCCTCCCACGCCCGCCACGACTCCAGCGCCCGCTCGCCCTGCGGCTTGAGGCCGTCGACCTTGTGGTAGGAGTCGCCGCTGGCGTACTGCGACTCCCGGCCCGTCACCAGCGAGAGCAGCATCGGCAGCACGCTCTCGTCGGTGACCGTGATGGTCGGGACCTGGAACGTCTGCCGCACCCACTCGGCGCGCTGGTCGGAGCCGAGCACGAGCACGACCGGCAGCTGCGCAGCCCGCGCGATCGCATCCAGGACCGGGCCCAGGCTGTCGGGGACCCAGCGCTCGTGAGGGGGCGGGGTCGGGGCCTTCGGGATGCTCATCGTGGAGTACGCCGGGACCGACCCGGTCACGGCAGGGACCGATCCCGTCATTGCCGGGGTCGACCCCGTCGTCGGACCGGCGATCCGCTCCGGCACGTTCGGGACCGCCTCGGGCGCGATGCCCGGGGTGCTCGGGATCTTGGCGGAAACGACCTCCGCCGGCGTGACGGGGAGCTTCGTGAGGACCTTCTCGGCGACCTTCTCCGGAGCCTTCTCGGCGGTCTTCTCGGCAGCCCGCTCGCCGGCCTTCCGGCGCGGCCGGACGACCGGGATCTTGGAGGTGAAGTTGAAGCTGCCGGTGCGGGGCGAGGAGTCGGCGTGGCGGCCACGGGTCGGCTCGGGCGCCTTGCCGGGCGTCGGTGGGGCGGGTGCGGTGGCGGTGGTGACCAGCTCGGCGGCGTGTTTCCCGTGCGGGCGGATCGAGCCGTCGGCCGCGAACTCGAAGAGCGCGACCCGGACCCGGTCTGCCCACTCGACCGCATCGACGGTGAAGCCTGCCCGGCTGAAGAGCGCGACCGTGCGGGCGTCGTAGGCGTAGCCCGCGCCGCGGACCGCGCAGACGGTGCGCGCCTCGGTGGGCGCGCGGGTCAGCACGACCTGCGCGACCGCGACGTTGTCGGGCCGGCCACCGATGATGTCGATGTCGGCGGCCGAGGTGCTCCCCGAGGGGGCGGCGTCGGGCCAGCCGAGAGACTGCAGGTGCTCCGCGGCGTACTTCTCGGCTTCTTCGCCCGTGCGGGGCTGCCTCGGCGATGCCAACTGGGGTCCTTCCTCGATCTTCCCTCGGCCCTCCCTGGCCGATCGAGATTGGGGAGGATGATAGGCCCGCTGCGTACGCCCTGTCCGGCGGGGTCGCGAATCGGTCCGCGATGTTCGCTCCTGGCAGATCGGCGGCGGATGTCGGCGCTCGCCGCTAGCGTGGTTTTCATGAGGCGCCCGCACGAGAACGTCGCAACGGTCCTGGTGGACCCGCGTCGTCTCGGCGACATCGAGATCGAGCTGATGTCGCTCGACATGCCGCTGTGGCGGGTGTGTGCGGTGCCGATCGTGAAGGACGGTCAGCGGCTCGCGTTCCAGGTCCGCCACAAGCTGTTGATGTCGAAGCGGGGCGAGTGGGACTGCGCGAAGGACTGGGTCCCGGTCTACATCGGTTTCGGCTCGAGCTGGGCGTTCCCGGGCGAGGCGATCCCGTGGCCCGCCCACAAAGCGCTGTGGACGCTGCTCGAGGGCTACGCCGACCACGTCCGCTACAACAAGCGGCTGGGTGGGATCCCTAGGATCCCGCGCCTGCGGGAAGCCTGCTAGCCGGATCAGGCCGCTCGATCTGCTTCCAGGTCGGGTCGAGGACGGGGAACATCGTGACCACGAAGTAGGCGACCCCGCAGGTCACCAGCGCCGTGGTCAGCCCGAACCCGGAGACGAGGCCGCCGCCGAGCAGACCGCCGAGAGGCATCAGCCCCCACGCGAACGCGGAGATCAGCGACATCACCCGGCCGAGGACGTGCGCCGGGATCCGCTCGAACTGGAGCGCCCCGAGGATCGGGTTGATGAACCCGCTGGCGGTGCCGCCGATCGCGAACAACGCGAAGACCACCCACAACGGCGCGCCGAACGCGATCACCAGGAACCGTGGGATCCCGGTGACCAGGAAACAGACGAGGTACGTCGGGTAGCGCCGCATCCGGTCGCCGAGCGCCGCCGCCACGGCCGATCCTGCTGCGGAGAACCCGGAGAAGGTCGCGAAGAGCAGACCGATCGTCTCCGGCCCGGCGTGCTGCTGGCCCCATACCGGCATCAGCACGCTGCTCCAGGCCAGGTCGATCAGGTTCGTCAGCGCGACCATGAACGCGATCCCCATCAGCACCCGGTCGCGGCGGAGGAAGTGCCACCCCTCCGCCAGCTGAGCCCGATAGGAGACCGGTCCGGAGGTCGAGCCTGTCGAGACCTTGTCCGCACCGGAGGTCGAGCCTGTCGAGACCCCACCAGAGGACACCCGCAACCCCGCGACCCCAGCGGTCGACACCGCCAGTACAGCCGCCCCGACCGCGAACGACACAGCGTCGATGATGATCGCGTTCGTCGCCCCGACCAGCCCGATCAGCAGCCCGGCCGCAGCCGCGCCCAGCATCGACGCGGTGCGCTCGACGAACGAGTGCAGCCCGGTGGCTCGCTCCGTCGGCACCCCGGCCGCCGCGACCAGATGCGGGATCATCGAGGACTTCGCCGCATCCCCGGGGCCGCGCAGTGCACCGGCAGCCGCGACGAGGAGCAGCAGGGTCGCGAAGTGCAGCAGCCCCGTCACGTACAGCAGCGGGATCAGGCCGACCACGACGGCTGAGCCGAGGTCGCACACGATCGCGACGCGACGCGGTCCGAGTCGGTCGATGATCGGCCCGCCGAAGATCTTGCTGAGCACCAGCGGCGTCATCTCGAAAAGCGCGATCAGGCCGGCCTTGGCGGGGCTGCCGGTCGTCTCGAGCACGAACCACGGCAGCGCGAGCATCGAGATGCGGGTGCCGACCAGCGAGATGGTCTCGGCGGTCAGCCAGCCGTAGAGGGGGAGCTTCATCTATCTCTCCTGGTCGATCGCGAGGTGGCCGGGCATCGGGTAGGCGTGGAACTGGAACATCACCGGCTCGCCGTCGGAGTCCTCCTCGAACCCCTGGATGATGGCGCTGACCTGCTCCTTCAGGTGGTCGGCCTGGCTCGGGGTGAGGCGTACGACCCGGTCGTTGAGCTCGAAGACCTCGCGCCACTCCGGCGGCAGCAGCGGCCGCTCCTCGATCGCCTCCTGGAGGCGCTGGGAGTAGATGGTGACCACTGTCTGCAGGTAGGCATCGAGGGTCTCGCGCCCTTCGGGGGTGTCGGGCACGTTGTCCTCGCCGGTGACCGTCATCTGATGGGCGGCCTTCCACCAGCGCTCGCGCCCGTTGCCGCGACTCTCGTCGTCCTCGATGAACCCGCGCTGAGCGAGCTGGCGCAGGTGATAGGACGTCGCCCCGCTGTTGATGCCGAGCCGGGTCGCCAGCGTCGTCGCCGTCGCCGGCCCGTCGACGCGGAGGATGCCGAGCATGCGTACGCGCACGGGGTGGGTGAGGGCCTTGAGCTGGTCTACTCCAGGAACGATCTCGCGGGCTGCCATGGCATCAATGTAGACCGCAAAGAGATGTTTGCAAATGAATTTGTGTGGTCTGGTTGAAAATCGAGTAACCCGGTGAACAAAGCACGGATAGCGCAGTTACGCTGGGCGGGTGACGACTGATGCCGCTACGCCCACGCAGACCTCTACCCCGACGGTGGCGATCATCGGAGGAGGCGCCAGCGGCACGCTGACCGCGATCAACCTGCTCCGCCGCGGAGCCTCGGTGGTGCTCTTCGAGTCGCGGGGAGCGGCGGGCCACGGCGTGGCCTACTCGACCACCGACGGGCGTCATCTGCTCAACGTCCGGGCCAACAACATGTCGGGCTTCCCCGACGACCGTGACGACCTCCTGGAGTGGGCGTCCGCGGCCGGCATCGACCTCGGGCCGACCGACTTCCTGCCGCGCCGCGACTATGCGCGCTACCTGCGCGACCGGCTCTCCGAGGCGGCCGCGACCGGTGCCGGGATCCTGGAGACGGTGGGCGAGACCGTCGTCGACGTCGAGCCGGCCTGTGCCGGGTTCCGGGTGCTGACCAGCGACGACGAGGCGTACGCCGCCGAGGCCGTCGTGCTCGCCTACGGCAACCCGCCGCCCCGGCCGCTCCCCGGGCTGCCCGAGGAGGCGCCGTGGAACCTCTCCGACCCGTGGGACGTCGCCCGGATCAGTGCCCTGCCCGCCGACGCGACGGTGCTCGTCGTCGGCACCGGCCTGACCGCGGTCGACACGACCGTCACGCTCCTCGACGATGCTCCGGAGCGCCGGGTGGTCATGGTCAGCCGCCACGGTCTGCTCCCGAACCCGCACGTCGACGACCAGTTCACCTCCTGGGTGACGCCGATCCCCGACGGTCCGCTGACCGCCGACGGCATCGCCGGCCTCGTCCGCGAGCAGATCGAGCACGCCGCTGACCTCGGGGTCGACTGGCGCGCCGTCATCGACGGCCTCCGCGGCCCGACCCAGTCGATCTGGCGCCGCCTGCCCGAGCCGGAGCGCCGCCGCTTCCGTGAGGTCTACGCCCGCGAGTGGGAGGTACGCCGCCACCGCATGGCTCCGCGCATCGCCGTCCTCCTCGACGCCTACCGGGCCGAGGGCCGCCTGGAGATCCTCGGCGGCGGGGTGCTCGGCTGCCGGCCCGTCGAGGTCGACGCCGGTGAGCGACCGCGGGTCACCCTGGCCGACGGCGAGCGCGAGGTCACCGCGGTGATCAACTGCACCGGCCCGTCACCCGACATCACCTGCACCGACAACCCGCTCCTCCTCGCCCTCCAGAAGCGCGGCCTGATCGCCCCCGACCCCCTCCGCCTCGGCATCGACGTCACCGAGGACGGCCGCGTCGTCGGAGCAGACCGCCAGGTCGTACCCAACCTCCTGACCGTCGGCCCGCCCTGCAAGGGGGCCCTCTACGAGGCCACCGCGATCCCCGAGATCCGCGGCCAGGCCGCCGCCGTCGCCACGCACCTCACCAGCTGAGGGGAGCTCTGGGTCGGTCTGGTGGGTGTGGTGGTCTCGACAGGCTCGACCACCGGCGCGCTGGTCAGCTCAGGTGGAGCTGGCGGTCGGTGCGCGCGAAGGTCTCGGCGGCGAGCTCGGGGTCGGCGCTGAGCTCAGGACCGGTGGCGGGGATCATCGTCTTGAGCTGCGGCTGCCAGGAGTCCCAGCGGTCGGGGAAGCAGCGCTGCAGGACGTTGACCATGATCGCCGGGGCGGTCGAGGCGCCGGGGGAGGCGCCGAGCAGGCCCGCGATGGAGCCGTCCTCGGCGGTGATCACCTCGGTGCCGAACTGGAGCACGCCGTCGGGACGGATGACCTGCACGCGCTGGCCGGCGGTGATCCGGTCCCAGTCGTTGCGGTCGGCGGCCGGGAAGAAGTCCTGCAGGTCCTTGAACTTGGTGCTCGGTGAGGCCAGCAGCTGCTTGACCAGGTAGATGGTGAGGTCCATGTTGGAGAGACCGGCCCGCACCATCGGCAGCAGGTTGTGGGGGCGCACCGACCGGAACAGGTCGCTGAACTTGCCGGTCTTCAGGAAGCGCGGGCTCCACCCCGCGTACGGCCCGAACATCAGGTGGGTCTTGCCCTCGACGTGACGGGTGTCGAGGTGGGGGACCGACATCGGCGGCGCGCCGACGGCGGCCTTGCCGTAGGCCTTGGCGCGATGCTGGGCGACGAGCTCCGGCTTGGACGTACGCAGGAACTCACCGGAGACCGGGAAGCCGCCGAAGCCGCGGATCTCGCGGATCCCGGCCTTCTGCAGCAGCGGCAGCGCGTAGCCGCCGGCGCCGACGAAGACGAAGCGCGAGCGCAGGTGGTAGTCGCCGGACTGGTTGCGGCCGTAGACGTGCCAGAAGCCGTCCATGGTCTGGTGGAGGTCGGTGACCTCGGAGTGGGTCTCGAGGTCGGCGCCCTTGTCCACCAGGGTGCGGGTCAGGATCGAGGTCAGCTCACCGAAGTCGACGTCGGTGCCGGCGTTGGTCCAGGTGGCGGCGATCGGCTCCTTCTCGAGCGACTTGGCCGAGCGACCCTCGAGCAGCAGCGGCGCCCAGCCGCGGATGACCTCGGGGTCGGTGGAGAACTGCATGCCCTGGAAGAGCGGGTGCGTGGAGAGCGCCTCGTGGCGCTTGCGCAGGTATTCGACGTTGTCGGCGCCCCACACGAAGGACATGTGCGGCACGGTGTGGATGAACTTCTCCGGGTCCGGGATGCGGCCGTTCTCGACCAGGAAGGACCACAGCTGACGCGAGGACTGCCACTGCTCGTTGACGTTGATCGCCTTGGTGATGTCGACCGAGCCGTCGGGCTTCTGCGGGCTGTAGTTGAGCTCGCACAGGGCCGAGTGGCCGGTGCCGGCGTTGTTCCACGGCCCCGAGGACTCCACGGCGAGCGAGTCGAGCCGTTCGATCATCTTGATGGACCAGCTGGGCTCCAGCTCCTGGAGGAGCACGCCCAGGGTGGCGCTCATGATGCCGCCGCCGATCAACACTACGTCAAGAGGTTCGTCCACAGTTCTTTTGTCTCGCTTTTGAGGCCGCAATGGTTAATCGGGGCCCTTAGATCGGTCTAACTTGTGGGCAACTTCACTGGCCGGACCCGATTGTTTCGGTCCATTCATTGTGGCTCACGGCACATGACGCCGGTCGTTCAGGGTGGAGTTACGCTCTGGCGGTGCCACGCCTCTCTGACTCCCATCGCGCCTGGATCGACGAAGCCGTACGCCGCGTCGAGGCCGACGCGCAACGCTCGGCCGACACCCACCTGCATGCCGTCCCGCTCCCGGTCCGCGACGGCGCCAGCCCCACGGTCGACCTCTATCTGAAGGACGAGTCCGTCCATCCCACGGGCTCGCTGAAGCACCGCCTGGCCCGTTCGCTGTTCCTCTACGCGATCTGCAACGGCTGGCTCCACGAGGGCTCGACGGTCGTGGAGGCGTCCAGCGGCTCGACCGCGGTCTCGGAGGCCTACTTCGCGGGCCTGCTCGGCCTGCCGTTCGTCGCGGTGATGCCACGCTCGACCTCCGCGGAGAAGGTGCGCCTGATCGAGTGGCACGGCGGCCGCTGCCACTTCGTCGACAAGGCACCCGACATGTACGCCGAGGCCGAGCGCCTCGCCCGCGAGTGCGGCGGCCACTACATGGACCAGTTCACCTACGCCGAGCGGGCCACCGACTGGCGCGGCAACAACAACATCGCCGAGTCGATCTTCGACCAGATGTCCCAGGAGCGGCACCCGGTGCCGACCTGGATCGTCGTCTCGGCCGGCACGGGCGGCACCTCGGCCACGATCGGCCGCTACATCCACTACCGCCGCCACCCCACCAAGCTGATGGTCGCCGACCCCGAGAACTCCGCCTTCTACGGGGGCTGGGAGACCGACACCTCCGACTACGCCACCGGCATGCCCTCGCGCATCGAGGGCATCGGCCGCCCCCGCGTCGAGCCGTCCTTCGTCGGCGGTGTCGTCGACGACATGGTCCAGGTCCCCGACGCCGCCTCCATCGCGACGATGCGCTGGCTCTCCGCCCGCATGGGCCGCCCGGTCGGCCCCTCCACCGGCACCAACGTGTGGGCATCCCTGGGCGTCGTATGCGAGCTCGTCGAGGCCGGCACCGAAGGCAGCGTCGTCTCGCTCCTGTGCGACTCCGGCGAGCGCTACCGCTCCTCCTACTACGACGACGCCTGGGTCAGCGAGAAGGGCATCGACCTGACCCCCTACGCCGCCGCCCTCGCCGACTACGAGCGCACCGGAGTCCTCGTCGACCCCTCCTGAGGGCGTCCGGTGGTCGAGCTTGTCGAGACCCCCTACCAAGGAGATCGATGCGACGTTCGTAGAGGGGTCTCGACAGGCTCGACCTCCGGAGGAGTGGGGCCGCGATGCGCGCCGACACGATTGCGTCAATCGTCTAAACCTCTCTAGATTTCAAGCAATCGAAGGCCCGCAGCCCGAGAGTGAGCAGCGCCCACGCCACCGCCACGATCACGATCTCGTTGACGACGTAGAGCGGCCACGGGCCGAGCAGGTCGAGGGCTGAGCCCGATGACGGCTTGTAGCGCAGGTAGCCGTAGTTGGCGTCGATGGCGACATTCAGGACGTACGCCCCGACGGCCCACGCCGCCGTGGTCGCCACCGCCCAGCCGTAGTCGCGCCAGCGGGGGAGCAGGCTGAGGCCGAAGACGAGGTAGACGGCTGCGAGGACGATCATCAGGTGCACGGCCCAGAAGGTGACGTAGCTGACCTCCGGGAAGTCGCGTACGTCCGGAGTGAGCACGCCCTGGGTGGTCAGGGTGAGGCCCCAGAAGCAGGTGAGCGCGGTCGGGTAGGGGTGGTGGGTCCACAGCGCGAACGCTGCCGCGATCAGGGCCAGATCGCACAGGTGGACCGGCACGTCGATGACGACGTCGAAGTCGGTGACCCATTCGTGGGCCTGGAGCGGGACCGTGACCAGCGGGATCGCCAGCGCGAATGCCCGCGAGAATCTCGACGGAGCCGGCTCGTCACGCTGCCGCCTGCCCAGCACCACGACGACCACGATCCCCGCTGTGAGCAGGGACAACGGCACCAGGTGCGTCAGCCCGAAAGGCTCCATGTCGGCAGTCTGTCCGGAATCTCGAAGAAATTCTTCTGAAACCGCGTCATGGGTCTGCGGGTCGTCCGTTCCATCCGCGAGAAGGTCGTCCGCCGGTGGGGGGGTGGACGACCTTCCCGGCACCAGCCGGGCAGCGGTCCCTCTGAGTGCACACTGCGGGGGTGGTGTGCAGTCAGAGGGCCACTCCGGTCACCGCGGTCGCGTAGAGCTCCTCGTCGTGATGGATCTCCGCGACCAGCCCTCGGCCCTCCATCAGGCTCGCGGTCACGGGTGCCTGCTCATGGCCGGTCTCGATGACGAGTACGCCGCCGGGCGCGAGATGCTTCGGCGCCTGCTCGATCACCCGCCGTTGCACGTCCAGCCCGTCCGCCCCGCCATCGAGCGCCGCGCGACGCTCGTGATCCCGCGCCTCCGGTGGCATGTCCTGGATCCGGGAGGTCGGGACGTACGGCGCGTTGGCGACGATCGCGTCGAGCACGAGGTCGTCGGGCAGCGGGTCGAAGAGATCCCCCAGGAGCACGCGCTCACCGGTCGCTCCGGTGGTCGAGCCTGTCGGGACCCCCGAAGAGGCCAGGTTCACCCGAGCACACTCCACAGCCACCGGATCGATGTCGCACGCCCATATCTCTGCGCTCGGAACCCGAGAAGCGATCGCGGCCCCCAGCGCCCCGGTCCCACAGCAGAGGTCGAGCACCCGCGGCGACACGACCTCACGAAGCGACTCCACGACGAGATCGACCACGAGCGCCGACCGCTGACGCGGCACGAAGACCCCGGGCGCGACCCGGATCCGCAGCCCGCAGAACTCGGCCCGGCCCAGGATCAGCTCGAGCGGCTCGCCGGCCACGCGACGTACGACCATCTCCTCCCGCTCCTGCTCGGAGACGGGCTCGGCCTCGAGCAGCGCGGCCTCCTCCTCGGCGAAGACGCAGCCGGCGGCGCGGAGGCGAGCGACGAGCCCCGGATCGGGGGAGGGGGAGGTCATTGGAGAAGATTGGCACGTGGATGCCCTGACTCCGATCGGTTTTATCGTCGCCGGGTACGCCGCGTTCGTGACGATCGCGGCGGTCGTCGGAGTGGTGCTGAAGGCACCGCGGCCGCGCTGGCTCGACCAGCTGGCGTGGATGCTCGAGATCCTGGCGGTCGTGCTCGCCGTCGGTGCGCTGGCCGGCTGGTCGTCGGGTCGGAAGCCGGAGTCGCTGTCGACCTTCCTGGGCTACCTCGGCGCGCTGGTGTGTCTGATGCCGCTGGCCCTGCAGTCGATGCGCAACGACCGCTCGACCTGGTCGGCCGGGGTGATCGCGGCGGCCGCCCTCGCGACAGGAGTCGTGGCCGTACGCGTCATGATGGTGCGGTGACCCAGACCGAGCCCGCCAAGACCCGTTCCGGTCCGCATCTGGTCCTGCTGACCGTCTACGCGGTCTTCGTGCTCGCCGCGGGCTCCCGGTCGCTGGTGCAGGTCGCGACGAAGTTCGGTGAGGCACCGATCGCCTACTCGCTCTCGGTGGTCGCCGCGGCCACCTACGTCGCCGGCTGGTTCGCGATCCGCCGAGCGGCCGCCGGGTCCGCGGGCATCGCGAAGGTGATGCTCTGGGTCGAGCTGGCCGGCGTGGTCGTCGTCGGTGTCCTCTCCCTGGTCGTCCCGTCGTGGTTCCCGGACGACTCGGTATGGTCGAAGTTCGGGAGCGGATACGGATTCGTCCCAGCCCTGTTGCCGATCCTGGGCCTGCTCTGGCTCTGGAAGGGTCGAGCCGCAGGGTCGACAGAAGGAGATCGATGAGCCAGCCGACCGCAACCGCCATCTCGCCGGACTCGGGAGAGCACTGGTCGGCACCAGGCGCATGGACGGTCTCCGAGGGCGTGCACCGGATCCCGCTGCCGCTGCCGATGGACGGGCTCAAAGCGGTCAACATCTACGTCCTCGAGGGCGACGACGGGCTCTCGCTCGTCGATGGCGGCTGGGCGATCACCGAGGGGCGTACGGCTCTGGAGGCGGGGCTGAAGAAGCTCGGCTTCGAGTTCGGCGACATCCGCCGCTTTCTGGTCACCCACGTCCACCGCGACCACTACACGCTGGCCTCCGTGCTGGGCCAGGAGTTCGGCGCCGACGTGCTGCTCGGCGCCGGTGAGCGGCCGACCCTCGAGCTCACCAACGGCGATCTCGACGGCTGGATCTCGACCGACCGCCTGCTCGCCCACGCCGGTGCGCACGAGCTCGCCGAGAAATGGGCGGCCAACCCGCCGCCCGACCCGGACATGTCCCACTGGCGGATGCCCGACCGCTGGCTGGAGGGCGACGTACGCCTCTCCGTGGCCGGTCGCGACCTCGACGCCGTGCACACCCCTGGTCACACCCAGGGCCACTACGTCTACGCCGACATGGCCGGCTCGGTCCTCTTCGCCGGCGACCACGTGCTGCCCACGATCACTCCGTCGATCGGCTTCGAGCCGGTCCCGGTCATCGACCCGCTGGGCGACTTCATGGCGTCGCTGACCAAGGTGCGCGACCTGCCCGACCTGCAGTTGCTCCCGGCCCACGGCCCGGTCGCTCCCTCGTCCCACGCCCGCGTCGACGAGCTCCTGGCCCACCACGAGTCCCGCCTCGCCCAGTCGCTCGCCTCGCTGAAGAACGGCCGCCGCTCGGCCCACGAGGTGGCCAACGACCTCGGCTGGACCCGCCACGAGCGGTCCTTCGCCGAGCTCGACTACTTCAACGCCGGCCTCGCGGTCATGGAGACCAAGGCCCACCTCGAGTTGCTCGTCGCGCGCGGGCAGGCCACGCGTGAGGAGACCGAGGCGGGCGTGCTGTTCGCTCCCGTCGCCGGCTGATCAGGCTGGCCGGCCGATCAGGCTGAGCGTCAGGCTCGGCGCCGCATCGGGGTGTGCGGGATGCCGTCCTCGAGGAACTCGTCGCCGTCGGCCTCGAACCCGAACTTCGCGTACCAGCCGGCGAGCGGCGACTGCGCGGACAGCACGATGTCGCGACCGCTGACCGCGTCGACGGCTGCCTTCATGATCACGTCGGCCAGGCCGTGGCCGCGGTGGGAGGGGGCGAGAACGACGCGGCCGATGCGCCACGCGTCGCCGTCGTCGAGGATGCGGGCGGTGCCGACGACGCGGTCGCTGTCGCTGAGCACCACGTGACGCGTACCGGGCTCGAGGTCGCGGCCGTCGAGGTCGAGATAGGGGCAGTCCTGCTCGACGACGAAGACGTCCTGGCGCAGCTGCCACAGGGCGTACGCGGTCCGGGGGGAGAGCTCGTCGAACGACTGGATCTTCACGCTGGTCACGGCGGCAGTGTGACACGCCCCCGTGGTCTCGGCAGGCGCGACCACCGGTAGGGTGGAGCGAACAGACAGGGGAGGCCTGAAGGCCTGAGAGTGCGGCGAAAGGCGCCGCAGACCCTCCGAACCTGCTCCGGTTGAGACCGGCGAAGGGAGTCAGAATGCGCATGCGTACGCCTGCCATCGCAGCGACCGCGATCTCGGCGCTGCTGCTGTCGGGGCTGTCCGGGTGCGGGAGCACCTCCGGTGACCCGGAGAGCGAGCCGACCAGCGGCGCGGACGACAAGCGGGTCGTGATGCTGACCCACGACAGCTTCACGCTGCCCAAGGAGGTGCTGGCCGAGTTCGAGGAGAAGACCGGCTACACCGCCGAGATCCGTCATGCGGGCGACGGTGGCGAGATGACCACCAAAATCGCGATGGACACCGGCAACCCCGACGGCGACGCCGTCTTCGGCATCGACAACACCTTCGCCAGCCGGGCGATCGACCAGGGCGCGCTGGAGGCCTACACGCCGTCGGAGATCCCCGAGGGCGTCTCCGACTTCGACCTCCCCGGCGACGAGGAGCACTTCCTCACCCCGGTCGACAACGGCAGCGTCTGCATCAACATCGACACCGAGTGGTTCGCGAAGAAGAAGCTGACCCCGCCGGAGTCGCTCGACGACCTGGCGAAGCCTGCGTACAAGGATCTTCTGGTCGTCCCGGGCGCAGCCACCTCGACACCGGGCATGGTGTTCCTGCTGGCGACGGTCGCGGAGTACGGCGAGGACGGCTGGGCCGACTACTGGGGCGACCTGATCGACAACGGCACCAAGGTCGTCGACGGCTGGGACCAGGCCTACTACTCCGACTTCACCCAGGGCGGCGGCAAGGGGACGCGACCGATCGTCGTCTCCTACGACTCCTCGCCGGCCTTCACCGTCAAGGACGGGAAGTCCACGACCAAGGCGCTGCTCGACACCTGCTTCCGGCAGGTCGAGTACGCCGGTGTGCTGAAGGGCGCCGACAACCCCGAGGGCGCGAAGGCGCTCGTCGACTTCATGCTCTCCGACAGCGTGCAGGGGGCATTGCCGGAGAGCATGTACGTCTTCCCGGTCTCCTCCAGCGTCGAGCTGCCCGCGGAGTGGGCGAAGTTCGCCGAGCAGCCGACCTCCCCGCTCTCGGTCTCCCCCGAGGAGATCGAGAAGAACCGTGAGGAATGGCTGGCGACCTGGAGCGACACGATCGCCCAGTGAACAGCGCGCAGTGAGCTCCACCCGACGCGTAGCCACCCTGGTCGCGCTCGCCGCCCTCCCGGTGGCCGTGCTGGCGGTCTTCTTCGTCCTGCCGGTCACCGGGATGGTGCAGCGCGGGCTCTTCTTCGGCGGCTCCTTCGACCCGTCGGTGATCTCGCGGATCGTGGGGCGGCCCGAGATCCAGCGGGCGCTGTGGTTCACGCTGTGGTCCTCGGGGCTGGCGACCGTGCTGAGCGTCGCCTTGGGGCTGCCGGCGGCGTTTGCGCTGCACCGGCTGCGCTTTCCGCTGCAGCGGGTGATCCGGGCGGGGCTGCTGGTGCCGTTCGTCCTGCCCACCGTCGTCGTCGGCGTCGCCTTCCGCGAGCTCATCGGCGAGGCCGGGCTGCTGGCCCCGCTCGGGCTGGACGGGACACCGACCGCGATCATCCTCGGGCTGGTCTTCTTCAACGCCTCGGTCGTCATCCGTGCGGTCGGGGCGGCATGGGAGTCGCTCGACCCGCGCCCGGGCGAGGCTGCGGCAGCCCTGGGTGCCTCGCCGGTGCGGGTGCTGCTGACCATCACGCTGCCGGCGCTGCGGCCGGCGATCGTCTCGGCGGCCTCGGTGGTCTTCCTCTTCTGCGCCACCGCGTTCGGGATCGTCCTCACCCTCGGTGGGGTGCGCTACAACAGCATCGAGACCGAGATCTACAAGCTGACCTTCACGCTCTTCGACCTCCCCGGCGCTGCGGTGCTCTCGGTGCTGCAGCTGCTGGTCGTGGTCGGGCTGCTGGTCGTGGCCGGTCGGCTGCGGGCGGTGCCGGACGCGGCGCAGTCCCGGGTGGTCGTACGCCGCCGGCCGGTGTCGCTGCTGGACCTCCCGGCCCTGGCGTCGATGTCGGTGCTGGTGCTGCTGGTCGCCGGGCCGCTGCTGGCGCTGCTGCTCGGCTCGCTGCGGGTCGAGGACCGGTGGAGCCTCGCGAACTATGTCGCGCTGCAGACGCCCGGGTTCGACCCGCCGCTGCCGGTGCCGGTGACCAGTGCGCTGCTGACGTCGCTGACGGTCGCGGTGCAGGCGTCGCTGGCCGCGCTGGTGCTCGGGCTGCTGGTCGCCTTCGCGGTGACCCGGCGCTCGCGGTCGGTCGCCGAGCGTAGGGTGCGTTCGGTGCTCGACGGGCTGTTCATGGTGCCGCTCGGGGTCAGCGCGGTCACGCTCGGCCTCGGGCTCTACCTGACCCTCGGCACGGGTGTCTTCGACTTCCGCGACGAGCCGTGGCTGGTGCCGCTCGCCCAGGCCCTGGTCGCGCTGCCCCTGGTCGTGCGGACGCTGGTGCCCGTCCTGGCCTCGGTCGACGACCGGCTGCGCCAGGCCGCCGCCGGGCTCGGCGCCGGGCCGTTGCGCGCGGTGATGACCGTCGACGTACCCGCCGTCTGGAAGCCCCTCCTCGCCGCCTCCGGCTTCGCCTTCGCGGCCTCGCTGGGGGAGTTCGGCGCGACCTCGTTCCTGGTCCGCGAGGAGAACCCCACCCTCCCCGTCGTCATCCTCCGGCTGCTGTCCCGCCCGGGCTCCGACAACTACGGCATGGCCCTCGCCGCCGCCTGCGTACTCGCCGCCGCCACCGCCCTCGTGATGCTCCTCGTCGAGCGTCTCCGCGTGCCTTCGATCGGAGCACTGTGAACCCACGCCGAGAAGTCACCCCCGCCAGCCGAGGCGTCACGTACGTCGGCCGAGAGGTCGCGCGCGTCAGTCGAGTGGTCAGGAGCGTGCCGTCTCGGCCGACGGGGCTGACGCTTCGACCGTCCGGGCCGACGCCTCGGCGGGGTGGGGGTCGTGATGCTGTCGTTGCGTGAGGTGTCGGTGACGTACGAGGGGGCCGCTGCGGTCTCCGACGTCAGCCTCGACCTGGCCGACGGTGAGGTGCTGGCGCTGCTCGGGCCTTCGGGGTCCGGGAAGTCGACGCTGCTGCGGGCGGTGGCGGGGCTGGAGCCGGCGAGCGGCGAGATCAGCTGGGACGGGCGGTCGCTGCGCGGGGTGCCGACGCACAAGCGCGGGTTCGCGCTGATGTTCCAGGACGGCCAGCTCTTCCCGCACCTCGACGTCGCGGACAACGTCGCCTACCCGATGCGGCTGCGCCGGATCCCCTCCGCCGAGCGCAGGAGCAAGGTCGGCTACTTGCTCGAGCTGGTCGGGCTGAGCGGCTACCAGGAACGGCTCCCCGGCACGCTCAGCGGTGGCGAGCGACAGCGGGTCGCGCTCGCCCGGGCGCTGGCGGTCGAGCCCCGGCTGCTGCTCCTCGACGAGCCGCTCTCTGCGCTCGACGCCGGGCTGCGGGAGCGGCTGGCCGGTGATTTGCGCCGCATCCTCCACGAGGCCGGCACCACCGCCCTGATGGTCACCCACGACCAGGAGGAGGCCTTCGCGGTGGCCGACCGGATCGCGCTGCTGCGCGAGGGCCATCTCGTCCAGGAGGGCACGCTGCGGGAGGTGTGGGCGCAGCCGACGGACACCTGGGCCGCGCTGTTCCTGGGGTACGCGCGCGTGCTCGAGGGGCCTGCTGCGTACCAGGTCCTCGAGGCGGCGGGCATGACCCCGGCCGGTGCGGTCGCGCTGCGGCGCTCCGCCTTCGTCGCCGATCCGGAAGGTCCGCTCGCCGGCACCGTGGTCTCGGCCAGGGCGACCCCGGAGCTCCACCGCCTCGTCGTACGTCTCGATGAGATCGGTGAGGTCGACGCCGTCGCCGACTCGGCACCGGCGCCGGGGGAGCGGGTCAGCCTGAGGGTCGAGCCGAACCGGCTGGCGATCCCCGGAACGGCCGAAGCGTCCGCGCCGCCGCCCGCGGAATCGGCACAGCAACCACCGGCCACTTAGAATCAGCGGCTATGTATCGCCGCGCTCAGATCTTCCTCATCGGCAGCGCGCTGATCTTCGGCCTGATCGCAGTCGTGACCGCGCAGATCGTCGACAAGCGCATGCTCGACCCGGAGGGGTTCCTCGGACCGTCCTGGCTCCGGCTCCCCCTTCTCGTCGGGGCAGCGCTCCTCGTCGACCTCGTGCCGCGGACCCTGTGGAAGTCCAAGTTCAAGTGGGCGCAGATGGGACCGATCTTCAAGGAGCGGGTCCGCACCCACTGGACCCGCGAGCGCCTGACGCTGGTCGTGACCGGCATCATCTGCTTCTACCTGGTCTACGTCTGCTACCGGAACCTCAAGTCGTTCCTGCCGTTCGTGGTGCCGGAGACGTATGAGTTCGATCACGAGCTGCACCTGATCGACAAGGCGGTGCTCTTCGGCAACGACCCGGCGATCATGCTCCACGACCTCCTCGGCACCGGCTGGGTGGCCTGGTTCCTCTCCTACATCTACATGTGGTTCCTGCCCCTGGTGCCGTTCGCCGTCGCCGGCTGGCTGGTCTGGTCGCGCAACCTCGCCTACGGCTACTGGTTCGTGAGCTCGCAGTGCATCGCCTGGATCCTCGGCACGGTCTCCTACTACTGCCTGCCGACCGTCGGCCCCGGCCTGAACTACCCCTACCTCTACGCCGACCTGCCGGACACGCCGGCGAGCAGCCTGATGGAGTCGCTGGTCTTCACCCGACAACACGTGCTGTTCGACGTCGACGCCAACGTGGTGCAGTCGGTCGGCGGCTTCGCCTCGCTCCACTGCGGCATCACGCTGCTGGTCGCGCTGATGATCCAGTCCACGGTCAGGAACAAGATCGCCCGCTGGGCCGGCTGGATCAACTTCGGGATCACCGTCGTCGCCACCATCTACTTCGGCTGGCACTACCTCGCCGACGACATCGCGGGCTGCATGATCGCGCTCGTCGCCTACTACTTCGGCGGTCTGGCGGCCGGTCAGAAGTTCCAGCGCAAGGGCGTACGGCGGCTGGTGACCGAGTCCGACGAGATCGCGGGACGCGAGGCCAAGGTCGCCCACGAGCTGACCTGAACCCGACCTCCCACCACATAAGGTTGCGGCGTGACCGCAATCGACGCTTCCTCACTGACCGCACTTCTCGACGGGCGCTACGCGGGAGTCCGGGAGGACGTACGCAAGGCCCTGATCGAACGCGCCGACTTCCTCGACGAGGTCGAGGAGCTGCCCCGGGCCGAATACCGCGAGCGAGTCCGAGCGGCGCTCCTCGACGTCTCCGCGAGCGGGCTGACGGCGCTCGGGTTCCCGAAGGAGTACGGCGGCGGTGGTGACGTCGGTGCCTCCATCGCCGCCTTCGAGGAGATGGCCGGCGGAGACCTCTCGCTGCTGGTAAAGTCCGGGGTGCAGTTCGGGCTCTTCGGCGGCGCGATCCTCCAGCTCGGCACCGCTCGTCACCACGACCGCTACCTCGCTGACATCGTCTCCGGACGCCTGCTCGGCTGCTTCGCGATGACCGAGCACGGCCACGGCTCCAACGTCGCCGCGGTCGCCACCGTGGCCACCTATGACGCCGACGCGCAGGAGTTCGTCATCGAGACGACCCGCGAGGACGCCTACAAGGACTACATCGGCAACGCCGCCTGTCACGGTGAGGTGGCGGTCGTCTTCGCGCAGCTCGTCGTCGCCGGCGAGGAGCGTGGCGTCCACGCCTTCGTGGTGCCGATCCGGGTCTCCGGTGAGCCGGCGCCCGGGGTCCGGATCGCCGACGACGGGCCCAAGATGGGGCTCAACGGGGTCGACAACGGACGACTGTGGTTCTCGGGCGTACGGGTGCCGCGTACGGCTCTGCTCAACCGCTTCGCCGACGTCACCGAGACCGGCGAGTACGTCTCCGAGATCGAGTCGGCCGGACGCCGCTTCTTCACCATGCTCGGCACGCTCGTGCAGGGCCGCGTCTCGGTCGGCGGCGCCGCGATCCGGGCCTCCGAGGTCGCGCTGACGATCGCCGTCCGCTACGCGCTGCAGCGTCGCCAGTTCGAGGCCTCGTCCGACGAGACCGAGTCGCTGCTGCTCGACTACGGGCAGCACCAGCGCCGGCTGCTCCCGCTGGTCGCGCGCACCTACGCGATGCGCTTCGCGCAGGAGATCGTGCGCAACGATCTGCACGACGTCTTCTCCGGCGTCACCACCTCCGAGCACGCCCGCCGCGAGCTCGAGTCGCGGGCGGCCGGCACCAAGGCGATGGCGACCTGGCACGCGACCCGCACGATCCAGGAGTGCCGCGAGGCGTGCGGTGGCGCGGGCTACCTCTCCGCCAACCGGTTCGCCGCGCTGAAGGCCGACACCGACGTCTTCACGACCTTCGAGGGCGACAACACGGTGCTCCTGCAGCTGGTCGCGAAGGGGCTGCTCACCGGCTACTCGAGCGAGTTCGAGGAGATGGACCAGCTCGACATGGTCCGCTTCGTGGCCGGGCTCGCCGTCGAGACCGTCCTCGAACGCACGGCCGTCCACAAGCTGCTCGAGCGCGTACGCGACGTGGTGCCGGTGGCCGGCGAGCGCGAGCCCGACATCCTCGACTCCGAGTACCACCTGGCGATGCTCCGCTTCCGCGAGGAGCACATGCTGGCAGGTGTCGCCCGCCGCCTGCAGTCGGGCATCAAGGACGGCCGCGAGCCCGGCGAGGTCTTCTCGAACGTGCAAGACCACGTCATCAGCGTCGCCCGCGCCCACATCGAGCGACTGATCCACGAGGCCTTCCGCGAGAAGGTCCTGTCGATGCCGGAAGGACCGGAGCGGGAGCTCATGGGCACCGTCTGCGACCTCAACGCCCTCTCCGTCATCGAGGCCGACCGCGCCTGGTTCATGGAGCACGGCCGCCTCTCCTCCGAGCGCTCCAAGGCCATCACCGCCGAGGTCAACCGCCTCTGCCGCGACCTGCGCCCCCACGCGCGGCTGCTCGTCGACGGGTTCGGGGTGCCTGAGGTGCTTCTGCGGGCGGAGGAGCTGATCGGCTGAGGTTCGGCTGGCGGGGGTGGTGGATGCTCACCGAGGTAACTCGGTCGAGCGTCACTCACTTCGCGGAGTTCCACGAGGAAAGTGAACGTTCACCGAGGTAACTCGGTGAGCATTCGACCAGACGTCGCCGCGGATCCGGGCCGCTGACCGTCCACAGGCGATGTTCGGGCGAGGGTTGTCCACAGTCCCCCGATCTGTCGCCGAAAGTGTCGGTGCTCCCGCGAACCCTGGGTGCATGGACCCGTTACGAATCATCACCGCCACCGAAGGCTTCTTCACGCGCAGAGAGGCGAAGAACGCTGGCTACGCCGACCGTGAGATCACTCGCATCGTCCGAGATGGTGCCTGGCATCGAATCAGACGTGGCGCCTACGTGTTCGCCGACGAGTGGAAAGCGCTCGACGCCGTGGGCCGACATCGCGTACGCGCTCGGGCCGTGCAGCGCTCGCTGGGCAGCAAGATCGCGCTGAGCCATGTCTCCGGCCTCGTCGCCCACGGCATCGACCTGTGGGGAGTGGATCTCGCAAAAGTGCATGTGACCAGGCTCGACGGTGCTGGAAGGCCGCTTGAGGGCGATGTCGTCCATCACCTGGGCGTGGTTCGCGACGACGAGATCGAGACTCGGGACGGGCTGCGAACGTTGCCAACGGTTCGGTGCGCGTTGGAGGCGTGCCTCCAGGCGTCCGACGAGGTCGCTCAGTGCCTTCTCGACGCGGGCCTTCGAGCGGAGGCATTCACGAAAGAGGAGCTCGAGGCCGAGCACGAGCGAATGGACCAGTGGCCGTTCAGTCATCCACTCGGGGCTGCTGTCGCACACGCGGATCCGCGGTCGGGTTCGATCGGGGAGTCGAGATGCTTGTGGCTGTTCCGCGTCGGCGGTCTACCGCGCCCGGAGCTCCAGGTGCCGGTCTATCGTGCCGACGGGTCGCTCGTGGGCATCGTCGACTGGGCGTGGCCACAGTTTCGCTTGTTCGGCGAGTTCGACGGTCGGGTGAAGTACGGCAAGTACCTCCGCCCCGGTCAGACGCCCGGCGACGCAGTGTTTGCGGAGAAGCGGCGGGAAGACGAGATCCGCGAGATCACCGACTACGGCTTCGTCCGCGTCACGTGGGTGGATCTGGACAACCCGAGACAGACGTTGGCCCGAGTCGACTCCCGGATGCGGAGCGCCGGCCGATCTCGGCTCGAAATGGTTGACTGACCGTGTGGCCAGGCTGATCCTCATCAACGGGATGCCCGGCGTCGGGAAGTCGACGCTCGCCAGACGTTTCGCCGCCGACCACCCCGGCACGCTGGTATGTGACGTCGATGTGCTGCGTACGTTCGTCAGCGGATGGCGAGATGACTCATCGGGGCCGGCGCCAGGATCCGACCGGCGGCACTCGGCCTGATCAGCGGCTACCTACGCGACTCCGGCGACGTCGTGCTGCCGCAGCTGTTCGCCAGGCTGAGTGAGCTCGAGCGCTTCGAGCGGGCGGCGCTCGATGTCGGCGCCGAGTTCGTGGAGGTCCTGCTCGAGCCGGTCGAGAAGGATCCGCTACGCCGTTTCCACGACCGCGACGACGGGTCCGACCCCTGGCATCCGATCGTGCGGGAGATCGTGGCCGAGTCCGGCGGGGACGAGCACCTCCGAACGTACGAAGCCAAGCTCACCGACCTGCTCGCCCACCGCCCGGCGACCAAGGTGGTCTCGAGCGTCGCGGGTGAGGTCGAGGCGACGTACGGCTCCCTGTGCGCCGCGCTGTCTGATTGCTGACCGAGTTACCTCGGTAAACGCACACTTCCTTCGCGGAAGTCCACGAAGGAAGTGTGATTCGACCGAGTTACCTCGGTGAGCATCCGCGCCCCGACCGAGTCACCCCAGCCGCGAACGACCAGCTCAGTGAGCGGTGTTCTTGAACCGGTCGATCGAGGCAGCGATCTCCTGCTCAGCAGCAGCCTTGCCGACCCAGTCGGAGCCCTTGACGGTCTTGCCGGGCTCGAGGTCCTTGTAGTGCTCGAAGAAGTGCTTGATCTCGTTGAGCGTCCACTGGTCGACGTCCTCGAGGTCCTGGATGTGGTCGAACCGCGGGTCGCAGGGGACGCAGAGGACCTTCTCGTCCTGGCCCTTCTCGTCCTCCATGACGTACATCGCGACGGGACGCGACTCC
Source organism: Nocardioides luteus (assembly GCF_014648595.1). GTDB lineage: Bacteria > Actinomycetota > Actinomycetes > Propionibacteriales > Nocardioidaceae > Nocardioides > Nocardioides luteus. The sequence continues at coordinate 225,379 of NZ_BMRK01000003.1, read as the reverse complement.
ACCAGCACACCCGGGAAGAGCGGGTAGGGGGTGAGGACCAGCGCGTCGAGCGGGTCGCCATCCCCACCGAGGGTGTCTTCGATGTAGCCGTAGTCTGCGGGGTACATCATGGAGGTGAACAGCACGCGGTCGAGTCGAAGCCGGTTCGACTCGTGGTCCACCTCGTACTTGTTGCGGGATCCCTTGGGGACCTCGATCAGTACGTCGAACTCCTGCGTCACTTCTTGCCTCCAGACAAACCCAAAAACGGAATGCCGGACAGTCTGACACCGATCAGCGTCACATCCGGCATCGAGGAGGATATCCGTGGAGCCCCAGAGCGCGCCGAACTGGCCATCCGAGGAGCCGGACGAGGGTCGCGGGAAGCTCGTCGTCATCCTCCCGCTGGTGCTCGCGCTGCTCGTGGGAGCCGCCGCGGCGGCCTACGGGCTCGGCTGGGTGCGCTACGCCCGAGGCAACGTCGCGCCGACCCCGCCGCCGGTCCCGCTGAGCATCGCCGCGGTCAGCCCCGCGGCGGTCGAGGGGCAGCAGACCCGGGCGCCGGGGAAGCCGGACCAGGTCGCGCTGGAGGGCGTGATGCGGGGGATGGTCCGCGACAAGCGGCTCGGCAAGCACCTCAAGGCGGCGATCGCGCCGCTCGAGGGCGCCCCGCTGGTGAAGCACGGCAGCGGCGCTGCGACCCCGGCGAGCGTCACGAAGGTGCTGACCAGCGTGGCGGTGCTGGAGGCGTACGGCCCCGAGCGCAGGTTCGAGACCAGCGTCACCCTCGAGGGGCGCACGATCACGCTCGTCGGCGGCGGTGACGCATCTCTCAGCAGCAGCGACCTCGACGCGCTCGCCGCCGAGACCGCGCGCGAGCTCGGCGCCACCAAGACGGTGCGGCTCGCCTACGACGACAGCCTCTTCACCGGCCCGACCATCAACCCCGCCTGGCGGCGCACCTACCTGGGCGGCGAGGTCGGCGGCATCACCGCGCTGTCGGTCGACCACGGCGGCTCCCAGGCCTACGGCTACAGCCGCGACCCGTCCAAGCAGGCCGCCGAGCAGTTCAAGAAGGCGCTGGCCAAGCGCGGCATCAAGGTCAACGGCAAGCCGGCCAGGGGAGCGAAGTCAGGCGCCCAGCTCGCCGCGCGCCAGGGCGACACCCTGCGCGAGATCGTCGAATACACGCTTCAGCACAGCGACAACCAGCTCGCCGAGATCCTCGCGCGCCACGTCGGCCTCGCCTCGGGCGCCCCGACGTTCGAGGGCTCGGCCGCCGCGGTCGCGGACACCTTGAAGGACCTCGGCATCGACACCACCGGCCTGGTCCTCCGCGACGGCTCCGGGCTCTCCCGCCAGAACCGGATCCCGCCGACCCTTCTGGTCAGCACCCTCCAGACCGCCGCCAGCTCCTCACGCCCCGAGCTGGCGCCCGCGCTGACCGGGCTCCCGGTCGCCGGCTGGGTCGGATCGCTCTCCCGCCGCTTCAACTTCGACGCCGAGCCGGGCCGCGGCCGCGTCCGGGCGAAGACCGGCACCCTCACCAGCGTCTCCGGGCTCTCCGGCATCGTGGTCGACACGCGCGGCACGCCGTTCGTCGTCGTGCTCATGGCCGACGGGTTCAAGCCCGAGAAGACGCTGGACGTACGCGACGCCCTCGATGACGCGATGACGGCTGTCGCGACATGTCGCTGCTCGGCGTAGGTCTGGTCGGCTACGGTCGTACGCATGACCCATCGCGCTGAGGACCCTGCCCCGTCCGGAGCGACCATGGTCGACTGGGACCTGGCCGTACGCCTCGGCTCGAAGGTGGCCGGGGACGGCCCGATCGTCTCCCGGGACGAGGCCCAGCACGCCGTCGAGGAGCTGCGTGCCGACGCCGCGAAGGCCACCGAGTTCGTCCGTGACTTCACCGGCCTGGACGCGCCCCGCGACACCGCACCGGTCCTGGTCGTGGACAGAAGAGGCTGGATCCAGGCCAACGCCGACACGTTCGCCCACGTGATCTCGCCGGTCGTCGACCGGATCACGGCCAAGCGCGCCCCCGGCCTGCTGTCCCAGGCGCTCGGCTCCAAGGTCAGCGCCGCCGAGGTCGGCGGCCTGCTCGGCTTCATGTCCTCGAAGATCCTCGGCCAGTTCGACCCCTTCTACGAGCCGTCGGGCCGGCTCCTGCTGGTCGCGCCCAACGCCGTCCACGTCGAGCGCGAGCTCGGCCTGGACCCGACCGACTTCCGGCTGTGGGTCTGCCTCCACGAGGAGACCCACCGCGTGCAGTTCACCGCCAGCCCGTGGATGCGCGAGCACCTCTTCACCCAGATCGAGGGCCTCACCGAGGCGATGGACCCGTCCTCGCTCTTCGACAACGGGCTGCAGCGCATCACCGAGGCGCTCAAGGGCGACGGCAGCATCGTGGACGCCTTCGCCAAGCCCGAGCAGAAGGAGATCATCGACCGGGTCACCGGGATGATGTCGCTGCTCGAGGGCCACGCCGACGTGGTCATGGACGACGTCGGCCCGGGTGTGATCCCGACCGTCGCCACGATCCGCAAGGCGTTCAACAAGCGCCGCCAGGGCATCGGCGTCCTCGACCGCCTGCTGCGCCGCCTCCTCGGCCTCGAGGCGAAGATGGCGCAGTACCGCGACGGAGCGAAGTTCGTACGCCACGTGATCGACCGCGTCGGCATGGACGAGTTCAACGCCGTCTTCGCCGGTGCCGAGAACCTCCCGACCAAGGCCGAGATCGTCGAGCCGGACGCATGGGTCGGCCGAGTTCTGGGGTAGTCCAGGGAGTTTCCGTCGCTCTACTGGTGAGTAACCGACGGAAAGTCCCTGGAGTATGAGTCTGCACCCCTCCATCGCCGCCGTACGCCGCCCCGTCCGCGCCACGCTCGAGCAGCTGGAGCCGGGCGAGAAGGTGGTCGTGGCCTGCTCGGGCGGTGCCGACTCGCTGGCGCTCGCCAGCGCCGCGATCTTCGAGGGCCACAAGCTCGGGCTGCACGTCATCGGCGCGACCGTGGACCACGGGATGCAGGGGGGCAGCGCGGCGCAGGCCGAGAAGGTGGTCGCGCAGCTCGCCGAGATGGGCGTCGACGAGACCGTGACCGCGACGGTCGAGGTCAAGACCGACGGCGACGGCCCCGAGGCGGCCGCGCGGCAGGCGCGCTACGCCGTCCTCGACCAGCTCGCCGAGCGGCTCGGTGCGAGCGTGATCCTGCTCGGCCACACCCGCGACGACCAGGCAGAGACGGTGCTGCTGGGCCTGACCCGAGGCTCGGGTGCGCGCAGCCTCTCCGGGATGCGGGCGTCCTTCGACCGCTACCGCCGTCCGCTCCTCGCCACCACGCGCACCGACACCGAGACCGCCTGCCAGGTCGAGGGGATCGACGTCTGGAACGACCCTCACAACCGTGATTTCGCCTACACCCGGGCCCGTATCCGCCACCGCGTCCTCCCCGTCCTCGAGGAGCACCTCGGCCCGGGAGTGACCGACGCGCTCGCCCGCACCGCCGAGCAGCTCCGCGAGGACGCCGACTTCATCGACGACATCGCCGAGGCGATGCACCGAGAGCTCGACGGCACCCTCCCGGTCGGCGTCCTGGCGCAGTATCCGGCCGCCGTCCGCACCCGCGTCCTCCGGATCGCCGCCCTCGAGGCCGGCAGCCCGGCCGCCGAGCTCACCCGGGAGCACGTCAAGGCCGTCGAGGCGCTGGTCACGGGCTGGCGCGGGCAGCGCTGGATCGACCTGCCCGGCCACATCCGGGCGCTGCGTACGGACTCCTCGATCGTCTTCGAATCAGGTCCATCCCCCACCAGCATTTAGAGTGGCGCTCATGGACACCGAGTACGTCGGCGACGACCTCGTGAAGACCCTGTTCACCCACGACGAGATCCAGGCCAAGGTCGAAGAGCTGGCCCGCCGGATCGAGAAGGACTACGAGGGCGAGGATCTGCTGATCGTCGGCGTCCTCCGCGGTGCGGTGATGATCATGGCCGACCTCGCTCGCGCCCTGAACCGCCACGTCGAGATGGACTGGATGGCCGTCTCCTCCTACGGCTCCGGCACGAAGTCGTCCGGTGTGGTGCGGATCCTGAAGGACCTCGACACCGACGTCACCGGCAAGCACGTGCTGATCGTCGACGAGATCATCGACTCCGGTCTGACCCTGACCTGGCTGACCTCCAACCTCACCAGCCGTGGCCCGGCGAGCATCGAGATCGCCACCCTGCTGCGCAAGCCCGAGGCGGTCAGCATGCCCGTCGAGGTGAAGTACGTCGGCTGGGACATCCCCGACGAGTTCGTCGTCGGCTACGGCCTCGACTACAACGAGAAGTACCGCAACCTGCGCGACGTCTCGACGCTCGCCCCGCACGTCTACAGCTGAGCCCAGCAGAACCTCAGCGGACCGGACGCACGCTCGCGATCACCTTCGCGAGCGCTGCGTCCGGGTTCGACCCCTCCGCGCCGCGGTCGGCGACGACCACGAAGAGCGCCTCGCCCGACTTCTTCGGCACCGACACCACGGTCACCTCGATGCTCGGCACCGGGCAGGTCTGGTCGAGTGGCGTGGCGGAGGCGGTCACGGCCCGCGCGACGGTACGGCCGCCGTCGACCTTCACCTCCCGCGGCTCACCGAGGGAGCCGGTCGGGTTCTCGCCGCCGTCGTCCTGGGCAGCCGCCTTCGCCCAGTGCATCGCGGTCGCCTCGATCGATCCCTTGTCGGAGATGGACCCGGGCGTGACGAAGCCGACGAGGGTGTGCCAGTTGTCGTCGCACCAGTCGTCGCCGTAGGTCGTGATGCCGTGCATGAGCGCGGTGATCTCACCCTGCGGTGACTCGAACCCGGCGAGCGCGCCCGGCCCCGGCTCCCAGTCCGGAGGTACGTCGTAGGCCATCTCGTCCTTGTCCGAGACCACCTGCTGCCACGGGCCGTCCGGGACCGGGGCGGGAGCGGCCGATGCGGACCCGGTCGGCTTCGGCGTGCGAGCCGGAGAGGCCGACGGCGAGGAGGCGGGAGAAGAGGCGCTCGGCGAGGAGCTGGCCGGCGGAGCAGGTGCGTCCTCCGACCCGTACGCCACCAGCCGCACGGCCACGATGGTTGCGGCAGCGAGCAGCGCGACCACGAGGAGGACCAGGATCCCGATGATCACCCACGCGACCCGACTGTCGTAGCTGCTCCCGGAGGGCGGCGTCGGCGCCGCGTTCTGGGTCATGGCGACACCCTAGATCAGCGGTCGCCCGGAGCCGTGCTTTCGCTGACGGCGGAACCGCTCAGATGGGATCGGGCACGATTGGCCGTGTACCGTCGTTATAAGTGACAAGCACCCTCCCTGGCGTGCGTGTCTGACCCCGGAACGGTTGAAAGAAGCCTGTGAAGCGCATATTCAAAGGTCCCTGGCTGTGGATCATCCTGGCAGTGCTCGGTGTGATCCTGGCTCTGCAGTACCTGGCCCCTCGCAACGGCGGCGACGAGATCACCACGAACCAGCTGACGTCCTACATCCAGAAGGACCAGGTCAAGGAGATCACGTTCGTCGACGGTGACCAGGAGATCAAGGCGACCTTGATCAAGGGTGTCCGTGACGACGGCGCCGAGGTCACCACCTCCTGGGTCGACGGCGACCAGGAAGCGCTCATCGAGATGGTGCGCAAGACCCAGGCCGAGGGTGACAACCTGAAGAAATTCAACTCCGAGGTCGCCAAGCCGTCCGTGCTCGGCTCGATCCTGAGCTTCCTGCTTCCGTTCGTGCTGATCATCGTGCTGTTCCTGTTCCTGATGAACTCGGTCCAGGGCGGCGGTGGCCGCGGGGTCATGCAGTTCGCCAAGTCCAAGGCGAAGCTGATCACCAAGGACATGCCGAAGACGACCTTCGCCGACGTCGCGGGCGCCGACGAGGCGGTCGAGGAGCTCCAGGAGATCAAGGAGTTCCTGCAGGAGCCGGCGAAGTTCCAGGCCGTCGGCGCGAAGATCCCCAAGGGCGTGCTCCTCTACGGCCAGCCAGGCACCGGTAAGACCCTGCTGGCGCGTGCCGTCGCGGGCGAGGCCGGCGTGCCGTTCTACTCGATCTCCGGTTCCGACTTCGTCGAGATGTTCGTCGGTGTCGGTGCCAGCCGTGTCCGCGACCTGTTCGAGCAGGCCAAGGAGAACGCGCCGGCCATCGTCTTCATCGACGAGATCGACGCCGTCGGCCGCCACCGTGGCGCCGGCATGGGCGGCGGCCACGACGAGCGCGAGCAGACGCTCAACCAGCTGCTCGTCGAGATGGACGGCTTCGACGTACGTGGCGGAGTGATCCTGATCGCGGCCACCAACCGTCCCGACGTGCTCGACCCGGCGCTGCTGCGCCCGGGCCGCTTCGACCGCCAGATCCAGGTCGACGCCCCCGACCTCGCCGGCCGCGAGAAGATCCTGCAGGTCCACGCGCGCGGCAAGCCGCTGGCCGGCGACATCGACCTCGACAGCGTCGCCCGTCGTACGCCGGGCTTCTCCGGTGCCGACCTGGCCAACGTGCTCAACGAGGCCGCGCTGCTGACCGCCCGCAGCGACCAGAAGCTGATCACCAACAAGGCGCTGGACGAGGCCATCGACCGGGTCATCGCCGGTCCGCAGAAGCGCACCCGCCTGATGAGCGAGCAGGAGAAGCTCATCACCGCCTACCACGAGGGTGGCCATGCGCTGGTCGCAGCGGCCCTGCCGGGCCCCGACGTGGTCCAGAAGATCACGATCCTGCCGCGCGGCAAGGCGCTGGGCTACAACCTGGTCATGCCCGACGACGACCAATACAGCCAGACCCGCTCGTCGATGCTCAACAAGCTCTCCTACATGCTCGGTGGCCGCGCCGCGGAGGAGCTCATCTTCCACGACCCGACCACCGGCGCCGGCAACGACATCGAGAAGGCGACCAACCTCGCCCGCGCGATGGTCACCCAGTTCGGCATGACCGAGCGCCTGGGTGCGATCAAGCTCGGCGAGTCCAACGGCGAGCCGTTCCTGGGCCGCGACATCGGCCACCAGCGCAACTACTCCGAGGAGGTCGCGGCCATCGTCGATGACGAGACCAAGAAGCTCCTCGCGACCGCCCACCAGGAGGCCTTCGACATCCTCGAGGAGAACCGGGACGTCCTCGACAACCTGGTGCTCCAGCTCCTGGAGAAGGAGACGCTCTCCAAGCAGGAGGTCGCCGAGATCTTCGAGCCGCTGCGTCGCCGCGACCCGCGTCCGGCCTGGACCGGCTCCGACACCCGTCGTCCCTCCGACCGCCCCGCGGTCGAGATCCCGGAGTGGATCGTGGAGCGCGACAAGGCTGCGGTCGCCAAGGCGATCCGCTCCGCGTCGAAGTCGAAGCAGCCGGCCAATGGCGTCGAGGTCGCTCAGCCGAGCGAGACCGGCTCGTCCGAGTCCACCCCGCCCGCCTGATCCGGCCGACGATGTCCGAGACATTCGACGATGTAGCGCCCGTCCACGTCCCCGAGCGGGACGTGGACGACGTGCCGCCGTTCGACCACGAGCGCGCCGAGGCGGCCGTGCGCGAGCTGCTCTACGCGATGGGGGAGGACCCCGACCGCGAAGGCCTGCTCGAGACCCCTGCCCGGGTCGCCCGGGCCTACGAGGAGGTGACCCGCGGCCTTCATCAGAGGCCCGAGGACGTGCTCACCACCACGTTCGACCTCGGCCACGACGAGATGGTCCTGGTCCGTGACATCGAGCTGTGGTCGATGTGCGAACACCACCTGGTGCCGTTCACCGGGGTAGCCCATGTGGGCTACATCCCGGCCGACTCCGGCAAGATCACGGGCCTTTCCAAGCTCGCCCGCCTGGTCGACGTCTACGCCAAGCGCCCCCAGGTGCAGGAGCGGCTCACCACCCAGGTCGCCGACGCCCTCACCGAGATCCTGGAGGCCCGGGGCGTGATCGTGGTGATCGAGGCGGAACACCTGTGCATGACCATGCGTGGCGTCAAGAAGGCCGGCGCCCGCACGATCACCAGCGCCGTACGCGGCACGATGCGCTCCAACGCCACCACCCGCGCCGAGGCGATGTCGCTGATCCGCGGCGGCACCCGCTAGATGATTGATGCGCGGGGTGGCCGTCGCGTAGCAGGTCAGCCTGTGCATCAATCATCTAGCCGGCGGAGCGATGCAGCCGGCGGCGCACCCGCCGGACGAGGCCGCGCAGACCCGCTGCTTCCTGCTGGCCGGCGAGATCGTCACGCAGGTCTCTGATCAGGGCCCGCTGACGGTTGAGCCGGCCGGCCTGGCGTTCCAGCCGGGCCTGCTGCTTCTGCGTGGTCGCCTCGAGGGCGGCGATGCGCTTGCCCTGCTTCTTCACCGTCGTGGCTAGCTTCTTGGCGAGCTCCTTCTCTCGCTGGCGCGCGGCGGTGTCGACGTGCTCGGAGGCGATCTTGAGGGCGTTGATCCGGTCCTCGATGCGCCGCAGGGCCTCGTCACCCGCGCCGCGGATCGTGGTCACCGGGGCGGCCGGCTCGAGCGCGGCGAGCTCGGTGTCGTACGCCGCGTTCTCCTGTCCCGGCTGGGCGACGTGGGCCAGGCCGGCGTCGTCGAGGAAGGCGGTCAGCCGCTTCCAGCCCTCGGTGAGCCGGTTGTGGAAGCTGGTGTAGTCGGCCGCCTGGGAGAGCTCGTCGAGCGTCGTCTCCGGGGTGATCGAGTCGAGCATCGTGTAGGGCAGCGCGTGGTAGTCGCACAGCTCCAGCACGCGGGAGTCGTGAGCGACGACCATGGCCGGGGTGCCGGCGAGCACCGCGGCGACGTTGCCGTGGATGCGGGTGCCGAAGGCGAACCGCTGGGTCGCCAGGAACCGTGTCCACGAGCCGGCGTCGAGGAACATCCGGGTGCGGTCCTCGGCGTAGAGCCGGTGGTCGCGGTCGATGCCCATCTCGGGCTGACGGTGACGTCCCCACTGCAGCATCGCGAAGTCGTGGTGGGTCTGACCGACGTAGGTCATGTTCGGGTGGCGGTCGGCGTAGGCGTCGACATAGGTCTCGAACCAGGGCGCGGTCAGCGGGCTCATCGAGACGGCGACAGGGTCGTCGTCGGCCAGCGGGGTGGCGCGCTCGTCGCGGACCGTGAGATCGGGACCGTTGAGATAGATCGACGGGCAGCCGATGATCTCGACGTGCTCGTCGCCGTAGCCGAGCCGGCGGAGGTATTCGGCGGTGATCTCCCCGCGTACACCGACTTTCGGCGAGCGCTCCAGGACACAGTCCATGAAACGCCGGTGGAGGGCGGCCAGCTCGTCGTCGGGCGCGGTGTCGAGCTCGGCGAGGGAGAGCTGCGCACCGATGCCGACGATCGTGGTCGGGATGGAGATCTGCTCGATGAACGCGGTCAGCCGGGTCAGCGGGCGGGTGAACTCCGGGCGCAGCGCGTTGGCCAGCGGCACCACGAAATGGTCGTACTCCTCATCGACCGCCGCAGCCTCCTCGGTGGTGAACGCGCGCCGTTCGTGCACGAAGCGGTTCGGGACGATCTCGGTGCCGGGCACGCTGAGGAGCCGGTGGGTCGAGTCGGCGAAGAGGAGGTTGCCGACGTTGGTGCCGTAGAACCCGATCCCCCACGCGCGCGGGTCGGCCGCCTCGATCACGTCGAACGGATCGCGGGCGGAACGGAGCAGGATCTTGGCCACGACACCAGCCTACGTAGGCAACGCGGGGCGACCGGGCTCATCTGGCCGAGTCGGCGGCGCGGACGCCGCCGGATAGGGTCTGAGGGTGCAGGTCATGGGGATCGTCAACGTCACGCCCGACTCGTTCAGCGACGGCGGGCGGTTCCTGGCGACCGATGACGCGGTCGCCCACGGCCACGAGCTGATCGCCCAGGGCGCCGACCTGCTCGACATCGGCGGCGAGTCCACGCGTCCCGGTGCGACCCGCCCGCTGGTGGCCGACGAGCTGGCCCGGGTGGTGCCGGTCATCGAGACGCTGGCCGAGGAGGGGGCGACCCTCTCGGTCGACACGATGCGTCCCGAGGTCGCCGAGGCGGCGGTCAAGGCCGGCGCCAAGATCATCAACGACGTCTCCGGCGGTCTCGCCGACCCGCGGATCCTGAACGTCGCTGCCGACCACGGTGCGACGTACGTCGTGATGCACTGGCGCGCGCACGGCGCCGAGATGCAGCACGAGGACCACCTCGTCTACGCCGACGGCGTGGTCGCCACGGTCCGGGCGGAGATCGAGCAGCGGATCGAGGCGGCGCGGGCCGCGGGGATCCAGGACGACGACATCGTGATCGACCCGGGTCTCGGCTTCTCCAAGACGGCTGACGACAACTGGCGGCTGCTGGCCGGGGTGGAGGAGTTCCACAAGCTCGGCTTCCCGGTGCTCATCGGGGCCAGCCGGAAGACCTTCCTCGGCCACCTGCTGGCCGCCCCCGACGGCACCCTGCGTCCGGTGGGTGAGCGGGAGAGCGCCCACGATGCGATCACCGTCTTCCTCGCGCAACGCGGGGTGTGGGCCACCCGTGTCCATGACGTACGCGCCGCCAAGGACGCCCTCGCGGCGGCTCAGAAGCTCGAGGGACTGACCGAGCGCGAGGAGAACATCCGATGAACATCACCGAACCCGCCGACGAGATCCAGATCCTGGGTCTGGAGTGCTACGGCCACCACGGCGTCTTCGACTTCGAGCGCCGCGAGGGGCAGAAGTTCATCATCGACCTCGTCATCGGCACCGACTCCCGTCGGGCCGCCGAGACGGACGACTTGCATGACACCGTCGATTACGGAAGTCTCGCAACGGCGGTCAAAACTAGTGTCGAGCGCGACCCGGTGGACCTCATCGAGACGCTTGCCCAGCGGATCGCGGACATTTGCCTTGCAGACAGCCGCACGCTTTGGGTACGTGTTACGGTTCACAAACCGGGGGCGCCTATCGAAGCGACGTTCAAAGACGTCACCCTGACGATCACCCGGAGGCAGAGCACGTGACAGAGGTACCCAACCCGTACATCATCGACGCCGACACGCTCACCGGGGAGATGCGGCCGATTCGGCGGGCGGTGCTGTCGTTGGGCTCCAATCTCGGGGACCGACTGGCCAACTTGCAGGACGCGTTGAACACCCTCGCCGAGACCCCGGACGTCTGGGTGACCACCGTCTCGCCGGTCTACGAGACCGAGCCGGTCGACTCGCCGGAGGACGCCGACCTCTACCTCAACGCGATCGTCCTCGCCGACACGACCCTCACCCCGGCGCGCCTGCTCGACCGCGCGCTGACCATCGAGGACGCGTACGGCCGCTCGCGCAGCGGCATCTTCAACGAGCCGCGCACGCTCGACATCGACGTCATCTCGGTCGGCGACAAGATCGTCGAGGAGGAGTCGCTGACGCTGCCGCACCCGCGTGCGCACCAGCGTGCCTTCGTCCTCAAGCCGTGGGCCGACCTGGAGCCCAACGCCGACCTTCCGGGCGTCGGCCCGATCGCCGAGCTGCTGGAGCAGGCCGACCAGACCGGCATCACCCGTCGCGACGACCTCGTCCTCGAGCTCTGAGCACTGCGCCGGAGGACCCTGACCAGGGTCCGGAGAAGGATCCCGCCGACGACGAGCGCCGGCTCCGCCCGATGTCGGGCGGAGCGATCACGGCCTGGGCCGTGATCGGCCTCGTCGGCGGCTGGCTGGCCCACCCCGTGCTGGAGAGCTGGCGCGGCGTGGCCCCGGTCGTCACCTGGGCCCAGCCGCTGGTTCTGCTGCTGATCGCGGCGGCGCTGGGCGTGACCGCCTGGATCACCCACCGTCAGCTGCAGGTACGCGGCGAGCGCATCGAGGCCTACCAGGCGGTCAACCGGCTGGTGCTCGCCCGCGCCTGCACCCTGGTCGGGGCCCTCCTGGCCGGCGGCTATCTGGGCTACGCGGTGAGCTGGCTGGGCTACGACGCCAGCACCGCAGCAGGGGAGCGGCTGGTGCGCTCGACCCTCGCTGCGGTCGCCGGGATCGCGATCGTGGTCGCCTCCCGACTCCTCGAACACGCGTGCCGGGTCCGCAAACAGGATGAAAACTAGCCGTACCGTGGAAGCATGCCTTCCCCATCCGCAACTTCAGTCACACGCAGGCGTCAGCGCAGCACACGCCTGACGGTCGCTGTAGCCCTGCTGGCGTTGGCTGCTGTCACGATCACCGGTGCGGTGGCCTCCGGGTCCTGGCTGGTCGTCGTGCTCGCAGCAATTCTCGGGCTCGCCTGTGGCGCTGCCGCTACCAAGATCACCCACTCAGAGCTTCTCCAGACCCGCCGCGACTGGGCACGTGACCGCGCCGAGCAGGCCCAGGCCTACCGCGTCGAGTCCGAGAAGCGCGCCGAGGAGGACGCCGAGTTCCGCGCCCACATGGACGCCAAGCTCGCCGAGCGCGTCCAGGCGGTCGAAGAGCTCGAGGCCGCCCTGGCGGCTGCCCACCAGCGCGCCGCCGAGGCCGTCCGACGCCGCGGTGAGGAGGCCCGTCGCGCTGCTCAGGCTGAGCTGCGTGGCGAGCAGCTCGAGGCGAGGCTCGAAGCCGTCGAGGCGGATGCTGCCGAGGCAGCGATCCGGGTCGCCGAGCTCGAGTCCGAGCTGGATGCCGTACGCGCCGAACTAGAGGTTGAACGCACCAGCTGGACCGGAGCCCAGTCCGCCTGAGACCGGTTTCACCCCTTCGGGCTGAATGCTGGCTGGCGTTCGTTCGCCTGTAACCTCTGGGTTCGATCAGATACACGGGAGCGTCGTCCCCGACGCGCTCGAACCGAGAGGGATTGTGCATGGGTCAGGGAATCGTCGACGTCTTGCGTCGAGCCGAACGAAGGATGCCTCAGGGTGTCCGTCGACTGGCTCGCGACGCCGGGCATCGCGTTCTCGGTCACGAGCGTGGACCGCTGGTCTCGGTCGTGGTCACGGTCACCGACCAGGACAAGCAGTATCTGGCCGAGTCGCTCCTCTCGGTGCGCGAGCAGACCCACACGACGCTCGACATCCTCATCGCGCCCTACGGCCAGGCCAGCGTGGTGAGCGACCAGATCCTCGCGGATCTCCCCGACGACTACCGCCTGCGGCTGCTGGAGAGCTCCGCCACCCAGGCCGAGGCCCGCGACCGTGGTGGCCGCGCCGCCCGCGGCGCCTACGTCTGCTTCCTGCTCGCCGCCGACCTGCTCACCCCGAACGCGATGCGTACGCTGGTGACCTCCCTGGAGCGAAGCGGGTCCGACCTCGCGGTCGGCCGCATCGAGAGCCGTCAGCGGCTCTCCCCGCCCGTGGTTCCGGTCTACGACCTCGTGCACGCGGAGAACCGCTCCGGTCTCACCCTGGCCGACTTCCCGGTCGCGCTCAGCGACGTCGGCGTGAGCAACCGGCTCTTCCGCACCTCGTTCTGGCGCCGGAACGGCTTCAGCTTCGACGTCCGTGGCGGCGCTGCCGCGGTCGGCTTCGACGGCTACCTGAAGGCCAACCGCTTCGACGTGGTCACCGCCCCGGTCTGTGTCGACATGGACCGCGCCGACGGCACCCCGGTCGAGCAGCTCCACGACCAGACACTCGGCATGGCCGAGTGGATCGACCAGACCCGCTCGACGTGGGCCGCCATCGGCGACCTGGCCCCGGAGCTCCGCGACCACTGGGCGCTCGGCGAGCTCGCCGGCCGCGCCCACACCATCCTCGGCGACGTCGAGCGGATGACCGAGGAGCAGTGGACGAGCCTGCGCGACCTCGTCGTCGAGCTCGAGCACGACGTCTCGCCCCAGGTGTGGCTCAAGCTGCCGGTCGAGGCGCGTGCCCGGCTGACCTACCTCCTCGCCGACCAGCGTGAGGAGCTCACCGCGTTCGTCGCCTCGCGCTGGTTCGAGCGCGGCAACCTCCGCACCCGGCTCGCCGACGGCAAGGTGCACGGGATCTTCCCCGACACCGACCTGCCGGAGGCCGTGACCACCCTCAACGTGCACGAGACGCCCGCCCGGGTGCTGGTGCGCGACGTACGCCCGCTCGACTCCGACCGGGTCGAGGTCGACCTGGTCGCGCGGATCGAGCTCGTCGACCTGGCCGGTAGGGCCCCGGTCATCACCGCCCGGCTGGTGCCGGACGTGGCCGTCGCGGGCGACGTGGACGAGGACGGCTACGCCACCGAGGTCGGTGAGACGCTGCCAGACCCGGTCGAGCTGACCGTGACGGCCCGGCCCGACGCGCAGGCCAACATGACCATCGGTCACAAGTACCAGGACTACCGCCCCGGCGGCTGCCGCACCGAGATCGACCTCAGCCTCCTCGCCGAGGGCCGCTGGCACCTGGAGGTCACCGTCGACGTCGAGGGCGTCGTCCGCACCACCAGCGAGGTGCAGATCGACACCCGCGGTCCTGCGGGCAACCTCGCCACGCGCTACCGGCCGCGCGTGCACACCTCGTCGGGCCTCTCGGTCGCCTACGACCGCTACCTCGACCAGCTCAGCTTCCGCGCCGCCCCGACCGCGCCCACCGCGCTCGTGAAGGCCCACGTCGTCGGTCGCACGGTGTGCCTGATGCTGTCCGGCGACCTCCCGCGGGCCGTGCAGGCGACCGGTGGCGGCGTACGCATCGAGGAGCCCGTCCACGACGGCAAGGTCACGCTGACCTTTCCCGCCCACGGCGCCGTCGAACCGGGTGCCCCGGCCGCCTGGCGTCTGGAGGCGCTCCACGACGACGCTCTGGGCCGGATCGTCTGGACCGACCCGACCGGCTCGCCGTGGACCGGCGAGCGCGGTGGCAGCCTGCTGGCCTCGCGCGACGGCCGCGGCTACGTCCAGGTCATCGAGGTCCCCGACACCGTCGCGCTCGACCGCGTCGAGCTCGGCGATGGCCAGATCACCGTGCGCGGTCACTGGCTCAGCACGATCCCGAAGCACGCCCGGCTGACCCTCTCCGGCTCGCGCCACAGCGAGACCGTGAAGATCGACACCGGCGCCGACGACTTCGAGGTCGTCTTCTCGCTGCACTGGGACGAGTGGGGGCTGGGCGAGTCCGTCCTGCCCAGCGGCGTCTACCAGTTCAAGCTGACCTGCGGCGCCAAGCGCCCCGGCAACGTACGCCACACCCACGCGTTCCTCGAGCACCAGGCCGAGTTCCAGACCAGCGACGAGGTCCGGCTCCGTCCGGTCAACGGCAGCGGCCCGGGCATCACCCTGCAGCCGCCGATCCCGGTCGACCACGCCGGCAGCTATGCCCACAACCTCGCCCGCGAGCGGGTGCTGGCCGCCGAGGAGCCGCTCGACGAGTCCGCGGTCTACCTCTCGACCTACGCCGGCTCGACCGCCACCGACTCCCAGCTGGCGATCCACGAGCACCTGCGCCGCACCCGGCCCGACCTCAAGCTCTACTGGGGCGTCGCCGACCACGCCTCCCGCGTCCCCGAGGGCGGCATCCCGGTCGTGCTGCAGACCCCGGAGTGGTACCGGGTGATCGGCACCGCCAAATACCTGGTGCAGAACATCGACTTCGACCGCTGGTGGCGCAAGCGGGAGGGTCAGCGGTTCCTGCAGACCTTCCACGGCTACCCCGCCAAGTCGATGGGACTGCGGATGTGGCGCGCGAAGATGTTCACCGAGCTGCGCTGCCAGGCCGAGCTCGACCGTACGACCGCCGGCTGGGACCTGATCCTGACCCCGACGCCGGAGATGGACCGCTACTACCGCGAGGAGTACGCCTACGACGGCCCGATCCACAGCGAGGGCTACCCGCGCGACGACGCGCTGGTGAGCCCGACCGCTGACGAGGACCGCACGCGCACGCGCAACCTCCTCGGGATCGGCTCCCACCAGAAGGTGGTCCTCTACGCCCCGACCTGGCGCGACCACCTGGCGCTCAACTACCGCTCCGCGAAGATGGTCGAGCACCTCGACGTGGTCGCGGCCAGCGACGAGCTCGGTGACGACTACGTCATCCTCGTGCGCGGTCACCGCTTCAACTCCAAGGGCAGCGAGCGGAGCGAGCGCACCGCTCGGGTCATCGACGTCACCGACTACCCGGAGATCAACGACCTGATCCTGGCCTCCGACGCCGCGGTGCTCGACTACTCCAGCCTGCGCTTCGACTTCGCTCTCACCGGGCGGCCGATGGTCTTCCTGGTGCCCGACCTGTCCGACTACACCGGCGGCATCCGCGGCTTCCTCTACGACTACGCCGACACCGCCCCCGGGCCGATGCTCGACACCGCCGAGGAGGTCGTCGCGGCGCTGTCCGACCTGGGCCGCCTCGAGTCCGACTACCGCGACCGGATCGCCGAGTTCAACGCGAAGTACCAGTACACCCAGGACGGGAAGGCCACCGAGCGCGTCGTGGAGAGGTTCTTCGACAAGCCCTGAGGCCAGCTCTGAGACCAGCCCTGAGGCTCAGATGTCAGAGGTCAGAGATCGACGATGGCGCGTCCCGTGCGGGACGCGCCATCGTTGCGTTCGCGGGCCTCCGGCCCACGGTCACCGGATCAGGGCAGGCGGGCGAGCGCCGGCTTCGTGACCGCGGTCTTGTTGGGCACCGCGTTCCAGCGCTCGGGCAGGACCGTACGGTGCGGGCCGACCTCCAGTAGGAGCGCGGCCCGGAAGGTCATGCCGTAGGTCTCCACGTAGGGAGCCAGCGAGGCGAGAAGGTCCTTCTTCCGCCACTGGGCGGCGTCGAGCACCAGGACCTCGATGTCGAACGCGTCGAAGTCGAAGGCGTGCCGCTGGTGACCGTCACGGCGCAGCTCGGCGGCCGCGGTGGTGCGCTCGGCCTGCTTGTTGGCGGCGGCGTGGATCTGCTGGAAACCGCTGACGCCACGGGTGCCGACGACGTCGGTCGCAGCCACCAGGTTGCCCTCGAGATCGGTGTCGGCCAGGCCGGCGATGTCCTCGGTCAGCACGGCGGAGACCGGCAGCACGACGAGCTTGTCGACGTCGGGGAGCAGGTCGGCGACCACGAGCCGCTCGAGCTGGCCCATCGGCATCGCGCTGCCGTCGGGCAGCTTGATCCCGTCGAAGCCGGAGACGTCCAGCGCGGTGAGGGTGATCCCCGGGCGGGCGAGCTCGTCGAGACGCAGGTCGGTGCCACCGGTGTGGACCCACAGGTGGACCGGCCGGGACGAGTACGCCGCGATCGACTTGATCAGGCGGCGCAGCTTCGGACGCTGCTTCGGGCGGGCCGAGACGGCGACGTGGATCGCGTCGGCGGGCACGCCCTCCGGAGTCCGGACCTGGTTGCTGCGTACGTCCTCGGGGACCGAGCTGACCAGCTCGCCGACCTTGCGGGCGGCGGCATGGCGCTCACGCGCGATCTCGACCTCGGCGGCGTTCATCTCGCGCCACTGCTCGTAGACCTCCTCGACGCTCGCACCCGAGAAGATCTTGGTGAGGATCTTCTCGAGGCGGTCGTTCATGCTCTCCCGGATGCCGTCGAACTCGGCCGGGGTGAGCGGGTTGAGGCCGGCGAAGCGCGGGTCGGAGAGGTTCTTCGGGCGGAAGTCGATGTCGATGCCGATGCTGCGACCCGGCAGGTAGCAGTGCAGACGGCTGGTGACCAGCTTCCGGTGGTCGCGGCGGTAGCCCTCGAGCATCGCGATCGCGTCGTCGATGTTCTGCACGAAGGGCCGGAAGCGGACCTCGTCGAGGCCGCCCTGGGCGTAGGTCGGGGCGCCCTCGGGGATGCTGCCGTCGAAGACGTCGACGTAGCCGACCGGGGCGTCCGGGCCGGGGAGCTCCTCGGCGTCGGGGAAGACGGTCGAGACGGTCGTGGTCAGGCAGCCCGAGAAGAAGGCCGGGACGCCGACGGAGAGCAGGATGTCGACGGTCGTCCAGTCGCGGCAGCCGATCGGGGCGTACTTCTTGAGGTACTCGATCGTCTCGTCGGTCATCATGGCGCGGGTGCTGCAGTGGAACGAGACGAAGATCGGGCGCAGGTTCTTGTGGAACGGCATCCCGTAGCGCATCTCGAAGATCGGGTGCATGTACCACCCGAAGCCGAGCATCCAGGTGTCCTTCGGGACCGGCTGGTACATCGACGCGTCGCGCTGCAGGGTCATCAGCTGGACCTTGGCGGAGAGGCCCTCGCGGACTCGCTCTGGGCGGACCCGCGAGCGCAGCCGCTCGGCGAGGTCGTCGAGCTCGGACTCGCCGGTGAACTCGAGGTCCTTGTGGCGGACCACGTGGCCGAGCGAGGCGACGGTCTGGACGTGGTCGCCGATGTTGGCCGAGGCGCGGGAGCGGCCGGGGTGGCCGTAGTCGACGACGGCGTAGGAGACGGTGCCCTCCGGCACGGCCGGCCCCTCGGGCTCGTCGTTGTCGGCGGCGACCCACGAGCGCAGCCAGTCGCGGCTCTCGACGACCCACTTGGTGTCGCCCTTGGTGCCGTCACCGACGGCCTCGTCGAGGCGGGCGTAGAGGCTGCGGGCCAGCTGCTGGTCGCCGAAGCCGAAGACGCGGCTGGTCATCGCGAGCCACGCGCGGCCCGGGACGAAGTCGGCGCCGGACTCGGCGAGGCGCGCCAGCGTCGCGCGGGTCGCGTCGGGGTCGACGTGGAGCCCGGACATGACGTACTCGTCGGCGGCCTCGACGGCCCACTTCTCCAGCGGGACGCCCTGGAAGAGGGCCCAGGCGCGCTCGTAGAAACCGCCGCCGGCGGCGTTCACCGCGCCCTCGAGGTCAGGACCCACGACGAGCGGCTCGACCTCGATGGAGATCGGCGCCGGCTTCGCGTCCTGGGACGCAGCCTCCGAGATGGACGGGACGCGCGCGGTCAGGCTCTGACGCAGGCGCTCGGGGAGCAGCTGGCGAGCGAGTCGTCGAGCTGGGCTGGCCATGGGACTCCTTCAGTAACGGGTACGACGCATCGTCGGTGGGCAGAGCCGCGTCGATCGCGGTCCGTCAACACGTTCCCCCTATGATCCAGCCGGATATCCTGCCCGAAGAATCGGCAATCCCCAAAGACGCCGACTAATCTCTGCGCATGCCGATCCCCAACCCCCACGAGCAGGTCGCGCTTCCCGAGGGCCGCTACCTGACGATGTGCAACGAGATCGCGACCAAGTTCGGTGGCCAGACCCGCGCGATGATCATGCGCAACCGCCTGATCACCCAGAACACCGGGATCCCGACCACCCTGCTGACCACCGAGTCGAAGCCCGTCTACGACGAGGTGCGCCAGGTCCTGCGCGACTCGGGTCAGCTCGTCGACGGCATGGAGCTGCTCAACCTCTACGAGTGGTACCGCGAGCACCCCGTGACGGATGAGCCGGACGAGTCGGTCGCCGGCATGGACGGCCGGCTGGGTGAGGTCGCCGGCACGACCACCCAGGACGTGCTCCACCCCGACGGCACCGTCTACTACACGGCCCACTCGCAGTCCGGGAAGGACTGGGCGCGCGACTACCGCCGCCCCGACGGCTCGGTCTACCTGCGGGCGCCGGGCCCGGGTGCCCCGGCCGCGTCCCGGGTCCCCTACATCCTCACCGACGCCGAGGGTCGCCCGGTCCGCTCGTGGGAGCGCGTGGGCGGCTGGCTGTGGCACTGGTTCGAGCAGCTCGTGGGCGACGCCGAGCGGGTCTTCTTCGTGACCGACTCCCGGTTCGCGCTGCGCGACGTCATGCCGCGCCAGGACGACCGCTTCTACTTCCTCCACCTCATGCATAACAACCACGTGGTGAAGGAGCGGCGCTGGAACTCCCAGCTCTCGGGCAAGTACGCCCCGCTGCTGGACAACATCCACGAGTACGACGCGCTCGTGAACCTGACCCACCGTCAGTCCGAGCACATCGCGATGCGCTACGGCGCCACCTCGCACCGGTTCGTCGTTCCCAACCCGGTCGAGCTGCCCGAGCTCCCGGAGACGATGCCCGAGCGTGAGCCGGCCACCTTCGTCACCGTCGCCCGGCTCGAGCCGCAGAAGCGGCTCGAGCACGCCATCAAGGCGTTCGCGAAGGTCGTCGAGAAGCGACCCGAGGCCAAGTTCCAGATCTACGGCGACGGCAAGCTCTACAAGTCGCTCGCCGACCTGATCGAGACCCTCGACGTCGGCAAGAACGTCCAGCTGATGGGTCACAACCCGAAGGCCAAGGAAGCCCTGCTGCACGCCACCGGCTTCATCATGACCAGCGTCAACGAGGGCTACCCGCTGGCGACCCTCGAGTCGCTCTCCTACGGCTGCCCGGTGATCAGCTACGACATCAACTACGGCCCGCGCGAGCAGATCAGCGACGGTGTCGACGGCTACATCGTCGAGGCCGAGGACATCGACGCGGTCGCCGAGCGCTGCATCCGGATGATCGACGCGCCCGAGAAGGTCGCGGAGATGTCCCGCAAGGCTCTGGAGAAGGCCGAGAAGCACACCTGGCGCGCCTTCCTCGAGGACTGGAAGGTCGCCTTCGAGGGCGCCGTCGCCCAGCGTCCGGGCCGCATCGAGAAGGCCCAGGCCCGGCTCGACGTCCACGCCCTCGGCTGGGCGCGCCCGATGCCCGAGGGCGTCGCCACCCGGCTGCCCGGCCCGGCCGGCCGCCTGGGTCGCACCCAGGCGAGCTCTGCCGCCTTCCGCGACTCTCGTACGCTCCGCTTCGACGCCCTGCTGACCGTGACCGGCGAGTGGCCGAAGGGCGTGATGGCCGACCGGATCGTCACCCTCGACGCCGTCTGCAACGAGACCGGCGAGGTCGCCTCGCTGCCGCTCGACGTCACCCCCGAGGGTCGCGGCGAGTTCCGGCTCGCCTCCCGTTTCGACCTGGCCGAGATCTTCGAGCAGTTCTCCGAGGACTCCCGCAACCTGGACCTGCGGCTGCGGTTCACCGTCCACAACTGGAGCTGGCAGACCAAGCTCGGCCGGCCCCGCCACGTGCGCCCCAACTTCGAGGTGTCGTTCGGGCCGAACGACGTGCTCCACCTGCAGCGACGCTGAGGGTGCCGCTGAGGTGCAGCTGACCGGCTGGGGTCAGGCGGAGGCCGTACGTACGACGTGCAGCTTCATCCGCCGCTCCAGCCGGTAGCCGGGGCGGTCCCGGAAGTACTCGTCGACCGCGTCGCGGCAGCCGCTGTAGTGGAAGTAGTCGTCGAGCACGATCCGTCCCCCGACGACCAGGTGAGGAGCGATCCGCTCCAGGCAGGTCCGCGTCGACTCGTGCCAGTCGCCGTCAAGGTGGGCGAAGGCCACCGGCCCGTCGATCTCGAGGGTGTCCTGGAAGAGCCCCTGGATCAGCTGGACGTTGTGCTCGGCCGGGACGACCCCGTGGCGCTCGAACGAGTCGCGCACCTCGTCGTAGAGGTTGTCGCGGTAGCCGTAGTAGGTCTCGCCGGCGATCCCCTTCGAGGTGCCGCTGACGATCTTCCGGTAGCGCTGGTGCACGTCCTCGCCGTCCCGCTCGGACGGCTCCGGGATCATCCCGAAGACGTCGTAGACCCGCATCGGTCGCTTGGGGTCCTTCGCCGCCGCCATCACGATCGCGGAGCCGCCGAGCGCGGTGCCGGTCTCGATGATCAGCCCCGGCCTGCCCTGCAGATCGGCATCGAGCACCTGGCGGGCGAGCACCTCCAGGTTCTCGGGCTTGAGATAGGTCAGGTGCTCGGCACGTACGCCGTCGACGACCGTGTGCACTCTGGCGGGCAGCTCGAGGTCGGCAAGCGGGTCGCGTACGGACTCCCGGGTGCGGATCGTCTCGGACCGCAGCCGGGCCAGCTCCGCCTCGAGCTCGGCCCTGGTCGGGGGTGCGGCCGTGGGTGTCGCAGCCTTCGCAGGCTGCGACGAGGGCGGTGAGCTGCTCCCGTCGGGCTTGCGTGCCACCACGACGTAGTTCTTCGGCATCCCGCGCTCGAGCCGGGCACCGGAGACCTCCAGCCGCGCGTAGAAACGGCTGAGGTGGAGGGCGATCCGCCGGTGGAGGAGCACGACCGGGGCGACGTAGGCGAGCCGCCAGCGCAGGCCGCGCCCGCGCAGCTCGGCGAGGCTCTCGGGCAGGTGCTTCGCCATCATCTGATGGTTGTAGGCGACCGTGCCGAAGTAGCCCTCGAGCCAGTTCAGCCGGGCGATCTCGAAGCCGGCGTCCTCGAACATCTTCCGCAGCGCGAACTGCGTGTAGCGGAAGAAGTCGTAGGGCTTCTGGTGCTCGGCGAAGAAGAGCGGCGCGGAGAGGAAGATGCGGCCGCCGGGCTTGAGCACACGGAAGAGCTCCGCGATCGCCTTCTCCGGCTCGGAGACGTGCTCGAGCACCTGGTTGCAGATCACCCGGTCGAAGGTCGCGTCCTCGACCGGGATGTCGGTGATGTCGCAGACGTAGTCCAGCGGCGCGTACGCGGTGCTCAGCTGGGCGAAGTCGGCGGCCTCGTAGCGCGCGTGCTTGAAGAGGTTGCGGTAGGGAGACTTGCCCGCGCCGGCGTCGAGGACACGCATGCCGCGCTTGGTGCCTCGGGCGAAACGGACCATCTCCCGGCGCAGACGCACACGGGACGGGTTGATGCGCCGGCGCGGGACCTTCTTACCGCGGTCCTGCCGACCACGTGTCAGCATGCACCGACATTAACGCCCCGTGACGGATGTCTCCCGCAATCCACGAAGGACGGCGTCGCGCACCGGGTCGTGGAGGCGACGCTCGATCAGGTAGTGGAGCGCGATGGCCAGCACGAGAGCGGTCGAGACGGCGGCGGCCAGCACGACGTACTCGTCGAAGCGGCCGTGGAAGACGTCGATGATCCAGAACGCGAACTGGGCGTGCACCAGGTAGAGCGGGTAGGTCAGCGCGCCGAGGGTCGACAGGAAGCGCGCCTCCACCCGGCCCAGCGGACCGGCCGAGACCAGCCAGACGAGCGCAGCGAACGCCAGGATCGCCAGGCCGGTCACCACCGGCGAGACGGGGGCGCCGACGAGCTCGGTCGCCCGGTCGGCGTACGCGGTCGCCTGCCGGATCCCGAGGATCACGTTGTAGCCGACCGCGAGCCAGGCGACGAACGAGTTGCCGAACCGGTAGATGAGGAAGAGCGCCATGCCCATCGCGAAGAACGGCGCGTACTCGGCGAAGAGCAGCGAGTTGAGCACTCCGGAGTCGGTCGTGCGCGCGATCTGGGCGAGCAGCGGCCACAGGAAGACCATCGCGATGACCCGCTGCTTGGTGATCCCGACCAGCAGGAAGACGCCGATGAGCAGGTAGAACTTGAGCTCGATCCAGAGGGTCCAGAACGCTCCCTGGGCGCTGAGCACGTTCCAGGCGTCCTGGGTCATGGTCAGGTTGATCAGACCGCCGACGAACCCCTGGTCACGCCCGCCCTTCCAGAAGGCCTGCAGCACCAGCGTGATCACGACGGCGACCCAGTAGGCCGGGAAGAGCCGCGCGATGCGGGACGCGGCGAAGCCGGGCAGGTCACGCCCCCAGGCGGTCATCAGGATGACGAAGCCGCTGATGATGAAGAAGAGCTCGACGCCGAGGTAGCCGTAGCGGGTGACGTGGTTGAGCGTCGGGAAGACCTCGCGGGGCGCGACGCCCCAGTAGGAGGTCGCGATGCCGGTCAGGTGGTAGCCGACGACGACCGCCGCCGCGATGAACCGGAGCGCGTCGAGCGCACCGAGCCGCGGGCGGCGGGCGGCCTTCTTGGGTGCGGGCGGCGGCGCGGCGGTCGGGGCCGCGTCCGCAGGAGCGGTCGGAGTGCTCGTCATGGGTCAGTTCCCCGCCGCGGCGTCCAGGGCCTCTTGGATCGGGTCGATGCGGCGCAGGTCGATGACGTGGCCGGTGCTCGAGGCGATCAGGGTGTCCAGCGACGCGCGCGCGACCGCCTTCGACTCCAGCAGCGTGTGGGACGGCTCCTGGCCGAATGCCTTGGTGCGCATCGGGGTGGCGGTGCGCTCGGGGTTGATCGCGTTGACGCGTACGCCCTCCTCGGCCCACTCGTCGGCGAGGGCCTGGGTCAGGTTGACCGTGGCCGCCTTGGCCGAGGAGTAGAGCGCGTAGCCGCGGCGGCCGCGGGTGTAGGAGCTGGAGGTGAAGAAGAGCAGCGAGCCCTTCGCACGGGCGAGGTAGGGGTAGAACTCCTGGGCGATCAGCACCGGCGCGATGTAGTTGATCTCGGTCGCGGTGTAGATCGTCTCCTCGGAGACGGTGGCGAGGTCGCCGCGCGGCAGCACGCCGGCGGTGTTGACCACGAAGTCGATGGAGCCGAAGCGCTTGCCGGCGTCGGCCGCCGCGGCGACGATGTCGGCACGCTTGGCGACGTCGGTGTGGGTGGCCGAGCGGCTGTAGGAGGCGACGTTGGCGCCGTAGGACTCGGCCAGCTCCGCGATGTCGGCGCCGATCCCGTAGCTGCCGCCGAAGACGACCATGTTCTTGCCCTCGAGAGCGGCGCGGTAGTCGTCCTCGGACTTCTGCGGGAACTGCTGGTGGGCGGTGAGCTGGAAGAGCTTGTCGGCGATGTAGACGTCGATCGGCTCGGTGACCTTCATGTTGCGCTCGTGACCGTTGACCACCCAGATCTTGGTCTCGGGGAGGTACTTGAGCACGACGCTGCAGTCGTCGGTCGCCCGGAAGTCGGGGTCCTGGTCGGCGATCTCGTAGGCCCGCTTCAGGGTCGAGGCGAGGAAGGCCTGCGGCGTCTGGCCGCGGCGCAGCCGCGAGCGGTCCGGGATCTGCGAGATCGTGTTGTCGTCGTTGAGCTCGATGATCGTGTCCGCCGAGGGGATGGCCACGTCGACGGCCTGGTAGGTCACCAGCGCCTTGAAGCAGTCGGTGATCACCTCTTCGCTGAGCAGCGGACGTACGGCGTCGTGGAGGAGCACGTTGCAGTCGGCGTCCTCGGGGAGGGCGGCCAGCGCGCGCTTGGTCGTCTCGTTGCGGGTCTCGGCGCCCTCGAGGATCTGGGTGACCTTCGGGTAGCGGCCGTCGCGGGTCATCGCGTGCACGGCGTCGAGGTGACCCGGCGCCATCAGGATGATGATCTCGTCGATCTCCGGGTGACGGTTGAGCACACCGAGGGTGTGCTCCATGATCGGCATCCCTGCGATCTTGATGAGCTGCTTCGGGATGTCGAGGCCCACACGGGAGCCCACACCGCCGGCAAGCAGCACGGCTACGTTACGGAGCACTGAACTCTGACCCTTTGGTAGATGACGAGGAGGGCTGGATTCTTCCACGTTCATCAGTATCGACTCCAATGCCGGGTGCGATGTGATACCGGGCCGTGGGTCCGTCGTGTGGTCCCGATGGACGACGCGGCTGGTGTGATCGCAGTCACGCGATCGTGATGTTTCGGAAGAGTGAACGGCGGCGTACCGTTGTTTCGGCTCGGTCACAGTGGCTGAGCGCACGCAGGCACAACGTCTGGTACCCATCCCGGCTCCGCTCACACGGGGGAGTGGTCGGAGGGACTGGAACGAAAGGTCTACCACCATGAACCACCCGCTCAGGGTGGGCGTCGTCGGCGCTGGTCGCGTCGGGGCCGTCCTCGCAGCCGCGCTGCGCAACCCCACCATCGCCTCGGGCGCCGCTTCGGCCGGTGGCCACACGATCGTCTCCGTCGCAGGCGAGTCCGACGCCTCTCGCGCACGCATCGCCTCGCTCCTCCCGGGTGTCCCGGTCGAGAAGCCGACCGCGGTGGCGAGATCCTGCGACCTGCTGCTCCTCACCGTCCCCGACGACATGCTCGGCAACGTCGTGCAGACGATGACCGACGCCGGCGCCATCCGCCCCGGGATGTACGTCGCGCACACCTCCGGCCGCCACGGCCTGGCGATCCTCGAGCCGGCCGCCGCGATCGGCGCGCACGTGATGGCCATCCATCCGGCGATGACCTTCTCCGGCACCGCGGTCGACCTCGGCCGGCTCTCCGGCTGCGTCTTCGGCCTGACCGCCGCCACCGCGGCCGACCGGGCGTTCGCCGAGGCGCTCGTCGGCGACCTCGGTGGCAAGCCGATGTGGGTGCCCGAGGAGATGCGCACGCTCTACCACGCCGGGCTCGCCCACGGTGCGAACCACCTGGTCACCCTGGTCACCGAGGCGATGGAGATCCTCTCCGCCGCGGGCGCCACCGACCCCGCCGGCACGCTGCGCCCGCTGCTGACCGCCGCCCTCGACAACGCCCTCGACCACGGCGACGCGGCCCTCACCGGCCCGATCGTCCGCGGCGACGCCGGCACCGTCGCGGCCCACCTCGACGACATCCGCGTCAACGCGCCGCAGACGCTGGCCTCGTACGTCTCGATGGCGCGCGCCACCCTCGACCGGGCCGTCTCCGACGGCCGCCTGCTGCCCATCCGCGCGCTCAAGATCAAGAAGCTGCTCGACGACGCCGACCGCGCCGCCGTGCAGCCGCTGCCGCGCCCGCTGCACACCTGGAACCCGTGATGACCCAGTTGGCTTCGACTCGCGAGGAGCTCGCGAAGCTGCTCGCTCCTGCCCGCCGCGACGGCGCCGTGGTCGGCTTCGTGCCCACCATGGGCGCGCTCCACGAGGGCCACGCGTCGCTGATGCGCGTCGCTCGTGAACGGGTCGGCGGCGGACCCGTCGTGGTCTCGATCTTCGTCAACCCGCTGCAGTTCGGCGCGGGCGAGGACCTCGACCGCTACCCGCGCACCCTCGAGGCCGACCTGGAGGTCTGCGAGCGCGAGGGCGTGGACGTCGTCTTCGCGCCGTCGGTCGACGAGGTCTACCCGGGTGGGGTCTCGACAGGCTCGACCAGCGAGGACGTCACCGTCGCTCCCGGCCCGCTGGCCGAGGTGCTCGAGGGCAAGACCCGTCCGGGCCACTTCGGGGGCGTGCTCACCGTCGTCGCGAAGCTGTTCGGCCTGGTCCGGCCCGATGTCGCCGTCTTCGGCGAGAAGGACTACCAGCAGCTCGCCCTGATCCGTCGGATGTCCTCCGACCTGTGCCTCGGGGTCGACGTCGTCGGCGCGCCCACGCAGCGCGAGCCGGACGGCCTGGCCCTCTCCTCCCGCAACCGCTATCTCACGCCCGACCAGCGCGCGGAGGCCACCACGCTGTCGCAGGCGCTCTACGCCGCGCAGCGCGAGGCCGAGCACGGCGTCGAGGCCGCGCTCCAGGCGGCGCGCGCCGAGCTGCGCCGCGGCAAGGACGTCGACCTCGACTACCTCGTGGTCACCGACCCCGCGCTGGGCGACCTGCCCGCCAACCCGGAGCCGGGCACCGACGCCCGGATCCTCGTCGCCGCCCGTGTCGGCACCACTCGACTCATCGACAACATGAGCCTCACGATCGGAGCACCCCGATGACCCGTCTGCGCACCATGATGACCGGCAAGATCCACCGCGCCACGGTCACCCAGGCAGACCTCCACTACGTCGGCTCGGTGACCGTCGACGCCGACCTCCTCGACGCCGCGGACATCCTCCCCGGCGAGCTGGTCTCCATCGTCGACATCACCAACGGTGCCCGCCTGGAGACCTACACGATCGCGGGCGAGCGCGGCAGCGGCGTGCTCGGCATCAACGGCGCCGCCGCCCACCTGGTCCACCCCGGCGACCTGGTCATCCTGATCGCGTACGCGCAGATGACCACCGAGGAGGCCAAGGCGTTCGAGCCGCACGTCGTGCACGTCGACGCCGACAACCACATCATCGCGCTCGGCTCCGACAGGAGCGAGCCGGTCCCGGGGACCGACCAGATGCGTGGACCGCTCGTTCTCACGCAGTAGCGTGCCGCTATGAACATGCAGCTGCTCTCCGCCCGCGATCCGGGCTGGACCGAGTGGGCGGACGTGATCGTGGTGGGCTCGGGGATCGCCGGGCTGACCGCGGCGCTACGGCTGAAGGACCAGGTCGAGCGGGTCGCCGTCGTGACCAAGGACGTGCTCCAGGCCGGCTCGACACAGTGGGCGCAGGGCGGCATCGCGGCCGCGCTCGGCGAGGGGGACACCCCCGACCAGCACGAGGTAGACACCCTCGTGGCGGGCGCCGGAGCGTGCGACCTGGAGGCCGTACGCGTCCTGGTCGGCGAGGGTGCCGAGGCGGTGCGCGAGCTGATCGCTTGGGGCGCGGAGTTCGACAAGGACCCTGCCGGCAACCTGTCGCTGACCCGCGAGGGCGGCCACCGCCGTGACCGGATCGCGCACGCCGACGGCGACGCGACCGGCGCGGAGATCCAGCGGGCGCTGATGGAAGCCGTCCGGCGTGCACCGGAGATCATGGTCTTCGAGCACGCGATGGTCGTCGACCTGCTGACCGCCGCCGACGGCGGTGTGGCCGGCCTGACCATCCACGTGATGGGGGAGGGCGACGCCGACGGCGTCGGGATCGTACGTACCCGGGCGGTCGTGCTCGCCTCCGGCGGCCTCGGCCAGGTCTTCTCGCAGACCACCAACCCGGCGGTCGCGACCGCCGACGGGATGGCGATCGCGTTGCGCGCCGGGGCGACGCTGCGCGACCTCGAGTTCGTGCAGTTCCACCCCACGGTGATGTATCTCGGCGAGGACTCCCGCGGCCAGCAGCCGCTGATCTCCGAGGCCGTACGCGGCGAGGGCGCCTTCCTGGTCGACTGGGACGGCAACCGGCTCATGGAGGGTGTGCACGAGCTCGGCGACCTCGCTCCGCGCGACATCGTCTCCAAGGCGATCATGAAGCGGATGCTCGATACCGGGCGGACGAACATGTGGCTCGACGCGCGTCACCTGGGCGGTGCGCAGGAGACGTCGGCCGCCTTCTGGGAGCGCCGTTTCCCCAACATCCTCGCCTCGCTCCGCTCCCACGGCGTCGAGCCGTCCGTGGACCTGATCCCCGTCGCTCCGGCCTGCCACTACGCCTCGGGTGGCGTGCGCACCGACCTGTGGGGTCGCAGCGACGTACCCGGCCTCTACGCCACCGGAGAGGTCGCCTGCAGCGGCGTCCACGGCGCCAACCGGCTGGCCTCCAACTCGCTGCTCGAGGGGCTGGTCTTCTCGCGCCGGATCGCCGAGGTCCTGCCCGGCGAGCTGCGCCAGCTGGAGGACCCGGCCCCGGGTGCCGCCACCGGCCGCGCCCTCGTGCCCGGCAGCGCGCTCAAGACGCTGCAGGAGACGATGACGACCAAGGTCGGCGTGCTGCGCAACGCGACCGGACTCGCCGAGGCGGTCGAGACGCTCGAGCAGCTCGGCCGGACCCCGGCGACCGAGATCGACCCGGCCGCCTGGGAGGCGACCAACCTGCTGACCGTCTCGCTCGCGCTCGCCAAGTCTGCGCTGCTGCGCGAGGAGACCCGCGGGTCCCACTGGCGCGAGGACTTCGCCGAGCGCGACGACGCCGGTTTCGCCGGCCATTTCGACGTGCGGCTCCGGGACGGCGAGACTGTCGCCACGTTCACCCCGGGTGCTGCGACCGACCCGTCCCAGACCCCGATCCAGAACCCGACAACCCTGGCAGGAGCCTGATGACCATCCGACGCGTGCCCTTCGACGAGATCCCGCAGTCTCTGCGTGACGAGCTGACCCAGGCGGGTCTGGACGCCGGCGAGGTCTACGACGCCGTAGAGCTCGCTCTCGACGAGGACCTGCCCATGGTGGCTCCTGGCGAGATGCCCAGCGAGGACGTCACCTCGGTCGCGACGATCGCCCCCGACTCCACCGGCGTCGGCGTCTTCGCCGCCCGGGAGGACGGCGTGGTGGCCGGCCTCGGCGTGGCCGAGCTCGTCTTCGCGTACGTCATGGGCGACTCGGTCGAGGTCACCGACCGTGTCCGGGACGGCTCCAAGGTCAAGGCGGGCGACATCATCATGCGCATCGCCGGGTCGACCCGCGGTCTGCTGACCGCGGAGCGTACTGCTCTCAACTACGCCTCCCACCTCTCCGGTGTCGCCACCGGGGTCGCGGCCTGGACCGAGGAGCTGGAAGGCACCGGCGCGCAGGTGCTCGACACCCGCAAGACGCTGCCGGGCTTCCGGGCGCTGGAGAAGTACGCGGTGCGCTGCGGCGGCGGTGCCAACCACCGGATGGCGCTCTCCGACATGGCGCTGGTCAAGGACAACCACATCGTCGCCGCCGGCGGCGCCGTGCAGGCCTACGAAGCCGTGAAGTTCGCCTACCCCGACGTGCCGATCGAGGTCGAGGTGACCACGCTGGAGGAGCTCTCCGCGCTGCTCGACGCGGGCTGCGGCCGGATCATGCTCGACAACATGTCCACCGCGATGATGAAGGAGGCCGTCGCGATCACCGCCGGTCGCGCGGTGCTCGAGGCCTCCGGCGGGCTTACCCTCGACCGCGCCCGCGAGGTCGCCGAGACCGGCGTCGACTACCTCTCCGTCGGCGCCCTCACCCACTCGGTGAAGGTCTTCGACATCGGCTTCGACCTGTCCGAGGGCTGAGGCGTCCCGCCATGTCCCTGCTCGCTGTCAACATCGGCAACAGCCACACCGTCCTGGGGCTGATCGCCGACGGCGTCGTGTCCGCGGACTGGCGGGTCTCCACCCTGGAGCACCGCACCGCCGACGAGTGGTGGGCGCTGCTGCGCGGCACCCTCGGTGACCCGTTGGTGGCGAGCGTGGACGGCGTGGTCGTGTGCGCGACCGTGCCCTCGGTGCTGCACGAGTGGCGCGAGATGATCGGCCGCCACCTGGCGTCGGTCGCGTGCGTGGTGGTCGAGCCGGGCGTACGCTCCGGCATCCCGATCCTCATGGACAACCCGCGCGAGGTCGGCACCGACCGCATCGCCAACGCGGTCGCGGCCGTGGCCCTCCACGGCGGGCCCGCGATCGTGGTCGACTTCCGCGGCACCGCGACGACCTTCGACGTGGTCAACCCTGCAGGACAGTACGTCGGCGGCGCGATCCTGCCGGGGATCGAGCTGTCGCTCGAGGCGCTGGGCCGCCGGGGCGCGCAGCTGCGCAAGGTCGAGCTCGCCCGGCCGCGGTCGGTGATCGCCAAGAACACCGTCGAGGCGCTCCAGTCGGGGATGGTCTTCGGGGTCGCCGCACAGGTCGAGGGACTGGTCGCCCGGATCATCGCCGAGCTCGGTGTGTCCGCCGATGATGTGACGGTGATAGCGACCGGCTATCTGGCCGAGTTCGTGGTGGGAGAGTGCAAATGCTTCTCCGCGTATTCACCAGGACTCACGATGCAAGGCCTCGAACTGATATTCCAGAGAAACGCTATTCGTTAACGCCTTTCAGTATGGCGATCTGTTGATCCGACCTGCTCGTATGTAATGCTATGGGCGTCTCATTTTCGGAGATGGCTATATTCGGCCCCTTTTCGGGTGAAGAAGAGCAGTGAAGGTAGGAACATGGCAAAGAAGGTTCAGATCATCCTCGAGGATGACATCGACGGCTCGGAAGCTGCTGAGACGGTGTCTTTTGCCCTGGACGGCACCTCCTACGAGATTGATCTCAGCGAAGCCAATGCGGCAAAGCTGCGTGATTCTCTCGCGCTCTTCATCGGTCACGCCCAGAAGGTGAGCGGTCGCCGGAGCGGCGCGAAGAAAGCCGCCGCCGCCGGTGGAACGACGCCGAAGGTCATGCGCGAGTGGGGAAAGGCCAACGGTTACTCCGTTCCCGACCGTGGTCGTATTCCGGCGGACGTCCGGGCCGCTTTCGAGGCGGCTCACTGACCCGTCGGTCTGGACGCAGCGACGACCGGCTGCCGTGTCCTGCGGGGCGCGGCAGCCGCCTTCGTGTGAGGGGTGCTGCCCGGCGTACGGCACGCCGTGTTCGCTCTCAGCGCACGGATCGCGATGTGTTGTCGGGAACGCGTAGGCTGTCTGTGGGGTTGTTTCCCGGTGAGACCGCCCAGCCGGAGCAGTCCGGTGGGCGCCTGCGCCCCAGATTCTTATAGGAGAGATGCGTACATGTTCGAGCGGTTCACTGACCGAGCCCGCCGGGTGGTCGTGCTGGCCCAGGAAGAGGCCCGCATGCTCTCCCACAACTACATCGGGACCGAGCACATCCTGCTCGGCCTGATCCACGAGGGCGAGGGCGTCGCAGCCAAGGCCCTCGAGTCCCTCGACATCTCGCTCGAGGCGGTGCGCAACCAGGTCGAGGAGATCATCGGCCAGGGTCAGCAGGCGCCGTCCGGGCACATCCCGTTCACGCCGCGCGCCAAGAAGGTGCTCGAGCTGTCCCTGCGCGAGGCGCTGCAGCTCGGCCACTCCTACATCGGCACCGAGCACATCCTGCTCGGCCTGATCCGGGAGGGCGAGGGCGTTGCCGCCCAGGTGCTGCAGAAGCTCGGCGCCGACCTCAACCGGGTCCGCCAGCAGGTCATCCAGCTGCTCTCCGGCTTCCAGGGCAAGGAGGGCCAGACCGGCACCTCCGGCGCCACCGCGTCGACCGGCACCAGCTCGACCGAGGCTCCTTCCTCCAGCCTCGTGCTCGACCAGTTCGGCCGCAACCTGACCCAGGACGCCCGCGAGGGCAAGCTCGACCCGATCATCGGTCGCGAGGGTCAGATCGAGCGCGTCATGCAGGTGCTCTCGCGGCGCACCAAGAACAACCCGGTCCTGATCGGTGAGCCCGGCGTCGGCAAGACGTCGATCGTCGAGGGGCTGGCCCAGGACATCGTCAAGGGCAACGTGCCCGAGACGCTCAAGGACAAGCAGATCTACACGCTCGACCTGGGTGCGCTCGTGGCCGGCTCGCGCTACCGCGGTGACTTCGAGGAGCGCCTCAAGAAGGTGCTCAAGGAGATCAAGACCCGCGGCGACATCGTGCTGTTCATCGACGAGATCCACACCCTCGTCGGTGCCGGTGCGGCCGAGGGCGCCATCGACGCGGCCTCGATCCTCAAGCCGATGCTGGCGCGGGGCGAGCTGCAGACCATCGGTGCGACCACCCTGGACGAATACCGCAAATACCTGGAGAAGGACGCCGCTCTCGAGCGCCGCTTCCAGCCGATCCAGGTGCCGGAGCCGTCCATCGCGGTCGCGATCGAGATGCTCAAGGGCATCCGTGACCGCTACGAGGCTCACCACCGGGTGACGATCACCGACGAGGCGCTGGTCTCCGCGGTGACCCTCGCCGACCGTTACATCTCCGACCGGTTCCTGCCGGACAAGGCGATCGACCTGATCGACGAGGCCGGCTCGCGCCTGCGCATCCGCCGGATGACGGCCCCCGCCGACCTGCGGGAGTACGACGACAAGATCGCCGACGTGCGCCAGCGCAAGGAGGCCGCGATCGACGGTCAGGACTTCGAGGCCGCTGCCCGTCTGCGCGACGAGGAGAAGCAGCTCATCGCCAAGAAGGCCGAGCGTGAGAAGGCCTGGCGTGCCGGCGACATGGACGAGGTCGCCGAGGTCGACGAGGAGCTGATCGCCGAGGTTCTCGCCGTGGCGACCGGCATCCCGATCGTGCAGGTCAACGAGGAGGAGTCCCAGCGCCTGCTGCGCATGGAGGACGAGCTCCACAAGCGCGTCATCGGTCAGGACGAGGCCGTCAAGGCTCTCTCCCGCGCCATCCGACGCACCCGTGCCGGTCTGAAGGACCCGAAGCGCCCCGGCGGTTCGTTCATCTTCGCCGGTCCGTCCGGTGTCGGTAAGACGTGGCTGTCGAAGACGCTCGCCGAGTTCCTCTTCGGTGACGAGGAAGCCCTGATCCAGCTCGACATGTCGGAGTTCGGTGAGAAGCACACCGTCTCCCGCCTCTTCGGCTCGCCTCCGGGCTACGTCGGCTACGAGGAGGGCGGCCAGCTCACCGAGAAGGTGCGTCGCAAGCCGTTCTCCGTGGTCCTCTTCGACGAGGTCGAGAAGGCTCACCCGGACATCTTCAACTCGCTGCTGCAGATCCTGGAGGAAGGTCGCCTGACCGACTCCCAGGGCCGCGTCGTCGACTTCAAGAACACCGTCATCATCATGACCACCAACCTCGGCACGCGGGACATCGCGAAGTCCGTCAACCTGGGCTTCTCCCAGGCCAACGACGCCGCAGGCTCCTACGAGAAGATGAAGTCCAAGGTCTCCGACGAGCTCAAGCAGCACTTCCGTCCCGAGTTCCTCAACCGTGTCGACGAGGTCATCGTGTTCCCGCCGCTGTCGCAGGAGCAGATCATCTCGATGGTCGACAACATGATCTCGGCCGTCGAGGTCCGGCTCAAGGACCGCGACATGGGTATCGAGCTCACCACGGCCGCGAAGAAGCTGCTCGCCCAGCGTGGTTTCGACCCGGTCCTGGGTGCCCGTCCGCTGCGCCGCACGGTCCAGCGCGACATCGAGGACGTGCTCGCCGAGAAGATGCTCTACGGCGACATCGGCCCCGGCTCGATCGTCGTGGTCGACGTCGAGGGCGAGGGTCCGTCCGCGACCTTCACCTTCGAGGGTCAGAAGCGTTCCTCGATCCCCGACGTGCCTCCCCTGGAAGGCGCGACGGTGACCGATATCGAGCTCCCCGACGAGGACAAGCCCGAGAGCGAATAACGCCGAGAAGTCAGTAATCGACGCCGAGTGGTCAGAAATTCTGGCCGCTCGGCGTCGATCCTTTTGCCGTACGCCGGATTTATGACGTCTCGCCGTCGATAACTGACGTCTCGGCGGGGTGTCAGGGGAGGGCGAAGAAGTCTGGCTCTACCTCTTTGGCGAGATTGTCCTTCAGGAGTCCTTCTAGGGCGCGGCGGCGCTGGGTCTCGTCGGACCAGACGGTGTCGAGGCGGCTGCGGTGGACGGGGGCGTCGGCGTCGCGGAGTACGGCCATCAGCCGGCCCCGGCATTGGCGATCGGTGCCGGCCCAGGTCTGCACCTTGCGGGGCGGGCCGTCGTACGCGGGGTGGCCGGCGGCGCGCCAGGCGCAGAGGTCGGCGACGGGGCAGCGGGTGCAGGACGGGTTGGCCGCGGTGCAGACCAGTGCGCCGAGCTCCATCACGGCGACGGACCAGGTGGCGGCGGTGGGCTCGTCGAGGGGGAGTACGCCGGCGGCGAGCTCCCTCTCGGCCTTGTTCACCGACTGCGCGGGGAACTCGACTCCGCTGAGAGTGCGCGCGAAGACGCGACGTACGTTCGTGTCGAGGACGACGTGGCGCTTGCCGTAGGCGAAGGTCGCGATGGCGGCGGCGGTGTAGTCGCCGACGCCGGGGAGGGCGATCAGCTCGTCGTAGGAGGCCGGCACCTCACCGTCGTGCTGCTCGACGATCGCGGTGGCGGCGGCGTGCAGGCGGAGCGCACGGCGGGGATAGCCGAGACGGCCCCAGGCGCGTACTGCCTCGCCGGTCGGCTCCGCGGCCAGATCGGCCGGGGTCGGCCAGCGCTCCATCCACGCCTCGTGGATCGGCAGGACGCGGGAGACGGGGGTCTGCTGGAGCATGAACTCGCTGACCATCACCGACCACGCGGAGGCGGTCGCGGAGCGCCAGGGAAGGTCGCGGGCGTTGGCGTCGTACCAGTCCAGAACGGTGTCGTGGAGTTCGGTCACACCCAGATTGTGCCGTGCGACAGGTATTGCTCGGAGTGGCACCCCGAAACCAGGGCGCGGGGTCACTACCGTGTCGCCTATGGCCCGCGCGCGAAGGAGTGGAGGACGGCTGCCGGCTTCGGTCTACTGGCGCCGGCGGCTCGCCGTGCTTGGCATCGCTCTCCTGCTGATCGTCGGGATCGCGCGGTTCTTCTCCAACGCCTCCGACGACCCTGACGAGTCCGCTGCGACGGTCGCCGACCAGCCCACCGCGACGGTGACCGTCACCCCGACGCCCGACGCGAAGCCGTCGACGAAGGACGGCAAGGCCGGCGACTCCGGCGACAAGGGCGACGCGGGTGAGAAGAAGCCGACGAAGCCGAAGAGCAGCAAGCCGCCGGAGCCGACCGGCGAGTGCTCGCCCTCCGACATCGTGGTCGAGCCCGCTGTCGCCAACGGCTACGCCGAGGACAACGTCACCATCCCGTTGAAGCTGCGGACGGTGAAGGCCTCCGCCTGCATGTGGAAGCTCTCCTCGGACGCGCTGCAGGTGCGGATCTCGCAGAAGAGCGGCGACCTGGTCTGGTCGACCGTGGTCTGCCCGAAGGCGGTCCCGCGCAAGGAGATCGTCGTACGCCGCGACACCCCCACGACGCTCCCGCTGACCTGGTCCGGTCGCCGTGTGGTGGCCGGGGAGTGCACCGGGCACGGCCCGTGGGTGAAGCCGAACTTCTTCGTGATCGTCGCCTCCGCCCTCGGTGGCGAGCCGTCGACGGCCACGTTCGGCCTCTACAAGCCGGGCACCGCCCTGCCGCGTACCGAGCCCGACTCCCCGAAGAACTGACAGGTCGAAGCGTCAGCCCGGTCGGCCGAGACGGCACGATCGTGCCCAC
>NZ_BMRK01000003.1:170285-189226 GCF_014648595.1 Nocardioides luteus | reverse complement strand
GTGACGCCTCGACCGACGTAGGTGACGCCTCGACCGTCGGCGCCGACGCCTCGGCCGGTCTAGCCGACGCCTCGGCAGGGGAGGTCAGACGTAGCGCTCGAGGATGGTGGACTCGGCGAGGCGGGAGAGGCCCTCGCGTACGGAGCGAGCGCGGAGCTCGCCGACGCCCTCGACGGCCTGGAGGTCGTCGACGCTGGCGGAGAGGAGCTTCTGCAGGGTGCCGAAGTGGTCGACGAGGCGGTCGACCACGGCAGGTGGCAGGCGCGGAACCTTCGCGAGGAGTCGGTAGCCGCGCGGGGCGACGGCGCCGTCGAGCGCGTCGGAGGTGGTCAGGCCGAGGACCCGGGCGGTGGCCGCCGGGTCGACGAGCTCGGCGGAGTTGAGCGCCTCGAGCTCGGCGAGCAGCTCCTCGGGGCTGCGGGAGCGCCGGCCGCGGGGGAGGTAGTCGCGGATGACCATCTCGCGCTCGGCGTCGACGCCGGTGATGAGCTCTTCGAGCTGGAGGGAGAGCAGCCGACCGTCGGTGCCGAGCTCGAGCACGTAGTCCTCGATCTCGCGGGCGATCCGGGTGACCATCTCGAGCCGCTGGGCCACGACGGCCACGTCGCGCACGGTCACCAGGTCCTCGATCTCGAGCGCCGAGAGCGTGGAGGCGACCTCGTCGAGGCGCAGCTTGTAGCGCTCCAGGGTCGCCAGCGCCTGGTTGGCCCGGGAGAGGATCTGGCCGGAGTCCTCGAGGACGTGGCGGGTCTCCCCGACGTACGCAGCGATGATCTGCATCGACTGGGACACCGAGATCACCGGGTGACCGGTCTGCTTCGCGACCCGGTCGGCGGTGCGGTGGCGGGTGCCGGTCTCGGTCGAGGGGATGGTGTGGTCGGGCATCAGGTGGACCGCGGCCTGCACGATGCGGCTCAGCGAGTCGTCGACGATGATCGCGCCGTCCATCTTGGCGAGCTCGCGCAGGCCGGTGGAGGTGAACGGGACGTCGAGGGTGAAGCCTCCGGTGGAGATGCCGTCGACCATCTTGTCGTAGCCGAGGACGATCAGCGCGCCGGTGCGGCCACGGAGGATGCGCTCGAGCCCGTCACGCAGCGGCGTCCCGGGCGCGATCAGAGCAAGCGTCTCGCGCAGTCGGATGGAGTCCGCGGTGCGGTCGGCGGGCACGAGAGTCCTTTCGGAGTGGGATGGAGCGATTCTAGCGGTGCATCCAACCGTAATGCCGAGAACGATCGGCCACGAGTCCCCACGATGATCACGCCAAGCGGAGGAATTCCAGGGCGGAGCCGATGCTGTGGACCTCAAAGACACGCATACCGTCGACATTGCGTTCCCTGGGACGCTCGGGGATCGGCGCCGCCGGATCGGCCGGGACGACCGCGACGGTGAACCCGAGCCGGGCCGCCTCGGCGAGGCGCTGGTCGAGGTCGCGCACCCGGCGCAGCTCACCGGCGAGGCCGATCTCGCCGAGAGCGACGACGCCACGCGGGGTCGGGTTGCCGGTCTGGCTGGAGGCGACCGAGAGCGCGAGCGCCAGGTCGGCGGCCGGGTCGCTGATCCGCGCCCCGCCGACGGTCGAGGCGAAGACGTCTCGACCGGACAGCACCACCCGCGCGTGCCGTTGCAGCACGGCGAGGACCATCGCCAGGCGGGAGCCGTCCAGTCCCGAGGTCGTACGTTTCGCCCGCTCCTCCGCACCCAGCACGGTCAGCGCCTGGATCTCGGCGAGCAGCGGCCGGCGGCCCTCCATGGTGACCGTGACGCAGGTGCCCGGGACGGAGACGTGATGGGTCTCCACGAAGAGTCCCGAGGGGTCGGTGACCGCGACGATGCCCTCGGAGGAGAGATCGAAGCAGCCCACCTCGTCGACGGGCCCGAATCGGTTCTTCATCGCGCGCACCATCCGGAAGCGCGAGTCGCGCGCGCCCTCGAAGTGGAGCACCACGTCGACCAGGTGCTCCAGCACCCGGGGACCGGCGATCGCGCCGTCCTTGGTCACGTGGCCGACCACGACGGTGGTGATGTTGCGGGTCTTCGCCACCCGGATCAGGGCCGCGGCCACCTCGCGCACCTGAGTCACCCCGCCCGGCACGCCCTCGATGCCGGAGGCGCCGATGGTCTGCACCGAGTCGACCACGATCAGGTCGGGGCGGGTCTCCTCGATGTGGGTCAGCACGGCGCCGAGATCGGTCTCGGCGGCGAGGTAGAGCTCGTCCTGGATCGCGTTGGTGCGGTCGGCCCGCAACCGCACCTGGGAGGCGGACTCCTCGCCGGTGACGTAGAGCGCCCGACGGCCGTAGCGGGCGGTCTGCGCGGCGACCTCGAGCAGCAGCGTCGACTTCCCGACGCCGGGCTCGCCGGCCAGCAGTATCGCCGCGCCCGGCACCAGTCCGCCGCCGAGCACCCGGTCGAGCTCCGGCACCCCGGACGTACGCCGCTCCGACTCGGTCACCGACACCTTGCCGATCGGCACCGCCGCGGTGGAGACCGGGGCTGCCGCCGTACGTCCGACCGGGGCTGCGGTCTCCGCGACCGACCCCCAGGCCTGACACTCACCGCACCTGCCGACCCACTTGCCGGTCTCCCAGCCGCACTCGGAGCAGCGGTAGGTGGCGCGTTTGGACGATCGAGCGGTAGCCATGCCCAGCAACCTAGAGCAAGGCACCGACATTCGAGCCTGCGTGCCCGCGAGGAACGAGCGGGTACGCAACGCGAGAAGGTCGAGCGAGCGCAGCCGGGTGAGCGAAGCGAACCCGCGAAGCGGGTCAAGACCTACACATTGCGCGACCGCCACATCTGCGCGAGGTCTCTCAAGTGACCCCGCCCACAGTCACCTGATCGAGATCTGCCCGAAAGCATCGCACCGGGTCAGCCTTCGTTACCATGTCTTGGAACGATCCAGAGTTTCACATCGTCAACAAGGGAGGCAGAGCGTGGCGGTGCCGCGTTCCGGCGGTCATATCTCGGCCGCTCCGCCGACCCTCGCGGATGTCGCGGAGCTGGCCGGCGTCTCCCGACAGACCGTCTCCAACGCGGTCAACAACCCCGATCTGCTGCGCGCGGACACCCTCGCCCGGGTGCAGGAGGCGATCGACAAGCTCGGCTACCAGCCCAACCGCGCCGCCCGCAGCCTGCGCACCCGTGCCAGCCACCTGATCGGCCTGCGGATGCCTGCCCTGCAGGAGGGCACCGCCAACGCGATGATGGACCGGTTCGTGCACAGCTTCGTCGAGGCCGCCGCCGAGACCGGCTATCACGTGCTCCTCTTCTACGGCGACCCCGCCGACCCGCTCGACGGCTATGACGAGCTGCTCCGGTCGACCGCGGTCGACGCCTTCGTGGTGACCGACACCCATCTCGGTGGCCAGCAGACGACCTGGCTCCAGTCGCGCCGGGCACGCTTCGTCTCCTTCGGCCGTCCGTGGACCCAGCCGGACGCCAAGCACCCCTGGGTCGACGTCGACCTCGCCTACGGTGCCGAGATCGCCACCGAGCACCTGATCGAGCGCGGCCACACCAAGATCGCCTGGATCGGCTGGCACAAGGACTCTCTCCTCGGCGAGGAGCGGCGCAGCGGCTGGTTCCACGCGATGCACGCCCACGGCCTCTCCACCACCGGTCTCGCCTCGCGCACCGAGGACTCGATCAGCTCCGGCAAGGCCGCCGCCGACGCGATCCTCGACGAGACCCAGCCCACCGCGCTCGTCTGCGCCTCCGACACCCTCGCGATGGGTGTCCTCCACTCGCTCTTCGAGCGACGCCTGCGCCTCGGCGAGGACGTCGCCGTGGTCGGCTTCGACGACTCCCAGGTCGCCCAGACCGTCCCGCCCGGCATCACCTCCGTACGTCCGCCGCTCGAGGAGGCCGCGCGCGAGCTGGTCAAGGCGCTCGAGGAGCTCCTCGCCACCCCCTCCTACGCGGCCCCCGGTGTGATGCTGAAGCCGGCGCTGACGGTGCGAGGGTCTTCATAGTTCTGCGGTTCCGCGCGACGATGGCCTCATGGGAACCGAGCAGATCGTCATCATCGGTGCTGGTCTCGCGGCAGTCAGCGCCATCGAAGCACTTCGCGACGAGGGGTACGCGGGCCGCCTGACCCTGGTGGGGAAGGAGCCGGAGCTTCCGTATGAGCGACCACAGCTGTCCAAGGACTTCCTCTCCGGGGCCAAGGAGTTCAAGCTCTCCCACGACCAGGCGTGGTTCGAGGAGAAGGACGTCACCGTCCTGACCGGGACCACCGCGACCGCTCTCGACCTCGACGGTGCGAAGGTCGCCCTCAGCAGCGGTGACGAGCTCCCGTTCGACCAGGTCCTCCTCGCCACCGGCGCCGAGCCGAAGCGGCCGCCCATCCCCGGCGTGGAGACGGCGATGACGCTGCGCACCGTCGAGGACGCTCGCCGGCTCAAGGAGGCGGTCGAGCCCGGCACGCGGGTCGTGATGATCGGCGGTGGCTGGATCGGGCTCGAGGTCGCCGCCTCGGTGACCGCGCTCGGTGGCGAGGCGGTCGTCCTGGAGGCGGCTGCCCAGCCCCTTCTCAACGTCCTCGGGCCGGCCCTCGCCGAGTACGTCGCCACCCTGCACGCCCGCAACGGCGTCGAGATCCACACCGAGGCGACGGTGGAGGCGATCGAGCCGGGAGTCGTGCGCACCAGCACCGGCGAGATCTCCGCCGACGTCGTGCTCGTCGCCGTCGGGGCCGCGCCGACCACCGGGCTGGCCGAGGACGCGGGCCTCGAGGTCGATGGCGGCATCGTGGTCGACGAGCGGCTGCGTAGCTCGGATCCACGGGTCTTCGCTGCCGGCGACGTCGCGCTGGCGAAGCACACCGTGCTCGGCCCGCTCCGCGTCGAGCACTGGGACAACGCGATCCGGCAGGGCCGGCTGGCGGCGAGGTCGATGCTCGGCAAGGACGGCGCCTACGACTGGCAGCCCTACTTCTTCACCGACCAGTTCGAGTTCTCGATGGAGTACGTCGGCCACTCCTCGCCCGACGACGAGGTGGTGCTCCGTGGGGCGACCGCGAGCGACGAGTTCATCGCCTACTGGCGACGTGGTGCGACCGTCACCGCCGGGATGAACGTCGGGATCTGGGACGTGAACGACAGGCTCCGTGAGCTGGTCGGGACGGAGATCGAACCCGACCAGCTCACGGACCTGTCCGGCTAAGTCAGCGCCGGGTCAGCGCCGGGTCAACGGCTCAGAAGCACTGCGAGGCGCTGTGGTAGATGCTCGACTGGATGCCGAGGTGGATGTGGTCGCTGTGGTCGGGGTAGCCCGGCCCGAGCACCTGCGGGAACGACTGGCGCGACGCACGCCCGATGCCGCACATGGTCGACGCGCTGCTGCCGGGGACGACATCCATCGCCCGGCCGTAGAGATGGTTGCTGTTGGTGGCTCCGCCGACCCGGTCGTTGCAGGACTTCGAACGGTAGGCCGAGGTCACCCGCAGCGGGACGTCACCGAGCCGGTGGCGGATCGCCTCGGCCCGCCACATCGCCTGCAGCAGGTTGGCCTTGACCTGGGCGATCGTGCCGGAGATCGGTGCCGGCCAGCCGCCGAAGCAGACGTCGTCGACCTCGCTCCAGTCGAAGTGGATCGGAGTGCAGTCGTCGTCCTGCAGCGCGTAGATCTTGTTGAACGTGGCCGCGCCGGCCACTCCGTCGGCCGAGAGCCCGTAGGCGGACTGGAAGTTGCGGACCGCGGTCGTGGTCGCCGGGCCGTAGGACCCGTCGATCGCGAAGACGCTGCCGGAGGCCGCCCACCCGGCGACGCGGATCTGCAGCTGGGTGACGGCGTTGCCCGTCGACCCCTGCTGCAGGGTGCCGCTCCAGGTGTAGCAGCCGTCGGCGTGCGCCGGGGCGGCTGTGGAGGTGATGGCGACGAAGCTGGTCGCCAGCGTGACGAGGAGTGTGCCGACTACGGTGCCTAGCCGGCGTCCGGGACGTGTGAAGAGGCGCATCTGTGGGGGCTCCTGTTCGTTTCCGAGAGGTCCGAGAGGACCCGAGTCTCCCTAGAGTGGCGTCATTTAACGTCCCGTACATGGATTTCGCGCGAATGTAATCACCAGGGGATCGGGCCGGCGTCCTCGAAGTAGCCGCCGGTCGGGCCGTCGTCGGGCAGGGTCGCGAGGGTGATCGCGATCCGCGCGCCCTCCTCGGGAGTGCGTACGCCGCGGAAGCCGTTCAGGTCCGTGGCGACGAAGCCCGGGCAGCCGAGGTTGATCAGGATGTCGGTGTCCCGCAACTCCTTGGCGTACTGGATCGTGACGGCGTTGAGGTAGGTCTTCGACGGGCTGTACGCGACCGAGAGCGGCCCCACGGCCAGCGGGTCGTCCGTCGCCGTCTGGCGGGCGAGGGAGCCGACGCTGCTGGACATGTTGACGATCCGCGGTGACGACGACCGTCGCAGCAGCGGGAG
Organism: Nocardioides luteus; assembly: GCF_014648595.1. Classification (GTDB taxonomy): domain Bacteria; phylum Actinomycetota; class Actinomycetes; order Propionibacteriales; family Nocardioidaceae; genus Nocardioides; species Nocardioides luteus. The sequence continues at coordinate 182,812 of NZ_BMRK01000003.1, read as the reverse complement.
CATCGCGTTGATGGTCCGGACGACCCCGAAGACGTTGACCTCGACGGCCTCGCGCATGGTCTCGACCGAGACCTCGGTCGGGTTCTGCGGCAGGCCGCCGGTGACGCCCGCGTTGTTGACCAGCACGTCCAGCCCGCCCTGCTCCTCGAGCAGGCGGGCCGCGGCGGTGACGCTGGCATCGTCGGTCACGTCCAGCGGCACCCCGAAGGCGTCCACGCCGTCGGCCCGCAGCTTCTCCACCGCCTCCTCGCGGCGGGCGTCGTCGCGGGCTCCGACCCCCACCTTCCAGCCGCGCGCACCCAGGCCCGCGGCGATCTCGTAACCGATTCCCTTGTTGGCGCCGGTGACCAGCGCAATCGTCTTTTCGCTCATGTCGTCCAGCGTGGTCCGGCGCCGCGGAACACTCCAATATCACCTCGGTGACCGTCGATACCGGCCAGGTATCCTTGCTGGTCGCAGTAGGGTTGTCGGCATGGAGACCCGGGAGCTTCGCTACTTCGTCGCGGTCGCCGAGGAGCTGCACTTCAGCCGGGCGGCGCAACGCCTCGGCATCGCGCAGCCCCCGCTCTCGCGCGCGATCAGCCAGCTGGAGCGCCGCCTCGGTGGCCCGCTCCTCGAGCGCAACAGCCGCGGCGTCGCGCTGACCGAGGCGGGGCGGGTGCTCCTCGCCGAGGCTCGCGCCGCCATCGACGCGGTCGACGCGGCCGAGCGCCGCACCCGGCGGGCGACTGGCGACGGCTCCGAGCCGGGTCTGGTCCTGGTCTCCAAGGCCGGCGCGGCGAGCGAGCTCCTCACGAAGCTGCTCGACGCCTATGCCGCGGAGCCCGGAGCGGTGAAGGTCGAGGTCGACCTGTGCGGCATCGGGGAGCAGGGACCGCGGCTGAGGGACGGCCGGGCCGACGTGGCGCTGCTGCACCGGCCCTTCGACGTCATCGACGGCCTCGACACCGAGGAGCTCCTCACCGAGGGTCAGGTCGCGGTGCTGCCCTCCAGCCACCCGTTCGCGACCCGGAGCGAGCTGCGGATGGCCGACCTCGAGGACGTGCCCGGCCTTCCGCCGATGAGCTGGCCGGGAGCCCGCGCGCAGGCCGGCGCGGGTCCGGAGATCCGTGACTCGACACAGCTCTACCAGCTGGTCGGGCTCGGCCGAGCCTTCACGATCCTGCCGGAGTCGGCGCGCGCCGAGCAGCACCACGGCGTCGCGACCGTCCCAGTCGTGGACGCGCCCGAGGTCACCACGGTCATCGCCTGGCCGCCCCACAGCCGCTCGCTCGCCCTCGCAGCGCTGGTCCGCGCCGCGACCCGGCTCTGACCTGGGTCAGAAGCGCTTCCACCAGAGGTTGACCGCGTAGTCGACGTACGTCCCCTCGTGCTCGGCGAGGATCGCCTGTGCGGTCGTCGGGTCGAACTCGATGCGTACGACCGCCTCCAGGTCCGCGCGCGAGGCGAACGACCAGTCCATGTCGACGGGTACACGGGTCCAGCCGTGCATCGACCAGAACCGCTCCTGCTCCTCGGGCGGCGGGACGTTCGGGTAGCCGCGGCGGAACCACGCGCCGAAGGTCGAGCGGGAGCCGTCGTTGTCGATCACCATCGCGGTGCCGCCGCGGCGCATCACCCGGTCGAGCTCGGCGAGCCCGGGCTCGGAGCCCGGGCCGAAGAAGTAGGCCCAGCGGGCGTGCATCACGTCGACCGACGCCGGCGCGAGCGGCAGCCGCTGGGCGATGCCGTTGTGGACGGTGACGTTCTCGAGCCGCTTCGTACGCCTCCGGGCCAGCGTCACCAGGTCGGGATGGGGCTCGATGCCGGTGACGGTGCGGGACGTCTCGGCGAACCTCGGCAGGTAGAAACCCGTGCCGCAGCCCAGGTCGAGCACGTCCCGCCCGGGCCACGGAGCGAGCTCCGTCATCGCCGCCCAGAGGCGGCCGTGCGGGTCGAGAGCACGGTTCTCGACCTCGTAGGTCGAGGTGTGGTGCCAGATGTTGGGGCTCGGGATCGCGCCTGTCGCGCCGGGGAGGTCTTCGCGGCTCATGTGTTCTCAGTGGACTGGGTCTCGACAGGCTCGACCACCGGAGGAGGACAGGGTCTCGACAGGCTCGACCACCGGAGGAGCGTCAGATGCGGACCTCGCCGCGCGGCGTGACGAACTTGGCCGCGAGCAGACCCGGGGTGCCGTGCTCGGCGACCCAGTCGATGTGGACGTTCTCGGCGGGCTTGCCGGTCCAGGGGTCGACGCGCTCCTTGAGCTCGTCGCCGAGGTAGTCCTTGACCCGCTCGGGATCGCCGGAGATCTCCAGGTCGGTCAGGGTGATGTCGGAGCCGGCGTTGCCGGGGTGGAGGTCGGGGGTCTCCCACTTGATGAAGTAGGGCAGCTGCGGGTCGGCGATCAGGCCGTTGATGCCGATCTGCTGCCAGTGGAGCTCGCGGCCGTCGGGGAGGTGTCGGTTGCCGGGGACCGCCTTGCGACCGAGCCGCTCCTCGACGGGGGTCATGTCGTCGACACCGATCACGAAGCCGATCCAGCCGCCGCCGAGAGCGGAGCGGGCCTTGACGGCCTGCCCGAACGGCGCCTTGTCGCTGGCCGGGTGCTCGAGTGCCTCGACGACTTCGAGGTAGAGGCCACCGCGCATCGGGAGGATGAAGTTGCGAGTGCCGAAGCGGGGGTGCACCCCGCCGTCGACGAACTCCTGGCCGAGCAGCTCACCGAGCTGCTTGGCGGTCTGTACCAAGCCATCGGGTCCTGCAGCGTACGAAACATGGTCCAGGCGCATGTAACGATTCTGAACTCTCGCTGAGAGAGAGACGAATCCAGGGTCGCTATCTCTTGATGTCGAGATAGCGGCTGGCGGGGTGGAGAGCCAGTGCGGAGTGCGATCGGATGTGCGCCTCGCAGTGGCGGACCAGCTCGGCGTACGCCGCCTCGCCCATCAGCTCGGTGAGCTCGGCCGCGTTGTTGATGTAGACCGGTTCGACGGCGACATGGGCCTCGGTGTTGCCCGAGCAGTACCAGTCGAGGTCGTGGCCGCCCGGCCCCCAGCCCCGCCGGTCGTACTCGGTGATCGTCACCTCGGTGTAGGTGGTCCCGTCGGTGAGCTCGACGTCCCGGAACGTGCGCCGGATCGGCAGCTGCCAGCACACGTCCGGCTTGGTCTCGAAGTGCTCCCGGCCCTCGGCCATCGCCAGGATGTGCAGCGCACAGCCCGACCCGGCGGCGAAGCCCGGTCGGTTGGCGAGCACGCACGACTCCTGGCCGCCGAACTCCGTCACCCGGGTCTTTCGCTCGCCGTCCTCGTCGAGCTCCACCCAGTCGTCCGTCTCCACCGCGCGACCTGGGTGCTGCTCCCACAGGTCGGGGGTCAGCCTCTTCACGAACTCCGCGGTGCGCGCCTCGTCCTCCTCGTCGGCGAAGTGCGCACCCAGGGTGCAGCACCCCACGTCCGGCGAGCTCTTGAACATCCCCGGGCAGCCGTTGCCGAAGATGCAGGTGTAGGCCGACGTCAACCAGGTCAGGTCGCAGCGCATCCGCTCGTCAGCGTCGTCAGGGTTCACGAACTCCACCCACGCGCGCGGGAAATCCAGGGGTACCTCAGGCACCTCGACAGCCTACGTCGTGGGTCTGCGTCCGGTGGTCGGTCTGTCTCGCGGTGGGGTCTCGACAAGCTCGACCTCCGGTGTCTGGGGCGCGCCCGGGGGTCGGGTCGGTGGTCGAGCTTGTCGAGATCTGCCGCCTCCGGTGGTCGAGCTTGTCGAGACCTACTGCTCCCGGTGGTCGAGCTTGTCGAGACCTGTGGACCCGGGGTCGGCCTGTCCCGAAGGGGGTCTCGACAAGCTCGACCAGCGGAGGGGCGACGATTCCGAGGCGCACCCAGGAGCGGCGTATCCTGTACGTACGGAGCGACCGCTCCGTGTTCATTGTGTGTATCACCTCGCGCCGGCCCGCCGGCGGACCAAGGCGGCACAGAGCCGCGGTTCGCAGCGGGAGGTTCAAGAGATGTCGGAGCAGCGCGAGCAGAGTCTGGTGCGCGCGGTCGGTGGGACGTACTTCCCGCTCGCGCTCGTCGCGCGGATGCCGTACGCGATGATGGTTGTCGGCGTGCTGACGCTGGTCGTCTCGGGGCGTGGGTCGCTGGCGCTGGGCGGTCTGAACTCCGCGCTCGTCGGGATCGGCGCCGCCACGTGCGGACCGCTCCTCGGCGCCGCGGTCGACCGGTTCGGGCAGCGCAGGGTGCTGCTGGTCATCAGCGTCGCGAGCAGCGCGACGCTGGCGGCGATGGCCTGGGTGGTCTACAGCCCGCTGCCGGACGTCGCCGTGCTCGCGGTGGCGTTCCTGGTCGGTGCGACCGCCCCGCAGATCGCGCCGATGTCGCGGTCGCGGCTGGTCGCGATCATCTCCTCGTGCATCGCACCGGGCCGCCGCGTGCGTGTCCTCAACTCGACGATGGCCTACGAGTCGGCCGCCGACGAGATCGTCTTCATCGTCGGCCCGGTCGTCGCGGGCGTGCTCGCGGTGACGATCGACCCGTGGGCACCCGTCGTCGCCGCTGCCGCGCTCACCCTGGTCTTCGTGGCCGCCTTCGCGCTGCACCCGAGCGCCACGACCGCGCAGGCCTCCGCCGGTCGTACGCCGGCGGCCGGCTCCGCGCGCGAGCTCCTCCGACCGGGCGTCGTCGTGATCGTCGTCGGCATCCTCGGCGTCGGCCTCTTCTTCGGCTCGATGCTCACCTCGCTGACCGCGTTCATGGCCGACCACGGCCGCCCCGAGCAGGCCGGCCTGGTCTACGCCGCGATGGGCGTCGGCTCCGCGTCGCTGGCGCTCGGCGTCGCCCTCTTCCCGACCGGCTTCACCGCGACCGCCCGCTGGCTCGTCTTCGGCGGCCTGATGCTGGCCGGCGCCCTCGCCCTGCCCGGCGTCTCCTCGGTCACCGGGATGGTGGTCGCGCTGCTCGTGATCGGTCTCGGCATCGGACCGACGCTGGTCACTCAGTACGGCCTCGGCGCCCGCCGCAGCCCGGTCGGCCGCTCCGCCACCGTGATGACCATGCTCGGCTCCGGCGTGATCCTCGGCCAGTCCCTCGCGTCCGCGCTCACCGGCGACATCGCCGAGCGCTGGGGCACCCAGGCTGCCCTGCTCATGCCGGCCGCTGCCGCGCTCGTGGTCGTGGTCGCCGGAGCGGTCAACGCCCGGATCGGTGAGCCGCCTGCTCCTGCCGCCAGCCCGGTTGGTTCGACCCGCTCGGAGGTCGAGTCCGAGCGCGCTGCTGATCCTGCCGCCCGCTGAGGGGTCGTGCTCGGGACCGGGGCCGGCGGATGCTCTCCCCGCCGCCTATGACAGAGGGTCCGACCTTGTGAATTCTTCACAAACCGGCGGGTCCGGCGATCGCCTCCTCGACCCGGAGCCGCAGCTCGGGAAGCACGTCGGTGGCGAACCAGGGGTTGCGGGCCTGCCAGCGAAAGTTCAGCGATGAGGGGTGGACGAGCGGGAACCGATCCGGCAGATAGTCGCGGAAGCTGCGTACCCGTTCGGTCAGCGACTCCTTCCCGCCCAGGTAGTGCCGCTGGGCGTAGGCGCCGACGATCAGGGTCAGGCGGATGCGTGGCATCAGCTCGATCAGTCGAGGGTGCCAGCTCGGCGCGAAGTCCGCACGTGGCGGCAGATCGCCGGTCGACGCTTTGCCCGGGTAGTAGAAGTCCATGGGCAGGATCGCGAACGCCGTGGGATCGCGGAAGGTCGCCTCGTCGACGCCGAGCCACTCGATGAGGCGCTGCCCGCTCGTGTCGTTGAAGGCGATGCCGCTCTGCTGAGCCTTGATACCCGGGGCCTGGCCGATGATCAGGCACCGAGCATCCGGATGGGCCACATAGATCGGGTCGAACCCGGCCGCGGCGGCCCACGCGTTGCTCGGGTCGGCCACGATCTCTCGGCGGATGCGGTCGAGCTCCTCCATGAGGTCATCCTCGCGCTTCTCATGGGCCCATGACGAGAGGAACCTGCCGGAGCCGCGGCCAGGGGTTCAGTGCGTACCACGGCGTGCTACTAAAGTCGACGTATGCGTCTGGGCGTACTCGACATCGGATCGAACACGGGACACCTGCTCGTGGTCGACGCCCACGGCGGGGCGGCCCCGCTGCCGGCGTTCTCGTTCAAGCAGCCGCTGCGGCTGGCCGAGCACCTCGACGACTCCGGCGACGTGACCGAGGCCGGGGTGGCGGCGCTGACCGAGTTCACCCGCGAGTCCGTGCAGGTCGCGGAGGAGAAGGGTGTCTCGGAGATGCTGGCGTTCGCGACGTCGGCGGTGCGCGATGCCGGCAACTCGCAGCAGGTGCTCGACCACGTGCACGCCGAGACCGGGGTCGAGATCGAGGTCCTGCCCGGAGACGACGAGGCGCGGCTGACGTTCTTGGCCGTGCGCCGCTGGTTCGGCTGGTCCGCGGGGCGTCTGGCCGTCTTCGACATCGGCGGAGGGTCGCTGGAGATCGCGGCCGGGCCCGACGAGCAGCCGCACGCGGCGTGGTCGCTGCCGCTGGGCGCCGGCCGGCTCGCCCGCAGCTACTTCGGCGACCGCCCGACCGAGGACGAGCTGCGGGAGCTGCGCCGGATGATCCGGGCGACCATCGCCGAGGACGCCGGTCGGATCCTGCGCGACGGTGCGCCGGAGATGGCGGTGGCGACCTCCAAGACCTTCCGCTCGCTGGCCCGGATCTGCGGTGCCGCGCCGAGCGGTGACGGGCTGCGCGTACGCCGCCAGCTGCCTCTGGCCGAGCTGACCAGCTGGATCCCCAAGCTGCTGGAGATGTCGCTCGAGGAGCTCGCCGAGCTGCCGGGCGTCAGCGCCTCGCGGGCCCACCAGATCGTGCCCGGCGCGCTGGTCGCCGAGGCGTGCCTCGACATCTTCGACCTGCCGGCCTTCGAGATCTGCCCGTGGGCTCTGCGTGAGGGGTTGATCCTCGACCGCCTCGACCATCTGGCCTTCATCGGCAGCGAGGCCTAGGACAACCGATGATCTCGCTGTCGACCTCCTCGACCTATCCCGAGTCGACCGCTCACGCCTTCTCCTACGCCGCCGAGGTCGGCTACGACGGGGTGGAGATCATGGTCGGCATCGACGCGCTCTCGCAGCAGACCCATGCGGTCAAGCAGCTCGCCGAGCACCACGAGCTGCCGATCGTCGCCATCCACGCGCCCACGCTGCTCTTCACCCAGCAGGTCTGGGGCTTCGAGCCCTGGGGCAAGCTCGAGCGGTCGGCCGAGATGGCCGCCGAGGTCGGGGCAGGGGTGGTCGTCGTACATCCGCCGTTCCGCTGGCAGCGGGAGTACGCCGCCGGGTTCGTGGAGGGGATCGCGACGCTCGAGCGGTCGACCGGGCTGCGGTTCGCGGTGGAGAACATGTACCCGTGGCGTGCGGCCCGGCGCTCGACGCCGATGTACCTGCCCCACTGGGACCCCTCGACCGAGGACTACGCCAACACCACCATCGACCTGTCCCACGCGGCGATCGCGGGGGACGACGTGGTCGAGATGGCGAAGCGGCTCGGACCGCGGCTGAGGCACATCCACCTCACCGACGGCACCGGCTCGGCCAAGGACGAGCACCTCGTCCCCGGCCGCGGCCACATGGGTGCCGACCGCTTCCTGCGCCACCTCGCCGCCTCGGGGTTCGAGGGCGAGATCGTCCTCGAGATCAACACCCGGCGCGCTCGGTCGCGCGCCGAGCGGGTCGATGACCTACGCGAGTCGCTCGAGTACGCGCGGAAGCACTTCCAGGCCTGACCCCTCGGTCGAGCGCGAAGCGAGAAGGTCAGTCCCGGGCGAGGAAGAAGGACCAGGTGAGGGAGGCCAGGGCGAGAGCGAGGACGGCCGTGGCGAGGCCGGTCCAGCCGATGACGTACGCATAGCCGAGCAGCCAGCCGAAGAGGCTGGAGCCGCCGTAGTAGAAGAGGTTGTAGAGGGCGCTGGCCTGGGCCTTGCCGACGCGGGCGCGGGCGCCGACCCACCCCGATGCGACGCCGTGGGCGCCGAAGAAGCCGGTGGTGAGGATCAGCAGCCCGGCCAGGATCATCACCAGATTGTCCGGGAGCGTCATCAGGACGCCGACGATCATGACGACCACGCAGGTCAGCATCACCTTCCGCCGACCGTGGGTAGCGGCCAGACGGCCTGCGACCGACGAGGAGACGGTGCCGCCGAGGTAGGCGAAGAAGATCTGGCTGGAGATCGCCACCGGGAGGCCGAAGGGCTCACCCTCGAGGCGATAGCCCAGGTAGTTGTATGTCGCCACGAACCCGCCCATCAGCAGCGCGGCCTGCCCGTAGAGCACGAGCATGCCCGGGTCGCGGAGGTTGGCGAGCACCCCCTGGCGTACGGACGTGGTCGGCTTGCCCGTCGGGCGGACCCAGCCCTGCGCGCGCGGGATGAGCGCGATGGCGATGATCACCGCGACCGCCGAGAGGATGCCGCCGGCGGCGACGCCCGTCCGCCAGCCGCCGAGGTCGGCGAACGGGCCGGTGACGACCCGGCCGAGGAGGCCGCCGACGGTCGTACCGGAGATGTAGATGGCCGCGGCGACGCTGACGTGGCGCGAGTGGATCTCCTCGGCGAGGTAGGCGACCGCGAGCGCGGGAACGCCGCCGAGCGCGAGCCCCTCGAGGCTGCGCAGGACCAGCAGCGTGGTGAAGCCGGGAGCGATCGGGGTGAGCAGTCCGAGGACCAGAGAGAACGACATCGCGATCTTCATCGCCGGGGCCCGGCCGATCCGGTCGGCGAGCCACGACCAGCCCAGCACGCTCACCGAGAGACCGAGGGTGGCCATCGAGACGGTGAGCGCGGCGGAGGCCTCGTTGACCTCGAGCGCGCGGCCGAGGGTCGGCAGGATGCCCTGGGTGGAGTACATCTGCCCGAACGTGCCGATCCCGGCGGCGAACAGGCCGATGAGGATCCGCCGGTAGCCACTGCTGCCGGCATCGTGCCCGACCCAGTCGCGGGTCGGGGAGGCGTCAACGGACATCCTTCTCACGGTAAAGCAGGTCGCCTGCACGGGTGAACCTCGCGGGTGCGTGAGATATCTCTACTCTTGGTTCGATGCCCACCTCGTCCGCCCTGTTCTCCGGTCGCCTCTCCGACCGGCTCTCGACGCGTCTGGTCGGCGTCGACGTGGCGCGGTGCCTCGCGCTGCTGGGGATGATGGCGACCCACGTCCTCGACCCGGTCGACGCGACGGGCGAGCTGACCAGGGTCCAGGCGCTGGCCGGCGGGCGGTCGGCGGCGCTCTTCGCGGTCCTGGCCGGGGTCAGTCTGGCGCTGATGACCGGCCGTCAGCAGCCGGTGCACGGGCAGGTGCTGAGGTCTCGGGCGCTCGGTCTGGCCGCGCGGGCGGTGCTGATCGCGGCGATCGGCCTCGTGCTCGGCTCGCTCACCACCAGCATCGCGATCATCCTGACCTACTACGGCGCGCTGTTCCTGATCGGCATCCCGTTCCTGGCGCTCCGGGCACGGTGGCTGTGGCTGCTCGGTGCGGTCTGGATCGTCGTCGGTCCGCTGCTGTCGCTGGTCGTCCGGCCGGTGCTGCCGGCGAGGCAGTACGGCAGCCCCGACCCCTCGCAGCTGCTGGAGCCGGGCCGGCTGCTCGCCGAGCTGCTCTTCACCGGCTACTACCCGGCCGTCCCGTGGCTGGCCTACCTGCTCATCGGGATGGCCATCGGCCGCATCGACCTGCGCAACCGGCTCGTCGTCGACATGATCTGGACCGGCGGCATCATCCTCTCGATCTCGGCCACTTGGATCTCGGGCAGGCTGACCCGGCTGCCGTCGGTGGCCGAGGTGCTGCTGCGTACCTATCCGGGGATGGACATCGAGGCGGCGCTGACCTCGATGAGCCAGGGGCTCTACGGGCAGACGCCGATCGACGGCGGCTGGCAGTGGCTGCTCGTCGTCGCCCCGCACTCCTCGACGCCGTTCGACCTGCTGCAGACCATCGGCAGCTCGATGTTCGTCATCGGCGCCTGCCAGATGATCGCGCTCCGCCTGCCGGACCGCGGGCGCACCGCGATGGCGGTGCTCTTCGGCGCCGGCACGATGACCCTCACCCTCTACTCGCTGCACGTGGTGATGCGGACCGAGGCCGTCTGGCCGCCGGAGACGCCCGACACGTACGTCGCGTACGTGCTGGTCGTGATGGCGATCGGGGCGCTCTTCGCCGCCGCGGGGCGTTCGGGGCCGCTGGAGTGGCTCGTCGGGCGGCCGTCGGCGTGGCTGCGGCGCAACGAGCCGCGACCCGAGCGACCGCCCGCGGGTTAGCGTGCTGCCATGAGCACGACGGCACCTCGGCGAGGACGTAGGCCCGGATCGCCGGACACCCGGGCGGCGATCCTCGCGGTGGCTCGGGAGCGCTTCGCGCAGCAGGGGTACGCCGCGACCTCCGTCCGCGGGATCGCGACCGCCGCCGGCGTCGACTCCGCGCTGGTGCACCACTACTTCGGCACCAAGGAGGACCTCTTCGTCGCCTCGCTGGAGCTGCGGATCGACCCACGGGTGATCGCGCCGACGATCACCGCCGGCGGGCGCGAGGAGGCGGGGGAGCGGCTGGTGAGGCTGCTGCTGAGCGTCTGGGACGACGAGGAGTCACGGCTCCCGCTGATGGGGCTGGTGCGCAGCGTCTTCGAGCCGGAGAGCAGGGCGCTGGTGCCGGAGGCGTTCGGTCGGCTGATCCTGGGGCCGGTCGGCGACGCGCTCGAGCTCGACGAGCCGGAGCGGCGGATGACGCTGGTCGCCTCCCAGCTCGTGGGGATCGTGGTGCTGCGCTACGTCGCGCAGATCGAGCCGCTCGCGTCGGCGCCTGCGGAGACGTTGGTGGCGACGTATGCGCCGGTGGTCCAGGGCTATCTGACCGGGCCTTTGCCGTGACCCTCTTGCGCGAAGACGCAGCCGCGTGCCACATTTCATCATGTGATGAATAACGTGGTGGAGGTGTCCGACCTCAGGGTCGTACGCGGCAAGCGCGAGGTCCTCCACGACCTCGACTTCTCCGTCCGAGCGGGCGAGGTGACCGGCCTGCTCGGACCGTCGGGGTGCGGCAAGACGACGCTGATGCGTGCGCTGGTCGGCGTACAGGCCAAGGTGACCGGCACCGTGACCGTGCACGGCGAGCCCGCCGGGTCCCCCTCGCTGCGCTCGCGGATCGGCTACGTGACCCAGGCCAGCAGCGTCTACGACGACCTGACAGTCACCGAGAACCTCCGCTTCTTCGCCAAGGTGCTCGGCGCGCCCGCGTCCTCGGTGACGTCGGCGATCGAGACGGTCGACCTGGTGTCCCATGCCGACCAGGTCGTACGCGACCTCTCCGGCGGTCAGCGCTCGCGGGTCTCGCTCGCGGCGGCGCTGCTCGGGTCGCCGTCCCTGCTGGTGCTCGACGAACCGACCGTCGGGCTCGACCCGGTGCTGCGCGAACAGCTGTGGGGGACGTTCCGTTCACTGGCCGAGGAGGGCGCGGCGGTGATCGTCTCGAGCCATGTGATGGACGAGGCCGACCGCTGTGACCGGCTGCTGCTGATGCGTGAGGGCGCGATCCTCGCCGACGGCAGTCCGGTCGAGATCAAGCAGAAGGCGGGCGCCGACGACATCGAGCACGCCTTCCTGACGCTGGTGAAGGAGGCCGCACGATGAGCCTGCGACGAACCCTGGCGGTCGCCGGGCGGGTGCTGGCCCAGATCCGCCGCGACCACCGCACCCTGGTGATGCTCGTGGTCCTGCCGACGCTGCTCATGACGCTGCTGTGGTGGATGTACGAGGAGTCGCCCGCCCCGATCTTCGACCAGATCGGTCCCGCCCTGCTGGCGATCTTCCCGTTCATCGTGATGTTCCTGGTCACCTCGGTGACCACGCTGCGCGAACGCTCCTCCGGCACGCTCGAACGACTGCTCGCGATGCCGCTCGGCAAGGGCGACTTCCTGCTCGGCTACGCCCTGGCCTTCGGGCTGTTGGCTGCCGTCCAGTCGGGCGTGGCCGTCGGGGTCAGCGTGGGTCTGCTGGGCCTGGAGATCGCTGGATCGGTCGCGCTGCTGGTCGTGGTCGCGATCGTCGACGCCGTGCTCGGCACCGCCCTCGGCCTCCTGGTCTCCGCCTTCGCCACCACCGAGTTCCAGGCCGTCCAGTTCATGCCCGCCATCGTCGTACCGCAGATCCTCCTCTGCGGCCTCCTCGTCCCGCGCGACTCCCTCCCCGGCGTCCTCGAAGCCATCTCCGACCTCCTTCCCCTCTCCTACGCCGTCGACGCGATGACCCACCTCGTCACCTCGTCGGACACGGGCGACGTCTGGACCGACCTCGCCGTCGTCGGCGGCTTCGTGGTCGCCGGTCTCGGTCTGGGTGCGGCGACCCTGCGGCGTCGTACCCCCTGACCGCCCGCGGTACCGAAGCTCGAGCTCGTCGAGACCTGACGGCCACCGGGAGACCTTGCGGAAGCCGGCGGTCGAGCCTGTCGAGATCCCACTAGGGGGAAGACCCGCCACCGACCCCTTCAGGGCACGCCGAGACG
>NZ_BMRK01000003.1:0-170245 GCF_014648595.1 Nocardioides luteus | reverse complement strand
TCAGTTACGTCGGCCGAGACGTCAGTTGTGTCGGTCGAGACGTCAGTTACGTCGGCCGAGATGGTTTGGTGCCCGCTCGGTCGACCAAAGCGACGCTTCGCGCGACCGGGGTGACGCCTCGAGCGCCCGGGCTGACGCTTCGGTCGACGGCCGCGACGCCTCGGCCGCCCACGCTGACGCTTCGAGTGCCCGGGCTGACGCTTCGGCCGACGGCAGCGACGCCTCGGCCGACGGGGGAGACCTCTCGGCGTTGTGAGGTGGTGAGCGGAAGTTGACGGAAGGGGTACGGAGAGCCGGTCGGGGCGAAACCTTGACGCCGGAATGTAGAGGTCGCCAGTCCCCGACCCGAAACGGTGTGAGTACGCGTGACCGACACCCACTGCCCTTACTGCAGCTTGCAGTGCGGGATGACCCTTTCACGCAAAGGGCCCCGGCTGGAGGTCAGTGAGCGAACGTTCCCGGTGAACGAGGGCGCACTGTGTCGCAAGGGGTGGACGGCTGCGGGGCTGCGCGGGAGCCGAGAGCGGCTGACCACGCCGATGGTGCGCGACCGGGCGACCGGGGAGTGGAGCGCGGCGACGTGGGACGAGGCGCTCGACCTCGTCGCGGGGAAGCTCGCCGACCTGCGTAGCACCCACGGCGCTGACGCCAACGCCGTCTTCGGCGGCGGCGGGCTGACCAACGAGAAGGCTTACCAGCTCGGGAAGTTCGCCCGGGTCGCCCTGGGCACCTCGCAGATCGACTACAACGGCCGCTGGTGCATGAGCTCCGCAGCGACAGCCGGCAACCAGGCGTTCGGCGTCGACCGCGGGCTGCCGTTCCCGCTGGCCGACATCGAGCAGACCGACGTCTGCGTACTCGTCGGCTCCAACCTCGCCGAGACGATGCCGCCGGCGGCGCGCCATCTCGACCGGCTGCGCGAGAACGGCGGCAAGGTCGTCGTCATCGACCCGCGCTTGACCCCGACCGGCGAGCGGGCCGACCTCTTCCTCCAGCCGGTCCCCGGCACCGACCTGCCCCTCGCCCTCGGCGTGCTCCATCTGCTCGACGCCGCCGGCGCGGTCGACGAGGACTACGTCGCCGAGCGGACGACGGGCTTCGAGGACGTACGCCGCTCCGTCGCTGCCTGGTGGCCCGAGATGGTCGAGCGGGTCAGCGGTGTCGAGGCCGCGCAGCTGCGGGAGCTCGCCTCGCTGCTGGCCGGTGCAGGGAAGGTCATGGTGCTGACCGCTCGTGGCGCCGAGCAGCACGCCCAGGGCACCGCCACCGTCCTCGCCTGGATCAACATCGCGCTCGCGCTCGGCATGCCGGGCCGACCGTACTCCGGCTACGGCTGCCTGACCGGTCAGGGCAACGGCCAGGGCGGGCGCGAGCACGGTCAGAAGGCCGACCAGCTCCCGGGGTACCGGATGATCGACGACCCCGCGGCCCGCGAGCACGTCGCCGCGGTCTGGGGTGTCGCGCCCGAGTCGATCCCCGGCAAGGGCCGCTCGGCCTACGAGCTCCTCGACGCGCTCGGCACCCCGGACGGCCCCAAGAGCCTGCTCGTCTTCGGCTCCAACATCGTCGTCTCCGCCCCCAACGCCACCCACATCGCCTCCCGCCTCGCCGCACTCGACCTGCTGGTCGTCGCCGACATGGTGATGAGCGAGACCGCCGCTCTCGCCGACGTCGTCCTGCCGGTCACCCAGTGGGCCGAGGAGACCGGCACCATGACCAACCTCGAGGGCCGGGTCATCCTGAGAAATCAGGCGATCACCCCGCCCGAGAACGTACGTTCCGACCTCGATGTGATCGCCGGGCTGGCGGCGCGTCTCGAGATACTCCAGGGACTTTCCGTCGGTTACTCACCAGTAGACCGACCGAAACTCCCTGGACTACCCGGTCCGACCTGGTCCACCGACCCCGCCGAAGTCTTCGACGAGCTGCGAGCAGCCTCGAAGGGCGGCAAGGCCGACTACAGCGGCATCACCTACGACCGCATCCGCGAGGAGGACGGCGTCTTCTGGCCGTGCCCGGAGGGCAGCGAGGGCACTCCGCGGCTCTTCGCCGAGGAGTTCTTCCACCCCGACGGCAGGGCGCGCTTCGTCGACGTCGCCCACCGAGGTCCGGCCGAGGTGACCACTGACGACTACCCGCTCCACCTGACCACCGGCCGGGTGCTCGCGCAGTACCAGTCCGGCGCTCAGACCCGGCGCATCAAGGAGCTCCCCGACGAGGGTGCCTTCGTCGAGATGCACCCGCTCCTGGCCGGCCGCGTCGGCGCCCACGACGGCGACCCGGTCGTCGTACGCACGCCGCGCGGCGAGATGAAGGCGCCCGCTCGGATCGTCGCCACGATCCGCCCCGACACGATCTTCGTGCCGTTCCACTGGGTCGGCGCCAACAAGCTCACCAACGACGCCCTCGACCCCTCCAGCCGGATGCCGGAGTTCAAGGTCTGCGCTGCGGCGGTGAGCGCATGAGCAGCGAAGCGACCGCAGGTGACGTGTTATCCCAGTCCGCGCCGCCGCAGAAGCGCATCGTCATCATCGGCGGCGGCATGGCCGCAGCCCGTCTGGTGGAGGGGCTGGTCGCGCGCGGCCTGGGGTCGCAGACGACCGTGCTCGCGGAGGAGCCGCACGTCCCGTACAACCGGATCCTGCTCTCCGCCGTGCTCGAAGGGACCCACCGTCCCGGGGCGCTCGCGCTGCGCGAGAAGCAGTGGTACGCCGACCGGGGAGTCGATCTCCGCCTGGGCAGCCTCGTCGTCGACATCCACCGCGACACCAAGACGGTCGAACTCGCCGACCGGACGCGGGTCCCGTACGACGCCGTCGTGCTGGCGACCGGGGCGATCCCGACCCTGCCGCCGATCCGTGGCGTGGTGCGGATGGACGGCTCGATGGATCCGCGGGTGCAGGCGTTCCGCAGCCTCGACGACTGCGCGCGGCTGCTCGACACGCTCCACGACCATCCCCACGGCAAGCCGCGCAGCGCGGTGATAGTCGGCGGCGGCCTGCTCGGTCTCCAGGTCTCCCGAGCGCTCGCGGTCCGGGGCATCGAGACCGAGATCGTCGAAGGGCGCGACCACCTGCTCAGCAGCCAGGTCGACGCGTCCGCCGGCAAGGTGCTGAAGCGGTCGATGGCCAAGCTCGGCACCCAGGTCTACCTGGGCGCCCGCGCGACCAGGCTGACCGACGAGGGTCTCCGGCTCGACAACGGCTACACGCTCGAGACCGACCTGGTGGTGCTCACCGCCGGCGGCCGTCCCCGCGCAAATCTCGCCAGAAGGGCCGAGCTCACCGTCAACCGCGGCATCGTCGTCGACGACCAGCTGCGCAGCGTCGACGATCCCGACGTCTACGCGATCGGCGACTGCGCCGAGCACAACGCGACCACCACCGGCTTCGTCAGCCCTGCGTGGGAACAGGCCGGCGTCCTCGCCGAGGTGCTCGCCGGCAACGAGGCCGCCTACGAGGGCCACCGGGTCGTCGCCCGCCTGCGCGCCACCGATCTCGACGTCTGCGTGCTCGGCGAGCCTCAGCACGAGAGCGGCGAGGTCGTCGAGATCGCCAACCCGATCAAGGGCACCCACCGCAAGCTGGTCGTACGCGACGGCCGCATCGTCGCCGGTGCCCTCGTCGGCGACCTGAGCCGGGTCGGCCTGATCACCCAGGCCTTCGACCGGCAGACCGTCCTGGGCGAGCACGAGGCCGGGAAGCTCCTCCTGCCCGAGCCGTCCGCCGCCGGGTCCGGCGTCCCGACCCTGCCCGACGACGCCGAGATCTGCGCTTGCGCCGGGGTCAGTGCGGGCCGGATCCGGGCGTGCACCTCCCTCGAGGACGTACGCGACAGCACCCGCGCCACCACCGGATGCGGCGGCTGCGCACCGACCGTCCGTCAGCTCCTTGCCACTCGTCCCAACAGCACCCAGCAGCCCAGCGATACGAAGCTCAGTCTGGAAGGAACCACCTCATGAGCCCTCACCTCCGCAAGAAGGTCGTCGTGGTCGGCCACGGCATGGTCGGCCACCGCTTCGTCACCGCCGCGATCGAGCGTGGACTCACCGAGACCCACGACATCGTCGTGCTCGGGGAGGAGCCGCGGCCGGCGTACGACCGGGTCGCCCTCACCAGCTTCTTCGAGGTCGGCGCCGAGGCCCTCTCCTTCCTGCCCTCCGGTGCCTACGAGGACCCGCGGGTCACGCTGCGCACCAGCACGAGCGTCATCGAGATCGACCCCGCCGCCCAGACCGTGATGCTCGCCGACGGCGAGGAGATGGCGTACGACGAGCTCGTGCTCGCCACCGGAGCGGCCCCGTTCGTGCCGCCGGTGCCTGGGGCCGAGCTCGGCAACGTCTTCGTCTACCGCACGATCGAGGACCTGGAGGCGATCCGGCAGGCCGCCAGGACCGCGAAGGCGGGAGCCGTGATCGGCGGAGGGCTGCTCGGGCTGGAGGCGGCCAACGCGCTGCACCAGCTCGGCGTCGAGACCCATGTCGTCGAGATGAACCCGAGGCTGATGTCGGTGCAGATCGACGAGGCCGGTGGGCGCATGCTCGGGCGGCACATCGCCGACCTCGGGCTCACCGTGCACACGAGCGTGGTGACGGAGTCGATCTCGCCGGACGCCGGGGTCTCGACCGGCTCGACCACCGTGGGTGCGCTCAAGTTCAGGGACGTCGACGAGCCGCTCGCCGTCGACATGGTGGTCTTCTCGGCCGGCATCCGGCCTCGTGACGCACTCGCCCGCGCGGCCGGTCTCGACCTGGCCGAGCGCGGCGGCGTGCTGGTCGACGAGCAGTGCCGCTCCTCGGACCCGCACGTGTGGGCGGTCGGCGAGTGCGCCGCCCCCGCCGGGCGGATGTACGGCCTGGTGGCGCCCGGCTACGACATGGCCGAGGTCGTCGCCGACGCGCTCCTGGGCGGCCAGGGCACCTTCACCGGCGCCGACATGTCGACCAAGCTCAAGCTGCTCGGCGTCGACGTGGCGAGCTTCGGCGACGCCCACGGCACCACCGACGAGTGCCTCGAGCTGACGTACTCCGACGCGGTCGCCGGTGTCTACAAGAAGCTGGTGATCAGCGAGGACGGCACCCGGCTGCTCGGTGGCGTGCTGGTCGGCGACGCCTCCGCGTACGGCCTGCTCCGCCCGATGGTCGCCTCGGGCATGATGCTTCCGGAGAACCCGGAGGAGCTGATCCTCCCTCAGTCCACGGGCGGTGGGGGAGGCATCCAGCTTCCGCCGGAGGCGCAGGTCTGCTCGTGCAACGACGTGACCCGCGGTGACATCGAGGCGGCGGTCGACGACGGCTGTCAGAGTGCCGCGGAGGTCACGAAGGCGACCAAGGCCGGAAGCACCTGCGGCTCCTGCAAGGTGCAGGTGAAGACGATCGTCGAGGACTACTTCACCGCTCAGGGCAAGACCGTCGACACCTCGCTCTGCGAGCACTTCAGCATGACCCGCGCCGAGCTCTTCGACGTGGTCCTGATCCACGGCTACAAGACCTTCGACCAGATCATCGAGGCCCACGGCACCGGCCGCGGCTGTGACCTGTGCAAGCCGGCCGTGGCGAGCATCCTGGCCAGCCAGCTCAACGGCCACGTGCTGGCCAAGGAGAACCGCAAGCTCCAGGACACCAACGACGCCTACCTCGCCAACCTGCAGAAGAACGGCTCCTACTCGGTCGTCCCGCGCATCCCCGGCGGCGAGATCACCCCCGAGGGGCTGATCGTGATCGGTGAGGTCGCCAAGGACTTCGGCCTCTACACCAAGATCACCGGCGGCCAGCGCATCGACATGTTCGGCGCCAGGATGGAGGACCTGCCGGCGATCTGGAAGCGGCTGGTCGACGCCGGGTTCGAGTCGGGCCATGCGTACGGGAAGTCGCTGCGTACGGTGAAGTCCTGTGTCGGCTCGACCTGGTGCCGCTACGGCGTCCAGGACTCCGTCGGCCTCGCGATCATGCTGGAGACCCGCTACCGCGGGCTGCGCTCGCCCCACAAGCTCAAGGGCGGCGTCTCCGGGTGCGCCCGTGAGTGCGCGGAGGCGCGCGGCAAGGACTTCGGCGTCATCGCCACCGAGAAGGGCTGGAACCTGTACGTCGGGGGCAACGGTGGCGCGATCCCGGCCCACGCCCAGCTGCTCGCCGGTGACCTGAGCACCGAGGAGCTGGTCCGCTACCTGGACCGCTTCCTGATGTACTACGTCCGCACCGCCGACCGCCTCCAGCGCACCGCGACCTGGATCGACTCCCTCGACGGCGGCCTGGACCGCGTCCGCGAGGTCGTCATCGACGACGTGCTCGGCCTCGGCACCGAGCTCGAGGCCGCGATGGCACGCCACACCGAGACCTACTTCGACGAGTGGAAGGCGACGATCGAGGACCCGGAGAAGCTGCGCCGCTTCGTCTCCTTCGTCAACGCCCCCGAGGTCCCGGACCCGAACATCTCCTTCGGGTCCACGCGCGGCCAGATCGTCCCCGAGGTGGGCGCGGAGCCGGTCTCGCTGGGTGCCTCGATCCCCGTCGGCCTTCCCGATCTCGTAGAGCCCACCCTGGAGGAGTCGCGATGAACGCAGCTCAGACCGTCACGTACATCTCCGTCTGTCGTCTCGACGACATCGACCCCGAGACCGGCGTCGCAGCGCTGGTCCGAGGTGAGGCGGTGGCCGTCTTCCGCACCGTCGACGACCGCGTCTTCGCACTGTCCAACTACGACCCGTTCGGGCACGCCTCGGTGCTGGCCCGCGGCATCGTCGGGACCCGGGGCGAGGTGCCGTTCGTCGCGTCCCCGCTGCTCAAGCAGCCCTTCGCGCTGGAGACCGGCATCTGCCTCGACGACCCGTCGATCTCGGTCGCGACCTACGACGTCGACGTCGTGGACGGGGAGGTACGGATCGGCGCCCGCCGCCCGCACTAAGGTGTCGCCATGACCGATCCTGCCCTCGGGGCCACGCAGCCTTCGACCGGGCCGCTGGCCATCATCGAGTCCATGCGGTGGCCGACGCGTCAGTGGCTCAGCGTGGCCGTCTCGGTGGTGCTGACCCCGATCGCCCTCGCGAGCTTGATGTCCGGCGGATATCTGCACTACACCGAGGCCACCCTGCAGTTCGAGAACTCGCCGGTCGGAGTCGGCTTGATGATCCTGGGCGCGCTGCTGCTCCTCGTGGTCTCAGCCGTCGCTCGGGTCGCGGGCATCGGTCCGGTCGCCGCGGGCGTGCTGTGCGCGCTGTTCGGGGTGGTCGCGATGTTCTCTCGGCACTTCCTCTGGGACGCGACGGACCTCTTCGGCGTCCGCTCGCTGCAGATCGGCACCCTCAACTTCGCCATCGTCCTGCTGCCGGCCGTCGGAGCACTCCTCATCGGCACCGGGTTCTCCGGCCGGTGGAAGCGGGACGCGGCCGAGCGGCCCGCCACCGGTGGGGCGATCGTCGAGCTGTGACCGCCCCTGCTGCCGCTTCCGGATCGGGGGCTGTGAGACCGTGAGCGAAACTTAGCCCCCACGATCGAGCAGCCCGCGTACGCCGAAATGCGGCTGCCACAGGGTGGAAGCATGGCGGTGCAGAATGCGCAGGAGATCTACGATTCCGATGTGGACGGTGGCGCGCTGAGCGGCTTCCGCGTCGGTGTGACCGCGGCGCGGAAGGCCGAGGAGCAGATCAATCTGCTGGAGAGGCGGGGTGCCCAGGTGGTCTGGGCGCCCGCGCTCTCCGTCGACCCCAACCGGGTCGACGCCGGCGCGCTGCGCACGGTGACCGAGCAGATCATCGGGCAGAAGATCGACATGTTCCTGGCCACGACGGGCATCGGCACGCGTACGTGGTTCGACGCCGCCGAGGAGTGGGGCCTGCTCGACCCGCTCCTGGAGACGCTCGGCCGTGCCGAGATCCTGGCGCGCGGGCCCAAGTCGGTCGGCGCGCTGCGCCGACGCGGGCTGCGGGAGCTGTGGGCTCCCGAGTCGGAGGAGTTCGACGACGTCCTGGAGCACCTGCGCGGCCGCGACCTCACCGGCAAGCGGATCGTGGTGCAGGAGCACGGGCAGTCCCTGTCGATGGTCGCCCACGCGCTGACCCGGCAGGGCGCCGAGGTCGTCAACGTGACCGTCTACCGGGTCGAGTCGGCCTCCGACCCCGAGCCGATGTTCCGGCTCGTCGAGACCCTGGCCGACGGTGAGCTGGACGCGGTCACGTTCACCTCTGCGCCCGCCGTCGCGGCGTTCATGCAGGCGGCCGGGTCGGTCGGCCTGCGTGACGAGGTCGTGGCTGCGTTCCAGGCCGACGTGGTCGCCGCCTGTGTCGGGCCGGTGACGGCCGCGGCCTTCGAGATGTGGGGCGTACCGACCATGGTCCCCGACCGCTCACGCACCGCGGCGATGGTCAAGATGCTCGAGACGGAGCTGCCGCTGCGGCGCTCGGGGCTCATGGTCGAGCTCGCCGGCGGACACCAGCTGCTGCTCCACGACGACGCGGTCATCCTCGACGGCGCCGAGGTGAAGCTCTCACCCGCCCCAGCCGCGGTCCTCGGCGCGCTGGTCGCCAACCCCGGCAACGTCGTCTCCCGTCCTGCCCTGCTCGCCATGCTCCCCTCCGGCACCGCAGGCTCCGAGCACGCCGTCGAGATGGCGGTCGCCCGGCTCCGCTCCGTCCTCGGCACCAAGACGATCCAGACCGTCGTGAAGCGCGGCTACCGGCTGGCGGTGGCCTCGTGAGGCTCGTCGTGGTCGCCCACGGCACCCGCCAGCTGCTCGGCAACGCCGTCGCCTCGATCATCGCCAAGCGCGCCGGCCGGGTGCTGGTGATGGAGTCGCGAGCCGCGTACGTCGAGCTCTGCGAGCCGCTGCTCACCGACGTCCTCGCGGACCGGCAGCCGTCGGTCGTGGTCCCGCTGCTGCTCTCGAGCGGCTATCACATCAAGGTCGACCTGCCGCAGGCCGCCGAGGGGCTGCCCGTGGCGATGGGCCGCGCGCTCGGGCCAGACGGCTTGCTCGCCACCGCTCAGGTCTCCCGACTCGTCGCCGCCGGTGCGTCCCCTGGCCAGCCCGTGGTCCTGGTCGCCGCCGGCTCCAACGACCCGTCGGCGCGTGCCGACCTCGCCGGCGCAGGCCTTCTGCTGGAGGCGGTCTGGGGTGGCACGGTCCGGGTCGCCACGGTCTCCGGCTCGGGCGCTCCACCGATCGCCGAGGTCGTACGTCCCGGCGACGCCGTCTCCCCCTACCTGCTCGCCCCCGGCTTCTTCTCCGACCTGGTCCGGTCACGCTCGACGGCGGCCGGGGCGGAGATCGTCGCCGACGTGATCGGTCCCCACCCCGACGTGGTCGAGCTGGTCGTACGTCGCGCATCGACGCTCCTCGGCGACGCCGACCTCACCCGGTCGCAGGTCGGGTGACGTCCTGCTGTGAGGTTGTGAGATCGCATTCACCGCGGTCTTTCTCCGCGGTGGCCGTGGTCGTCACACGCGCACGAGACCGTGGTTGTCATGGACAAAGACATCCTCACCGAGAGCCTCCTGCTGGTCGACGGCCAGGAGCACGCCCTGACGCCACGCTTCTACTCGATCCTGTTCGAGCGCTATCCCGCCGTACGCCCGATGTTCTCGGCCGACATCGCCCCGCAGGCCAAGATGCTGCGCGAGGCCGTGGTCGCCGTGGTCGACCACCTCGACGACGCCGCCTGGCTCTCCGGGACCCTGGGTGCGCTGGGCCGTAAGCACGCCGGCCTGGGCGTCACCCCGCCGATGTACGACGCCGTGGCCGAGTGCATGATCGCCGCCATGGAGGAGCTCGGCGGGGACGAGTGGACCCCGGAGATGACCGCAGCGTGGACCGAGGCGCTGGGTGCGGTCGCCGGGCTGATGCTCGCCGGGGCGGAGGCCGATCAGGCCGAGGCGGTCTAGTCGGCTCAGGTGGTGTAGTCGGCGTTGATCCGGATGTAGCCCTCGGTGAGATCGCAGCCGTAGACCGTGAACTCACCGGAGGCGATGCCGAGGTCGACCTCGATCGAGACCTCGTCGCCAGACAGATAAGTCGATAAATCGGCCAGTAGATCTTCGGAGACCTGCACCGGGTAGATCTCCGTCCCGCCGAAGGCGATGCGGACTCGCTCGGGGTCGATGTCGGTCTCGTCGTGGAGCTTGCCGATCGCCATCGCGATCCGGCCCCAGTTGGGGTCGGCGCCGTGGACGGCGGTCTTGACCAGCGGCGAGTTCACGATGGCCTTGCCGACCCGCTTCGCCTGGGCGTCGTCGCGAGCGCCGCTGACGCTCACCTCGATCAGCGTGGAGGCGCCTTCGCCGTCGGAGGCGATCTTCTTCACCAGCGCCAGGGCGGCGTCGTAGAGCTGCGCCTCGAACTCGGCGAGGTCGACCGGGCCGGCCTCGCCGGAGGCGAAGATCGCCGCGGTGTCGGAGGTGGAGGTGTCGGTGTCGATCGAGACCGCGTTGTAGGTGCGGTCGACGACCCGGCGGAAGACGGCGTCGAGGTCTGCGGCGGACACCTCGGCGTCGGTGAAGAAGTACGTCAGCATCGTCGCCATGTCGGGCTCGATCATCCCGACGCCCTTGGCGACGCCGGTGATCGTCGCGCCGCCGACGGTGCGGGTCTCGACCTTGGCGATCGTGTCGGTGGTCATGATCGCGGTCGCGATCGCCTCGAAGTCGGCCTCGGCCGCCGTGCCGTAAAGCTTCTCGATGGCCGGGGTGATGACCTCCATCGGGTACTGCACACCGATCACGCCCGTCGAGGCCACCAGGAGCTCCTCGGGGCGGACGCCGACGACCTCGGCCGCCAGGCGGCGTACCTCTCTCGCGTTGGCCTCGCCCGTCGCACCGGTCGCGACGTTGGCGTTCTTCGAGATGGTCACCACGCCCCGGAACGCGGAGACGTCCGAGGCGCGCGAGAGCAGCACCGAGGCGCCCGCGAAGCGGGATCGGGTGAAGACCGCAGCGCTCGTGACCGAGCCGGCGGGGGCGGCGACGACGGCGAAGTCGTCAGCGCCCTCCTTGAGGCCGAGGTTGGCGGTGACTCCGACGAATCCAGCGGGCTGCGACATAGCCGGATTCTAAGCGGCGCGGGTGCTCGTTGGTCCGGCAGTCTCGCGGGCGTGGGCGGTCACATGGTGAGACGCCGAGGCGTACTTGACGGGCACTTCATGGACTTGACGGGTGTTTCAGTGCCCGTCAAGTCCAGGGATACCCGGTCGACCGGGTATCCCACGCCCGGTCCCTCAGGCCCGAACCCAGGCGAACGCAGCCGCCTCGAGGATCATCCACGACCGGAGCACGCGCCCCACGAACGTGATCCCGACGAAGAGGATGAGGTTGCACTTGAGCGTGCCGTAGATGACGGCGAGGATCGCGAGCGGCGGCAGGCCGCTGAGAGCGGCCGCGGCGAGGAGACCGCCGGCGTAGGCGGGTCGTCCCTGCGTACGCTGCTCCCACTTCGACCGACGCTGCTGCCACTTCTCCGTGGACATCTTCTTGCGGACGAAGGGGAGGGCGGTGGTGCCTTGGCCGGCGTAGTACCAGACCACCTTGGAGCTGGTCTGGCCGATGCCCGCCACCAGGGCGAGGAGGAGGGCGGAGAAGGTGAGGTTCGAGGCGGCCACCGCGAGGTAGGTCTCGAAGTTGATGATGGGGAAGAGGCCTCCGGTGAAGGAGGTGGCGAAGGTCCCGAGAATGAGCTCCATCAGCCGACCACTTGTCCGGTCACTGGTCCGGTGGCGCAAAGAGGGTTCGACTCAGCGAACATGTGTTGGGGGATCACGCGCAGAAGATTAGATGTAATCCGTGTCACTGCGCGACATGGAGCGTCTCATCCACATTACGGACCCCTCGCCGAAATGAGGCATTTGTCACTATGACGAGGGCTGACGAGGGTCTCCGGACCCGGCGACGGCAGTTGGATCGATCAATTGTCGCAGCCCGCGATCGATGACCCACTCTGGTGCACGGTACCCCGGTTGGAGCCCTCTTCAACTGGGGTAACGTGCCTGCAATCGGCGAAACTTTTGAAGGGTGTCGGAATGGTTGACGTGGAGAAGGTCCTCGATGAGGCGGGGCTGACGAATCCTCATGTTCGGGAGTACGTCTCCTACTGGGCAGGGATCACCGGAGCCGAGCGGGTCGAGGTCGTCAGCGCAGCCGACGACGAGCGGCTCCTCCAGGAGTCCCTCGAGGCCGGCGAGCTCCTCCCGGTGACCGGCGGCCGTTACTACAGCCGTTCCTACAGCAAGGACACCGCGCGCTCCGAGGAGCGCACTGTGGTCGCCACCTCCAACCCGGAGGACAAGGGCGTCTACAACAACTGGAAGCCCGCCGAGGAGGTCGTCAAGACCCTCACCGAGCGGATGACCGGCGCCTCGGCCGGCAAGACGATGTACGTCATCCCCTACCTGATGGCTCCGGCCGGCTCGCCGCTCGAGGCCTACGCCGCGGGCGTCGAGCTCACCGACAGCCGCCCCGTCGTGCAGCAGATGATCCGGATGGCGCGCGTCGGCATCGACTACATCAACAACCTCGAGGACCCGAACTCCTTCGTCCGCGCGGTCCACGTGACCGGCGACCTGCCCAACCTCGGCCAGGGCACCGACCGCGACCAGCGCCTCTTCGCGACCGTCGCCGACCAGCGCACGATCCTCCACTACGGCTCCTCCTACGGCGGCAACGCGCTGCTGGGCAAGATCGCCCACGGCCTGCGCCAGGCCTGCTACGACGGCCGCGCCTCCGGCAAGTTCCTCGCCGAGCAGTTCCTGCTGCTGGGCATCGAGGACAAGGAGACCGGCGAGAAGTTCCACGTCGTCGGCGGCTTCCCTTCGGCCTCCGGCAAGACCAACCTCTCGATGACCTTCACCCCCGACGCGCTCGGCGACCGCTACAAGGTCAGCTTCTACGGTGACGACATCGCCTGGATCTGGGTCGGCGAGGACGGCAAGCTCTACGCCTTCAACCCGGAGAACGGCGTCTTCGGCGTCGCCAAGGACACCAACGAGGGCTCCAACCCGGGTGCCATCGCGGGCATCGAAGAGGGTTCCGGCGCGATCTTCACCAACGTGGCCTACAACGAGAAGACCCAGGAAGTCTGGTGGGAGGGCAAGACCAAGCACCACCCCGACGACCTCGACGGCTGGATCGACTGGAAGGGCGAGAAGATCGCCAACCGGATCGCCGACGAGCTGGGCGACCCGTGGGCCCACCCCAACTCCCGCTTCACGATCCCGATCTCGCGCGTGCCGAACGCTGCCGACGACTACGACGCCCCGACCGGCGTGCCGGTCGACGCGATCATCTTCGGCGGGCGCACCCGTGACCGCGAGCCGCTGATCCGCGCGATCGGCGACGTCGCCGAGGGTGTGTACGACGGCCTGACGCTGGGTGCCGAGGCGACCTTCGCCGCCGAGGGTGTCGAGGGCCAGCTGCGCTACGACCCGATGTCGATGCGGCCGTTCCTGGCCTACGAGGAGGGCGACTACGCCCGCCACTGGCTGAACATCATCAACGCGGCCACCGAGAAGCCGATCTTCGCCCACGTCAACTGGTTCCAGCGCGACCCGGAGGACGGCCACTTCCTGTGGCCCGGATTCCGCGAGAACGTGCGGGCGCTGCTGTGGCTGCAGGCCTACCAGAAGGGCGAGGTCAAGGGCCAGGAGACCGCCGTCGGCGTGATCCCGACGCAGGAGGAGCTCGACCTGCGCGGCCTCGACCTGCCGCAGGAGGACCTCGACCGCATCCTCAACATCGACGTCGAGCGGTGGCAGCAGGAGATGGGCTTCCGCGAGGAGCACCTCAAGCAGTTCAAGCTGCCGGAGGAGATCTGGGAGGCGCACAAGCGCGTCGCGGCCGCCATCGACGAGGCTGCGAAGGGCTGACGTTCCACATCGAGGGGGCGGCGTACGGAGAATGCTTCCGTACGTCGCCCCTGATGTTTCCAGGTGCAACCGTTTGCTACGGGAAGATGAACTTTGCTGCTATCTGGAACAGATGCCCGGGCCGATATTTACGTGGCCGACGTCCCCACCTAAGGTTCCTGCCCGTGACGATCCCCTTGGACCAGCCGCTCCGTGCGGCCTCGATCACCGAGGCCTACGCGCGGTTCTGGAAGAAGTACGCGACGTTCTCGGGTCGCGCCAGCCGCACCGAGCTGCTCTGGCCGATGCTCGTGAACCTTCTCCTGCTCATCGTCCTCGTGCTGGCGCGCAACGACGTGGTGAGCCTCGTGATCAGCCTCTACGCGCTGGCGGCGTTCGTGCCGTCCATCGCCCTCGGCGCGCGCCGTCTCCACGACATCAACCGTTCCGGTTGGTGGCAGCTGATCCTGGTCGTACCCATCATCGGCGACATCGTTCTCGCCGTCCTCTGGCTCACCTTCCCGAGCCCTGAGGGCATCAAATACGACCTCGCCGCATGACCGATCGCAACCCACTCGTTGGTCTCGGGGTTGTACCTGAATGGCAGGCTATTCCCATGAAGTCCCTCGCAGGAGCCGCAGCGAAGCGGCTCGCCTACGAGACCGTCGGCTGGTTGCTGGTGGTCGCCGGCATCGCCGCGATGGTGCTGCCCGGCCCCGGACTGCTGATGCTCTTCGGCGGCCTCGCGGTGCTGTCGAGGCAGTACGCCTGGGCCCGCCGCTACGTCGAGCCGGTGCGGCTCCGGGCGATGCGAGGTGTGGCCGAGGGCGTCGAGACCTGGCCCCGCATCATCCTCTCGACCCTCGGGTCGCTCTGCATCGGCGCCGTCGGCGTCGTCTTCCTGATCAGCCCGCCCGCGCCCCACTGGTGGCCGCTGGAGGCCACCTTCTGGCTCCTCGGCGGAGCCTGGACCGGCGTCACCCTCCTCGCCTCCTCCGCCCTCGCCCTGGGCATCCTCTTCTACTCCTACCGCCGCTTCCACGGCCACCCCGACGCCCGCCACCAGCTCGACGAGGACATCGAGCACACCGGTGAGATGAACCGCGTCGCCTGAGCGTGTTGAAAGGATGCCCACGCCCTAGTCTCGAGGTCGATGGCACTCTGGTACGCCTTCCGCCTAGGCGGACGCGGGCTGCAGGTGCAAAGCACCAGAGCATCGTCACGCTGGACTACGCAAAGCCTCTGGGTGTGGTGCGCGAAGCGGGGGCGAGTTTATGAGAATGACGACAACTGGAAGATCACGGATCGAGGAGGGCGGTGGTGAACCGGTGGTCGACTGCGCGGTTGATCGTGGCTTCGGCCCTAGCGGGTCTGGCGTTGGTAGCGTGCTCATCGGAAACTGATGATGCTGGTCATGGGGTGCAAGCTGGTCAGGTCGAGAAGGTTTCGCCCGAGAAGATCAGCGGAGGCAGTAAAGCTGAACTGGGTCTCCCGACTGGGGTGCTGACCGTCAAGGTAGTGCCTGCGATGGACGAGGTTGCTAGCGATGCTGGCGACCTGAAACCTCGGGACGGGGTGACACTGGTCGGCTTGGCTTGGACTCTCAAACTTCATCCGAGTTCAGATGGGCGCGACGTACTTCTCGATGACCAGACCTTGGAGTCGCTGCCAATGCCTTCTTTCTCACTGCTTGATGGCAACAAGAAGGTGTCTCTTCCGGCAGAGGCGCCATCGCAGTGGTATCGCGGGCTGGTCGTAGGCGCGAAGAACCCTTCGGTCCTCCAGGTGGAGTATGACGGTGTGACGCAAAGCGTCGACCTTGAGACAGGTGTTGTCGAGGGAGATCAAGGTGCTCAGCTGAAGGACCTCGAGTCAGCGTCGACGACTCTCGACAGACGATGCCCGGCTGACGCGTTCAAGCCGAAGGAGGCAGCACTTACGCATGAGTGCGGAGTGCGGGCGGTGCATGTCCTCCCTTACGTCGCCGGGTCGGGCTGGGCGCCGAACGGTCAGACGTGGGTGGTGGTCGATGCCGATATTGAGGGCCAGGCGACCGTACGCATCGGGCAGGACACGGGACGCGAGTTGGCGAGTCCGTCGGACGCAGTGCATAGGTTTGCATTCGCTGCTCCGAACCTGCCCGCTGAAGTGACTTTCGATTTCGGGTCAGGGATTTCGCCGGTCTCGGTCGGTCTGTCCTCGAGTTAGCGATCCTCGATGATCCGCTGCGGAGGCGGCCTCATCGTCGACCCGGGATCGTTCCGGAACAAGAAGGTTTATCCATCGAACGCGCGCCGGCGAACGTCCGTTTCATCGCGACGGCGATGCACGGATGGAGGCTTCGGCCGTCGAGGGAGTTCACCGGGGCGGAACGGCAGGTTTGAGCCTAGCCGTAGTCCCGTGGTGGGCGACCTTCACTTGAAGGCCGAGCGAGTCCTGCGGCCTGACGACAAAGGGCTGCTGCGGTGGTGAAGCTGTCGCCGGTTCTGTTGATCCATCCCCGCCTCTTGCGTCCTGGCCCCTCGTCTTCCTCTTCTAGTCCTACTGCCGCTCCCACGGCCCCCGACGCCCGTCGCCAGCTCGACGACGACATCGAGCACTTGGGTGAGATGAACCGTGTGGCGTGAGCCTCTGCGCCCTCGCCGCATGTCCGGGGGTCGAGGTCGCCTGCCCTTACAAGGTACGTCGAAAAATCGCCTGCCTCCGCGAGTCGCAGGTCTCGCCACGATCGAAATCCGCACGTTCGGTCGCGCGCCGTACTTCGCCGTTGTCTTGCCAAGGTGCGTGTAGACGACACAGTCGGCGGGCTCGGTCCTCCAGGAAGACGTCGTTCCCGGTGTCCGGGAGCGACGTCGATCTGCTCGATACATCGCGTGTCGACGCTTCTGCTTCTAGACCAACGCCGGAGCCAAGTCTAGATTCCCGCGGCAGGCAAGGAGTATCGGTTCGCTACTGCGAGCGCCGTTCGTCCATCGCGCGGCGGAGCTCCGGCGGGTCCAGCGCTTCGACCTCGGCGCCGAGCTGCCACAGTGCCCCTCTGCGTGCCATAAGTCTTGGAAGGTGACCTCCAGACGGAGCCAGCCGTCCGGGTCTGGCGCCTCCGCGCGTACGGCCTCGGCCATGTCGAGCAGTTGGTCGCTCCGTACTGGATCGACACGAACCTGGACGGCGATGTGGCCGTCCGAAAGGAACTGCGCGCAGCGATCGGCCCAGATGCGATGGAGATCGACGTGCTCCGGCCGTTCAGCCGGATCGGGGAGGCGCTCGCTTCCATGATGCGCGACATCCGGAAGGTGCGGTCGACGCCGTCCTCGGTGGTCAGCAGGTAGCCCTTCTCGCGCACGGTGACCAGACCGATCGGGTCGACGATGCATCAGCGCGGCGCCTGGCCTCGGGAGGCGTAGTGGAGGTGCAGCTTGTGTCCGGTGAGCACTGCTTGTCGGACCTCGGCCATGGTGTGGTCGGGGACCTCGTCGACGTCGAGCCGGCGCGAGAGCAGGTCGGTCTCCGGGTCAAGAGGAACCGCTGCGCGGCGTCGCTCGTTGCGGTCTGGTGGCCTTCTGGGAGTGCGTCCACCATCTTCCGCATCGCTGACGCGAGCGCTGAGCCGAGCCCGAAGATCTGCTCGGCACGTCCCGAACCGGCGGTCAGGAGGGCGAGGGCCTCATCATGGTTCAGGCCGGTGAGCTCGGTCCGAAACCCGGGGAGCAAGGAGTAGACACCGTGGCGGCCGCGCTCGGCGTAGACCGGGACGCCGGCGGCCGAAAGCGCTTCGATGTCGCACAGCACGGTACGGGTCGAGCTCGAGCTCCTGGGCGAGGACGTCAGCGGTCAGCCGTCCGCGCTGGCGCAGGAGGAGCACCAGGGACACCAGCCGGTCGGCACGCACGGGTCAGAATCTAATCGAATACCTGACAGAGGATGTCGTGTTTCCTTGCGAGGCTGGATCCGCCGCGGGGGAGGCCCTCGCGTGAGCCGAACGGAGATGGACATGGCGATCGAACGAATCCCAGTGAACCCCGTGACCTGGTCGACGGGGCTGGGCTTCAACCAAGGTGAGGTCGTGACCGGTGCGACCCGCACGCTCTACTGCTCGGGCCAGACCGCGATGGGTGCCGACGGCAAGCCGCAGCACGAAGGCGACATGGTCGCGCAGATCCGTCTGAGCCTCGACAATCTGGAGGCTGTACTCGGTGATGCCGAGATGTCTCTGAGCAACTTGGTCCGGCTCAACGTGTACGCCACCGATGTCGACCTCCTCTTTCAGCATTACGACGCGCTCGCCTCACGCCTCGGCGCGGCGGGGGTAGCGCCAACGACCACCATGCTCGGCGTCACCCGTCTGGCCGTTCCCGGCCAGATGATCGAGCTCGAGGGCACCTCTGTCGCGTGAAGGAAACGACGAGAAGCGGTGCTGATCCGTCTTCTGCTGGATCAGCACCGCTTCTCTTTCACGTTGTTACTTGGACTGGCGAGGCCCGCTCTCGCCGCCGTCAGCGGGAGGGTTGGGAACCCAACCGCGCGATGCGCCAGGGTCCAGAACGTCGCTGGCGGTCTCGGTCCAGTCATCGGTGTAGTCGGCTGCCCACTCCTGGTTCTGGCTGCCGTTCTCGTCGCGCTTCTTGCCGCCGCGGCGACCGCCCACGCCGGCTCCGCGCCCGCCTGCACCAGCCCGACCAGCACCACGGCCGCCAGCCGCACCTGCACCACGGCCGCCAGCCGCACCTGCACCACGTCCGCCGGCTCCACGACCGCCTGCGCCGCGGGCTCCCGCACCTGCACCGGCACCCCTGGCGCCAGCCGCACCCGCACGGGCGCCTGTCGAACGAGCTGCGGCCGACCTCGAGGTGGCTGCCGGGGCGCCCGCCTTCGCGGACGCCCCGCCCGCGGCAAACTTGCTGGCGAGCGCCTTCGCCACGCCTGCGGTCAGGAGCGCGCCGCCGCCAGCAACGGCCATGGCGGTCATCCCGCCGGTTCCGCCCGCGAGCGGAGCCAGCCCGTTGGCCGTTTCGACCATCGCGTACGAGGTCGACGGCGCAGGCGAGCCGTCAGCGTTGATCCACTGGTTGCCGTCCCATTCCGGCTTGTTCTCCGCCTGGTGTGCCTCGATGTTCGCCTTCTCCTGCGCGATGATCTCGTGACCCCAGCCCTCGGGGTAGAGGGTGTTGGAGTTGATCTTCGAGATCCGTGCTCGAGATGCGGCAATCTGGCTGTAGGAGCCCGGGGACGACGGCGGCTTTGGCGCAGGGTCGTTCGGAGACCCGGGCTCTTCCGTAAGGGCACGAACTGGCGGCTGGGATGTGTAGTTTTGCGTATCGACCTGCTCGATTTGTCGTGCAGCAGCCTGTTCAGCGTCAGCGATAGTTGCTTGCTGAGCGTCGTACGCGCGGCGATCGGCTTGGAAGTTCTTCCGGTTTTGAACTGCTTGCGCCGAGTCGATGCCAGGACCGGTCTGGGCGTACTTCGAGGCCGACTCATCCGGGGCAGAGACCGGTTCGAAAGAAAGCTTCTGTTCGAGGGCCCGATGTTTCTCCTGCGCCCGCTTGACCTCAGCGCGGGCCTCACCGAGGGCCTCAATGGCATCTGTGAGTTGTTGGACCTTGCTGGTCAACTTAGTTGCAGAGGTCTGGAACGCAGCTTTGGCAGCGATGCTGGTGTCCGAGGTCTCCTCGAACGCCTCTGGGACCCTCTTCGCAGCTAGGTGGAGGTCTTTCACAAGTTCTTGGAACACCCTTCGGGCGTTCTCCCAGTCCTCCAGACGCGTTTGTATGTCGTCGGGGTCAGCGTTGACCACATACTCTCTGAGAATTGACATCATGGTGCCTCTAGGACCCATGGATTACCCCTCCGCCTTGTCGTCTTGACCAAACTTGGCTCGCGTCGCCGCTTCTTCCAGCGCTCCGAAGTCGGGGAGGAACGGCAGGTTGATGTCAGGTAGGTTCAGTCGAGCATCCTTGACCAAGTTGTCGAAGAACGGTTGGCTGATCAAGTCGACACCTGCGGTCATCAGGTTGTGAGCGTCCGTGCGAGCTTGCTCGTCCGCGTCCTCTACAGCACGGACAGCGTCGTCAAGGCCATCGACGAACGAAACCATGGCTTTCGAGGTCTCTGAGAGTGCGGAGTTGATGCGCTCGGTAGCGAGGTTCATCAGGGTCTCGAGAGTGTTGGCGGTCTGACTGCCCCCGAGACTGCCGGCGCGGGGCTTGTCGACGTGCACCTTGTCGAGTTCAACTGTGTCGTCGATGAGTACCTGTTTGATCTGATTGACGAGGGGCTTGTTGACCCCAGTCGAGCGTGGCCCTGTCATTGGCAGTCTCCCGAGTGTGTCCGGACGTTGACCTAAGTTAAACAGCAGACCCTAGGGGGTGTCGATCAGAAAGCCACTAGTCTGTGAAGAGCCGATACGCTCTCTGGCATGACCAGATCTCGGAGACGCTCCATCGCGTTCGCAACCGCGGCTGTGGTTGTGCTTCTTGGAACCGGCGTTGCCGGGTGCGGCAAAGACTCCCCGTCGGGCAAAGAAACGACGATGACGGCGCCCTCGTCGGGTGGTGCGGCGTCGCCTGAGCCCACCGACCCAGGGGCAGGTTGGCACGGCGTCGAGTCGGACGGGGTGCAGCTCAAGGCGCCGCCCGCTTGGGATGTGCGTATGGAGGACGGAGTCCACTACGTACTGAGCACGCCGAAGGACGAGCAAGGCTTCAGAGACGGCTTTGCAACCCTCATGACAGGGTCGACCCTCGCGGCATCAACTGACGAGCTCGCGTCGACCAGTCGTGAAAGCGTGATCGGTGACTACTCGGACGTCGAGCGACTGGACGATGTGCAGTTCAGGGGCACGAAGTTCTTCCATATCCAGGCCACCGGAGAGTCTCGAACGTACGACCTCTACGGTGCTCTCTTGGACGGCGGCACCGAGGTATCTGTGCATTGGTCGTTCGCCGGGGAGACGTCTCGCAAGAAGATCGATAAGTACATCAACGAAGTGATGGCAACGTTCAAGTTCGCAGGCTGAGCAACGAGCGAGCGCAGTGGCATCTACGAGGGGTCGCCGACGTCCATCGGTACGTCAAGGTCAATGACTCCCGTCCGCCAGCCACTATCCTCTCCGGTCATGGCTGGATCTCGGACGGGCGTCGCCCGATCCCTCACTGCGATCACCGTTGCGGCGATCACGGCGTTGGCGCTCTCCTCTTGCGGCGGAAACGATGCACCGTCGGGACCCGACACCTCATCCTTACCAAGCGCCCCGGAGGCCTCTGAGTCATCAACCGCGTCCGGTGAAGAAGAAACGGCGAAAATCAACGGCGCGCTCCTCACGGCTCCCGCCGGCTGGTAGGTCGAGTCCGGAGAATCCCGCTACGTGCTCAGCGCGCCAGACGACGACCACCCCACTGGTAGGGCGATCTTCAAACGCTGATGTGACCCTCGCCTCCGACGTGGACGATCTCGCCAAGGCCGCACTCTCGCGGGTGGAAACGGCGTACCCGGAGGGACTGCTGCAGGGTTAGGTGACATCTGATCTGTGGTGCCGAGAGGTGCTGCTGGAAGGATGTGTGCTGTGCCGAAGCCGTACCCCAAGGAGTTCCGTGACGATGTTGTTCGTGTCGCGAGAAACCGTGAGCCTGGTCAGCAGTTGAAGCAGATCGCTGCTGACTTCGGGATCAGCGAGTCGTGTCTGACCAACTGGCTGCGGCAGGCCGATGTCGAGGACGGGGCGAAGCCGGGGACCACGGCGGCTGAGAACGCTGAGCTGCGTGAAGCGAAGAAGCGGATTCGGTTGCTCGAGCAGGAGAACGAGGTGCTGCGTCGGGCCGCGGCCTATCTCTCGCAGGCCAACCTGCCGGGAAAATGATGTACCCGCTCGTTCGTGAGCTGGCTGTCGACGGGATCCCCGTCGCGGTGACGTGTCGGGTCCTCAAGATCGCTCGCCAGCCCTACTACCGGTGGCTTCGAGGACCCCTCACGCCCGCCATGCTGGAAGAGGCCTACCGAGCCAATGCCCTCTTCGACGCGCACCGCGACGACCCCGAGTTCGGTTACCGGTTCCTGGTCGAGGAAGCCGGTGCGGCCGGGCAGCAGATGGCGGAGCGGACCGCGTGGCGGATCTGCTCGGTCAACGGCTGGTGGAGCGCGTTCGCCAAGCCCAAGCGTGCGAAGGCGAAGAAGGCCGGCCCACCGGTTCACGACGACCTGGTCGCGCACGTCGACGAGCACGGTGTGACCCGGCACTGGTTCGCTGCGCACGCCCCGAACGAGTTGTGGTTGACCGACATCACCGAGCATCCCACCGGTGAGGGCAAGCTCTACCTGTGCGCGGTCAAGGACGTCTACGCGAACCGGATCGTGGGCTACTCCATCAGCGACCGGATGAAGTCCAAACTCGCGGTCAACGCACTCGAGAACGCGGTCCGGATGCGCCGAGCAGCCAGTGAGGACGTGGCCGGTTGCATCGTTCACTCCGACCGAGGCAGCCAATGTCGCAGCCGAAAATTCGTCCGAGCGATCAACCGCCACGGGCTGGTCGGATCGATGGGTCGCGTCGGCGCGTGTGGCGACAACGCGGCCATGGAATCGTTCTTCAGCCTGCTCCAGAAGAACGTCCTCGACCGCACGGCGTGGGAGACCCGCGAGGACCTCCGCATCGCGATCGTGACCTGGATCGAGAAGACCTACCACCGCCGACGACGACAAGCGACCCTGGGACGTTTAACTCCCATCGAGTACGAGACAATCAAGATCACGCCAGCCACTCAGGCTGCGTGACCCAACCTGTCACCCGATCCTGCAGCAGTCCCGGACGGGAAACGTCTCCCCGACGTGAAGTATGGCGGCAGCACGTTCTTCCACCTTCGAGGGACCAATGAGACCGAGCGGTTCGACCACTACGGAACCGTGGTGGGTGACTCTGAGGTCGTGGTTGCTTGGTCGTTCAATCCTGAGTGGGTCACGCGCGAGGAAGCAGATGCGTTCATCGAACAGGTGATGCCGACGTTCAAGTTCGGGGGCTGACAACCGCGCGAGGTCACCGCTGCGGGACGAGGCCGTAGAAAGTGATCGTCGCGTCGAACATGACAGATCGGTCTTCACCTACCGTTGCGCGGACACTTGCGACAAGCCGCTCTGGGTGCCTCAGAGGCGATGTCGGAGCTCACCGATAGGTTGCGGTCTGTGGTCGTACATCTGC
This sequence comes from Nocardioides luteus, assembly GCF_014648595.1. GTDB lineage: Bacteria > Actinomycetota > Actinomycetes > Propionibacteriales > Nocardioidaceae > Nocardioides > Nocardioides luteus. The sequence continues at coordinate 147,237 of NZ_BMRK01000003.1, read as the reverse complement.
ACCGCGCGCCGCGGACCGATCTGCTCGCCGACTCGCTCGGCGAGCTGCTTTCGGTGCCTTCCGAGGATCCCTTCGCGACCGAGGTCGTGGTGGTGCCGGCGCGCGGGGTGGAGCGGTGGTTGTCGCATCGGCTCTCGCATCGGCTGGGGGCGGCTGAGGGGCGTGCGGACGGGATCTGTGCGGGGGTCGACTTTCGGTCGCCGTGGTCGCTGTTCGCCGAGATCGCGGGTACGGGCGACGAGGATCCGTGGGGGCCGGAGTCGCTGACCTGGCCGGTGCTGGCGGCGATCGACGCCTCGCTCGACGAGCCCTGGGCGCGGTCGCTCGCGCAGCATCTGGGTCACGGAGATCAGACGGAAGAAGGGGTACGCCGACGGGGGCGGCGGCTGGCGCTGGCGCGGAGGCTCGCGAAGCTGTTCGCTGCGTATGCGGACCAGCGGCCGAGCGTGGTGGCCGACTGGAGCGCTGGGCAGGACACCGACGGGCTCGGCAAGGAGATCGCCGACGATCTGGCCTGGCAGCCGCCGCTGTGGCGGGCCGTCGCGGACCTGGTCGGTGGGCCGACTCCGGTGGAGCGGCATGCTGCGACGGTCGCACGGCTGAAGGAGGCGCCGGGGGAGTTCGAGCTGCCGGAGCGGGTCTCGCTCTTCGGGCACACCCGACTCTCGGCGACCGACGTCGAGCTGGTCGCGGCGCTCGGGGAGCACCGGGACGTACATCTGTGGCTGCCGCATCCGTCTGAGGATCTGTGGCAGGCGCTGGCGGGGCTGGAGGGGACGGTCGCGCGTGCGGAGGATCGGGCTCATGCCGCTGTGGGGCATCCGCTGCTGGCGACGTTGGGGCGAGATACGCGGGAGTTGCAACGGTCGCTGAACCGGTTCTCGGGAGGTCTCGACGAGGTCGACCGGCGGGGGCTGGGTCTCGACAAGCTCGACCACCGGGGTTCAGGTCTCGACGAGGTCGACCAGCGAGGGCTGGGTCTCGACAAGATCGACCAGCGGGAGTCGAGTCTGCTCCGATGGCTCCAGGAGGACATCCGCGGCAACACGCTCGGGCAGCGCGAGGAGCGGGTGCTGGACCCGAAGGACCGGTCGATCCAGGTGCACGCCTGCCACGGTGAGACGCGGCAGGTGGAGGTGCTGCGGGAGGTGCTGCTGGGGCTGCTCGAGGACGACCCGACGCTGGAGCCGCGCGACGTGCTCGTGATGTGCCCCGACATCGAGACCTTCGCGCCGCTGATCGAGGCTGCGTTCGGGCTGGGGGATATGACCGGCGAGACCGGCCACCCCGGCCACCGGCTGCGGGTGAAGCTGGCCGACCGGTCGCTGACGCGCACCAACCCGCTGCTCGACGTGGCCACCAGGCTGCTCGACCTGGCCGGCGGTCGGGCGGGGGTGAGCGACGTACTCGATCTGGCTCATCTCGACCCCGTTCGGCGCCGGTTCGGGTTCAACGACGACGCGCTGGAGCAGCTCGAGGACTGGGCCAAGGACGCCGGGATCAGGTGGGGCTTCGACGCAGAGCACCGGGAGCCCTTCGGGCTGGAGTCGTACGTCGCCAACACCTGGCGCTTCGGCATGGACCGGATCCTCACCGGGGTGGCCATGTCCGAGGACTCGGCGACCTGGCTCGACACGACGCTGCCGCTCGACGACGTGGGCAGCGGGTCGGTGGAGCTGGCCGGACGGTTCGCCGAGATGGTCGACCGGCTCGAGTCGATTACCGACGAGATGGCGGGCGTGCACCCGCTGGCCCACTGGCTGAAGATCATCGAGGAGGGCGTCGCCGCGCTGACCTCGGTCTCGACCAACGACGAGTGGCAGGCCGGCCAGGTGACCCGCGAGCTGTCCCGGGTGCGCGAGGCCGCTGCGGGCCACACGGTGGACGAGCTGCGGCTGCCCGACGTGCGCGCGCTCCTGGGGGCGCGCCTGGCCGGAAGGGCGACCCGCGCCAACTTCCGCACCGGCACGCTGACCGTCTCCACCCTGGTGCCGATGCGGTCGGTGCCCCACCGGGTCGTCTGCCTTCTGGGCATGGACGACGGTGTGTTCCCCCGGGTCGGGATCACCGACGGCGACGACCTGCTGGCCCGCGACCCGCAGACCGGCGAGCGCGACCTGCGCAGCGAGGACCGGCAGCTGTTCCTCGACGCGCTGCTGGCCGCGACCGAGACGCTGGTGGTGACCTACACCGGTGCCAACGAGTACTCCGGCCAGCCCCGGCCGCCGGCGGTGCCGCTCGGCGAGCTGCTGGACACCCTCGACACCACTGCCGTCACCGACGACGGCACGCCCGTCTCCAACCGTGTGACGATGAGACATCCGCTGCAGCCGTTCGACCCGCGCAACCTGACCCCCGGAGCGTTGGTCGCCGACCGCCCGTTCTCCTTCGACAAGGCCGCGGAGGCGGGTGCGGTCGCCGCTGTCTCGGAGCGAGTCCAGCCTCCTGAGCTGCTGCCGACAGCGCTGACGCCGCAGCCGACCGGCGACGTGACCCTCGAGGAGCTGCTCTCTTTCTACCGTTCGCCGGTGCGCGCGTTCTTCCGTGACCGGCTGGAGCTGGCCCTGGCCCGCGAGGAGGAGCCGCTCTCCGACGGTCTCCCGGTCGAACTCGACGGCTTGGGGCAGTGGTCGGTGGGCGACCGGCTGCTCCATGACCTCCTCGCCGGTCTGTCGGAGGAGCAGGCGACGCAGCAGGAGTGGCGCCGCGGCGTACTTCCCCCGAAGTGGCTCGGCTGGCGCATCCTCACCGACGTGATCACCAAGGCGAAGCCGATCGCGGCCGAGGCGCTGCGGGTGCGCCAGGCAGGCATCTCGACCGGCCAGTCGCGAGCCGTCGACGTCGAGGTCGACCTCGGCGAAGGACGCCGGCTGACCGGCACCGTGCCGGAGGTCTACGGCGACCGGCTGGCGCCGGTGACGTACTCCCGCCTGGGCGCTCGGCGGCGGATCGAGTCGTGGGTGCAGCTCGTCGCGCTGGCCGCCTCCGACGAGGACCGCGCGTGGAGCGCCTGGACCCTGGGCCGACCGGGAAACTCCAGGTCACGCACACCCTTCGGGCTCTCCCAGCTCGGCCCGCTCGACCACACCGCGATCGACGTGCTGCGCGACCTGGTGCGGCTGCGCGACCGAGGCCTGACCTCGCCGCTCCCGCTGCCGCTGAAGACCTCGCTCGCCTATGCGCGCCAGCGGCGCACCCAGGCCGGGATCGACGACGCGCTCTACAAGGCCGGCTGGGAGTGGAACGACGGACGCTACGAGGGCGAGGAGTCCGACGTGGAGCAGGTGCGTGCCTGGGGCAAGGGCTCGGGCATCCCCGGGCTGGGCGATCAGCCGGAGCCGGGCGAGGAGTTCGACGGAGAGACCAGCCGCTTCGGTGCGCTCGCGATGCGGGTCTGGTCGCCGCTGCTGGCGGCGGAGCAGGGGAGCTGGTGACCATGGACGGATTCGACCTGACCGGTCCGCTGCCGACCGGCACGACGCTGATCGAGGCCTCGGCAGGCACCGGCAAGACCTTCACCATCGGCGCCCTGGTGACCCGCTACGTCGTCGAGGGGGTCGCGCGGCTCGACGAGATTCTCGCGATCACCTTCGGCCGTGCCGCCTCGCAGGAGCTCCGGGACCGGGTGCGCTCCCACCTGGTCGACGCCGAACGCGCCTTCGCAGCCACCGTCGCGGGCCAACGCCCGACCCCGCTCGACGCCCATCTCGAGCTGCTGCTGGACGTGCCCGAGGAGGAGGTCCGCGTACGTCACGAGCGCGTGCGCGACGCGCTCGCCTCCTTCGACGGCGCCACGATCGCGACGACCCACCAGTTCTGCCAGCTCGTGCTGCGCTCGCTCGGGGTGGCCGGTGACACCGACGCCGGTGCGGAGCTGGTCGATTCGCTCGACGAGCTGGTCGTGGAGGTCGTCGACGACCTCTACCTGAAGTGGTTCGGCGAGGTCCGGGAGCGGCCACCGTTCGGCCGCGACGACGCGCTGGCACTGGCGCGCACCGCGATCGAGGACCCGCAGTCCGCGCTCGCGGCCGCACCTGATGAGAACCCGCTCGCGGCCGCGCGGGTCCGGTTCGCGGAGGCGGTGCGCGAGGAGGTCGCCCGGCGCAAGCAGATGCGGGGCGTCCTCTCCTACGACGACCTGCTCTGCCGCCTGGCCGACGCGCTCGAGGACCCCTCGGCCCCGGCGCGGTCGCGGATGCGTCAGCGGTGGCGGATCGTGCTGGTCGACGAGTTCCAGGACACCGACCCGGTGCAGTGGCAGGTGCTGTCGCGGGCGTTCGACGGGCACGCCACGCTCGTGCTCATCGGCGACCCGAAGCAGGCCATCTACGCCTTCCGTGGCGGCGACGTCCACACCTATCTGACCGCCGCCCGGACGGCGAAGACGCAGTCGACGCTCGACATCAACTGGCGCAGCGACGAGCCGCTCGTCAAGAGTCTGCAGGTGGTGCTTCGCGGCGCCGCCCTGGGCTCGCCGGAGATCGTCGTGCACGACGTGCAGGCCCATCACACCGGCTCACGACTCGTCGGCGCTCCCCACCCGGCGCCGTTCCGGATCCGTCGCGTCGGTCGCACCGGATTCAAGCTCACCCGCGGCAAGATGATCACCGCCGGCGCCGCACGCAACCACATCGCCCGCGATCTCGCCGGCGACGTCGCCGAGCTGCTCGGCTCGGGAGCGACCTGGTGTGACGAGCCGGTGCGAGCCGGCGACATCGCGGTCATCGTCGCGATCCGCTCCCACGGCCTCCTCGTCCAGCGGGCGCTGCAGGAGCGTGGCATCCCCGCCGTGATGGCCGGTGGCGGCGACGTCTTCCTGACCCCCGCCGGTGAGGACTGGCTCGCGCTGCTCCAGGCGCTCGACTCGCCCCATCGGGCGCCGTTGGTGCGCGCGGCCGGGCTGAGCGTCTTCTTCGGTCACACCGCGGCCGAGCTCGACGCGGGCGGGGAGGCACTCACCTCACGCATCGCCGACACCCTGCGCGGCTGGGGGCTGCTGCTTCGCGGACGAGGTGTCGCGGCGCTCATCGAGGCGGCCGAGGAGCGCGGGCTCACCGCGCGCGTGCTGCAGCGTACCGACGGCGAGCGGCTGCTCACCGACGTACGTCATCTCGGGCAGCTGCTCCACGACATCTCGGTGCGCGACTCGCTCGGGCTGCCGGCGCTGCTGGCCTGGTTCCAGGACGAGCGGCGGCGATCGGCCGCGACCGAGCGGCCACGGAGGCTCGACTCCGATGCGGCAGCGGTGCAGATCGTGACGGTGCACGGCTCGAAGGGCCTGCAGTACCCGGTCGTCTATCTACCCTTCGCCTACGACTTCTTCGTGCGCGACCCGGAGGTCGCGCGGTTCCACGACGACGCGGGGCAGCGGACGATCGACGTCACCGGCGGCGGTGCGCAGTGGGCCCAACACTTGGCCCGCCACCAGGAGGAGGAGCTGGGGGAGGAGCTGCGCGACCTCTACGTCGCGCTGACCCGAGCGCAGTCGCAGGTCGTCGCGTGGTGGGCGCCGACGGCCAACACCGCGACCGGCGGGCTCCACCGGCTGCTCTTCGGGCGCGGCCCCGGCCAAGCGGTGGTGCCGGACACGGTCGCTGTGCCGAGCGACGAGGACGCGGCGAGCCTGCTGACCAACGTCTCGCGTCACGGCGGTCCCGTGGCAGAGGAAGCGGTGCCGGTCGCGGCAACGGCGCCGCGGCGAGAAGCGCCACCCGGCGCCCTCGCCGCCCGACCGTTCACCCGTGACGTCGACGCGGAGTGGCGGCGTACGTCCTACTCCGGACTCATCCGGGTCGACGAAGGCGTCGCGGCCACGACGACCTCGGAGCCCGAGGTCGAGGGCAAGGACGACGAGCCCGGGCTCGCCGACGCCGACCTCCCGGCGTCGGAGCTCGAACTCGTCGAGACCCCCGAGGTGCAACTCTCGCCGATGGCCGAGCTGCCCAAGGGCGCAGGGTTCGGCTCGTTGGTCCACGCCGTCCTCGAGCACACCGACCCCGAGGCGCCCGACCTGGCCGAGGAACTGCTGACCAGGACCAGGGAGCAGCTGCGCTGGTGGCCGGTGGCGGCCTCGGCCGAGGAGCTCGCGACGGCGATCCTCCCGCTCAACCTCACCCCGCTCGGCCCCCTGGCAGACGGGCTGACGCTCGCCCAGATCCCGCTGCGCGACCGGCTGCGCGAGCTCGACTTCGAGATCCCGCTGGCCGGCGGTGACGCGCGTGGGCCGGGGGCGCCCGACGTACGACTGCGTGACCTCGCGCCGCTGCTGCGAACCCATCTCCCGGCCGACGACCCGATGGTCACCTACGCCGACCGGCTGGAGGCTCCGCCGTTGGGGGACCAGACGCTGCGGGGGTATCTGACGGGGTCCGTCGACGTCGTCCTGCGTCTGCCCAACGGCCGTTTCGTGGTGGTCGACTACAAGACCAACTTCCTCGGTGTCGAGGCGATGGACTACACCCAGCCGAAGCTCGCCGAGGCGATGCTCCACTCCCACTACCCGTTGCAGGCGCTGCTCTACTCCGCGATCGTGCACCGTTTCCTGCGCTGGCGGCTGCCCGGCTACGACCCCGAGCAGCACCTCGGCGGAGTGCTCTACCTCTACGTCCGCGGCATGCTCGGCGCCGACACCCCGGTCGTCGACGGCATCCCGACCGGCGTCTTCACCTGGCAGCCGCCCGCCGCGCTGGCGGTGGCGCTGTCCGATCTCCTGGACGGAGTGGTCGCATGATCGAGCGCTGGGAGTCCGAGGACCCCAACGACCCGAGGCTGGCCCGGTCCGCGACCGGTCTGCTCGCCTCGTTCAACCGCGAAGGGGTGCTCACCGCTGCCGACGTCCACGTCGCGACGCGTGCCGCCGCGCTCGCGGGCGAGTCGCGCGACGAGGTCCGGCTGGCGGTCGCGCTGGCCGTCCGCGCGGTCCGCCACGGCTCGGTCTGCGTCGATCTGTCGACGCTGCCGGAGACCGAGGAGACGTTGCCCTGGCCCGACCCGGCCGGATGGTTGAAGGCCGTCGCCGACAGTCCGCTGGCAGCGCAGTCCGTGGTGCAGGTCGCCGACGGTCTGCTCTACCTCGACCGCTACCACCGCGAGGAGGGCCAGGTACGCGACGACCTGCTCTCCCGCCTGGCCTCACCGCGGCCCGTGGCCGACGAGCCCTTGCTCGAGGCGACCGCAGCCCGGCTCTTCCCAGGCGAGGGATACGCCGAGCAGCGGGCCGCCGCGCTCGCCGCCGCCCGCCAGTCGACCACGGTGCTCACCGGCGGCCCCGGCACCGGCAAGACGACGACCGTCGCCGGGCTCCTCGCCCTGCTCACCGAGCAGTCCGAGACCCCGCTGCGGGTCGCGCTCACCGCGCCCACGGGCAAGGCGGCCGCCCGGCTCCAGGAGGCCGTCGAAGGCGCCCAGCGGGCGCCGCAGTTCACCGCGGAGGACCGGTCCCGGCTCGAGGGTCTGACCGCGTCGACCCTCCACCGGCTGCTCGGCTGGCGGCCAGGGTCCTCGACGCGGTTCAAGCACCACCGCACCAACCGGCTGCCCCACGACGTGATCGTCGTCGACGAGACCAGCATGGTCTCGCTGACGATGATGGCCAGGCTGCTGGAGGCGGTCCGCCCCGAGGCGCGACTGATCCTCGTCGGCGACCCCGACCAGCTCGCCAGCGTCGAGGCCGGCGCGGTGCTCTCCGATCTCGTCGCCGGGCTCTCGGTGCGTTCGCCCGAGGCCGTGGCCGAGCTTCGGACCACCCATCGTTTCGGTGGTGCGATCGGAGCCCTGGCCGCGGCGCTGCGCGACGGTGACGATGGCGCCGACGCTGCGCTCGACGTGCTCCGGTCCGGCGACCCCGCGGTCGAGCTCGTCGACCCCGAGGACGAGGCCCGCATGGCCGAGGTCGAGCGCGACCTGATCACCCACGCCGCCGCCCTCCACGAGGCCGGCCTGGCGGGCGATGCGGAGTGCAGCGTACGCATGCTCGACGAGTCACGCCTCCTCTGCGCCCACCGCGACGGACCTTGGGGTGTCGCCCACTGGAACCGGTTGGTCGAGCGCGGCCTCGCCGAGACGACCGGTGAGCCGCTCGGCGCCGGCTGGGGCCACGAGTGGTATCCGGGCCGGCCGGTCCTCGTCACCGCCAACGACTACGGTCTCGGCCTCTTCAACGGTGACACCGGTGTCACCTACCGAGACGCCGCGGGTGACCTCCGGGTCGCGATCGCCGGCGGCGGGGCGTACGCGCCCTCACGCCTCGGCGACATCGAGACCCTGCACGCGATGACCGTCCACAAGTCCCAGGGCAGCCAGGCCAGGTCCGTCACCGTCCTGCTTCCGCCCGGCGACTCGCCGCTGCTCACCCGCGAGCTCTTCTACACCGCGGTCACCCGCGCCCAGGAGCGCGTCCGCGTCGTCGGCACCGAGGAGGCCGTCGCCGCAGCGGTCACCCACCGCGCCCAGCGAGCCTCCGGCCTCCGCCAGCGGCTCGGCCACGACTGAGGACGAGCCGGGTCAGGATCGTGCGATGGAGCTGGCCAGCGAGGCGAGGTGACCGAGCCGGGCGAGCTCGGAGTCGAGGAAGTCAGGGCCGCCGCGGCGGCCGATGATGACGATCTCGTTGCCGTCGATGCGGGCGCCGGCGAAGACGTTCTCGTCCGCGTCGTCGACCTCGATGCGCTCGGGCCGGTCGAGCTCGATGAACGGGACGTTCTCGGGGGAACCCTCGGTGGACCGGCCGATGCCGTTGACGCGGTGGACGCGGAAGGCCCAGTCGGCGCGGAAGGTCAGCGGCAGCACGTCGACGAGGCGGTCGAGGGCCTCGTGGGCGTTCTCGGTGAGGTCCTCGACGGCCTCGAGATCGAGGAACAGGTTGCCGCCGGCGGCATAACGGGAGATCCAGACGACGTGCACGTCCTCGAGCTCGTTGCACGCCGAGACGATGGAGTCGGGCATCGTGCCCGGCTCGGTCTCGAGGAGCACATCATCGACGGCTCTGCCGTCGACGGTGTTCTTCTCGACGATCTCGATCGCCTCGATGTCACCGCCGGCTTCACCGATGGCAGAGGCGAGGCGACCGAGAGAACCCGGGATGTCGGGCAGCTCGACGCGTAGCAGGAACGGCATGGCTATAGACCCTAGCGTCGCCAACCGACACTCGTCGCACCGTCCCGGTTACGTGCCGGTCAATTGGTTGGCTATGCGTCGACCGGCTCGAGAAGGAAGAGTGGGAAGATCCGCGACGTCTTGGGCTGGTACTCGCCGTACGTCGGCCAGGTCTTCACCGCGTAGTCCCACCACTCCTCGCGCTCGGCCCCGGAGAGCTCGCGCGCGACGTACGCCTTCTTGGTGCCGCCGTCCTGGAGCACCATGTCGGGGTATGCGCGGAAGTTGGCCACCCAGGCCGGGTTCTTGTCGCCGCCGCCGACGGAGGCGACCGCGAGGTAGCGGCCGTCGCGCTCGACCCGCATCAGCGGGGTCTTGCGGATCGCGCCGGTCTTCGCGCCGCGGTTGGTGATCAGGATGATCGGATTGCCGTCGCGCTCGAGGACGTTGGCCTCGGCGCCGTTGGAGGCCTCGAACGCGGCGACCTGCTCGCGCACCCAGTCGGCCGTGCTCGGGACGTATTCACCTTGCAGTTCGGTCATGCTCTCTAGAACACCAGCGAGCGCGACCTATTCCAAGGCCCCTGATCACGCGAGCGCCTTGTCGAGCTCGCGATCGATGTGCGACTTCGGCCGCGCGCCGACCAGCTGCAGCACCGGCTTCCCGCCACGGAAGAGGAGCATCGTCGGCACCGCCATGACCCGATAGTCGGCGGAGGTCGCCGGGTTCTCGTCCTGGTTCAGCTTCACCACGCGCAGGCTTCCCGCCCGTTCGGCGGCGATCTTCTCGAGGATGGGCGCCAGCTGACGGCACGGCGGGCACCACTCGGCCCAGATCTCCACGAGCACCGGCGTCTCGGACATGAGTACGTCCTCGACGAACTGGGCATCGGTGATGTCCTCGGTCACGGCGGTCTGGCTCATCGTCTGTCTCCTTCTGGGTTCGATGCTTCTGAATTCGATGCTTCGGCGGCCGGTCGGTACGACTCCGCTTCGCGCAGCAGCCCGGCGAGCTCGCCGCGCAGGGCGGTCAGCTCCGAGACCCTCCGGTCGATCTCGGCGATGCGCTGCCGATAGGCCTCGAGGGAAGCCGGGCACACGTCGGCACGGTCGTTGCCGGCGCGCAGGCAGTCGACGAACGGCAGCGTCTCCTCGGCGGTGAGCCCGAGCGAGAGCAGGGCACGGATCTCCCGCACCACCTGCACGTCCATGTCGGCGTAGTCCCGATATCCGTTGCGCGCACGCCGCGGCGAGCAGTCCCCGTGACTCGTAGTAGCGCACGGCCTTCACCGTCACGCCCGCCTGGTCCGCGAGCTCTTTGATCTGCACGTCGTCGACGGTAGACCTTGACCCTGGGGGCAAGGTCAAGCCGATAGAGGACCGGCCGGATAACCTCAGCCCATGAGCGCCATCGAAGGAGTCTCCAACACGTTCGACCCGAGCCGCTGGGACGAGGTGCCGGGCTTCGAGGATCTGACCGACCTGACCTATCACCGGGCCAAGGAGCACGGCACCGTACGCATCGCCTTCGACCGCCCCGACGTGCTCAACGCCTTCCGGCCGCACACCGTCGACGAGCTCCTCCGCGTCCTCGAGCACGCCCGCACCTCCGCCGACGTCGGCTGCGTCCTCCTGACCGGCAACGGGCCGTCGGAGAAGAACGGCAAGTTCTCCTTCTGCACCGGCGGCGACCAGCGCATCCGCGGCAAGGCCGGCTACCAGTACGAGGAGACCGATGCGTACGCCGCCGGCCGCACCGGCGCCGAGGAGCCGACCCCGATCGACAAGGCCAAGCTCGCCCGCCTGCACATCCTCGAGTGCCAGCGGCTGATCCGCTTCATGCCGAAGGTCGTCATCTGCGTCGTCCCCGGCTGGACCGCCGGCGGCGGCCACTCCCTCCACGTCGTCTGCGACCTGACCCTGGCGAGCGCCGAGAACGCGCGCTTCAAGCAGACCGACGCCGACGTCGGCTCGTTCGACGGCGGCTACGGCTCGGCCTACCTCGCGCGCCAGGTCGGCCAGAAGTTCGCCCGCGAGATCTTCTTCCTCGCCGAGGAGTACTCCGCCGAGGACGGCGTACGCATGGGCACCGTCAACCGCGCCGTCCCCCACGCCGAGCTCGAGGACGTCGCGCTCGAGTGGGGCCGCAAGATCAACGGCAAGTCGCCCACAGCGCAGCGGATGCTGAAGTACGCCTTCAACCTGCTCGACGACGGTCTCGTCGGCCAGCAGATGTTCGCCGGCGAGACCACCCGTCTGGCGTACATGACCGACGAGGCGCAGGAGGGCCGCGACCAGTTCCTGGAGAAGCGCGACCCCGACTGGTCGCCCTACCCCTGGTACTACTGAGCCGGCGCTTCCTCCAGAAAACACCGCGCGCGGCTCGCCCTCCCGACGTAGTCTTCGGCCGACACGGCGCGTCCGCCCGGACGCGCCAGGGATCGAGGAGCGCATGCCAGGACAGATCGTCGGATCGTTGATCGGCGCCTCCTTCGGGATGGTCTACGTCTTCGTGAACAGCGGGTCCTTGCCCACGCCGGTGCGCTGGATCTCGTGGCTGCTCGCCGCCGCGGCTTTCGTGGCGGTGGTGATCGCGGCGGTCGGCCTCGCGCGGCGTACGCCGGCGGTCGAAGACCGCGAGGTGGGGCGCGGCTTCCCGAAGAGCTACTGGCTGGTGGTGGCGATCGAGGCGGTGGCGCTCATCGGCGGCGCGCAGCTGCTCTCGGGTCCGCTCGACCTACCCGAGGCAGGGGTGGCGTGGGTGTCGGTGGTCGTGGGGGTCCACTTCATCCCGCTCGCCGTGATCTTCCGGCAGCCGTTCTTCCACTGGTTGGGGGCGGCGATCGCTGGCTGCGGTGCGGTGGGCATCGTGCTCGCCCTGCTCGGCTCCGGGGCGCTCCCGATCGACCTCGTGGCGGGCATCGTGCCCGGCGCGCTGCTGCTCGCCTTCGGCTGGTGGGGCGTGCACCGCTCACCCGAGCCGGTCGAGCAGCGCTCCGCAGCCTGAGCCCGAGACGAGATCGGGGTAGGCCAGGTCAGTGGGGCAGATCGAGCTCCGCGACGGCCCTGATCGCTGCCCGGATCGGGTTGTCGAGCCAGATCGGGATGGGCTCGCCGAGGAGCGTACGCACCATGCCCAACGGCGTGTCCCGGGCAGCGAGCGCCGTCACCTCGAGACTGCGCCGGCTGACCTGCCCGTAGCGCCGCTCGGCCAGATGCGCGATCAGGCCGCCGACCGGGGCGTTGAGGTCGGGCAGCACGTCCTCCAACCCGGCCGGCGGCGCGGCCACGAGATCGCGGTGGCGGTAGACGGTGAGCATCCGGGCATCGACAGGGTTGGCCCGGCAGAAGGTCGGGATGAGCATGCCCGTCTCGACGATGGCCTCGACCGGGTCGGAGATCTCACGTATGTCGTCGAACTGCGCGTGGAAACGACCTACGGCACGCACCCATGCCGAGGCGAACAGTGCGTCGCGCGAGGCGAAGCGGTGATAGATCGAGCCGGACGGTGCGCCGAGCAGGGCGGTGACGTGAGCGACGGTCGCCGACCGCCAGTGGGTATGCACCGCCTGGGCTGCGGCGTCGAGGATCTCTTCGGACGTAAAACGTGCGGGCTTGACCACGGGGCCAGCGTAGGTCAAGGTAGAGACCATCATCTAGAGACTCGTCACTAATTGAAGGACATGCCATGCAACGGCATCTGCAGTCGCTCGCCTTCGGCCTCGTGATCGTGGCCGTCGTGCCCTACACCGTCCTCAAGCTGGTCTGGCTCGCCGGATCCGAGATCGGTCTGAAGAACGCTGCAGCCGTCGCGGAGGCCGAGAGCTCGCGCATGCTGGTCGGCAACACCGTCACGATCGTGCTCGACCTGCTCGCGGTCGCGCTGGCCTACGCGCTGATCCGGCCGGTGGGGCGCAAGGTGCCGGCCTGGGTCGTGCTGCTGCTGGCAGGCGCGGCGACCGGCCTGCTCGCCCCGATCCTGCTCGGTCTGCCGCTGGGCATGGTCGTGCAGCTGGCCACCTCGGGCAACGTACGCACCAGCGGCATGGACAACCTCGAGCCGTGGGTGTTCGGCCTGGTCTACGGGGGCTTCGCGCTGATGGCCGTGGCCCTCTGCGTGCTGCTGTGGCTCTACGTCGTCGACCGCTGGGCGGGCATCCTGGCCGCGCCGCCCAGGCCGCCTGCGCTATGGGTCGTGGTGGCGGGAGCGCTCGGGCTGCTGCCCTTCGGTGCCGGCATGCTCTGGTGGGGGCTGATGGGCCCGGGCGGGGGAGGGCCGCAGGCCATGGATGCGACCGCGCAGCGCACCGTGCTGGTGGTCACCGGCATCCTCGCCGTCGCGGCGTTCCTGGCGCCGTACGCCACTCCCCGGCGCGAGAGCTACAGCCGTGCCGCGTGGCTGGTGACGTGGACCGGGTGTGCGGTCGCCGCGCTGCAGGGCCCGACCCAGGTGCTGCTCGCCAACGGCGGCAACCCGACCCCGGTGATGATCGTGCTCGCGCTGATCACCACGCCCGGCAGCTGCCTCTACGGCTGGATGGTGCTGAGGGGCCGCCTGGCCGCGGGCGAGGGTCGGGGCCAGTCCTCGACCGGGGTCGCGCTCGCCGCCGAGGGTGGCGCGCACTGATGCCCGGATGGCTCGTCGCGCTGTTCGCCGCGGCGTTCGTCTTCTACACCGATGACTACGTGATCGCCGGCATCCTGCCCGAGCTGGCCGACGACCTCGGCGTCGGCGAGGGGCAGGCGGGGCAGCTGGTCACCGCGTTCTCGCTGACCGTCGCCGTCGCTGCGCCGGTCGCCGCGGTGGTCCTCGCCCGCGTCCCGCGGCGCCGGCTGTTCGCGGTCGCGCTGGTGGTCTTCGTCGTCGCGAACGCTGCGGCGGCCCTCGCGCCGCCGTTCGCCGTCCTGATGGTGCTACGGGTGGTCGCCGCCCTGGCGGCGGCCAGTGCCACCCCCGCGCTGTTCGCCTACGCCGCCGGCCATGCGCCGGCTGACAAGGTCGGTCGCTACCTTGCCATCATCTCGCTCGGTGTCACCGGGTCGATCGCTGCCGGCGTACCTGTCGGCACCTGGATCGGCGGCGCGCTCGGATGGCAGGCGACCTTCGCCGCCGTGGCGATCGCCGGCGCGCTCGTCCTGCTGCTCGTCCTGCGTACGTTGCCCGGCGAGGATCGCCTCGATGAGGCGCCGGCGCTCGGTGAACAGCTGCGGACCCTGCGGCAGCCGGCCATCTCGCTGGGGCTGCTGGCCAACTGTGCACTGATGACCGGGTCGATGATGATGCTCACCTATCTGGCTCCCTACCTCGCGACCACGACGACCGGTGGTGTCGACATGCGCGGCCTCGCCTTCGGTCTGGCCGGCGTCGCCGGGATCGCCGGGATCTGGCTCGGCGGGCTCGCCACCGACCGCTGGGGTGCGGACCGTGCGCTGCTGTTCGGCGTCGGCGTGATCGTCGCTGCGATGGCAGGCCTGTGGGGTCTGTGGGGTGCCCGTCCGGCACCCCTGCTGCTCGTGCTGGTCGTGACGACGGTGTGGGCGGCCATGGCGTTCTGGAACTCGCCGGCGATCCAGGCCCGTCTCCACGCCCTCGCCGGCCCCGTCGCAGGGCAGGCGCTGGCGCTCAACACCTCGGGCACCTACCTCGGAGTCTCGATCGGCGCCGCGATCGGCGGGGTCCTCCTCTCCGGTGTCGGGGTCGGAGGTCTACCGATCGCCGCGGCGGCGTTCGCGATCGGTGCGCTCGTGCTGCTCGCGCTCGCTCGTCCGGTCGGTCGGGCGTCGACCCAGCCGGCGTGACCCCGGCCTGATCATTCCGCGAGACCCGGGTGGTTGCGCGCGACCATCGACAGCAGCAGTCGCCGGGGAAGGTGGTGGTTGAACGCTGCCGCGACGCGGTTGGGGGTGCCGGGGACGATGACCCGCTGCCCCCGGGCCAAGCCGTCGACCGCAGTCTTCGCGACGGCATCGGCCTGGCGCCACATGAAGGCCGGCAGCGACTTCTCGGCCTCCTCGTCCGGGATGCCCGCTGCCGCTCCGAAGCCGGTGCGCACCGGACCCGGGCACAGTGTTGCCGCGGTGACACCGGTGCCGCGAAGCTCCTCGTACATCGCGTCGGTGTAGGAGAGCACGAACGCCTTGGCGGCGCCGTAGGTGGCCTGGCCGGGCACCGGGCCGAAGGCCCCGACCGAGGCCACGTTCAGCACGGCTCCGCGGCCACGTTCGACCATGCCCGGGATGATCCGGCTGCACAGGTCGACCACGGCGCTGACGTCGACCTCGACCAGGCGCAGCTCGGCCGCCGGGTCGGACTCGGCGACCGGCCCGAGGTTTGCCATCCCGGCGTTGTTGACCAGGATGTAGGGGACCAAGCCGAGGTCGGCGATCTGATCCGGTAGCGCCGCGCGTTGCTCGCGGTCGGCCAGGTCGACCGGCAGCACCTCCGCACCGCCGAGCGAATCGGCGAGCTCGCGCAGGAGGTCCGTACGCCGCGCGACCAGCGCCACCCGATGACCGCGCCGGGCGAGCTCGCGAGCGATCTCCGCCCCGATCCCCGACGAGGCTCCGGTGACGACGGCGACCCCGTCAGGACTGGGAGGCGGAAGCATGACGAGGGAGCCTACCGGCCACGAGGCTGTCGGGCCGGTCCTAGCGCCCTGGCTTTCAGGCAAGCGTGACGAGGTCGCTCAGCTCACGCTGATAGGCGTCGTACGTCTCGCGCAGCTCTGCGGCCGGCCACCTGGAGGGCCGGAGGTCAGGAGGGAGGAGCGGGTCGGCGTCGATGTGGCGCACGATGGCGGCGGCGGTGGCGAGCCGGAGCGCGGGCTGCGTGGTCGAGTCGAGGCGTTCGAGCAGGTGCTCGGCCTCGCGCGTCCATCCGGCCAGGTCCCACAGGGAGGCGGCCAGCTCGCCCGGATCCTGCTCCGGCGTCGCCGTGAACGTCTGGAGCACCGGGTCGGAGAAACGCGGTCGCCGCAGGTTGGCCGGCCGGGTCCAGACGCCCTCGCGCAGCTCGGCGAGACGGTGGGACTTGAGCGCGTCACGCAGGACGGCCCGCTCGGGGCCCGGGCGCCCGGCCGCGACGACGACGGTCATCTCCCAGGAGCCGTCCCACGCCTTGTCGGCGGTGTGCACCGCCTCGTCCTGGTGCGCCTGGCGCTGGATGAGCCGCTCGCCGAGGCGATAGCCGTCCTCGGCGCGCGACAGGTCGCCGTCGGCGACCGCGCGGGCGGCCGCGACCCGCACGGTCGCGGGGGCGATGTCGAGCAGCTGGCCGGCGCGGGCGAGGTCGGCCGGGGTCAGCGGTGACGGGTGGGCGCCGAGCAGCAGGCTCAAGATCGCGGAGCGGGCCGAGAGTGGAGCCAGGTCGTCGAGCGCGGTAGCCACGCGAGCATCCTCTCATGCAACAACTATCGACACGACTGTTGCGATATCTGTAACATCGGAGCCATGACCAGCGCTCCCGAGCCCTACTCCACCCACGAGGTCACCAACCAGGTGCCGCCCCTGGAGGGCCACAGCACCGCCGACGACGCGGCGCTGCGTGAGGGCGTCGAGCGCGAAGGTGCGGCGTGGGCGCTGCCGGAGATCGACGAGCTGGGCCGCCTCGCCGGCACCGCCGAGGCGCAGGAGTGGGGCCGGCTCGCCGAGCGGGTGCCGCCGCGTCTGCACACTCACGACCGCTACGGACACCGGGTCGACGAGGTCGAGTACGTCCCGGCGTACCACCAGCTGATGACGACCGCCGTCGAGCACGGGCTGCACGCGGCTCCCTGGGCCGACGACCGCCCCGGCGCCCACGTCGCCCGCGCGGCGAAGTTCTACGCCTGGAATGTCGACGCCGGCCACGGCTGCCCGGTCTCGATGACCTACGCCGTCGTGCCGGCGCTGCGCGCCAACCCCGAGCTCGCCGCGCGGTTCGAGCCGCTGCTGACGGCCCGTGCGTACGACTTCGGGATCCGTGACCCCGAGACCAAGCGCGGACTCATCGCCGGGATGTCGATGACCGAGAAGCAGGGCGGCTCCGACGTGCGCGCGAACACGACGACCGCGACCGAGCAGGCTGACGGCACCTATGTCCTGCGCGGCCACAAGTGGTTCACCAGCGCGCCGATGAGCGACATGTTCCTCACCCTCGCGCAGACCTCCGCCGGGATCTCCTGCTTCCTCGTCCCGCGCGTGCTGCCTGGCGGAGAGCGCAACGCGATGCGCTTCATGCGGCTGAAGGACAAGCTCGGCAACCGCTCCAACGCCTCCTCCGAGATCGAGTACGACGCCGCCGTCGGCTGGCTCGTGGGGGAGGAGGGCCGCGGGGTGCGCACCATCGTCGAGATGGTCAACATGACCCGTCTGGACTGCGTGATCGGCTCCGCGGCCGGCATGCGCAACGCCCTCACGATGGCCAGCCACCACGCCTCGCACCGCTCCGCGTTCGGCAAGCTGCTCACCGACCAGCCGGCGATGCGCAACGTGCTCGCCGATCTGCAGGTCGAGTCGGAGGCGGCCACGACCGCGATGATGCGGCTGGCGGGTGCCAACGACCGGGCGATCCGCGGCGACGAGGGCGAGGCCGCGCTGCGCCGGATCGCGCTCGCGGTCACCAAGTACTACGTCTGCAAGCGCGCGCCCCAGATGGTCAACGAGGCGCTCGAGTGCCTGGGCGGCAACGGCTACATCGAGGACTTCGACATCGCTCGCATCTACCGCGAGATGCCGCTGCTCTCCATCTGGGAGGGCTCCGGCAACGTCGCCGCGCTCGACGCCCTGCGGGCGCTGGCCAAGGAGCCGCACACCCTCGACGCCTTCATGGCCGA
Source organism: Nocardioides luteus (assembly GCF_014648595.1). Classification (GTDB taxonomy): domain Bacteria; phylum Actinomycetota; class Actinomycetes; order Propionibacteriales; family Nocardioidaceae; genus Nocardioides; species Nocardioides luteus. The sequence goes on along the minus strand of NZ_BMRK01000003.1, from coordinate 129,332 downwards.
GGCGGAGCTCGCCGCCGGCGCCGACACCCGCTACGACGCAGCGCTCGACCGGCTGAAGAAGGAGTTCACCTCCTTCGACGACCTCGAGTTCCGGGCCCGCCGGATCGTCGAGCAGATGGCCCTCGTCTTCCAGGGGTCGCAGCTCGTCCGGCACGCGCCCGACGCCGTCGCCGACGCGTTCTGCTCCTCGCGGCTCGGCCGCGACTGGGGCGGCGCCTTCGGCACGCTCTCGCCACGTGGCGACGTCTCCGCGATCCTCGAGCGCGCCCTCCCGGCATGACCGCGGACGCGTCGGTCGTCGTCACCAAGGACGGCCCGGTCACCACGATCCGGATCAACCGTCCAGAGGTACGCAACGCCGTCGACCGGGCGACGGCCGAAGCCCTGGTGGCTGCCTTCGAGGAGTTCGACGCCGACCCCGACGCCGCTGTCGCGGTGCTGCACGGCGAGGGCGGCGACTTCTGCGCGGGCGCCGATCTCAAGGCGGTCGCGAGCGGTGACCCCAACCGCTTCGAGCCTGACGGCCACGGCCCGATGGGCCCCACTCGGATGCGCCTGAGCAAGCCCGTCATCGCGGCCGTCGCCGGTCACGCGGTCGCCGGCGGACTCGAGCTCGCGGTCTGGGCCGACCTGCGCGTGATGGAGGAGGACGCGGTCTTCGGCGTGTTCTGCCGGCGCTGGGGCGTACCCCTCATCGACGGCGGCACCGTCCGACTGCCCCGCCTGATCGGCACCAGCAACGCGATGGACATGATCCTCACCGGCCGCCCCGTCGGTGCCGAGGAGGCCCAGCGCATGGGCCTGGCCAACCGCGTCGTCCCACCCGGTCAGGCCCTCGCCGTGGCGCAGGGGCTCGCCGGCCAGCTCGCCGCCTTCCCGCAGACCTGCATGCGCCACGACCGCCTCTCCGTCCTAGAGCAGGAGGGGCTCAGCGAGCAGGACGCTCTGGCGGCCGAGTACGCCCACGGCGCGGTCTCGGTCACCGCCGACACCGTCGCGGGTGCGACCCGGTTCGCCGGTGGGGCGGGTCGTCACGGGTCGTTCGAGACCGACTGACCGCCTTCGGGGCTGACGTCCAAGCCCTCCGCGAGTCGGCGCATCTGCCCCGGTTTGGAGCGTTGAGTCGGCGCATCTGCCCCGGCTCAGAGCGCTGAGTCGGCGCATCTGCCCCAGTGTCGACGCGATGTGGGGCAGTTGCGCCGACTCGACGTGTTCTGGTGAGGCAGTTGCGCCGACTCGGCGTGTTTTTCTGGGGCAGTTGCGCCGACTCGGGGTGTTCTGGTGGGGCAGTTGCGCCGAGTCGGCGGTCAGGACAGGGCGCGGCGGGCGGTGTCCAGCAACGTACGGAAGACGTCCCGGTCCTCGGGGCCGAGGTCGGCGAGCATCTGCTCCTCGAGCTCCTCGACGCGCGGGTCGTAGGTGTCGAGGAAGGCGCGGCCCTCGGGGGTGAGGCTGATCAGCATCCGGCGGCGGTTGTCGGGGTCGGTGCGGCGCTCGATGAGGCCGCGGCGCTCGAGGGCGCCGATGAGGTCGGCGGCCGACTGGGCGCGTACGAACGAGGCGCGGGCGAGGTCGGCGGCGCTCATCGTGGGGCGCCGCTCGAGCACCGAGAGCGCCGTGTACTGCAGGGCGGTGACCCCTGATTCCTTCAGTACGGCGTCCAGGCGTGCTCGCGTGGCGAGCTCGAGCTGTTTGACGACGTAGAGCAGCAGGGGTGCGTCGGTCATGCGGTCATTCAAGCATCGCGAGCGCTTGCGAGCGGGGCAGATGTCTGAGATTATCAGGATTCCTGTCAATCATGAGGAGTTCATCATGCTCGGAACCCCCCTGCCCGATGCCCTGCGGGCAGAGCGCATCGACGACGTCGCGGTGCTGACCCTCGCCCGTCCCGCGAAGCGGAACGCGCTCAGCGACGAGGCGGTGCTCGGGATCGAGCGGTTCTTCGACGGCCTCGAGCCGGACGTACGCGCGGTCGTGATCGACGCGGACGGCGACCACTTCAGCGCCGGGCTCGACCTGGCCGAGATGACCGAGCGCGACACCCTCGCCGGGGTGACCCACTCGCGGATGTGGCACCGGGTCTTCGAGAAGATCGAGCTCGGACCGGTGCCGGTGGTCGCGGCGCTGAAGGGAGCCGTGGTCGGCGGCGGTCTGGAGCTGGCCGCCGCCGCGCACATCCGGGTCGCGGAGGAGTCCACCTTCTACGCCCTGCCCGAGGGGCAGCGCGGCCTCTTCGTCGGCGGCGGCGCCTCGGTGCGCGTCCCGCGGCTCATCGGGGTCTCCCGGATGGCCGACATGATGCTGACCGGCCGCCGCTACGACGCGCAGGAGGGGCTGGCGCTCGGCCTGAGCCAGTACGCCGTGGCCGACGGCACCGGCCGCAAGGCCGCCCTCGAGCTCGCCGGCCGGATCGCGCAAAACGCGCCGCAGACCAACTTCGCCGTGGTGCAGGCGCTGCCGCGCATCGCCGAGGCCAACCCCCGCGACGGCTTCCTGATGGAGTCGCTGATGGCCGCGATCGCCCAGGGCACCGACGACGCCAAGGGGCGGATGCGGGACTTCCTCGACGGCCGCGCGAAGAAGGTGACCGACGAGTGAGCACCACCTGGCAGACCCCGGAGATCGACCAGGGCGACGTCGTCTGGACCCCGCCCGCCGACGTCCTCTCCACCTCCCGGGTCGGCGAGCTCCTGGCCTGGCTCGGCCGCGAGCGCGGCCTGGAGATGACCACCCACGAGGAGCTGTGGCACTGGTCGGTGAGCGACCTCGACGGCTTCTGGTCGGCGGTGTGGGAGTTCTTCGGGGTGCGGTCGCACGCTGCGTACGACACCGTCCTCGCCTCCCGCGAGATGCCCGGCACGCGCTGGTTCCCAGGCGCGACCCTCAACTACGCCGAGCACGCGGTCGGCACCGACGAGGACCTCGACCGGGTCGCCGTGATCGGTCGCTCGCAGACCCGCGACGACCTCGAGCTGACCTTCGCCGACCTGCGCGACCAGGTGGCCCGCACCCGCGCCGCCCTCCAGAAGCTGGGCGTACGCCGCGGCGACCGCGTCGCCGGCTACCTCCCCAACATCCCCGAGGCCCTGATCGCCTACCTCGCCACCGCCAGCCTGGGAGCGACCTGGGCGAGCTGCGCCAGCGAGTTCGGGCCGCGCAGCGTGATCGACCGCTTCGCCCAGATCGAGCCGGTCGTGCTGCTGGTCGCGGGCGGCTACCGTTACGGCACCAAGGACATCGACCGGCGGGCCCAGGTGGCCGAGATCCGCGCCGAGCTGCCCTCGGTACGCCACATGGTCGACGTCGAGTACGGCGACCACCGGGTCGACGACGCGCTCTCGTGGACCACCCTGCTGGCCCAGGACGACGAGGCCGAGCTCGCCTTCGAGCCGGTGCCGTTCGACCACCCGCTGGTGGTGCTCTTCTCCTCCGGCACCACCGGCCGGCCGAAGGCGATCGTCCACGGCCACGGCGGCATCCTCCTCGAGCACCTCAAGAACCACGCGCTGTCGTGGGACATGGGACCCGAGGACCGGATGCTCTGGTTCTCCACGACCGCCTGGATGATGTGGAACGCGCTGGTCTCCTCGCTCCTGGTGCGCTCCTCGATCGTCATGGTCGACGGCAACCCGATGCACCCCGACATCGCCTGGCAGTGGCGGCTCGCGGCCGAGACCGGTGCCACGATCATGGGCGCCAGCCCTGGCTTCGTGATGGCCTGCCGCAAGGAGGGGATCGACCTCCGAGACGCCGGTGACCTGCGGGTTCGCGTCCTCGGCTCGGCCGGGGCGCCGCTCCCGCCGGAGGGCTACGCCTGGCTGCGCGACCAGCTCCCGGGCGCGCAGATCAACGTCGGCAGCGGCGGCACCGACGTCTGCTCCGGCATCGTGCAGAACAACCCGCTGCTCCCGGTCTACGCCGGCGAGATCTCCGGTCGCTGCCTCGGCGTGGACGCGCACGCCTTCGACGAGTCGGGCAACCCGGTGACCGGCGAGCTCGGCGAGCTGGTCATCACCTCGCCGATGCCCTCGATGCCGGTCGGCTTCTGGGGCGACGAGGACGGCTCCCGCTACCGCAGCGCCTACTTCGACCACTATCCCGGCGTCTGGCGCCACGGCGACTGGATCCTCTTCCACGACAACGGCAGCTGCCACGTCGCCGGCCGTTCCGACGCGACCCTCAACCGCGGTGGCGTACGCCTCGGCACCGCCGAGTTCTACCGCGTCGCCGAGGAGGTGGACGGTGTCGCCGACTCGCTGGTCGTCCATCTCGAGGACCCCGACGGCGGCAACGGCGAGCTGCTGCTCTTCGTCGTCACCGACGAGGGCACCCACCTCGACGACCAGTTGCGGTCCCGCCTGACCGGCGCGCTGCGCTCGGCGCTCTCCCCACGACACGTCCCCGACCGGGTGATCGAGGTGCCGGCGGTGCCGCGCAACCTCACCGGCAAGAAGCTCGAGCTGCCGGCCAAGCGGATCCTGCAGGGCGTACGTCCCGAGGACGTCGCCAGCAAGGACGCGCTCGCCGACCCGGCAGCCCTGGACCCGTTCGTCGCGCTGGCCCACTCGCGCGCGGCGGACGGCACCACCACCACGAGGAGCAGGTCATGAGGAGCGGTGAGGACGTCCGTACGCTCGGCGTCGTCGGCACCGGCGCGATCGGCGTCAGCTGGGTGGCCCTCGGGCTCGAGCACGGGCTCGACGTCGTCGCCTGGGACCCGGCCGAGGGCGCCGAGGAGCGGCTGCGCGCGCAGGTCGCCCCGCTGGTCGAGCCGGGAGGCCGCCTGCGGCCGAGCGTGTCGAGACCGACACAGTCCTCCGGAGCGCTTCGCTTCGCCGAGAGCCTCGACGAGCTCGGCACCACCGCCGACCTGGTGCTCGAGAGCGGCCCGGAGCGGCTGGAGGTCAAGCGCGAGATCTTCGCCGCGCTCGACGCCGCAGCCGCCCCCGACGTACTGCTCACCAGCAGCTCCTCGGGCCTGATGCCGAGCACGTTCCAGGACGCCTGCACCCGACACCCCGAGCGGGTTCTGGTCGCCCACCCGTTCAACCCGCCGCAGCTGATGCCGCTGGTCGAGGTCGTCGGTGGCTCGGCGACGTCGCCGGAGGCCGTCGAGGCGGCCCTGGAGACCCTGCGCCACCTCGGCAAACGGCCGATCCACATCCGCCGCGAGGTGCCCGGCCACGTGGCCAACCGGCTCCAGGCGGCGCTGTGGCGCGAGGCCTACCACCTCGTCGACGAGGGCATCGTCTCCGTCGCCGACATCGACACCGCCATCTCCGACGGCCCGGGGCTGCGCTGGTCGCTGCTCGGCCCGTTCGCGACCCAGCACCTCTCCGGCGGACCGGGCGGCCTCGGGCACGTGCTCGAGCACCTCGGCCCGCCCATGGTCGAGTGGTGGGACGACCTGGGCCACCCCGAGCTCACCCCCGAGCTGACCGAGAGACTGGTCGAGGGGGTCGGCGACGAGCTCGACGGGACCCCCGCCGAGGAGCTGGTCGCCCGCCGTGACCAGGCGCTGCGGCGGCTGCTGGAGATCAAGACCGACCTCGGGCTCGGCTGAGCCCGCGAGACGAACGAGGATCGACATGTTGGACAGCGGGATCGGATCGTGGCCCGCCCGCCGGGCCCGGATGACGCCCGGAGCGCGGGCGTTCGTGCAGGACGAGTCGGTGGTGACGTACGCCGAGGTCGACCGCCTCGTCGAGGCGCTCGCCCACGGGCTGCGTGCGCGCGGCGTCACCGCCGGTGACCGGGTCGCCTTCCTCGGTCTGAACTCCATCGAGCTCGCGGTGACCCTCTTCGCCGCCGCGCGGCTGGGCGCGATCTTCCTGCCGCTCAACACCCGGCTGGCGCCGCCCGAGCTCGCCTGGATCCTGACCGATGCCGAGCCGGCGCTGCTGATCCACTCCGACGCCTTCGACGAGGCGGTCTCCGCGGAGTCGGTCGAGGCCGTCGACCTGCCCCGTCACCGCTTCACCGAGGCCGGCGGCCACGGGCTCGACGCGCTGGCCGGCGAGACGGCGCGGGAGGACCGGCCCGACCGGATCGACGTCGAGGTGGGCCTCGACGACGTCTTCATGATCCAGTACACCTCCGGCACCAGCGGCCGCCCCAAGGGCGTGATGCTCACCCACGGCAACATCGCCTGGAACGCCTTCAACCTCCTCGTCGACGTCGACGTCCGCTCCGACGAGATCGCCCTGGTCACCGCCCCGCTGTTCCACACCGCCGCGCTCAACCAGGTGCTGCTGCCGACTTTCCTCAAGGGCGGCACCTCGCTCATCGCGGCCCGGTTCGATCCCGCGAAGGCGATCGCGACCATCGAACGGGAGCGGGTGACGCTCCTCTTCGGCGTCACCTCGATGTACCAGGCGCTCGCCCAGGAGCCGTCCTGGAAGACCGCCGACCTCGACAGCCTCCGCTCGGCGCTCAGCGGCGGCGCCCCGATCCCGCGCACCCTCCTCGACACCTGGCAGAGCCGCGGCCTGCACATCATCCAGGGCTACGGCCTCACCGAGGCCTCGCCGGGGACCACCATGCTGCGCGCGGGCGACGGCCTCGACAAGCTCGGTTCCGCCGGCACCCCCTGCTTCTTCACCGACGTACGCGTCGTCGCCCCCGACGGCGACGAGGCGACCTCCGGCCAGCCGGGTGAGGTGCACGTCAGCGGCCCCAACGTGACCCCCGGCTACTGGCACGACGCCGCGTCGACGGACGCTGCCTTCGACGGCCCCTGGCTGCGTACCGGGGATGTCGCGGTGGCCGACGACGACGGCTTCCTCTACATCGTCGACCGGGTCAAGGACATGTTCATCTCGGGCGGGGAGAACGTCTTCCCGGCCGAGGTCGAGCAGGCGATCTACACCCATCCCGACGTCGTCGAGGCCGCCGTCATCGGTGTCCCGGACGAGCGCTGGGGCGAGGTCGGCCGAGCCGTGGTCGTACGCCGCCCCGACTCCGCCATCCACCCCGATGACCTGCTGAAACATCTCGACGGACGGCTCGCCCGCTACAAGATCCCCAAAGCGGTCGTCTTCGTCGACGAGATCCCCCACAACGCCTCCGGGAAGCTGTCGAAGTCCCGGGTGCGCGAGCTCTACGGCACCCCGGAAGGATCATGAGAATGCACTACGAGCCGCGCATCGACGTCGATGCGATCACCGCTCTCGACATGCACGTCCACGTGGAGAAGGACGGCCACGGCTGCCTGTCGCTGTCGGACGACCTGATGGACGCCTCCGCGGCGTACTTCCGCTCCTCCGACAACCGCACGCCCACGGTCGCCGACCTGGCCGAGCGCTACCGGGCCAAGCAGATGGCGGCGGTGGTGTTCACGGTCGACGCCGGCACCGCCACCGGCCACCCGCCGCTGTCGAGCGTGGAGATCGCCGAGCAGTGCGCCGAGCACGCCGACGTGCTGATCCCGTTCGGCTCCGTCGACCCCCACCGTGGTGCCGATGCGATCGCGCAGGCCCGGACGCTGGTCGAGGACCACGGTGTCCGGGGCTTCAAGTTCCACCCGAGCCTGCAGGCGTTCTCCCCGGACGACCAAGCCTTCTACCCGCTGTGGGAGGCCCTGGAGGGGCTCGGCGTGCCGGCGCTGTTCCACACCGGCCAGAACGGCATCGGCGCCGGTCTCCCGGGCGGTCGCGGGATCAAGCTGCGCTACTCCCAGCCGCTGCTGCTCGACGACGTCGCCGCCGACTTCCCCGGCCTCACGGTCATCCTGGCGCACCCGTCGGTGCCGTGGCAGGCGGAGGCGATCTCGATGGCCACCCACAAGGCCAACGTCTTCATCGACCTCTCCGGCTGGTCGCCCAAGTACTTCCCGGCCGAGCTCGTACGCGCCGCCGGTGGCATGCTCAAGCGCAAGGTGCTCTTCGGCAGCGACTACCCGCTCATCGCCCCCGAGCGCTGGATCTCCGACTTCGAGGGGCTCGGGCTCAAGCCGGAGGTGCTGCCCGGGATCCTCAAGGAGAACGCGATCGGTCTCCTCGGGCTGCGCTGACCGCGAGCCGACAGCCTCTCCCGAACCCCCACCCAACGGCCCCGGCCGGTCATCGCGACCGGCCGGGGCCGACTGGTCTCTCAGCCCCAGCTGGGGGAGTAGGGCCGGTTGAAGGCGTCGGGCCGGAAGGGGATGAACCTGGTCGGGCCGAGGTCGAGCGACTTCGCGACCTGGTTCATCCGAGGCGGCGTCTCCCGACCGTGCCAGCCGCCGGTGTCGAGCCGGTGGAGCAGCAGGTGGGCGGCCGCGACGCGCTCGGCGTCGGAGAAGCCGCAGTGGGTGGGTGCCTCGACGTACGTCTGACGCAGCAGGTGGGAGTTGCCGGCGCGGTCGACCTCGTCCTGGTACTCGCTCTGCTGCGCGACCGTCGAGATCTGGTCGCCGATGTTGCTCATCGTCACGACCGGCACGCTGATCCGGCCGTCGAACTCCGTACCGAGCTCGAACTGCTTCACCGCGTCGGGGTCGGCGCTGATCCGCGGCGCGCGGTCGACGGTCGCGACGTCGTCCTCGAGCGACAGCCCGGCCTCGCGGTAGAGCCGGTCGACCACGTGGCGGGCGGCGGGGGAGGCGGTGGCGAGCTGCTCGGCGTAGTCGACCCCGGTGTTCCACGAGGGGTTGCCGCCGAGGAGGGTCTCGAAGGTCCGGCGGCTGCTCATCGCCTGGCCGATGTAGGGGAGCGAGTCGGCAGCGAGGGCGCCGTACCAGCCCCGCTGGTAGGCGTCGGTGTCCCGCGGCGTCGGCCGTGGTGCCGACTCCGACCACGCCGGCAGCTGGCCGATCGTCGCGGCCAGTGCGATCCGGGCACGGCCCTCGGGGGTCTCCTGGGCCTCGGCGAGGCGCTGCTGCCACGCGGCGACCGACCCCGGGACGTCCTCGGGGATGCCGACGACGGGCAGGGCGCCGGCCGGATCGAGGAGCGTGGAGAGGACGAAGACCGTGTCGAGCTTCTGGTTCCACTGCGACACGGTGCCGGACAGGCCACCGCACATCGAGACCACGCCGTCGATCGCGTCCGGATGATGCTGCGCGACCCCGGCGGCGACGAACCCGCCCATCGAGCTGCCCATCGTGATCCTCCGGTCGGCCTCGCCGGCGGTCTCCTCGAACCGGTCCAGCGCCTCCACCTGGTTGGCGATGGCGGCCGGGATGTTCCAGCCCGTCACGGTGCGGGTCGTCCCGCCGTACGCCGCACCCTCGTCGACCAGGCGCTGGGCGGTCGGCGACGGCTCGGCCGAGCCGGCGAAGTCCATGTCGACGAAGACGGTGCCGTTCCAGTCGTCCGGGACGAGGAACCGGTAGGGCGTCGAGTCGGCCAGGTGTCCGCTGATCACGGTGTCCTCCGTCGCTCCCGTCGCAGGGCTGCTGGTCATCATCAGTGCCGACGCCATCATCACCGCCGCAGCGGCTGCGGCGATCGCAGCTCTCGGTCGTGCTCTGAGGTTCATCACAACTCACTTTCCTGGTCGGTCGTGCATCGCGGCGGTCGGTCGCCACGTCGGAGGGGCCGGAGGGCGACGACGATCGCGCAGGTCACCGCGACCGCGGCGCCCACCAGCAGGGACATCCGGGCAGAGGAGCGGTCGATGACCCAGCCGCTGATCAGGCCCCCGAACGGGGCCATCCCGACGTTGCCGAGCAGCATCAGCGCCATCACCCGACCGACGGCGCCCGGCGGTGCCGCCGCCTGTGCGGCGGCGTTGATGACCGCGGTGTAGAAGCCGAAGCCGAGGCCGAGCACCGGCGCGAGCAGGAGGAAGAGGGGGAGGGTGCCGGGCAGGGCGCTGGTGAGCAGGGTCGTCCCCAGCAGCGCGCAGCCCGTCGCGAGCGCGCCCGTCGACACCCGAGGCAGCGCGGTGGCGACCAGGCCGCCGGCCACCGCGCCGACCGCGTTGAGCGCGTGGTTGAGCCCGACGCTCGTCGCCGAGCCGTGGAAGGTCAGCGAGACCATCGAGGTGAGGACGATGTTCAGGTTGAGCGCCAGCAGCGCGATCGCCGCGTTGACGGCCAGGAGGAGCCTCAGCGACCCGTCGCGGAGCAGCCCGCCGAGCCCACCGCGAACGAGGTCCGGGCCGTGGCCGACGCGGTCCTCACGGGGCCTGACGAAGAGCAGCAGCACGAAGACGAGCACGAAGGACGCCGCGTTCGCCAGCAGGCACACCACCGGACCGGCCGCCTGGAACAGCAGCCCGGCCAGCCCGGGCCCGATCGACCGGCCGGCGGCCACCGCGATCGTGCTCAGCGAGACCGCACGGCCGAGGCGCTCCGTGCTCACCAGCGACCGGATGATCGCCTGCGCGGCGACCCGTTCGAAGGCGTTCACCGCGCCCAGGCAGGCGACCAGCACGTAGACCACGGCGAGGCCGGCGTTCTCGGTCGCGACAGCGGCGGCGAGCAGGAAGACCACGACCGCGGAGAGCGCCGCCCCGACCAGCAGTACCGTCCGCGAGCTGACCCGGTCGACGATGCGGCCGGCGTGGATGCTGAGCAGCAGGATCGGCAGGAACTGCGCGAAGGTCACCCCGCCCAGCGCCTGCGCGCTGCCGGTCGCCTCGAGCACCACCAGCGACAGCGCGAGGTTCTGGAACCAGGTGCCGACGTTGGTGACCACCTGACCGACGAAATAACGGAGGAACCCCGGGTGGGCGAGCGGCGACAGGATCCCGTCGTACGTCATCGGGTCAGCCCCGGGCCGGCACCCGATCGCGCAGGAAGTCGGCGATCCGCTCGGGGATGCGAGCCGCGTCGGTCGAGCGCGAGTCGGCGTTGTTCGCCCGGATCTCCAGGACGGGGATGCCCTCGGCCTCCAGTGCCTCGGAGATGAAGCCGCCGCCAGGGGTGTCGTCGGCGACGAGGTGGACGACGCCGTCGACGCCGTGGGTGCGGGCCTCCTTGACGTACCACTCCGCCGACCACGGCGGGACGTAGAGCAGGTCGGTCAGGCCGACGAAGCGGGCGGCCAGCGCGCGGAGCGGATCAGGGCCATAGCGGACGTAGCCGTCGGCGGCGATCGCCAGGTACATCGACCAGACGAACACCGCGCCGAACTCCTCCTGGAACCGCTGGTAGAGGTCGAGGTCGGACCAGAGGCCGCGGCCGATCCACATCAGCCGGCGCCGCTCGCCGGGGCAGACCGCGACACCGTCCTCGATGCGCTGGGCCACCTCGTCGTGGAGCCGGTGGGCGGCGTCGACCGCCCACTGCGTGCCGCGGTGCCACTGCGGCACCATCACCGCCGGGATGGTGTCGTTGACCAGCACCGGAGCCGGCCGTGCCTGCGCGAGCAGCTCACGCGTACGCCGGTTCCACTCGGCCTGCTCGTTGGCCAGCCGCATGATCTCGACGAAGCGGTCCTCGTCGAAGCGACGGCCGGTGCGCTCCTCCAGCCAGCCGATGAGCTCCTCGATCTCCCCCTGCAGCAGATCGAGGCGGTCGGTGCCGAACGCCGTCTCCCACTCGCGCGGCACCAGCTCCCACCAGCGCGGCGGCACCGGGTCGGCACCCGTCCGGGAGAGCTGGTACGTCTCGGTGCCGGGCCTGCGACCCCACTGCTCGAAGATCTTGTGGGTGACGTCGCCATGGCTGTCGGCGATCGCGAACGCCGGGTCGGGCAGGCCGCCCCACGGCTGCTCCTCGACGGGCAGGTCCTGCGCGCCGAGCGGCATCGCGTCGTACTGCAGGCTGTGGTCGGGCAGGCCCGCCTCCGCGACCTTGCGCATGCTGGCCGGGCCGAGCCGCTTGGCGGCGATGATCGACGCCCACCACTGGTTGACCACGTAGGGCACGTCGAACGCGCGCAGCACCTCGTGGGGTGCGTCGGCGTTGACGAGCGCGATCGGGTCGCCGGCCCGGGCACGGCGCGCGGTCTCGGCGAACCACGCCTTCTGGTGCTGCGTCGCGGCGCGCGCCGCGTCGAGGCGGCTCATGCGTCGGCTCCGGCCGTGGCGAGCAGCTCCCGGAGATCGGCCAGGCTCTCCCGCGCGGCGGTCGCGGCCGCGTCACCGGAAGGGATGCGGGTGCGTGCGACCAGCGCGATGTCGTGGTCACGCAGCGCCTGCCGCTGTCGGGGCAGGTCCCAGACCGGGGCGTCGTCGTGCTCACGCACCAGGGCGATCGCTGCTCGCGCGCGGGTGTGGGTGGCGCGTCGCAGGGTGTGTCCGGCCCGGGCTTCGGCCAGCCCGCCGGTCGCTGCTGCCGGCCGGGCGAGATGAGCGTCGGTGAGGGCGTCGGTCACCTCGTCGATGCTCGAGCCGTCGGCGGCCACGCCGAGCCAGGCGCCGTCGCCGGTGTCGTGGTCCTCGCCGACGACGACCACGTCGCCCGTGGCCTCCAGGGCGCGGTAGATCTCAGCGTCGGGATGGTTGCTGCCGGTCAGGTGCACGCGCGTCGCGCCGGGCGCCGTGGCGCCGCCGGCACCGGCCACAGCGGAAACCGCCACCTCGGGCGGCTCCGTCGCGGCCAGAAGGTAGGCCGTGAGGGCCTCCGTGCCGGTGCAGTCGCCCGCGCGCCGGCGCTCCCGCATCGCCTCGAGCGCACGACCGAGCTCGCGCTCCTGCTCGGCCGCGCGGCGCAGCGACGTCAGGTCGGTACGGTTGCCGGTGACCTGCGCGCAGAAGTCGAGCAGGCGAGCGTACTGCCTGCTCACGAAGCATCGCGCCGGCGCGTTCGCGCTCACCCGCGGGACGTCGACGAGATGGACGGGGAACGGCACCCGGCCCCGCTGGGCGAGGATGCGCAGGACGTAGAAGATCCGGAGGTTCGCCTGCGAGTCGTGGCAGACCACCAGCCCGGAGAGGTCGTCGTGGCGGCCGGCCAGCAGGTCGTCGAGAACCCGGCCGGCGGCTGCGTCGACGGTGCCGAGGAGCTCGGCGGCCTCGGGGGTGACCGGCTCGTGCCAGGAGCCGAGCAGACGGCGGGGGACGGCTCCGGCGGCGAACACGAGCTGTCGTGGGACGTCGTCGCCGATGATGCCGATCCGGGGCGCGTCGGCGTCGCTCACAGGACACCGGCCTCTCGCAGCTTCTCGACCCGGTCCGGGTCATAGCCGAGCAGGTCGCCGAGCACGCTGTCCGTGTGCTCGCCCAGGCCCGGCGCCGGGGCGCTGATGTCGATCTGGCTGCGGGAGAAGACCATCGGCACGCCGCTGCCGTAGAGCCCGTCGTGGTGCCCGAACTTCGGGTGGACCAGCGGGGTCACCTCGCCCCGGCCGGTGACGAGCTCGTCGCGTACGGCCGCGGCGGTGTCGCGCACAGGCGCGACCGGCACCGAGCTGGCCTCCAGTGCCGCGATCGCCGACTCCAGGCTCCGCTCGGCGGCCCAGTCGCCGATCATCCGGTGCAGCAGGTCGGCGTTGTCGACCCGGGCGTCCCGGGTGGCGAAGAGGTCGGTGTCGGCCAGCTCGGCCTTGCCGATCGCGGTGAGGGCCCCGCGGGCGAAGGCGTCGGTGGGCGCGCAGATGGCGAACCAGCCGTCCTGGGCGCGGAAGGTGCCGAACGGGGCCAGGCGCGGCACGAACGATCCGGTACGCAGCGGGAACCCGACCGACTCCAGGGCATCGAACGGCTCGCAGGCGACCAGCGAGGTGAGGCTGCCGAGCATGGAGACGTCGACGTGCTGCCCCTTGCCCGTGCGCTCGGCATCGAGGACGGCCGAGAGCGTTCCGATGACGGCGAACAGCGGGGCGACCAGGTCGCCGATCGGCAGGCCGAAGCGTACGGGCGCGTCGCCCGGCTCGCCCGCGGTCATCATCACGCCGCTGAGCGCCTGGATGATCGTGTCCATGGCCTTGCCGTCGCCGGGCACGCCCTGGGCACCGAAGCCGCTGATCGAGGTGTAGACGATGCGGTCGTTGACCGCGCTGGCGGCGGCGTAGTCGATGCCGAGGCGCTCGGTGACGCCCGCGCTGTAGTTCTCGACGACGATGTCGGCGTTGCGGACCAGGTCGAAGAAGACCTGCTTGCTCTCCGGCTGCTTGAGGTTGAGCGTGACGCTCTCCTTGCCGCGCCCGCGAGAGAGCATCGACACCGACATGTCGTCCGGCGAGGTGCGGCGCAGGCGCAGCCCCTCGGCGGTGAGGTAGGGGGAGTTGTTGCGCGAGGAGTCGCCGCCACGCGTCGGGTTCTCGACCTTGATCACCCGCGCGCCCAGACCGGCGAGCAGCAGTGTCGCGTAGGGGCCGGCAAGCGCGGTCGTCAGATCGATGACGGTCTTACCGGACAGGGGTCCCGAACTCATGTCATACCTCGGCTTCTCGTGGGTCCCGAGCAGCGGCGGGCGGGTCTGCGTCGTCGGCGTCGCTGAATCCCGTCGCTCTGTTATCAAGCAACTTGATATCACAGGAATCCTGATGATCACAAGAGTCGTCGTCCCAGGCCTCATTCCTCGCTTGAGCAGCGCCGTAGATAAATTTCTTGAGATGTATTGACAGGATCCCTGTCAGATGCTGATATCAAGTCTTATGAGAAGTGTCGTGGGTCACACGGACCGGGCGACGCGACCGGACCCCCACCGAAACTGGAGTGCACCATGCAGATGAGGACGACTGTCTCGCTCGTCTCGATCGCCCTTGCCGGAGTTCTTCTCACGGCCTGCGCGGACAGCGCGGCCGAGGAGCCCGGCGCGGCCTCGGGCGAGGTGGACACCAGCGCTCCGCTCTACGACTCCCTCCCGAAGGACGTCAAGGACGCCGAGGAGCTCGTGGTCGTGGGCGACGCGCACCCGCCCTACCGCACCGTCGAGTCCGACGGCGAGGTCACCGGCATCGACCCGGACATGTGGGCCGTGCTGGGCGCAGAGCTCGGCGTTCCGGTCCGGATGGAGGTCTCCCAGTCGATGCCCAGCATGCTGACCGGCATGCAGTCGGGCCGCTGGCAGGCCTGGAACGGGCCGGTGCAGGCCAACCCGGAGCGCGAGAAGGCGTTTGACGCCATCACCTGGCTGCAGACCCGGACCTCGTACGTCTTCCCCGAGGGCTCCGAGGTGAAGGAGGGCGAGGGCGCGCCGTGCGGGAAGAGCATCGCGATCGTCGGCGGCAGCATCACCGAGAGCGAGGTCGACAAGCTCAACAAGTGGTGCGCGGAGCAGGGGGAGCCGGCCAACAAGCGGTCCGACTACGCCGACACCAACGCCACGCTGCTCGCGGTGAAGAGCGGTCGGGCCGACCTGGCGGGCATGACCGAGACGGCCGCGCTGGACGTCACCGGCGCCGACGACAGCTACGGCTACGTCACCCAGACCGACGAGCAGGGCTCGGGTGTGAGCCTGCTGGCCCTCCTGACGCCCAAGGACAGCGGGCTCGGGAAGACGCTCTACCAGGCGTTCCAGAACATCTTCGAGAACGGCGAGTACGAGAAGGTGCTGAAGAAGTGGGGCCTGGAGCCGGTCGCGGTCGAGGAGCCGCTGATCAACCCGACCACGAAGCGTGAGCCTGCCTGATGGCCGTCGACACAGCACTCGCCAATCCGACGACGGCCCGCCCCGACGCGGCCATCGCCCGGCCGAGGTTCCGGCCGGGCCGGCTCGCGGCGGTCGTGGTCCTGGTGGCGGCCACCGTCCTGGTCCTGGTCTGGGCGGCGACCAACCCCCGCTTCGAGTGGGGCGTCGTCGGAGACCTGATGTTCGACCCGTCCGTGATGGCCGGGCTCGGGATGACGCTCCTGCTCACCGTCGTGTGCATGGCGCTCGGCACCGCCCTCGGCACCGCCGCGGCCGCCGGCCAGCTCAGCGACTTCGGGCCGGTGCGGTGGTCCTGCCAGATCTACGTCGGTCTGCTCCGCGGCGTACCTCCGCTCGTGCAGCTGATCTTCTGGTTCAACCTGGCCTACCTGGTGCCGCGTCTCTCGATCGGGCTGCCCGGCGCCGACCCGGTCGCCTCCTGGTCGGTCAACGAGCTGATCACGCCGCTGACTGCCGCGATCATCGGGCTCAGCCTGCACGAGAGCGCCTACATGGCCGAGATCATCCGCGCCGGGATCATGTCGGTCGACAGCGGCCAGCGCGACGCCGCCCGGGCGATGGGCTACTCGCGACACCAGACCTTCTGGAAGATCGTCGTGCCCCAGGCGATGCGGGTGATCGTGCCGCCGTCGGGCAGCCAGTTCATCGCGCTGCTCAAGGGCACCTCCCTGGTCAGCGTGATCACGCTGACCGACCTGCTCTACTCCGTCCAGATCATCTACGGCCGCACCTACCAGGTCGTACCTCTGCTCCTGGTCGCGGTGATCTGGTACCTGATCGTCGTGACGCTGCTGACCCTCGTGCAGCGCCGGATCGAGCGGCGGCTCGGCCGCGGCTACGACCGGACGACGTCCGCGCGAGTCCGCGCTCGTTCCCTGGAAGGTGATCCCGCATGACACAGGCCGCGACACAGGCCTCGACACCGGCACCGGCCGAGCCGGTCGTCCGGGTCGAGGGGCTCCGCAAGCGCTACGGCGACAAGCTGGCGCTCGACGGCGTCGACCTCGAGGTGCACGAGCAGGAGGTCGTCGCCGTCCTCGGGCCGTCCGGGTCGGGCAAGTCGACCCTGGTGCGGTGCATCCACCAGCTCGAGACGATCGAGGGTGGCGCGATCCACCTCGACGGCGAGCTGCTCGGCTACGAGGCCCACCGCGGTGGCTATCGCACCCTGAGCGAGAATCGGGTCTGCGTGCAGCGCCGGCGGATGGGCATGGTCTTCCAGCAGTTCAACCTGTTCCCGCACTGGACGGTGCTGAAGAACATCGCCGAGCCTGCGATGTCCGTCCACGGGCAGAGCCGGCGGCAGGCGGAGGAGCGTGCCCGCGACCTCCTCGACCGGGTCGGGCTGGCCGACAAGGCCGACGTCCATCCGCGTCATCTCTCCGGCGGGCAGCAGCAGCGGGTGGCGATCGCGCGAGCCGTCGCGACCCGGCCCCGGGTCGTGCTCTTCGACGAGCCGACCAGCGCGCTCGACCCCGAGCTCGTCGGGGAGGTGCTCAAGGTGATGAAGGATCTCGCCGAGACCGGCATGACGATGGTCGTGGTCACCCACGAGATGGAGTTCGCCCGCGACGTCGCGACCCGCTGCGTCTTCATGGCCGACGGCAAGGTCGTCGAGGAGGCCCCCTCGGACCAGTTCTTCTCCGCTCCGCGCAGCGAGCGCCTCCGCTCGTTCCTGTCCCGCTACTCCGGCGAGCGCCGCTCGCCGACCGATCTCGAGAAGGTGTCCTCATGACCGTACGTATCGCCGCGGTGGGCGACATCGTGCTGCAGCAGCCCGAGGCCGGGAAGCTCTTCGGGCCCAGCACCGAGGTGATCCGGGCGGCCGACGTCGCCATCGGCCAGATCGAGGTGCCTCACACGACCTCCACCGAGACGGCCGGCATCACGGTCCCCTCGCCACCGGCGGAGCCCGAGATGCTGCAGTCCATGGCGGAGGCCGGCTTCACCGTCGGCACCACCGCCGGCAACCACGCCTTCGACCTCGGCACCAAGGGGGTCCTCGACACGATCGAGGCGGCCGCTGCGTACGGGATCTCGACGACGGGCACGGGGCTGAACCTCGCCGCCGCCTCCACCCCGGTCGTGACCAGCGTCCGCGGTCGGACGGTCGGCGTGCTCAGCTACAACTGCGTGGGTCCGCGCGAGTCGTGGGCGACGAGCCTCAAGGCCGGCGCCGCGTACGTCAAGGTGATCACCCACTACGAGCTCGACGACGCCAACCCGGGCAACCCGCCCACCGTCTACACCTTCTGCGACCGGTCCTCGCTGAGGGCGATGACCGACCAGGTCGCGGCCCTGGCGGACCAGGTGGACGTCGTGGTGGTGGCGCTCCACAAGGGGATCGGGCACACCCCGGCGGCGATCGCCGACTACGAATACGAGGTCTCCCGGGCGGCCGTCGACGCCGGTGCCGACATGGTCGTCGGTCATCACGCGCACATCATGCGCGGCATCGAGGTCTACCGCGGCGCGCCGATCTTCCATGGGCTCGGCAACTTCGTGACCGTCACCGACGCGCTGACGCCGGATGCCGACAACGACTCCGAGGAGCTGAAGGCCTGGGCGCTGCGGCGCCGGGAGCTCTACGGCTTCGAGCCGGACCCGGCTATGCCGGGCTACCCGTTCCATCCGGAGAGCCGCAACACGGCGATCGCGGTGATCGACGTGGACGACGAGGGCCGGGTGCGTCCGTCGTTCGTCCCTTGCTGGATCGACGGGGAGGCGCGGCCGGTGCCCCTGAGGCGGGGCGAGCGCGATTCCGTGGTCGAATACATCGAGCGCATCTCCCGGGCTGCCGGGCTGTCGACGACGTTCCGCTGGCTCGACAGCGGGGATGCGGTTGCCGTGTCCTGATGGTCGCGCTCGCGCTCCAGCCCTCGTCTCGATGTGAAAGTGGTCCACCCCATGTCCGAAGAGCCAACGACGCCGCCGCGCCCCGCGCCGCCCGTCGGTCCGGAGCGGCTCCCCACGGCGGCGTTCTCGCGCATCGAGTACGTCTCCCAGCGGCTCGCGCGGGCGCTCCAGCGGGCGACCGAGCTGATCGCCGCGAGGCAGTCGATCTCGGTCTCCGAGTATCGGATGCTGCTGATCCTGAGCGACCAGGTGCCGCGCTCCAACGCCGACCTCGCGCGGCTGATGTTCGTCTCCTCGCAGGCCGCCCATCTCGTTCTCTCCGACCTGGTCTCGCGTGGCCTCGTGGAGCGCACCCCGCACCCCGACAACCGGCGGATCCGGCTCGCGCGTCCCACCGATGCGGGCATGGCCAAGCTCAACGCCTGCCTGGCGGAGATGATCGCGGTCGAGGACCGCATCTACGCGGGGATGCCGCCGGCCGAGCGCGGTCTCCTCCTCTCCTCGCTCCACCACGCCGCCGAGGTGCTGGCCGGCGGCTACTTCGGTGACGAGGCCACCGAACGAGAGGCGGTCCGCCTGCGGGCCGAGCGCAAGGAGCGCTGA
This sequence comes from Nocardioides luteus, assembly GCF_014648595.1. Lineage (GTDB taxonomy): Bacteria > Actinomycetota > Actinomycetes > Propionibacteriales > Nocardioidaceae > Nocardioides > Nocardioides luteus. Next base: position 110,407 of record NZ_BMRK01000003.1, on the reverse strand, counting down.
CACAGACCGGCGATCCCGGTCCTGGACCCCGTGGTGGGTTGACGACGTGATGCGCGTCACCCACAATTGGCAGGAATCCTGATAAACAGGAACCCTGAACGGAGTCCCCCATGACCCTCACCTCCGGCGGAAACACGACCGGCCCACGCACGAAGATGGGCAAGATCGTCGCCAGCAGCTTCACGGGCAGCCTGATCGAGTACTACGACTTCCTGCTCTACTCCACGGCCTCGGCGGTCGTCTTCAACGAGGTCTTCTTCTCCAACCTCGACCCGGTGACCGGCACCATCGCATCCTTCGGCACCTTCGCGGCCGGTTATCTGGCGCGCCCGCTCGGGGGCGTGGTCTTCGGCCACTTCGGCGACCGGCTCGGCCGCAAGAAGATGCTGGTCATGACCATGCTCATCATGGGTGTGGTCAGCTTCCTGATCGGCTGCCTCCCGACGTACGGGCAGATCGGCGCGGCCGCGCCGGTGCTCCTCGTCCTGCTGCGCGTCATCCAGGGTGTCGCGGTCGGCGGCGAGTGGGGTGGCGCGGTGCTGATCACCGCCGAGCACGCCACGTCCCGACGCGGGCTGTGGGCCTCGTTCACCAACGCCGGTGCGCCCGCGGGCATGGTGCTCTCCACCGCAGTGATGGCGGTGATGGCCTCGGTCACAACGCCCGAGCAGTTCCTGGCCTGGGGCTGGCGCGTGCCGTTCCTGCTCAGCATCGTGCTGCTCGCGGTCGGCCTGTGGATCCGGCTCAGCGTCACCGAGTCGCCCGCCTTCGAGAAGATGAAGGACAGCAAGGCCGAGTCGCGCACGCCGCTGCTCGAGGTCCTCCGCAACCACCCGCGTACGCTCCTGCTGGCCGTCGGCGTCGGCCTCGGCGCCTTCGTGGTGCAGGGCACCCTGACCACCTTCCTGATCTCCTACGCTCTCGGCGCCGGCTTCGAGCGGCCCACGGTGCTCAACGCGCTGACGGTCTCCTCGGCAGGTGCCGTGATCGGCATCCTCGGCTGGTCCGCACTCACCGACCGCGTCGGCCGGCGCCCGGTCGTCCTCTCGGCTGCGATCGCGACCGCGGTCTTCGCCTACCTGCTCTTCCCGATGCTCGACAGCGGCAGCGTCGCGCTGCTCTTCCTCGCCGTGATCCTCGGCCAGTCGGTCATCCATGCCGCGTTCTACGGCCCGCTCGCGGCGCTGATGAGCGAGGTCTTCAAGACCTCCTCGCGCTACACCGGCGCCTCGCTCGGCTACCAGCTCGCAGGCATGGGCGCGGGCTTCTCGCCGCTGCTGTTCGCCTCGCTCCAGAAGGCCGGCGCCGGGACGGTCATGCTGTCGACCGTCATCGCGGCCTTCTGTCTCCTCAGCGTCTTCTCCCTGCTCCGGCTCGGGGAGACCAGCTCCCGCGAGCTGGTCGACGCTTCCTGATTCCCCCACCCCGGTGCCCGCTGCGTGCGTCGCGGCGGGCACCGTCGGGGAGGCCGGTGAGCGGGTGCGTCGCACACAGCCCGCTGGTTTACTGAAAGCATGCTCAAGACGTGGACCGGGCGCGGTCGTCTGGCGCTGTACGTCGCCGCGACGATCCTCGGGATCGTGCAGGCTGCGGTGCTGGGCGACGCCTACCACGTCACCGGCGGGATCGCGCTCCTGCTCGGCTTCGCCCACGCGGCCTGCATCCCGCTGGCGCTGCGCCGTCCGGTCGAGGCGGCCGGCCTGTCGCTGGTCGCGGTGACCGTGGCGGCTGTTGCGTTCGCCGGCGAGGGGCTTCCCGGTTGGCCGTGGATGGTGGCGCCGCCGACGCTGATCCAGCTGCTGGTGCTGCTCATCGTGACCCTGGTCGCCGGGTGGCGGCTGGCCGCGATCACACTGGGCATCCAGGTGGCTGCCGGTGTCGCGCTGGCCATCCTGGGACTGGCATGGAAGAACCCCTTCCTCTCCTCGCTGGGCTCGGTGGCCAACTTCGCCCTGCTCGCGCTGCTGATCTGCGCGCTCGCGACGGTCGCCCGGCGGCTCTCGGAGTCGCGCAGCGCTCTGCGCGTCGAGCACGAGCGCCGCTCGGTCGTCGAGGAGAAGGCCCGCATCGCCCGTGAGCTCCACGACGTGATCGCCCACAACATGTCGCTGATCACCGTGCAGGCCAGGTCGGCGCCCCACCGGGTCGACGACGTCAGCCCGGCCGCGGAGGCCGAGTTCGCCGAGATCGCCGACCTGGCGGCCTCGGCGCTGCGGCAGATGCGCGGGGTGCTCGACGTGCTGCGTACGGAGGAGGGGCAGTCGGGCCGGGTCCCGGTGCCTGGCGTGGACGGTCTGCCAGAGCTCTTCGACTCCGCCCGCGGGACCGGTCAGCGGGTCGAGGTGCACGGCGACCTCCCCGGGCCGGACGACCTGGCTCCCGAGGTCGGCACCGCGGCCTACCGGATCGTGCAGGAGGCACTCAGCAACGCCCGCCGCCACGCTCCGGAGGAGCCGGTGACCGTCGACCTGGCCACGGGGGAGGGCGACCTCGAGATCCGGGTCGCCAACGCGCTCGACGGAGCCGCGGCCCCATTGTCGGAGAAGGAGACCGGTGGGCACGGGCTGATCGGAATGCGCGAGCGTGCCGGCGCGGTCGGCGGCAGCCTCACCGCCGGCGCCGACGGTGAGGAACAGTTCGTCGTCGAGGCCCGGCTGCCGACGCAAACGGCGGTGCGAGTTCGCTCCAAACGCGGTAGGAAGACTTCGTGACGGTGAAGATCGTGGTCGTCGACGACCAGGAGATGGTGCGCTCGGGTTTCGTGGCGCTGCTCGACACCAAGCCGGACATCGAGGTCGTCGGCACCGCGCCCGACGGCGCCGAGGCGCTGCAGGTGGTGCGGCGTACGCATCCCGACGTGGTGCTGATGGACGTCCGGATGCCGGTGATGGACGGGATCGAGGCGCTTCGCCAGCTGTCCGGGGACCCGGCCACCGCCCAGGTCAAGGTGGTCATGCTGACCACCTTCGACGCCGACGAGTACGTCCACGAGTCGCTGCGCCTCGGCGCCAGCGGGTTCCTGCTCAAGGACGCCTCGCCCGACGAGCTCGCCTCCGCGATCCGCGTCGTCCACGCCGGCGAGGCCCTGCTCTCGCCGTCGGTGACGCGCCAGGTGATCGCCCAGTTCGCCCGCGCTCCGCGCCGTCGCCGGGCCGACCCGCGCCTCAAGCAGCTCACCGAGCGCGAGCGCGAGGTGCTGGAGAACATCGCCCGCGGCCGCTCCAACAGCGAGATCGCCGCCGAGCTGTTCCTCGCCGAGCAGACCGTGAAGACCCACGTCAGCCGCATCCTCGGCAAGCTCGGGCTGCGCGACCGCGCCCAGGCCGTCGTCTTCGCCTACGAGAGCGGTCTGGTCGCCCCGCACGTCTGATCCGTCCGCCCCGGGTCTCGACCGGCTCGACCACCGGTCATGGTCAGGTAGGGGGCGTCCCCTACTACCCCGGTATCGGGGCGAATGGCTCCGCAGAGTGACGCGCGACGGGAAACCTGCTTCCTACCGTCACAGCCATGACAGTTGTGACGCCGCTCAGATACGGCCTCAACGAGGCCGCCGATGCCAGCATCGGACCCACCATCCTCGCCTCCGACCCGCCCGGAGGCGCCCGCGTCGTCGAGGCCTTCGGGGACGTCGCGACCGCTGACCACATCGCCGTTCTGGTGCCCGGCAACGGCCACCATCTCGGCAACTACTTCACCAGCACCGAGGCCCACTCGCCCCGCTCCCGCGGCCAGCTGCTGCTGCGTACGATGCAGGAGCTCGCGCCGGAGAGCCGCTCGGCCGTCGTCGTCTGGCTGGGCTACCACTCGCCGCCGGAGTGGTACAACGCGATCACCAACGAACCGGCCTACGCCGGGGCGAGCGACCTGGCCCGGCTGACCCGCTACCTGCCGCGCTCGGCCCACATCACCCTGGTCGGCCACAGCTACGGCTCCACCGTCGCCGGCCTGGCACTCGCCGTCGCCCGCGCCGAGGACTACGTCGCGCTCGGCAGCCCCGGCATGGGCGTGATGCGCCGCTCGGAGCTCGGTTCGCGCACGCGGCTCTGGGCCGCGTACGGCGAGACCGACCGGATCCGGCTCATCCCGCAGCTGCGGGTCGGTCGCTACGGCCTCGGCCGTAGCCCGCTCCACCGCGAGATCGGGGCGACCCGTTTCGGCACCGGCGACATCCCCGGCCACTGCGGCTACTACGCCGAGGGCAGCGAGTCGCTCCTCAACGTCGCGCGGATCTCGCTCGGCCGCTATGCCGAGGTCACCCCGGCCGGCGTGGTCTCGACGAGCTCGCCCACCGAACGCCGGGCGATCGCTCGGCACATCGCCGCAGCAGACATCACTGCAGAAGACATGGAGAAGGCAGCATGATCACCGACGAACCCGCCATCTGGACCCAGGGTCTGCGCAAGAGCTACCCCGGCCGCGGCGCCGCCCTGGACGGCATCGACCTCGCCGTCCCGGCCGGCACGGTCCATGGTCTGCTCGGCCCGAACGGCGCCGGCAAGACCACGACCGTACGTATCCTGGCCACCCTCGCCGGCTTCGACGCGGGCCAGGCGTGGGTCGCCGGCCGTAACGTGGCCCGCGACCGCGCGGGGGTGCGGGCGCGGATCGGTGTGGCCGGGCAGTACGCCGCCGTCGACGGTGTCCTCAGCGGTCGGCAGAACCTGGAGATGTTCGCCCGCCTGCACCGGATGCGGGCGAAGGCCGCGCGGCAGCGAGCCGACGAGCTGCTCGAGCGCTTCGACCTCGTCGAGGCCGCCGGTCGTCCGGTGCGCGGTTACTCCGGCGGCATGCGCCGGCGGCTCGACCTCGCCGTCAGCCTGATCCGCAGCCCGCGGGTGCTCTTCCTCGACGAGCCGACCACCGGCCTCGACCCGCGCAGCCGCATCGAGGTCTGGGACGCGGTCCGCGAGCTGGCTTCGTCGGGGACGACGGTGCTGCTCACCACGCAGTACCTGGAGGAGGCCGACCGGCTGTGCTCACGCATCACGATGGTCGACCGCGGTCGCGTGGTCGCCGAGGGCTCGCCCGAGGAGCTCAAGGCCAGCGTCGGTGGTCGCGACCTCGACGAGGCGTTCCTGCTCATCACCGAGGGGGCCTGAGATGACCACTGTGACCGACGCGAGCACCGTCCACGGATCACGCATCACGTGGGCGATCGTCGACACCTGGGTGGTCGCCAGGCGGCACCTGCTCCATCTCGTACGCCGCCCCGACGAGCTCCTCGGCACCCTGATGATCCCGGTCATGGCGGTGGCCATGTTCGGCTTCGTCTTCGGGGAGGCCTTCGGGGTCGCGATGGACGTGCCGGGCGCGGAGTACCGCGAGTTCCTCCTCCCCGGCCTCTTCGCGCTCACCATGGCCTTCGGCATCGGCAACACCACGATCTCGGTCGCCGAGGACGTACGCGGCGGGGTGCTCGACCGGATGCGGTCGCTGCCGATGTCGCCGGTGGCGGTGCTCGCCGGACGGGCCCTGGCCGACATGATCCTGGCCGTCGTCGAGCTCGGGATCCTGCTGGCGCTCGGGACGCTGTTCGGCTGGCAGGCCCATCTCGGCCTCGGGGGAGTGGTCGCAGCGTTGGGACTGCTGGTCCTCCTGCGCCTGGCCTTCTCCTGGGTCGGCATCCTGCTCGGCCTGCTGGTCAGCGGGCCGGAGGCGGCGATGAAGTACTTCGCCCTCGTCTTCCCGCTCGCCATGGTCGCCGACACGATCGTGCCCACCGACCTGATGCCGGGCTGGCTCAGCATCCCCGCCGCCTGGAACCCGCTCTCGTCCACCGTCATCGCCACCCGCGAGCTCTTCGGCAACGGCGTCGTCCCGGCCACGACCTGGGTCGGCGAGCATGCCATGACGATGGCCGTCGCCTGGCCGGTCGCCATCATCGCGGTCTGTCTGCCGCTGGCCATGGTGCGGCTGCGCCGGCTGGGTCGGTGACCCGGGCCCCAGGGATACCCGGTCGACCGGGTATCCCTGGACTTGACGGGCACTGAAACACCCCACAAGTCCACAAAGTGCCCGTCCAGTCCCCTGATCCGTCTCACCATCCGAGCATCAAGCCGGTCACGGAGCAGAGGCCGACAGCACTTCCCCACGGACCCGCCCGTGATCCGAGTAGTCCGGCTCGACCTCCACGACGCCGGCCCCGCCGACGCCCTCACGCCAGTCCCGGTAGAGCGCCTCGGCCTCACCGTCCTCACGAGCCCGCCGGTCGAACGAGATCCGCGTGACGTACCCGTTCTCGGAAGAGATCAGGACCCCGTCGACCTCGGCCTCGAACGACCGCCCGTCGGGCAGCACCAGCGAGATCCGCTCGCTGTCGTAGTCGCGCATCCCGGGGAACGACTCGCCGTCATCGGGGAGGCTGGAGAACCGGACGGGCTCGCGCAGGTCGAGCTCGATGGTGTCCGGGTCGCTGTCGAGCTGGGCGAAGACAACAAGACCGCCGATGGCGACCACCGGGATCGCGAGCACCCCGAGCCCGGTCCACAGCAGCGGGCGGGGGTTCTTCCCCGCCGTCCGCGCCACCAGCGAAGCCACGAGGAGCACGACCGCGAGCAGGACGAAGCCCAGGAGCACGGCTCCCAGGACGATGATCACGACCGCTCCACCCGCACCCATGGGCGTCAGTATCCCGGCCGCGGACGACGCCGGCAGGAGAAACGACCTAGCCGAACGTGTCGACGAGACAGATGGCCAACGAGGAGAAGTAGACGACCCCGGCGAAGATCGCGTGGAAGCCGACCCGCACCGGCAGCCGGCGCTTGAAGATCGAGCGGACGGCGAGCTTGTAGGCGTTGATCGTCGAGAGGTGGCTGCCACCGAGCCGTCGAGTACGTCGCAGCAGCATCGTGTCGCCCAGCGCGTTGCCGATGTTGAGGAGACCGAACGCGACCCAGCCCCACAGGACCCGGTCGGTCAGGACGTACGTGATCCAGCAGGCGACGGCGATGACGGAGATGGCGACGTGGGTGAGGACGATCCGCGGGTAGACGCGCCCGTGCCGGAGCCAGCCCGTCAGCAGCACCGCGCCGGCGGCCGCCTGGACGAGCCACGCCACGAGGACCACGTACGACATGTAGCGACCGTACGAGCCCTCGTGGCGTGGTGGAGGCGACTGACCGACGATCCCCGATAGAGGGGACGAGCCTCAGAACGGGGTGAGCGTGACCGCCATCTCGGAGGCGTTGTCCTCGACATACGAAGCGAACCCGCCGACGTCGTCGAAGGCGAACCCGTACGCCTTCCCGTCGACCGTGTTGTCGTGCAGCGCCTTGCTGTAGACGTGGTTCGGCGTGCCCCCGTAGAAGCCGCCCGGGTCGTCGGTCGGCTGGTTGGCGGAGGCGAGCAGCGTGGTGCGGTTGAAGCCGGCACCGAGCACGGCCGCGACCGGACCGGTGACGCCGTCGTTGGGCGCGGCCAGGGCGCCGTCGCAGAAGAGCACGTCGCGGGTCGAGGGCCGGCTGAAGGCCTTGACCCCGTTGTCGAAGACGAACTGGTCGCCGCTGACCCGGCCCGTGAAGGTCGTGTTGTTGGCGTTGACGACCATGTCCTCTCCGGCGTACTTCGACCACACCTGGTCGATGTAGGAGTCGAAGTACGACGAAGAGAATCTTCCCGAGTCCAGCCCGTGACCCGGCGCGATGATGCGCCGGTCGTCGACGACCAGAGAGCTGAAGTCGGGCGAGGCCGAGATCGCGTCGAAGATCTTCTGGCGGCCACCGCCGACGAGGGTGCCGGTGGTCGGCGACTCCTCACCGGTCAGCGAGATCGAGAGCGGCACGCTGAACATGTCGACCATGGTGGTGTTGCAGTAGATCCGGCCGTCCTTGTAGGTGAACTCCACGCAGTCGTGCAGCACCCCGTAGCTCGGGTCGGACTCGACCCACGCCGCCGGGTAGGCGAGCGCGTTGCCCTCGTTGACCTTGAACTTCAGCTTGTCGCCGAGCGAGAAGTAGATCCGGCCTGACATGTCGGCGGGGATCTGGGAGAGCGTGTCACCGCTGCTCGAGAACGGGATCGAGTAGTCGGCGTACCCGTCGGCACCGTTGTCGGAGAGGGAGACGGGCACGAGCGCGCCCTCCGGCGTGACCCGGGACTGCTCGCCCGTCGCCAGGTTGGTCCCGACGATGTAGTAGTGGATGGAGCCGTTGTCGTACGCGCCGGTCTGGTTGACGAAGCGGAGCTGGATGGCTGCCTGGGCGCCGATGCCGTGCGGGCGCATGGCCCGGGTGGCGGCCGAGGCGGGTTGCCAGCCGGTCCCGCCGAGGAGCGGCACGGCGAAGGCGGCAGAGGTGGCGGCGAGTACAGATCGTCTGGTCAGCATGGGACCTCCCGAGTGGGGAACTGTAGGAACGCGAGTTACAGTAAGGGGCCTTTACAGTAAAAGTCCATACCCTTGGACCGCGCCAAAGCCAGCGGAGGCCTCGCCGACCTCGCTAACCTGGATGCTCGTGAAGGTCGTCGTTCTCACTGGTGCCGGGATATCCGCAGAGAGCGGTCTCGCGACCTTCCGCGACGCCGACGGTCTCTGGCAGGGCCACAGCATCGACGACGTCGCCACCCCCGAGGCCTTCGTGCGCGAGCCCGCGACCGTCCACCGCTTCTACGACGCCCGCCGACGGGAGCTGCGGTCGGCGACCCCCAACCCGGCCCACCTCGCGCTCGCCCGCCTCGAGCAGGTCCTCGGTGACGACCTGCTGGTGGTCACCCAGAACGTCGACGACCTGCACGAACGCGCCGGCTCACGCCGGGTCGTACACATGCACGGCGAGCTCCTCTCGGCCCTCTGCGAAGGGTGCCAGGGCCGGTTCGTCTGGGACGACGACCTCGCCGGTGCGCCCGCCTGCCCGGGCTGTGGCAACACCATGCTGCGGCCCGACGTGGTCTGGTTCGGTGAGATGCCCTACGACATGGACCTGATCGAGCGGGCCCTCCTCGAGGCCGACCTCTTCGTCGCCATCGGCACCAGCGGTGCCGTCTACCCGGCCGCCGGTTTCGTACGCATGGCCGCCCTCGCCGGGGCCAAGACGCTCGAGCTCAACCTGGACTCCTCGGAGACCTCGCACCTCTTCGACGACTCCCGCCAGGGACCGGCCGGGACGATCGTGCCCGAGTGGGTCGCCGACGTACAGAGACTCCCGCGTTGACCCCTTCGTAATATCTGTCACGATAGGCCGCGTGTTTCGCCATGCCGTGCTCACGACCGCCCTCATCATCGCGCTGACCAGCGCTCTCGCCGGCTGTGGCGAGGAGGAGGGAACGCTGTCGCAGGCTCGCGAGTACGCCAAGGAGCCCGGCAACCAGATCGCCGAGCACGCCCGCACCGCGATGCACGATCTCGACACCGTCCACGTCGAGGGCGACGTGCTCGACCCGAAGGGCACCAAGATCACCGTCGACCTCGACGTCTCCGCCGAGAAGACCTGCGTCGGCACGGTCAGCATCGGCAAGGGCGAGATCTCGCTGCGCTCCATCGCCGGGTCGGCCTGGTACCAGGGCGACAAGGACTTCTGGCTCTCGATCGCGCCGAGCAAGGCCGAGGGCGAGCGCATCGCCAAGCGCGTCGGCGAGAAGTGGGTCGCGCTCGAAGGTGAGCTGGCCAGCGTGCGCGCCTTCTGCAGCATCGACAGCCTCACCGCTCAGATGGTCCCGGCCGAGGCCGAGGCCCAGGCGATCGGCCCGACGATGTCGGCCGAAGGCCCCGCCGTACGCCTCGACGTCACCCACGGCGAGACCGAGAGCACCACCTTCGTCCGCGCCTCCGAGCCCCACCGGATCGTGAAGTGGACCCAGGGCAGCTCCGGCGAGCTCAACTTCTCTGACTTCGACAAGGACTTCCAGGTCGAGGAGCCTCCCGCCGACGAGGTCTTCGACCTCGCCGAGCTGGAGAAGTGAGAACAACGCCCTCGCTATTCTCACTTTTCAGTGAAAAGTGAGAACAACTTGCCTCGTGCGCCCTTCGTCGCCAGCGCTCGAGCGGAATGAAACAACCGTCGGGAACCTTGCTGAAGAACATGCCGACCTCGACCAGACCCACGCGCAGCTCCATCGGCCTACGTAGCGAACGTGGGCCGATCCTGCTCGCGGTGATGGTGTCGCTGAGTCTGGTCGCGATCGACCTGACGATCCTGGCGACGGCGGTGCCGAGCGTGGTGAAGGATCTCGGCGGGTTCGAGCAGTTCCCGTGGCTCTTCTCGATCTACGTCCTGGCCACCGCGGTCACGACGCCGCTCTACGCCAAGGTCGCCGACCGGCTCGGACGCAAGCCGGTGATGGTCGCCGGCGTCGTCGCCTTCCTGATCGGGTCGCTGCTGTGCGGGCTGGCGTGGTCGCTGACCGCGCTGATCGTCTTCCGCGCGATCCAGGGCATCGGCGCGGGCGCGATCCAGCCGATGGCGATGACGATCGTCTCCGACATCTACACGCTCGAGGAGCGGGCGGTCGCCACCTCGTACGTCGCCTCGGTCTGGGCCACCGCCGCCATCGTCGGGCCGACGCTCGGCGGCATCTTCGCCGACTTCCTCGACTGGCGGCTGATCTTCCTGATCAACCTGCCGGTCGGAGCGGTCGCGCTGTGGCTGCTGCGCCACTTCCACGAGGTCCGCAAGCCGGCCCCGACGACCAGGATCGACTGGTCGGGCGCTGGGCTGCTCACCGTCGGCGGGATCGCGCTGCTGCTCGGGCTGCTCGAGGGCGGTCACGCCTGGGCATGGCTGTCGCCGGTCTCGCTCACGATCTTCGCGATCGGTGTCGCAGCGCTCGTCGCCTTCGCGTTCGTCGAGCGGCGTGCCGCCGACCCCGTGCTGCCGCCGTGGGTGCTGCGCCACCGCGTGGTCGCTCCCGCCAACGCCGCCAGCCTGACCGTCGGTGTGATCATGCTCGGGCTCACCACGTACGTCCCGCTGTACGCGCAGAGCGTGCTCGGCCACTCGGCGCTGGTGGCCGGCTTCGCGCTCGCCGGGATGAGCATCGGCTGGCCGATCGCCGCGTCGACCGCCGGCCGGATCTACCTCTCGCGAGGTTTCCGCACCGCGGTCGCGCTCGGTGCGCTGCTGGTCATCGCCGGTCAGGTCGTGCTGGCCACGGTCGGGGAGGGCTCGTCGTTCTGGCACCTCGCGCTGCCCTGCTTCGTCCTGGGCCTCGGCTTCGGCTGGTCGGTCAACCCGGGCGTGGTCGCCGCCGGGTCGGCCGTGGACTGGGAGGTACGCGGCGTGGCGACCGGGTCCAACATGTTCGCGCGTTCGGTCGGCTCGGCGCTCGGCGTCGCGCTCTTCGGTGCGGTCGCGAACGGGCTGGTCCGTCGTGAGTACGCCGGGGGAGAGGTGCCGCCGCTGGAGGAGCTGCCGGCCGACGTACTCGCTCCCGCTCTGCACGTCGTCTTCCTCGTCGGCCTGGCTGTCTCGGCCGCGTTGCTGCTGGTCGCGTGGTTCACGCCGGTGCGGATCAGGAAGACTGAATTCTGAGAGGGTTACCACTGAGTAACCACTGAGTCGTAGACTCCGAGTCATGCTGAAGCGCGACCACTATGAGGAAGACCACGAGGACTTCCGAGCCTCCGTCCAGCAGTGGCTGGAGCGTTCGGTCAAGCCCCACACCGACAAGCACATCGCCGACAAGGCGCTGCCCCGCGAGTTCTGGCTGGAGGCTGGCGAGAACGGCTTCCTCGGGCTCGCGATCCCGGAGGAGTACGGCGGCGCCGGCGCCGAGGACTTCCGCTTCAACGCGGTCCTCGCCGAGGAGCTCGCCAAGATCGGCGCGGCCTACCCGACCTGCGTCGGCATCCACTCCGACATCACCGCTCCCTACCTGGTGCGTCTCGGCACCGAGGAGCAGAAGCAGCGCTGGCTCCCGGGCGTGGCCTCCGGTGAGATCCTGCTCGCCATCGGCATGACCGAGCCGTCCGGCGGCTCCGACCTCGCCGCGCTGAAGACCACCGCGGTCCGCGACGGCGACGAGTGGGTCATCAACGGCTCCAAGACCTTCATCACCAACGGCTACTCCTGCGACCTGGTCATCACCGCGGTCCGCACCGACCCGGAGAAGGGCGCCAAGGGCATCACCCTCTTCGCGATCGAGGCGACCAAGGAGGGCTTCTCCCGCGGCCGCAAGCTCGACAAGGTCGGCATGGAGGAGTCCGACACCGCCGAGCTCTTCTTCGAGAACGTACGCGTCACCGACGCCGAGATCATCGGCGAGCTCAACCGCGGCTTCATCCACATGATGGAGGAGCTCCCGCAGGAGCGCGTCTCCTGCGCCGTCGCCAACATCGCGCAGGCCAAGCAGATCCTGCTCGAGACCGTGCAGTACGCCAAGGACCGCAAGGCCTTCGGCCAGTCCATCGGCGCCTTCCAGCACAACAAGTTCCTGCTCGCCGAGCTGGTCACCCAGATCGAGGTCGCCGAGGCGTACGTCGACAAGTGCGTCGCCGCCCACGCCCGCGGCGAGCTCTCGCCCGTCGAGGCGTCCAAGGCCAAGTGGTGGTCCTCGCAGGCGCAGTCCGAGGTCCTCGACCACTGCGTCCAGATCCACGGCGGTTACGGCTTCATGAACGAGTACCGCGTCGCCCGCGCCTGGCGTGACGCCCGCGTCACCAAGATCTGGGCCGGCTCCAACGAGATCATGAAGGAGCTCATCGGCCGAGACCTCGGCTTCTGAGCTGACCTCGAGGGTCGAGCTCGTCGAGACCCGTACGCCGCGGGAGGCCCCTCCACGGGGGTCTCCCGCGGTCGTTTCTGCGTCAGGTCCGTGCAGGGCGCCGTGGCAGGCCAGGCCGCCTCGGTCAGACCGGGTACGGCGGCCTGCAGTCCTGTCGACCCAGCCGGTGAGCGTTGTTGATGTAGACGCCGTCAGCGATCGAGTCGCCCATGATCGAGCGGTGGTCGGTCGGCCGGTCCCACTGGTAGCACCAGTGCTGGGCGAAGTAGCCGCCCAGGCCCGCACCGAGGGGCGCGTCGAAGTTGCAGATGCCGTCAGTCTCGATGCAGTACCGGATGTACGGGATGCCGCCGAAGTCGGAGCGTCCCGGGCCAGGGGAGACCCAACCGGTGAACGGCACGCCCGCGCCTGCCGGCACGACCGCGCCGATGCCGGCGCCGGCCGGTCCGGCGGGCTGCATCGGGTCGGCATACAGCTTGGCCCGGAACCGCGACTTGTCCACGCCGGGCACGTTGCCGTCGGCTAGGTCGTTGAGGACGAGGTTGGCGACGATCGCACCTTGGGAGTAGCCGACCACGACGTAGGTGGAGTCGGAGCTGTAGTTCGCCCGGATCAGGTCGATCGCGTTTCGCCGGCCGATCTGGACGCTCTCGTTCATCGGCGTCTGGTCGGGGCACGACGTGCCCTGGCCACCTGCGGGGTAATGGACGCGCAGGGGGATCCCGCCGCGCAGCCATTCGTCGCGGTAGACATCCGCGGGGCTGTCACAGGTGCCGCCGATCAGCACATAGTAGGTGGCTCCGCTCGTCGCTGAGGCCGGTGGCGACGAGGCGACTGAGCCGGGCACAGCCGCTGTGACGGCGCCCAGGAACAAGATGAGACTGCGAACGAGTCGTCTGCTGGCCATGCGTCCTCCCGAGATGGTGTCCGGTGGCCCGTGCTCGGGATCCCGGCGTACGCCTATAGCGCATCACATCCGGGACGGTTTCGTACTGGGAAGTCGCATCGCCAGGCCCTGAACATTTCGTGGTGTTTCGGCGACGCTACGTCCGATCGAAATGTTCGGTTTGTCTATTGTCAACAATCAGCGCCTCAGTCACCATGGCCGAATGGCAGGGACGGTTTTCGCGTGGTGAGTGTGTTCGGCTCCGAGGAGTACGCGGAGCGGCTGCGGAAGGTGCAGCAGCGGATGGTGGAGCGGGGCTGGTCGGCGCTGGTGGTGGCGGACCCGGCGAACCTCTACTACCTCACGGGCTATAACGCCTGGTCGTTCTACGTTCCGCAGTGCGCGGTGGTGCCGGCTGAGGGTGAGCTGCATGTGTTCCTCCGGGCCATGGATGCGCACGGAGCGACGAACACGGCTGTGCTGCCGGAGGAGCGGATCCACGCCTATCCGGAGGAGCTGGTCCACCGGCCCGACGTCCATCCGTACGACCACATCGCCGCCCAGGCGCGGGCGCTCAATCTATTTGTCGACAATCCTGACGAGGTCTTGGCGATGGAGCTCGACGCCCACTTCCTGCCGGTGCGCGGCTTCCTGGCCGTCCAGCGCGCGCTGCCGCGCACCCGGATCGTCGACAGCGAGGAGCTGGTCAACTGGGTGCGGCTGGTGAAGTCGCCGGCCGAGCAGGACGAGCTGCGGGCCGCAGGCGCGGTCGCCCAGCGGGCGATGACCGCGGCGCTGGCGGGCGTGACGTCGGGCCGGCGCGAGTGCGACGTCGTCGCCGACATCCAGGCCGCGCAGACGGTCAGCGTCGGCGGGGTCGGTGGTGACTACCCCGCGCTGGTGCCGCTGCTGCCGACCGGTGACAGCGCCGACACACCCCACCTGACCTGGACCGACAGGGTCCTGAGGCGTGGCGAGGCGACCACGATCGAGCTCGCCGGCGTACGCAACCGCTATCACGCTCCACTCGCCCGCACCGTCTGTCTCGGGCCACCGTCGGCGAAGCTCCTCGACTGCGCCGCCGCGACCGCAGAGGGCATGGAGGCCGCGCTCGGGTCGATGAAGCCAGGGGCGGCCGGGGCGGACGTACATGCCGCCTTCACCGACGTGATCGCCTCCTACGGGCTCGGCAAGGACTCCCGGATCGGCTACTCGATCGGCATCGGCTTCCCGCCGGACTGGGGCGAGCGGACCGTCAGTCTCCGGGCCGAGGAGCAGACCGTCCTCGAGCCGGGGATGGCGTTCCACGTGATCCTCGGGATGTGGATGGACGGCTGGGCGTATGAGCTCTCCGAGTCGGTCCTGGTCACCGAGCACCTGCCCGAGCCGCTGACCCAGATGCCGCGTCAGCTGATCGTCAACGAGTGATCGCCAAAGGATAGGAGCGTCAAGTGTCGACAATCCACGCAGAAGCCCGGTTGCCCCTGGCTGCACGCAGCGAGCACCTGGTCGGCTCGGTGATCGACTCGAGCACGTCGCTGCTGGCCGGGCAGACCCACGACATCGTGCGCCTCGCGATGGGCAGTCCGGCTCAGGACGCCATCCCGTCCGAGGCGCTGTCGGCGATCCCGCTGGCGTCGCACGCCTTCGACTACGCGGCGACCGAGGGCGACCCGGCGCTGCGCGAGGCCCTGCTGGCGCAGCTCGCCGGCACGAGCGACGCGACCACGCCCGACCGGCTGACCATCACCTCCGGCGGGATGCAGGGTCTCGACCTCGCCCACAAGCTCTTCACCGACCCCGGTGACCTGGTCGTGGTCGAGGCGCCGACCTACACCAACGGCAGCGCCACCGCGCTCTCCTACTCGGCCGATCTCCTCGAGATCCCGGTGGACGAGGTGGGTCTCGACGTGGAGCGGCTGGAGGCGGAGGTACGCCGCACCGGCCGTCGTCCGAAGGCGATCTACTCCATCCCGACCTTCCAGAACCCGTCGGGCGCGACGCTGTCGCTCGAGCGCCGGATCCGGCTCATCGAGCTGGCTCGCGAGTGGGGCTCGATGCTGATCGACGACGACCCGTACGGCCTGCTGCGGTTCGCCGGTGACCCGCTCCCCACGCTGCACGAGCTGGCCGAGGGTGACCCGCTGGTCTTCTCGGTGCGCACCTTCTCCAAGACCGTGGCGCCGGGGCTGCGGGTCGGCTGGGTCGACGCCGACCCGTCGCTGAGCCGGCTGCTGATCAACGCCAAGCAGGCCATGGACACCTGCACGAACCTGCCGGCGCAGCGCCAGCTGGCCGGTTTCCTCGACTCGGGCGGGTTCGACGCCCACGTCGCCGATCAGAGGATTGTCTACAAGGAGCGGAAGGAGGCGATGCACGCAGCGCTGACCGCGCACTTCGGTGGCCGGGCCACCTGGACCGACCCCGACGGCGGCTTCTTCCTCTGGGTCACGTTCGACCCACCGGTCGACACCACCGCACTCTTCGAGGTCGCGCTCGCCGAAGGGGTCGCCCTGATCCCGGGCAACGCGTTCTCGCCCGGCGGCCTCTTCCCGCACTCGATGCGCCTCTGCTTCGCCTCGACCCCGCCCGAGCGGATCGCCGAAGGCGTCGCCCGCCTCCGGCGAGCCGTCGACAGGCTCCTCCAGGAGGGGCGGTGACGGCGGGCCCGGATGCCGAGGAGGTCGTCGAGCTCGCGCAGCGGCTGGTCCGCGCGCGGGGTCAGAACCCGCCGGGGGAGGAGTGCGCGACCGTCGAGGTGCTCGCTGACGAGTGCCGGCGACGGGGTTTCGAGGTCACCCTCGAGGAGGTGGCGCCAGGCCGGGTCAACCTGATCACGCAGGTCGGCCACGGCCCGGGCCCGGGCCTTCTGGTGGTGAGCCACTCCGACGTGGTCCCACCCGGCGACGGCTGGGCCGGCGACCCGTTCTCCGGAGACGTACGCGACGGGCGGCTGCACGGCCGCGGCAGCGCCGACACCAAGGGCGGCCTGGCGGCAGCGATCGTCGCATTGTCTACAATCGACAACGCCACCGACCAACCCCCGATCACGCTCGCCGTCCTCGTCGACGAGGAGGAGTTCGGCCTCGGCATCCGTCACTTCGTCCGCGATTTGTCGACAAATAGCCACTCGGCCTGCGTGGTCGTCGAGCCGACCAGCCTCCAGCCGGTGGTCGCGGCCCGCGGGGACGCCTACGTCGAGATCACGCTCACCGGGCTGGCCGCCCACTCCGGCAACCCGGCCGACGGCCGCAACGCCATCCACGGGATGGCGCAGGTCGTCACCGAGATCGAGCGCTGGCACGCCGAGCTGGCGGCCGACCCGCACCCGCTCTGCGGACCGGCGACCTGGAGCGTCGGCACCATCGAGGGTGGCCAGGCGACCTCGACGGTCGCCGCGCACTGTCGGATCACGGCCGACCGCCGGCTGCTCCCGGGCGAGTCGGCCGACGACGTGCTCGGGCAGGTCGAGCGCCGCCTGGAGAAGCTCGCCCTCGACGATCGTGGCCTGTCCCTCGACCTCGAGATGACCATGGACATGCCCGGCTTCGAAACCGGTGTCGACGATCCGATCGTCGACAAGATCGCCACCGCGCTCCAAGCGGCCGGCTCCCCCGCCGCCGCACCCACCGGCTGGACCGCAGCGTGCGACGGCGGATTCGTAGCGGCCCGAGGCATCCCGACCGTCGTGCTCGGCCCCGGCTCCGTCGCCGAGCAGGCCCACCGTCCGAACGAGAGAGTCGAGATCGACGAGCTCGTCACCGCCGCTCGCGCCTACGCCCACCTCTTCCGTCACGCCACCGACCTGGGCCCGGCATGATGGCCGTCATGACTCAGCGTTCCTCTGTCGCCATCACCCATGCGTACGTCGTCCCGGTCTCGGGCGAGCCGATCGAGAACGGCACCGTCGTGATCGAGGACGGGGTGATCACCGCGGTCGGAGCCGACGTCGAGGTCCCGGACGGCATCGACACCATCGACGCAGCGGGGAAGTGGCTGCTCCCTGGTTTCGTCGAGGGCCACGGCCACATCGGCACCCACGAGCAGGGCGAGGGCTGGGCCGGTGACGACACCAACGAGATGACCAACCCCGACGGCGCGGCGCTGCGGGCGATCGACGCGATCAACATCGAGGACGAGGGCTTCCGTGACGCCCTCGCCGGCGGCGTGACCACGGCAGTGATCAAGCCCGGCTCCGGCAACCCGATCGGCGGCCAGACGCTCGCGATGAAGACCTGGGGCGGCCGCACCATCGACGAGCAGGTCGTCTCCGACTCGGTCTCGGTCAAGAGCGCCCTCGGCGAGAACCCCAAGCGCGTCTACGGCGACCAGAAGAAGACCCCGTCGACCCGGCTGGGCGTCGCCAACATCATTCGGATGGCCTTCGTCGAGGCGCAGAACTACGCGGCCAAGAAGGCCGCCGCAGACGAGCGCGGCGAGCCGTTCGAGCGTGACCTCGGCAAGGAGACCCTCGCCCGCGTGCTCAGTGGCGAGCTCGCCTGGGACCAGCACACCCACCGCGCGGACGACATCGCCACCGCGATCCGGCTGAGCGAGGAGTTCGGCTACCGCCTCGTGGTCAACCACGGCACCGAGGGCCACCTGCTCGCCGACGTGCTCGCCGAGAAGGACATCCCGGTCATCTACGGCCCGATGTTCGTCTCCCGCTCGAAGGTCGAGGTGCGCAACCGGGCCAACCGCAACATCGCCGCCATGGCCGCCGCCGGCGTCCGGGTCGCGATCACCACCGACCACCCGGTCATCCCGATCAACTTCCTGGTCCACCAGGCCTCCTTCGCCGTACGCGACGGCCTCCCGCGCGACACCGCCCTGGCCGCGATCACCACCAACCCGGCCGAGTTCCTCGGTCTCGACGACCGCGTCGGCGCGATCGCACCTGGCCTCGACGGCGACGTGGTGATCTGGTCCGGGGACCCGCTGGACACCGACCATCGGGCCGAGCGCGTCTTCATCACCGGCACCGAGGTTTACAGCTGGGACGCCGAGGCCGACGCGGGTCGCGGCGCCGGCGTCACCCGCGAGCGTGCGACGCGCTTCGGGATCTGAGCATGCGCAACGAACCTCGGACGGCACACGTACCCAAGGACATGACCCCCACCACCTTGAGCAACGCCACGACCACCGCCGCGAGCGCCGAGAGGAGCACGCGCCGCAGGGTCCGCCGCACGGCGTACGTCCTGCCGGTCCTGGCGCTCGCGCTGGCGCCGTTCATTGCCGGATGTGGCTCCGAGGCGAAGGATCCGGGCGCTAACGTGTCTGACGTGCCCACCTCATCGAGCCCGACGCCCGACGACCCCAACGTCGCAGCCGCGATCGCCGACCTGACGAAGCGTCAGGGAGTGAAGAGCGAGGAGATCACCGTCGTCTCCAACGACGAGGTCACCTGGCGCGACGGCAGCCTGGGCTGCCCGGAGCCGGGGAAGATGTACTCGATGGCCCTCGTCGACGGCGTACGCATCGTGCTCGAGGCCGGCGGGAAGAGCTACTCCTACCACGGTGGCAAGACCGGTTCGGTCAAGTACTGCGAGAACCCGCAGGAGCCCGCGCCCGACAAGGGCAGCAGCAGCGACGCACCCCAGTGACCGGTGAGTGACCCCAGTGAGTGACCCAGTGACGGTGACGAGTGACCACGACCAGTGACGGCGGTGCCCACGCGGGCCACGGAGACGCCGAGGAGCGGGCCGAGGGCCTGAACAATCGGCTCAACTGGCTGCGCGCGGGCGTCCTGGGCGCCAACGACGGCATCGTCTCTACGGCCGGCGTGGTCATGGGTGTGGCCGGCGCGACCACCGACGACACCGCGATCCTCATCGCCGGTGTCGCCGCGGTCGTGGCCGGTGCGATCAGCATGGCGGCGGGGGAGTACGTCTCCGTCTCGACCCAGCGCGACACCGAGGAGTCGCTGATCGCCAAGGAGCGCCGCGAGCTGCGGGACATGCCCGAGGAGGAGCTGGCCGAGCTCGAGGGCTTCCTCCGCGAGCGCGGGCTCGAGGACGAGACCGCAGCCGACGTCGCCCGTCAGCTCACCGAGCGCGACGCGCTGCGCGCCCACGCCGCCCTCGAGCTCGGCATCGACGTCGACGACCTCTCCTCACCGTGGGCCGCCGCCGGCGCCTCGATGGTCTCGTTCACGCTCGGGGCGCTGCTGCCGCTTCTGGCGATCATGCTCTTCCCCGACAGCGTCCGCATCTGGGCCACGGTGCTCGCCGTCACGGCCGCGCTCGCCGTCACCGGCTGGACCAGCGCCCGCCTCGGCTACGCCCCGCCCCTCCGGGCCGCCCTGCGCAACGTCGCCGGTGGTCTGCTGGCGATGCTGGTGACCTACGTCGTCGGCGACCTCCTCGGCGCCAACATCGGCTGACTGATCGAGGCGCAGATCCGGCGCCTGTCACCTCAAGCTAGTTCTTCTCTGCATAGAAGAACTAGCGCCCTTCTCTTGCCTTGCGACTCTCTTTCTAGCAGAATCGCTCTCTGAAAGGCAGAAGAAACAGAGGAGCAGCGATGGCAGACCAGACAGCGGTGTTCGAAGCCGTGCGCGAGGGCATGATTCCCGCGCACGTGTACAACGACCGCGAGATCTTCGAGCTGGAACGGGACCGCCTGTTCAACCGCTCCTGGATGTTCCTCGCGCACGAGTCCGAGATCCCCGACGTCGGCGACTACGTCGTGCGCCACGTTCTGGAGGACTCGTTCATCGTGACTCGCGACAACAAGGGCGAGGTGCGCGTCATGTTCAACATGTGCCTGCACCGCGGCATGCAGGTGTGCCGCGCGGAGATGGGCAACGCGTCCAACTTCCGCTGTCCTTACCACGGCTGGAGCTACCGCAACGACGGCCGCATCCTCGGCCTGCCGTTCCACCAGGAGGCTTACGGTGGCGAGGAGGGCTTCAAGAAGAAGGGGCAGACGCTGCTCCCAGCGCCTTCGATGGACACCTACAACGGTCTGATCTTCATCAGTCTCGACCCCGACGCCGAGCCGCTCGAGGACTTCCTCGGGGACTTCAAGTTCTACCTCGACTACTACACCAAGCAGAGCGCCGACGGGGTCGAGGTCCGCGGTCCGCAGCGCTGGCGGGTGAAGGCCAACTGGAAGATCGGCGCCGAGAACTTCGCCGGCGACATGTACCACACGCCCCAGACCCACACGAGCGTCGTGGAGATCGGTCTCTTCCGGGAGCCGAAGGCGGAGAAGCGGAAGGACGGCAACACCTACTGGGCGACCAGCGGCGGTGGCACGACTTACAAGCTCCCCCCGGGCACGCTCGAGGAGCGGCTCGCGTACGTCGGCTACCCGGCCGAGATGATCGAGCGGATGAAGGAGAGCTGGTCGCAGGACCAGCTCGACGTCATCGGTCGGGACGGCTTCATGATCTCGGCGGCGTCGATCTTCCCGAACATCTCCCTGGTCCACAACTGGCCCAAGGTCGAGGACACCGACTCCGACGAGGTGCTCCCGTTCATCTCGCTGCGGCAGTGGCAGCCGATCTCCGAGAACGAGACCGAGGTCCTGTCCTGGTTCATCGTCGACAAGAACGCGCCGGAGGAGTTCAAGGCCCTCTCCTACAAGGCCTACCTGATGTGTTTCGGGTCGACCGGAATGTTCGAGCAGGACGATGTCGAGAACTGGGTCTCGCTGACCAACACCGCGGCCGGCTCGATGGCTCGCCGCCTGCATCTCAACTCCCGGATGGGCATGAAGATGGACGGCTCCGAGGTCGTCCCGGCGCTCACCAAGGAGCAGTTCGCCGGTCCGGGCAAGGCGTACGTCGGTTACGGCGAGTACAGCCAGCGCAACCTGCTGAGCAAGTGGGCCGACTACCTCGAGCGTGAGCCCGAGCCGGCGAAGGGCATCAGCCTGGGCGGAGCGATCCGCGGCGAGCAGGGCCGCACGAGCTGCAGCGAGGAGCAGAACCGATGACCACTCACTACCCGATCGACGCCCGCCGTTCCCAGCTCGCCGGGCACGCCTCGACGACCGAGAAGGTCGGCGAGTCGCTCCCCTTCGACGACCCGCGGCACCTCTCGGCCCACCGCTGGATCGTTGAGGAGACCTACCTCCTGGACGAGCAGCGCTACCAGGACTGGCTGGCCACGCTCGCCGACGACATCCACTACTACATGCCGGTCAAGGTCACCACGGCCCTCGGCGCCGGCTACGACACCGCGCCCGGGATGGCGCACTTCGACGAGAACAAGTACTCGCTCTCCCGTCGGGTCGCCCGATTCGAGACCGAGCACGCCTGGACCGAGGACCCGCCGTCGCGACTGCGCCACTTCGTGACGAACGTACGCACCTTCGCGACCGACAACGACGACGAGATCGTCGTGGAGTCGGCGACGCTGCTCTTCCGGAGTCGAGGCGACATCAACGAGCCGGCGATCGTCTCGGCCGGCCGCCGGGACCTGCTCCGCAGGAACGGCGACGGCTGGCTGCTCGCCCGCCGCCACCTGGCCGTCGACGAGTCGGTTCTGCGTACGCAGAACCTCGCCATCTTCCTGTGAGGTCATGATGAGTGATGAACGGCCCCACCTGGAGTGGGAAGGCGAGTCCGAGGACCGCGCCGCCGCGATGTCGGCCGCCCGGCGACGCGCGGAGTTCCTGGAGATGGCGGTCGGCGATCCGATCGTGATCGCCAACGAGTTCTCCGAGATCCGAGTCGTGCGGGTGAACACCCGCAACGGCGCCCGGCTTCTCATCGATTCTCCGAAGTCGGGTCAGTGGATCACGCTCGACCCGCTCGAGCTCGAGGCCCTGACCTGGCAGAACGAGGCCACCTTGTCGGCCATGGTCGGCAACATCGCGGCGCCGCTGATCCCGGACGCCCAGGAGACGAACGGATCCGAGGAGGAAGACCGATGAACCGGTGGCTCGAGGGCCGACGTGCGCTCGTGGTCGGAGCCGGCTCTGGTATCGGCCGTGCGGTCGTCGACGCCTTTCTCGACGAGGGTGCGCGGGTCGCCGTGCTGGAGCTGTCGCGGGAGAAGTGCGAGGCGATCTCCGAGACGTACCCCGACATGCCTGTCGTCGCCGGGGATGCCACCACCTTCGCCGCGAACCAGGAGGCGGTCGCCGCCGCGGTGGACGCGTTCGGCGGTCTCGACGTCCTGGTCAGCTGCGTCGGCATCTTCGACTTCTACAAGGGGATCAGCGAGCTCGACGCCGACGTGCTGGACTCGGCGTTCGACGAGATGTTCAACATCAACGTGAAGTCGCACCTCATGTCGGTCAAGGCTGCCCTGCCGGCGCTGGAGGCGGCCGGCCGCGATCACGGCACGTCGATCATCCTGACCGAGTCGACATCGGCCTACTACCCGGGCCGTGGCGGGATCCTCTACGTCCCCTCGAAGTTCGCGGTCCGCGGCGCGGTCACCTCGCTCGCCCACGAGCTGGCCGCCAGGAAGATCCGGGTCAACGGTGTCGCTCCCGGCGGCACTCTCAACACCGACCTCCGCGGCCTCGACAGCCTCGGGCTCAATGACAAGCGCCTCGACGACACCCCGGGCCGGGAGAAGGAGCTCGCCGGCCGAGTCCCGCTCGGCGTCGCGCTCAGCGGTGAGGACCACGCCTGGAGCTATGTCTTCCTCGCCTCCGACCGCGCCCGCGGCATCACGGGGGACGTCGTCCATCCCGACGGCGGCATCGCCGTCAAGCGCTGATCACGCACAGACCCAACAGATTCGAAGGAGCGAACCGATGGCCAAGCTGACCGCCGACTTCGGCGCCTGCCAGGGCTACGCCAACTGCGTCGTGGCGGCCGACGATGTCTACGACATCGACGACGACGGGATCGTGGTGCTGCTCAAGGAGCACATCGAGGAGTCCGATCGAGCACGCGTGGAGGAAGCCGCCCGCAGCTGCCCGGTCAACGCGCTCCAGGTCGTCGACGGATGAGTGTCGCCAAGATTCTCATCGTCGGCGCCTCGGTCGGCGGCGTACGCACGGCTCAGGCGCTCCGCGCGGATGGTTTCGCGGGGCGGATCGTGCTCGTCGACGCGGAGTGCGAGCTGCCCTATGACAAGCCGCCCCTCTCCAAGGGCCTGCTGCTCGGCATGACCGACTCGGAGAAGATCCGCCTCCTCACCGAGGAGACGGCCTCCGAGCTCGACCTCGAGCTGCGGCTGGGGGTCGAGGTCGTCGGCCTGGACGCCGAGGCCAAGCAGGTCACTCTTGCGGGCGGGGTCGCCGAGACGTACGACGGGCTCGTCATCGCCACCGGGGTGGCCGCCAGCTGGGGACCTTGGGGTGGCCTCCAAGGGCAGGGCGTCCACGTGGTGCGCACCCTGGCCGGCGCCGCCGAGCTGAGAACCGAGCTGGCCGCAGGAGGGCCGGTCGTCGTCATCGGTAGCGGCTTCATCGGTGCCGAGGTGGCGGCGAGTGCCCGCGCACTCGACCTGGAGACCCACCTGATCGACCTCGTGTCGACTCCGATGAGCCGCTCGTTCGATCCCGAGGTCGGCGAGTTCTTCGCCAGGCTCCACGCCGACCGCGGGGTCATCACCCACTTCGGGGTGGGGGTGGACGAGGTCTCGGGCGCCCGGGGCGACCTGACCCTCCGCCTCACCGACGGCTCGGCCCTGAAGGCCGCCGTGGTGGTCGTCGGCATCGGCGCTCGGCCGGCCACCGACTGGCTGGACGGGTCGGGCCTGAGGCTCGAGGACGGGGTCGTGTGCGACGAGCACCTGCGTGCAGTGGGGGTCGACGACGTCTACGCCGTCGGCGACGTGTGCCGCTGGACGGACGCAGGCACGGGGGAGCTGGTCCGAGCCGAGCACTGGACGAACGCTGTCGACCAGGCCCTCTGCGTAGCACGCAACATCATGCGCCCCGAAGAGCCGACCAGCTATCGCGCTGTCGAGTACGTCTGGACCGATCAGTACGACTGGAAGATCCAGATCGTCGGTCGTCACGAGACCGCCGTAGTCAGACAGATCCTCGGGGATCCCAACTCCGGCCGGTTCGTCGTGCTCTATGGCGGCGAGGGCGGTGTCTTGACCGGAGCGGCCGTGGCCAACTGGCCCAAGGCCCTGGTCACCACCCGCAAGGCGATGGCGGCCGGTCGACTGTTGGCAGAGGTCGTCGACAAGCTGGATGGTGGAGCCGCACCCGAGGCTGCGCGGGTCGGGGTGCGAGCATGAGCAGAGCGAGTCATGCCGCTGGGCGTGAGCTGATCGCAGGCGCCTGCAGGGTGCTGGCCGCACGCGGGCTGGCCGACGGCATCCTCGGCCACATCAGCCTGCGTGTCGAGGAGGACCTGATCCTGGTCCGCTGCCGCGGCCAGGATGAGCGAGGGCTGGGCCGGACGTCCCCGGATGACATCCGGCTGGTCCACCTGGACGGATCCGAGGCGGCCCCCGGCGAGCTGGACGGCTACGCCGTGCCCAACGAGCTGCCGCTGCACAGCGCCGTGCTGCGTACGCGCCCGGAGGTCTCGGCCGTCGTGCACGCGCATCCGCCCTCGGTGGTGGCGGCCGACCTGGCCGGGATCGCGATCCGACCCATCGTGGGCGCGTTCGACATACCCGGGTGCAGGCTGGCTGCCGGCGGCGTGCCTGTCTATCCGCGCGGTGTGCTGGTCCGCAACGACCGGCTCGGCGCTGAGATGGTCGAGGCGATGGGGGACCGGCCGGTGGTGCTGCTGCGCGGTCACGGGCTCACCAGTGCCGGCGTCAGCGTAGAGCAGGCGGTGCTCCAGGCAATCAGTGTTGACACCATCGCCGAGCTCTCGCTGAGAATCACGGCCGCCGGCGGGGAGCTGGCGGACCTGGCTGAGGAGGACATGGCCGAGCTGCCCGATCTGGGAGCCGGTTTCAACACCGGCACCGCGTGGAGGCACGAGCTCGTGCGAGCCGGACTTCGCGACTGAAGGGTGCTGTCACGACATAGGGTTCTCTCGTGACAGCGACCACTGACGGCTTCCCCTCCGCGCCCGAGCACTCGGCTCCTCCGCAGTATCCGATCGAGTCGGTGGACAACGCCCTGCGGCTGCTCTGGCTCCTCAGCGAGCGCCGTTCGCTGAGGCTCACCGAGGCGAGCCAGTATCTCGGTGTCGCCTCCTCGACAGCCCACCGCCTGCTGGCGATGCTGCAGTATCGCGGTTTCGTCCGGCAGGATCCGAGCACCAAGGCATACGAGCCGGGACCGTCGCTGGACCGGATCGCGTTCGCGCTGCTGCGTCGGCTCGACATCCGAGATCTCGCCCGCCCTGTTCTGGAGAAGCTCAACGAAGCGACCGGCGAGACGGTTCACCTCGGCACCCTCGAGGGGGCAACGGTGCGTTACCTCGACTCTCTGGAAAGCCCCCGCGCCGTGCGGGTCGCCTCGCGTTCCGGCGGAGCGATGCCGGCACACTGCACGTCGACCGGGAAGGCGATGCTGGCGACCCTCGACGACGCCCAGGTGATCGCGCTCTATCCCGATGAGGCGCTGCCGCAGCAGACGTCGAAGTCCGTCGCGACTCGTACTGCCCTCCTGGGTGAGTTGGCCACCATCCGGGCTCAGGGCTTCGCGATCAGCGACGAGGAGAGCGAGGAGGGTGTCTGGTCGGTCGCGGTGCCGGTCGGCGGCGCTCCTATGCCCACCGCGCTCAACATCTCGGTGCCGATCAGCCGGATGAACGTCAAGCGGCGCAAGGAGATGGCCGGGCTTGCTCGCAAGGCGGTAGCCGACCTGGAGACAGAGTTGAGATGACGCGTTGAATCCCCTGGTAAGGGCCCTGCCGACTCCCGTCGGCAGGGCCCTTCGGGTTGTAGGAGGTGCGACGACCGGAGCCAAGCAAAAGTGTGAACGCGACCCTTGACCTGTGACGGCGCTCACTGTAGAACAGAATC
This sequence comes from Nocardioides luteus, assembly GCF_014648595.1. GTDB lineage: Bacteria > Actinomycetota > Actinomycetes > Propionibacteriales > Nocardioidaceae > Nocardioides > Nocardioides luteus. The sequence continues at coordinate 84,016 of NZ_BMRK01000003.1, read as the reverse complement.
CAGTTCTTCAGAGAGGAAATCTTTTATGAGTGCGATGACCGCGACGCGGCCGCGAGCACGGCTCTTCGGGCCGCTCGGTGTGGCCGCCGCGCTGGCGCTCTCGGGATGTTCTGCCGTGGCGGCCGCAGAGGGCGAGGCCATCCGGATCGGCTTGATAGCCAGCCAGACCGGCCCCGGCAGTCAGCTCGGGATCGGAGAGGTGCGGGGCGCCGAGCTGGCCGTCGAGCAGATCAACGCCGACGGTGGTGTCAACGGTCAGCGGCTCGAGCTGATCACCGCCGACGACCAGAGCAATCCGTCCCAAGCGGTGCTCCAGGCTCGCAAGATGCTCGGCCGGGTCGATGCGTTCGTCGGGCCCTCGACGTCCGGTCCGTGCAAGGCCATCGGCCCGCTGGCCGAGAGCGCTCAGGTGGTCAACTACTGCCTCTCGCCGGGCCTCAAGCCCGAGCCGGGTGGATGGCAGTGGTCGGCGAGCGTCGCGACGCACGACCTGACCAGCCGGCTGGTCGACTACTGGAAGAGCCAGGGCATCACCCGGATCGGCCTGCTGACCCAGACCGACTCCTCCGGTGCGGAGGGTGCCGAGTCCACCAAGGCAGCGATCGATGCGGTCGACGGGATGGAGCTCGCGGGCGAGGCGACCTTCAGCCCTGACGCGGTGTCGGTGACCGCGCAGCTGCAGCAGATCGCCCGGCACGAGCCGCAGGCGCTGGTCGTCTGGGCCACGGGCGCGGGCGCAGGTGTCGCCTTCAAGGGGATGGGCCAGGTCGGCCTGGACGTCCCGGTCGCGACCACCGACGGCAACCTGACCTATGCCTTCGTCGACCGGGTCCAGAACTTCCTCCCCGACCCGCTCCTGATCCCTGCGACGCGCGACTTCTGGGATCCCGCGGAGTACCCGAACGACGAGGTGCGCGAGATCGAGGCGAACTACCACGACGCGTACGTCGCGGCGCACGGTGAGCAGCCCGACTTCGGTCCGGGCGTCGCCTACGACGGTGTCCACCTGGTCGCCGAGGCGCTGGAGCGGGCCGAGGGCGACGCCGCGCAGGCGCGTGCCGAGCTGGAGAAGATCACGGACTTCGACGGGGTCGTCGGGACGTACAACTTCTCACGCGAGGACCACCGCGGCCTCGCCGAGAAGGATGTCGCGATCGTGCAGGCGACCAAGGACGGGTTCGAGTTCATCGGAGGAGTCGAATGAGCGACTACCTGCAGTCCATCCTCGGCGGTCTCGCCGACGGGTGCGTGTACGCGCTGATCGCGCTCGGCATGTCGGTGATCTACTCGATCAGTCGCATCATCAGCCTGGCTCAGGGCGGCTTCGTCGTGCTGGCCGCGCTCTGCGCGGTCTCGTTGCAGAGCGGACTGGGCATCAGCCCGCTGGCCACGCTGCCGATCATGGTCGTCATCTTCTCGGTCGGCATGATCGGGGTCGCTCAGATCGTCATCCAGCCCGCCGCCAAGAGGGCCACCCCGGAGCGGTTGCTGCTGGTCACTGTCGGCATGCTCCAGGCGGTCGGTGGCCTCCTCCTGATCGGTTGGGGGAATCTTCCCTACACGATGCCGGCCTTCACCGGCGACGCTCCGGTCAAGGTGGCCGGGTTGAGCCTGCCGACGCAGTACTTCTGGCTCGCCGGGGCCCTCGCCGTCTCCGTGCTGGGCCTGTGGCTCCTGCTCACGAAGACCGACATCGGTCTCGCGATGCGGGCCACCGCCTCCAACCCGGGCGCGGCCGCGCTGCAGGGTATCCGCGTCGACCGGATGCGGCTGATCGCCTTCGGCCTCGCGGGTGCCATGGCCGCGCTGGCGGGCACCACGATCGTCCCGATCACGTTCCTGCAGTTCACCACCGTCACCCCGTACGCCGTCGCCGGCTTCATCGCTGCCGTCGTCGGTGGTCTCGGCAGCAACATGGGTGCGGTCACCGGTGGCCTGCTCCTAGGTCTGCTCCAGGGCGTGTTCGGCCGCTACTGGAACGCCGACCTCGCCCAATTGACCGCGATCGCCCTGCTCGTGGCCGTCCTCGTGATCCGCCCGCAGGGCATCTTCGGAACTCCGGAAAGGGTGCGTCGATGACTGTCGCTCAGATTGCTCCGGTACGCGTGAGCGCTGCGACCGGGCGGACCTGGCTCGGTCTCGCCGTCGGCGCCCTGGCGGCGCTCGCGCTGCCCTACCTGATTCCGACCCAGATGAGTCTGCTGGTCACCGTCGGCATCTTCTACCTGGCCTGCATCGGACTCACGCCGCTGATCGGGCAGGCGGGCCAGGTCTCGCTGGGCCAGACCCTGTTCATGGCGATCGGTGCGTACGGTGCCGGTCTGCTCACCTTGAAGTGGCAGTGGCCGACTGCGCTTGCTGCTGTCGTGCTGGCCCTGTTCTGCGGCGGACTGGCGCTGATCTTCGGTGCTGCCTTCCTGCGGCTTCGCGGCTACTACTTCGCGCTGGCCACGCTCGGTCTCGCGGTCGCCACCGCGGCGCTGAGTACAGCTTGGATCTCGGTCACCGGTGGTCCGTCGGGGATGGTCGACATCCCGAGTCTCAGCCTCTTCGGCTACGAGGTCTTCTCGGATCAGGCCAACTTCTACCTGCTGGTCGTGCTCGGCGGCATCGCTGCCTGGATCACCACCAACCTGCGCACGTCGCAGACGGGCCGCGCACTGGCCGCGGTCGGCCACGACTCGGTCGCGGCCGGGATGCTTGGCATCAACGCCTCGCGTTACAAGGCCGTCGCGTTCGCCATCTCGGCGATGACGGCCTCCCTGGCCGGCAGCCTGTACGCCTTCTACCTGCGGTTCTTCTCCCCGGAGATCATCACGGTCACGGTCGCCTTCAGCATCGTGATCATGGTGGCGATCGGCGGCTCACGCAGCGCCTTCGGGCCGCTGATCGGCGCGCTGGTGATCCAGGGTGTCCCGCAGATGGGCCAGACCTTCGCCACCTGGGTGCCGTTGTTCGCCGGCCTCGTGCTGATCGTGGTGATGACCTACTTCCCAGGCGGCCTGTGGGGTGCGATCGGCGATGCCGTCGGAGCCCTCCGTCGCCCCGCCCCGTCCCACGCGAAGGAGCAGAGATGAGCCCACTGTTGACAGTACGCGGCCTGAGCCGAAGCTTCGGCGGCGTCGCGGCCGTGCAGAGTGTCGACCTGGAGGTCGAGCAGGGGACGATCCGTGCGGTGATCGGTCCCAACGGCGCCGGCAAGACGACTCTGCTCGACCTGGTCACCGGTTTCACCAAGCCAGACATGGGGACCGTCGACTTCGACGGCCACCAGCTGGTCGGCCGTTCGCCTCGCGACCTGCCCTCGCTCGGGCTGATGCGGACCTTCCAGTCCGCGCGCCTGGTGCCCTCGTTGACCGTGCGGGAGAACGTCATGCTCGGGGCGTACCGGTTCACCAGGGCCCGTTTCCTCTCCGACGCTCTGCGCCTGCCGAGGACCCGGCGGGAGGAACGCGAGCTCCGCTCGCGTGCCGACGAGCTGATCGGCTTTCTCGACCTGACCCGCTTCGCGGACAGCAGGGCCACTGACCTTCCGGCCGGTGCGCAACGACTGGTGGAGGTGGCGCGCGGTCTCGCCGGTGCGCCCAAGCTGCTGCTCCTCGACGAGCCTGCGGCAGGTCTCGACGACAGTGAGACCCGCGAGCTCGCCGACGTCCTGCACGCCGTGCGGGAGGGCGGGGTGACGATGGTGCTGATCGAGCACAACATGTCCCTGGTGCTGGCGATCAGCGACCAGGTCACGGTGATGGACGCCGGCAAGGTGATCGCCGACGACGTGCCGAGCACCGTTCGCGAGGACGCGGCTGTCCGCAAGGCCTACCTGGGAGTCGCCTCATGATCGAGCTGAAGAACCTCTCCGCCCGGTACGGCCGGGTCGGTGTCCTACGCGAGGTCGACCTGCACGTCGCGCCCGGTGAGGTGGTCGCGCTGCTCGGCGCCAACGGTGCCGGCAAGACCACGTTGTTGCACAGCGTCGCCGGCGTGCACCGTGCCGTCACCGGTGCGGTACTGCTGGACGGCGACGACGTCACCGCGCTCGATGCAGCCCGGCGTACGCGGCGAGGGATCTCGCTGGTCCCTGCCGGCCGGCAGGTCTTCGCGGAGCTGACCGTCGAGCAGAACCTCCAGGTCGGTCTGCACGGGACCCGGCTGAGCGCAGCGGAGCAGTCGAAGCGCTTCGAGCAGGTGCTCTCGATGTTCCCCGTCCTGCGTGACTTCGCCTCCCGCCCGGCAGGGCTGCTCTCCGGCGGACAGCAGCAGATGCTCGCGATCGCACGCGCGCTGGTGCGGCAGCCGGCCTACCTGCTGCTCGACGAGCCGTCGCTCGGTCTGGCGCCACAGATCGTCGAGCAGATCCTCGGCGTCCTCGAAACGCTGACCGAGAGTGGTGTCGGCGTGCTGCTCGCGGAGCAGAACGCCGGCGCTGCACTGGGAGTTTCGCAGCGCGGAGTCATCGTGGAGAACGGAGTCATCGTCCGCGCCGACAGCTCCGACGGGCTTCTCAACGATCCCGAGGTGAGCAACCACTACCTCGGTGTCGAGCAGGAGGCCGTCGAGGTTGCCGACCGGGCAGTCCTCCCGACGAGCATCTTCGAGCCGATCGATTGACGTCTCAACGCGATGCGGCACCCCCGTCCAGGGCCGGGGTGTCGCATCGCATCCGTGCCCGATAACCCACGTGATCCTGTCGGCCCCGCCCGGCACAATGGACAGCGATGAATCGAATGTTCGTGGCGGTCGTGCCGCCGGAGTCGGTGATCGAAGATCTCGACGAGTTCCTGTCCGTACGCCGCGACGCGGCCACCTTCCGCTGGTCGACTGCCGACCAGCTCCATCTGACGCTCGCCTTCGCCGAGCACGTCCCGGACAGGTCCCTCGATGACGCGATCGAGCGGCTGGAGACGGCCGCGGGGCGGCGCACTCCCTTCGAGATGAGCGTCACCGGAGGCGGCGCCTTCCCCAACGTCGCCGAGGGCAAGGTGCTCTACGCCGGGGTCGAGACCGACGCCGGCGAAGAGCTCGACCGGGTGGCCGCCGGCGCCAAGAACGCGCTGGTCAAGGCAGGGGTAGAGGTCGACGGAGGCCGCTTCCGGCCACACCTGACCGTCGCCCGCACCGGCTCGCCGACCGAGCTCAGCAACTGGGTGCGGCTGCTCGATGCGTACCGCGGGCCGGCCTGGACCGTGTCGTCCTTCGACCTGGTGCACTCCCGGCTGGGCGAGGGTCCGCGCAAGCGTCCTGTCTACGAGACCGTCGCGACCTTCCCGTTCGGGGACGGTCCCCTCAGCTGAGACGAAAGCCCCGGGCGGTAACGCCCGGGCTCGGACCCCGCTACCGTGTGCGGCTCGTTCTGACCTGACAGAGGAGAACCGGACATGAGTCGTCGAGTGGGGCGCAACGCCTACACCGGGCTTTTCAACGATGTCGTGCTGCTGGCCGCCCGGGTGGTGGTCGGCGGGATCTTCATCGCGCACGGCTGGCAGAAGTACGACCAGGGTTTCGCCGGCACCGAGCAGTTCCTCGGCGGCCTCGGAGTTCCGCAGCCCGCCATCGCCGCACAGGTGGCGACCTACGTCGAGCTCGTCGGCGGTGGCCTGCTCGTGCTCGGCCTCTTCGCACCGATCGTCGGGATCGTGCTGGCGGGTCAGATGGCCGGAGCGATCTGGTACGCCCACCGCACCACCGAGGTCTTCGTCGACCAGGGCGGCTGGGAGCTCCCGGCCGCACTCGGTGTCGCCGCCCTCGCGCTCGGCCTCGTCGCTCCCGGCCGAATCACCCTCGACCAGCTCCTCACCTGGCCCTTCCGCGCTCGTGCGCGCCGGAAGGCCGAGGACGAGCAGGCTTCCGAGCCCGCCGAGGAGCAGCCGGTCGTCGAGGAAGCTGTCGCGCTCAAGGCCTGAGCCGTCGGTGGTCGAGCTTGTCGAGACCTCCTACTGTGCGAGGGTCTCGACAGGCTCGACCACCGGACCCACCGACCAGCGTGGCTCAGCCCGCGACGCCGTAGAGACGGTCGCCGGCGTCACCGAGACCGGGGACGATGTAGCCGTTCTCGTCGAGCTTCTCGTCAAGGGCGGCGGTGACGAGGCGAACGGGGGCCTCGATGCCGTCGAGGGCCTTCTCCAGGGCGGCGATGCCCTCGGGGGCGGCGAGCAGGGTGACGGCGGTGATGTCGTCGGCGCCGCGCGAGACCAGGAAGTCGATCCCCGCGGCGAGGGTGCCACCGGTGGCGAGCATCGGGTCCACGACGTAGCACTGCCGCCCGGAGAGGTCGGCGGGGAGACGCTCGGCGTAGGTGGTCGCCTCGAGCGTCTCCTCGTTGCGGACCATGCCGAGGAAGCCGACCTCGGCGGTCGGCAGCAGCCGGATCATCCCGTCGAGCATCCCGAGACCGGCCCGGAGGATCGGGACGATCAGCGGCTGCGGGTCGGTGAGGCGTACGCCCTGGGTCGCGGACACCGGCGTGACGATGTCGACCGGAGCGACCCGGACGCCGCGGGTGGCCTCATAGGCGAGCAGGGTGACGAGCTCGTCGGCGAGACGCCGGAACGTCGACGAGTCGGTCTCCTTGTTGCGAAGCGTGGTGAGCTTGTGGGCGACGAGCGGGTGGTCCACGACGAGGGTCTCCATGGGCTGAACCCTACGATCGGATGCCCCCGCGGTCACCAATTCCCCCTAGACCCAGGGCGGTTTCGGTGTCACTCTGGTCGTGTGTCTGATCAGCTGGAGCAGATCGAGAGTGTGGACTTCGCCGTCGCGATGTATCGCGAGAACGGCACCTGGGTCGTGCGCGAGCTCGCGCGTGACCTGCTGACCGATGTCGAGACTCTGACGCACGCGCTCCACCGCTTCCCGGGTGACGGCGGCGCGATCGCGATGGCGGCGATCGACGAGGACTTCTTCCTCATCGTCCGAGTCTCCGGTGCGGCCACCAAGGTGCTGCTCTCCGACGTGACCGCGGCCGACGAGTGGGAGCTGGCGGCGTCGGCTCTCGACGTGCTCGGGCTGCCGCTGCCGGAGGAGGTCGAGGAGGAGGAAGAGGCGGATCCCGCCGGTGACCTCGGCATCCTCGCCGACTTCGGGATGAGCGCGGTCGACATGGGCATCCTCATCGACGAGATGTTCGAGGAGGACCTCTACCCCGACGAGACGCTCTCCGAGATCGCCCGCGCGATCGGCTGCGGCGAGGCCTTCGACGACGTCGTCGGTCTCACTCCCGCGTGACCCCGACCGCCCGCTGGGAGGGCCCGATGCGGGCCGCTCTCGACGAGGGTCGCGCTGCGCTGGCGACCGGCGACGTACCGATCGGCGCCGTCGTCGTGGACCCCTCCGGGGTCGTGATCGGCACCGGCCGCAACGTACGCGAGGCCGAGGCCGACCCCACCGGGCACGCCGAGGTCGTCGCGCTGCGCGAGGCGGCGAAGACGCGTGGCGAGTGGCGCCTGGAGGGCTGCACGCTCGTGGTGACGCTGGAGCCGTGCACGATGTGCGCCGGCGCCGCGGTCCTGGCTCGGGTGGAGCGGATCGTCTTCGGCGCCTTCGACGACAAGGCCGGTGCGGTGGGCTCGCTGTGGGACGTCGTACGCGACCGCCGGCTCAACCACCGACCCGAGGTCGTGGCCGGGCTGATGGCCGATGAGCAGCGGGTTCTGCTGGAGGACTTCTTCGGTGCCCAGCGAGCCACCCCCGATTTAGACGAAGGCACCCCGAGGTTGTAACTTATTCGGCGGTGACGTGTCCGAGCGGCCGATGGTGCAACACTCGAAATGTTGTGTAGGGAGACCTACCGTGGGTTCAAATCCCACCGTCACCGCCATCAGACAAGGGCGCTCGATCTGCGGGAACGCAGATCGAGCGCCCTTTCTGCATCTTGCCGGTGACTCACCGCGATACCTCCCGGGCTGAGGCGGCGAGATCGACCTTTCGCGGTCGAGAACTGACCTCTCGGCGTCGATTTCTGACTTCTCGGCGCGGCGGGTCAGAGGTAGCGGGCGGCCACCGTGGCGGCGCGGGAGCCGTAGCCGCCACCGAACATCGCGGCGTGGACGAGCAGCGGGAAGAGCTGGTGGAGACCCTGTCGGTCCTCCCAGCCCTCGGCGAGGGGAGTCGTCTCCTCGTAGGTGGCCATGGCGCGCTCCAGATGCGGGAGGCCGAAGAGGGCGAGCATGGCGAGGTCGACCTCGCGGTGACCGGCGTACGCGGCGGGGTCGATGAGCCAGGCGTCGCCGCCGCGGTCCCAGAGCACGTTGCCGTTCCACAGGTCGCCGTGGAGCAGCGCGGGCGGCTCCTCGGGGACCAGTGACGGGAGCTTCCCGACGACCTGCTCGACGCAGTCTGCGCCGTCGGCGTCGATGGCGCCGCGGTCGCGGGCGGCGCGGAGATAGGGGAGCAGGCGGCGTACGGCGTAGAACTCGGCCCAGGTCTCGGTGGGCTTGTTGGGCATCGGCAGCCGGCCGATGAAACCGTCCCGCTCGGCACCGAAGCCGGCGACCGGGGTGCTGTGCAGGCCGGCGAGCGCGCGGCCGAGCTCCTCGGCGGTCTCGGCGTTGGGGCGGCCGGGCTCGATCCATCGGAGCACCAGGCAGTCGGCCTCGGCGGCGAGCACCTCGGGGACGTTCACCGTGCCGGACTCCGCCAGCCAGCGGAGGCCGCGGACCTCGGCGGCGACGAAGTCGTCGCGAGCCGGCGAGAGCGCCTTCATCAGCACCAGCGAGCCGTCGCTGAGCCGGATCTTGGTCGCGGTCGAGATGTCACCGCCCGCGACCGGAGACGTGCTCACGACCGCCGCCCCGAGCAGCTGCTCGGCGCGACGGGCGACCGCGGGCTGCCGGGTCACGAACCCGGCCTCGACGCGGCCAGGGACGCGGTGATCGCATCGCTCGTGCGCTCCACCATCGCCAGCACCTCCCGGAACCCCTCGGCACCACCGTAATAGGGGTCGGGCACGTCCCCGGGCCCTTCGGGATCGAAATCACGGAACATCCGCAGCCCGCTCGGCGGCGCCTGACCAGCCAGATCAGCGAAGTTGTCGGCGTCCATGGCGAGCACGAGGTCGTAGGTCTCCGGGTCCCCGACGGGCCACTGCTTGGCCCGGTGACGCTCGGGGTCGTAGCCCGCCTCGAGCAGCGTCGCGGCCGCCCGACGGTCCATCTTCTCGCCGGCGTGCCAGCCGCCGGTGCCGGCCGAGACGAGCTCGACGTCCTGGAGCCCGGCACCGTCGAGACGGTCCCGCAGCACCACCTCCGCCATCGGAGAACGGCAGATGTTGCCCAGGCAGACGACCGCGATCTTCATGGCCCGAGTTTTACATTTTGACCAAGAATGCGGGGCGGATGCCCGAATTGGTCTCAGTCGTCGCTGTCCGGCCAGACGCGGTCGACGGCCCAGCCGACGATCGAGATGATGATGCCGCCCAGCACCGCCGCCCAGAATCCGTCGACGTGGAAACCGACGCTGTCCGGGAGGATCCATGCGGTCAGACCGAGCATCGCCGCGTTGATCACCAGCAGGAACAACCCCAGGGTGAGCAGGATGAACGGGAAGGCGAGGACCTTCAGGATCGGCTTCACGAACGCCGAGACGATGCCGAGGACGAGGGCGACGAGGAGCAGCGGGAGCAGCTTCTCCTTGACCTCCGCCATGCCGCTGGTCGGGCCGTCGAACGAGATCCCGCCGACGAGCCAGGTCGCCACGGCCAGAGCGATGGCGTTGGTGATGAGCCAGGTGACGATGCGCATGCTGGTGAGTCTGGCAGGCCTGCCGGGCGTACGTAAGGGGCGGGCGCCAGGTGTGGAGACCGTGTTGGTTTCTACCCCTCCAGCTCGAGCGCCTTGCAGATGGAGTGGGCCGCGTCGGAGAGGTGGTTCTCCAGGAACCGCTCCGCGTCGTGGATGCGGTCGGCGTCCAGGAGCCGGACGAGCGCGGCGTGGTCCTCGGCCTGGTCGTGGGCGTTGCGGCGGATGCGGTCGACCTGGGCGAGCGCGAGCTTGAGCTCGAGCACCAGCTGCTCCTGCATCGCGACCAGCCGCGGCGACTCGGTCAGCGCCACCAGCGAGAGGTGGAAGGCGAGGTGGCGCTCGTTGAGCTCGCGATAGCTGGAGGACTCCGAGTGCACCGCAGAGATGTACGCCTCGAGCGACTCGTGCACCGCGCGGCGGGCCTCGGGAGAGGCGTCGAGCCAGTTGCGGACCCCGGCCCCCTCGAGCACCCAGCGGGCTGCGCAGACGTCGCGGACCGAGGCGGCCTCGGGGCTCGCGACCGCGACCCCCTTGTTGGGGGCGCGGGTGGCCAGGCCCTCGGCGACGAGGATGGTCAGCGCCTCGCGGACGGTCGAGCGGCCGACGCCCAGCGACTCGGCGAGGCCGTGCTCCCGCAACGGGGTGCCGGACTCGAGCTCGCCCTCGAAGACCGCCCGGCGGAGCTCGTCGGCCACGCGGTCGACCGTCGAGGCCGGTTCGTCCAGGGCGAGCGACTCGAAGGCGTCGGACTGCTTCGAGCTCTGCTTCACCATGGGGCCCATTGTCCTACCTGCTCTGTCTTCCGGTGATGGCCGTTCATGCCCTAACCTATCGGGACACGATTGTCAGACAATCAGGCAATCGGACGATCTGGCGATCTTTCGATCTGAACCGAGAGGGGTTACGAGTGAGCACTTCGCTGAGCTGGGGCCGTCACTACCTGATGACAGAGCCGACGCACTACCGCATCGACTACGCCATCAACCCGTTCATGGACACCGATATCCAGCCCGATCCGGCGCGTGCTCGCGCGCAGTGGGAGACCCTCAAGGCCACCATCGAGGAGCTGGGCGGACGCGTCGACGTCATCGCGCCGCGCGAGGACAGCCCCGACATGGTCTACGCGATGAACCTGGGCTTTGCGGCCACCCTCGCCGAGGAATCCGCCGATCGCCTCGGGCTCCGCTTGGGCAGGCGCCACGTGCTCCTGTCCCACATGCGCTTCCCCGAGCGCCGCAACGAGACCCGCTCCGCGATCGAGTGGTTCGCCGAGCACGGGTGGAGCGCGGCGTACGTCGGCAAGGACGGCGTGGGTCCGACCTTCGAGGCCGGCGACGTCTTCCCGTTCGCGGGCCACCTGGTCGCCGGCACCGGCCCGCGCACCGACGAGATGGCGCTCAAGACCCTGGCGACCGAGATGGGTGTGCGGGTGCTGAGCGTGCGTACGACCCACTCGGGGATGTACCACCTCGACCTGGCCTTCTGCCCGCTCGACGACCGCCGCGCGATCATCTGCCCGGACGCGCTCGCGCCGGAGTCGGCGGAGGCGCTCCTGGCCATGATCGACGAGCCACTGGTGATCACCGAGGAGGAGGCGCTGACCACCTTCGCCGCCAACTCGATCGTCATCGGTCGCACCATCGTGATGCCGGCCTGCCCGGACCGGATCCGACCGATCCTCGAGGGCTGGGGATTCACGATCCGGATCGTCGACATGAGCGAGTTCCACCTCGGCGGCGGATCGGTCCGCTGCGTCACCAACCCGCTCGACATCGTGGTCGGCCGGGACGTTCCCGTGGTTTACGGCGGCGAGGTCGTCCCCACCTAGAATTGTGATCATGACCACCCCGCAGCCTCGTCCCAGTGTCGCCGCCATGCCCGCCTACGTCGCGGGCAAGCCGCCGGCCGAGCGACCGGGGCTCGTGACCTACAAGCTCTCCTCCAACGAGAACCCCTACCCGCCCCTCGACGGCGTCCTCGACGTCGCCGCCGAGGCGGCCGGACGGGTCAACCGCTACCCCGACGCCGGCAACACCGAGCTCTACGACGCCCTCGCGCAGGCCTACGACGTGCCTGCCGAGGAGCTCGCCCTCTCCACCGGCGCGGTGGCCCTGATCTTCCAGCTGATCTCGGCCTACTGCGGTCCCGACGACGAGGTCGTCTTCGCCTGGCGCAGCTTCGAGGCCTACCCGATCGCAGTGCTCGCCGCCGGCGCGACCGCGGTGAAGGTGCCGGTCACGGCCAGCGGTGAGCACGACCTCGAGGCGATGGCGGCGGCGATCACGGAGCGTACGAAGGTCGTCTTCGTCTGCAGCCCCAACAACCCCACCGGCACCTCGGTCACCCAGACCGAGCTCGACGCCTTCCTCGCGAAGGTGCCCGAGCACGTGCTGGTCGTGGTCGACGAGGCCTACGCCGAGTTCGTCCGGATGGACGACGCGATCGACGGCATCGCCACCTACCGCAGCCGGTCCAACGTGGTCGTCCTGCGCACCTTCTCCAAGGCCTACGGTCTGGCCGGCTTCCGGGTCGGCTACGCCTTCGCACCGGCGCCGATCGCGGCCACGCTGCGCGCGATGGCGCTGCCGTTCGGCGTCAACGTGGTCGCCCAGGCGACCGCCGTCGCCTCGCTCGAGCGCCAGGCCGAGCTGCTCGCCCGCGTCGACGACCTGATCACCGAGCGCACCCGCGTGGTCGAGGGCGTACGCGCCGCCGGCTGGGACATCCCCGACGCCCAGGGCAACTTCGTCTGGTTCGCCTTCGACTCGGCCGAGCGCTGCGAGGAGTTCGCCGCGGCGGCCGACGAGGCCGGTCTGATGGTCCGCCCCTACCCGCCCGAGGGGGTGCGGGTCTCGATCGGCGAGCCCGAGGCCAACACCCGCTTCATCGAGCTGATGGGCCGTTTCTCTCGGGGTTGACCCTGAACCTGGCCGCGAAACACCCCCTGGATCTGCGTCAACTGGTTCGCGGGCGGGCCTCTTGTGAGTACCGTCACCGCCATGACACTTGCTGTGACGGCGCCACGACCGGTTCTGCGGGAGCGGCTCGTGTCCATACCCAACACGGTCACGGTGGCACGCACCGTGGTCGCGCTCGGGCTCGGGATCGCCGCGGTGGTGGTCGACAGCCTGCCGATGCTCGGGGTGGCGTACGTCTGCTACTGGGCCGGTGACTCGCTCGACGGCTACCTCGCCCGCAGGCTGGACCAGGAGACCAAGATCGGTGCGGTCTTCGACTGCGTCTGCGACCGGGCCTCGACCTGCCTCCTGGCGGTCGGTCTGATCGCGCACGCGCCGGAGGCCTGGCCGCCGGTCGCGATCTTCCTGGCCAACTTCATGGTGCTGGACTTCATGCTCTCGCTCAGCTTCCTGTGCTGGCCGCACGTGGTCAGCCCCAACTACTTCCACCAGATCGACGAGCGCGTGTTCCGGCTCAACTGGTCCCACCCCGCCAAGGCCGCCAACACCGCCGGCGTGGTGCTCATGGTCGTCCTCGGGCTGACCTGGCCGGTCTTCCTCTGGGTGGCGTCCACGGTCGCGGTGGCGATCTTCGCGGTCAAGGTCTGGTCGACCGTACGCGTCGCCCGGCTGCTGGCGTTGAGCTGAGATGCTCGACCAGGTCTGGCAGGCTCTGGCCGCGACCGGCTACGGAGTGGTCTCCGCCCTGGTGCCGATCTTCAACGCCGAGGCCTACGCCGCGGTGGCCGGTGCCGCCGGCTCCTGGCCGACCGCCCTCGTGGCGGTCCTCGGGCTCGCGCTCGGGCAGACGACCGGGAAGCTGATCATCTACGAGGCCGCCGGGCGCGGCGGCAAGTGGTGGGGACAGCGCTTCGCGCGCGGCGCCGAGAAGGAGCGGGACGGGTCGAAGGGCCGCCGGTGGTGGGACCGCGCCGTCGTCGAGCTCGCCCGGCCCCGGACGGCGACGCCGCTGCTCGTCGCGGCGGGGGTGGCCGGCGTACCTCCGCTCGCCATGCTCGCGCTCGCCGCCGGGGTGGCAGGCACCAACCGGGTGCTCTTCGTGGCGGTGTGCTTCGCAGGACGGGCGGTCCGCTTCGGTCTGTGCGCCTTCGGCGTGGGGGTCTGGTTCGACTGAGACGGTTGGTTGGCGCTGCACGCCGAGGATCGGCCAGTCTTGACCCATGACGGTCCTCCGTGAGTACGCCGAAGCGCTCGGCCTCCGCGCTGCGACCGACCAACCCGACGGCCGGCCCGACGGTCGACCCGACGGCCGACCGGACAGCCGGCCCTATGACGAGGTCGTCGGACCCGACGGCACCCTGCGCCCGGCCTGGAAGCCGATGGCGGAGACGGCCCTCTCGATCACGCCGGCCACGCTGAGCCGGATCGGCCACGACGTCGAGCGGTTCCTCGCCGACGACGGGGTGACCTACCTGCGCCCGGGCGCGCGGCCCCAGCCGTGGCGGCTCGACCCGGTGCCGCTCGTCATCGACCCCACCCAGTGGCGCACCCTCGAGGTCGGTCTGGTCCAGCGCGCCGAGCTGCTCAACGCGATGCTCGTCGACCTCTACGGGCCGCAGCGGCTGCTCGCCGACGGGATCGTGCCGGCTGCCGTCGTCTTCGGCCATCGCGGCTTCCACCGCGCCGTCGCGCGGCCGAGCAACCACGACCCGCGGCCGCTCGTGCTGGCCGCCACCGACCTCGGCCGCGGCCCTGACGGCGAGTGGCGGGTGCTCGCCGACCGCACCCAGGCGCCGAGCGGGATCGGCTACGCGATGGAGAACCGGCGGGTGGTCAGCCGGGTCCTGCCCGAGCTCCACCGCGACGCCGGGCTGCACCGGATGGAGCCCTACTTCGCCGCCCTGCGGTCGGCCCTCCTCGAGTCCGCCCCCGGCGACCAGGCCGACCCCCGGGTCGTCGTGCTCTCCCCGGGCACCCACTCCGAGACCGCCTACGACCAGGCGTTCCTCGCCTCGACCCTGGGCTTCCCGCTGGTCCAGGGCGCCGACCTGACCGTCCGCAACGGGGAGGTCCTGATGCGCGGCAACGGCGACCGGCTGGAGCGCGTCGACGTGATCCTGCGGCGGGTCGATGCGACCTGGTCGGACCCGCTCGAGCTCCGCGGCGACAGCCGGCTCGGCGTGGCCGGCCTGATCGAGGCCGTACGCCGCGGCACCGTGCGCGTGGTCAACGGGCTCGGTGCCGGGGTGCTCGAGAACCCCGGCCTCGTCCCCTACCTGCCGGCCGCGTCCGAGGCCCTGCTGGGCGAGCCGCTGCGGCTCGGCTCGATCGCCACCTGGTGGTGCGGTGACCCGGTCCAGCGCGCGGAGGTGGAGCAGCGGCTGGCCGGCCAGGACCTCGTCGTGCGGACGCTCGAGGGCGCCATCGTCGAGGGCACCCCCGAGGAGCTCCTCGCCCGGATCGCCGCGGACCCCTATCGCTTCGTCGGTCAGGAGCAGATCACGCTCTCCCGGGCGCCGACCTGGGCGGAGGGCCGCGGTGCGGTCGGTCGTCCGCTGACGCTGCGCACCTTCTCGCTCCGCTACGGCTCCGCCTACCGGCCGCTGGTCGGCGGGCTGGCCTCGGTCCGCGCCGACGACAGCGGCCTGCCGCCGTGCAGCAAGGACGTCTGGGTGCTCAAGGAGTCGCCGGAGGCTGCCGACCAGGGCCTGGCCGACGTGCTCCCGATGACCCACACCCGCTCGGTCACCGTGCTCGTGCCGCGTGCGCTGGAGGACATGTTCTGGTCGGGGCGCTACGCGGAGCGTGCCGAGGACCTCGTCCGGCTCGTCCTGGCCACCCAGGCGCTGGCCGAGGCGCCGGATCGTCCGGCCGGACCCACGCGGCCACAGACGTCGGCCGACGTCGGTGTCGAGGTGATGCGGGGCGCGCTCGGCAGGCTGGTCGGACACGTCCACGCCGAGATCGACGCCGAGCTCCGCTCGCTGCTGCTCGACGCCGACCGCCCCGGGTCGGCGGCGCAGTCGCTGGTCGCGCTGCGGCGTGCCTTCAGCGGCGTACGCGACCAGCTCAGCCCCGACGTCTGGCGGATCTTCACCTCCGCCGACCGAGCGGCCCAGGAGCTGTGGGACAACCCGCACTCGCTCCAGATCGCTGAGTCGGGAGCCGAGATGCTGCACGGGATCCTGGCGATGCAGGGGATCGTGGCGAGCATGATCCGCGACGAGGGCTACCACTCGATCCGGATGGGCCGGTTCCTGGAGCGGGCGATGCAGCTGTGCCAGCTGCTCCGGGCCACCACGACGGTCCGCCGTGGCCTCGAGGTCGACCGCGCCGTGCTCGACGCGGTGCTCACCTCGGCCGAGTCGGCGGTCACCCACCGCCGCCGCTACCGCGGCTACGTACGCACCGGGGGAGTGCTCGACCTGCTGATCATGGACCGCGACAACCCGCGTTCCCTCGCCTTCTGTCTCCACGAGCTGCGGCTCCATCTCGACCAGCTCCCGGGGTCGACCGGCTCCTCGCGCCCCGAGCGGCTCCTCGACGACCTCATCGAGACGGTCGACCGCACCGAGGTCGCCGGCCTGGTCGCGATCGGCGGCGTCGGCCGGCCCAACCTGGAGGCCTTCCTCGACCAGGTCCACGCCCAGCTGGTCCGGCTCGCCGAGGCGATCAGCGACCTCCACTTCACCACCGGCCCGGCCCCACGGCCCCTCAACGCGCTCCCGGCGGTGCACCGATGAGATACACGGTCGACCACACCACCGTCTACGCCTACGACGACGACGTCACCGACTCGGTCGGGATCGCCAACGTGACGCCGCGGGAGCTGCCGCACCAGCACGTCGAGACGACGCAGGTGCGGATCACCCCCGCGCCCGCCGACCAGTCGACCGACGTCGACTTCTACGGCAACACGGTGACCTACTTCCAGGTGCTCCAGCCCCACCGGCGGCTGGAGATCTCGGCCACGTCGGTCGTCGACGTCACCGGCCCGACCTGGGACGAGACCGCCTTCGACCAGCCGTGGGAGCGAGCCCGGCCGCTGGCCGACACGGCCCTTCCCGGCGCCTGGCGTGCGGCCGACCTGGCGGTGGCCTCGCCGCTGGTGGAGCAGACCCAGGAGGCGTACGACTTCGGTGCGGTGTCGCTGACCGAGGGGCGAGGGCTCGTCGAGGCGGCGGAGGATCTGATGCACCGGGTCCACGCCGGGTTCGACTACGACGACACGGCCACCACCGTCACCTCGACCATCCCGGAGGTCTTCGCGGCCCGCGGTGGGGTCTGCCAGGATTTCGCCCACCTGATGTTGGCCTGTTTGCGAGCGCACGGCCTCGCGGCCCGCTATGTTTCCGGCTATCTCGCCACCACCCCGCCACCGGGGAAGCCGCGGCTCGTCGGAGCCGATGCCTCCCATGCCTGGGTGGAGGTGTGGCTGCCCCACCTCGGGGCGGACCTCAACGGCGCGGGGTCGGGCCAGTGGCTCGCCCTCGACCCGACGAACGACACCAGAGCCGATGATCGTTACGTGAGCGTCGCCTGGGGTCGCGACTATGCCGATGTCCCTCCGGCGAAGGGGGTCATCTACACCGAGGCCACCACCTCGACGCTGACCGTCTCCGTCGATGTGGCCCCCGACCAGCAGGAGTGAAGTTACGGTGTTGCTCGTGCCTGTATCTGATCGTGGGGGCCACCCGCAGCGGGCGAGCATCGTGACCCGCGGCAGCCGTTGGCGACGTGGGGCACAGATCTCCGGTGTGCTGGTGGTGGCCGCGGCTCTGATCGCGCTCACGCTCTGGCTGCTCGCGCGCGACTCCAACCCGGCCGAGGTCAGCCGTGAGTTCATGGAGACCGACTCCGTCACGACCCTCTACGAGCTCGCCTCCGACGAGGGCGACCAGCTCCTCGACGACGGTGGGGCCAGCGCGATGATCGACGCCGCCGAGGGCAAGCGCACCTACGCCGACCCCAGACGCCGGGCGGTCAGCCGCACCCTGACGTTCGGCGAGCCCGAGATCCAGGGGGACTTCGCCCGGGTCACGGTCGCGGTCTCCTACGCCTCCGAGAGCGGTCCGGTCCCCGACGAGTCGCTGGGCGTGGAGCTGGTCCGGGAGGGTGGCGTCTGGCGCGTCGACAGCTGGGGGATCAGCTGAGGCGGATGATGGAGGCATGAAGGCGTTCACCTGCCGGGAGTGCGGCAACCGGCTCTACTTCGAGAACTCCGCGTGCGTCTCCTGCGGCACCCGTCTCGCCTACTTCCGCGAGGACCGCGAGATCGTCCCGGTCTCGCCCGAGGGCAGGTACGTCGATCGAGACGGCTACATCTGGTGGGTCTGCGCCAACGCCGTCGACACCGGCTGCACCTGGCTGGCCCGCATCGAGGGGCAGATGTGCTTCGCCTGCGAGCTGACCCGAACCCGCCCCAACGACGCTGCGCCCGACCGGGTCTGGGACCAGTTCTCCCGTGCCGAGCAGGCCAAACGCCATCTCGTGGTCGAGCTCGACTCGCTCGGTCTGGAGCTGCGCACCCGGGCGCAGGACCCGCAGGAGGGCCTCGCCTTCGACATGCTCGCCAGCGACGGCGACGCCGCCAGCCAGGACGTGGTCATCGGTCACGACAACGGCGTGATCACGATCGACCTCGCCGAGTCCGACGACGCCTACCGCGAGCAGGTCCGGATGCGGCTCGACGAGCCCTACCGCACCATGCTGGGTCACCTGCGTCACGAGGTCGGCCACTACTTCGAGTGGCAGCTGGTCCGCGGTCCGGAGCTGATGGCGCGCTGCACCGAGGTCTTCGGCGACGAGTCGGTCTCCTACGACGAGTCGCTGCAGCGCCACTACTCGCAAGGCCCGCCGGACGGCTGGGCGGAGCGCTACATCTCCACCTACGCCACGATGCACCCTTTCGAGGACTTCGCCGAGACCTGGGCTCACTATCTGCATATCCGCGACACGCTCGGGTCGGCCGCTGCGTACGGGCTGGCCGACCCGGTGCCGGACGGGATGCCGTTCCGCCAGGTCGTGACCGACGTCTGGGTGCCGCTCTCGGCCGCGCTGAACGTGATCAACCGGTCGATGGGCCACGAGGATCTCTATCCCTTCGTGATCCCGCCCGCCGTGCTGGACAAGCTCGACTTCGTGGACACGTTGGTTCAAGGGTCAACCGAGCCCTAGGGTGAGGCCCATGGGGCAGCAGGCGACGTACATCGAGCCGGGCAACGAGTTCAACCGGGACATGAACTACATCCCGGACCGGATCACCAAGGACGCGCGGACACCGGAGTTCGGGCCGCGCGACGTGCCGTTGTGGCCGGTCGAGCCGGGTCGCTACCGGCTGATTGCGGCCGCCGCGTGCCCGTGGGCCAACCGGGCGATCATCATCCGCAACCTGCTCGGGCTGCAGGACGTCATCTCGCTCGGCCTCGCCGGCCCCACCCACGACGCCCGGTCGTGGACCTTCGACCTCGATCCGGGCGGGGTCGACCCCGTCCTGGGGATCGAGCGGCTGCAGCAGGCCTACTTCGAGCGCTATCCCGACTATCCGCGCGGCATCACGGTGCCGGCGATCGTCGAGGAGTCCTCCGGCAAGGTCGTCACCAACGACTTCCCGTGGATCACCCACGACTTCTTCCACGAGTGGACCGACTTCATCGCCGAGGACGCCCCCGACCTGTGGCCGCGTGAGCTCCGCGAGGAGATGGACGAGGTGAACAAGCGGGTCTTCACCGAGGTCAACAACGGCGTCTACCGCTGCGGCTTCGCCGGCTCCCAGGAGGCGTACGACGCTGCGTACGAGCGCCTCTTCGCGGCTCTCGACTGGCTCGAGGAGCGACTCTCCGGGCAGCGCTACCTCGTCGGTGACCAGCTCACCGAGTCCGACATCCGGCTGTTCACCACGCTGGCGCGCTTCGACGCGGTCTACCACGGCCACTTCAAGTGCAACCGGCAGAAGCTCGCCGAGATGCCCGCGCTCTGGGCCTACGCGCGCGACCTCTACCAGACCCCCGGGATCGGCGAGACGATCGACTTCGCGCAGATCAAGGCGCACTACTACATCGTCCACACCGACCTGAACCCCACCTCGATCGTCCCGGCCGGGCCGGACCTGTCCGGGTGGGACGAGCCGCACGGGCGTGAGGCCCTCGGCTGAAAGAAGTCTTTCTTTCAGCCGGCGTAGTAGCCGGTCTGCTGCTGGTGGCCCTGCTGCTGGTGGCGCTGCTGCTGTCGGGCGGCGCTGACGGCGGCGAAGTAGGCCGAGGACGGCCGCAGCCACAGCAGCACCAGGATCGTGATCGCCAGCAGCGGGTCCACGACCGCGAACACCATGCTCAGTGGTGACCCGGGGACGCCCGGGCCGCCGAGCGCTGCGCTGCCGGCTGCGCTGCCGAGGCTCGACAGGCTGCCGGCCAGCGCGAGCGCGCCGAAGACGGTCGCGGTCACGCGCGCCCAGTTGCGGCCCCGCCCGTTCATCACCGCCATCCAGATCCACAGCCCCATCGAGAGCAGTGCGAGGACCGCGCCGCCGACCACGATGATCGGGATGAGCACGTCAACCAGCTGCTGCGCGTCCAGGGTCGAGGAGTCGTACGTCGGCTGACCCTCGATCTCCGAGATCATCGTCGACTCGAGCTCGGCGGTGTCCAGGGTGAACAGGGAGAGCAGCGAGGCGATCTCGAGCACACCGCCGAGCCACATCCCGTAGACGGCGTACGTCAGGGTCCGGGGCCTCTCGAGGGCCTGACTGTGGGGGTGCGGGTCGGACATCGTGTGCCTCCGGGCGTCGCGGGGCGGCAACTCTAACGGCGCGCCACGGGTGCGACCACCGTATTTCCGGCCCGGTCGGTGCACTCGGTTGACCTCCGTGGCTCACCGGGGGCGAGTACCGTGTGGCTATGCCGGTGTGCCACGGATCACAAGTCCGTGATCGGCGTAGCCAGCGGTGGCAACCCCACCCCGTGTGAAGGAAGCGTGATGACTGAATTTCTGGATCCGAGTCCCAGCCACACCGACATGGTGCAGCTGTTGAACCCTGAGGGAGAACGGGTCTCGCACCCGGACTTCGAGTTCTCACCCGACCGGCCCGAGGACGAGACCGTCCGCGGCTTCTACCGCGACATGGTGCTGACCCGTCGCCTCGACGTCGAGGCCACCGCGCTGCAGCGCCACGGCGAGCTGGGCCTGTGGGCACAGCTGCTGGGCCAGGAGGCGGCGCAGATCGGCGCGGCCCGCGCGCTCGCACCCCAGGACTTCGTCTTCCCGACCTATCGCGAGCACGGCGTGGCCTGGTGCCGCGACGTCGACCCGATGCAGCTGCTCGGGCTCTTCCGCGGCACCGACCAGGGCGGCTGGGACCCCGACGAGCACAACTTCGGGCTCTACACGATCGTCATCGGCGCCCAGACGCTGCACGCGACCGGCTACGCGATGGGTGTGCAGATGGACGGTCTCGTCGGCACCGGCGACCCGACCCGGGACACCGCGGTCGTGGCCCACTTCGGCGACGGCGCCTCATCCCAGGGCGACGTCAACGAGGCGATGGTCTTCGCGGCCTCCTACAACGCGCCGGTGGTCTTCTTCTGCCAGAACAACCAGTGGGCCATCTCCGAGCCGGTCGACCAGATGGTCAAGGTGCCGCTCTACAAGCGCGCCCAGGGGTTCGGCTTCCCCGGCATCCGGGTCGACGGCAACGACGTGCTCGCGACCTACGAGGTGATGAAGTCGGCGCTCAAGCGGGCTCGTGAGGGTGGTGGCCCGACGATGATCGAGGCCTACACCTACCGGATGGGCGCCCACACGACGACCGACGACCCGACCCGCTACCGCCTCTCCGACGAGGTCGAGGCGTGGAAGCTGAAGGACCCGATCGCCCGCGTGGAGGCCTACCTCCGTCGCGGCGGCGGCGCCTCGACGTCGTTCTTCTCGAAGGTCGAGGCGGAGGCCGAGGCGCTCGGTGAGCGGCTGCGCGCCGGCATCCACGACCTGCCCGAGCCCGACCCCGTACGCCTCTTCGACAACGTCTACTCCGAGCTGCCGCCGGAGCTGCAGGAGCAGCGCGACGGCTACGCGGCCTACCTCTCCTCCTTCGACCTGGAAGGGGCTTCGCGATGACCAAGATGACGCTGGCGAAAGCGCTCAACGCCGGGCTCCGGCGAGCGATGGAGGACGACCCGAAGGTCGTCCTGATGGGCGAGGACATCGGCCGGCTCGGCGGTGTCTTCCGGATCACCGACGGGCTGCAGAAGGACTTCGGCGAGGCGCGGGTCGTGGACACCCCGCTGGCCGAGTCGGGCATCGTCGGCACCGCGGTCGGGCTCGCGCTGCGGGGCTACCGGCCGGTCGTGGAGATCCAGTTCGACGGGTTCGTCTACCCGGCCTACGACCAGATCGTCTCCCAGGTGGCCAAGCTCCACTACCGCTCCGGCGG
Organism: Nocardioides luteus; assembly: GCF_014648595.1. Classification (GTDB taxonomy): domain Bacteria; phylum Actinomycetota; class Actinomycetes; order Propionibacteriales; family Nocardioidaceae; genus Nocardioides; species Nocardioides luteus. The sequence continues at coordinate 61,937 of NZ_BMRK01000003.1, read as the reverse complement.
CCGGGTGGCGATGCCGATGGTCATCCGCATCCCGTTCGGCGGCGGCATCGGCGCGGTCGAGCACCACAGCGAGTCGCCGGAGGCGCAGTTCGCGCACACGCCCGGCCTCAAGGTCGTGGCCTGCTCCGACCCGGTCGACGCCTACTGGATGATCCAGCAGGCGATCGAGCATCCCGACCCGGTCATCTTCCTGGAGCCGAAGCGGCTCTACCACTCGACCAAGGCCGACATCGACGTCGACGCCACCCCCGGACCGCTCTTCGCCTCCCGGGTCGCCCGGTCGGGCTCCGACGTGACCGTGCTGGCCTACGGGCCCACCGTGAAGACCGCGCTGACCGCGGCCGAGGCGGCAGCGGGAGAGGGCAAGTCGGTCGAGGTGATCGACCTGCGCGCGCTCTCCCCGCTGGACATGGCTCCGGTGGTCGAGTCGGTGCGGCGTACCGGCCGGGCGGTCGTCGTCCACGAGGCCCACGTCAACCTCGGCCTCGGCGCCGAGCTCGCCGCCCGCATCACCGAGGCCTGTTTCCACTCGATGGAGGCGCCCGTCCTCCGCGTAGGTGGCTTCGACACCCCCTACCCGCCGGCCCGTGCCGAGGAGTACTTCCTCCCCGACCTCGACCGGGTCCTCGACGCCGTCGACAGGAGCCTCGCGTGGTGACCTCCCAGGAGTTCAAGCTGCCCGATGTCGGCGAGGGCCTCACCGAGGCGGAGATCGTCGGGTGGCACGTCGCCGTCGGCGACACGATCAAGGTCAACGACCCCGTCTGCGACATCGAGACCGCCAAATCGGTCGTCGAGCTCCCCTCGCCCTACGCCGGGGTCGTCCAGGAGCTGCTCGTCGAGGTCGGCACCGAGGTCCAGGTCGGCACCCCGATCATCCGCATCGGCGACGCCGCCGCCGAGCCGTCAGAATCCGACGCCGAGACGTCAGAAATCGAGCCCGAGAAGTCAGAAATCGACGCCGAGACGTCAGCTCCTGAGCCAGAGGCAGAGCAGCCGCTGACGCTGGTCGGCTACGGCTCCAAGGAAGACGCGGTCGTACGCCGCTCCCGCACCGTCTCCACCCAGAACGGCTCCGCGGCCGGCGCCGGTGTGCTCGCCAAGCCGACGGCCCGGAAGCTGGCGCGGGACCTCGGCGTGGACCTCGCGACCGTGACCCCGCAGCGGGAGGACGGCGTCATCACCACCGCCGACCTGGAGGGACTGGGCGACGCCCCGGAGCCCGCTGCGCCCGCCCCAGCAGCCCAGGTCGAGTCGGTCGGCGGCGAGCGCCGCGAGCCGATCAAGGGCCTGCGCAAGCAGATGGGCCAGGCGATGGTCGACTCCGCGTTCACGCTGCCGCACGTGACCATCTGGACGACGGTCGACGTGACCCGCACCTCCGAGCTGATCACCAGTCTCAAGGCGCACCGCGACTTCGCCGATGTGCGGGTCGGCCCGCTGCTGGTCGTGGCCAAGGCCGCGCTGCTGGCGATCCGGCGCAGCCCGATCATCAACTCCTGGTGGGACGACGCCGCCCAGGAGATCGTGTTCAAGGACTACGTCAACCTCGGCATCGCCGCAGCCACGCCGAGGGGCCTCCAGGTGCCGAACATCAAGGGCGCCGAGCGGATGTCGCTAGTCGAGCTCGGCATCGCGCTCAACGAGCTCACCGCCACGGCCCGCACCGGCAAGACCCCGCCGGCCGACCAGACGGGCGGGACCTTCACGATCACCAACATCGGCCCGTTCGGCATCGACGGAGGTGCGCCGATCATCAACCCGGGGGAGTCGGCCATCCTCTCCGTCGGCGCGGTCAAGCGGCAGCCCTGGGTGGTCTCGACAGGCTCGACCACCGGAGAGGTCGAAGAGCGCATCGAGCCCCGCGACGTCTGCACCCTCGCGCTCAGCTTCGACCACCGCCACATCGACGGTGAAGCCGGCTCGCGTTTCCTCGCGGACGTGGCGAGGATCGTGGAGGACCCGAGCACCGCCCTCCTGTTCTGACCGGCCGAGACGTCAGCTGCGTCGGTCGAGTGGGCACATCGGTGCCCGCTCGATCGACGTACGTGACGTCTCGATCGACGTACGTGACGTCTCGGCCGGCGGGGCTGACTTCTCGGCGGGTCAGCCGTGGACGTCGCGTCGGCGGAAGCCGACGAGGGCGACCAGGACCAGCGCAACCGCGACACCCAGCAGGCCGAGCGTGTGGCTGACCGGCATCGGGTCGGAGAGCGTGTTCTCGACCCACCAGTAGGGCGACAGCCCGCGGAGCCAGTCGGGCAGGTCGAGCATGTCGGCGAACATCAGCACCAGGAACATCCAGCCGAAGAGCGCCCACGCGAGACCCGAGGCCCGTGGGGCCCAGGCGTAGACGGCCAGGGTGAAGGCGAGGACGACGAGCACGGCGGGGGTGTAGGCGAGGGCCAGGCCGGTGAAGTCGCCGAAGCCGATCGAGTCGAGCCCGGCGGCGTACCCGCCGAGCGCCATCGCCCAGATCCCGGCGAAGAGCACCACCAGCGAGCCGACCGCGGCGACCAGGGCGCCGGAGAGCAGCCACCTCAGCCGGGCGACGGGTTTGGCGAGGACCAGGGCGGCACGGGTGGCGTCCTCCTCGGCCTTCGCGCGGAGCATCATCACGATCGCGTACGCCCCGGCGCCGAAGGCGGAGTAGGCGGCGATGAACGCGGCGAAGATCCGCACCATCTCGTCGCCGGAGCCCTCGAGCAGCTGGTCGTAGAGCGGGTTGTCACCGACGGCCTCGAGCATGTTCGGGACCTCGGTCAGGATCGTGCCGGTCGCGAACCACATCGCCGACAGCCCGAGCGCGGTCCAGAGCAGGGCGGTCCGCTGACGCACCCAGGCCAGGGCGACCGGCCCGCTCAGCAGCGGTGAGGCGTCGGCCCGGCCGCTGCGTACCTTCACCATCCCGGCTCCGAAGTCGCGGTGGGACGCGAGCACCGCGGCGAGCACGAGCAGTGCGAACGCCACCACGACGGCGATGCCGAGCGGCCAGAGCCGGGTGTCGACGAAGACCCGCGTCTGGTGGACCCAGGCGATGGGGGAGAGCCACGAGAGGGCGCTGCCGTGCGGCTCCTGGATGTCGCCGATGACACGGGCGACGTAGGTGACGCCGAGTACGCCGAAGGCCATGCCCAGCGCGCCGCCGCTGCTCTCGGAGAGCTGGGAGGTGACCAGCGCGACCGCGCCGTAGACCAGCGCCCCGAGCGCGATGCCGAAGGCCATGATCGCCGACTCGACGGGGTCGAGACCGACGCCGGCCAGCGCCAGGGTGCTGCCGACGGCGACGATCAGGTTGGTCAGCAGCACCTGGACGATGACCGCTGCCAGGGGTGCGTGGCGGCCGAGCACGCCCGCCCGCATCAGCTCGGAGCGGCCGGACTCCTCCTCCGAGCGCGTGTGGCGGACGACCTGCAGGATCGTCATCGCGGCGAGCGCGATGGTCACCCAGAGGATGAGCTCGTTGGCGGCCGCCGGGCCGCGCCGATAGTCATCGAGGCCGTAGCCCGGCCCGCCCATCGCGATCATCGCCGGGCTACTCAGCGTCGCCGCCCGGCCGGCCCGAGCCTCCGGGTCGTCGTCGAGCACCGAGTACTCACCGCCCGGCGCGAGCGAGCCCAGGTAGAGCAGCGCGATCAGCACCGTCCACACCGCGATCCGGATCCGGTCGCGCCGGAGCATGAACCGGATCAGGTGGCCGGCACCGGTGAAGCTCGCCAGGGCCGTACGCCGCGGCGCGGCTGCCGCCGCCACCGCGCTCATGATGCTTCCTTCTCGGTCTCGGGCTCGATGACGTCGCCGTAGTGACGCATGAAGAGCTCCTCGAGCGAGGGCGGGGTGATGGTCAGGCCGCGTACGTCCAGGGTGGTGAGGGTCTTCATGACCTCACCGACCGCGTTGTTGTCCACATCGAAGGCGACCCGGGTGCCGGCGCCGTTCTGGCTGGTCACCAGGTCGTTGACCGCAGGGAGCGTGGCCAGCCGGGACGGGTCGCTGCCGACGGTGGCGACGACCGAGGAGCGGGTGAGGTGGCGGAGCTCCTCGAGGGTGCCGGACTCGACGGCCACCCCGGCACGGATGATCGTGACGGTGTCGCAGACCTTCTCGACCTCGCTGAGGATGTGACTGGAGAGCAGCACCGACGAGCCCGCGGCCTTGGCCTCACGGGCGTACTCGGTGAAGACGGCCTCCATCAGTGGGTCCAGCCCCGAGGTGGGCTCGTCGAAGATGTAGAGGTCGGACTCGTCGAGGAACGCCGCGACCAGTGCGACCTTCTGCCGGTTGCCCTTGGAGTAGGTGCGCGCCTTCTTGGTCGGATCGAGGTCGAACCGCTCGAGCAGCTCGGCCTTCCGCGCCTTGCGCCGGGCTTTGTCCCCGCGCGGCTTGAGCCGGGTGAGGTAGTCGATGCACTCGCCGCCGGAGAGGTTCGGCCAGAGGTTCACGTCGCCGGGGACGTACGAGATCCGCTTGTGCAGCTCGACGGCGTCACGCCAGACGTCGCCGCCGAAGAGGCGGGCGGTGCCGGCGTCGGCGCGCAGGAGTCCGAGCAGGACCTTGATGGTGGTGGACTTGCCGGCTCCGTTGGGGCCGAGGAAGCCGGCGACCTGGCCGTGCTGGACGGTGAGGTCGAGGCCGTCGAGGGCCTTGAAGGAACCGAAGGACTTGTGGAGACCCGCGATCTCGACCGCGGGGTTGGTGTCGGACATGAGCAGCTCGCTTCCGCGCTGGGAGGGATGAGGGCGATGCCGACGGGGCGGGCGTCAGTCGGACGCGGGCTCCGCGGCGGCGTCGTCCGGCGGGTCCGGGACGTAGAGGAGGTAGTCGTCGAGCATTCGGCGCGTGGTGAAGACGCCCTGGGTGTAGAGCTCGATCATCGGGAGGTAGCCCGTCGCCAGGAAGCTCCGCACCGTGCCGCCGATGTCGCGGGGGTCCCGCGAGGGATCCAAGGACAGCTCGAGCGTCAGCGCGCCGAGGGCCGAGAGCACCAGGTAGCGCGCCCGGGCGCGCTCGTCACGGCTCGGCTTGATGAGTCCGGCCTCGATGCCGTGCTTGGTGTAGCCGACCGCGTCCTCGATCATCTGCTCGATGAAGGCACGGCCGACCGGCCCGCCGCTCTGCAGCGACCGAAGGACGTAGCCGAGCATCGGCGCGTACTCGTCCGCGTTCGCGAACCGGTGCAGGATGCCCTGCCCGGACGTGATCTCGTCGATCGTCGCACTCTTCGTCGCCCGGATCTCCGCGAGCACCCGCTCGTCGCACTCGGCGTGGAGCTCGTCCTTGGTTCCGAAATGGTGGATCACCAGCGCCGGGCTGACTCCGGCGTCGCCCGCGATCGACCGCACCGACGCACCGAAGCCTTCCCGTGCGAACCGCAGCACCGCGGCGGAGAGGATCCGGTCGCGGGTGGTCTCATCGGCAGGGGCTGAACGCATGTTCAATGCTAAACACGTGTTCAGTCAGGGTGCAAGAGAGTTGCTAGACCAGGGCGCACTCGACGGTGAACTGACCGAGGTCTGCTTGGGCTCGTCTTGGTGGGTCTGTGCCGATCAGTTCGGGTGAATCCCCTGGGCGACCTTCTCGCCGTAGGCGGCACAAGACTCGGCGGTGATATCCGGGAATCGCTTGTCCTTGTAGCAGGAGAGATCGACCTCGAGAGTATTGCCGTAAAGCATGGTCTTGTACGTTTCGGACCAAATGCCATCGGACTCGTGACTGACGTGGGCGAGCAGGAGACCTCCGTCCGAGGTGACGTTGTCGTGCCGACGCACGTTGTCGTAGAACTTCTTCGTCACGGGGAGCTCGAACTTCATCATCTTCTCGAGGTCCTCAGCAGTCGCCTTCCCGCCACTGCCTCCCGCGACCTCGTTGCGGACCTGTAGTTTCATCGGTGAGCTCTGGTCCTTCTGGAGCTTGTCGTAGTAGGCCAACGGGCTCCGCTTCTTCGGGCCGGCGAGCACGAAGTGCCACTTGTCGTCAGGGACGCTGATCGTGGCGTCCGGGACCCAGATCCCGGGGATCTGGTCATGGAGCTTCGGAGGCCATGTCGCGGGGTCGATCGACACTGCCGTTCCGGGGCTGTCGGATGACTCGTCCTCTTCTCCGGCAGCCGCGCCCATGCCGTTCTTCGCGCAGGTCTCGAGCACACGATCGAGATAGGGACGTCGCTCGGACCCTGCTGGGGTCTTCGACCGGAGCTCCTCCGCGGTCTTCTGCAGGTCGGCGTTCTCGGCGTAGTCGCTCATCATCAGGAACAGGACGTTCCACTGGCTGTCAGTGTCATCTTCCAGTGCGGGCAGATTCTTCGCCTTGCTGCAGAACACCTGGTCACGCTCGGAGAGCGTCAGCTTGGCCGGGGCCTTCCTTCCGTCGTCGCTCTTTGTGTCCTTGCCGGCGTTGCTGTTCGTGCTCCCTCCACAACCGGCCAGAGCGATGGCGGCGGTGACCATGAGGGCAAGTGCTGTCTTACGCATCGGGTCTCCTCTTGGTCATCCGAACTCGAGGGTGGACATGATGTTGTCGAGATGGTCCTGGACCTCGGTGCCAGAGGCGTGCGAGCTGAACGTCCAGCTGAACCAGATGTGTCTGCCGTTGTGCCAGGTGCCGAACATGTGCCACCGAGAGCCCACCTCACCGCCGTCGGGTTCGTACTTCACGAAGTGGTAGAACTCCTTTCCGCTTCCTCGGACGTTCGGCAAGCGGAAACCGCGTTCCGGCTCATTGAAGTGCACCTCGATCTGCTCGTCGAGGTACTCGCCGAAGCGCGCAGGATCCTTCGGCGGGCTGCCGTCATCGCCGCCACCGAAAGACAGCGGCACCTGAGACTCGACCGTGACGAAACCCGTCCACTGCACCGTCGAAGGCCCCCACTGCGGCGCGGAAACCACGACCTTGTCATCGCCGCCACCGCCAGGCACCTCGAGGTCCGGGACCGAGCCCAGCTCCGTGTCCTCCTTCCACTTTGGCGGCACCTTGAAGCTCACCTTCGCCTTGGAGTTGGTGAATGTCTTCCAGCCATCCGGTGCAGCCTCGGCCTTGAACTTCTCGACCTTGCCCGGCACGTACGCCGATGGCATCGAGATGCCAGCCTCAGCAGACGAAGACGGCGCGGGCGTCGAGGAGGAGCGCAAGTTGTTCGCGCTCTCCGCACTCGCCGAGAGCGGTGCTGCTGTCGCCAGGACGCCGACGAGTGCCAGACCGAACCGAATTGGACGATGAGAACGCAACAGAGCCTCCCGAGACCACCGCAACGACGTTTGACTGTTATAGCGCCTGAATGCATGATTTTGCATCCATCACCTTAAGTAAAGACGATCGTAGTATGCCTTGTCGCCACGGTGGCTGTTTCTCGTGTCGAACCTTGGTCAGGCCGTAACTCTGTGCGCGGCGGCCAGTGAACGCGCGGATCAGTCGGTGGTCCAGGTGAAGTCGACGGCGATCGGGAAGTGGTCGGAGAGCATCAGGCCGCTGCCGTCCTCGCGGAAGTCGGCGTCGAGGTTGCGGAAGGAGGTGGCGGTCAGGTCGAGGTCGTCGCCGTCGCGGTAGAGCACCTTGTCGATGACCTCGCACTCCACGCCCGGGTCCACGTCGGGGCAGCCGAGGGCGGGACTGCCGCGGTCGGGCTCGTCGCCGCCGCGGACGAGCTCCACCCACGCGTCGGTCAGGCCGTTGGCGGCGACGAAGTCGGAGATCCGGTCGCCCTCGGTCGTGTAGCGGGTGTTGGTGTCGCCCATGACCAGGACCGCGTTGCCGGCGGAGTGCTCCGAGATGTACGCGGTGAGCTGCTCGAGGTTGTTGCGGCGGGCGGCCTCGTCGAGGCTGTCATCGCCGGCGTCGGCGTGCAGGTTGTAGACGTCGATCCAGGTGTCGGGTGCGATCTGCGCGCGGTGGAAGGTGAACCCCTTGGGCGTCAGGCAGTCGGCCTGGTTGATCCAGCAGCGGTTCCAGGTGACGCGGTCGAGCGCCTCGTACGGCAGGTGGTGCAGGCTGTTCAGTCCGCTCCCGAACGGCACCCCGCCCGAGGTCGGCGTGCGGTGGGCGTGCACGTCGGTCTCGTAGAGATAGGCGTGGTAGTTGAAGTCCTCCTGGACGTTGACGATGTCGAACTCGCTGATCCGGCGGCCGATCTCGTTGGTCGCGCTCTTGCGTGGCGTCGGTGCGCTCGAGATGGGTTCCGGGAGGCCGGCGATGTTGTACGTGAGCGCGCTGATGCTCCCCTCCTGGGCCTGCGCGGGTGGAGCGCCGACGAGGGAGACCGCGGTGGCGGTGGCGAGGGCGCTGGTCGCTACGGCGAGGAGCCGGTTGATCTGAGGCACGAGAAACTCCGATCGATGGTGGGGTGCTGCCGAGAGCAGCTCCGAGCCAACCCATCGTGGCGGAGTTCGCGGTCGCTGTCCGCAGATCTTCTCAGCCGGTGTAGCGCGCCGCGCGGGCCGTCGGCTCGCCCGGGCCCGAGCGGAGCAGCCCGAGCAGCTCGTCCTCGAGGATCGAACCGACCCGGCGGCAGAACTCCTCCGGCTCGTCGGCGGCGTCGGGCGACTCGGCCACGATCCGGTCGACGACGCCGATCTGCTGGAGGTCGACGGCGAGCACCCGCTGCGCCTCCGCCATCTCGGCGGCGTGGTCGGAGTCGCCGTGGACGATCGCGCTCGCGCCCTCGGGCGGCAGCGGCGAGAGCCACGCGTGCTGGGCCGCGACCACCCGGTCGGCGGGGAGGAAGGCGAGCGCACCGCCGCCGTTGCCCTCGCCGAGCATCAGGCTCAGCGTCGGGGTCTCAACGTTGACGAGCGCCCCCAGGGTACGAGCGATCTCGCCGGCGATGCCGCCGTTCTCGGCCTCGGGCGAGAGCGCGGCACCGGGGGTGTCGATGACGGTCACGACGGGGAGGCCGAGCCCGGCGGCGAGCTTCATCCCGCGCTGCGCCTCGCGCAGCCCTTCGGGGCCCAGCGGCTGATGGGCCTGCTCGCGGCGGTCCTGCGCCAGCACCAGGCACGGCGCCGACCCGAACCGCGCCAGCGCGATGATCAGCCCCGGGTCGCGCTCGCCCTGCCCGGTGCCGTTGAGGGGTACGACGTCGGAGGCCGCGATCCGGAGCAGCGCGCGTACGCCCGGGCGGTCGGTCCGGCGGGACCGGGTGATCGCGTCCCAGGTGTCGATCTGCCCGCTGGTCTCGACACGCTCGCTGGCGCTCGCGGCTCGACCAGCGTTGGACCTGAGGTCGAGGATGGTGAGGACGCGGTCGACCAGCCCGGCGAGCTCGGCGGGAGGGGCTACGCCGTCGACGAGGCCGTGGGCGAAGAGGTTCTCGGCGACCTGTACGCCGGAGGGGAACGGGCGTCCGTTGAGGACCTCGTAGACCTTCGGGCCGAGGAAGCCCAGGAGCGCCTCGGGCTCGGCCACGGTCACGTGCCCCAGCGATCCCCACGAGGCCATCACGCCGCCGGTGGTCGGGTGGCGCAGGTAGACGAGATAGGGGAGCCCGGCGGCCTTGTGGCGGGTGACCGCCTCGGCGATCCGCACCATCTGCACGAACGCCGGTGTGCCCTCCTGCATCCGGGTCCCGCCGGAGGCCGGCCCGGCGAGAAGGGGCAGCCCCTCACGGGTCGCCCGCTCCACGGCTGCGATCAGCCGCTCGGCCGAGGCGCGCCCGATCGACCCGGCCAGGAACCGGAACTCGGAGAGCACCACCGCCACCCGTCGGCCGGCGATCCGCGCCTCACCGGTGACCACCGACTCGTCGGTGCCGGCTCGCTCGCGCGCCTTCGCCAGGTCGGCGGCGTACGCCTCGGAGATGTCACCGTAGGACGGCGCCATGTCCCAGGACGTCCAGGTCCCGTCGTCGAGGACTAGGTCGATCAGCTCGGCAGAGGTCAGGCCCATGTGCCGACCATACCCCGAGTTGGCTCATTGGCTGAGCCTCTGTCCACGAGTGGACACCCTCGATCGATAGTCGACAAAGTCAATTAACATTGATCAAAAGATCGACGAAGGAGTCCGGCATGACCGTCCCCCACGCCCCCGAGTTCCTCTGGTACCTGCCCAACTTCGTCGAGGCCGGCCACCGCGGCGACACCGAGTCGGCCGAGGACGGCCACGGCACCCTCGAGCACCAGGTCGGCCTGGCCGAGGCGGTCGAGGAGGCCGGCTGGACCGGCGCCCTGCTCGGCACGAGCTGGGGGAGACCCGACACCTTCACCGTCGCGACCGCGCTGGCCGCGCGCACCCGCACGTTCGAGCCGCTGATCGCGATCCGGCCCGGCTACTGGCGCCCCGCCAACTTCGCCACCTCCGCGGCCACTCTCGACCAGCTCAGCCGGGGCCGGGTGCGGGTCAACATCGTCTCCGGGCAGGACGACCTGGCCGCCTACGGCGACCGTGAGGAGTCGCGCGCCGCCCGCTATGCGCGCACGAAGGAGTTCATGCGCCTGGTCCGTCGCCTGTGGACCGAGGAGGACGTCACCTTCGCCGGCGACCACTTCCAGGTCATCGGCTCCACCGTCGCGCCGCGTCCGTACGCCACCGAGGCCCGCCCCCACCCGCGGCTCTACTTCGGCGGTGCCTCTGCGGAGGCCGAGGCGGTGGCCGCGACCGAGGCGGACGTACAGCTCTTCTGGGGCGAGCCGCTGGACGGCATCGCCGAGCGGGTCGAGCGCCTCCGCGGCCTGGAGCAGGAGCTCGAGCGCGACCTCCCGCCGCTCGAGTTCGGGCTCCGCATCACCACGCTGATCCGTGACACCCGCGAGGAGGCCTGGCATGACGCGGAGGAGCGGGTGCGGCAGATGGCCGAGTCGGCGGGCGACCGCGAGCTCCGCCGCTCCGGGAGGGCCGCGGTCGGCCAGAGCCGGCTCCTCGATCTCGCCGAGCGCGGCGACGTCCTCGACGACTGCCTCTACACGGCCCCCGGGCGGTACGGCGGTGGCGGCGCCGGCACCACCTGGCTGGTCGGCTCCGCCGACGACGTCGCGGCCGCGCTCAGCCGCTACCAGGAGCTCGGCGTCAGCCACTTCGTCCTCTCGGACACGCCCTACCGCACCGAGGTCGCCCGGGTCGGGCAGGCGCTGATCCCGCGGCTCCGCGACGGCGATCCGGCGGTGCCAACGGCACCAAACGGCGTACGCCTGCCGCAGGCGACCGGAAAGACACGCTTCTGACCTGCGAAAACCGTTGGAGACTGAGGGGTCTTCGCTCTATTCTGGTATCACCCGGTCTCACCACCGGGCCAAGACCACCCGTCCCATTGAAGGACCGCACATGAGCACGCAGCACTCGACCACCGCCCCGGCGGCCTGGTCGCTGACCGCTGCGCACGAGCGCGACCCTCATGCCCGCGGGAGCCGACAGTGACCTGGGTGCATAGCCACACCGGATCATTCCGGGCCGCTCCTGCGAGACATGCCTGTCTCGTCGGGGCGGCCCTTTTCGTTTCCCGAACGTACGCCATCTATCCGACTCTCCTGGGAGGTAACCGAGTATGACCACGACCATGGGCGCCGTGACGCTGTATAACGCCTCCTTCGAGCCGCTCGGGAGGGTCTCGTTCAAGCACGCCGTGCGGATGCTCTTCCGCGAGGTGGCGGTGGTGCACGAGCAACAGGGCGACAAGATGATCGGGCCACATCCATGGCCGAAGGCGGTACGGCTGGTCCGCTACATCGCGATGCACTGGATGTATCGCCCGGCCGGCTACTCCCGCGAGGGAGTGCTCAAGCGGGACCATCATCGCTGCGCCTACTGCGGCGGCGCCGCCCGCACCATCGACCACCTGCTGCCGCAGTCTCGCGGAGGCAGATGGACGTGGCTCAACACCGTCGCCGCCTGTGGGAAGTGCAACGGCCGCAAAGGCAATCGCACGCCCGAGGAGGCCCACATGGTGCTCCGCATCGAGCCGTACGTCCCCACTCGGGCTCAGCTCGCCGCCATCGTCTGATCCGCGATGTGCAGCTTTCTGCCCGAGGCGTGGGCAAAACGGCCTTATCGACTTGACGGAGCATTAATAAGTACGATGGACTAACAAACATGTCCAAGGCGAGACGGCGAACTCTGCGACCCATCGGGAAGCTGTTGCAGGAAGACGCGCGCCGTCACCATCGCTCGCTCGTGCTCCAGCACCTCTTCGCGGTGGGCCCCGCGAGCCGCGCCGACCTGGCCCGCGCCTCGGGACTGACCCGCGCGACGGTCTCCGACCTGGTCGGCAGCCTGCTCGCGGACGGCCTCGTCGAGGAGCTCGGTGCGCCCGTGGAGAGCCGGGTCGGGAAGCCGCCGATGCTGATCGGTCTCGCCGCCGATGCGACCCACATCGTCACCATCGACGTCTCGGGTGACGACTCGGTCGTCGGCGCGGTGCTCAACCTGACCGGCGATGTCGTCCACCGCACCACCCGCTGTCGCGAGGGACGCACCGGCAGCGAGGCCGTCCGCCTGGTGAAGGACCTGATCACCGAGCTGATCGCGAGCACGGACCGCCCGACCCTCGGCATCGGGATCGGCAGCCCCGGTGTCGTCTCGGCCGACGGCACCGTGGTCGCCGCGCCCAACCTGGGCTGGTCCGACGTCGCGCTCGCCGAGCAGGTGCGCCGGGACACCGGCCGGCCGACGTACGTCGCCAACGACGCGAACACGGCGGTGCTGGGGGAGTACACCTTCGGCCAGTCCGGAGACGGTGGCCTGATGCTCGTCCGGGTCGGCACCGGTGTCGGTGCGGGGCTCGTGCTCGAGGGCGCGCTGCTGCACGGCTTCGTCGACGCGGCCGGTGAGGTCGGGCACGTGACGGTCGACCCCGACGGTCCGCAGTGTGCGTGCGGACGCAACGGCTGCCTGGAGACCTTCCTCGCGGTGCCGCGCCTGCGCGAGCGCCTCGAGACAGCTCACGCCGATGCGCTCGTGGAAGCCGGCGTACATCTTGGAAAGGCATTGGCGCCCGTGGTCGGAACCCTCAACCTTCACGAGCTGGTCCTCTCCGGGCCGGCCGATCTCCTCGACGGGCCGCTGCGGGAGAGCGCCGACCGGATCATCCGCGAACGGACGATGCCGGTCAGCGGCGAGCCGCTGGAGTTCCGTACGTCGACGCTCGGCGAGGACGTGGTCATCGTCGGCGCCGCGGTGCTGGTGCTCGCCGGAGAGCTGGGGGTGTCGTGATGCCCGAGGCCTCCCGCTCCCACGTGGAGACGCTGGCGCTGCGCGTCCAGGTGCCCGCCTTCGCCGGTGCCACGCTCCCCGACGACTATGCCGAGCTGCTCGGCGCCGGCCTCGGCGGGATCTGCCTCTTCGGCACCAACACCGCCGCTGGCGAGGAGTCCGTACGCAGCCTGGCGGCCGAGATCAGGGCGGCCTCCGCCACGGGTGGCTGGGACCCGGTGATCACCATCGACGAGGAGGGCGGGGACGTCACCCGGCTCGAGGCCCTGACCGGCTCCTCGGTGCTCGGTGCCGCCGCGCTCGGCGCGGCCGACGACCTGTCCCTGACCGAGGAGACCGGCCGGGCGATCGGCACGCGGCTGGCCCGAGCAGGCGTCAACCTCAACCTGGCGCCCGTCGCCGACGTGAACTCCAACCCCGACAACCCGGTGATCGCGACCCGGTCGTTCTCCCGCGACGCCGGCGTCGCAGCCAAGCACGTCGCCGCCTGGGTGCGAGGCATGGAGTCGACCGGCGTCGCCGCCTGCGTCAAGCACTTCCCCGGTCACGGCGACACCGGGCAGGACAGCCACGTCGCGCTGCCCGTGCTCGACGTCGACCTGGCCACGCTGCGCGACCGCGAGCTGGTGCCGTTCCTGGCCGCGGCCGAGGCCGGCGCGGCCTCGGTGATGACCTCCCACATCGTGGTGCCGGCGCTCGATCCCGAGCTGCCCGGCACGCTCTCCGCGCCCGTCCTCGGGATGCTGCGCGACCTGGACTTCGAGGGGCCGATCGTCTCCGACGCGCTCGACATGGCGGGTGCTTCGGCGACCCGCGGCATCCCGGCAGCAGCCGTGCTCTCGCTGCGGGCCGGCGCCGACCTGCTGCTCCTCGGCCCGGAGAAGCCGGTCTCGCTGGTGCGCGAGACGGCCGATGCGATCGTCGCCGCCGTCGAGTCCGGTGAGCTGCCGCTGGACCGGCTCCAGGACGCGGTCGCACGCATCGACCGGCTGCTCGCCGACCTCGCCGACTCCGCAGAATCCTCGTCGGACCGTCTCGGCGACCCCGACCCCGACCCCGGGTTCGCGAAGCGCTCCGTCGAGGGCGCCCGCCGCGCGCTGGCCGCCGTGAGCGACCTCACCGGCATCCCCGACCTCACCGGAGCCCGGGTCGTGACCGTCGACACCGCTGCCAACATCGCCGTCGGCGACGTGCCGTGGGGGATCTCGCCGGACCTCGTCCTGCGGCCCGGCGACCCGCTTCCCGACCTCCCCGACGTGCCGCTCGTCGTGCAGGTGCGCGACGCCCATCGGCGTCCCGAGGTCGCCCGGATCGTCGCCGACCTCCCCGGTGTGGCGGTGCTGGTGGAGTGGGGATGGCCCGGTGCGTACGACCCGGGCGTGCCCCGGCTGTGCCCGCAGGGCTACTCGCTGCCGGGCGTGGCCGCGGTCACCGAGGTGCTGAGACGATCGGGCTGGACCCGGTGAACGGCTCACGGGTCGGCCTCGACATCGGCGGCACCAAGATCCACGGCATCGCCATCGGGCCGGACGGCGACGTACTGGCCGAGGACCGCGCCGCCACCACCCTCGGCCCCGAGGGGGTCGTGAAGAGCGCCGCGGCCGTCGTCGCGAGCCTGCGCGCCGCGCTCGACGGTGGCGAGATCAGCTCGATCGGCGTTGGCATCCCCGGCATCGTCGACACCCGTGCGGGCACGGTGAAGCACGCTGTCAACCTCGGTCTCGACGGGGACGCGTTCCCGCTCGCCGCGCTGCTCGGTGAGCGCACCGGAGCGGTCGTCACGCTCGAGAACGACACCAACTCGGCCACCCTGGGCGCCCACGCCGTCGAGGACGTCGACGACCTCGTCTATCTCTCGCTCGGCACCGGCCTGGCCGCCGGCCTTTACCTCGGCGGAGCGCTCCGCCGCGGGTTCCACGGCGCCGCTGGCGAGGTCGGGCACCTCCCGGTCGACCCGGAGGGCCCGGTGTGCGGGTGCGGCCAGCGCGGATGTCTCGAGCTGGTCGCCTCCGGAGCAGCGCTCGCGGCCGCCTGGCCGACCCCCACCGGCCACCCTGCCGAAGCGCTCTTCGCGGCAGCCGCCGCAGGTGACCCTGCTGCCGTCGCCGTGCGCGACCGCTTCGCCGACGGTGTCGCCGCCGCCGTACGCGCCCTCGCTCTCGCCGTCGACCCCGAGCGTGTGGTCATCGGCGGCGGTGTCGCCGCCATCGGCGAACCGCTGCGCGAGGCGATCGCAGCCGCGCTCACCCGGCAGGCCGAGAGCTCGCCGTTCCTCACCTCTCTGGAGCTCGCCTCCCGCCTGCGGGTCGTCTCCGCCGCTCCCGTCGCGGCCATCGGCGCCGCCCTGATCACCCCGTCGAACCGCTCGCGCGGACCGATCGAAGGAGGACTGGCATGGAAGTAGTCGTTCTCGAGGACCCCGCCGCGGTCGCCTCCCTGGCCGCGGACACCATCGAAGACGTCGTACGCCGCCGGGCAGCCGCCGGCACGCCGGCCGTGCTGGGCCTGGCCACCGGCTCGACGCCGCTGGCGACGTACGAGGAGCTCATCCGGCGCGCCCGAGCCGGCCACGGGCCGTCCTACGAGGGCGTGCAGACCTACAACCTGGACGAGTACGTCGGGCTCCCCGACGGTCACGAGCAGTCCTACCTGGCGACCATCCGGCGCGAGTTCACCGACGCGATCGGCATCCCGCCCGAGCGGGTCCACGGTCCCGACCCGACCGAGGAGACGCTGCCGACGGCGGGTGAGCGCTACGAGGAGGCGATCGTGGCCGCGGGCGGGATCGAGGTGCAGATCCTGGGCATCGGCTCCGACGGCCACCTGGCCTTCAACGAGCCCGGCTCCTCGCTGGCCTCCCTGACCCGGATCAAGACGCTCACCGCGACCACCCGGAAGGACAACGCCCGCTTCTTCGGCTCGCCCGAGGCCGTGCCCCACCACGTGCTCACCCAGGGGCTCGGCACCATCACCCGGGCCGGCCACCTGCTGCTCCTCGCCACCGGCGAGGGCAAGGCCGAGGCGGTCGCTGCCGCGGTCGAGGGGCCGGTCTCGGCGAGCTGCCCGGCCTCCGTCCTCCAGCTCCACGGCCACGTGTCCGTCCTGCTGGACGAGGCCGCGGCCTCCCGTCTCGTACGCCGCGACTACTACCGCGAGGTCTACGCCGGAAAGCCGGACTGGCAGGGTCTTTGACAAAGTTCCGCGCGATGTCGACCGATCGGCGGGAAAGCCGCAGGTCAAAATTGCTGTGCCACATGTGAACCCACCCGGCGCTCCTCCCCGGGGATCGGGGGCGAGCGCAGCAACCGCACCTTCGGCGTCAACGTCATCGGCGTCGTCCACACCGAGTTCGAGCAGGGTGCGGGTGCGTGGCTCGACACCGACGTTTCCTGTGTCCGGTCAGACTCGGACCGCGCGGAGCCGCTCGGCAGCGGTCTCCGGCGGGATGTCGTTGATCCAGAACGCGACCCCGGACTCGATGCCGGCCAGATACTTCAGCCGGCCCGGCGCGCGCCGGATGGTGAAGATCTCCGCAGCCAGGTGCCAGGTGTCCTCGCGACCGGTCGGGGCCTGCTGCCAGCCGGCGATGTAGGGCACCGGCCCGGCGTCGTCGAGGCCGTCCATCCGCTGCAGGCACTCCTGGTAGAGCGCGGCGAGGTCGCCCATCTCGTCGGAGGTCAGTCCCGGCAGCGAGCCGACGTGCCGCCGTGGCACGACCCGGATCTCGTAGGGCCAGCGACCGGCGTAGGGCACGTACGCCACGAACGACGCGTTCTCGGCCACCACCCGCGACCCGTCGGCGACCTCGTCGGCGAGCACTTCGCACTGCAGGCACTCGCCGGTCGCCTCCCGATGGGCGTCGGCGGCGTTCACGAGCGACTCGATCCGCGGGGGCAGCACCGGCATCGCGTAGATCTGGCCGTGGGGGTGCTGCAGCGTCACCCCGATCTCCTCACCGCGGTTCTCGAAGCAGAAGACGTAGGCGATGTCCGGCATCGCGGACAGCTGCTCGGTGCGGTGCGCGAGCGCCGCGATCACGGTGCGCACCCGCTCGGGTGGGAGGTCGACGAAGCTCTGCTCGTGGTCGCTGGTGAAGCAGACCACCTCGCACCGGCCATAGCCCGGCCGTGACACGAACGGCTCTCCGGTCGCCGCCATGACGCTCGCCGTCGACAGTGACGGGAAGCGGTTCTCGAAGGACACCACGTCGTAGCTCTCGGCCGGGATCTCGGTGAGCCTCCCGTCGGTCGACGGGCACAGCGGACACTCGTCCGAGGGTGGCTTGAACGTACGCGTCTGGCGGTGTCCCGCCACCGCCGTCCACGTCGCCGTCAGCCGGTCCCAGCGCAGCTGCGAACCACCCGCCCGCGGCTCCAGCGGCCGCTCGTCGTGGACGCTGCGCAACGTCGGCTCCTCGTCGAAGAACCAGATCTCCCGCCCGTCCGCCAGCTTCGCTGACGTCGCTATGGGATTGGTCGGCGATGGGGTGTTCGGCATGCTGCCAGTATCACCCTCTGCGTACCCGTGATGAGGGCGGGGTTGGTGGTGCGAATCGGGGTACTCCAGGGAGTTTTGGCCGGTTACTCGCCAGTAAACCGGCCAAAACTCCCTGGAGTACCCCGGCAGCATGATCCGACGACCGCCCGCAGCCCCCCGCCCGAACTACTTGCTGACGCACCCCTGCGCGGCACCCTGCGAGACGTTCCCGTTCTCGCCGAGCGAGCGGACCTGGATGCAGACCTTGTCGGCGCCGTCGAGGCGTACGACGGCCTTGGAGCGGTCGACCTTGCCGCTGGTGGAGTTGTCGCCGACCCATTTGTAGCCGGTCGCGCCGGAGACGCCGGGCCAGGTGAAGACGGCGCGGTTGCCCTTGAGGGTGCCGGTGACCTTGGTGGGTGCGGCCGGGCCGGTGACGCCGGGGAGGTCGGTCTCGACGGGTGGCGGCGGGACCTCGTCGGGCTTCTCGTCCTCGCCGCCGCGGGAGAGCACGATGCCGATCACGGCGGCGACGAGGAAGAGGACGACGACACCGATGATCGCCGGGGTCTTGCTGCGGCCCTCCGCGGGGCGGGCGCCGGTGAGGACCGAGGGGCCCTCCTCCGTACGCGGGTAGCTGAACCGGGTGCGGTCGGCGGAGGCCGAGCCGGCATCCGGGTGGGGTGCCGAGGCGAGCGAGGCCGGGGGCTGGGTGATCGGTGCCTGCGCGAGGACCTGGGACGGCGGCTTGAGCTCGGTGGCCTTCTCCAGCTCCGGGTCCGCAGGCGGGTAGGGGAGGTGGGAACGCCCGGAGCCCGTGGTCGGGCCCTCGCCGCGCGCGGCCGGGATGTCGGGGACGACCGGGATCGAGCCGCTGCCGCCGGCGTCGCGGTCGAGCACCTGCACCTCGGTGCGTCCCAGCCGCAGCTCCTGCTCGATCCGCTGGAAGTGGCGGGCCAGGTCGAGCGCGGTGCGCGGACGGTAGGCCGGGTCCTTGGCCATCGCCTGCTGCAGGACGCGGTCGAGCGAGGGAGGTACGTCGGGCCGTCCCGTGGCCGGGGGAGCGGTGTGCAGGATGCGGGAGAAGACGGCACGGTCGGAGTTGTTGCCGCGCTCCGCGAACGGCGAGCGCCCCACGAGCAGGTGCCAGACGGTCGCGGAGAGCGAGTAGACGTCGGAGGCGACGGAGCCGTTGGAGGCCGAGGTGAGCACCTCGGGCGGCGACCACGGCAGCGAGACCCCGATGTCGCCCTCGTCGTCGCGCGGGCGGCCGGCGATGCCGAAGTCGGCCAGACCCGGGACGTCGTAGCGGGAGAGCAGGATGTTGGACGGCTTGATGTCGCGGTGGATGATGCCGGCGCGGTGGGCGGTCTCGACGGCGGAGGCCATCTGGATGCCGAAGCGCAGCGCGTCCTGCACCTTCATCGGGTTGTTGCGGACGCGGGCCCCGAGGTCGGCGTTGGGGTAGTAACCCATCACCAGATAGGGGCGCCCGTCCGGCGTCTCACCGGCGCTGTGCACCGGCACGATGAACGGGTGCTCGGCCAGCTCGGCCATCACCGCGGCCTCGGCCGCGAACTGCGCCCGCTGCGTCTCGGCGAGGTCGGAGGAGCGCATCAGCTTCACCGCGACCCGCACCTTCGGGTGGTGACGCTCGTAGAGGTAGACGTCGGCGAAGCCACCCGAGCCGAGCCGGCCCAGGCAGGTCATCCCGGGCAGCTCGGGGCCGAGCTCCGGGTGGGGCGCGCCGCTCACCCGAGGACCTCGTAGGTGAGGTTGATCGAGCCGGCGAGGCTCACCACGGCACCGGGCTCCAAGGCGTACTCCTCCATCGGCCGCATCTGCTGCGGCCGCCCGCCGGGCAGGGTCAGGTAGGAGCCGTTGGCCGAGCCGAGGTCACGCACCAGCACCTGCCACTCCTCCAGCCTCACCTCGGTGTGCAGCCGGCTGATGTCGGGCAGCATGACCTTCACCAGATGAGGAGGTACGCCGCCGGCCCCCGTGTTGCCGTTGGCATCCGTACGCGGCGACCGCCCGAAGACGGCGCCACGGTCGAGGACGACCACGCGTCCGTCGTCCAGCTTGAGCTGGCCGAGCGCGGGCCGCGGGACCGAGACCGGCTGCTGGTGGGGCGGCAGCGCGAGGCGGCAGATGCGGCAGGTCGGGGAGTAGGGCGGTGAGGCGTGGCCCTGCGGGCAGTAGACCGCCCACACCGTCGGCCCGCCCGCAGGCGGGATCGGAGTGGGTGTCGGGGTAGGTACGTCGCGTACCCGGGTCGCCATGTCCTGGGGCGGGTTCGGCGCGGACGGGGGCCCCGGCGGTGGCGGCATCACCGGCTGGTGAGGCGGCGGACCGGGCGGCTGATACGGCGGCGGGCTCTGCGGCTGCGGCGCGCGCGGGGCCGGCTGCGGGGTCGGCTGCACAGGCTGCCGGTCCGGCGGACCCCACGCAGGCTGGTCGGACTTCTTGGCGCCCTTCTTGCGCCACGGCAGCCCGTCGATGAGGCCCTTCTTCGGCTCAGGAGCAGGCTGGGGCGGCGTCACCGGTGGCGGTGGCGCCGGGGCGGGAGTCGGCGGAGGAGCGGGGTAGGACGGCATCGCCGGAGGCGGCGAGACGGGCGCGGGCCCGGGCATCGGCGAGGCAGCCAGGTCCGAGCGCCGGATGGTGTGGTCGAGCGGAGCCATGGCCGCGTCGACCTGCGCCTGCGCGGCCCCGTCGGGGTCGAAGACCACGTCGAGCGAGCGGGCGTGCGCAGTGTCGAGCAGCGGCTGGTCCTCCTCCATGCCGCCCCAGGCGCCGTTGGCGAGCTCGGCCCGCTCCGGCACTGCGGCGAAATGACCGTCGGACCACTTGCCGGGCACGTCGATGCCGTCGATGAAGACCGGCACCTCGTTGACGACCGCGGTCACCTTGGCTGGGGAGCGCACGGCGTACCGCACCCGCGGCCCCTCGCGCCCGACCAGCGCGAAGCCGGGAGCACGTGGTCCGTCGGCGGAGAGCAGCCCCGCGATCGCGTCGACCGGGCGCGGGTCGGACAGCGCGGCCTGCACGCCGCTGACGCGCGGATCACCGGGGCCGAGCTGCACCAGCGCCCAGCACCGATCTCCCCGCAACGCCAACCAGTGCCCCGCGCAGTAGGTAGCGGAATCACTCATGATGCGCCGAAACGTCACTTCCTGACGTCGAGACGTCAGTTTCCGACGCCGAAGCGTCACTTTCTGCCGGGGCGGTGAAGAGCGAGGGCGGAGGTGTCACGAGTACCACAGTGACATTGTCGCGCCCGCCCGAAGCAACCGCAGCGTCCACCAGCCGTTGGGCCAGGTTGTCGATGCTTCCGCCGACCCCGAGCGTCTTCGAGGTGATCTCGTGGATCTCGTGGTCCTCGAGCTCGCCGGTGAGCCCGTCGGAGCAGAGCAGGAAGATGTCGTCGGGCGCGATGTCGATCAGCCAGGTGTCCGCCTGCGGCGCCGGGTAGGTGCCGAGCGAGCGGGTGATGACGTTGCGCAGCGGGTGCACCCGGGCCTCTTCGGGGGTGATCATCCCGGCCTGGACCATGACGGCGACCTCGGAGTGGTCGACGGTCACCTGGGTGACGCCGGCCGGCGAGAGCCGGTAGACGCGCGAGTCGCCGACGTTGAAGACCAGCCAGTGGGGCGCACCCTCCGACTCCACGAGCGCGACGCCCGTCAGGGTCGTGCCCATGCCCTGCTTCGCGGAGCTGCGGGAGGCCTCCGAGGTGATCGCGGAGTTGGCGGCCTCGACCGCCTCGACGATGTCCTCGGGAACGGGGTTGATGGAGGCGAAGCGCCGCTGGAAGGTCTCCACCGCGAGCGTGCTGGCGACATCGCCGCTGGCGTGACCGCCCATCCCGTCGGCGACGACCGCCACCGCGGGCAGCATGACGAACGAGTCCTCGTTCACCTCGCGGACCCTGCCGACGTCAGTCGCTCCCGCAGCACGCAGGGCTGGGTATGCGGTCATGCTGTTCCTTTTATCGGACATTTGTCGGACATCCCGGTCGGGATGCGAAATAGTGATGCTGGAAGCGGACACTTTAGAACATCCCGTACCGTACCGGTGAGCGTGTTCACTGAGCCGTGTGCCAGGTTTGGCTGATTCGTGTGGCTTCGAACCCCGAGGCGCGCCTAGAGTAAGCCCGGCTTTTTGTGTCTGCTGGCTGTTTTGCAGGGAAGGACTTGGGGAGAGTCTTGGTGGCACGTTTCGGGATGGCGCCCGGCTGGATGCGGCGCCACAGGACCTCCATCGCGTCCTGGGCCGCCCTGGCGGTGGTCGTGAGCGGGTTGACCGTCTACGCGATCCAGTCCTCGGGCTACCCCGTGCACAAGGCCGACCTCGACGACGGCGGCATCTGGGTCACCAACCAGTCGTGGGGCACCCTGGGCCGGCAGAACCGCCCGGTCGCCCAGCTCGACGGTGTGGTCTGGGCCGACAACGAGACCGGCTCCCGGTCGGAGCGGGCCGGGCTCGACGTGGTGCAGAACGGCATCGCGGTGGCCTCCGTCGACCGCGACGCCCGCACCGTGACCCCGGTCAACACCAAGCTCGCCGAGGGGCTCGACGACGACGCCGTGACGGTGAAGGACAGCCGCGTGGTGATGGGCGGCACCACCATCGGCGTCGCCGAGCAGAAGACCGGCAAGGTCTGGCTCACCTCTGTCGACCCGACCACGGGCGTCGGCGACCTCTCCGACCTCTCCGCCTCCACGAAGCCGACCGAGACGGTCGGGGCGGATGCGGTGCTCACGATCGGCACCGACGGCACCGCGTACGCAGTCTCGGCCGCGAAGCGGACGCTGACCGCCTTCGCGACCGACGGTGACGGCTTCCGCGAGCCGGAGGAGACCAAGCTCCCGAAGAGCCCGGAGTACGCCGAGACCCCGACCTCCGCGACCGTCGTCGGCGACGAGGTGATCACCCTCGACGGCGCCGGCTGGCTGCTCGGTGCCTCCAAGGGCTCCGACGTCGCCGAGGACTTCGGTGACACCGCGGAGAGCGCGGTCCTCCAGCAGCCGTCCGAGGCTGCCAAGGAGGTCCTCGTCGGCGACGCGACCGGCCTGAAGGCGGTCTCGCTGAGCAACGGCGAGATCCGTCACGTGGCCGAGTCCGCCGGTGACCCCGCCGCTCCCGTACGCCTCGGCGACTGCGTCTTCGGCGCCTGGGCCAACGGCTCGACCGGGTCGGTGGTGACGCAGTGCGGCGAGGGCGAGCCGGTGCTGGGTGAGATCCCGACGCTGGGTCCCGCCGCCGAGCTCGAGTTCCGGATCAACCGCGGTCAGCTGGTCCTCAACGACCTGCGCAACGGTGACGTCTGGGAGATCGACGGTGCCGACATCAAGAAGATCTCCAACTGGGAGTCCTTCCAGCCGCAGACCCAGAAGCAGAACCAGAAGAAGGACAAGCAGCAACAGCAGACCAAGGCCGCGCAGGCTCCGAAGGCCAAGGACGACAACCTCGGCGCCCGCGCCGGGCGCACCACCGTCCTGCACGTCCTCGACAACGACTCCTCGGCCAAGGACTCGATCCTCAGCGTCGTCTCGGTCGGCAAGGCGTCCATCAAGGGCGTGGAGACCACCATCGCCCCCGACCGGCAGTCGATCCTGGTGACGACCCCGGAGTCCGCCGAGGGGAAGAAGACCAGCTTCAAGTACACGGTCGACGACGGGCTGAAGGGCAAGGCCGGCCAGGACGACGCCAGCGTCGAGCTCAAGATCCAGGGCTCCGGCGGCACCGGCAAGCCGACCCTGCGCGAGCACTACACGCCGACCGACTACACCGTCGCCGCCGGCGGCACCGTGGAGATCCCGGTCGTCGGCGACTGGCGCGACGAGCGCTACGGCGACCCGGTCACCGCCCAATCCCCGTCCGCCGACAAGGGCTCGGCGAGCGTGACCCCCGACGGCCTGCTGCGCTACACGGCGGCCACCGACGCCTCCGGCACCGAGAACCTCGGCTACCAGGTCACCACCGGCGGCAAGCCCGCCAAGGACAAGGTCAAGATCAACATCGTCGAGGGCGCCAACACCGCCTCCCCGGAGCCGAAGGACGACGTCGCCGAGGGCACCCAGGGCTCCTGGGTGACGATCCGGCCGCTCGACAACGACATTCCCGGCGCGGACCCGTCCAACCTCGACGCGACGCTCACCCTCGCCGGCGACGTCCCGCCCAAGGGCGGCCTCGAGGTGAGCACCGACCGGGAGACCGGCGTGGTGCGCGCCAGGGGCACCTCGCCCGGCACCTACCAGCTCAGCTACAACGCCGGTTTCGGCGCCGCGAAGCCGGCCTCGGCGAAGATCCGCGTCGACGTGAAGCCCGCCTCCCAGGCGGCCGACGAGCCGATCGCGACGCCGGACACGACGGCCGTGCTCGGCACCTCCACCCGCACCCTCGACGTCCTCGCCAACGACTACGACTCCCGCGGCCGGCTCCTCGCCGTGACCCATGCCGAGCCGGTCGGCGACAGCGACCTGACCGTCGCGGTGCTCGACGGTCGCTGGCTGCGTATCCAGGCGTCCAAGCCCGACATGAACCCGTCCACCCAGGCGATCCGCTACACCATCAGCAACGGTGCGGCCGAGGCCGAGGGGTCGGTGACGGTGAGCCAGCGCCCGCCGCTGCGCGGTGCCGAGAACGCCCCCGAGGCGGTGGACGACGAGGCGACCGTACGCGCCGCCGACTCCGTCTCCATCCCGGTCCTCGACAACGACTCGACGCCGTCGGGCGACCCTGTCGGCCTGGTCGTCGACCAGACCATGGAGACCAAGGGCCAGCTGCAGGTGCTCGGCCAGCCGACGGTCGGCGAGGCCTACATCGACGGCAACCGGGTCCGCTACGTCGCCCCCGACGACGTGAAGGGACCGGTCGACGTCGACGTCCGCTACGTCGTGCAGAACACCGGCGACCCCTCCGCGGAGCACTCCTCGGGCAACATCCGCATCCACGTCAAGCCGCTGCCGAGGAAGAAGGCCGACAACTCCCCGCCGGCGCCGAAGGCGCTCGAGTCGCGGGTCGTCCAGGGTGACGAGGTCACCCTGCGCCTGCCCACGGTCGGCACCGATCCCGACGGCGACTCCGTCTCGGTGACCAGGATCAACAGCGCGCCGTCCTACGGCCGCGTCCTCGCCCACGGCGCCAACACGATCACCTACCAGGCTTTCCCCAACGCGGCCGGCACCGAGGAGTTCACCTACGAGGTCAGCGACCCGTTCGGCGCGGTCGCCACCGGCACCGTACGCATCGCCGTGGTCGCGCCCGGGGCTCCCCAGCGGCCGGTCGCCGTCGACGACCTGGTCACCCTGGACCCGTCCAAGAAGCTGACCTACGACGTGCTCGCCAACGACCTGCGTACGCCGGGGACCGAGCTCCACCTGGCCGTGACCGACGCGGCGGAGGGCTCCGGCGTCGAGCAGCGCTCCGACGGCATCGTCACCGTCGAGGGCGGCTCCGAAGAGCCGTTCCAGCACATCCCCTACCGCGCCACCACCGGCCTCCACGAGGACACCGGCGAGCTCGCGATCCGCTATCAGGAGGGTTACGACAATCCGCCGATGGCCGGGATCGTGGTCGCCGAGCCCGAGGGCGACTCCGCGACCGCGACCGTCGACGTGATGACCAAGGTGACCGACATCGACGACGCGCTCGAGGACCTCGAGGTCGACGCGGTCAAGGGGCCCTCGGTCGGTGAGGACGAGGCGAAGCCGAAGATCGACGACGGCAAGGTGACCCTGCCGGTCGGCGACACCACCCGGGTGTGGACCTACCGGGTCACCGACCCCGACGGTGCCCAGGCGGTCGGCTCGATCTACGTCCCCGCCCGTCCCAAGGACGCCCCCTACCTGAAGCCGGGCTCCGAGCTCCAGCTCAACCCGGGCGAGACGAAGAACGTCGACATCACCGACTACGTCGAGGACCCCGAGGGTGACCCGGTGGTGCTGACCACCACCGACAAGATCGTGCCCGCCCCCGAGGGGATGCTCAACACCGGCGACACCACCGCTACGACGGTGAAGGTGACCGCCGGCGAGACCAAGGGTCCGGCGACGCTGACCTTCGAGGTCGCCGACCGCGAGAAGATCACCTCCGCCGACGCTCACCTCTCGGTGATCTCCCTGCCGGTGCAGATCGGCAAGGAGGAGCCGGAGATCAACTGTCCGAGCACCCCGGTCGAGGTGCCGGAGAGCGGCAACGGTGCGCTCGTCGACATCGCCGCGATCTGCCACGTGTGGACCGCCGACCCGGCCGACGCCGACGACCTCGACTTCACCGCCGAGATCGGCGACGGGCTCGACGGCGTGGACGTGAAGCAGGAGAACGGCGGCCTGCGGCTGCTCGCCGAGCACGCCGACGCCGGTGCCCAGGGCGCGCTGGAGATCGGCGTCGAGGGCAGCGACGCGAAGGGCCAGCTGCTGGTCAAGGTCATCGCGTTGCCGCCGCCGTCGCTCTCCCCGATCAAGCCGCTGCAGACCGAGGCCGGCAACCCGGTCGCGATCGACATCGCCGACTATCTGCAGACCCCGGTGCCCGCGGAGTCGCAGGAGATCGTGATCACCAAGCTCGATCCCGTCAACGGCGACTCACCCGACATGGGCAAGGCCAGCGGCTCGAAGATCACCTTCAACACGCCTGAGGAGGGGCACGGCCACTATCGCTACGCGATCGAGGTCAGCGACTCCGGCAAGGACTCCAAGCGAGTCAAGGCCACCGGCGTCATCGAGGTGGACGTCATCGACGTCCCCGGCGCGCCGACGGGGCTGCGTACGACCTCCGACTTCCTCTCCAACGTGGTCGCGCTGTCGTGGAACGCGCCGAAGGACAACGGCGACGACCCGATCCAGCGCTACGAGGTGGAGGCCAACGGCGACCACGTCCAGGACTGCCCCTCGACGTCGTGCCGGATCACCGGGCTGAAGAACGGTGTCGTCTACGACTTCCGCGTCCGCGCGGTGAACTCGGTCGGCCCGAGCCGCGAGTGGAGCAACTCGGCGGAGGGCGAGCCCGACGCCTACACCGGTCCGGTGCAGAACCTCCGGGTCACCCGCCAGCGCGACCACAAGGTGGAGCTGAGCTGGAGCAAGCCGGCTCCGTGCGACTGCTCCGAGGTGCAGAAGTACCGGATCAGCTGGCCGGGCGGCGGCATCAAGGACATCTCCGCCGGCCAGACCACCTATCCGGCCGCGGTCAGCTCCAACGGCGACCCGGTGCAGTTCACGGTCGTGCCGCTCAACGACAAGGGCGTCAAGACCAACAAGGGCCCGTCCTCGACGGTCGAGGGGATGGGCGCCGGCAAGCCGGACACCCCTGCGACGCCGACGTTCACCTGGGCCGACACGGCCAACAACACCGGCAAGACGGTCACGGTCTCGTGGAGCCCGGTCGCGCCCAACGGCCCCGCGCCGGTCGCCTACGAGGTACGCCGCACCGGCGGCTCCGGCGAGAAGATCGTCTGCTCGTGGGTGGCCGAGACCAGCTGTCGCGACGACGTCGCCAACGACGGCACGATCTACACCTACGCCGTCCGCGCCCGCAACGCCGAGGCGACCTCGCCGCGCGAGACCGGTGGCGGTGGCTCGCCGGAGGCACACATCTCCAGCTACTCCGCCGGCGGCAAGGTCGAGGCGGCGGCGACGCCCGACTCCGTCTCGTTCGCGAGCGCGACCCCGACCGGGGCCAACGGCACCGCGCAGATCGTCTTCACCCCGCGCGCCTCGCACGGCAAGACCAACCGCGTCGAGTGCGTACGCAACGGCTCCTCCTGCGGGAGCTGGACCTACCCGCCCGACGGCGCCGGTCAGCAGACCAAGACGATCACCGGCTTCACCAACGGGAGCTCGACCCAGGTGTCGCTGCATGCCTGCAACGGGTCCACCGGTGGCACCGGATCCGGGAGCTCCTGCGGCGCCAAGACAACGAAGAACGTGACCACCTACGGCCCGCTGGGCACGCCGTCGATCTCGGCGAGCGTGGACGGCAACAAGGTCAACTGGCGGGTCAGCTACAACCCCAACGGCAAGGCTGCGACCGTCACCGTGAAGCGCGGCGGCAACCAGGTCGCGCAGTTCAACACCGGCACCGGCGCCGGCAACCGGTCGGGCACGGACACCGCGCCCAACTGGGACACGTCCTACACCTACACCGTGACCATCAGCTCGTCCGGCCGGGCGAGCAAGTCCGACTCCGTCACGGTGAAGACCGACAAGCCGCCGGACCCGACGATGCAGGTCAACAAGGCCGGCGAGTGCTCCGGCAGCGCCTGCCCCCAGCCGGAGACCCAGTGTGGCGGCACGTGCTGGTACGTCGGGTCCACCATCACCGACCCCGCCTTCCCGGGCAAGACCTGGGAGTGCCGCACGAGCGCCACCACCTCCCGCTGGAACGTGAACATCGGGAGCAACGGCAAGGGCACGGGCAGCGGTCGCGGCTGGGTCGGCGCGAACACCCCGTTCAAGGTGACCTGCACGACCTCCGGGCGACCCAACCTGTCGAAGAACGTCACGTGGTAATGGAGAGAAGAAGATGACCGTCACCCAAGAGCAGGCTCGTTGGTTCCACGACACCTTCGAGAAGCTTGCCGACAATGTCGAGAAGGCCGTTCTCGGCAAGCGGAACGTGATCCGCCTGGTGCTGACCGCGCTGCTCTCCGAGGGTCACCTGCTGCTCGAGGACTACCCCGGCACGGGCAAGACCCAGCTCGCCCGCGCGCTCGCCAACACCGTGCAGGGCTCGCATGCCCGCATCCAGTTCACGCCCGACCTGCTGCCCTCCGACGTCACCGGTGTGACCGTCTACGACCAGGGCAAGGGCACCTTCGAGTTCCACCCCGGTCCGATCTTCCACTCGATCGTGCTCGCCGACGAGATCAACCGAGCCTCCCCGAAGACCCAGAGCGCCCTGCTCGAGGTCATGGAGGAGGGCCGGGTCACCGTCGACGGCGCGACCCGTGAGGTCGGTCGTCCGTTCATGGTGATCGCGACCCAGAACCCGATCGAGCAGGCCGGCACCTACCGGCTGCCCGAGGCACAGCTGGACCGCTTCCTGCTGAAGACCTCGGTCGGCTACCCCGACCAGAACGCCACCGTCGAGCTGCTGATGAACTCCTCGGTACGCGACCGCGCCACCCTGGTCACCCCGATCATCACCGCCCCGACGGTCACGCAGATGGCCGAGATGGCCGACCAGGTCTACATCGACCCCGCGATCGTCGCCTACGTCTCCGCCCTCGTCGACCACTCGCGCCGTCACAAGCACGTCCGCCTCGGCGCCTCGATGCGTGGCTGCCTCGCCCTGGTGCGTACGGCCAAGGTGTGGGCGCTCGCCGAGGGCCGCTCGCAGGTGCTGCCCGACGACGTCAAGGCGCTCGCCGAGCCGGTGCTCTGCCACCGCCTGATCCTCGACCCGGAGGCCATGTTCAACGGCGTGACGGTCGAGGACGTCATCGGTGACCTGCTCACCTCGGTCCCGGCTCCGCAGGAGCGCGTTTCGTGACCTCGCCCCCGCTGGTTGAGCCGCCGGAGCCGCTAGGCGGAGGCGTGTCGAAACCAACACGGTCCCCTCGGCGTTCGGCGGGTGGTGTGTTGGTCTCGACACGCTCGCTGGCGCTCGCGGCTCGACCAGCGGTCGGGGCGGTTCGATCAGCGGTGGGCATGATTCGGCGAGCGGTGGCGAAGTGGTTCGGCAACGTCACCTCGATCGGCTGGGGCGTGCTGCTCCTCGGCGCGATCGCCTGGGTCGCCGCGACCGCGCTCGGCTGGATCGAAGCCGCCGTGGTCGCGATGGCGGCGCTCTTCCTTCTCATCGGTGCAGCCTTCTTCATGATCGGGCGCACCCGGCTCGCGGTCGCGACCGTCGTCGAGCCGCCGCGGGTCGCCGTCGGCCAGGCACTGACCGGCGAGCTGCGCGCCCGCAACGAGGCGCGCGGCCCCCTCGTCTCCACGACGCTGGAGTTCCCGATCGGGGCCGGCGGGGTGACGTACGACCTGCCGATGCTGATGCCGGGTGCCGAGCACACCGAGCTGTTCGTGGTGCCGACCCAGCGCCGCGGCGTGATCGACGTCGGCCCGGTCCGCACCGTGCGCGGCGACCCGCTCGGCCTCTTCCGGCGCGTGCAGGAGTGGACCGACCGCACCGAGGTCTTCGTCCACCCGCGCACCACCCACCTGGAGCCGTTCGGGGTCGGTCTGGTCCGCGACCTCGAGGGCTCCACGGCCCAGAACACCTCGATGAGCGACCTGGCCTTCCACGCGCTGCGGGAGTACGTCCCCGGCGACGACCTTCGCCACATCCACTGGCGCTCCTCCGCCCGCCACGGACAGCTGCTGGTGCGGCAGTTCCTCGACACCCGCCGCTCCCACATCGTCGTCATCGTCGACTCCTCGCCGACGTCCTACGACAGCGAGGAGGAGTACGAGACGGCCATGTCGATCGCCGGCTCGCTGCTGCGGCGCGGCATCCTCGACGAGTTCGACGTCTCGCTGGCGACCGGTGACGTGCTGCTGGTGCGGGCCACCGCGGCCGGCGGGGGAGGGCGCTCGGCGCTCGACGCCTGCTCGCGGGCGACCCCGCAGCCGAACAACCTGGTCGAGATCACCGCCGAGGCGGCCGGGCAGGCGCCGGACGCGTCGCTGGTGATGCTGGTGACCGGCCGCTACCCGGAGTTCGTCACCCTGCAGCGGGCGGCCGGCCAGTTCTCGGTCGACGCGACCACCGTCGCCGTGCGGGTCGACTCCTCCCAGCGGGCGGGCTTCAAGGCCGTCGCCGACCTGCCGATGCTCACCGTGCCCGACCTGGACCAGCTGCCGATCGTGCTCGCGAAGGGGTTGTCCGGATGACCAAGCAGCAGGCCGCCGTGGACGGCACCCTCCTGTTCCTCCTCGGCACCATCGCCTTCCTCGGCTTCGACGACACCTACGCCGGCTGGACCTACCTGATCGCCGGTGTGGCCGGGCTCCTCCTCGGCATCCTCATCGCCTTCGTCGGCCGCGGCCAGCCCGTGGTCGTGCTCGCCGTCGGCCTCCTGGCCGCCTTCTTCGTGCTCGGTGGCGCGGTCGCGCTCCACGGCATCGGCGACCTCTCGTTCCTGCCGGTCCCCGACACGGTCGGCACCCTCGCCGACAACTCCGTGCACGGGTGGAAGCGGCTGCTGACGACGCTGCCGCCGGTCGACGGGGGTGCGCTCCTGACCATCCCCTACATCCTCGGTCTGCTCGCCGGCTGCCTCGGCTTCGCGATGGCGCTGCGGATGAAGGCGGCGCTGCCGCCCGTGCTCGTCGCCTTCGCCCTGCTGGCCGGCGTCATCCTGCTCGGCGTGCAGGACCCGTCCAAGACCGCGCTGCTCGGCGCCCTCTTCGGGGCGCTCGCGATCACCTGGCTCTGCATCCGCGGGATGCGCGCCCGCACCCTCGCCTCCACCGGCGGCCGTCGTCTCTCGCGCACCGCCATCGGTGCTGCGCTGTGCCTCGGCGCGGCCGGGCTCGCGTTCCTCGGCGGACCGCTGCTGCCGGGCCTCGCCCCGGAGCGTACGGTCCTGCGTGGTGAGATCGAGCCGCCCTTCAACGTGGGGCAGTACCCCTCACCGCTGGCCGGCTTCCGGGTCTACACCAAGGGCTACCAGACGCCCGAGGACGACCGCCGGCTCTACGAGAAGGACCTCTTCACGGTCTCGGGGCTGCCCGAGGGCACCCGCGTCCGCGTCGCGGCGATGGATTCGTACGACGGCACCGTCTGGCGCGCGGCCAACGACTCCGGAGTGACCGAGGGGCCCGAGGACACGTTCCGGAAGGTCAGCTCGACGCTGCGCAACCCGCTCGCCGACGGCAAGCAGGTGAAGGGCACGATCACGATCGGCGAGGACTTCGGCGGCGTGTGGGTCCCGCTGCCGACCGCGCTCACCCACATCTCGTTCGACGGCCCCGACGCCGACTCGTTCCGCTACAACCTGGCCACCTCGACCGGTGTGCTGCCCTCGTCGCTGAAGCCCGGTGACTCCTACTCCTTCACCGCCTCGGTCGACGATGCGAAGGTCGGGGAGAAGAGCGAGCCGTGGTCGGGCGGGTCGCCGATCGGCGACGAGGCCGCCCAGTTCCAGGCGCTCGCCGCCGAGTACGCAGGCGGCGGCGACTCACCGATGACCAACGCGCTGGCGGTGGCCGAGAAGCTGAAGTCCGAGGGCACCTACACCGACGGTGAGCCGCCCAACCAGCAGTACCCGGCTGGCCACTCGCTGCGCCGCCTCGCCGACTTCACCGCCAAGGGCGGCCAGCTGGCCGGCAACGACGAGCAGTACGCCGCGCTGATGGCGATCCTCGCCAACCAGGTCGGCGTGCCGGCCCGGGTCGTTCTGGGCGCGGTCGTCGGCTCCGACGGCGTCATCCAGGGCAAGGACATGCACGCCTGGGTCGAGCTGCGGATGTCGGACGGCTCCTGGGCCACCCTGGACTGGTCCGAGTTCATGAACACCGAGAAGCCGCCCCAGCAGAACGCTCCCCAGCCCGAGGAGCTCGTCACCGGCAAGGTCGTCCCGCCGCCGGCGCCGGTGCGCCCGCCCGCGACCTCGGGCGACCCGCTGGACGAGTCGGTCAACCAGAAGGCCAACTCGCGACCCGACGGGTTCACGCTGCCCGGCTGGCTGGTCGCCGTCCTCAAGTACGTCGGTGTCCCGATCCTGCTCGTCGCCGCGGTCTGCGGAGCGATCATCGGCGCCAAGCTCTGGCGGCGACATCGCCGGCGCACCCGGGGCACCCCCGTCGCCCGCCTCTCCGGCGGCTGGCGCGAGACCCTCGACAACGCCCGCGACTACGGCGTCGGCGTGCCGGTCGGAGCCACCCGCCGCGAGCAGGCCTCGGTCCTCTCGGCCGCGCCCGGGCTCGACGCTGCGCCCGGCCTCGCGCTCCTCACCGACACAACGATGTTCGGTGAGGAGCACCCGGCCGACGCCGAGGTCGAGGCGTTCTGGGAGCAGGTCGGCTCGCTGCGTACGTCACTGTCCGACTCGCGCACCCGGTGGCAGCGCATCCGCGCCGCGATCAACCCGCTCTCGCTCGTGCCTGCGAGGGTGTGGCGCAAACGCTGAGGCCGGTGGGTCAGTCGTCGAGGCCGTAGTCGCGGACCCACTCCGGAGTGATCCGGATGATCTCGCGAGACGTCCCCTTCATCGGCGGCTCGACGTCCTCGAGCGCCTCGGCGGTGCCGCGGATCTCGACCATCCGTGGCTTCCAGGGGTCGGTCGCGGCGAGGTCGTCGACCACGAACGCGACCCGGTCGTGCTTCTGGATGTTGCGGAACTTCCGCGACCTGCCCATCGCGAAGCCGCCGATGACGATCCGATGCTCGTCGTCGATCTGGAACCCCACCGGATTGTTCTGCAGGCCGCCGTCCGGGGCGAGCGTGGCGAGCCGCCCCAGAGGCTGGGAGCGGAGGTATCGGAGCTGGGTGTCGGTGAACGTCATGGCTCAACGGTCCTCGCTCAAGTCGGGTTGAGGTCAACCCGGTCGTGCCGACCCGTCAGTGGGAGTGACGCGGTCGCGCGCGCACGGTCGGCTTGCGCCCCAGCACGACGCCGAGTGCGACCATGCCGACTCCGAGGATCAGGTGGAGCCAGTTGTCGGCATCGTCGAGCGGCACGAAGTTCGCGGCGCTGTGGTGGTCGACGACCAGGCCGTAGATCCACAGCACCAGGTAGACGGCACCGCCCCCGAGCAGAAAGGCACGAGCCCCGCCGAACGAGGTGGCCATCAGCAGGCCGGCGACCCCGAACAGGAGATGCACGATGTTGTGCAGGATCGAGACCTGGAAGATGCCGAGGAGCTGCGCCTCGGACTCGTGACCGGCGAAGGTCATCGTGTCGTAGCCGGTGGTGATCCCAGGGATGAAGCCGAGCACACCGACGAGCAGGAAAGCGGCACCCACGACCGTCGCGGCGGTCTGCAGCGCCGTCGCGGTCCTGGACCGAAGGGCAGCGGTATCAGTCATAGCCCGCCGGTACCCCGATCCGGGCCCCCAGATGC
Source organism: Nocardioides luteus (assembly GCF_014648595.1). Lineage (GTDB taxonomy): Bacteria > Actinomycetota > Actinomycetes > Propionibacteriales > Nocardioidaceae > Nocardioides > Nocardioides luteus. Next base: position 28,314 of record NZ_BMRK01000003.1, on the reverse strand, counting down.
TGTACACGGCCGGGGGTATCCATTCCTGTTCACGCTGGGTGCGGTAGACCATTGGCTCGGCGTCGTAGAAAAGTTCTACGCAGCGGCCTATCATGGACAGATGAGCGAGGTACGCGTGGGAGAGCTGAATCAGCAGACGGGCCGGGTGCTGAGGCGCGTCCAGAACGGCGAGTCACTGATCGTCACCGATCATGGCCGGCCGGTGGCGATGCTCGTCCCTGCGCCCAAGAGCAGGTTCGACCAGATGGTCGCTCTCGGCCGAATCCGCCCGCCCCGGGGCGGCGGCGGTGGGTGGAGGTCGGTGAAGGGCGTGTCAAGGGACGAAGACCTGGACGACGTCCTCGCTGAGCTGCGCGAGGAGAGCATCTGATGCTGGTCTACGTCGACACCTCTGCGCTGGGGCGGATCCTGGTGAACCATGCCGACCGACCAGCGTTGGAGAACTACCTGGACGGGGTCGTGGCGCGGGGCGACCGGCTCATCTCCTCAGATCTGCTGGACGTCGAGCTGGCTCGGCTCAGAGTTCGGATGGATCTCGATCCGGTCGACGTGGAGCGCGTCTGCGAGGGCATCCACTTCATGGGCATCCTGCCTGAGGTCGTCGAGTCTGCGAAAGACATCGAGCACACCCTCAAGTCGCTCGACGCGATCCATCTCGGCACCGCTCTTCTCCTGGCCGACGAGGCCGAAGGAGAAGATGCGGTCGAGCAGGTGGTGACCTACGACAAGCGGATGGTCCATGTCGCCGAGGAGCTCGGCTTCGAGGTGGTCAGCCCAGGGCGACGGTGAGGGCGAGGACGGTCGCGGGGTCGTCGAGGCGGTCGCCGTAGACGTCGCGGAGCTGGCTCATCCGATAGCGGACGGTCTGCGGGTGGATGAAGAGCTCGGCGGCGACCTCGTCGCGGCGGCCCTGGTGGAGGAGCCAGGAACGGAGCGTCTCGGTGAGCTTCTCGGCGGTGGCGGGGCGGAGGTCGGCCAACGGGGCGAGGACCTGGGCGCGGAGGTCCTCGCGGGCGTCGGCGTCGGCGGAGAGGACGAGCTCGACGAGGTGCTGCTCGGTGTCGGAGCCGAGGCCGGCGAAGTGGGCGCGGCGGGCGCGCTCGTAGGAGATCCGGGCCTCGCGCCAGGGCTTGGCCGGGCCGACGACGGCGCGACGCCCCTCCAACGCCTTCATCAGCGCCCGGCGCCGGCGGCCGTGGGCGTCGGGGACGAGCAGCAGGGTGTGGTCGTCCAGGTCGCGCAGGTCGTCGAACTCGAGGGTGGCCTGGTTGACCTTGGCGAGGATGGTGCCGACCTGGGAGTTGGGGACGAGCACGGCGGTCAGTGTGCTCGGCGGGGTCCACTCGGCGCGTACCGCCGCGTCGTCGAGCTGCTCCGGCGTCACCCCGGCGAGCAGCTGACGGGCCAGCCGCTCGCGCAGCTGACGCTGGACACGGCCGGTCGTGGCGCGCTCGTCGGCATGGCCGGCCGCGGAGGCCTCGGAGATCTCGTCGATCCAGGCGAAGACCAGCGCAGCGAACTCGGCGAGCGTCTCGGGTGCCATCCCTCCTTCGACGGCCCGGCTGGAGAGCTCGCGCCAGGCGACACGGGCGCCGATCCGGTAGGCCGCGAGCAGCGCCTCGGTGGTGCGGCCGGAGCGGGCCTCGCCCCGACCGAGGCTGTAGGCGCCCTCGAGCGCCGGGGGAGTGGCGGTCGCGGCCTCAGCGGCGAGGCCGTCGCCGGAGGCGAGCGAGAGGAAGCCACCCAGGGCGATCCCCACCGCGGTACGGATCGTCTCGCCCATCTGGCCCGAGAGGGCATCCTGGTAGGCGGGGACCTCGGCGATGATCGCGGCGACGACCTCGTCGCTGACCCTCGGCAGAGCCTCGCGGACCGATTCGACGATTTCTGGGCTCAGATGGACCTTGTAGGACGAAAGAGCCGGGAACTCACGGGAACTTTTGTTCGTCACGTATAAATCCGCCCTTCAGATTCACGTCGCTGGCACAGGAGTTTACCTCGGACAAATAGCACCATGGAAAGCATGGTTGAGATGTCCACATCCCCCGCCCTGCTCGCACCGGGCGAGGTCAGGCGACCCGCCTGGCGGGAGCGCTTCTCACGCAAGGCGTGGGAGGTCGCCGAGTCGATCGCGACGCCGCTCGCCCCGGCCGACTACCTGGACATGTTCAATCCCTTGCGGCCCGGTGCTGACCTGCGCGGACGTGTCGTGAAGGTGACCCCGGAGACCGCCGACGCTGCCACGATCGAGATCAAGCCGGGCGCCGACTGGCGAGACCACGTCCCCGGTCAGTACGTGCGCGTCGGCGTCGACGTCGACGGCGTGCGCCACTGGCGCGCCTACTCGCTGACCCACGGCCCCCGCAAGGACGGGCTGATCTCGATCACCGTGAAGGCCGTCCCCGGCGGAAAGGTCTCCAGCCACCTGGTGCGCCGCCTGAGCCCCGGCAAGATCGTCCACCTCGAGCAGGCGGCCGGCGAGTTCGTGCTCCCCAGCGACCTGCGCGGCCACAAGTTCCTGATGGTCACCGCCGGCTCCGGCGTGACCCCCGTGATCGGGATGCTGCGCAACCTCTTCCCCGTCACCGACGAGGGTGTCGTGCAGCACCAGCGCCTCGACGTCACCGTCGTGCACGTCGCGCCGAGCCGTCCCGACTCGATCTTCATCCGCAACCTCGAGTCCCTCCACGAGGCCGGCGCGATCCGCCTCGTCACCCGCTACACCGGCAGCGAGGGCCGCCTCGACGTCGACACCCTGAACGAGCTCGTCCCGGACCTGAAGGAGCGGCGGGCGTACGCCTGCGGTCCGGCCGGGCTCCTCGACACCCTCCAGGCCTGGTACGACGCCGAGGGCCTGCCGCTCCAGACCGAGCAGTTCCGCCTGGCCACGGTTGTCACCGGCGAGGGCGGCACCGTCGCCTTCACCGGCAAGACCGTCGACGCACCTGGTGACCGGCCGATCCTCGACGCCGCCGAGGACGCCGGCGTCCTCATGCCGAGCGGCTGCCGTATGGGCATCTGCTTCGGCTGCGTTCTCCCGATGAAGGAGGGCGCCGTCCGTGACCTCCGCAACGGCGAGCTGACGGTCGCCCATCCGGGTGAGACCGGACCCGAAGGGGTACCGATCCAGACCTGCATCTCCGCCGCCGCCGGCGAGTGCGTCATCGACCATCCCGCTTCTTAGACACGTCCCCCACGAGAGTGAGACATCCATGACCATCGCACCTGATGCCCCGGCCTACACCGGCCCCATCGCCCACCTGACCCGCGAGGACGTCGAGCAGCTCGGCCGCGAGCTCGACGCCATCCGCCAAGAGGTCATCGACACCCGTGGAGAGCGCGACGCCGCGTACATCCACAAGGTGATCAAGGTCCAGCGCTCGCTCGAGCTCGGCTCCCGTGCCGTCCTGCTCGCGAGCATCTTCCCGCCGGCGTTCGTCGTCGGCACCGTCGGCCTCTCCATCGCCAAGATCCTGGACAACATGGAGATCGGCCACAACATCATGCACGGCCAGTGGGACTGGATGCGTGACCCGAAGATCCACTCGACGGTGTGGGAGTGGGACAACGCTTCCACCGCGGAGGGGTGGAAGCACTCCCACAACGAGCTCCACCACACCTACACGAACATCGTGGGCAAGGACAACGACCTCGGGTGGGGCATCATGCGCGTCGACGAGGAGCAGCCCTGGACGCCCTCCAGCCTGTTCCAGCCCGCGATGAACTTCATCAACATGTGCATCTTCGAGTACGGGATCGCCGCCTACGATCTCGAGCTCGGCCGGGTGCTGCGCCAGAAGAAGAAGGGCCGCCGGCCGTCCGCCGAGTGGGAGATGGCGGCGAAGAAGACGGTCGCCAAGATCCGCCGCCAGGCGTTCAAGGACTACGTCGCCCACCCGCTGCTCTCGATGATCGCGCTGTCCGGTCCGACCACGCTGGTGGCCAACCTGACCGCCAACTTCGTCCGCAACGTGTGGACCCACTCGGTGATCATGTGCGGTCACTTCCCCGAGGGCGTGGAGACCTTCGAGCTGAAGGACATCCCCGAGGACGAGGGCCGCGGTGACTGGTACGTCCGGCAGATGCTCGGCTCGGCCAACATCTCCGGCTCGAAGCTGCTGCACATCATGACCGGCAACCTGAGCCACCAGATCGAGCACCACATCTTCCCCGACCTGCCCTCGAACCGTTACGCCGAGATCGCTCCGAAGGTCCGGGCGCTCTTCGACAAGTACGGTCTGAACTACCACACCGCGCCGATGCCGCAGCAGGTCGCGTCGGCCTGGCACAAGGTGCTGCGCCTCTCGCTGCCCAACGGCTTCATGGAGTCGACCAACGTGCGCAACGCGCCGTCGCAGCTCGGCAAGCTGGTCAAGGCCGTACGCGGCGACAACCGCACCCGCCGCCGGATCCTCAAGGAGTTCGAGGCCGCCGGTGCGGCCTCCATCGGCACGGCTGTCTGAGGCCGAGTCGAGTACGACGGGGAGTTCTGCAGGGCGTACCGGTAGGTGACCCCTGCGGAACTCCCCGTCGTATCTGTCAGAGGTCGTAGGCCCCCGCGGCCATGTTCTCTGACATCGTGGGGCCGGTCGGGACCCAGCCCAGCAGGTCTCTCGTGATCTCCGACGAGGCGGGCATGTCGACGCCGAACATCATCGCCATCCATCCGAAGTGGGCCTCGGCGTCCTCCGGGCGGATCGACTGCGTCGGCACGCCCAGCCGCTCGCTCAGCGCCTCCGCGATCGTCCGGGCGGTAATGCCGGTCTCGGCGACCGCGTGGGCACGGAAGCCGGCGGGCGCCTTCTCCAGTGCCAGTCGCACCAGACGCGCCGCGTCGGAGCGGTCGACCATCGGCCAGCGATTCGCGCCGTCGCCGATGTAGCCGGAGACACCCCGCTCCTTGGCGAGCTGGGCCAGGTAGGCGAGAAAGCCGTGGTCGCCGCCGACGCCGTGGACGATCGGGAAGCGCAGCGCCACGGGACGTACGCCTCGGTCGGCGTAGCCGAGCGCGAGGTTCTCGCTGCCGCCGCGCATCGAGTCGGCGCCGTGGTTGGGGCTGGCGTCCTCCTCGGTGGCCGGGCGTCCCACGGCTGCGCCGGCCGCACCCGAGGCGAACAGGAAGGGCTTGTCGGTTCCTTCGATCTCGGTGAGCATCGCCTCGACCGTGGCGCGCTCGGTGTGACCTGCGCCGATGTAGTCGTTGAAGTCGTGCTTGAAGGCCAGGTGGATGACGCCGTCGGCCGCCTTGGCGGCGGTGGCGAGCGAGTCGGGGTCGTCGAGCGAGCCGCGGTGGACCTCAGCACCCTTCGCCTCGAGGGCGGCGGCGCTCGCGTCGGATCGGGCCAGGCCGGTGACCGAGTAGCCGTTCGCGAGCAGCTCGTCGGTGACCGCCGAGCCGATCCAGCCGGAGGCCCCGGTGATGAAGATGGTGGTCATGCTTCCTCCTATGTCAGTGACTGACATCAACGGTAGCACGCGATGTCATGAACTGACATCACGCTAGGATGGAGGCATGGCGAGATGGGAACCGGACGCGCGTGGTCGGATGCTGGCGGCCGCCCTCGACCTGTTCGCCGAGAAGGGCTACGACAAGACGACCGCCGGTGACATCGCCGCCCGCGCAGGGGTCACCGAGCGCACCTTCTTCCGCCACTTCGCCGACAAGCGCGAGGTCCTCTTCGCCGGTCCCACCGCTCTCGACGAGGTGGTCGCGGAGGCGATCGCCAAGGCCGACGAGGCGGCGAGCCCGCTGGAGATGGTCTTCGCCGCGGCCCGCGAGGGGGCTGCCCGCATCGCCGAGCAGCGCACCCGGGAGCAGGCCGCCCGGCGCACCCGGATCGTCCAGGCCAACCCTGCCCTCCAGGAGCGCGAGCTGCTCAAGATGGCCGCGATGAGGAGCGCTTCGCAGAAGGCGCTCGCCGAGCGGGGAGTGGGCGACCCGGCCGCCTCGCTGGCGGCTCACAGCGGCGTCGCGGTCTTCCAGTCGGGTTTCGACCGGTGGGTATCGGGGGAGACGGATCTCAGTCTTCCCGAGTGCATCGACGAGGCGATCGTCGCGCTGCACGACCTGACCTGACCTCACGGCTCGACCACGGTGACGTATCTCGTATGGACATCGTCCCTCGGGAGCGGTAGACAACTACGCACTATGGAGAACCAGTTGATTCCCGGAGCTGAGTCGCGGACCGCGGTGCGCAGCTATGTGACCGCCAACCAGCCCAACCCGTCCGCGCTCGCGGAAGGTCTGTGGGTGCTGCCTCCCGACGTGCTCTCCAGCGGCGACCGCGCGGTGCTCTTCGACCAGTACAAGCTCTACGTCGCCGAGAACGAGCGGCTCAGCGTGCGGCGTACGATCACCAGCGCCTTCTTCCTGGTCCTCAACATCGGTGTCCTGGTCGCCGGCACGGCGCTGATCGCCAGCGCCCCCGAGCGCCCCTGGCTGTTCACGGTCGCCCTGATCGCCGCCCTCGGCCTCTGCCTCGGCTGGTTCTGGATCGTCCGGTCCTACCGGCAGATGGCGAGCGGGAAGTACGCCGTCATCTCCCACCTCGAGAAGCAGCTCCCCGCTGCGCCCGGCGTCGCGGAGTGGTCCGCCGTCGGCCTCGGTCGCGACAGCTCGCGCTACCTGCCGATGAGCAACGTCGAGGTGTGGGCGCCCGCGCTCTTCGGCTTCTGCCACGTCGCGACGTACGCCCTGCTCTACATCCCCTGACGCTGGTCGAGCCGCCGGACCAGCTCCGCTGGTCGAGCCGCCGGAGCCGCTAGGCGGAGGCGTGTCGAGACCAACACAGTCCCCTCGGTGCTCGAGCCGACCGTGTTGGTCTCGACACCGCTCGCTTGCGCTCGCGGGCTCGACCGCCGCCTCATCCGAGCGTACGAACCTTCAGCGGGGTCTCCCCGTCCGGCCCGACCGCGGCGGCGACCCCGTCGGGCCGCTCGCTGATCGCCTCGACCAGCTCGCCGTCGCGCCACAGCAGCGCGATGCCGTCGTCGGCGGCGTGGCCGGCGGGCAGGGCGCCGGAGCCGACGAAGTCGAGGTACGTCTCGCGCCGGTCCGCCTCGCCGAGGTAGTGCGGGCAGAACGAGCCGGGCAGGAAGCCGAGCCCGTCGGGGAGCGGCGCGGTGGGGCCGAACGAGTCGGTCGAGGAGGCCTCGTACCAGCAGTTCGCGCCGGCAGAGATCCCGGCCAGGATGGTGCCTCCGGCCGCCGCCTTCTCTAGGAGCGTCGGCAGCCCGTGCAGCCGCCACACTGCGAGCAGGTTGGCGGTGGAGCCGCCGCCGACGTACACGATGTCCTGGTCGAGGAGCCGCTCGAGATCGTCGATCGGGAGGGCGTACCCCTCCGGTGCCTTGTTGAACAGCGAGAGCACCCTCGCCTCGGCCCGGTCGGCGTACGCGGCGAGGAACTTGTCGTGATAGCTGTCGGCGTCCCCGCTCGCGGTGCCGATGAAGCAGACCTTGGGCCGCTCCGTGCCGCTCAGTCGGATCAGCTCGGCATCGAGGGGCGAGAAGCCGCGCCCGTGCACCTCCGGCATCGAGAAGCCGCCACCGCCCAGGGTCAGGATCGTTCCGCGCATGAGGTGAGTGTAGGTACGCGGAAGGCCCCGCCGGGATGGAATGTCCGGCGGGGCCTTCGTGGTGGTGAGGAACTACTTGACCTTGACGGTCACCGTCTCGGTGACGGGCTCGTTCTTCCGGTCACCCGAGTAGGACACCGTGAAGGTGTGCTTGCCCGGGCTGGAGCGGAAGGTCGCCTGCTCCTTGTTCTTGTTGAGGTGGAAGCGGCCGACGCGGTGACCCTTCTCGGAGACCACGATCTCGCCGGAGGCGCGGTCGCCGTCGACGGTGACCGTGACCTTGCCCTTCTTGAGCGAGGCCGCGGAGATCTCCGGGACGGCCTTCTCGGTGCAGAAGCTCACCGAGACGTTGTCGACGGCCCAGCCCTCGACACCGTTGCAGCCGTCGCGACCGAGGTCGAAACGGAACTGCACCTCGTCGCCGGCGTCGGCGATCGCGTCGAGGTCGACGATCGTGGTGCCCCACTGGCCGGTGAAGGCGCCACCATCAGTGCCGGTCCAGGCCGGCTCGCCGCCGAGGTAACCGCTGTCCGGGTCCATCGTGGCGCCCGGCGCGTTGAAGAGGTACGCGGCCTGGTCGACGAGCGTGAACTCGCCGCCGTTGACCGACACCTTGACGTTGCCGCCGTCCCAGCTCGCCTCGGTGCGTACCGAGTGATCGAAGGTGAAGCGCGGCGACAGACCCGCGGGCACGGTGATCTTCGGGGAGATCAGACCGTTGCGGCTGGTGATGTCACCGTTCGCGTCACCGCACTGGCCCTCGACGGGGTCGGGACCCCAGGCCAGGCCCGTCTCGTTGCCCTCGACGTCGCTACCGGCCTCCCAGGGGTAGTCGTTGCCGGGGACCAGGGACTCGGCGTCCTGGGTCCAGCCGGCGAGACCGTCCTCGAAGTCCTCGGTGTAGGTCGTGACCTCGTTGGTGCCCTCGCCGCACAGGGCGGGGGTGTTCGGGTCGAGCATCGGGCCGAAGTTGCACTGGACCGGCTCCTCGGTCAGCTCGGTGGCCGTGTTGGCCGCCGCGACCGACGCGCAGTCAGCAGCCGTGATCGGCTCCAGGGCCGGCGCCTCGGCCTCGCCACCCGGGGTCTCGCCGCCGCCGGTCTGCGGGGTCGAGGTGCCGAGGGTGAGCTTCTTGAGGGTGGTCAGGCCGGTCAGGTCGGCGCAGGAGGAGACCATCGCCTGGGCGTACTCGGGGAAGCCCGAGGTCGGCGTCAGGTAGTTGCTCTGGGCGTGCCAGATCAGGTTGGCCGCCTTGTCCAGGCCGATGCCGGCGACGTCGACGTCGTTGTAGGAGCCGCCGTCGACGAGCAGGGCGTAGTGGTGGTTGATCACACCGGAGTTGGAGTGCACGCCGCCGGAGTCGTCGGTGGTGCAGTGGTACTCCGCGTCGGAGACCTTGCCCGGGTCGCCGTAGCAGGTCGGGTTCCACATGTCCCGGATCGCGCCGCCGAAGGCGGTCGAGTCCTCACCCATCAGCCAGCGTACGGACTCGTCCTTGGCATCGGTCGAGGCGTCCTTGATGGTGATGTTGACCGCGCCGGAGGCGTTCTTGATCTTCTGGCCGGTGGCGTAGTCGGTCGTCGCGCCGTAGATGTCGGAGACACCCGCGATGCTGCCGATCGCCTGGCCCTCCAAGAAGGCGATCACGACGCCGAGCGCGCCGGCGTTCTCGGCGTTCTCGACCTTCTGGGTGAAGGGGCAGGTGCCGCGGTCGACGAGCACGAACTTCCCGTCGACGGCGGCCGCGTTCTCCAGCGGCGAGCAGCCGTCGGTGGTGGACGGCCCGGCCTCGTCGGCGGCGTCGGTGCCGACCACGATGTCGCTGGTCACGCCGGCGGTCGGGAAGACCGGGCCGAAGCTGGCAGCCGCTGCCGGGCAGTCACCGGCGACGTCGGCCGGCGAGTTGATGGTGAGCGAGATGTCGCCACGGGTCTCGGCGGAGCAGTGCCCGTCGGTGCGGGCCACGTCGTCGGTGGTGTTCTCACGCGCGTTGATGAAGTCGAGCGTGTTGCCCCACATGTCGGAGTACGCCTCGTTGAGCGCACCCGGCTGCCACTGGTAGATCAGGCCCGAGGTGTACTCGGTGTAGGCGTGGCCCCACTCGTGCGCGACGACGTCGTCGGAGGTGACGCCGGAGCAGTAGTTGGTGGTCGCGCCGTTCCAGTTGGCGTTCGGGCAGTCGATGGCCGGGTCGTTGTTGACCGTGACCATCTTCGAGCCGGCGCCGTCGTAGGAGTCGCGGCCGAAGGTGTTCTTGTAGAGCCAGTAGGACTCACCCGTGGTGGCAACCTCGTTGGCCTGGTCCTGGTCGAGGTCGCCCGGAAAGGCGTCGTTCTCGACCCAGACGGTGGCGTCGTCGCCGGTGTCGGGGGTGTTGTGCTTCTCGATCAGCTCACGGTCGGTCGCCGTGTGGAGCATCGAGTAACGGTTGACCGGCTTGCCGGTGGCGGCGTCGATCACGACGGTCTCGCGCACGGTGGACTTGTTGGACACCTCGATGACCCAGGCGAGCAGGCTCTTGCCGCTCACGCCCTGGGCCGCGCCCATCCGGTAGACGTTCAGGTCGGCCTTGACCACCTCGACACCGGTGGTGTCCGCCTTCGTCTCGGAGTGGGCGGTGGGCTTCGAGCGCACCAGCTCCAGCGCCTTGGCGCTGGCCTTCTCCTGCGACCACTTCGGGGTGGTGGAGAGGTCGAGACCGGGGGCGGCGAAGCCGTTGACGGAGGTCAGGTCGCCGGCTTTGTCGACGTGGGCCTTCAGGACGCCGCCGAAGACCGGCACGTCCTTGTAGGTCTGCTCGAACTCGACGGTCCAGCCGGCCGGGCTGCTGCTGACCTTGGTCTGGTCGAGCTGACCGGCCTCGGCACCGAAGACCGAGGCGTACTTGTCGAGGTACTTGCGTGCCTTCGCGGCCGCCTTCGACTTGCTGTCGGCGGCGACGTCGGGCATCAGGTCGCCCTTGGTGGACGCGTGGCCGATCCGGCCGGTGGCGCCCTCCTTCTTGAGCGTGACGGTCTTGTCCGCATCGGCCTTGAGCTGGTCGATGACGCTGGGATCCGACTCCGCAGCGACTGCAGCGACCGGTGCGATCACCAGGCTCGCCGTGACGAGTGCAAGGCTGATTCCTTGCTTTCCGAGCTTCACGGGTTGCTCCTCTCGGGATGTCGCCGCGCCAGATCGCGGCGATTTCGCATCGTAGAGAGATTTGCGATCCGGAAAGTGCCAAACGCGAATCACGAGTCCGAAACGATTTCATCCGTCAGGGGCGATCTAAGGTACTTTCCCGATGTGCGGGCCTACCTCAGGCGAAGATTCTCAAGGGGTGTCCTTGGAGATCATCCCGCCTTTGTACGCCGCCGGCCTGCCGTGCCACGGAGACGACTCTGCGTTGTGGTTCTCAGAGTCCCCAGCCGCCCTCGAGGTGGCCAAAGATCGCTGCCTCGACTGCCCGGTGATGCGTGAGTGCCTCTCCGGGGCGCTTGCGCGCTCCGAGCCGTGGGGCGTGTGGGGCGGCGAGATCGTCGAACGTGGCCGGGTGGTGAGCCACAAGCGTGGCCGTGGCCGCCCCCGCCGTCAGGCCGCCTGACCCCTCAGCCGTGCGCTGACTCCAGCCCCAGGCTCGCAGCGAGCTTCGCGACCTGGGCTGGGGCGGCGTACGCCTCGATCTCGGTGATGACGCCGTCCTCGACCGTGAAAGCCATGACGCTGAAGAGCTTTCCGGCGATGGTGATGACGACGCCGGGCGAGCCGTTGACGAGGGCAGCGTGGGTGCGGCGGTCGGAGTGGGCGTACATGACCGCGTTGCCGGCCACCTTCGCCGCCCCGCGGTAGGTGGTGACGCCGGAGCCCAGGTCGGCGCGGAGGACCACATCGGGATGGAGCGCGGCGACGAGACGGTCGAGGTCACCGTTCTGGGCGGCTGCGAAGAACGCATCGACGACCTCGCGCTGGGCTGATCCGTCGTCTGTCGGTGTGCGGCCTCGGACCCGGCGCCGCGCGCGGCTGGCGAGCTGGCGCGTCGAGTCGGGTGTTCGATCGAGCATCGACGCGATCTCCTCGAAGGGCACGGCGAAGAGATCGTGGAGCACGAACGCCAGCCGCTCGTCGGGGGAGAGCTGGTCGAGCACGACCAGGAGGGCGATGCTGACCGAGTCGGCGAGCACCGCACGCTCGGCCGGGTCCTGGGCGGTGGCGTCGTCGAGGACGACCGTCGGCTCCGGCAGCCGGTCACCGAGCGCGTCGGCGTCCAGGGACAGCTCACCGCGGGTCTTGCGGGAGCGGAGCACGTTGAGACAGACCCGCGCCACCACGGTCGTCAGCCAGCCGCCGATGTTGTCGATCTCCTCGGCATCGCTGCGGCTCAGCCGGAGCCACGCGTCCTGCACCGCGTCCTCGGCCTCCGCCGCCGACCCGAGCATCCGGTAGGCCACCGCGAACAGCTGTCGCCGCTCCTCCTCGAACCGCTCCGCCAGCCACTGCTGTTGCATCGTCTGTCCTCTCGGTTGGCGACCGTGTGGGATACCCGGTCGACCGGGTATCCCTGGACTTGACGGGCACTGAAACACCCGTCAAGTCCATGAAGTGCCCGTCCAGTTCGCTCAGTCGTCTCATCTGGTGATCCCCCACACCCGACACGTGACACGACCCAGATGTGACCGATCCTGGAAGGAATCTTTTCTTTCCCCGAACCTGTCACATCCCCGGCACGCCCCGGGTCGGGGATGGCATGAGCAACCGAATGAAGAACCCAGCAGAAGTCATCCCGCAGGCCTTCAAGGGCATCGGCAACCTCCTGGCCGCGGTGGCCGACGGTGGTCTCCCGGAGACCACGACCGAGCTCGTCGCGATCCGGGTGAGCCAGCTCAACGGCTGCGCCGCCTGCCTCCAGGGCCATGTCGCCCGTCTCGACGACGTCGGTCTCTCGATGGAGAAGGTCGTCGGCGTCGCCGCCCACCGCGAGTCGCCCTTCTTCGACGAGGCGGAGAAGGCGGCGCTCGCGCTCGCCGACGCGGTCACCCGCCTCGCCGACTCCGAGGACGCCGTACCCGACGAGCTCTGGCGCGAGGTCACGAAGCACTACGACGAGCGGCAGACCGCCGCACTCGTCCTCTGCATCGCCACCCACAACCTCTTCAACCGTGTGAACGTGACGGTACGAGAGGACGCCGAGCACCCCTTCTGGCTCCGCTAGTCGACCGCGAGAGGTCGAAAATCGGCGCCGAGTGGGACCACTCGGCGCCGATTTTCGACGCTTCGGCGTCAGATTTCGACTTCTCGGGGATCAGGAGAGGGCGGCTTGGACTACTGCCTTCGCTTCTTCCTGGACCTGGGCCAGGTGGTCGGGGCCCTTGAACGACTCGGCGTAGATCTTGTAGACGTCCTCGGTGCCGCTCGGGCGGGCCGCGAACCAGGCCGACTCGGTGGTCACCTTCAGGCCGCCGATGGCTGCACGGTTGCCGGGGGCCTCGGTGAGCTTGGCAGTGATCTCCTCGCCGGCCAGGGTGGTCGCGGTGACGGCGTCGGGGGAGAGGGCGGCGAGCTTCGCCTTCTCCTCGCGGGAGGCGGGGGCGTCGATGCGGGCGTACGCCGGGTCGCCGTGCTCCGCGACGAGCTCGGCGTAGCGCTGGGAGGGCGACTTGCCGGTGCGCGCCAGGATCTCAGAGGCGAGCAGGGCGAGGATGATGCCGTCCTTGTCGGTGGTCCACACGGAGCCGTCGAAGCGGAGGAACGAGGCGCCGGCCGACTCCTCGCCGCCGAAGCCGAAGGAGCCGTCGAGAAGACCGGGTACGAACCACTTGAACCCGACCGGCACCTCGACCAGCGGCTTGTCCAGCGCACCCGCGACCCGGTCGATCATCGAGGACGAGACCAGGGTCTTGCCGATCCGGGCGGTCGCCGGCCAGGCGGGCCGGGCGCCGCCGAAGAGGTGGTCGATGGCGACCGCGAGGAAGTGGTTGGGGTTCATCAGCCCGGCGTCGCGGGTGACGATGCCGTGGCGGTCGGAGTCGGCGTCGTTGCCGGTGGCGATGTCGAACTCCGGGGTCTCCTCGAGGAAGCGCCGCAGCTCGGCCATCGCGCTGGGGGAGGAGCAGTCCATCCGGATCTTGCCGTCCCAGTCCAGCGGCATGAACCGCCACGTCGGGTCGACCAGCTCGTTGACGACGTTGAGCTGCAGATCGTGCCGCTCGGCGATCTCGGCCCAGTAGGCCACGGAGGCACCACCGAGCGGGTCCGCCGCGATCCGCACCCCGGCCTCCCGGATGGCGTCGAGGTCCACCACGTTGGGCAGGTCGTCGACGTAGGAGCCCAGGAAGTCGTACGTCTCGGCTCGTTGCTTCGCGGTCGCGAACGGCACCCGCTTGACCCCGGAGAGCCCGGCGCGGATCAGCTCGTTGGCGCGCGCGGCGATGACCTTGGTGGCATCGGAGTCCGCCGGGCCGCCGTGAGGCGGGTTGTACTTGAAGCCGCCGTCGGTCGGCGGGTTGTGCGACGGGGTGACGACGATCCCGTCGGCGGCTCCGGCGTTCGAGCCGCCCCCGTTGGTCGAGCCGCCCCCGGTGGTCGAGCTTGTCGAGACCGCGTTCGCTCGCAGGATCGCGTGCGAGACCGCGGGCGTGGGTGTGTAGCCGTCGCGGTCGTCGATCAGGACGCGTACGTCGTTGGCGACCAGCACCTCCAGCGCACTCGCCCAGGCTGGCTCGGAGAGGCCGTGGGTGTCGCGCCCGATGAAGAGCGGGCCGTCGATGCCCTGCGAGCGGCGGTAGTCGACGATCGCCTGGGTCGTGGCCAGGATGTGCGTCTCGTTGAAGGCCGCATCGAGCGAGGATCCGCGGTGACCGGAGGTGCCGAAGACGACCTGCTGGGCCGGATCCTCTGGGTCGGGTTGCAGGTTGTAGTAGGAGGCGACCAGGTGAGGTACGTCGACCAGGTCGTCGGGCTCAGCGAGCGTTCCAGCGCGTGGGTCAGCCATGTGTCCCATCATGCCTACTGCCCCGTAATGTTCTCCTCATGCCCCTCGTCACCACCGAAATCAACGACGGCATCGCTCAGGTGCGTCTCAACCGCCCCGAGAAGCTCAACGCGCTGACCCTGGACCTGCTCCGCGAGCTGGTCGCCACCGCCAAGGAGCTCCGGAAGAACCGCGACCTGCGGGCAGTGGTCATCGCCGGTGAGGGGGACGCGTTCACCGCCGGCCTCGACTTCGCCTCGGTCCTGCGCGACCCGAAGAAGATCGTCGGCGCGTTCACGCCGGTCCCCTTCCGCGGCACCAACCTCTTCCAGGAGTCGGTCTGGGCCTGGCGCCGGCTGCCGGTCCCGGTGATCGCGGCCGTCCACGGTCACTGCCTCGGCGGCGGCGTACAGATCGCGCTCGGCGCCGACTTCCGCATCGCCGAGCCCGACTCGCAGTGGTCGGTGCTCGAGGGCAAGTGGGGCATCATCCCCGACATGACCGGCATCCGGTCCCTCTCCGAGGTGGTCGGCCTCGACACCGCCAAGAAGCTCACCATGACCGCCGAGCAGTTCTCCGGCGAGCGTGCCTACGAGCTGGGTCTGGTCACCGAGCTCTCCGCCGACCCGGTCGCCACCGCGACCGCCTTCGCCCGCAAGCTCTCCGAGCGCTCCCCGGACCAGCTCGCCGCGGCCAAGCGCCTCTTCAACGACACCTGGTACGCCCCCATCAAGCGCACCTTCTCCCGCGAGCGCATCGAGCAGCTCCGTCTCCTCTTCGGTGAGAACACCAAGATCGCCCGCGAGGCCGCCTTCAAGCGCGAGAAGCCGACCTACAAGCCCCGCCGCTGACCAGTCTCAGCCGAGACGTCAGTTTGGTCGGCCGAGACGTCACCTGCGTCGGGCGAGAAGTCAGTTAGGTCGGCCGAGATGGCAGTTTGGTCGGCCGAGTGGGCACTTGTGTCGATCGAATCTGACGTTTCGTTCGACGTAGCTGACGTTTCGGCCGACGTAACTGACGTTTCGGCCGCCAGAACTGACGTCTCGCGCGACGGTTCTACCTTCTCGGCCTGCGCGGCCGACGCCTCGGCGTGCTTGCGACGCCGCCGAATCTCGCCCTGGGCGAGCACGAAGGCGAGGACGATCGGCCAGACGTACTTCGCGTAGCCGAAAATCCGCTCGAGCCAGTCCGGCACGTGCAGGGAGGGTAGGTCGGGCCAGGGGATCGACGGCCAGGGGATGCTGGGGAGGTCGGGGAGAGGGAGGTCCGGCAGGTCGGGGAGGTCCGGGAGCGGGATGCCGGGGAACGAGATCCGGGAGACGATCCAAGCCACGACCATCGCGCCGACGACGCCGGCGAGCACGCTCGCGGCGCCGCCGAGGGTCTCGACGAGCGCGTAGCGGCGCGGATGATCGATCACCTTCCGTTCGTACGCAGCAGCCCGCGACCCCTGCTCCGGAGTGAGGTCGACGCCACCGACGCCGGCCAGCCCGGCCAGGCCCTCACCGGGCGCGAAGTAGGTCGCGCGGCGGGGCGTGCCGAGACCGGAGTGGGCCACGAGCATGCTGCCGTGCTCCTTGGTCTCCAGCCGTGCGCGGTCGTCGGCGGTCTTCTTGTCGAGGATCTCCTCGCCGTCCACCGTCCACACGAACCGGCGCACGATCTCGCCGGTCACCTCGAGATGGTGGGTGTGCCCGTCGATCGTGCGCGACCAGGTCTGGACCTTCTTGCTCACCCTCCTGAATCTAGGAGCAGGCGGCCGGCCGTGGCATCGGCCGGAGGTAGCGAAAGGGTACAGACTTTGGTCGACCGGCGACGTACCTCAGGGGTAGGAGACTCCGGTGGTCTGCTCGGAGAGCTCCCACAGCGCCCGCGCTGCCTCCCGGTCGCGAGCGAGCCGCGAGGAGGAGACCGGCTTGGGCGCGCCGCGACCCTCGAGGCCACCACCCGGACCGACGTACGTCCCGGGCTCGAGGTCGGGGAAGGTCGCCGCCATCAGCGCCGGCCATGCGCCCGCCTCCGGCGTCTGTGCCATCGCCCTGACCGCTGCCTCGCCGATGCTCGCGATCGGCGCGATCATGGTGCGAGAGGCACCGTTGGCCATCAGCTGGCTGGAGGCGAGCCCCGGGTGGGCGGCGTACGCAGCGACCGGCAGCCCCGCCTTCTCCAGGCGTCGCTGGAGCTCATAGGTGAAGAGCAGGTTGGCGAGCTTCGACTGGGAGTACACGTTCCACGGCGAGTAGCGGCCGACCTGCACCGTCGGGAAGCCGAGCGGTGCCTTGCGGGCCATCCGGTGCATCATGCTCGACATCGTCACGATCCGGCCTTCGCCGCTCTCGGCCAGCGGCTCCAGCAGCAGGCCGGTGAGCAGGAACGGGCCGAAGTGGTTGGTCGCCATCTGCAGATCGAGATCGTCCACGGTGCGCGCCTGCGGGGTCGCCATGACCCCTGCGTTGTTGACCAGCAGGTGGAGCGGCCCACCGCCGTCGAAGGTCGCCGCAGCGATCGCCTCGGCCCCGGCGCGTACGGCCTGGAGCGAGGCGAGATCGAGCGCGACCCGGTCGAGGCTGGCGCCCGGGACCTCCTCGGTGAGCGCGGCAGCGGCGTCGTCGAGCTTCTCCCACGAGCGCCCCGCCAGGATCACCCGAGCTCCCGCAGCGGCGAGCCCGCGCGCGATGAAGTAGCCGATCCCGCCGATCGTCGGTCCGGTCACCACAGCGTTCTTGCCGGTCAGGTCTGGGATGTCGGAGGTCGTCCACGCCATGCGGCCACACTAGGCGGCCGGTCAACGCCCCGGCGGGATTTGAGGCACTCACCCCAGCCCGCCGACTGCGAGACCGCCCGCGATCGCCAGCATCGTGACCCCGATGAGGCTGTCGAGCACCCGCCACGCGCGCCGGCTGGCGAGCAGCGGAGCGAGGAGGCGGGCACCGTAACCGAGACCGGCGAACCAGATGATGCTGGCCAGGCAGCCGCCGACCGCGAACCCCCACCGCGCCGCGCCGTACGTCGCCGCGATCGATCCGTGCAGCACCAGGGTGTCGATGTAGACGTGCGGGTTCAGCCAGGTGAAGGCGGCAGCCTTGGCTGCGACGCGGAGGAGCGAGTCGGCCGGTGCGTCTGCCGCGTCCAGACCGGAGGGGCGAAGCGCCCGCCGGAACGAGCCGATGCCGTACCACCCCAGGAACGCCACCCCCAGCCACCGCAGCACCTCCATCACCCAACCGGCGCGTTCGACGACCGCGCCCATCCCACCGACGCCCGCACAGATGAGGATCAGGTCGGAGGCCGCGCACACCGCCACCACGACGAGGATGTGCGAGCGGAGGATGCCCTGCCGGAGGACGTACGCATTCTGGGAGCCGATGGCGACGATGAGGGTGAGCCCGGTGAGGAGACCGGCGAGGCTGGCGGTGAGCACGAGACCGACGCTAAGTCGCTCAGAGCATGCAGACCAGCGAAAGAAACTAACCGAAGACAAGCCACACTTAAGCCATGCCCGCGCTCGACCCGACCCAGCTCGAGACCCTCGTCGTCATCACCGAGGAGGGCACGTTCGACGCCGCGGCGCGTCGTCTCCACATCACTCCGAGCGCCGTCAGCCAGCGGATCCGCGCGCTCGAGCGCGCGGCCGGGCAGGTGCTGGTGCGGCGTACGACTCCGTGCACGCCCACCGAGGCGGGCGAGCCGCTGATCCGGCACGGACGCCAGCTCCGCCTGCTGCTCGCCGAGGCCGCCGCGAGCCTGGCGACGGAGGAGACCACCGGAGAGGCCGTCATCGACCTCTCCGTCGTGGTCAACGCCGACACCCTCGCGACCTGGTTCCGCCCCGTGCTCGACGAGGTCGCGACCTGGGAGCGGACCGCGCTGCGGATCACCGTCGAGGACCAGGGCTACTCGGCCGACGCGCTGCGCCGGGGCGAGGTGTTCGCCGCGGTCACCAGCGAGCCGAAGCCGGTCCAGGGCTGCAGCGTCGAACCTCTGGGAAGGCTGCGCTACACCCCCGGCGCGACGCCTGCGCTCGTCGAACGCCACCGCAAGGGTCGCGGCGTCGACTGGAGCGCGATCCCGATGATCGTCTACAACGAGAAGGACCACCTCCAGGACGAGGTGCTGGCCGCCCACGGCGCGACCCGGCCGCCGGTCGTCCACCGGGTCCCGAGCAGCCACGACTTCCACGAGGCCATCCGGCGCGGCCTCGGCTGGGGGATGCTCCTCGACGCCCAGGCCGAGGCCGACCTCGAGTCCGGCATCACGATCCCGCTCCCGGGAGCGAAGCCGATCGACGTCGACCTCTTCTGGCAGCGCTGGCGCCTCGACTCGCTCGCCCTCGACGACCTGAGCGAGGCCGTACGCCGCGCCGCGCGTGCCCAGCTGCGCCGACCGCGTCAGTCGAGTCGGCCGCGACCGCCCGGGTAGCCACCCTGCGACGGGCCGGGACCAGGCGGGTAGCTGCCCTGCGGCGGGCCAGCGGGCGGGTAGTTGCCCTGCGGCGGGCCGGGGTAGGGCCCCTGCGGGCCGCCGTACGCCGGGCCGTCGCCGTACCCGGGCCCCGCGTCGTAGCGACGGTGCTCGACAGCGGTGGTGTGCTGGGATCGGTTCACCGAGAGCAGCACGCCGATGACGATGGCGAGGCCTCCGGCGATGACGAAGATCCAGCCGAGCGGCTCGCTGGCGATGGCGTTGGCGAGGTCGTCGGGCAGGTCGACGGCGCCGGTGAGCAGGATGAGTCCGAGGACCAGCAGGATGATCCCTAGGCCGATGGTCATGATGTGCTCCAGACTTGTGGGGGTGGCGCGCCACGCTACCCAGCCGGATCAGGCCCGCATACCGTCCCCCGCATCACCGCCGCAGACCGCTCAGGACGTACGCCCCGCCCCGGTCACCCCGCGGGCGGCGACCCCGAGCAGCACCAGCAGGAGAGCGCCGAAGGCGAGCATCGCGGTGTCGATCGTCAGGTACTGCACCAGCACTCCCAGCAGTACCACCGGCACCGTGATCCCCAGATAGGCCATCAGGAAGAGCCCGGCCAGCGCCTCGCCCCGGCTCGTCTCCGGCGCCACCGAGATCACGGTCGCGACGGCCGCCTTGAACGACATCCCGGACCCGGCCCCGGTGACGAGCGCGCCGACCACGAGCACCCAGAAGGTGCCGGACAGCAGGGCACCGACCACGAGGAGGAGCCCGGCGGTCAGGGCGACCAGCCCGGTGACGTACAGCCTCCGCCGCGGCCAGCTCCCGGCCAGGACCTGGAAGAGCGCCGCGGCGCCGAAGATCGAGAAGCCGACCACGCCCGCGACGAGGTGGGAGTGGAGGTCGAGGTCGTCAGCGAGGA
This sequence comes from Nocardioides luteus, assembly GCF_014648595.1. Lineage (GTDB taxonomy): Bacteria > Actinomycetota > Actinomycetes > Propionibacteriales > Nocardioidaceae > Nocardioides > Nocardioides luteus. Next base: position 8,453 of record NZ_BMRK01000003.1, on the reverse strand, counting down.
ACGACGGCACCAGCGAGGTGAAGAAGCCGAACATCGCGAAGGCCACGAAGCTCGCCATCCCGGCGGCGAAGTAGGCGCCGCGGGCGTCGGCCGGCACGCGCACCCGCTGCGGCTGGTAGCGCCACCCGGGCTGGTCGGTGTCGACCGTCTCCGGCACCGCCATGACCGCCAGCAGCCCGAGCACCATCAGGAACGCGAAGACGGCGTACGGCGTGTAGAGCGGCCGCGGCGCCCACTCCGCCAGCGCACCGGAGACGAGCGGCCCCAGGCCGAGCCCGCCGATGTTGGCCGCGGTCGAGACCACCTCGACGCGAGTGGTCGGGGCGCCCGGCCGCCCGATCCGGTGCAGCTCGGCGAGGTGAGCGGTCGCGGTGGCGGTCAGCATCCCGACGCCGATCCCGGAGATCAGCCGTGCCAGGAGCAGCCACCCCAGCTCGTGGGTGGAGAGGAAGATCAGCGCGGCGAGCACGTTGAGCAGCACCGCCGGGCCGGCCATCCGCCGTCGCCCGAACCGGTCGGAGAGATGACCGGCGAGGAAGAGCGAGATGGCCACGCCCGCGCCGTACGTCGCGAACACCGCGGTGATCACGAACGAGCCCCAGCCCTGCTCGTCGACGTAGAAGACGTAGAGCGGTGCCGGGGCGGAGGCGAAGCCCATCGTCGCTGCGAAGAGGAACGCGACGGCCCAGAAGCCGCGCGCGTGATGCGCGGAGCCCGTACGCAGCGGGGTCTCGATCACAGAAGTCACGAGTCACTTGAACCACCGCCGGTAGGCGAATCATTCCGTACGACGCACCACGGCCCGCCCGGAGAACCGGGCGGGCCGCTCGTGCGTGGGGGTCAGAACCCCCGGTTCAGCCTCAGAAGGCCGACTCGGGGAGGTCCATGATCGAGTTGTCGATCGCCTCGGCGATGGCCCGCTCAGCGGTCAGCTTCGGCAGGTTGTAGGAGGCGAAGAACTTCGCAGCGGCGACCTTGCCGGTGTAGAAGTCCGTGTCCTTGCCAGCGTCACCGGCCAGGGCGGCGAGGGCGACCTCGGCCTGGCGCAGCAGCAGCCACGAGACGACGACGTCACCGACGGCGAGCAGCAGGCGCGAGGTGTTCTGGGCGACCTTGTAGATGTTGGTGATCTCCTCCTGGGAGGCCATCAGGTCGTTGAACATGTGCCCGGCGATCGCGTTGACGTCCTCGAGCGCGGTCGCGAGCAGCGCACGCGACTCCTTGAGCTCGGCGGAGCCCTCGGCGTCGAGGAAGGCCTGGATCTCGCCCGCGAGGTGGCCGAGCGCAGCGCCCTGGTTCTTCACGATCTTGCGGAAGAAGAAGTCCTGGCCCTGGATCGCGGTGGTGCCCTCGTAGATCGAGTCGATCTTGGCGTCACGGACGTACTGCTCGATCGGGTACTCCTGCAGGAAGCCCGACCCACCGAAGGTCTGCAGTGACTCGGTGCCGAGCAGCGTCCAGGCGCGCTCGGAGCCGTAGCCCTTGACGATCGGCAGCAGCAGGTCGTTGACCGCGGCGGCGAGGGTGTTCTCCTCGGAGCCGTCCTCGGTGAGGACGACCTTCTCCTGCCACGAGGTCGTGTAGTAGACCAGCGCGCGCATGCCCTCGGCGAACGACTTCTGCACCAGCAGCGAACGACGCACGTCCGGGTGGTGGGTGATCGTGACGCGCGGGTCGGTCTTGGCGGCCTTGGTCAGGTCGGCGCCCTGGACGCGGGTCTTGGCGTACTCCAGCGCGTTCAGGTAACCGGTCGACAGGGTCGCGATCGCCTTGGTGCCGACCATCATCCGAGCGTTCTCGATGACGTCGAACATCTGGCGGATGCCGTCGTGCACCTCGCCGAGCAGCCAGCCCTTGGCGGGCTCGCCGCCGCCGACCTGCGGGTCGCCGAAGGTGAGCTCGCAGGTGTTGGACACCTTGATGCCCATCTTGTGCTCGACGTTGGTGACGTACGCACCGTTGCGCTCGCCGGTGAGCTCACCGGTCTCGTGGTCGAAGTGGTACTTCGGGACGAGGAAGAGCGAGAGGCCCTTGGTGCCCGGGCCGCCGACGCCCTCGACGCCCTTCGGGCGGGCGAGGACGAGGTGGAGGATGTTCTCCTGCAGGTCCGACTCGGCGCTGGTGATGAAGCGCTTGACGCCGGTGATGTTCCAGGAGCCGTCCTCGTTGGGGGTCGCGACGGTCTTGCCGGCGCCGACGTCGGAGCCCGCGTCGGGCTCGGTCAGCACCATGGTGGCGCCCCACAGCTTCTCGACCATGATCTCGGCGATGCGCTTGTCGCGCTCGTTGCCGTTCTCGTAGACGACCTTCGAGAAGAACGGGCCGGCGGCGTACATCCAGATCGCCGGGTTCGAGCCCAGCAGCATCTCGGCCATCGCCCAGGTCAGCGAGCTCGGCGCGGCCTGGCCACCGATCTCCGCGGGGGCGGTCAGCGACCAGAAGCCGGAGTCCATGAACGCGTCGTAGGACTTCTTGAACGCAGCCGGGACCGGCGCGGTGTTCGTCTTGGGGTCGAAGACCGGCGGGTTGCGGTCGGCCTCGACGAACGACTCGGCGAGGTCCTCGCGACAGAGCCGCTCGACTTCGGCAAGGATCTCCTTGGCGGTGTCGACGTCCAGGTCCGCGTACGGGCCGGTGCCAAGGATCTTGTCCGCGCCGAAGACCTCGAACAGGTTGAACTCGATGTCGCGCAGATTGCTCTTGTAGTGGCTCACTGATCCACCTTCATACCTCGTCGGATTTACCAGCTGCGGGAGCGCCGATCGGCGCGAACTACTGGCGGGTAACATTAAGAATAGGCATGCGATTCGGGGGTGGCAAGCCCGGGGCTACTCACAGGTAGGTTTCTTTCTCGTAACTGAATGCCACGGGAGCAGCGCCGAGGAGAGCAGGAGTACGCCGCCGGCCACCGCGATCGCGGTCCGTGGGCTCGTCGCCGCCGCAAGCGCCCCGGCCGCGAGCACCCCGACGGGCTGGGCGACCTTCATGGTGATCGACCAGGCCGCCTGCACGCGGGACATGTGGTCGTCGTCGGTCGACCAGCGGCAGCGCCCCGTAGGCGATGCTGGAGCCGGCCTGGCTCGTCGCGGTCGCCAGCCAGAGCCGGTTGAAGTCCCGTCCCGGCGTCGCCGCCCGGGGTTCGGTCTCCGAGACGGCCACCCGCCGACCCTAGCCGCGCGAGCCTTCTCGAGTGGGTAGAACACGTTGCAGTTTCGGCGTACGATCGCCGCATGATCTCCTCCGACGCCATCACCTGGAACGCCCCCGACGACGAACACCCCGCGCGTACGGCCGGCCAGCGCTCCTACGCCGCCGTCGCCAAGGGTGACCTCGACGAGTGGTTGACGATCTACGCCGAGGACTGCGTGCTCGAGGACCCCGTCGGGCCGTCGATGTTCGACCCCGAGGGCAAGGGCCACCACGGGCACGAGGGACTGAAGGCGTTCTGGGAGAAGGCCATCGCCTCGGTGCACAAGTTCGAGTTCGAGATCAACGACTCCTTCGCCAACCCCGGCGGTAACACCTGCGCCAACATCGGTCGCATCAAGACGTCGTTCCCCGACGGCAGTCACACCACCACCGACCTGATCATGGTCTACACCGTCAACGACGAGGGCCGGATCGTCTCCATGAAGGCCTTCTGGGAGCCCGATCGCACGATGGCCAGCTTCACCTCTGCGTGAGTTCGGCGGGCGGGTTTCGGGATAGTCCAGGGAGTTCTGGTCGCTTTACTGGTCAGTAACCGGCCAAAACTCCCTGGACTATCCCGAGATCCCGGCAGCAGGCCCCCAGGTCCGGCTCAGGGGAGCCAGTAGCTGGCGCCGCTCGGGACGCCCGGCCTCAGTCCCCGTTCGACCGAGCAGGAGTACGTCCGGCCGGCGCCGGGCTCGGGTGCACACCGGTCCGTACCCGCCTCGCCCTTGACGATGTCGGCGTTCTCGTTGCCGACCAGAACGTCGTTGCCGCGACCGCCGATGACCCGGTCGCGACCGCGGCCGCCGCCGAGGGCGTCGCCGTCGGCTCCGCCGTTGAGATAGTCGTTGCCCGACTGCCCCCGGATCGCATCACGGCCGGCGTCGCCGTAGATCACATCGTGGCCGGACATACCGTGAAGACTGTCGCGGCCCGACCGCCCGTGGATGCGGTCGTCACCTTCGTTGCCGATGGCGACGTCCGCGCCGCTCCCTGCATCGATCACGTCGTTGCCGAGGCCGCCTCGCAAGACGTCGGCACCTGCGCCGCCCCACATCTTGTCGTTGCCGCCGTTGCCGCTCAATCCGTCCGGGCCGTCGCCCCCGTAGAGCCGGTCGTTGCCGCCCTGTCCGTAGAGGGCGTCTCGGCCGGGGCCGCCGTAAAGGGCGTCGCTGCCGTCGGTCCCCGCGGTGGAGTCGAACGTACCCGCGAGGTAGTGCCCAGCGATCGAGTCGCTCCCCCGGCCGCCATAGATCGTGTCGGAGCCGGTGCCGCCGGTGAGCTCGTCGTCTCCGGCCGTTCCGTAGATCGTGTCGTTGCCCGATTCTCCGTTGACCCAGTTGCTGCCCCGGATCTCGTCGTTCCCCGGGCCGGCGAGCACGCGGCTCCCGCCGCGGATCTTGTCGTCGCCTGCACCTGCGCAGACCACGTCGTTGGAGTCAGCGACGATCGAGTCGGCACCGGGCGTACCGAGGATGACGTCGCGGGTTGCCGAGTCCGTCCGCTTCTCACCCTTGTTCAGGTCGACGGTGACCGGCCGGTCGATGCATCCGGCCGCAGCCACGCTGCTCGAGCTGGTGAGCAGGAGGAAACCGGGGATGACGAGGATCGATGCGGCGACGGCGCCGGCGAGTGGGGTACGCACGGCGAGACACCCTAGGGGGTTCCGGGTCGGGTGGCGGGGTAGTCCAGAGAGTTTCGGTCGGTTTACTGACCGGCGGGCTCTACCTAGTGACGCAACACCTCGATGTCGAGGAGTTGTTGTCCGATGGGTCGTCCGAAGAGTCCGCGGGAGTTCGATCGCCGGTTCTGGGCAGGGATCCGTGCTGGGTTGGGAGTGACGGGCGCAGCCGCTGAGGCTGGCATGTCGTTGACGTCTGCCAAGCAGAGGTTTAGGAAGGCTGGCGGGGTGAATCCCACTCGTCGTGGTAGCCCGGTGGGCCGATATCTGTCGTGGTCGGAGCGAGAGGAGATCGCGGCACTGGTCCATGCCGGCCATGGTGTCCGCGAGATCGCGCGCAGGCTGGGGCGCAGCCCGGGCACGATCAGCCGAGAGCGTGACCGGGGCGCAACCGCACAGGGTTATCGTGCCTCGATCGCGCAGGCCAGGGCTGATGCTGGCCGGTCGGCGCCGCGGGCTGCGAAGCTGGCGACCAACCTGCGGCTGCGTCGGGAGGTCCAAGCGCGCCTCGAGCGACGAGACAGCCCTGAGCAGATCGCTGGCAGACTCAAGATCGACTTTCCTGATGAACCGGAGATGTGGGTGTCGGCCGAGACGATCTACCAGTCGCTGTACGTGCAGGCTCGTGGCGGGTTGAAGCGAGAGCTCACCGCCTATCTGCGCACGGGTCGTTCGGTCCGCAAGCCGCGCCGTCGTGAGGGTGAGCGACGCGGCCGGATCCCGGGGATGGTGTCGATCAGCGAGCGTCCTCCCGAGGTCGAGGACCAGGCCGTGCCCGGCCACTGGGAGGGCGACTTGATCCTCGGGTCGGTGGCATCAGCATCGGCGGTGGGCACGCTGGTCGAGCGCACGACCGGGTTCGTGATGCTGCTGCACCTACCCGAGAACCACGGCGCGTTGGCGGTCCAGGAAGCGCTGGTGGCCAAGATGGCCACCCTGCCCGAACAACTGCGGCTCTCATTGACCTGGGACCAGGGCAACGAGATGGCCAACCACGCCCAGATCGCCGAGGCCACCGGGCTGGAGATCTACTTCTGCGACCCACACTCGCCATGGCAACGCGGATCGAACGAGAACACCAACGGCCTGCTGCGTCAATACCTACCCAAGGGCTCCGACCTGTCGTTCTACGGGCCCGGCATGCTCGACAACATCGCCGCCGAGCTGAACTCCCGACCCCGCAAACGCCACAGCTTCCAAACCCCGGCCGAAGTCCTCGACCAACTACTCTCAGAAGCCGCCACCAACCACGGTGTTGCGTGACTGCCTAGATTCCGCCGGTCAGTAACCGGCAGGAACTCCCTGGAGTATCTCGAAAACCCGGAACCCGACCCGCTCAAGCCACCGCGTGCTCGGCGATCCACTCCACCAGCGGACGTATGGCCCGCCAGTCCTTCTTCACCTCGCCGACGAGGTCGGGGGTGTGGATGATCGGCTCGAAGCCGATGGTGCGGCCGAGGTGGATCGACTTGTGGCGCAGCAGCTCGATCTTGGGGTGGTCCTTGGGGATGCCTCGCGGGGCGGTCTTGAGGCGGTCGCCGGTCACCTCGTAGCCCTTCTTCTCCGCTACTGCGAGCCGCTTCTCCAGCTCGGCGCCGTAGTGGTCGTGGACGATGGCGTCGCGGAAGGCCGCCAGGCGGGGCGGCTCGAACCAGTAGCAGCCGCCGCCGGTGCGGATGCCGCGCGGCGAGACCTCGACGTAGTAGCCGGTCTGCGGCGCCACGGCCACGAAGGCACCCTGGTGCGTCTTGTAGGGCACCTTGTCCTTCGAGAAACGTACGTCGCGATAGGGCCGGAAGATCTTGGCGGCGCCGAACTCCTCGGCGAGCTCGTCGGTGAGCGCCTTCATCGGCGCGTGCACGGACTCCTTGTAGATGTGCTTGTTGGCCTCCCAGAACGACTTGGTGTTGTCGACCTCGAGGTCGTCGTAGAAGTCGAGCGCTGCAACGGGGAAACCTTCGAAAGCCACGTACGCCAGCCTAACGACGCCCGCGCAACCCCGGCCTCACGCGCTGGGGATCTGGAGGGTGTCCGCCACCCGCCGAGCGTGCTCGGCCATCGAACGAGCGATGTTGGCGGACTCGCCGAGGTGGCGGCCGGGATCGAGGAGGGAGACGATCTCGTCGCGACTGAAGTGGGCGGAGACCGCGGGGGAGTCGGCGAGGAGGGTGGCGAAGTCGAGCTCCTCGACGGCTGCGCGCTGGGCGAGCTCGAAGACGACGTCGTGGGCGACCTGGCGGCCGATGCGCTCGCCGAGCTCGAGCATCAGCGACTCCGAGCCGATGAGCCCGCCGGAGAGCGCCAGGTTGGCGCGCATCCTGTCCTCGTCGAAGGTCAGGCCGGTGAAGATGACCACCAGCCGGGCGAGTACGTCTCCGGCCAGCCGGGACGCCTGCGCGACCGCGTCCTCGAGGATGCCGGTCATGGCACCGTTGGCCTCGTGGTCGTGGAGCATCGACTCCATCGCCGGGGCGACGAGCCCGCGCAGCTGGGTGGCGGCGGTGATCACGTCCAACGTCAGCTGCGGGTTGCGCTTGTGAGGCATGGTCGAGGAGCCGATGGTGCCCTCGGGGATCGGCTCGAAGGCCTCCCCGAACTCGGGCTGCATCATCGAGTAGACGTCCTTGCCGATCTTCCCGGCGGTGCCACCGAGCATCCCGAGGATGGACACCCACTCGACCATCCCGTCGTTGATCGCGCGCGACGGCACCGGCATCGAGCCCATCGACAGCCGCGATGCGGTCTCGGTCTCGATCGCGCGCGCCTGCTCGCCGAAGGACGCCATCGTGCCCGCGGCGCCACCCATCAGCAGGCGGAAGAGTCGGTCCTCGACCGAACGGAGCCGGTCGACGTGCGCGGCGACCTCGTCGATCCAGATCGCGACCTTGAACCCGAAGGTGATCGGGACGGCATGCTGGGAGTGCGTACGCCCCGGCATGGGCACCTCGGCCCCGGCCTCGGCGACCTTCGAGAGCGACCGGAGCAGGTCGCCGAGCAGGTCGAGGATCGTGTCGTGCGCCCGGCGCAGCAGGATCAGGTCGGCGGTCTGGGTGATGTTCTGCGTGGTGGCGCCCCAGTGGACCCACCCGCCGTGCTCGGTGCCGACGACCCGGCTGAGCTCGTCGACCAGCGGTGTCAGCGGGTGGCTGTGCTCCGCGGTCGCCCGCTCGATGCGGTCCAGGTCGAGCTTGTCGAGGTCGGCGGCCTCGGCGATCGCCTCACCGGCCTCTGCCGGGATCACCTCCACGGCCGCCTCGGCCTCGGCCAGCGCCGCCTCGACGTCCAGCCGCGCCTGCAGCCGGGCCTCGTAGGTGAAGAGGTCTCCGATGCCGTGGTCGGGCACTCGGCCGTCGGTGAATCGGTTGCTCGAGCCCGCGGGCATGTCGAGTCATCCTTTACGCGTCGTTCACACAGTGATGGGAAAACCGAAACCCGATCTTAATCGAGTCGGCGCGCGGACGCCCGGGATCGTGGGCCGCATCACTCGGAGGGTGAGATGGAAACAGCCCGTGCCAACCGGCACGGCCTGGATCATTGGAGCGGACGACGAGACTCGAACTCGCGACATCAACCTTGGGAA
>NZ_BMRK01000002.1:339735-417364 GCF_014648595.1 Nocardioides luteus | reverse complement strand
TTATCGGATCCCGCTTTCAACTCCAATTCGATGAATTCACACCGAAACCGGATAAAAGCAATGCCCGCACCAACACAGCCGTGACGATCTGATGTGAATCAGATCTTGAGTCCTGCTGCAGATCCTGAGACCCGCTGTCAGAACACCCTTGGATCGAGCGATGCTCGAAGAGTGGAGGTGGCCGCTCCGGGGCCGGAAGCCCGCCCGAAGACTCGCGCTTGCTTCCCGCCGCACCCTGGCGACTCGGAGAACACTACACACACCCTGACGACGTTTCAAATCGTCAGAGCAACTTTTTTCGCGCGGTGTTCCGACCCCCCACTGTAGACCCCTGAGGCAAGGCTCGGGGACGGTTCGCACAGACGGCTCACACCGCCGTCCCGCCCACCGCTCAGGCGGGTGTGAAGAGCTCGACCGGGTTGCCGGCCGGATCCTCGATCACTGCTTGGGCGCCACCCACGCCGTCCACCCGGCTGGTCCTCACCTGTACGCCGACATCGACGAGCCGGCGTAGCTCCTCGTCCAGGTCTGCCACCACGATCTGGATGCGTCCCCAGCCACCGGGGCTCGGAACGGTGCCGTCATCAGCGACATGGCCGGCACCTCCTGCGCCCGGGGCGTTCAGGAACAGCCGCAGGCCGTGCCCGTCGAGCATCGCGAACCCGCCGACCTTGGGGCCTACGTCCTCGAAGCCGAGCTCACGGTAGAAGGCGACGGCGGCAGGGATGTCGTCGACGATGTAGCGGAATCCGGGAATCATCTGTCTCTCCTCTCTGCAACACTGCTGTTGCATAGTAGGCTCCGACCATGGCTTCTCGTCAAGGGCGGACAGATCCTCGCGTGGTGCGTAGCCGCGAGCGAGTCCTCGAGGCTGCGCTCTCCGAGCTGGCGGACAAGGGGTACGGCGGCTTCAGCATCGACGGGGTGGCCACACGGGCCGGTGTCGCACGCAGCACGATCTACCGCCTCGGTCACGACCGGCTCAGCCTGATCGCTGCTGCCATAAAGACGCTCAACGTGCAGCCGCGTGCACAGCCCGGCGGCCAGGACCCGCGGGCCGACATCGTCGCGATCGTCGGCCATCTCGCCTCCGCCATGCAGTCGTCCCTCATGTCCGACTGCCTTCCTGCAGTGCTCGACGGGGCCGAGCGCGACCCCGGCCTGAGGGAGCTGCACCACAGATACAGCACCCAGCGGCGTACGCGACTGGTCGAGGCGCTGACCAGGCTGCAGGAGTCGGGGCATGCGGTCGGTGATCCCGAGCGCGCGGCGGAGGCGCTGGCCGGGGCGGTCTTCTACCGGCGGCTGATGACGCCGGAGCCGCTGCGTACCGACGAGGTCGAAGGGTTGGTCGCGACCGTCCTCGGTGAACGGTGAGTCCCGGGTCAGCCGAGACCGACGTGCTGATGGTCGAGCTCGATCAGGGCGACCATCCGGTCGCCGAACGCGTCGACGTCGCGGGTATAGGGGCCACCGGTGTAGCGGGTGGCGATCTCGTCGATGATCTCCCAGCGGCTCTCGTCCTCGACCCAGTCGACCACGCGGCCGCGGAGGATGACCGGCATGTAGTCGTTGTCCGGCGGAGCCAGTGACAGCGCGATGCGCGGGTCGGCGTGGAGGTTGCGGTACTTCCGGCCGCGGACGCCGGTGAAGATGACGACGTGGTCGCCGTGGGTGCCGATCCACACCGGCGAGGTGCGCGGGGCGCCGTCGGGGCCGATCGTGGCGACATGGGCGAGGTTGGTGGCCTCGAGGAAGGGACGTACAGCGGGGTCGATCATCGTTCTTCTCCTGGGGTCAGCGGATGACGCGGTAGTGGAGGTGGGTGACGCCGGGCGCCGGGACGACGTCGACGATGTCCAGCGAGATCTGCTCGGGAAGCTCGTTGAAGAAGCGGCGGCCGGCGCCGAGGAGCACGGGGACCTGGTGGAGCACGAGCTCGTCGACCAGGCCGGCCTTCAGTGCCTCGGTCACGACGCCGCCACCCATGAGTCCGACGTCCTTGCCGCCCGCCTTCTCCTTGGCGACCGCGATCGCGTCCTCGATGGTCGTGGCGAAGGTCTGACGGTCGTGCTCCGCGGGCGCGGGGCGGTGGGAGAGGACGACCAGCGGTGCGGTGGGCTGCGGGGCTCCGCCCTCGGCCCAACCGGAGTCGTCGTAGGTGTTGCGGCCGGCGAGGCTGACCCCGTCACGGCCGGCCAGCGCATCGAAGAAGCGGGCACTCGGCTCGGAGAGCTTGAAGCCGCCGAAGACCTGGCTGGGGGTGTCGCCGTCGAAGTACCAGTCGAAGAGCACACCGCCGTCGCCGAGCCCGCGGCCCGGGCCGGGGTCACGACCGGTGATGAAGCCGTCGACCGAGACGGAGAGTGCTGCGAGGACCTTGCTCATGGCTACCTCCCGGATCGGAGTTTCTTGAAGAGACTCTGTGACCGTAGCACCTTGAGTTCCTTCAGGGAACCCCGAATGGTAGGTTCGGTGGCATGCAACGTACGAACTTCGGCGACATGGCCTGCTCGATCGCACGCACCCTCGATGTGATCGGGGAGCCGTGGTCGCCCCTCGTGCTGCGCGACATCTGGGTGGGGATGAACCGCTTCGACCAGATCCAGGCGGATCTCGGGATCTCCCGGAAGGTGCTCACCGAGCGGCTCGCGCATCTGGTCGAGCGGGGTGTGCTGGAGAAGCAGGCCTACGACAACCGGCCGCGCTACGAGTACGTGCTGACCGCGAAGGGGCTCGAGCTCGTCGACGTACTGATGGCGATGGTCGGTTGGGGTGACAAGTGGCTCGCCGGCGAGGCCGGGCCGCCGGTGCTCTACCGGCATCGCGCCTGCGGGGAGATCGCCCACGTCGACCCGCGCTGCTCCCACTGCGGCGAACCGATGCACGCCGAGGACGTCGAGGTGCTGGCCGGGCCGGGGTCAGCGGGGTAGCGGCCCCGTGTAGGCCGCGCGCGCCTTCTCCACGAACGTCGACGGCCCGGCGCTGATGAAACAGGCCGAGACGGCAGGAGTACGCCGAGTGGTGCTGCTGTCCTCCCAGGCGGTCGGCACCCGGCCCGGGACCCCGGCGCACGCGCCGCTCGCCGGCCTGGAGGAGACGGTGCGCAGCGCGGGGATGGAGTGGACGGTCCTGCGCGCGGGCGGCTTCGCGAGCAACGCGCTCGCCTGGGCGCCGATGGTCGCGACCGGCACCGTGTATGCGCCCTACGCCGACGTCGCGCTGCCCGTCGTCGACCCGCTCGACATCGCCGAGGTCGCCGCGGCCGCTGGAGCTGGTCGAGCTGACCCCGGAGCAGGCCCGCCGCCAGATGTCAGAGTTCATGCCGCCGGAGGTCGTCGACGGGACGCTCGACATCCTCGGTCGCCCGACCGATCACGAACAGGCGGCCAGCCCGGACGTCGAGGCGGTGCTCGGCAAGCCCGCACGCGGGTTCGGTGAGTGGGTGGAGCGGTTCGCCGCGGCGTACGGCGGGTGAGGTCAGGCGCCGCCGGAGCCCAGGGTCTTCAGCGCGTCGCCGTCGATGCGGTGGACCTCCCACTCGTCCTGCGGGACCGAGCCGAGCGAGCGGTAGAACGCGATGGAGGGCTCGTTCCAGGTGAGCACCCACCACTCCAGGCGGCGCCAGTCGTTCTCGACGCAGATCTCGGCGAGGCGTACCAGGAGGGCCTTGCCGGCGCCGGCGCCGCGGTGGTCGGGGTCGACGAAGAGGTCCTCGAGCCAGATGCCGTTGCGGCCGGTCCAGGTGGAGAAGGTGACGTACCAGACCGCGATGCCGATGACGGTGCTGCCGGTTCCATCCGTTCCACCCGTTCCAGTCTCGGCGATGAGGCAGCGGGTGGTGGCGGTGCCTGACTCCGGGAAGAGCGCTGCAGTGAAGTCGGCCTCGGTGGCCTCGACCGCGTCGGGCTCCTTCTCGTAGTCGGCCAGGGCGTGGACGAGGCGGAGGATGTCGGGTACGTCGGCGGGGGTTGCCTCACGGATGGTGACGGTCACGGTGCCGATCCTAGGACCAGGAGGAACGAGATCGCCCGCCCCGAGCAGTGCTCGGGGCGGGCGTTCTCCTGCAGCTCAGGTGGGGGTCAGAGCTTGGCAAGCTTGGGGAAGGGGCTGGGAATGCGAACCAGCTTGGGACCGAAGTCGACGGTGACTGCGGCCGTTTCCTTGTTGACGACCTTGCCCAGGCCGAATGAGTCGTGGGACACGAGGTCTCCGCGCTCGAACTGCTCAACAACCGGCTCGGGATCAGTCTTGAACGGACTTGCGGCGAAGTGTCGCCGCCGGGGGGTTGAGGTAGTCATCTCTTCGAGTATGTGGCCTGGACCACGCATAAGGGAATGAACAGGTTGGGTACAAAGACCCTTCAACTCGGTGGCTGAACTCCCTCGTCAGGCGGGTGTGTAGTCGGTCCGGTCGTAGCTGGCGCTGCGGCGGTAGTGGATCGAGATGCTGGGCCAGTTGGTGGTGATGCGGCCGTTCTTCTCGCGGTACCACGAGGTGCACTTGCTCCAGACGCTGCCGGCGAGCCGGTCCTGGACCTTCGCGTCGTAGGCCTCCTCGACCTCCGCCCGCACCTCGAGCGGATGACCCGCCTCGACGATGTGGTCGGCGTACCTGCCGAGGTAGCGGGCCTGGGTCTCCAAGAAGTAGATGATCGAGCCACCGCCGGTGTTGGTGTTCGGGCCGTACATGATCAGCAGGTTGGGGAAACCGGGGACGGTCATGCCGTGGTAGGCGTGCGCGCCGTCCTTCCAATGAGTGTGCAGATCGCGGCCCTGGGTGCCGCTGATCGTCATCGGGGCCAGGAACTCGGTGGCCTTGAAGCCGGTGCCCCAGATGATCACGTCGACCTCGTGATGGCGGCCGTCTGCGGTGGCCACGCCGGTCGCGGTGATCTCGGTGATGTCGTCGGTGATCAGGTCGACGTCGGGCTGGGCCAGCGCGGGCAGGTAGTCGTCGGCGAAGAGGATCCGCTTGCAGCCGAACGGGTAGTCCGGCCAGACCTTCTCGAAGAGCCCCGGCTTCGCCGCCGTCTGCTTCTTCATGTGGTTCTTCGACCAGGCGCGCATGACCGCCCCGGCAGGTTTCACATGGAACGACGTCGTCAACCACTCTGCCTGGACCCAGATCTTGGCCCGGTTCGCCAGCTGCAGGAACGGGTTGGCGGCATCGGTGCGCTCGAAGTCCTTGCGCGGCACGATGTAGGGCGCCGAGCGCTGGAAGACGAGCACGTGGGCAGCGTCCTTCCGCACCTCGGGCACGAACTGGATCGCGCTCGCACCGGTGCCGATCACCGCGACGCGCTTGCCGACCAGGCTGAGGTCGTGGTTCCACCGAGCCGAGTGGAACGCCTCGCCGCGGAAGGTGTCGGCGCCGGGGATGCTCGGGAACGCGGGCCGGGAGAGCTGGCCGACGGCAGGTACGAAGAGGTCGACCGTCTCGGTCTCGCCGGTGCTGAGGTCGAGCTGCCAGGTCTTCGTCCCGTCGTCCCAGCGGGCGTCGGTCACCTCGGTGTCGAACCGGACGTGGCGGCGTACGTCGTACTTGTCCACCACCTTGTGGATGTAGTCGAGGATCGCCGGCTGCCGGGAGAACTTGTGCGGCCAGCTCAGGTTGGGCTCGAAGGAGTAGGAGTAGAGGCTGGACGGTACGTCGCAGGCGGCGCCCGGGTAGGTGTTCTCCCGCCACACACCGCCGACGTCGCTCGCCTTCTCGAAGACGACGATGTCGTCGTGACCTCGTCTCTTGAGCTCGATCGTGGCGGCCAGGCCGCCGAAGCCGGTGCCGATGACTGCGATGCGCAAGAGGTTCCTCCGAGGACGGGAGCGAGGGTGTGACCTGGACCATACCGAGAGAATGTGAACCGACGCACCCGAGTGACCGAACGGCGAGAACCGGGGTCAAAGTGAAGAAGTCGGACGGCACCTCGCCAGAAAGATTAGGTTCGGCTAACCTAATCGCATGATCGTCTGCCAGTGCCGAGTCGTCACCGACCGTGACGTCGACGCCGCGCTGTCCGACGGCGCGCGCACGGTCAGCGCGATCTGCCGCTCCACGGGCGCCGCCCAGGACTGCGGCTCGTGCATCTTCTCGGTCAAGAAGCTGGTCAGCCAGCATCTCGAGCAGGAGTGCACGCACCTCGTGGCCGACGGCGCCGCGAGCTGACGCTCGCCGGACGCACGCAACCGGTCACAAACTGAGTCTGTCCTCACTCCCGGGGTGGCGTGCGAGTATCGGGAGCATCCCGTTCCCGGAGGTGCACCCAATGCAGCCAGTCGATCCACGCGTCGTCGAGCTCCTCAACGAAGCACTCACGTTCGAGCTCACCGTCACCAACACCTACTTCCTGCACGCCCGGATGCTCGACAACTGGGGCCTCTCGAAGCTGGGCAAGGTCTTCTACGACCTCTCCATCGACGAGATGCGCGACGCCGACGACCTGATCAACCGCATCCTGATGTTCGACGGCCACCCGAACGTGCAGCGCCTCAACGCCATCCAGGTCGGTGAGACCGCCGAGGAGATGCTCACCCTCGCCCTGTCGAGCGAGCGTGCCGCGATCGCGCAGTTCAACACCGGCGCGGAGGAGTGCCATGCGCTCGGCGACCACGGCACCGCGGCCGTCTTCGAGGAGATGGTCCGTGACGAGGAGAAGCACGCCGACTGGTTCGAGTCGCAGCTGGACGCCATCGAGCGCGTGGGTCTCCAGCAGTACTTGGCTCAGCAGGTCTCTGCGGGCGAGGGCCCCGGCTGACCGAGGCAGAGCCGGCCCTCACCCTCCCTGCGTCTCCCGCGTCAGGCCTCAGGCCGGCGCCATGTCGTCGATGCAGAGGACGTTGTCCTCGCTGTCCTTGAACCAGGCCGCGTGCCCGCTCTCGCCGAGAGCCGCGACGTCGCCGTCCCAGGTCATCCCGGGCATCTCGAAGTGCTCGAAGCTGACGCCCTTCGCGGCCAGGTCGTCGACCTCCTTGCGGACGTCGTCCACGTGGAACTGAGCGATCGTGTGGCCGGCCCGGCCGGCGTACTCGGTCTCGTAGAGGTGGAAGGACGTCCCGCCCTTGGTCGTGTAGAGGAGCCCGCCAGGGTTCTCCTCGGTGGGCTCCAGCCCGAGCGTGTCGGCGTAGAAGCGGCGCGCTCGCCCGAGGTCGGCGGCGGGGATGTTGGCCATCACCCTGCTGTCGGTCAGCATCACGTCCCCCTCAGGCGCTCTCGAACCAGGGGTGGTGGAGGTCGTAGTAGGTCGCACCCTTCATCGCGTACTCGAGCTCGCGGCGCATCTCCGGGGGCGGCTCGATCTGCTCGCCCTTGCGTGCCTCGTCCTCGGTGGTGAAGGCGATCGTGTCGATGAAGCTGCCGTCGTCCTCGATCGCGAGGGTGCCGCCGATGCTCTCCGGGCGGGCCTCGTGCAGCATCGACGTGTCGGCGACCATCGCCTTGAGCCGGCTCGGGTCCTCGACACGACCCCGGATGATCTGCACGAACCCGGCGTCGTCGGAGCCGCCGTCGAGGATCAGCGTGACGTCGTCGCAGTCGTGGAACTCCATCGGCCCGTCCAGCACCTCGGTCATCCGCTTGGCCCACTCCCCCTGCTCGGGTCGTTCGGAGTTGGCCATCGCCGCTTCGCGCGACTCGAAGCGGACCACCCCGATGAGCTGGCCGTCGTCGGTGAACCCGTAGGTGCCACCGAGCCACCCGGTCGCGCCCGGAGCCAGGTCGCGACGCCACTCGTCGAGCAACTGGTGGGCCTCGTCCTGCCGGCTGCAGGGACCCTGGATCATCTGGATGAACATTGCTGCCTCCTCGGTCTTCGGTGTGTCGACGCACCGGTCGAGGCAGTTGCCGGGCCCCGGCCGGGCCCTTCTCGCAACGTACGTCCGCAGGGTCACCCCGCACATACCCCAAACAGGGCGTTTTCGGCCGGAAAACGCCCCGCCGGTCAGTCGACGTCCACCCAGTCCAGGGTGCGGTCGACGGCCTTGCGCCAGCCGGCGTACCCGGCCTCGCGCTGCTCCTCGCTCCAGGCCGGCTTCCAGCGCTTCGACTCGTTCCAGTTCTGGCGCAGCTCGTCGGTGTCCTTCCAGAACCCGACCGCGAGGCCGGCCGCGTAGGCGGCGCCGAGCGCGGTGGTCTCGGCGACCACCGGACGGCTGACCTCGACACCCAGGACGTCGGCCTGGATCTGCATGCACAGCTCGTTGACGGTGACGCCGCCGTCGACCTTGAGCACCTCGAGGCGTACGCCGGAGTCCTTCTCCATCGCGTCGGCGACGTCGCGGCTCTGGTAGCAGATCGACTCCAGGGTGGCCCGGGCGATGTGGCCGCTGGTGTTGAACCGCGACAGCCCGACGATCACACCGCGGGCGTCGGAGCGCCAGTAGGGGGCGAAGAGGCCCGAGAAGGCGGGGACGAAGTAGACACCGCCGTTGTCGTCGACCTCCTTGGCCAGCGTCTCCGACTGCGCGGCGTTGCTGATCACCCGGAGCTGGTCGCGCAGCCACTGCACCGCGGAGCCGGTGACGGCGATCGAGCCCTCCAGCGCGTACGTCGGGGGCTGGTCGCCGAACTGGTAGCAGACCGTGGTGAGGAGGCCGTTCTCGGAGCGGACGAGCTCCTGGCCGGTGTTGAGCAGGAGGAAGTTGCCGGTGCCGTAGGTGTTCTTGGCCTCGCCGGCGTCCAGGCAGACCTGGCCGACCATCGCGGCCTGCTGGTCACCGAGGATGCCGGTGATCGGGACCTCGCCCTTGAGGGGGCCGTTCGCGAGCGTGGTGCCGTAGGCCTGAGGCTCGGAGGAGGGCCGGATCTCGGGGAGCATCTGGCGCGGGATGTCGAAGAAGCTCAGCAGCTCGTCGTCCCAGTCGAGGGTCTCCAGGTCCATCAGCATGGTGCGGCTGGCGTTGGTGACGTCGGTGATGTGGACACCGCCGTTGGGGCCACCGGTGAGGTTCCAGACGAGCCAGCTGTCGGTGGTGCCGAAGATGGCCTCGCCCTTCTCCGCGGCCTCGCGGACGCCGTCGACGTTCTCCAGGATCCACTGGATCTTGCCGCCGGCGAAGTAGGTGGCCGGCGGGAGCCCGGCCTTGCGGCGGATGACGTCGCCGCGCCCGTCCTTGTCGAGGGCGGAGGCGATGCGGTCGGTGCGAGTGTCCTGCCAGACGATCGCGTTGTAGTAGGGGCGGCCGGTGTGCTTGTTCCACACGACCGTGGTCTCGCGCTGGTTGGTGATGCCGAGCGCGGCGATGTCCTTGTCGGTCAGGCCCTTGCGGCCGAGCGCGGTCTGGATCACCGAGCTGGTGCGCTCCCAGATCTCCACCGGGTTGTGCTCGACCCAGCCGGCCTGCGGCATGACCTGCTCGTGCTCCAGCTGGTGGCGGGCTACCTCGTTGCCGCCGTGGTCGAAGATCATGCAGCGGGTGCTGGTGGTGCCTTGGTCGACGGCTGCTACGTAGTCGGGCATGTCGTCGGTCCTCTCTGTCTCTGCGGGGGTCTGGTGGGTCAGGCGGACTTGCGCTCGGGTTCTGCGGTCTCGCTGGTCTCGGCGGTCGACTCGGGAATCGTTCCTACCTCCTCACCCTCCTCCTCGGCGGGAAGGAAACGCGAGATCAGCATCTTGTAGGCGCCGGCTCCGACGAGGCCGCCGAGAAGCGGTCCGAGGATGGGGATCCAGAAGTAGAGGTCGCCGGCGGCCGTGACCCAGGCACCGTCGTACCCGGTCACGAAGGAGGCCAGGCGCGGACCGAAGTCGCGGGCGGGGTTGATGGCGTAGCCGGCGTTGGTGCCCCACGCCATCCCGATGCCGACGATCACGAAGGCGATCGCGACCGGTGAGAACCAGGCGATCGGAGCGGAGTTGCGGGCGTCGGTGATGGCCATGATCAGGAAGAGCAGGATCGCCGTGCCGATCACCTGGTCGGCGAAGGCGGTGGTGAGGCTGACCCCGAGGGCGGCGTCACCGTTGCCGGGCAGCGTGGAGAAGATCCCCTGGGTAGCGTGGGTGTGGCCGGGGTCGACGCTGGCGATCGCGTCGGCGTAGGCCACACGGACGAGGAGCGCGCCGACGAAGGCACCGAGGATCTGGGCAACGCTGTAGGGCAGCACCTTGCGCCACTCGAAGTCGCTGAAGACGGCCATCGCGAGGCTGACCGCCGGGTTGAGGTGGGCACCGCTGATCCGGCCTGCGGTGTAGATGCCGAGCATCACCCCGATCCCCCAGGCCCAGGCGATCGAGTCGTGGTCGCCGAGGCCGCCGTCGCCGGTGGTGACCTGTGCGACCACGCCGACACCGAAGAGGATCAGGATCATCGTTCCGGCGAACTCTGCGCTGAGCTCGCCGACGAGTGTTCGTCGTGATGCCGAACCGGAGCCCGAGGCGGTCTGTTCAGTCATGGCGCTGCTCCTGCCGTGTGGGGGTTGGCGGACCCCAGCACGGTAGGGGGCGGTGACGGCCGTCACAACGGAGCGCGTTCGGCATCGTCGAACGCCCGCTGTCTCGCGGTGCGGCACCACTGTGTGCCGGGTGGGCCGAACCGGTCGCGGCGCCTTGCCCGCCCTTTACGCTTTTACCCAATGTCTCGGACCGTGCAATCCGTCGAGCGGGCGGCTGCGCTGCTGCGTGTGCTCTCCGCCGAGAGTGAGCCGATGGCTCTCGGACAGCTGGCGGCCGCCGTGGGGCTGGCCAAGCCGACGGCCCACGGGTTGCTGCGTACGTTGGTGGAGGCGGGGTTCGTCGACCAGGAGCCGACCACCGGGCGCTATCAGGTGGGCTCAGGGCTGCTCCATCTCGGCTCGGTGTCGCTCGACCTCAACGAGCTGCGCTCGGAGACGCTCAACTGGGTCGACACCCTGGCTGCGAGGACGGGCGAGGAGGCACGCATCGCGGCCTATCGAGACGGTGCGGCCGTGGTCGCCCACCACGTCTTCCGGGCAGGGCCGGGGACGCAGGAGATGGACACCGGGCGGGCGCTCCCGCTGCACGCCACCGCGCTCGGCAAGGTGCTGGTCGCCTTCGACCCGGGGGCGGCCCGCAGCGTCGTGGGCCAGCCGCTGGACCGGCTGACGTTCCGCACGATCACCGACCGCTCCGAGCTGCTGCGTGCGCTCGCGGACGCGCGCGACACCGGCTGGGCCTCGGCGGTCTCCGAGTCGCGGCCCGAGCTGGCCGGGATCGCGGCGCCGGTGCGCGACCGCGGCGGTTATGTGGTGGCGGCGGTGGGCATCGCGGGGCCGGTGCTGCGGCTGTGCGACGCACGCGGGCTGCCGCGCGCGGACCTCGTCGAGCAGGTCGTCGGGGTCTCCCGGTCGATCTCGCGGGCACTCGGTCACGGCCGGGCCGCATGACCGCACCGCAGTACGTGGCCGCGCTGGACCAGGGCACGACATCGACCCGATGCATGCTCTTCGACCGCGAGGGCCGAATGGTCTCCCTGGCCCAGCGGGAGCACCACCAGCACTATCCGCGGGCGGGCTGGGTCGAGCACGACCCGATGGAGATCTGGGACATCGTCTGCCAGGTCGTGCCGGAGGCGCTCGCCGACGCCGGGGCGTCGCCGAGCCAGGTCGTCGGGCTCGGCATCACCAACCAGCGAGAGACCACGGTCGTGTGGGACCGGCACACCGGCCGGCCCGTGCACAACGCGATCGTGTGGCAGGACACCCGCTCCTCTTCCGTGCTGCCCGCTGTCGCGGCGGAGATGACCGAGGCAGACATCCAGGCTCGGTGCGGGCTGCCGCTGGTGACGTACTTCTCCGGGCCGAAGGTGCGCTGGCTGCTCGACTCGTCCCCGTCGCTGCGGGAGCGCGCGGAGCGTGGCGACCTGCTGTTCGGGACGATGGACACCTGGCTGGTCTGGAACCTCACCGGCGGGGTCGCGGGCGGAGCGCACGTCACCGACGTGACCAACGCCAGCCGGACGATGCTGATGGATCTCGGCACGCTCGACTGGGGCCCGGAGCTGCTCGCGGCGATGCGGGTGCCGCGGGCGATGCTGCCCGAGATCCGGCCGACGGTCTCGTCCTTCGGCACCACGGTATCCCCCGTCGAGGGGATCTCGCTGACGGCGGTGATCGGCGACCAGCAGGCGTCGCTGTTCGGGCAGGCGGGCTTCGACCGCGGGGATGCCAAGTGCACCTTCGGCACCGGCGGCTTCCTGCTGCTCAACACCGGCCCGACCCCGGTGCGCTCGCAGCACGGGCTGATCACGACGGTCGCGCATGCGATGGAGGGTGAGTCTGCTGCATACGCCCTGGAGGGATCGATCGCGGTCGCCGGCTCGCTGGTGCAGTGGTTCCGCGACAGCCTCGGGCTGATCCGGTCGGCGGCGGAGATCGAGACCCAAGCGCTGACCGTCCCCGACAACGGCGGCTGCTACGTCGTGCCCGCGTTCACCGGTCTGTACGCACCGCACTGGGAGCCCGACGCGCGTGGCGTGATCGTCGGGCTGACCTCCTACGTCACCAAGGCCCACCTGTGTCGGGCGGTGCTGGAGGCGACCGCGTGGCAGACCCGGGAGGTCATCGATGCGATGAACGCCGACGCCGCAGCGCCGCTGGAGCGGCTGGCGGTCGACGGTGGGATGACCGCGGACAACCTGCTCATGCAGATGATCGCCGACTTCCTCGACATCCCGGTCGTGCGGCCGATGGTGGCCGAGACGGTCTCCCGAGGTGCTGCGTACGCTGCCGGGCTCGGTGCCGGTTACTGGCCGGACCGGGAGGTGCTGCGCCGGCACTGGCGGCGGGCCGCGGAGTGGCGGCCGACCATGTCGGCGAACGTGCGCGACGACGAGTACCAGCGGTGGCGGCGGGCGGTCGAGCTCGCCATCGGGTGGGGAGCCTAGCCCTCGGCGAGCGACTTGAGGGCGCGGAGCCTGGTGTCCCAGGCGTTGCCGATGCGGTCGAGCTCGTGGGCGAGAGCATTGAGCCGAGAGCCGAGAGCCGCGTAGACGATCTCGCGGCCGCGGCGCTCGGCGGTGACGAGGCCGGCCTCGGAGAGTACGTCCAGGTGCTTGACGATCGCTTGGCGACTGACCGGGAGCACCCGCGCCAGGGCGGAGGCGGACATGGCCTCCTGCCCCAGCCGGGTGAGGATGTCCCAGCGGGTCTGGTCGCCCAGGGCCGCGCACATCTCGGGGAGCGTGGGGGTCATGGTCACGCCAGCGCCTCGACGTACGTCTTCGCTGCCTCGAGCTCCTGCGCCCACCCGTTGTCGTTGCCCTCGCGCTCCTTGAGCCAGACGGCGGGGTCCTCGGACAGGGTGGAGAAGCCGCTCTCGAGGACCTTGAGGGTCACGCCGCCGGCGGGGTTGTCCTCGATCCAGAACTCGACCAGGGTGCCTTCGGTGACGTCGCGGAACGGGGTGCCGAGCCAGCGGAAGGCGGCGTAGCGCGGCTCGTCGAGCGTGACCGTGCGGAATCGGAACTCGCCCAGCGTCGGATGGGTGACGACGGCGACCTCGGTGCCGTCGGCGGCGGTCTCGATCCGGGTGTCCGAGACGTCGAGGACGGTGCCGTCGTTGACGTACCACCCCGGGCGGGTGATCAGCGACCAGACCTTCTCGGCGTCTGCATCGATGTCGATCTGGCGGCTGATGCTGTCGAGCTCGGCGAGCTCTTCGGTGGTGTGAACCATTGGATCCTCCTCGGATAGTAGAAGTGCAACCCCAGTGTTGCACTTCGACTATCGCTTCTGCAACCCTATGATTGCAGATGGGCTCCGGCGCCATCACCGGCAGAGCGCGCCGCGAGCACGCCGCCGACGCCCGGGATCAGGGCGAGCAGCCACACCCGGTGACGACCACCGGAGACGAGCGTGGCAGCGACGATCCCGAGCGTGTAGCAGAGGCCGTGGACCGGTCCGGCCACGCTGCTGACCTCGGGTCGGTGGACGGTGAGAAGGTTGCCGAGCAGCACGAGCAGGGTCAGGCACTCGATGGCGCCGACGACGCGGAGGGCGTTCAGTCCGCTCATGTCGATCACACGCCAGTCGTCGAGCCGGGACGGTAGATCATCAGCACGACGACCACCGCCCAGAGCAGGTTGAAGATGCCGGCGTACATCGCGAGCCGGCGGGAGGTGTCCGCGCCTGCCGGCTCGTGACGGCCGAGCGCGTCGACGATGTTGCGCTGGACGGGCAGGATCGCTCCGACCAGCAGCACGGCAGCGATCGCGGTCAGGATCATCGAGGCGATCAGCCACCCGTCGGTCAGGACGCCGAGGCTCGCTCCGGTGGCGAGGCCGAAGACCGGCACCACGACCGCGATGACGCTGTAGACCCGGGTGATCCGGGCCAGGACCGTGACCGTGCCCGCTTTCAGGGCGCTGCCGGGGTCCGCGATGGCCGACCGCGCGGCAGGAGGGAACATGCTGGCCGTGACGGCGACCGGTCCGATCGCCAGGATCGCCGCGACGACATGGACGGCGAGGAGGAACCCGGTCACCGTGCGACCCGCTTCCCGCTGACCGTCGTACCCGGCAGCCGGCCGGCGCGGGAGTGGCCGGTCATCGTGTCGCCGTCGACGATGACGTCGAAGTCGAGGTTGAGCCGCATCGGCTTGGTGACCCGCTGCTTCCAGGTCACCTGGTCGCTCTGGCCGACCGCGATGTCGGTCACCGGCACGGCCTCCTTGTCGCTCGTCGCGGTGCCGGTGATGCCGCCGGGGGTCTCGGTGAAGACGTAACGGACATGGAGGGTGCCGATCGGGGTCCTGAGGTCGAGGTCCCAGGTGCCGGGGAGGGTGCTCATGCGTTGCTTTCCATGGTGGTGGCAGGGGTGCGGCCGCCGGCCCGCCAGACGATGCCGCGGCGCTCGTACTCGAAGAGGTCCTCGACGTACCGGGCGATCGCCGGCCCGAACTCGCGGTCGAGGAGGTGCAGGGCGACGTCGAGCCCTGAAGTCACCCCGCCGCCGGTGACGAGGTCGCCGTCGTCGACGACCCGAGCACGTACGGCGTGGGTGCCGGTGGCGTCGAGGACGTCCATGCCGAGGTGGTGGGTGACGGCGTGGCGGCCCTCCAGCAGCCCCGCCATCGCGAGCGCGAGAGACCCACCGCAGACGGTCCAGAGCTGCACGTCGGGGTTAGCCATCGCCCGGCGGATCAGCGGGATCGCCGGGCTGTCCGCGAACCGCGCCAGCAGGACCGGGATCGTCTCGTCCCCGGCGTCAGGGTCACCGTCGACCGGGCCGGAGGCGCCCGGGACGATCACGTAGCCAGGGCGGTCGGGGTCGAGGGCGGAGGTCGCGGTCAGCTCGAGGCCGAGCGTGCCGGACCTGACCGGTCCAGGGCCTGCGGCGGAGACGAGCTCGGCGATGAGGTCGCCTCCGAGCGCGTCGCTGCCTGCGGCGAGGACCTCGAAGGGAGCGATGACGTCGAGCGGGTCGAAGCCGTCGAAGAGGACGATCTGAGCGGTCAGTGGGGGCACGACGTACATCCTGCGGTCGAGGTTCCACGGGAAACAGTGGCGTCATTGCCATTGACCGGCTGGATCTGGCCACCGGGATCCGGCGGCTGCGTTACGTGTCAGACTGCGGGCATGCACACCGTGGCAGTCCTGGCTCCACCCGACGTGATCACCTTCGATCTGGCCACACCGATCGACGTCTTCGGTCGGGCCCGGATGCCTGACGGGCGGCCGGCGTACCGCGTCCTGGTCTCCGGGATGGAGCCGACCGTGCCTGCCGGTCCGCTGAGCCTCTCGGTCACCTCCGGTCTCGACGAGCTCGAGCGCGCAGACACGATCGTGGTGCCGGGACGCAACGATCCCTCGGTCCCGACGCCGCCGGCGATCCTGGATGCGCTCCGTGCCGCCGCCGCGAACGGCACCCGGATCGCGTCGATCTGCGTCGGCGCGCTGACGCTGGCCGAGGCCGGGCTGCTCGACGGCCGCCGCGCGACCACCCACTGGCGGGCCACGGGCCAGATGGCGCGCGACTACCCGCGCGTGACGGTGGACCCCGACGTCCTCTACGTCGACGAGGGCGACGTGCTGACCTCGGCCGGCGCCGCTGCCGGCCTCGATCTCTGCCTCCACCTGGTCCGGCGTGACCACGGGGTCGCCGTGGCCGCCGACTCCTCGCGGCTCGCGGTGACGCCGCTCTACCGCAGCGGCGGGCAGGCTCCGTACATCGTCCGCAACCCGCCCCGCTACGCCACCACGACCCTGGAGCGGGTGCTGGCCTGGATCGAGGAGAACGCCCACCGCGATCTCACCCTCAGCGACATCGCCGAGACCGCCCACACCAGCGTCCGTACGCTGAACCGACGGTTCCACGACGAGACCGGTCAGAGCCCGATGGAGTGGCTGACCGGCGTGCGCGTCCGCCACGCCCAGGAGCTGCTCGAGACGACCGACCACGGCGTCGAGCGGATCGCCCGGCAGGCCGGCTTCGCCAGTCCCACCAACTTCCGCTCCCACTTCCGGCGGCTGGTCGGGGTCAGCCCGCGGGAGTACCGCACGACGTTCGGGGCACGGGTCGGCGCCTCCGCCTGACCCGACTAGCGCTCGATGCGCTCGAGCTGGGTCCAGCCGGTGTAGCCGCGCTTCTCGACCAAACGCATCAGGTCGCGGGCGACGGGCACCTGCTCGACGAACATCGCGTCGAGCAGGGAGACGAGCTCGGGTGGCATCGTCTGGTCACCTTCGGTGAAGGCGGCGAGGTCCTGGGGCGAGACGCTCTCGAGCTGGGCGACGATCCGGTCGGCGATGGCCTCCAGGCGGGGGTCGCCGGGCTCCCAGTCGAGCATCGCCTCGAGCTCGAGATAGGTGTCGACGATCGACGGGTCCTCGAGCTGGCTCATCTTGCTGCGGATGAAGGCCTCCATGCTCTGCGGCTGGCGGGCGGCAACGATGATCCAGGCGTCGCGCTCGCCCTCGATCATCCGCTCGGGGATGCCGAGCTCGCGCATCCGCTCCAGGTAGGCGACGGCCTCGGGCGGGAGGGCGAGACCGTCGCCGTGGGCGAGGCGCGCGATGCGCTCGCGGTGGCGCTGCCGCTCGCGGATCTCGAGCCGGAGGCGCCTGTCGATCTCCTCGACGGCCTCGTGGAAGTCCTCGTCGCCGGCGGCCAGCAGCTCCTTGACACGGGAGAGCGGGACGCCGGCGTCGGCGAGGATGCGGATCCTGATCAGGTCGACGACCGCGGTGGCGTCATAGCGCCGGTAGCCCGAGTGGTCGCGCTCGGGCTCCGGCAGCAGTCCTTTGGCGTGGTAGTGCCGGACGGCCCGGACGGTGACACCGGCGTAAGCCGCCAGCTGACTGATCGTGAGCACTCCCGAATGGTGGCCCGTCCGCAGCCGGTTGTCGCCTGCTTTAGGCGAACTTGCGACGGTAGGCACCGGTGGCCAGGACGTAGGCGACGACGAGCAGCCCGATGCACCAGGCGAGCGCGACCCACAGCTCGTTGCCGAGCTCCTGACCGGCGAAGATCGCCCGGATCGAGTCGACGATCGAGGTGACCGGCTGGTGCTCGGCGAAAGCACGCACCGGGCCGGGCATGGTCTCGGTCGGCACGAAGGCCGAGCTGAGGAACGGCAGGAAGATCAGCGGGTAGGAGAAGGCGCTGGCCCCCTCGACCGTCCCGGCGGTCAGCCCAGGGATCACCGCGAGCCAGGTCAGCGCCAGGGTGAACAGCACGATGATGCCGGTCACCGCCAGCCAGTCGAGCACTCCGGCACCGGTGCGAAAACCCATCAGCAGGGCGACGAGCACCACCACGACCAGCGAGATCATGTTGGCGACCAGCGAGGTCAGCACATGGCCCCACAGCACCGCCGACCGCGCGATCGGCATCGACTGGAATCGGTCGAACATGCCGCCGTTCTTGTCCTGGAAGAGGCGGTAGGCGGTGTAGGCGACGCCCGAGGCGATGGTGATCAACAGGATCCCGGGTAGCTGATAGCTGACATAGCTCTCGTGGGAGCCGGTGTCGATCGCGCCGCCGAAGACGTACACGAACAGAAGCATCATCGCGACCGGCGTGATCGCCGTGGTGATGATGGTGTCGGGGCTGCGGCCGATGTGGCGCAGCGAGCGGCCGGTGAGCACGGCGGTGTCGCCGAAGAATCGAGCGGTGTTCATCGTGACTCCTTCACGGTGACGGCGGAGGTCTTGGTGATGGCGAGGAAGATCTCCTCGAGGGACGGCTGCTTCTCGACGTACTCCTGCTTCGCGGGCGGGAACATCGCCTTCAGGTCGGCGAGGGTGCCCTCGGCGATGACGCGGCCCTCGTGGAGGATCCCGATCCGGTCGGCGAGCTGCTCGGCCTCCTCGAGATACTGCGTGGTGAGCAGCACCGTGGTGCCGCCGGCGGCGAGATCGCGGACCGCCTGCCAGACCTCGATGCGGGCCTCCGGGTCGAGGCCGGTGGTCGGCTCGTCGAGGAAGATCACCGACGGGCTGCCGATGAGGCTCATCGCGATGTCGATCCGGCGGCGCATCCCTCCGGAGTACGTCGCGACCCGCCGCCCACCCGCCTCGGTGAGCGAGAACCGCTCGAGGAGCTCGTCGGCGATCGCGCCGGGGTTCGGCTGACGGAGCAGGCGGGCGACCAGAACGAGGTTCTCGCGTCCGGTCAGGATCTCGTCGACAGCGGCGAACTGGCCGGTGAGGCTGATCGAGCTGCGTACGTCGTGGGGCTGGGTGCGGACATCGAAGCCGTTGACGCGTGCGCTGCCGTCATCGGCGGTGAGCAGCGTCGTCAGGATCTTCACGGTCGTGGTCTTGCCGGCGCCGTTGGAGCCGAGGAGCGCGAAGATGCTGCCCTTCTCGACGCTCAGGTCGACGCCGCGGAGGACGTGCACGTCGCCGTAGGACTTGGTCAGTCCGGCGACCTGGATGGCTGGGGTCGGGTTCATGTCGACCAGCGTCGAGGGTTGACGCTGGGTCAAGGTCAAGCGAGATCCGCGGAGAGCTCAGCCGAGCCCGGCGTTGAGCGCGATCACCGCCAGCTGGGTGCGGTCGCGGGCCTGCAGCTTGGTGAGGATCCGACTGACGTAGGTGCGCGCCGTGGCGTGGCTGATGTGGAGCACGGCAGCGATCTCCGCGTTGGTCTCGCCCAGCGCGATCCGGCGGAGCACCGCCAGCTCGCGCTCGGTGAGCTCGGCGAGGCGGGGCTCGGGTGGCTCCTGCCTGGGTGCGGCTGCGAGGTGCTCCATCACCCTGCGGGTGATCTCGGGCGAGAGCAGGTTGCCGCCGCCGGCCACGGTGCGTACGGCCCGGCGCAGGTCGTCGGAGCCGGTGTCCTTGAGCAGGTAGCCGGCGGCACCGAGCCGGATCGCCTCGAGGACGTCCTCGTCGTCGTCGAAGGTGGTGAGGATCAGCACGCGGATGCCGACCAGCTCCGGGTCCTCGCGGATCCGTCGGGTGGCCTCGATGCCGCCGGTGCCGGGCATCCGCACGTCCATCAGCACCACGTCGGGGCGGAGCTCTCGGCAGCGTGCCACCGCCTGGTCGCCGTCGCGTGCCTCCCCGACGACCTCGAGGTCGGGGTCGGCCCCGAGCAGCATGCGGAGCCCGGCGCGCACGAGATCCTGGTCGTCGGCCAGCAGCACCCGAGTCATCGTCGCTCCCCGACGGGGAGCTCGGCACGTACGCGAAAGCCGTGGTCCTCCGGGCCTGCCGTCAGGGTGCCACCCAGCGCGGTGGCCCGCTCCCGCATCCCGGCGATCCCGTGGCCGCCGGCCGTCGACCGCGAGAGGTCGGGCGGGGCCCCGTCGTCGACCACATCGACCTCGATCACGTCGCCGTGGTCGAGCACCGTGATCACGGCGTGCTGCGCCGAGGAGTGCCTGACGATGTTGGTCACCGCCTCCTGGACGATCCGATAGGCGGCGGCGTCCACGGTGGGCGGCAGCGGTCGCGAGACCCGGACGTCCAAGGTGACGGTGACGCCGGGGGCCGCGGCCGCCAGCGCCTCGAGGTCGTCGAGCGCGACCGCGGAGCCGGTGGATCGGGTCGCTGTGCGGAGCAGACCGACGGTGCGGCGCAGCTCGGTCATGCTCGCGGTCGTCGTGTCCTTGATCGTACGCAGAGCAGCGCCGGCCCCCTCCTGGTCGCCCCGCCCGATCGCCTCGCGCGCCACGTCGGCGTGCATCGAGACGACCGAGGTCGCGTGCCCGAGCGAGTCGTGGAGATCGCGCGCGATCGCGACCCGCTCCTCGCGGCGCGCGGCGTCGGCCTGGTGGCGGGCGCGCTCCGCGGTGAGTGCGACGAGGCGCCGCGCGCTCTCCGCGGCCAGGCGGCGAGACCTGAGGCTGTCGCCGAGAGCGATGGCGGCCGACATGAGGAGCACGTGTCCGGCGAGGTCGTAGCCGACGACGTAGGAGAGATCCTCGCCGTCGGCCAGCCGGAAACCCACGCTGGTGACGAGGGTGATCACCGCGGCGACGACAGCCCAGGCGAGTCGGCCGAACTCTGCCGCGGACAGCAGCGCGGCGGCCACCGGCACCGCGACTCCGATCGCGGGATAGCCGGCGATGTAGTAGGAGAACAGCCCGAGCACCGAGATCCAGAGCACCAGGACCGGGTAGCGCCTCCTGGCGAGCAGCAGGCCACCGAGACCGACGGCCCAGAGATAGGCGAAGGTGTCTGGCTCGTTGCGGCCACCCTGGTCGGAGCTGATCACGATCGCCAGGGTCACGGCGACCGCCACGCCCAGCAGCACGTCGCCCGCCCAGGCGGGCGGCCGGAGGCGCGCATCGTCCTCTGCACCGGGCGTCATGTCCCCAACGTAGGCGATCACACCGGCCCCGGCAGTCGTCTGGAGGCGACAGCGGACGTCGCGCCGCGGCGTACCCGGATCGAGATCGTGGACGGATGGCCCGCGCCTCGAACTTCCCTAGCCTCGTGGTCATGTCCGAACCACATGCCACATCCACCGAGGCGACGCGACGCACGACGCTCGGCCTCCCGCTGACCGCGATCCTCGGGCTCGCCCTGCTGGCGGCACCTCGGGTGCCGCTGCACGACCTGGGGATCATCGAGGAGGGCACCTTCGTCAATGCGCTCTTCGTCTTCGTGCCACCGCTCGTCTGGGTCGCGGTCGCGGTGATCAAGCAGGTGCCGAACCCGCTGCTGACGCTGCTCGCGGTCGGGGCCTGCTACGGGATCCTGCTCGCCCTCGGGCATCAGCTCCTGTGGACGGAGAGCTTCGGAGACGACCCGCCCCGGCTCGGCGGGAACCTCTCCGGGCTGGACCCGACGGTGGAGTCGGTGATCATCCGCTCGTTCGCAGCCGTCTCCAGCGTCTTCACCGGGTTGATCGTCGGAGCGATCTCCGGCCTGGTCGCGTGGGGCGTCAGCGGCCTTCGCCGCCGTCTTTGACTTCGAGTACTCGAAGTTCCTAGCGTCGAACGTGTGACTGCATCCACGGCTCGGACCTACACGATCCGGGAGGTGGCGACGCTGACCGGACTTCCGGCCAGCACGCTGCGCTACTACGAGACGATCGGGCTCATCGCACCCGTCAGCCGCGGCGCGAGCAGCGGGCACCGGGTCTATGACGAGACCGACCTGGACCAGCTGACCGGCGTCGCCTGCCTGGCGGCGATCGGCCTCTCGATCGACGACATGCGCACGTACGTCGCCAACAGCCGCCTCGGCAGCGACGGTGCGAGCGAGCAGGTCGACATGCTCACCGAGCACGCAGCGCGTCTCGCCCGGGAGGCCGAGCACCTCGAGCTGCGGCGCACCTACGTCGGTCTCAAGACCGACTACTGGCGTGCCGTCGCGGCCGGAGACCAGGCCCGTGCCGAGGAGATCGGCGCACAGGCGCACGCCGTCGCCGACCGGATCCGCAGCCACGAGAACCACTGACTCACCCATCTCAGACCCAGGAGCACCATCTTGCGCGTCAACGCGTACGCAGCACCTTCCGCCGGCGAGCCGCTGGCCCCGATCACCATCGAGCGCCGTGAGGTCGGCGCGAACGACGTCCTCATCGCGATCGAGTACGCGGGCATCTGCCACTCCGACATCCACACCGTCAACGGTGACTGGGGCCCGCAGCCGTTCCCGGTCGTCCCGGGCCACGAGATCGTCGGCCGGGTGACCGAGGTCGGCTCGTCCGTCACCGACCACGAGGTCGGTGACCGCGTCGGTGTCGGCTGCTTCGTGAACTCCTGCCGCGAGTGTGACAACTGCCGCAACGGCGACGAGCAGCACTGCTCGACCCCGGGCGGCGGGGTCTCGACGTACGCCGCGAAGGACCGCGACGGGTCGTTCACCCAGGGCGGCTACTCCACCCATGTCGTCGTCGACGCCCACTTCGCGCTCTCCGTGCCCGACGGCCTCGACCCCGCGGCCGCCGCGCCGCTGCTGTGCGCCGGCATCACCACGTACGCCCCGCTGAAGCGGTGGGGCGCCGGCCCTGGCAAGAAGGTGGCCGTCGTCGGGCTCGGCGGCCTGGGCCACATGGGCGTGAAGCTCGCCCACGCGATGGGTGCGGAGGTCACCGTGCTCTCGCAGTCGCTGAAGAAGCAGGAGGACGGGCTGCGGCTCGGCGCCGACCACTACTACGCCACCTCCGACCCGGCGACGTTCAAGACGCTGCGCAACAGCTTCGACCTGATCGTCAACACGGTCAGCGCCTCGATCCCGGTCGACGACTACCTCGGGCTGCTCGCCGTCGGCGGCACCATGGTCAACGTCGGCGCCCCGTCCGAGCCGCTGAGCGTCAACGTCTTCTCGCTGCTCGCCGGCCGCCGCAACTTCGCCGGCTCGATGATCGGCGGCATCCCGGAGACCCAGGAGATGCTCGACTTCTGCGCCGAGCACAACATCGGCGCCGAGGTCGAGGTGATCTCCGCGGACCAGATCAACGAGGCGTACGCCCGGGTGCTGGCCTCCGACGTGCGCTACCGGTTCGTGATCGACACCGCGACGATCGGCTGATCGGCTGATCTATGGTGGCGGGGTGAGCATCCCGGTCGCGCTTCCTGATCTCGCCTCGACCCTCGAACGGTTCGGCAGCGGTTTCCTGCTGACCACCGCGGGCGAGCGGATCAAGGTCGTGGTCGTGGACCCGGTCGTCGAGGGCTCGACCCTGCGGATCTCGGATCCCGGCAACGGCACGCGTGCGAACCTCGCCACCAACCCGGTGCTCACCCTGACGTACGCTCCGCTGACGCCGCGCGAGCACGCGCTGATCGTCGACGGAACCGGTCAGGTGGAGGGCACCGACGTCATCGTCACGCCGACCGGTGCCGTGCTCCACCGGCCGACGTCGCACGCCTCCGAGCCGGTGTCAGGCGACGGGTGCGGGCAGGACTGCCGTCCGGTCGGCTGACCAGCGAGTCGCCTCGACGGACGTGGTGGTGTCCGTAGGCTCGACCCATGGAGACCGAACCCACCGTGCTCGTCACCGGCGCGACCGGCTTCGTCGGCCGGCGCCTGGTCGCCGAGCTGACCGACCGTGGGCTGCCGGTGAAGGCGCTGACCCGGCGGCCGGACGACTACGCCGGCCCCGGGGAGCCGGTGGGTGCCGACGTCAACGACCCCGACACGCTGCCGGCTGCGCTCGAGGGTGCCGACGTGGCGGTCTACCTGGTGCACTCGCTCGACCACGAGGACTTCGAGAAGCGTGACGCAGACGCGGCCCGCGCCTTCGGCGCCGCCGCGGCCGCGGCAGGGCTGCGCCAGATCGTCTACCTGGGCGGGCTCGGTGAGGACGACGGCGACCTCTCGCCCCACCTGCGCTCTCGCCGCGAGGTCGAGACCCTGCTCGGCGAGGCCGGCGTCCCGGTCACCACGCTGCGGGCCGCGATCGTCGTCGGTCACGGAGGCGTCTCCTGGGAGCTGACCCGTCAGCTGGTCAAGAACCTCCCGGCGATGGTGGTGCCGAAGTGGACCTCCACCAGGACCCAGCCGATCGCCGTCGACGACGTCATCCGCTATCTGGCCGGCGTCATCGACAACGAGGCCGCGCTCGGCGAGGTCTTCGAGATCGGCGGCCCGGAGGCGATGACCTACGTCGACATGCTGTCCGTCGCCTCCGAGATCGCCACCGGCCGGAAGCTGCCGATCGTCCCGGTGCCGGTGCTGACGCCGCGGCTGTCGTCCTACTGGCTCTCGCTGGTGACCGACATCGACCTCACCACCGGCCGCAACCTGATCGACTCGATGAGCACCGAGGTCGTCGTACGCGACCGGCGCATCCTCGAGGTCGTGCCCGGTGACCCGATCCCCTATCGCGAGGCGGTCCAGCGCGCACTGGCCGAGCGGCTCGCCGAGGGCCAGAAGATCTGACCGTCCCCGCTGCGGTCGGAGGTCAGCCGAAGAGGAGCGGCAGCGCCACCAGCATCGACAGCGACCAGGCGCAGTGGGTGAGGATCGGCGCGAGCACACCTCCGGAGGCGCGACGCTCGAGCCCGACCACCACGCCGAGCAGGATCGCCGCGAAGGCCAGCATCACGTTGCCGGTCGCCAGCGTCGCGAGCACATAGGCGACCGACGTCCACAGCACCGGGTGGCGGGGCAGCGCGGCGTAGGCGGCGCCGCGGAAGAAGAGCTCCTCGGCCACGCCGTTGACGGCCGTCACCACGAGCAGGATCGGGAGCGAGCCCTGGTCGGCGATCTCGGTCACCGAGCGCACCTGCTGCTCCAGCCACGGGATCTCCCGCACCACCAGACCGCCGACGACGAAGAGGGCGGCCAGGCCCAGGCCGAGCAGGATCGGCGCGAGCACGGGGCGTACCAGCCTTCCCGGCCTGCCACCGCCGCTGATCCGCCCCAGGTGCAGAGGCCCGGACGCGAAGGCACCGACGGCCCAGACGGCGGCCAGGACGAGCGTCGCCGGGTAGAACAGCGGGTTGCCCGCCTCGATGCGCAGCGAGAAACCGAGCACGATCGCGCCGACCACCACGACGGCGACCGTGACCACCTGGCGACGGCGGAGCGCAGCATCGCTCTGGCGATGATCGCGCGGGACGACGTCCCACAAGGACCTACGCACCCAGCGCACGGCACTCCCCTCGCTCGGTGACGTCTGGCTCACCGTCCAACCTAGCGGGCAGCCGAATCGCCCTCCGGACGGTCGCGTCCGGTGTAGTTTGACGCGAGGGCGTCCATCTGGCGCCTGCCAGCGAGAGGAAGACCATGGAGCGAGTTGTCGGTATCGGCGGTGTCTTCTTCCGCGCGAAGGACCCGCTCGCACTGTCGCGCTGGTATCGGGACCACCTCGGCGTGGATGCGTTCGACGAGAACGTGTGGCAGCAGGACTCGGGACCGACCATCTTCTCGCCCGTCGACACCGACGCGACCTATCATTTCTCCGGGCCGCACCAGGCTGTGATGGTGAACTTCAGGGTCCGCGACCTGGATGCGATGGTCACCCAGCTCAAGGCCGCCGGAGCGGCGGTGGACGACGAGATCGAGGTCGAACCGGGGGCCGGCCGCTTCGCCTGGGTCGTTGACCCCGAGGGCAACAAGGTGCAGCTCTGGGAGCCCGAAGAGGCCGTCTGACCGGATCAGATGATGGCGAGGGCGTTCGCCGGTGAGCCGGCCGCCCCCGTGACGTTGAGCGGCTTGACGCTGACGAACGCGTCCCACCGCTGCAGCTCGTCCATCCGCCGAGCCAGCGGACCGAGCCGCCACAGTGCGCCGAGCGGCATGCCGAGCTTGGCCAGGAGCTCCTGGCGCATCAGGCCCCGATCGGTCGGGGCCGATCGCAGGAAGGGCGAGTCGGCGACCGGTGGCAGGCACTCGACGGCGTACGTGTCGGCGGCGAGCAGGGCCAGGCCGGTGTCCCAGGCCCAGTCGAGGATCTCCTCGCTCTGCGCGACGCCCGTGGCACGACCGATGGCCTGCTGGGCCACCCGCTGCTCCGTGCTGAGCCCCAGGAACCACTCGCACCAGCCGGTGTGGACCATGACGATGTCGCCGGCGCGCAGCTCGACCGCCTGCGCGGTGAGCGCCTGGTCGAGGTAGTCGTACGGGATCGGCTGGCCGGCCTCGTGGTCGATCGGCTCGTCGCGCCGAGCGAGAAGTCCGGCGACGTCGACCAGCACGCCACGGCCGACGATCGGGCGGTCGGCCCAGACCTGGATGCCGATCTCGTGGGTGCCGGGCAGGATCAGCTCGTCGGGGGTGCCGGCGTAGAAGCCGACGTCCTCGCCACGGCTGCCGCGCAGACCGGTCACATGCGTCGAGCACTGCAGGTGGTAGCCGTCCAGCGTGTCCGCGCGGCGGGTCGGGTGGTCGGCGTGGATGAGGTGCCTCGGGGGCTCGGCGCCCGCCACCACCCCCGGGACGAAGGCGTCGACCGGATAGTCGAGCCCGTACGTCTCCCCCAGCTGTACGAGACCGGCGGCTGCCACCACGCTCTGCTCGTCCGCGAACGACGGGGTGCCACGACCGGGGTCGTCGAGGACCTCCCAGGAGGTGCCCCGCGGCTGGCCCGCGCGGTCGTGGAGCTCGGCTCGGGTCGGGTGATCAGGCGTCGTCATTCGGGTCGCTCCCACGTCGTCCCGAGAAGAACGGTCGTTCCTCGGCCAGTGTGCCGTGTGCTGCCCAGCCGGTCAGTCGTCGCCGCCGGGCAACCGGTCGAGCCAGGCGTCGACCGTGCGCCTGACCAGCGCCGGCCGCGATCGGCGGGGCAGCGCCAGGCTCTGCAGGGCGACGCCGTCGACCAGTGCCAGCAGGTGGGCGGCAGCGGCGTCCGGGTCGGCGACGCCGAGGGCGGCGAGCTCGGTGCGGTACCAGCCGCGGAGCTGCTCGTCGGTCTGCCGGGCCTGCTCGGCCAGCGCCGGCCGGGCGGCAGCGGCGCCGACGAAGGCCAGCCAGACCTTGACCCGCCGCTCCCGCTCCTCGTCGAGCGGCAGCCACAGGTCGATCGCGGCGCGCAGCCGGCGGCGCGACCGTGGCCGTTCCAGCACGAGAGCCACCTGAGCCAGGAACTCGTCCTCGGCCTGCTCGAGAGCGGCGGTGACCAGCTCCTCCTTGGAGCGGAAGTAGTACTGCACCTGGGCGAGCGAGACGCCCGCCTCGGCCGCGACCGCCCGGATCGACACCGCGGCCAGACCGTCGGCGGCGATCAGCCGGATCGCGGCGTCGAGGACGTGACCACCGCGGCGCTCGCCGGTCACCGGAACCGCCCGCGGAGCAGCCCGAACGCGATCGTTGCCAGGACGACGTACGCAGGGATGATCAGGGTCAGGTCGGGGTGGGCGAGCTCGACGCCGCTGCCGTCGGCGGAGCCGAGCAGGGTGCGGTTGACGACGAGCAGCAGGAGGTGTGCGGCGACGCCGACCCAGATGCTGTCGGTGACCTGGCGGGCCTGGAGCAGGCAGATGCTCCACAGGACGAGCAGCATCACGTAGCTCACCGGGTCCTCGCCCGGCGGCGCGATCGCGTACCACTGCGGATGTCCGGTGCCGAGCGCTCGGGCTATCAGCGCTGTCCAGACCATCGAGAGCCCGGGCGCGAGGACGAAGATCACCGTCGCGACGGTCGCGGCCAGCGTCGGCTGCAGCCGGCCCCGCAGCGAGCTGTAGGCGAAGCCGCGGAAGGCGAGCTCCTCCGGGAACGCCTCCAGCCCGGTCGCGACGACCACGGTCGTGGCCAGGTAGATCAGCAGCGGCACCGGGTCGATGCCGCTGAACCGGATCCCGCCGAGGACCGCGGTCGGGACGACCACCATCAGTGCGGCCGCGGCGACCACCGCGAAGCCGATCCCGAGGTCGCGGCCGATCCGCGCCCGGCGGAATCCGTACGACTCCGCGGAGGATCCGGTGCGGCGGGCGAGCCAAATGATCCCCACCAGGGTGATCAGGGTGCAGAGTGCCGCCTGGACCACGCTTCCCGCCGGATCCGGCCAGCCGAGGCGCTCGGCCAGGCCGAGTCCGAGTCCCGAAGCGGTGCCGAGCGCGAGGCTGAACACGAGCATGGCGGCCAGGGCGCGGCCGTACGTCAGCCGCCGAGTCGACCTCGCCATGTGCACGGGTCGATCCTATACGAACGTATGGGACGAGCGTATGGGACTTTCGTCGGTGCTGGTCCCGTCCTCGGCTGGGTACCTTGACAGGTGTCAGACGGGGGCGCACGGTGGCAGTGACCGTGGACGCTCCTGACGGAGCGAGTGCGACGCCGCGACTTCCATGTCGCTCGAGGAGGCACCAGCATGACGGACCAGAAGCCCACGACCACCGACGCCGGGATCCCGGTGGCGAGCGACGAGCACTCGCTCACCGTCGGCCCGAACGGGCCGATCCTGCTCCAGGACCACTACCTGATCGAGCAGATGGCGCAGTTCAACCGGGAGCGCATCCCCGAGCGGCAGCCGCACGCGAAGGGCGGCGGCGCGTAC
Source organism: Nocardioides luteus (assembly GCF_014648595.1). GTDB lineage: Bacteria > Actinomycetota > Actinomycetes > Propionibacteriales > Nocardioidaceae > Nocardioides > Nocardioides luteus. The sequence goes on along the minus strand of NZ_BMRK01000002.1, from coordinate 389,074 downwards.
GGCCGGTTCGAGGTCACCGCGGACGTCAGTGCCTACACCAAGGCCGCCGTCTTCCAGCCCGGGACGACGACGGAGCTGGTGGCCAGGTTCTCCACGGTGGCCGGCGAGCGAGGCAGCCCCGACACCTGGCGCGACCCCCGTGGGTTCGCGCTGAAGTTCTACACGAGCGAGGGCAACTTCGACATGGTCGGCAACAACACGCCGGTCTTCTTCGTACGTGACCCGATGAAGTTCCAGCACTTCATCCGCTCCCAGAAGCGGCGCGCGGCGAACAACCTGCGTGACCACGACATGCAGTGGGACTTCTGGACCCTCTCCCCCGAGTCGGCGCACCAGGTCGCCTGGCTGATGGGCGACCGCGGCATCCCGAAGACCTGGCGCCACATGAACGGCTACTCCAGCCACACCTACATGTGGGTCAACGCCGCCGACGAACGGTTCTGGGTGAAGTACCACTTCAAGACCGACCAGGGCATCGAGTTCCTGACCCAGGAGGAGGCCGACCACCTCGCCGGGGCGGACAGCGACTACCACCAGCGCGACCTCTACGACTCGATCGAGGCCGGCGACCACCCGTCATGGACGCTGCACATGCAGATCATGCCGTACGAGGACGCCGCCACCTACCGGTTCAACCCGTTCGACCTGACCAAGGTGTGGCCGCACGGCGACTACCCGCTGATCGAGGTCGGGAAGATGACGCTGGACCGCAACGTCACCGACTACCACACCGAGATGGAGCAGGTCGCGTTCCAGCCGAACAACATGGTCCCCGGCACCGGCCTCAGCCCCGACAAGATGCTGCTCGCGCGCGGGTTCTCCTACGCCGACGCGCACCGTGCGCGGCTCGGCGTCAACTACCAGCAGATCCCGGTGAACGAGCCGAAGGTGCCGATCCACAGCTACTCCAAGGACGGCGCGATGCGTACGCAGAACGTCACCGACCCCGTCTACGCACCCAACTCCTACGGCGGCGCCGCGGCCGACCCGGAGCGCTATCCCGAGGCCGCGGTGTGGGCCAGCGACGGCGAGATGGTGCGTACGGCCTACACGCTGCGGCGCGATGACGACGACTGGGGCCAGGCCGGCACGCTCGTCCGCGAGGTGCTCGACGACGCCGCCCGCGACCGCCTGGTCTCCAACGTGGTCGGCCATCTCTCCGACGGCGTCTCCGAGAAGGTGCTCGCCCGCGCGATCGACTACTGGCGCAACATCGACAAGACCATCGGCGACCGGATCGCGGCCGGAGTCAACGGCGGCTGACTCCGCAGCTCCGTCGACTGATCAGGAACGAAGAAGCGTACGAGGTGTCGGTCTTTCTACGCTCGACCCAACGGACCTGAGAGGAAGGAAGACCGATGGCGAAGAGCAGCACGTTCACCGACGAGGAGAAGGCCGCGATGAAGGAGGCGGCGGCCGAGCGCCGGACCGCCGCCAAGCGCGGCTCCGGCAGCAAGAAGGCCGAGGCCGACCGCGCGGACTGCCTCGGAAAGATCGAGGGGATGGAGGGCACCGACCGCGAGATCGGCGAGGCGCTCCACCGCATCGTCACCACCCACGCCCCCGACCTGGCGCCGAAGACCTGGTACGGCATGCCCGCCTACGCCAACGCGGACGGCAAGATCGTGCTCTTCTACAAGTACGCCGCGAAGTTCAAGATGCGCTATGCCGAGATCGGCTTCGAGGAGCGGGCCAACCTCGACGACGGCGACATCTGGCCGACCGTCTTCGCCGTCACTGCGATGAACCCGGCTGTCGAGGAGAAGCTCACCGAGCTGGTGAAGCGGGCGGTCGGCTGAGGGCGGACCCTCTCAGGATCACCGGATCCACGGCGGCGAGACAGGTGCGGCTCCTTCTGAGGTGGACGCCTGTCCGCTCGCGGAGCCGCTCACGACGAAGGTAGTGTCGGAGTCGGAGTGGATCCGCCGAGAGACGTCGGTCGGGATGACGAGGGTGTCGCCTGCCGCGAGCTCGACACGATCGGAGTCCACGTCGATCGTCGCCGTCCCAGTTTCGAGGTGCCAGATCTGCTCGACGTCGAACGTGTGCAGCGGTCCGCTCTGACCAGCGCGCAGCTGGGTCAGCGCCTCGGCGTCTCGAAGCAGGCTGCCGCCAAGACCGCGGCGAGCCTGGAGAAGGCGGGCTACGTCTTTCGCGAGCCGGACCCCGGCGACAGGCGAGCAATGCTTCTGCAGCGTACGGATCGGGCGGAGCCGTTCCTCTCGGCGAGCGAGGTCGGCTTCGAACGCGTCATGGAGCGCTGGCGGCGCCAGCTCGGCGCCGACCGGTTCGATGTGATGGTCGAGTCGCTCGCCGAGGTGGCCGGCGACGGACCGGTCGGCGATCTGCCGGGATGGCTGACCCAACGCCATGGGCCGGCGTGACCGGGTCAGCGCCTTCCGTCCCTACCGGGCCGGGGTCGTGAGCACTCCCCGGAGACGCGCACCGAACTCTTCGGGATGCGTGGTCAGGCCGATGTGTCCGCCCGGGAAGAGCTGCAGCGGCGCACCGGTCCGCTCAGCCAGGACCGATGCCGCGCGGTAGGGCAGCTCGCCGTGCGAGTCCTCCCCTGCGGCGACCACGAGGCGTTCCGAGAGTCGTTCCAGTCGAGGCAGGTCCGGGACGTAGGACATGAACCTGGGCACGATCTGTCCGACGAAGTACGGCAGATCCGCCATCGACCGCGCGACCCGCTCGGCGGCTCGCGGCGGGAGCTCGGGCTGGGGCCGCTGCTCATCGGCGCGGTCACCCGAGACGCCCGCGGCGAACACTGCCATCGCAGGCTGGAGGCCCTCGGTGCGGAACGTCTCACGTACGCGGGCGACGAGCGCACGGTGGTCGGCCGCGTCAGGGAGCACCTCGACGACCGGCGGCTCGTGGGCCACGACACGGGCGATCCGCTCGGGGTGGGCGGTGGCCAGGTGCAGCGCCGCGATCGCGCCCGAGCTGCTGCCGAAGACCCGGGCTTCCTCGCCGGGCGCCAGCAGCTCGAGCAGGCGAAAGGCGTCCTCGGCATGCTCGGCGACATGCTGCTCGGCGTCGGCGTGGTCCAAGGGGCTGCGACCGATGCCGCGCGGGTCATAGGTCACGACCGTGTGGTCGGTGGCGAGGTCCTCGACGACGTCGGCGAACGAGGCCGCTCCTCCGGTCCCGCCGGCGATCAGCAGCAGGATCGGGCCGCTTCCGCGTACCTCGTAGTGGATGGTCGCACCGCTCGCTCGCAGGGTGTCGACGGTCGGCGTGGTCATGGGTGATCTCCTCGATCAGACGTGGGCCATTGCTCCAGGAGGACGTGCAGCGCTTCGAGGGAACGACCCCAGGACTCCTGCGTCGATCGCGAGTGCCCGAAGCCGTTCGCCGCTTCCAGGGCGACGAACCCGTGGAAGGTGCTTCGCAGCAGCCGGACCGCGTCGGTCAGGTCGGGCTCGGCGAGCCCGTAGCCGCGCAGCATGCCGTAGGTGAGCTCGATCGCGCGCCGTGGCCCGGGCGCGTCGGCCGCCAGGTCGGGGTCGATCGGGACCGGGGTCTGCGTCGCCAGGTAGCGACCGGGGTGCTCGTGGGCGTAGCCCCGCCAGGCGTTGGCGTACGCGACGAGCGCATCTCTTCCTGCCCGGCCCGCCACCGCCTCGGCGATGCGGATCGTCTTCTCGTCAGCCGCCAGCAGCGCGATCCGGCCACGCAGCTCCTGCAGGTTCCGGACATGGGAGTAGAGGCTCGCGTCCTTCACGCCCAGCCGCCGAGCCACCTGCGACATCGTCACCTGATCGAAGCCTGCCTCGTCCGCCAGCTCTGCGCCCGCGATCGTGACGCGCTCCACGGTCAATCCCGCTCGCGGCATGCGACCTCCTAGTTCCTTGAGGCTCTAGCCTCAACCTAGGAGCTCTAGGAAAGCAATCGGTTTATCGACCACTAAAGGAGGCCCGGAAGAGCCTGGACGTTCTGCACGAGCCCCTTCGTCGGGACGGTGCCGTCGCAGAACACCACGTTGCAGTGGGGGGTGGTCACCAGGTCGCTGAGCAGCACCGACGGGTCCAGATAGTTCCTTGGGTCCACGTCGAGACTGATCGGATCACCGGGGTAGGGCCCGGGGTCGGCGACCTCGACGTCCTCGACCGCGGCCATCAGCTCGCGGAAGAACGTCCACTGCATCTCGTCGGGTGTCGAGCCGAGCAGGACCGGCGGGTCCAGCGCGATGCTGCCGAAGTAGCCGGTCGTCACCACCGTCATCTCCAGGCTCGGGATCATCACGACGAGCTGACCACCGGTGCCGTTCATCTCGTAGGTGTCGACCGGAGCTGACGGGATGGCGCGACGATCCACGGTCTGAGCGCCTGGGATGTCGGCCCCGGTGCAGGACTCGCCGCGGTTGGTCCAGAAGAGGAGTCCGTAGCAGCCGTTGGTCGTGGTCGCGCGGCTGACGGCCGCGACGTACGCCTTCGGGACGACCTGGGTGCCGCGCCAGCGACCCTCGTTGCTCATCAGCAGACCGAGCCGTGCCAGCTGGTCCGGATCGAGGAACAGGTTGCTGTAGCCGTAGGCGAGACCGGACCGGTCGCGCAGCCAGAAGTAGCTGTCTTCGGTGATGCCGATCGGACCGAACAGACGCTTCTGGGCGAAGCTCACCAGGTCTTCCCCGACGGCCCGCTGGACGACGTACGCAAGCAGCGCCGGGCCGAGCTGGGAGTACTGGAACCTGGTGCCGGGGTCGTGGACGAGCGGCTGGGCGAGCGCTTCCCGGGCGAGGTTGGGGTCCACGCCGAGGCTGCCGGCCTCGGCGAGGATCGATTGCCGAGCGCCGCTGGTCTGGGTCAGGAGCTGTCGCACCGTGATGGCGCGGTGGGCTTTGTCGCCCCAGCCCGGCCCGTCAGGGAGGTGGCGGCCGATTGGGTCGTCGAGACGGAGCCTCCCGTCGCCGACCGCGATGCCGGTCAGCAGCGAGGTCACCGACTTGGTCACGCTCCAGGCGTTGTTGTGGACCGACGAACCGAGATCGTCGAGCCGGCTCTTGGCGACGAGGCAGTTGTTGCGGAAGATCTTGACCGAGAGGCGCAGGCGCGTGCTGAGCAGATCGACGGCTCGTCCGACCTGGTCGGCGTCGAGCCGCTGCTGGCCGGGCGTCGCGGTGTCGAAGGTCCCTGCCGACGTCGGCAGGTCACACCTCTTGGGTGCGACCTCCGCTGAGGCCGGGCTCGCCGGGAGGGTCGCCAACGAGGCCGTCAGCCCCGCCGCCAAGATCCACGCAACCAGTCGTCGCATCACCGTCTCCTTCGCCGAGCCGTCAGGGGTGTGACCTGAGGTTAGCGGCGATCCTCACCGCATCTCGACGACACGAGCGTTGTCAGTGGGCCATGTCGACGAAGCGGCTGTAGTGGCCCTGGAAGGCGACGACGAGGTCGCGGGTGGGGCCGTTGCGGTGCTTGGCGATGATGACGTCGGCCTCGCCGGGTCGGGTCGACTCCTTCTCGTAGACGTCGTCGCGGTGGAGGAGGACGACCATGTCGGCGTCCTGCTCGAGCGATCCCGACTCACGCAGGTCGGAGACGGCGGGGCGCTTGTCGGCACGCTGCTCGGAACCACGGTTGAGCTGGGAGAGCGCGATGATCGGCACCTCGAGCTCCTTGGCCAGCAGCTTGATCTGGCGGGAGAACTCGGAGACCTCGAGCTGACGGGACTCCACCTTCTTGCCGGAGCTCATCAGCTGGAGGTAGTCGATGACGATGAGCCGGAGGTCGTGGCGCTGCTTGAGCCGGCGGGCCTTGCTGCGGATCTCCATCATCGTCATGTTGGGGCTGTCGTCGATGAACATCGGCGCGCTGGAGACCTCACCCATCTTCCGGGCGAGCTTGTTCCAGTCGTCGTCGGACATGTTGCCGTTGCGGATGTGGTTGAGCGGCACCTTCGCCTCGGCCGAGAGCAGACGCATGGTGATCTCGGAGCGGCTCATCTCCAGGCTGAAGAAGACGCTGGTCAGGTTGTTGTGGATCGAGGCCGCGCGGCAGAAGTCGAGGGCGAGTGTCGACTTACCCATCGCGGGCCGGGCCGCGACGATGATCATCTGGCCGGAGTGGAAGCCGTTGGTGAGCTCGTCGAAGTCGGCGAAGCCGGTGGGAACGCCGTAGAGGCCCGCCTCACGGTTGGAGATCGCCTCGATCTCGTCGAGGACGCCGTCCATGATGTCGGCCAGCGGGGAGTAGTCCTCACCGGAGCGCTTGTCGGTGAGCTTGAAGACCTCGGCCTGGGCCTCGTCGACGATGTTGTCGACCTCGCCCTCGCCGGCGTAGCCGATCTGGACGATCTTGGTGCCGGCCTCGACCAGGCGGCGCAGGACGGACTTCTCCCGGACGATCTCGCCGTAGTAGCCCGCGTTGGCGGCGATCGGGACGTTGGACGCGAGGGTGTGCAGGTAGGGCGCGCCGCCGATGCGGTCGAGCTCGCCCTTGCGCCGGAGCTCGTCGGCGACGGTGACCATGTCGGCGGGCTCGCCGCGACCGTAGAGGTCGATGATCGCGTCGTAGATGGTCTCGTGGGTCGGGCGGTAGAAGTCGGTGCCGCGCAGCGTCTCGGAGACGTCGGCGATCGCGTCCTTCGAGATCAGCATCGAGCCGAGGACAGCCTGCTCGGCGGCCATGTCCTGCGGCGGGGTTCGGTCGTTGACCGCGCGCGGGGCGTTGCCCGGTTCGTACGCCGCGGGGCCGTCGCCCCACTCCTCGTAAGGGGGCTCCGGGAAGTCGCCCGGACCGCCCATCGAGCCGGTCTCAGTCACGCTCATTCCTCTGCCCCTCCATGGTCTGCGGATCGTCGGCGGCGTGAACTCGGTCCTTCCGGACCCACGCTAGAGGCGACCACCGACAGTCCTGCTCCCGACAGGCCCTGGCCGCGCCTCGACGACGCCTCAAGTCTCCGCGACCCTACGTCGCACGCCGCATCGGCGACAGCAAGTTATCCACAGGCCCTGGGGATAACCAGGGGATAGCGGTGGACGAGAGCCTGGTCTGTGTGAACAGCCTGAGGAAAGGCCTGTGCATAACTAGTGAAACGTCGTTAACTAAGCCGCCCTGACCTGCGGTTTTGCCGTCCACGGGTTGTGGACGGAAGAAAGTTCGCACCCCGGTCCGGTTCAGCGCCGCGATCGTCGTACCCCCTTGGGCGTTTTGTCGACATAGCGCCGCAGCGACGTTTTCCACAGGTTTTCCACCTGCCCTGAACAACGCTTCCGAGCGACGGTGTTTAACCTTGACGTCGTGACAAATCCGGCGGACGCGAAGACCCACACGAAGGCGGACCGCCGAGGCCTCGACAAAGAGATCTGGCGGCTCGCGATCCCCGCCTTCCTGGCGCTCGTCGCCGAGCCGCTCTTCCTGCTGGCGGACTCCGCGATCGTCGGTCACCTCGGCACCCGTGAGCTCGCCGGACTCGGGGTCGCCGGCGTCGTGCTCCAGACGATCGTGGGCCTCTGCGTCTTCCTCGCGTACGGCACGACAGCATCGGTCGCCCGTCGCATCGGCGCCGGCGACACCGCCGGAGCACTCCGGCAGGGGATCGACGGGCTCTGGCTCGCCGTGATCATCGGGGTGGTCGTCACGGTCCCGGTCATGGTCCTGGCCGAGCCGTTCAGTCGCGCGGTCGGAGCCGGTGATGTCGTGGCCGGCCCAGCGACGACCTACCTCCGCATCGCCGTCCTCGGCGTGACACCGCTGCTGATCATGCTTGCCGCGACCGGTGTCCTCCGCGGGCTGCAGGACACCAAGACCCCGTTGGTGGCGGCGGTCGTGGGCAACGTGCTCAACATCGTTCTCAACGTGGCGCTCGTCTACGGCGCTGGCCTGGGGATCGCCGGCTCCGCGATCGGGTCGGTGATCGCGCAGGTGCTGGCGGCCGGGCTGCTGACGTACGTCGTGGTGCGGGCCGCCCGCCGCGAGGGCGCGCCGCTGCGACCGGACTCTCCCGGGATCCGTGCCGCCGCCCGGGCCGGTGTGGCGCTCGTCGTGCGCACGCTGACCCTGCGGGCGGCACTGCTGGTCACGACCTATGCCGTCACCCACCTGACCGTCGGTGATCAGGCCGTCGGGCTGGCGACCCACCAGATCGCCTTCACGCTGTGGACGTTCCTGGCCTTCGTGCTCGATGCGATCGCGATCGCCGCCCAGGCGCTGACGGGGCGATCGCTCGGAGCGGGAGACACCCGGGAGACCCGGGCGATCACGGCCCGAATGGTGTGGTGGGGCGTCGTGATCGGGGTCGTGGTCGGCGTACTGCTGGCCGCCGTCTCGCCGTTCCTCGGCGCACTCTTCACCGGCGACGAGGCGGTACGGGACCTGTTGGTGCCGGTGCTGATCGTGGCGGCGGTCGCCCAGCCGATCGCGGGCGTCGTCTTCGTGCTCGACGGGGTGCTCATCGGCGCGGGTGACGGTCGCTATCTGGCCTGGGGTGGTGTCTGGACGCTGGTCGCCTACGTACCGCTCGTCGCGCTGGCCGTCGCACTGGGCGGCGGTCTGGTGTGGGTATGGGTGACCTTCGCGTTCGGCTTCATGGGGGCGCGGTTCGTGGTGCTGACCCTGCGCGCGCGATCGGACCGCTGGCTGGTCACCGGCGTCTGATCCCGCGGCCGCATAGTCGGTTGCGCCGAGATCCGGTCGGGGCCACAGTCGTCCCATGTCCACCGACCCGAAGAGCACCTTGAAGGCCTACATCGACGCGCGCCGCGAGGCGCTCATCTCCAAGGTGGAGGGCCTGTCGGAGCGGGAGGCCCGGCTGCCGCGTACGCCCACCGGCACCAACCTGCTCGGCATCATCAAGCACGTCATCGGGGTGGAGGCGGTCTACCTCGGGGACACGTTCGGCCGCCCGTTCCCCCATCCCGAGGAGCTGATCTCAGCCGAGGTCTTCGACGAGGACCCCCAGGCCGACTGGTACGCCACCGAGGACGAGTCGGTCGAGATGATCCTCGATCGCTATCGCCGGGTCATCGCTCACGGCGACGAGACGATCGATGCACTCCCGCTCGACGCTATCGGCCACGTACCGCACTGGAAGGACGACGAGGTCACTCTCCACCACATGCTGGTGCACCTCTTCGCCGACCTCGCCGGTCACTGCGGCCAGGCCGACATCCTGCGCGAGGAGACCGACGGCTCCGTCGGCTGGCGCAAGCCCGGAGACAACATCCCGTCGGAGTACGACTGGCCGGCCTACGTCGCGAAGCTGACCGCGATCGCGGAGAGGTTCTGAGCCGAGACGTCAGCCCGGTCGGTCGAGACGTCGGCCCGGTCGGTCGAGACGTCAGCCCGGTCGGTCGAGACGTCACGTACGTCGGCCGAGACGGCATCGCCGTGCCCACTCGGCCGACCGGAGTGACGCCTCGGCCGACGTAGGTGACGCCTCGGCGAAAACGAAGAGGCCCGCCTCCCGAAGGAGGCGGGCCTGCGTGAATCCCTAGATCAAGCGGGGACCACGTTGAGGGCCAGCTTGGCGGACACCTCGTCGTGGAGCTTGACGGAGACCTCGTGGGCACCGAGGGCCTTGATCGGGTTGCCCAGCGCGATGGTGCGCTTGTCGATCGACTCGCCGGTGGCCTCGGAGACCGCGGTGGCGATGTCGGCGGCGGTGACGGCACCGTAGAGGCGACCGTCCTTGCCGGAGCGGACCTTCACGTTGACCGTGTTGGCCTCGAGCTTGCCCTTGATCTCGGCGGCGTGAGCCTCGTCGCGCACGGAGCGAGCCGAGCGCGCGGCCTTGATCGACTCGACCTGCGACTCGGCGCCACGGGTCCAGCGGATGGCGTCGCCACGCGGGATCAGGTAGTTGCGGGCGTAGCCGTCCTTGACCTCGACGACGTCACCGGCGGAACCCAGCCCGGTGACCTCCTGCTGAAGGATGATCTTGGTAGCCATGTCGATCCTCCTCAGCGACCGGTGGAGGTGTAGGGCAGCAGAGCGACCTCGCGGGCGTTCTTGACGGCGATGGCCACGTCGCGCTGGTGCTGGACGCAGTTGCCGGTCACGCGGCGGGCGCGGATCTTGCCGCGGTCGGAGATGAACTTACGGAGGAGGGTGGCGTCCTTGTAGTCGACACCGGTCGCCTTCTCCTTGCAGAACTGGCAAACCTTCTTCTTAGGCTTGCGAATCACTGCCTTGGCCATTGTGGTGCTTCCTTTCTAGAAGCCCGGCTAGCGCCGGAATGGTTGAGGGATTCGGATGGGGTTGAGCTGGATCAGGCTCAGAAGGGAGGCTCGTCGTTGCCCACGCCCGGGGTCGCCCACGGGTCGTTGGCCGGCGCGCCGCCGCCCGCGTTGGCGGGCTGCTGCGGAGCCGGCGAGGCCCACGGGTCGTTGCCGGCCGGAGCCTGCTGCTGGCCTCCGCCCTGGGGGCCGCCGTAGCCGCCACCCTGGTTGTAACCACCAGCGCCACCGCCCTGGTTGTAACCGCCGCCACCCTGGCCGCCGGACTGGCGGCTGGCCTTGGTGACCTTGGCGGTCGCGTAGCGGAGCGACGGACCGATCTCGTCGCACTCGAGCTCGAAGACAGTACGCTTCTCGCCCTCGCGCGTCTCGTAGGACCGCGACTTCAGGCGGCCCTGAGCGACGACACGCATGCCGCGCTGCAGGGACTCGGCGACGTTCTCAGCAGCCTGACGCCAGATCGAGCAGCGCAGGAAGAGGGTCTCCCCGTCCTCCCACGAGTTCGTCTGTCGGTTGAAGCTGCTGGGCGTCGAAGCAATCGTGAAGTTCGCAACGGCTGCACCGGACGGCGTGAAGCGAAGCTCCGGGTCGTCGGTGAGGTTGCCGATCACGGTGATGACGGTGTCGCCTGCCATGAGATCTCCCTTGAGTCTGATCTGGGGTGTCGGTGTCGGTTCAGGAGAGTTTCCTCTTCAGGCCCCGAACATAGTCGGACCTACCGACATTTCCGACGGAGACATCCGCGTCACTTGGACGGGCGGATGACCTTCGTACGCAGGATCTGCTCGTTGAGGCCGAACTGACGGTCCAGCTCGGAAACCGTCTTGGGCTCGGCGGTCAGGTTGATGACCGCGTAGATGCCCTCGGCGTTCTTGTTGACCTCATAGGCCAGACGGCGACGGCCCCAGACGTCGACGTTCTCGACGGTGCCACCATCGTTGGTGACGACCTTCAGGAACTTGTCAAGGGTCGGGGCGACGGTGCGCTCATCGAGGCTGGGCTCGAGGATCACCATTACTTCATAGGCGCGCATAGCGTTCTCCACCTCCTACGGACTCGGCGGCCATGGTCTCTCCATGGCAGGAGGGCTGATGCGATGTCCCATCTCCGCCTGTGGAGAGGGACGCGTCAGGGTATCAACCAGCGGATTCCGCGGCCGAATCCACGGCTTCGACCGTGAACGGCACCGTGATGACCTCGCCGGCGCCCAGCCGGAACTGTGCCCACAAGCGGTAGAGCCCGGCCTTCGGTACGTCCAGGTGCAGCTCCAGCTCGGGCCCGAAGGTCGCGCCGGGCACTGCCAGGCCTTCGCCCTCGGCGTGACCGTGCACGAACGTCGCGCCGTCCGCGCTCATCACCACGACGTGGCCGGCCGCTCCCAGATAGGGTTGTAGATCGTCGACAATCCGGCCGCCTCGGTCGGTGAAGCGGAAGTGCAGGTCGGTCTCCTGGTCGGCCACCACATCGCCCTCGAGCTCGACGGTGACGTCGCCGACGGTCGACGAGCGCGGCCCGGCCTCGAGCGGGACGGCCGCGGGCTGCGTACCTCCGACCGTGAGCTGCTGCCGATCGAGCACGTCGGCGATGTCAGCACGCCGGCGAAACTCGGTGTCGACGCGGTAGGTGCCGCCGGCAGGGAAGGCCACGTCGGTCTCGAGCTCGCCCGGCCGCCCGGTGGGTTCCGCGTGCAGGTGACGGAACCAGGAGAGGTCCTGGCTGGTCACGATGACGTGCATCCAGGCCTGGTGGGTGCGACCGAGGTCGGTCACCGGCTCACCGGTCTCGGCGTCGGTCACCAGGAACCGGAGCCCACCGTCGCGGCGGGTCATCGCTACGTCGACCCCGGCGTCCTCGGCCGCGACCGGAGCGATGTCGACCTCGTGCATCTCCGTCATCGACGGCCGCATCGGGCTCATCCCCTGCGCCCACTCGAGGATGCCGTTCATGCCGCGCTGGGCCGGCTCGGTGCGGGAGAGATAGGTCAGGCTGCCGCCGATCGCCAGCGCGATCACGGCCGTGACCAGCAGGTATCCACCGTCGCGGGCCTTGGTGAGGAAGCCGCGACCGGCGTACGCCTCGGGCGTCTCGGGGCGGCGGAAGCCACGCAGCCGCAGCGCGTTGGTGACGACGCTGACCGAGCTCATCGCCATCGCAGCGCCGGCGAGGACCGGGTCGAGGAGGGCGAGCGCGGCGACCGGGATCAGGAGGACGTTGTAGGCGAAGGCCCAGAACAGGCCCTGCTTGATCGTCGCGACCGTGCGGCGGGAGAGGGCGAGCGCGGTGACCACGCCGCGGAGGTCTCCACCGACCAGGGTGATGTCGGAGGCGGCCAGGGCGACGTCGGTGCCGGTGCCGATCGCGATCCCGACGTCGGCCTGGGCGAGCGCCGGAGCGTCGTTGATCCCGTCGCCGACCATCGCGACGACCTTGCCGCCGACCTGAAGCTCCTGGATCCGGGCGAGCTTCTGCTCGGGCAGCAGACCGCCGGACGCGTGGCTCACGCCGACCTCGTCGGCCACCCGCGCCACCGTCTCGGCCGCGTCGCCGCTGAGGATGTGGACCTCGACGCCCGACTCCTCGAGCAGGCGGACGGTCTCCCTGGCCTCGTCCCGCACCTGGTCCTCGACCCGGATCGACCCGGCGTACGCACCGTCGACGGCGATCAGCACCGAGCCGTCGTCGGCGGCCTCGATGTCCTCTTCGGCGAGCATCGCGGAGTTGCCGACGAGGACGCGTCGACCGTCGACCATCGCGCTGATTCCGCGCCCCGGGTGTGCCTCGAACGCCGAGACGTCAGGCGCGTCGGTCGAGACGTCGCGTACGTCGGTCGAGACGTCACCAGGTGACCGCTCGGCCGACCGGGCCGACGCCTCGGCAGGGGTTCCGGCGCGGGCGCGGAGGGCGGTCGCCAGCGGGTGGTCGCTGCCGGTCTCGGCGGCGGCTGCGATGCGGATCAGCTCGTCGGGCGTCCAGCCGTCAGCGGGGGTGATGTCCGAGACCTCGGGCTTGCCGTGGGTGATCGTGCCGGTCTTGTCGAAGACGATGGCGGTGACCGAGCGGGCGCGCTCGAGGGTCTCGCCCGAGCCGACGAGCACGCCGAGCTCGGCGGCGCGGCCGGCGCCGACCATGACCGCGGCCGGTGTGGCGAGGCCGAGCGCGCACGGGCAGGCGATGATGAGGACCGCGATCGCAGCAGTGACCGCGCTGGTCAGCCGCTCGGTGTCGGGTCCGAGGAGGAGCCAGCCGAGGAAGGTCAGCGCGGCGACGACCAGCACAGCGGGAACGAAGACGGCGGAGACCCGGTCGGCGAGACGCTGCAGCTTGGTGCCGGAGCCCTGGGCCGACTCGACCATCGCGATGATCTGGGCCAGGGTGGTCTCGGAGCCGACCGCGGTCGCCTCGATCTCGAACGAGCCGGTCTGGTTGATCGTGGCGCCGATGACGATGTCGCCCTCGACCTTCCGCACCGGGTCGCTCTCGCCGGTGAGCATGGACTCGTCGACGTAGGACGAGCCCGCGACGATGCGGCCGTCGACCGGGATCTTCTCGCCTGCGCGGACCCGGATCCGGTCGTCGACCTGCAGGTTCGCGACGGGCACGGTGACGTCTCGGCCGTTGCGTACGACCGTCGCCGTCTCCGGCATCAGGCCGACCAGGGCCTTGACCGCATCAGCCGTACGCGACTTGGCCCGGGCCTCCAGCCAGCGGCCCATCAGCACCAGCGCGACGATGACCAGGGCGGTCTCGAAGTAGAGGTGGAGCGGCAGCCCCCAGGCCTCGGCCTGCCCCATCCACAAGGTCACGAAGGCGCTGTAGGCGAAGGCGATGCCGGTGCCGAGCGTGACCAGGGTGTTCATGTCGACGGAGCCGTGGCGGATGCCCCGCACCGCGGCGAGATAGATGTCGCGGCCCGCCCACCACTGGGTGACTGCGGCGACGACGAGCACGATCGACATGACCGGCTCCATGGCGTTCACCGGGAGCGGGACGTACATCAGCGCCATCAGGCCCAGCCCCACCGCCAGCGCAGTGATCCATCGCCGCTTGAGCTGGACGAGCTCGTTCTCGCGGCGTGCCTCTCGGTCGTCTGTCTCGGCCTCGGGTTCATCCGGATTGTCGACAGTCGACGATCGGAGGATGGCCTGGTAGCCCGCCTTCTCGATGGCGGCGCTGATCTCGGCGAGATCGGTCCGGGCGGGATCGAAGTGCACCAGGGCGGTCTCGGTGGCGAGGTTGACGTTGGCGTCCTCGACGCCTTCGACGCGGCTGATGGCCTTGGTGACCCGGCGGACGCAGCTCGCGCAGGTCATCCCCTCGATCTCGAGCTGCTCCTCGGTGGGCGTGGCGGCGGTGGGGGCCATGGCGATCAGGCCAGCGAGTAGCCGGCCTCTTCGACGGCCGCGCGGATGGCGTCGTCGGAGACCGGCTCGTCAGAGGTGACGGTGACGTTGCCCGAGGCCAGGTCGACGTCGACGTTGCTCACGCCGGCGATCTCGGTGACCTCCTCGGTGACGGAGGCGACGCAGTGGCCGCAGGTCATGCCGACGACGGTGAAGTTCTGAGTGCTCATGACGGTTCCTAAGGTTGTTGGATTGTTGACAATCAGGATCGGACGAGGCGGGCGATGGCGGCAGAGGCCTCAGCGAGCTTCTCGTCGGCCTCGGCGCCGCCGTTCTGCACGGCGCCGGCGACGCAGTGACCGAGGTGCTCGTCGAGCAGCCCGAGGGCCACCGCCTGGAGCGCCTTCGTGGAGGCGGAGACCTGGGTGAGGATGTCGATGCAGTAGGCCTCGTCCTCGACCATCCGCTGCAGCCCGCGCACCTGACCTTCGATGCGCTTGAGGCGCTTCAGATAGGCCTCCTTGTTCTTGTTGTGGAGGTATCCGTGATCTGCGTGGCCTTCGTGCCCACTGTGCTCGTCCATGGCGTCTACCATACCCCCGTAAGGTATGAAGTCAATCCGAATTGCGTCGGAGGCCGTCGGTGCCGGGTCCTAGACTGACCACATGGCTGTTGCGATCGGTGCCCACGTAGACCAGACCGACCCCGTCGCCGAGGCGACCGCGCGCGGAGCGAGCCTGGTGCAGTTCTTCCTGGGCGACCCGCAGTCCTACAAGGGCCCGGTGGTGACGTACGCCGAGGGCGCTGCCGCCCTCAAGGCTCGCGCGGAGGAGGAGGGCGTCGACCTCTACGTCCACGCGCCCTACATCATCAACGTCGCCACCACGAACAACCGGATCCGGATCCCGAGCCGCAAGCTCCTCCAGCAGCACATGGACGTCGCCGCGGAGGTGGGCGCGAAGGGCCTGATCGTCCACGGCGGGCACGTCAACAAGGACGACGACCCCGCGAAGGGCTTCGACAACTGGCGCAAGGCCGTGGAGGCGACCGACATCAAGGTGCCGCTGCTGATCGAGAACACCGCCGGCGGCGACAACGCGATGGCGCGCTACCTCGACCGGATCGCCGGCGTCTGGGAGGCGATCAGCAAGGCCGAGGGCGCGGAGGACGTCGGCTTCTGCCTCGACACCTGCCACGCCCACGCCGGCGGCAACCCGCTCGAGACGATCGTCGAGGACGTCCGCAAGATCACCGGCCGGATCGACCTGGTCCACTGCAACGACTCCCGCGACGAGTTCGACTCGGGCGCCGACCGCCACACCAACTTCGGCGCCGGCCGCATCGACCCCGACCTCCTCGCCGGTGTGGTTCGCGATGCCGGCGCCCCGGTGATCTGCGAGACCCCCGGCGGCGCCGAGCAGCACGCCAGCGACTTCGCCTGGCTCCGCGAGCGGCTCTGACCGGGACCATGACCACGGAGCCTACGAGGCCTCTGCGCAGGCTCGGTTTCCTCACCATCGGGCTCTTCGACCCCGCCGCGCCCGCCGCGGGCCACGAGGAGACCTTGCAGATCATCGAGCTGGGCGAGGAGCTCGGCTTCGACTCGGCCTGGCTGCGCCACCGACACCTGCAGTACGGCATCTCCTCGCCGATCGCGGTGATGGCCGCGGCGACTCAGCGCACGTCGAGGATCGAGCTCGGCACCGCGGTGACCCCGCTCGGTCTGGAGAACCCGTTCCGCCTCGCCGAGGACCTCGGCACCGTCGACGTACTCTCCGACCGCGGCAGCGGCGGCCGGATCAACGCGGGCGTCAGCGTCGGGCCGCCGATGAACTACGACGCGCTCAAGGACCACCTCTATCCGGACACCCACGACGTCGAGGACTTCACCTACACCCGCGTCGAACGGCTCCTCCACAACCTCGAGGGGAAGCCGGTCTCGACCTTCGAGGGCACCCGCGGCATCGAGACCTTCTCCCGCAGCATCCAGCCGCAGTCGCCCGGCCTGCGCGACCGGGTCTGGTACGGCGGCAGCTCCACCCGCAGCGTCACCTGGGCCGCCGAGCACGGCCTCAACCTGCTCACCTCGAGCGTGATCGACGCCGAGGGCGACGACTTCGCGCAGATCCAGCGCGCCCAGATCGACCTCTTCCGCTCGCTCCACCCGGCCGGCGAGGCAGCCCGCGTCTCCCAGGGCCTCGTGGTGATCCCCACCGACTCAGCGACCCCGGAGCAGCGACAGCGGTACGAGGCGTACGCAGCGGCCCGGCTGCCCCGCACCCGCGAGCCGCAGCAGCTCGGTCCCCACAAGCGCGCCTTCTTCGCTCCTGACCTGGTCGGAAGCAGCGAGCAGCTGGCCGAGATGCTCGCCGCGCACGCAGGCTTCCGGGCGGTCGACGAGGTCGCTTTCGCGCTCCCGTTCACCTTCGGCCACGACGACTACGTGCAGATCCTCACCGACATGGCGACCCGGCTCGGACCGATGCTCGGCTGGACGCCGGGACGCGCCGCTCGCTGAGGCAAGAACCCGCTGAACAGCGCCTGAATACTGGTCAAGAAGGACCACCCAGTGGGATCGCTGGCTATGACCCAACCGGGCCATTGACTTATTCTTAATCGAATGAGCACGAATTGGCGCGCCGATGTTCAGGGTCTCCGTGCCGTCGCTGTCGGTCTGGTGATCGCAGGGCACGCGGGGCTCTCCGGGTTCGAGGGAGGCTTCGTCGGAGTCGACGTCTTCTTCGTCCTCTCCGGGTTCCTGATCACCACTCTGCTGCTGCGGGAGACCGACCGCAGCGGCCGAGTCAGCATCAGCCAGTTCTACGCCCGCCGTGCCCGACGCATCCTGCCGGCGGCGACCGCAACGATGCTGGTCGTGCTGGCCTACAGCGCGATCGTCCTGCCCCAGACCCGCACCGACCAGATCGCCGGTGACGCGGGCTGGGCGGCCGTGTTCCTGGCGAACGTCCACTTCGCCAAGGAAGCCGTCGACTACTTCAACAACGCCGCGCCCTCGCCGTTCCAGCACTACTGGTCGCTGTCGGTCGAGGAGCAGTTCTACGTCGTCTGGCCGCTGCTCGTCCTCGCGGTCGCCCTGTGGATCCCGAAGCACCACCGCCGCCGCGCGATCACCGCGCTGGCCGCGCTCGTCGCCGTGGTCAGCCTCGTCTGGTCCGTGCACGTCACGGCCTCCGACCCGACCACGGCCTACTTCTCCACCCCGGCCCGCGCCTTCGAGCTCGCCGCCGGTGCCCTGCTCGCCTGCCTGGCCGGCCGCCTGCAGGTCACCACCACGTCGACCGCCGTCCGCCGGGTCGGCGCGGCCGCTCTCGGTGTTGCCGGTGTCGGCGGCCTGGTCTACGCCACGATGAGCTTCAGCGAGGCCACCCACTTCCCGGGATGGCACGCCACCGTCCCCGTGCTGGCCACGGTCGCGCTCCTGCTCGCCGGCCCCGCCACCCCGACCGGCTGGCTGCTCTCCAAGCAGCCGCTGCGCTATCTGGGTGACATCTCCTTCAGCCTCTACCTGTGGCACTGGCCGATCCTGATCCTCGCCCCCGAGGCGATCCCGGGCGGTGGCGTCCGCCAGCTGCTGATCATGCTGGCGATGATCCTGGCGGCCTCCGCGGCCAGCTACCACTGGATCGAGATGCCGTTCCAGCGCCACAAGATCCCTCACCTCACCAAGGGCCGCCGGGCGCTCGCGCTCTGGCCGGCCGCCGCGGCGCTCGCCCTGGTCGCGGGCACGAGCTCGCAGGCGTACGCCGGCTATCAGGTCGACGTCGCCAAGGCCAACGCCGAAGAGTGGTTCGCCGACAACCCCGAACTCCTCGAGACCGAGAACAAGCCGGTCACCGGGGTGCTGAAGAAGACGATCAAGGCCGCCGAGGACGGCGCGCCGCTGCCGCCCGAGGTCGAGTTCGACGCCGAGGACTCGTGGGCTGAGCGTGGCGGCTACTGCTACGCCGGCTACGGCGAGACCAAGCTCGACGGCGACTGTGTCTACGGCGACCCGAAGGCGAAGCGTACGGTCGCGGTCGTCGGCGACTCCCACATCGGGATGTGGCTGCCCGCGCTCGACACCCTTGCCGAGCGCCAGCACGTGCGGCTGGTGCCGTTCGTGAAGCTCGCCTGTGCGGCCTACGGCGTCAAGCAGACCTCCTCGAAGATGTCCGTCGAGGAGTGCGAGGACTTCCGGGAGTGGACGAACGAGCAGATCACCAAGCTCGACCCGGAGACGATCGTCGTCGGCGCGCGCGGCATGCTCGACATGAAGGAGCGCGACGGCGTCTCCACCGAGCAGCAGTGGCGCGAGGGCGTACGCCGCGGCGTGCGGTCCTTCGAGAAGATCACTCCGGACGTACGCGTCTTCGCCGACGTCCCATCGGTCGACGACGACCCCGGCGAGTGCCTCTCCGACGCCCGCAACCTCCTCGAGGACTGCGTGGTCAAGGCCGACGGCACCGAGGTCGACTCCAACGAGGTGACCCAGGAGGCGCTCGAGGGCACCAGGGCGGCGTACGTCGACATCGTCGACCTCGTCTGCAGCGAGCGCTGCCCGCTCGTCGTCGGTGACGTTGTCACCTACTACGACGACTCCCACATCACCGCGACCTGGGTCAACCGGGTGACCCCGGCTCTCGGCAAGCGCCTCGGCCGCCTGGGCCGCCCCGCCTAGAATCTGCCGACCGGCGGTCGAGCCTGTCGAGACCCACTCCCGAACCATCGCGTCCCGACTAGAACCTGCCCACCGGTGGTCGAGCCTGTCGAGACCCGCGGCCGAACCACGGCGTTCCGACTAGACCCTGCCCACCGGTGGTCGAGCCTGTCGAGACCCGCGGCCGAACAATGTGTTCCACCTAGAACACATTTCAGTTCTGCGCTGCCGAAGCATTGCCGTGGCGATGCGGGAGCGGAAGAATCGAAGGTTGTCGGGTGGGGCAGTCAAGTCCCCTCACCGCCCCACCCGGCCCTGGGCGCCACGCCCGGCCCGACGCGGGTTGGGCATCCCCCTCGTGCCCAACCCGCGCTGCGGCCCCGAAACCGCAGGCCCTCCCCCGAAGGCCGCGGCGTTCAGCGTCCGAACCGAATCCCCCGATACCGGCCCGGACAGCCACAAGGAGTACGCAGCAGCCCGCCTGATACACGTTCGCGAAGCTTTTCTTCGACCGCCTTCCGGCTGACCCACGACCCTCGGACATTCCTGGACGAGTTGCCCGAAATCCTCTCCGGACCTGCTCGAACGCTAATAGCCTCCTGCTCATGCCTGGTCCGGGAATGCTCACGTTGATGCTGCTGCCCGCAGTCATCGGCGTCGTCATCATCGTCGCGCGCCCGAACGTCGCGACCTCACTGACGAGACTCCGCGGCACCTGGTTGATCGCGATCGCTGCGGTTCTCCAGTTCGTGCACGTCGAGGGGTGGTGGCCCGAGCAGGTTCCAGGCGCAGTCGAACGGCGTGTCTACGCAGTTCTGGTCATCGCGGTGGCTCTGACGTTCTCGTGGTTGAACAGGTCTCTGTGGACCCGGGGGACCGGGCGCTGGGCACTGTCGCTGATCCCGCTCGGGACCATGTCGAACGCCATCCCGATCGCGGTCCTCGGAGCGATGCCCTACAGCCTCCCCGGCGCCCGCATCGCCGGGTACACCGACGCAGCCTTGGCCACCGACGCGCCCGGATATGTCCGTCTCGGCGCCGTGTCCCCGCTCTGGACACCGATAGCGGACGTGATCCCCGTTCCGGTGCTGATGAAGGTTCTGAGCCTCGGAGACCTGTTCCTGCTGACCGGTCTCGTCCTGCTGATCGTCGCCTGCTGCCTGTCGAAGCCTGAGGACGAGCCGGACGCCGCCACCCCGTCGGGCGGGGCGATCCAGCCATCGGTGTGACCCGCACCGATCTGCCCGATCCCACGAGAGGAGGAACTGATGGGCTTCAACGACCTGAAGGCACGCTTGTACCTGGCCGGAGCCACGGTCGTGCCGACCGCGCTGGCGATCTACGCCCTCGCCGCGCCGCACAACCAGCCCGACTGAGCACAGCATCGGCGGGCGTGGACGCAGCGTCGCGCCCGCCGATCCAGGCTCGCTACGAGAAGCAGACGAACGGAGCCGGCGGCGCCTCCGTCGTCGTCGGCGGAAGCGACTCGGCGAGCGCCTCTGCGGGGCCCAGACCCTTCGCCAGCGCGCCGTGCAGTCGGCTGAACACCTCGTACGCGGCCTCGTCGGCGACCACGGCCGGCGAGGCGATCACGGCGCGGGCTCCGGCGTGGAGCCAGGCGCCCACCAGACCGATCAGCTCCTCGCCCCACCGGATCGTCGACCGGCCGACCTCGCACGCCGAGAGGAGCACGACGTCGGGGACGGCGGCGAGGCCGTCGATGTCGTAGCCGTACCAGGTGCCGTCGATGAGCTCGAGTCCCGAGAAGAGCGGGTTGTCCGCTGAGTGGTGACCGTGGGCGGCCAGGTGGAGGACGTCGACCTCGCCCGCCAGCGCGGACACGGCGGCCGCGGTGGCATCGGAGCCGGTCAGGGTGCGCGCGCCGGACCATGCGGTGGCGCTCTTGGCCACCTCGTCGGCGGCGCGCATCACCCGCGGTCCGGCGACGAACCCGGCGGTGGCGGTGCGCAGTGGCGTATCCGCACGGCTCAACCATGCGGTGGCGCTCTGGGCGACGGTCACCGGTCGGCCGGTGAAGCCCGGCAACAGCGTCCACGGCACCGTCGCCAGGATCGCCGAAGGGGTCAGCACCACAGGTCGATCCCCGACCTGCTCGAGCACCGGGGTGACCAGCAGGTCGGACAGCTGTTGGAGGCGGGCCGCCAAGTCACCGCGTACAGCGGCGCCCAGCGGCCCCGGCAGGTCGCTCGCTGCGACGTCGAGGTCGGGAAGCAGGCCGCCGAGGAGTGATCCGAGGGCAGCCCGGTCGCCGAGGTCGACTCTCGTGGTGCCCTTGTCGGTCACCACGACCGCGACGATGCAGCCGGCCGCGACGACGTAGGCGACGAGCGCGTGCTTGCCGATACGGTCCTGCAGGTCCAGGAGGGAGACCGGGTCCGAGACCTGGCCGGATCCCTTCACCCGCCAGGCGCGCTGGCGGATCTGCTCACGCAGCTCGGTCTCCCGCTCAGGCGTGACGCCACTCCTCAGCTCGGCCAGGTCTGCGGCGAGCTGGGGGTCGGAGGGCGCCCGCACCGGCTGGACCCTCGACGCCAACATCCGCGATCGCTCCGACCACTCGAAGAGTGCATCGGTCTTGCCCGACTGCACGGCCAGCTCGAGACCTCGCTTGGCCAGAATCCTGCCGTGACCGGCGACGTTGGTCTGCAGGTCCAGGCTGCCGAACGAGCTCTGCCACAGATGGAAGTCGTCGAGCCCCGACCGCAGCTCCCGGAGCCCGGCGCCGCCACGACCGGCGATCACGGCGAGCTCGGCGCGCAGCTCGCGCTCGAGCAGGCGGATGTCGATCGGCGCCTCCCGCGGGACCGGGCCGATCACCCGCGTACTCGCCGGCCTCGTGGGCAGGCCGCCGTGGTCCGCCGAGCGGATACGAGCCAACCGGGACTGCAGGCGCACTCGCAGAGCCGGCCAGCTCAGTCCCTGCTCGTCGAGCGGAGCAGCGAGCGCCTCGCCGTCCTCGCTCGGATCCTCCCCGGCCATCACCGCCGCCTCGAACGCCACCGCGCGAGCACGCAGCGCCAGTCCCGGCGCCCGCGCCTCCTCGAACCGGCTCAACGCCGAGCGCGCCACCTGCACAGCCTCAACCGGGTCCGTCGGCACCAGATGGGAAGCCAGCGCCAACTCGGCCTCACCCTGCCGTTGGCGCTGACCCTTCGATTCGTACGCCTCGGCCGCCTGGCGCAGCATCTCGCCGCCCTGCCGCGTCAGCCCCGCAGCCATCAGCACCTCGGCCCGGTCGGCGTCGCACACCGCCTTGACCAGAGGGCCGGCCGCTGCTTGGGGCTCATACGAGGATTCCATCAGCGCGAGCGCGCCGACGAGATCGCCCGAAAGAAAGAGGGCGTAGGCACGGTTGTGATCCGCTTGGGCCGCCGCTAGGGCGTTCCCCGTCTCCAGGTAGCTGGCCGCGGCCTTTCGAAAGTCTTCAACGGCTGCCTCGAGGTCGAAGCGGTCGAGGTGGACCGTACCTCGGTTGAGGTACGCGTCCGCTAGGTCTTGGGGATAGTCGGCGAGAGCTCTGATCGCCTCCCCGAACACCGCGAGCGACTCCGCAGCTCGCCCCGCGCGGCGCAGAAGCGTCGCACGTTGTTGAAGGAGGGCGCCGAACGTTTTGCCCCTGAGTCCGTCGAGGCTCAATGCCTGATCAAGTAGATCCAGGGCCGTGTCGAAGTTCGAATCGTCCGCTGCAAGGTACGCGAGTGTTGACTCCGCCCGCGCCTGGACCTCATTGTCCCCCTCGGCTACCGCTTGCTCCCGGGCTTGATTGAGCAGTCGTCGGGCCTTGGATACGTCACCTGAGACGGACGCGTCTACGCCCATCTGATGAAGGTCCTCTGCACTGCTCATCAACGTATTAGACCGGAGGCTTGAGCGTAGTCAGCGCCTCAAGCGCCGCCCACGCCCGCTTCTTGTCCTGCTTCTCGTCGCCAGGCTGGCCGTGGTCGAGCAGCCACTGCGCGATCTTGCCCGCCAGCAGTGGCGCGGCGAAGGAAGTTCCGCTCCAGATGGCAAACCCTCCGGAGTAATCGTCCGGGTCGAGTGACGCCCGGGTCCGACCGAGGTGTTCGGTTTCGACGCCAGACTGATACCCACCGTCGAAGACCGTAGGCAGAGTGCTCACGACGCTGGCACCGATCTCGTGCGCACGCACCCACGGGCCCGCATTGCTAAAGAGCGCGTCAGTGGTGCCGTTCGGATTCAAAGCGCCGACGGAGACGATCGGAAGTACGTCGGGATCCTGTGGGATCGGTCCAGAACCGTCACTCCACGGGCCGAACGCCGCGGGGAAACTCGGCCGCGTGGTCGCGTCGTTACCTGCGGAGCAGACCACCAGGGTTCCGTTCGCCGACAGGTCAGCCAGAATCTCATAGAGAGTCGGATCGAAGAGGGCATCAGACGGCGTCTCGTGGTAGTAGCTGATCGACAAGCTAAGGACGTCGATCCGGCGGCCGCGCGGGTCGCCCTGTCGATAGAGGTGAACCAGTTCCGCGATCTGGGCGAGTGCCGTGATCCAGTCGGTTTCAGCGACCGACCCTTCAGGCGGCACGATCCGCCACGAATAGATGTCCGCGTCAGGACACGCCTGATGCACCAGACCGCTGATGAACGTGCCGTGTCCGGCGAGATCGTCGATCATTCCGTCCAGGGGGCCAACCTGATCTTCATCGACCTCAGAGTTCGGCACACCGTCGGGCCAGCCGATCTGGTGGTCTCCCAGTCGCACGTCTCGCCGAACGAAGTCGAGCCATGGATGATCACCGCACCCCGTGTCCAGGATGGCGACGACCGGGCGATCACCCTGCATCTCGCTGTCAGGGCGGCGAGCAGGGCGAGCGCCGACATAGGCGACCGGTTGGCGGCCACCCGTGCCGAGCGGGTCGTACCCGCCATCCGGGTTAGGACGGTTGTGCGGGTTCGGCCGGTTGTGGGGATTGGGCCGGTTATGCGGGTTGGGTCGGTTATGCGGATTAGGTCGGTTGTGGGGATTGGGGCGGTTGTGCGGGTCTGCCCCCGTCTCCGGAGCCGGAGACAGCACATGCTCGAGACTGACTCCCCGCGTACCTTCTTTCGACTCGGCCCGCATCATCTGCAGCACCGTCCAGGCATCAGGTGCTTGGGCGGCCTTGCCGGCCCGCACCCCGAGCCGTACACGACGAACACCGAAACGCAGATCGCGCGCGCACTCACGCTCGTCTTCGGGTTCAGCGCGCCAGCCAAACGCTTTGGCGGCCTCGCGAATGTGGCGCAACGTCCGATCGAAGTCGACGGACTTGGAAACGAGAAGAACAGTCGACGAGTAGACCGTAGATCCGGCGGTGACACCGTCCACCGCCATCGCGCTGGTGGGATCCAGCAGACGTGCCTCCGACCGTCCATAGGCCATCGACAGTCGTGGCTCACGCTTGGAATGCACTATTACTCCTGGATCAGATCTCGAACGTGGGGGTCAGGAAGGCAGAGGCGCCGTCGGCGGGCTCGAAGCGGAGCCGGATGAGGCCGGCGGGCAACGAGGTGAGCTCGAAGCGGCCGGAGGAGCCGAGGGTGACGGCGACGATGGGCGTACGCACGTCGTCGCCGCGGATCGCGCGGACGGTCATGGGTGCTCCCGGGACGACCCAGCCGTCGAGGCGGGCGGTCGTGTCGGAGTCGGAGGCGACGCGGACGAGCACGTCGACGCCGGACTGTGCGAAGCGCAGGGTGTAGGCGGAACGGGCCGAGGCGGGGGCGGCGGAGCGGACGCCGGAGACCTCGGTGCCCGAGGACGACTCGACCAGCAGCATCAGCTCGAGGTCGAGGCCGAGACCGGACTCCTCGGCGGCGCCGGCAGCAGCCGCCTGCATCCGGGAGATCAGGCCGCCGGGGACGGGGTCGCCCGCGACGTACGCCTGTCTGACCAGGCCCAACAGCTCCTCGCGCGAGGGCTCTTCCGAGCGACCCATCACGACACCCCCTCGTCCCACTGCGCTTCGCCGCGCAGCGCGTCCCGCAGCTTCCCGAGACAGCGGCCGCGGGTGGGGCCGATGCTGCCGATGGGCATGTTGAGCTCCTCGGCGAGGCCGGCGTAGTCCGGCCGGGCGGAGAAGGCGACCACGCGCAGCAACCGGCGACATCGCTCCGGCAGGCTCTCCACGGCCGTCCAGATGCGGGAGTTGCGGTCGCCCTCGACGACCTCCGACTCCGCCGAGCGCTGGGTGGGGGCACGGGACTCGAGCGCCTCGTCGTCCACAGGTACGTCACGACCGGACCGCCGAGCCACCCGCCATGCCTCGCGGCGCGTGGTGAGGGTGAGCCAGGCGCCGACGGCCGTGGTGTCGAGGATCGAGGAGTGCTTGCGGACGAAGGTGAGCCAGGTGTTCTGGACGACGTCCTCGGCCTGCTCCTGGGTGAGCCGGTAGGAGCGGGCGATCTGCCACAGGACCGGGGTCATCGTGGCGACGAGGTCGTCGAGGGCGGTGGAGTCGCCGCCGAGCCAGCGGTCGAAGTCGGCCCGGGCCTGGGACCACACGGTCGCAGGTGCGTCGGCATGACCGATCCCGCGTCGTACCCGTGTCACAGTCCCCTCCTCGACCGGCGACCTCCGGTTCGGCGCCGAGCCGGAGGGGGGCCCGATGACACGCGGACGCGTCATCGTGGTGGTCATGGTTGCTGTCACGGCTACAAGGAGACCCACGTCTCAGCCGTGATACATCTGGCCGCTGAGAATAGCGGTTCCAGGCAACAGACTCACTCGAAAACCGCCGTGCATCCACAGGAGACCCACTGCGCGGGTGGTCTCGAAAGCTCGCACACCAGCAGCGGGTAGCCTTCTGCGGGTGAGTCTCACCGTGCGCCCCATCACCGCTGCGGAGCATCTCGCCTTCATCGAGAAGCAGCCCAGCGTGAGCTTCCTCCAGACCCCTTCGTGGGCTCGGGTCAAGACCGAGTGGCGCTCGGAGTCGGTCGGCTGGTTCGACAGCGACCAGGGCGGAGCCCTCGTCGGCGCCGCGCTGGTGCTGCACCGGCCGGTGCCGAAGCTGGAGCGCTTCACGCTCGCCTACCTGCCCGAGGGTCCGAGCATCGACTGGTCGGGCGAGCTCGCCCCGTGGCTCGAGCCGCTGGCGACGTACCTGAAGAAGAACCACGCCTTCGGCATCCGCATCGGGCCGCCGGTCACGACCGCGACCTGGAGCGCGGCGCAGGTCAAGGACGGCATCGCCGACGACACCGTGCAGCGACTCAACCAGCTGACACCGACCCACCGCGACTCCACCGGCGCCCGCGTGGTCAGCCAGCTGCGGGCGGCCGGCTGGAAGCTGCAGAGCCCGGAGGACGGTTTCGGCGCCGGCCAGCCGCAGTACAACTTCGTCATCCCGCTGGCGCACGGCGACGGCACCCCGAAGACCGAGGACGAGGTCCTCAAGGGGATGAACCAGCTCTGGCGCCGCAACATCAAGAAGTCGGCGAAGATGGGTGTCGAGGTCTCGGTCGCGACCCCGACCAAGCCGGCCGGCGGTGAGTTCGACTCCGACCTGAGCGCCTTCCACGATCTCTACGTCCACACCGCCGAGCGCGACCACTTCACCCCGCGCCGCCGTGACTACTTCAAGACGATGTTCGCGGCGATGTCGGCCGAGGACCCCGACCGCATCAAGCTCTTCATCGCCCGCCACGAGGGCGACGTGGTCGCGGCCACGATCATGGTCCGCGTCGGCCAGTACGCCTGGTACTCCTACGGGGCCTCCTCGACCGAGAAGCGAGAGGTACGCGGCTCCAACGCCCTCCAGTGGGCGATGATCCAGGACGCCATGGCCGCCGGGGCGACCACCTACGACCTGCGCGGCATCACGCCGACGCTCTCCACCGACGACTCCCACGTGGGGCTGATCCAGTTCAAGGTCGGCACCGGAGGCCAGGCGGTGGAGTACGCCGGCGAGTGGGACCTGCCGCTGAACAAGCCGATCTACACGGCCTTCGATCTCTACATGAAGAGGCGCTGATCTCCGTATGTCGTTGAAACTGACCGTCGACGCCGACCGCTGGCGAAAGCACGTCCAGACCTTCGCCGAGGCCACCCCTGGGCTGGTCCCGGTCGCCAAGGGCAACGGCTACGGCTTCACCCTGCGCAAGCTCGCCCACCAGACCGAGTGGCTCGCCGGCCTCGACACCGGCGTCGACACGCTCGCGGTCGGCACCTACAACGAGGTGTGGGAGGTCGCGACCCGCTTCAGCGGCTCGATCTACGTCCTCACCCCGTGGCGGCCCTACTCACCCGAGCTCAACCCCGAGATCGCCGACCGGGTGATCCACACGATCAGCCGTCCCGAGGACCTGCCGCTGCTCCTCGAGCGGCAGCCGAACGCTCGGGTCATCCTCGAGCTGGTCACCTCGATGCGTCGCCACGGGATGACGCCGAGCGACCTGTGGCCGGCTGCAGCGATCGCCCACGAGCACGCCCGCTTCGAGGGTGTGACCATGCACTTCGGTCTGGACGGCGGCTCGTTGGCCGAGGTGCGCGCCCAGATGGACGCCGTGGTCGGCGCCGAGGCGACGACGGTGTGGGTCTCCCACCTGAGCCCCAACGAGCTGGCCCAGCTGCGCGCCTCCTACGGCGACATCATCTTCCGCCCCCGCATCGGCACCGGCCTGTGGCTCGGCGACCGCGGCGCGCTCACCGTGACCGCCACCGTCGAGGACGTGCACCCGCTCGAGCGCGGATACTCCTACGGCTACCGCGGCCGCACCGCGCTGCGGGCCGGTCATCTGGTGGTCGCCTCCGGCGGCACCGCCCACGGGATCGGCCTCGAGGCGCCGCTCGGTGACACCCACCTGCGCTCGCGCGCCATCGCGGTCGCCCGGGGCGGCCTCGACGCGATGGGCCAGTCCCGCTCGCCCTACACGCTCGACGGCAAGGCGCTCTGGTTCGCCGAGCCGCCGCACATGCAGGAGTCGATGCTCACCCTTCCCTCCGGCGCGCGGGTGCCCGAGGTCGGCGAGGAGCTCGACGTGCGGGTGCGCTACACAGCGACCTCGTTCGACGAGATCGTGCTCGATGCCTGAGGTTTTCCGGGGCTAGGGATACCCGGTCGACCGGGTATCCCTGGACTTGACGGGCACTGAAACACCCATCAAGTCCACAAAGTGCCCGTCAAGGCCGCCGATCTGTCTCAGGACTCGGACATCTCGTGGGGTTGCAGGTCCCTGCGGCTCACTGCCTCCAGGCTCGCCTCGGTCCACCGCACCGGGTCGCGCCACGGCTCGTAGATCTCTCGGACGACGACGGCGATCAGGTAGATCTCGACGCCGACGCGGAGCAGGATCGCGAACCAGTACGCCGGCTGGTCGCCGCCGCTGCCGGCCAGCACGTCCGCGAGATACCACCAGACCGCGACGAAGTAGAAGAGCTCACCGGCCTGCCAGATGAGCTGGTCGCGCCAGCGCGGCACGGCGAGCACGGCGAGCGGCAGCAGCCACAGGACGTACTGCGGTGAGTAGACCTTGTTGACCAGCAGGAACCCGGCGACGATCAGGAAGCCGAGCTGGGCCAACCGTGGGGTCTCGCGGGCGGTCAGCCCGATGATGAGCACACCGCTGCACCAGGCGATGAAGAAGGCCCAGGAGACGAGGTTGACCGTCTGGGCGGAGATGGCCATGTCGCCGGCCTGCTGCGCCACGAGCCACAGCGACCCGAGGTCGGGGCCGCGCTCGGAGTTGAAGCTCCAGAAGACCTTCCACTGCTCCAGACCGGTCGCCATCGCAGGCAGGTTCGTCAGCACCCAGGCCAGGACCGTGGCCAGGCTCGCGACCGCCAGGTCGTAGTAGCGGCGGTGGCGGAGGCAGATCACCACCAGCCCGCCGAGCAGGAAGAGCGGATAGAGCTTGGTCGCGCAGCCGAGCCCGATGAGGATGCCGGTCAGCAGCGGCCGGTCGCGCGACCACGCCCACAGCGCACCGGCCACGAAGACCACCGCCAGCATGTCCCAATTGATGATGCCGGTCGCGGCGAGCACCGGGGCGAGCGCGAACGCGGCGGCGTCCCAGGGCCGTCGGCGGTGCGTACGTGCCAGGAACCAGACCGAGAGCAGCGCCGCGACCGCGAAGCCGATGACGTTGACGATGATGAAGACCCGGATCTCGTGGTGCATGCCGGGCAGGCCCCAGAAGCTCGAGACCTCCTCGAGATGGCGGTCGTCCTCGTGCGGACTGTCGGTCAGCCAGTCTGTGACGTACGAGGTCGCCCAGGCGTAGTAGGAGATGCCGACCGGATACTCCATCACCTGCTGGTAACGCGCCCGTACCTCGGGATCGGAGGAGTAGGGCCACTCGTGCTCGGCCAGGCCGCGGTCGATGTAGAGATAGGGCAGGTCGGAGTAGCAGAACTGGGTGTACCTGGACTCGCCGTTGGTCCACGTCGCGTTGTAGCAGCCCTGCTTGGTGACCATCCCGACCGCGAACGTGAGCGAGGTCAGGAGCAGCAGCAGGCCGACCGCGCTGAACCAGCGCCGTCGGCCGTGTGCGTGTCCCCCGAGAGGACCGCCCACGGCGGTGGAGGCCGTCCGGACGACCGGATCCTCCACCGCCGGGGCGGTCACTGGACCGTCTGTCACCGAGTAGCGCCCTCTTCGGTGGCTGGGTCGTTGCCGCCGCCGTTGTTGCCGTCGCCCGGCGGGGTGGTCTCACAGTCGCCGAACCAGTCGCAGGCGGTCTCCGTGGGAACGGGGTCGGTCGACTCCGGCTCGTCGGGCGTCGTGCCCTCGCCGGGCTCGCCCGGCGACGCGGAGGAGTCGCCGCTCGGGCTCTCGGTCTCCTCCGGCTCCTCGATCGGGATGCAGAGACCCTTGCGCTCGTCCTTCTTGGAGCAGTCCTCCGACGGGGTCGGATCGGGCTTCTGGGTCAGCGACGGCTCGTGACCGTCCTCCGGCGCCTCGCCGTCCATCCAGGCGGGCTCCGGGAACTCCTCGAGCTCGAGGTCGTCGGTCAGCGTGCCCATGATCTTGGCCCAGGTCTCGGCGGGGTAGCCCGCACCGAAGTAGGAGTCCAACCAGCCGTCGAGCTTGCCGGATCCCTTGCCGCGGACGTACATGACGGCCGTGGAGAGCTGGGGCGTGTAACCCGCGAACCACGCGGAGGAGACGTCGTCGTCGGCGTTGGTCGCGGTGCCGGTCTTGCCGGCCGCCGGCTGGTTGATCACGCCGGCCGTGCGCCCGGTGCCGTTCTTCACGACCTGCTGCAGGGCGTACGAGGTGTCGTCGGCAGCGTCCTCGGACATCGCCCGCTCCTCGTTGTCGCGCTGGTTCCACTCGTAGACGACCTCGCCCTTGGCGTCGACCACCTTGGAGACGATGTGGACGGTGTTGCGTACGCCGCCGTTGGCGATGGTCGCATAGGCGTTGGCCATGTTGATCGGGCTGATCGCCTGGCGGCCCAGGGTGAGCAGGTAGTTCTTCGGGTCGAAGTCGGTGGAGTAGGCCGGGATCGAACGGTAGTCGGCAGGGGCTTCCTCGGCGTGCTGCTCGTCCGGGGGTAGGCCGGCCTTCACGGCCATGTCGTAGACGTCCTCGCTGCCGTTGGGCAGTGCGGTCGACATCTCGACGAAGGAGGTGTTGACCGACTCCTCCATCGCCTTGATGCCGGTGATGTGCTCGCCATAGCCGTGACCGGTCGGGTCGGCATCGGTCTGGCCGGAGTTGCGGACCACCCGGTCGGTGCCGGGGATCTCCAGACCACCCTCACCGGTCCAGGTGTCCTTCAGCGAGTAGCCCGCCTCGAGCGCGGCGGCGAGGGTGAACGGCTTCATCGTCGAACCGGCCATCCCGCCCGAGGCCGCCCAGTTGATCTGGGACTCGAGGTAGTCCTGGCCGCCGTAGAAGCCCTTGAGCGCACCGGTCTTCACGTCGACCGTCGCGGCGCCCACGTGGAGCTCGTCCTCGGGATGCTTGGCGCTGACCGCCTTCTTGTCCTTCGGACGTACGTCCCTGACCGCATTCTCCGCGGTCTTCATCGCCTTCGCGCTGAGCGTGGTGGTGACCTTCAGCCCCTTGCTGTCGATCTCCTCCTCGGTGAAGAGCGGCTCGCCGTTCTCGTTCTTGAGCGACTTCAGCTCGTTCTTCACCAGGGTGAGAGCGTGGCCCTTCTGGCCGCCGAGACGACTCGCGGCCTTCGGCTTGGGGAACTTCGGCAGCGCCTCCTTCGCCTTGGCGATCGTGGCCTCGTCGTAGTCGCTGAGCGCCTTGCCCTGCGCCTTGAGCTTGGCCATGCCGTTGAGGACGTACTGGTAGCGCCCCAGGAGCTCGGTGCCGCCCGAGTCGGCGCCGGCCTTCTCCGGGTCGAAGCCGTTGGGGTTGTTGAGGATCGCGGTGAGTGCCGCGGCCTCCTTGATGTCGAGCTTCTCGGCCGGCTTGCGGAAGTAGGTCTTCGCAGCGGCCTGGACGCCGTAGGCGCCGCGGCCGAAGTAGACGGTGTTGAGATAGCCGGTCAGGATCTTGTCCTTCGACTGCTGCCGGCTGATCTTCAGCGAGATGACCGCTTCCTTCACCTTGCGCGAATAGGTGCGCTCCTGGCTCAGGTAGAGGTTCTTGACGTACTGCTGGGTGATCGTCGAGGCACCGCCCTGGCTGCCCGTGGTGGCGTTGGTGAAGAGGGTGCGCGCGATGCCCTTGAGGTCGATGCCGTTGTTCTCGTAGAAACTGCGGTCCTCGGCGGCGACGGCAGCGTCCTTGATGAGCGCGGGCATCTCCTCCTGGCTCAGCGCGTCACGGTTCTGGTCACCCGCCTGGAACCGGCCGACCTCCTTCTTGCCGCCGGCGTAGTAGACGAAGCTCGACTCGGCCTGGAAGGCCTCGTTGGCGCTGGGGATCGAGATCGCGTTGTAGGAGATGATCACCGCGGCGCTGCCGATCAGCGCCATCACCAGCGCGAAGATCGCCGCGATCTTGCCGATGCGGATCGCCAGAGCCTTCTTGTCCAGCGGGCCGTCGTCATCCGTGCCGAAGGCGGCCATGGGGTCGCCGCCCCTGCCGCCGCCGTTGCCACCACGACGAGCGGGACGCTGACCGAGCCGGTCGACCGGGGGCTCACCTGGACGGCGCGGGCCACCCGGGTAGGGCGGGCGCTGACCGGGACGAGGGCCACCGGGAGGCATCGGGCGCTGCTCGCCACGCGGCTGAGGACGCCGCGGAGGCTGACCCTGCGGCCCACCCTGCGGTCCACCCTGGCGTCCGCCCTGCGGCCCGCCCTGCGGGCGGCGCGGTGCCGGCGGAC
Organism: Nocardioides luteus; assembly: GCF_014648595.1. Lineage (GTDB taxonomy): Bacteria > Actinomycetota > Actinomycetes > Propionibacteriales > Nocardioidaceae > Nocardioides > Nocardioides luteus. The sequence continues at coordinate 356,643 of NZ_BMRK01000002.1, read as the reverse complement.
GGCCTGCCGGACCACCCCGCGGCGGGCGCGGCGCGCCCTGGGGTCGTCCTGGCTGTCCGGCGAGATCGGGTCTACGCGGACTGGCGCTGCGAGGGCGTGGCCTTGGAGGAAGGCCGCCAGATGGGTCGCTCACGGGTGTAGCACTGCTCCTGTGACTGCCCGGCACGTGACCGGACGGGCTGACACTGACAATCCCCCGACGTCGCTGGATGCCCCCGAGGGAATCCCATCAACCTGACGCGCGACGCTGCCGGACATCTCCCGGGTGGTTCCTCAGGTGGGTGAACGGCAGCCATCAGCGTACGCAATCGACGCTAGCGCTCCTGCATCCACGCCCAGCGTGCCCCGAGTCACCCGTTGTCAACAGTTCGGTGACGGTTGCGTCGGAGTAACCACTTCAGGCGTAGACAGACAAGACTTAGGTCTCTATTTGCCGCCACGGATATATCGGTACGATAGGTCGCATGGCACGTCGCGCAGAGACGATCGAGCTCGCAGTCCTCGGGCTGCTGCACGAGTCGCCTATGCATGGCTACGAGCTGCGCAAGCGGCTCAACCTGATGCTGGGCTGGGGGCGGGTGCTGTCGTACGGCTCCCTCTACCCGGCCCTGAAGAAGATGCTGCGCAAGCACCTCATCGAAGAGATGGCGCAGTCCGTGACGCCGGTGACCCGGCGCCCGCGGATCGTCTACCAGCTGACGCCGGCCGGCGAGCGTGAGTTCACCCAGCTCATGTCCGAGGTCGGTCCGATGGCCTGGGAGGACGACAACTTCGACATCAGGTTCGCGTTCTTCGGTCGCACCGACATGGAGATCAGGCTGCGCGTCCTGGAAGGACGTCGCAGCCGACTCCAGGAGCGGCTCGACCGGGTGCAACGTGACCTTGCCATGACCCAGAAAGAGGTCGACTCCTACGCCCGCGAGCTTCAGCGTCACGGTGTCGAGTCGGTCGAGCGGGAGGTCCGATGGCTCTCCTCGTTGATCGATGCCGAGCGCAACCCCAAGCCTGCGAACGACGAGCAGGCGGCGGGTCGGGGGGATCTGGGGGATGACGATGGCGTCCGCGACGAAGCGAACGTCTCGCGCACAGCGCAGAGCAGCCAAGAGAACGAGTGAAGACGTCCCGGCCATCTGGTCGGGAGTATTGGAAGGAGCCCCGATGGGTTCGGTTCGTGTAGCAATCGCGGGAGTCGGCAACTGCGCCAGCTCCCTGGTCCAGGGTGTGGAGTACTACAAGGACGCCGACCCGGCGGCCAGCGTCCCGGGGCTGATGCACGTCACGTTCGGTGACTACCACGTCTCCGACGTCGAGTTCGTCGCCGCCTTCGACGTCGACGACAAGAAGGTCGGCAAGGACCTCTCCGAGGCGATCAACGCCTCGGAGAACAACACCATCAAGATCGCCGACGTGCCGTTCACCGGCGTCGAGGTCCAGCGCGGCCCGACGCTCGACGGCCTGGGCAAGTACTACAAGCAGACCATCTCCGAGTCCGGCCTCGACCCCGTCGACGTCGTCTCGGTCCTGCGGGAGAAGGAGGTCGACGTCCTCGTCTCCTACCTGCCCGTGGGCTCGGAGGAGGCCGACAAGTTCTACGCCCAGTGCGCGATCGACGCGGGCGTCGCCTTCGTCAACGCGCTGCCGGTCTTCATCGCCTCCGACCCCGAGTGGGCCGCGAAGTTCGAGGCCGCGGGCGTCCCGATCGTCGGTGACGACATCAAGTCGCAGGTCGGTGCCACCATCACCCACCGCGTCATGGCGAAGCTGTTCGAGGACCGCGGCGTCGCGCTGGACCGGACCTACCAGCTCAACGTCGGCGGCAACATGGACTTCAAGAACATGCTCGAGCGCGAGCGCCTGGAGTCCAAGAAGGTCTCGAAGACGCAGGCCGTCACCTCGAACCTCCACGGCGAGCTGGCCGACAAGATCGACGACCGCAACGTGCACATCGGGCCGTCCGACTACGTGCAGTGGCTCGACGACCGCAAGTGGGCGTACGTCCGGCTCGAGGGTCGCGCGTTCGGTGACGTCCCGCTCAACCTGGAGTACAAGCTGGAGGTCTGGGACTCCCCCAACTCCGCCGGCATCATCATCGACGCCGTCCGCGCCGCGAAGATCGCCAAGGACCGCGGCATCGGCGGCCCGATCATCCCGGCCTCGGCCTACCTCATGAAGAGCCCGCCGGTTCAGATCGAGGACACCGAGGGTCGCGCCCAGCTGGAGGCCTTCATCCGCGCCGAGTGACCCTCGCTCGCCCCGGTGGTCGAGCCTGTCGAGCCCCCTCCTTGATCCCGGGAGGCCTCGACAGGCTCGGCCGCCGAGTCGCTTATCGACGAGTCGGGAACACTCCCTCCACGTTTCCGTCGAACACGTGTTCCATCCCCTAGACTCCCGTGGCCCGAATGATCTACCGCCTCAGGTACGGGAGACCCCCACCATGCGTCCCGACAACGACACGACCCCCGACCGGACGACCCCGACAGGCAGCGGCCGCGGGCTCATCCTCTTCGGCGCCGTCTCGGTCGCGCTGATCTCGACCGCCGCTGCGTACGTCGCGATGGTCGGCTTCGGGCGAGACGTGCTCGCCATGGGCGCGATCAACGCCTACGCCTTCGCGGGCGTCTTCGAGCTCTCGCTCGTCACCGTGGCGCTGATGGCCCGCGAGGCCGCACAGCAGGACCGGCCCGCGCAGACCCTGCTGTCCCTGACCTGGCTGCTCTCGGCCGCCTCGGGGTTCTTCGCCGGCTGGCACGAGATCCACCTCGGCCACGCCGTCACCGCCGCGGCCTTCCGGTTCATCGTGCCGCTGCTGGCCGCGCTGATGTGGCACCTGGCCCTGGTCGGCGACCGACACCTGGCCATGGAGCGCTCCTGGTCCGACCTGCGGATGGGCGCCCGGATGCACTCGCTGCTCGCGACCCGGGTCGAGTGGCGGCGGGCCCGCGACACGGCGCTGCGGAAGCGTACGGCCTCCTCACGGCGGAAGCTCGAGCGTGCGCAGAAGCGCTACTGGCGCGCGGAGGCGGTGGCGCTGCGATCGGTCGCGCCGGGGGCGATGCGCGACCAGATCACCCAGTGGGTCGACGCGTTCGCTGCGGTGGCCGAGGGGACCCGTCAGGCCGACCGGCTGCCGATCACGCTGCCCGACGTGCACGAGGCGCTCAGCGTGCCGGTGCTGGAGCGGATGGCCGCGGAGCAGATCGAGCAGATCGACACGATCGATCCGGTCGCCGAGCAGGTCCCGAACGATCTGGCCGACATGCCCCGCGAGGTGCTCACCACGACGGAGGCCCGCACCCGCGAGACGGCCTCGGCGCTCGCGTCGCCCGACACGCGGCGCCGGGTCTCGAGCCGGGTGAGCGAAGCGGTCCGCACCGCCGCCGACGCGGCCCCGGCCGCCGTGATGACGCCGCAGTTCAGCAACGGACGGAGCGCCACCAAGGCGTCCGAGCCCGACGGCACCCTCCTGGACCGCATCCCGTTCCCGGAGAACATCCCCGACCCGGAGCCGGAGGTGGACTACCCGGACACCTTCCCCGACGAGGAGGAGGACCTGCTCAACAACCTGCCCGAGGACCGCACCGAGGCGGCCCGCATCCTGGTGCGCGCCGGCGCCCCGGTCTCGAAGGTGGCCGACAGGTTCGGCGTCTCCCAGAGCAGCGTCCGCCGCTGGGTCAGGGCACGCGCCTGACCCAGGAGGGACTCAGCCCTCCAGGTCAGCCTTGAGCTTGGCGAGCGTCGTCGCCATGCCCGTACGCAGCTCCTCGGTGAAGCTCTCCTGACCACCGAAGGCGACCTTCGTCAGAGACAGCGACAGCTTGGAGATGCCGGTCGGGGTCTCGCGGCGGTGGGTGACGACGGACCCCTCGGGCGACTCGGTGATCTGGAAGGACCACACCGTGGTGTTCTCGGTGACGCGGAACGCGAAGTCGGAGTGGGGCGTGAAGCGTACGACCTGGGCGGTGGTGGGCCAGTGCTTCCAGCCCTGGTGGTTGATGTTGAAGAAGCGGGTGCCCTTCTTGACCTGCCCGAGCACGAACGTCTTCACCACCTGCGGGCTCCACGACGCCATCCGCGGCAGGTCGGTGACCGCAGCCCACACCTGGGCCGGCGTCGCGTTGATGGTCGTGGTGGCCTCGAGATCTGTGATCGTCGTCATGGCCGGAACCGTACCGTCAGTATGGCAACTCCGGAAGGAGGTGGTTCAGCGCTCGGTCCGCTCGTCCCACCAGGCCAGGAGCCGCTTGGCCGCCTCGTCCTCGGAGAGGACGCCCTCGTCGAGGCGCAGCTCCATCAGGAACTTGTACGCAGCGCCGACCTCGCGCCCCGGCGAGATGCCGAGCAGCGACATGATCTGGTTGCCGTCGAGCGCGGGCCGCAGAGCGGCCAGCTCCTCCTCCTCGGAGATCCGCTCGATGCGCGCCTCGAGGTTGTCGTAGGTGCGGGCCAGCCGGTCGGCCTTGCGCTTGTTGCGCGTGGTGCAGTCGGCGCGGGTCAGCACGTGCAGCCGGGTGAGCTGGTCGCCGGCGTCGCGTACGTAGCGACGGACCGCGGAGTCGGTCCAGTCACCGTCGCCGTAACCGTGGAAACGCAGGTGGAGCTCGACCAGCTTCGAGACGGCATCGATCTCGTCGTTGGAGAAGCGCAGCGCCTTCATCCGCTTGCGGGTCATCTTGGCGCCGACGACGTCGTGGTGGTGGAACGAGACGGTGCCGTCGTCGTGGAACTTGCGGGTGCGCGGCTTGCCGACGTCGTGCATCAGCGCCGCGAAGCGGGAGACGAAGTCGGGCCCGCCGCCGAGCCGCTCCTCCTGGTCGATCGACTGCTCGAGCACGGTGAGGGTGTGCTCGTAGACGTCCTTGTGGCGGTTGTGCTCGTCGCGCTCCATCCGCAGCGCGGTCAGCTCGGGCAGCACCAGCTCGGCCAGGCCGGTCTCGACCAGCAGGGTGAGCCCGCGGCGCGGGTAGGGCGCGCAGATCAGCTTCACCAGCTCGTCACGGACGCGCTCGGCGGAGATGATCTCGATCCGCCCGGCCATGTCCTTCATCGCTGCGACGACCTCGGGGGCGACCTCGAAGCCGAGCTGGGCCGCGAAGCGCGCGGCCCGCATCATCCGCAGCGGGTCGTCGGAGAACGACTCCTCCGGGGTCGACGGGGTCCGCAGCACCCGGGTCGCCAGGTCCACGACGCCGCCGTAGAGGTCGACGACCTCACGGCCCGGGAGCCGCACCGCCATCGCGTTGACGGTGAAGTCGCGGCGAACGAGGTCGTCGGCCAGCGACGTGCCGTAGGCGACCGTCGGCTTGCGGGAGTCGGCGGAGTAGGCCTCGGAGCGGTAGGTGGTGACCTCGACCTGCCACGGGCCCTTGCGGGTGCCGATGGTGCCGAAGTCACGGCCCATGTCCCACAGCGCCTCACCCCACGTACGCAGGATCTTCTCGGTCTCCTCGGGACGGGCCGAGGTGGTGAAGTCGAGGTCGTTGTGGGGACGGCCGAGCATCGCGTCACGGACCGGTCCACCGACGAGCGCGAGCTCGTGTCCCGCGCGAGCAAAGGCCTCGCCTAGGGAGTCGATGACGGGTGCGATACGGTCCAGTTCGGCAGTCACCGATCGCTGAACATCGGCGACGCTGATCGGGGGAAGCTGGCTGTCGGACACAACGCCGCAGTCTACGAGGACCGCACCCCCGGAAAGATATTCTCGAAGTCATGCCAGTCCGCCAGCACCAGGCGAAGCCGCCGAGGCCGCGTGGACGAGTCGCCGCCGCGCTCGTCGTCACGCTGCTGGCACCTCTTCTGCTGATGCTGTCGACGGCCACGCCGGCACGGGCCGCGGAGTCCGAGACGAAGGACCCGCTGGCGATGACGATCGACCAGCTCGACACGGTCGGCATCGACGGCCGCACCAAGGGCCGGATCAACCTGCGCGGCAAGGTCGTCAACACGACCGACGAGGAGTGGAGCGGGGTCAAGGTCTACCCGTTCGTCGGCGACACACCGATCACGACCAGCGAGGAGCTGGCCGAGGCGGCCGAGCTGCCGGCGGACGCGCTCGTCGGTGAGCGGATCGTCACCGAGGAGACGTCCGCGACGATCCCCGACCTCGCGCCTGGCGAGTCCTACTCCTGGTCGCTGACGGTGCCTCGGAAGCTCCTCGAGATCAGCGAGCCCGGCGTCTACTGGTTCGGGGTGCACGCGCTCGGCACCACCACGCCGAACGCCGCCGACGGCCGCGCCCGCACGTTCCTCCCGCTGGTCAAGCAGCCCAAGAAGAAGGCCAAGGCGCAGAAGGTCTCGCTGGTGGTGCCGCTGCGCCGCAGCGTGGTCTACGACGCCGACGGCAGCGTCGACTACCTGCCCGGCTGGACCCGTGACCTGCGCGAGGGCGGGCGCCTCTACCGGATGCTCGAGACGGGCGCGGAGATGCCCGCCCTGACCTGGGCCATCGACCCGGCGATGATCGACGCCGTACGCAACCTCGCCCAGGGAAACCCCGGCCGCAACCTGTCGGCGACCGACGGTGAGGAGCCGGAGGAGAGCGGGAGCCAGAGCGCGTCGCCGTCCACCTCGGCGCTGGTGCCGAGCCCCTCGGCCAGCGCGGAGTCCGACGAGGAGCCGATCGACGAGGAGGCCGAGGCGGCCCGGGACGCTGCGCGCACCTGGCTCGCCCGCCTCGAGGACGCGCTCGCCGGCCACAACCTGCTCGCCCTCCCCTACGGCGACCCCGACCTGTCCGCGCTCGCGACCACCGACCCCGACCTGCTCGCCACCGCACGGGAGCAGACCGCGGAGGTGCTCGCCGAGCTCGGTATCAAGGCGACGGCGGCGGTCGCGCCGCCGACCGGCTACCTCGACCGGGCCGCGGTCAACCTCCTCGAACCCGACGGCGTCCATCTGGTCAGCGACCGGATGTTCCGCGGCGAGGCCCCGGTCATCGCCGACCTCGACGGCAGCGAGATGGTCGTGACCTCCTCGGCCGCCGCCGCGGGCGGACCCGGCCCCAACGACCCGATCGACGCCGTCTCCGTGCGTCAGCGGCTGGCCGCCGAGGCGGCGCTGCTCCGCGGCACCGGCAAGCCGCTCGTGGCCGTGCTCCCCGACGGTTGGCACCCGCCGCAGACCGCGGACGCGTTCGTCACCCCGTGGACGAAGGCCCCGTGGATCTCGCCTTCGACGCTGACCGAGGCGATGGCCGGCCACTCGGCGACCCCGGTCACCCCCGACAAGCTCCGCTACCCCCGCCGCGAGATGAAGGCGGAGATCCCCGCCGCCCAGATCGACACCGCCAACGAGCTCATCGGCGCGGGTGAGCTGCTCCAGCGCGTACTCACCCACAACGACGAGGTCGCCGCCGACATCACCCGGGAGGCGCTGACCTCGGCCTCCTACTTCGCTCGCAAGGGCGACACCGACTCGGCGGTCGACGCGCTCGACCAGATCAGCGCGGAGCTGAGCTCGATCACGGTGAGCGTGCCGCCGAAGGTGATCCTCTCCAGCATGAAGGGCGGCGAGTTCCAGGTCACCCTGAGCAACGAGCTCGACGAGCCGGTCACGGTGCGCCTCGACGCGATCACCGACGAGTCCCTGCGGGTAGCGACCTCCGAGCCGGTCCAGCTCGACGCCAACTCCAAGGCGAGCTTCAACCTCGCCGCGAGCATGCTCGACACCGGCACCCACACGGCGCTGATCGTGGTGACCGACACCAAGGGCAACCCCCTCGGCGCCCACGCCTCTGTCCCGATCCGCCCCTCGCAGGTGAGCGGAGTGATCTGGTGGTTCGTCGGCACCGGGTGCGCGCTACTCTTCGCGGCGATCGCCGTGCGACTCACCCGGCGCATCATGAAAGCCAAGAAGGCCCGTACGTCAGGAGAGATGTGACCACCACCGAGCAGAAGTCCGGCGGCAGCTCGGTCCTGGCGAACAGCGCCGTGATGGCCGCAGGCACGCTCTTCTCGCGGGCCAGCGGGTTCATCCGCTCCGCGCTCCTCGTCGCCGCCCTGGGGTCCGGGCTGCACGCCGACGTCTTCAACATCGCCAACACCGTCCCCAACATGCTCTACATCCTGCTGGCGGGCGGCGTCTTCAACGCGGTGCTCGTGCCCCAGCTGGTGAAGGCGCAGAAGAACGACGAGGACGGCGGCGCCGCCTACACCGACCGGATCATCACGCTCGCCGGGCTCTTCCTCGGTGTCGTCACGATCGTGCTGGTGGTCGGGGCGCCGCTTCTGATGCGGCTCTACCTCGGCGCCGACTGGTACTCCGCCGACCACCGCGACCAGCTCGAGTCGGCCATCGACTTCGCCCGCTGGTGCCTGCCGCAGGTCTTCTTCTACGGGATGTTCGTGCTGGTCGGGCAGATGCTCAACGCCCGCGGCAGCTTCGGGCCGATGATGTGGGCGCCGATCGCCAACAACATCATCGCGATCTCGACCCTGGTGCTCTACCTGGTCGTCTTCGGCCCCTCCAACACCGGCGGCTTCACCACGGGCCAGGAGACGCTGCTCGGCCTGGGCTCGACGCTCGGCATCGTGCTGCAGTTCCTGCTGCTCCTGCCGGTGCTCCGCCGGGTCGGCGTCCGCTACCGCCCGCGCTTCGACTTCCGCGGGTCCGGGCTCTCCCACACCGCTCGACTCGGCATGTGGACCATGCTGTTCGTGGTCGTCAACCAGGTGGCCTACACGATCGTGACGCGGCTCGCCTCGAGCGGTTCGGCCGAGGACGGCACCGGTTACACGGTCTACTCCAACAGCTTCCTGGTCACCCAGGTGCCCCACTCGATCATCACCGTCTCGCTGGCGACGGCGATCCTGCCGGTGCTCTCGCGCCACGGCGCCGCCGGCGAGCTGCCCGAGTTGGGACGTACGCTCTCCCACCAGCTGCGCAACGCGCTCGCCATCATCATCCCGATCGCCGCGCTGCTGCCGGTGCTCGCCGAGGACATCGCCCACATCCTGTTCGGCTACGGCGCCGGCGCCGACGCGTTCAGGACCTACGCCCCGACGCTGTCGGTCTTCGGCGCCGGACTGATCTTCTTCACGATCCACTACCTGCTGCTGCGCGGCTTCTACTCGCTCGAGCGCAACCGCACCGTCTTCTTCATCCAGTGCTCGGTGGCCGCGACCAACATCGTGGCCGCGGTGCTGCTGACCCGGGCGTTCGACGACACCGCCGCGACCCTGGCCGCCGCCTACTCGCTGTCCTACCTGGTCGGCTCCGTCGTCTCGTACGTCGTGCTCAAGCGCACCCTCGGTGACCTGGACGGACGTGGACTGATCGGGTTCCTGGCGCGACTGATCATGGTGACGCTGGTCGCCGCGGCCGCCGCGTGGCTGCTGCGCACCGGCCTGGGCATGCTCAACGACGAGCCGACGATGGTGCTGGCCTTGATCGGGGCCGCTATCGTCGGGGCGCTGCATCTCGGCATGCTGCTCCTCGGGGCGCAGGCTGCCCAGGTCAAGGAGCTGACAGCGATGGTGCAACAGGTTGCTCGACGGCTGCGTCGTTGACCACCATCGGACAGCGACCGAACTGTCTGGCAAGGTCTGAAAGAATGGGTCCGATATGGAGTTCACGCAATCAGGCGACGTCCTCGCCGGCAGATACCAGCTGACGGATCTGCTGAGCGAGTCCCGTGAGGGACGCTTCTGGCGCGCCCAGGACGCGGTGCTCGGCCGACCCGTCGCCGTGCACGTCCTGGATGCGCGGGACGAGCGCGCCCCGCGCCTGATGGCTGCTGCCCGCAACTCGGCCGCCGTCGGCGACCCCCGGATGCTGCGTGTCCTCGACGCCGCCCAGACCGACCAGGTCGCCTACGTCGTCAACGAGTGGGGTGAGGGCGCGTCGCTGGAGAACGCGCTGGCCGCCGGCGGCCCGCTGCCGCCGCAGCAGGCCGCGTGGATCGCCTCCGAGGTCGCTGACCTGCTCGTTCTCGCCCACGACCAGGGCCACGCCCACGGCCGGCTCAACCCCGAGGCCGTGCTGCTCGACGACCTCGGCGCGGTGCGGGTCATCGGTTTCGGTGTCGACGCCGCGCTCCACGGGATCGACCCCGACACCCGCGACTCCCAGCGGCGCGACCGTGTCGACGCCGTCGGTGTCCTCTACGCCGCCCTGACCGGCAAGTGGGCCGGCGAGACGCTGTCCTCGATGCCGCCCGCGCCCCGCGACCACGGGCGCGTGCTCCGTCCCCGTCAGGTACGCGCCGGCGTACCCCGCCCGCTCGACGACCTGTGCGACCGGGTGCTGGGCAGTGGTGCCGACTCACCGCCGCTGACCGCCGCCGAGCTCCACTCCGCGCTGGCCGGCTTCTCCGGCGAGCCCACCGCGCCGATCAACCGCCCGGCGGCCGCCGACGAGGAGACCCAGGCGATGGCGCCGCCGGTCAAGCTCGAGCAGGCCGAGGCTCCGGTCTCCAACGCCATCGGCGTCGCCCCCGAGGTCGTACGCCCTCAGCGGCAGCGCCCGTCCACGCCGCCGCCGAGCCACGACCCGACGCCGTCGAAGCCGCTCTTCGCCGACGAGACGCCCGGCTACACACCGCCGGCCCGTCCTCAGCAGGCTCCGGCTGCCGCCCCCGCTCGGCGGCCGGTGGCTCCCGACGCCTCCTACAACGGCTGGCAGGGCCCGTGGACCGGCGCCAACGTACCGATCGCCGAGGAGCCCGACTACAACGACAAGCCCGGCGCCAGCTGGCTGCGCATCGCGATGGGCGTCGCCCTGATCGTGCTGGTCCTGATCGCCGGCTCGATCGCCTGGAACATCATCAGCGACAGTCCCGACCCGACCGCTGGCAACTCCGGTGGCGGCGGAGGCGACAAGGGCAGCGGCAACACCGCCGAGGTCAAGCCGACCCCGATCAAGGGCATCACCGCCAAGGATCTCGACCCCCATGGTGACCCGCCCACCGAGTACCCGGACCTGGTAGCGGGCGTGGTCGACGGCAAGGACGACCCAGCCACCAACTGGCGCACGTCGACCTATAACGACCAGATCGGCAACGGACCTCGTGCACTGAAGCCGGGCATCGGCGTCGTGCTCAACCTCAAGGGTGACTACTCCGTCGATTCCCTGAAGTTCCGAATGATCGGCGAGCCCACCGACATCGAGGTCTACGTGGGCGACTCCACCTGGGACGACGACCCCAGCGGCGCACCTGCCGCCAAGGGCAGCGTCGGCACCGAGGGCGAGATCAAGCTCGACGGCGCTCCAGAGGGCAGCTACGTACTCGTCTGGTTGACCGGTCTCCCCACTGGTGACGGCGGCTACCGTGCCGAGATCAAGGAGATCGAGGTCCTCGGCACCCCCGCCGCCTGACCTGATCGATCTCTCGTCGTCGGCGTTCAGGGCGATGGAATGTTCGTCGCCTACGATCTGTTGTGCAGTTCGCCAGCCACACCTGAGGAGCCATTGATGCCGACCCCGTCGTCCCCGACAGACCCCCGCAACGTGATCGTCGTGGGCTCTGGCCCGTCGGGCTACACCGCTGCGGTCTACAGCGCCCGCGCCGGACTGCAGCCGCTCGTCTTCGAGGGGTCGGTGACCGCCGGCGGTGCCCTCATGAACACCACCGACGTGGAGAACTTCCCCGGTTTCCGTGACGGGATCATGGGCCCGGAGCTGATGGACAACATGCGCGCCCAGGCCGAGCGCTTCGGTGCCGAGCTCGAGCCCGACGACGTCATCGAGATGGACCTCACCGGTCCGGTCAAGGTCGTCAAGACCGCCACCGACACCCACTACGCGAAGTCCGTCATCCTCGCCACCGGCTCGGGCTACAAGAAGCTCGGCCTGCCGCGCGAGGACGAGCTCTCCGGCAAGGGCGTCTCCTGGTGTGCCACCTGCGACGGCTTCTTCTTCCGCCAGAAGCCCATCGTGGTCGTCGGCGGCGGCGACTCCGCCCTGGAGGAGGCGCTCTTCCTGACTCGCTTCGGCTCCTCGGTCACCCTGCTCGTACGCCGTGACGAGCTGCGCGCTTCCAAGATCATGCAGGAGCGCGCCTTCGCCGACCCGAAGCTCGAGATCGCCTGGAACACCGTGGTCGAGTCGATCAACGGCGAGCTGTCGGTGGAGAGCCTCACCGTCAAGGACACCAAGACCGGCGAGCTGCGCGACCTCGAGTGCGCCGGCCTGTTCATCGCGATCGGCCACATCCCGCGGTCCGAGCTCCTCGCCGGCCAGGTCGACCTCGACGCCAACGGCTACGTCCTCACCAAGGACGGTTCCACCGCCACCAATCTCGAGGGCGTCTTCGCCGCCGGTGACCTGGTCGACCACGTCTACCGTCAGGCCATCACCGCCGCCGGCACCGGCTGCCAGGCCGCGCTCGACGCGGAGCGGTTCCTGGCTCACCGCGCCCACTCCGAAGCGGCTGCCGTCGCCGTCTGACCCTGTCGTCTACGGTGGTGGTCATCTCGACAAGCTCGATACACCGCCCGACAGGCTCGACCACCGGCGCCGGGAATGTGCGGCATGACCTCGGCGTTCTTACACCAGACCTCCCTCAATACGTCCCTACAAAGAAGGAACCCATCGTGGCTGACAACATCTCTGCCGTGACCGACGCCGAGTTCGACTCGACGGTCCTGAAGTCCGACAAGCCCGTCCTGGTCGACTTCTGGGCCGAGTGGTGCGGCCCCTGCCGCCAGGTCTCCCCGATTCTCGAGGAGCTCGCCGGCGAGCACGGTGACAAGGTCACCTTCACCAAGATGAACGTCGACGAGAACCCGGTCACCCCCTCCACCTACCGCGTGACCGGCATCCCGACCATCAACGTCTACCAGGGCGGCGAGGTCGTGAAGTCCATCGTCGGCGCCAAGCCGAAGGCCGCGCTCCTCAAGGAGCTGCAGGAGTTCATCGGCTGACACTCAGCTGACCTCTGAAGGCGCGCCACTGTTCGCAGTGGCGCGCCGTCTCTTTTGCCGAGACGTCGGTTGCGTCGGGCGAGATGGCAGTTCTGGCGTGCGAGGCGTCAGTTCTGACGGGCGAGGTCGTGGTCTCGACAGGCTCGACCACCGGGTGCGTGGGGGTCTCGACAGGCTCGACCACCGTTCCGTTTCACGGGAAACATTCACTCGCTGTCGCGGTGCAGCTCCGTGGAGGCGGGTGAGGGGTGGCTGCGAGGGCGTACGACCTGGCGCAGCCGCTCCCACGCGGTCTCGAAGTCGTCGATCCAGTTGACGGTCTGCTTGAGGTCCATCCGCATCCGCGGGACGGTGGGGTGGTCGCGGTGGGTCTTGAAGCCCACGCGCCCCAGGAAGTCGGCGGGCGCGGCACAGCGACGACCGTGGATGCCGCTCTGCGGGCCGACGTCGCCGAACGCCTCGATCGCCCGAACGGATCCGCGTTGCACCAGGTCACGGGCCATTCCCTGCACGAGCATCCGGCCGATGCCGCCGCCGACATGGCGCGGATCGATCCAGACGGTCGTCATCAGCACGGCGTCACCGGAGACCGGACCGGAGGGGAACGAGGCCACTCGTGGGACGAAGACCGGCGGTGCGTAGAGGACGAACCCGGCCGGCGTACCGTCCACCACGGCCACCCGCCCGCACGACCCCCACTCGCGGAGCACCTCGGAGATCCACGCCTCCTTGACCGCGATGGTCTGCGCGGAGCTGACGCGACGATGGCCGACGGGGTCGCGCTCCCAGAAAAGACAGGCGCGGCACGGCGCCGGGACCTCGGCGAAGAGGTCGAGCGTCAGCGGAAGTATGCGACGTGCCATGTCTCACCTCTGATCCTCGGTTGAGACTCTGTCTTCAGCGTATGCGATCCTTCATGATGGTGACACCATGACTGATCTTCCCCAGCGCGCAACATCAACCCGCCTCGACCCCTACGCGGACCGCTACGCCGCGCGCACGGCAGGCATGACCGTCTCAGAGGTGCGCGCACTCTTCGCAGTCGCAGCCCGGCCCGAGGTCGTCTCGCTCGCTGGTGGAATGCCCAACATCTCCAGCCTCCCGCTGGACGTGGTCGGCGACTCGATCAAGGACCTGATCATGAGCCAGGGTCCGACCGCGCTGCAGTACGGCGGCGGTCAGGGCGACCCGGTGCTGCGCGAGCAGATCTGCGAGGTCATGCGGCTCGAGGGCATCGAGGCCCACCCCGACGACGTCGTCGTCACCGTCGGCTCCCAGCAGGCCGTCGACCTGGTCACCCGGGTCTTCTGCGACCCCGGCGACGTGGTGATCTGTGAGGCCCCGTCGTACGTCGGTGCTCTTGGTGTCTTCAAGGGCTACCAGTGCGACGTGGTGCATGCCGAGGTCGACGCGGACGGCCTGATCCCGAGCGCGCTGGAGCAGGCGATCGTCTCCACCAAGGCCTCGGGCCGCAAGGTGAAGTTCCTCTACACGATCCCCAACTTCCAGAACCCGACCGGCGTCACCATGACGCCCGAGCGCCGCACCGAGATCCTCGAGATCTGCCGGCGCCACGACATCCTCGTCCTCGAGGACAACCCCTACGGCCTCCTCGGCTTCGACGACGAGCCGCGGCCGGCGATGCGTGCCCAGGACCCGGGCGTCATCTACCTCGGCTCCTTCTCCAAGACGTTCTCCCCCGGCCTGCGCGTCGGCTGGGCGTTGGCCCCCTCCGCGATCCGCGAGAAGCTCGTGCTCGCCCAGGAGTCGGCGACGCTCTGTCCCCCGCCGTTCAACCAGATGGCCGTCTCCGCCTACCTCTCCAACCACGACTGGCAGGGCCAGATCAAGGAGATGCGGGAGATGTACCGCGAGCGCCGCGACGCCATGCTCGACGCGCTCGAGGCCTACATGCCCGCGGCCTGCACCTGGACCAAGCCCGACGGCGGCTTCTTCGTCTGGCTAACGCTCCCGGCCGGCATCGACTGCAAGGCGATGCTCCCCCGCGCGGTGACCTCCCGCGTCGCGTTCGTCCCCGGCACCGGCTTCTTCGCCGACGGTTTCGGCACCTCCTCGATGCGCATCTCCTACTGCTACCCGACTCCTGAGCGGATCCGGGAAGGCGTACGCCGCCTCGCGGGGGTCATCGAGGCCGAGATGGAGCTCCTGGAGACCTTCGGCGCCACCGGCCCCATCCCCGGCCTCCCCATCCGCGGCGCCGAGCACCCCTCCACGAACACGCAGTAGTCGTCCACCGGTGACCACCGGTGGACGAGCCTGTCGAGACCACCCCGCGTAGCGCCTGGCCCCTCGAATCACTCGACCCCGGTGGTCGAGCTTGTCGAGACCACCCCATGTAGCGCGGCTGGTCCCTCGAGTCTTCTCGACCCCGGTGGTCGATTCTGTCGAGACCACTCCACAGGGAACCGCTCGTGCCGAACCTAGTCATCTCGACAAGCTCGATGACCGAAAGCCCTCGGTGGTCGAGCTTGTCGAGACCACCCCATGCGACGCCTCGTGCCGTACCCGACATCTTCGACAAGCTCGACATCCGGCGATCTCCGGCGGTCGAAGCTGCCGAAATCTTCTCTCAGAGCGTTTCTAAGCGAATTCGGAGTTTCGGCAACGGTGGTCGAACTCGCCGAAATCGCTCACAAGAAGCCTCCCAAAGCGCCCGAAGTCGTCTCGACCCCGGTGGTCGAGCCTGTCGAGACCACTCGATAGGACCCGATCGTGGCGAATCAAGTCATCTCGACAAGCTCGATGGCCGGAACCCTGGTAGTCGAGCTTGTCGAGACCACCCGACAGGAAACGACCTCGGCATCCCTGGTCCTTTCGACAAGCTCGATGACCGAAAGCCCTCGGTGGTCGAGCTTGTCGAGACCACCCCACAGGGAACGATCCAGGCGAACCCAGTCATCTCGACAAGCTCGACGAACCGGAGCGCTCTAGCCATTTGTCGACAAAACGCCTTATCCCCTGATCTACAAATAGATCATTCGCTCGCAGGAGACATCAGGTCGACGATGCGCCGCAGGTCCTCGAGGGTGGCGAACTCGACGGTGATCTTGCCCTTGGAGCGCCCCAGGTCGACCTTCACCCGAGTGTCGAATCGGTCGGAGAGCTTGTCGGAGATCTCCTTGAGACCAGGAGCGCTCGGCTTGGGCCGGGTGACCCGCGGGGTGGCGAAGGCGTCACCGTCAGGGTCGCCCAGGGCGACGATCTCCTCGAGGCCACGCACCGAGATGCCCTCGGCGACGACCTTCTGAGCGAGCTTGTCCTGCTGGGCCTCGCCGTCGACCGCGAGGAGCGCTCGCGCGTGGCCCGCGGAGAGCACACCAGCAGCGACCCGCCGCTGGACCGACGGCGACAGCTTCAACAGACGGATCGTGTTGGAGATCTGCGGGCGGGAGCGGCCGATCCGCTGGGCGAGTTCGTCGTGGGTGCACTCGAAGTCGTTGAGCAGCTGCTGGTAGGCGGCCGCCTCTTCGAGCGGGTTCAGCTGGGAGCGGTGCAGGTTCTCCAGGAGCGCGTCCCGGAGCATGTCGGTGTCGTCGGTCTCGCGGACGATCGCCGGGATGACGTCGAGGCCGGCCTGCTGGGTGGCTCGCCAACGGCGTTCACCCATGACCAGCTCGTAGGAGTCGGTCGCCACCTTGCGGACGACGATGGGCTGGAGGAGCCCGATCTCCTTGATGGAGTGGACCAGCTCTCCCATCGCCTCCTCGTCGAAGACCTGGCGAGGCTGCACATGGTTGGGGTGGATCTGCTTGACCGGCAGCTCGGCGAAATAGGCACCGTCAACAGGCGCCAGAGCCGAATTCTCGATCTGGCGGCCTTCCGTGGGATCGGTGGACCCGGGGTCCACGGATGCGCCAGAAGTCGCTCCAGCGGAAAGGTCCGAATGGCGGACCTCCTGCTGGACAGGAGCGTCGTCCGTCGCCACGTTCTCGGCAGGTGCTGGGGCGGTCGGGATCAGCGATCCGAGACCTCGTCCGAGACCACGCTTCGGCGGCTGCTTGCTCATATTTCGGTGTCCCCCATGTCAGAT
>NZ_BMRK01000002.1:0-339665 GCF_014648595.1 Nocardioides luteus | reverse complement strand
GCTGCGATGTCAGTGGTCTCGACAAGCTCGACCACCAGCGCGCCGACTGCGGTATCAGTGGTCTCGACAAGCTCGACCACCGAGTCGACGGTCACTTCTCACCTTGCTTGGCGAGCTCCTTGGCCGCCTCGAGGTAGCTCAGCGCACCCGGCGAGCCCGGGTCGTACGTCATCACCGTCTGGCCGAACGAAGGCGCCTCGGAGACGCGTACGGCGCGGGGGATGAAGGTGCGCATCACCGTGTCGCCGAAGTGCTCGCGCACCTCCTCAGCCACCTGCGAAGCGAGGCGGGTGCGCGCGTCGTACATCGTGATCAGCATCGAGGAGACCTTCAGCGACGGGTTCAGCGCGGCGCGCACCATCTCGACCGTCTTGAGGAGCTGGCCGAGACCCTCGAGCGCGTAGTACTCCGCCTGGATCGGGATCATCACCTCGGTGCTCGCGACGAGCGCGTTGACCGTGAGCAGGCCCAGGGAGGGCGGGCAGTCGATGAGCACGTAGTCCCAGCGGTCCTCCGCGTCGCCGACGCGAGGCGACTTGGCGAGCGCGGTCTTGAGCCGCTGCTCGCGGCCGCCCTCCTCGACGAGCTCGACCTCCGCGCCGGCCAGGTCGATCGTGGCAGGTACGAGCTCGAGCCCCTCGAGCTTCGGCACCGGCACCACGACGTCCTCGAGCGGAGCACCTTCGACCAGGACCTCGTACGTGCCCGGGGTGCCCTGGTAGTGATCGACGTCGAACGCGGTGCAGGCGTTGCCCTGTGGGTCGAGGTCGATGACCAAGACCTTCTGGCCCAGCTGGGCGAGCGCTGCCGCGATGTTCACCGTGGAGGTGGTCTTGCCGACGCCACCCTTCTGGTTGGCCGAGACGATCACGCGGGTGCGCGCCGGGCGCGGCATCGGCGGACGGTTGCTCGCCGCCCCGCGCGCCAAGAGCGTGTGCTCGGCAGCAGCGGCCAGCGGCGTCGTCTCTGCGGTGAAGTCGCTCTCGAAGGATGCGATGTCGCCGGCCGTACGGAGCCTGATCGACACCGGTTCGTCGGTTTCACGTGAAACGGAGTTCTGTGCGCTCTCGTCCTCGTACGGCATGTTTCCTCATCCTCCGTCGTCGGTGGTCGAGCCTGTCGAGACCACCACCCTGCATCCGAGATGTCGTGGTCTCGACAAGCTCGACCACCACTCAGCCGCGGCGCTTCTTCTTTCGCGATCCACCCGTGGACCTCTTCTGGCCGCCCTTTGGGACCGGCGGCCAATCTACCCGTGCGGGATCCGACCAAACCACCCGAACCGCGACAGTTGTCGTCTCCAAAACGTCAACACCGAGCTCCGAGACCGTCGGAGGCGCACAACCCCACTTCTTCAGTGCGGGCGCGGCCTCCTCGATCTCCCGCTCGATGCTCGACCCCTTCATCGCGACCAACGCGCCCGTCGGGACGACGAGCGGAAGCGACCAGTCGAGCAGCTTCTCCAGGCCGGCGACCGCACGCGAGGTCACCACGTCGAACCCGAGCTCGCCATGGAAGGCATCCGCCCTCCCTCGCAGCACCGTGACGTTGTCGAGCCCGAGGTCCTCGGAAACCTCTTCAAGGAAGGTCGTACGTCGCAGCAGGGGCTCGATCAGCGTGATCTGCAGATCGGGGCGAGCGATCGCGAGGACGATCCCAGGCAGTCCTGCGCCGGAGCCGATGTCCGCGACGGTCACCCCATGAGGGATCACCTCCCCCAGCACCGCGCAGTTGAGGATGTGCCGATCCCACAGCCGCGGCACCTCCCGCGGCCCGATCAGCCCCCGGACAACGCCAGCGTCCGCCAACCAGGCCGCGTACTTCTCCGCGAGCTCCAGCCGGTCCGCCGGAAACACCTTCGCAGCCCGTGGGTCCACGCCCTCTTCCTCGCTCACGCTCAAACTGTTTCACGTGAAACCGGCAAACCAGAACTCCGTGCCTGCCCGGTGGTCGAGCCTGTCGAGACCACGAGCCTGGCGACCCTCGTTCCGAGGAAGTCATCTCGACAAGCTCGATGACCGACCCCGGTGGTCGACCCTGCCGAGACCACGAGTCCCCCGAACCCCGGTGGTCGAGCCTGTCGAGACCACCATCCACGTGCCACCCCGAAGAGGTCTCGGCGAGCTCGACCTCCGGAGCGACGGAGACTGTCGGTGGTCGCACTCATGATGTGGGGATGGCTTACACCTACATGCTCCTCTGCTCCGACCGGTCTCTCTACGTCGGCAGCACGACCGACCTCGACTACCGCATGTCCCCGCACCGAGTCGGCCTCGGTGCGGAGTACACGCGATCACGCCTTCCGGTGCAGCTGGTCTGGTACGAGCAGTACGACAACGTCGCGCATGCCTACGAGAGGGAGAAACAGATTCAGAACTGGAGTCGTGCCAAGAGGATCGCGCTGATCCAGGGCCGCCTCGGCGACCTCCCTCGGCTCGCGAACACCTCGGCTACTCCTCACGACTGACTACGCCACCGCCTACTCATGCGTGTTCCAGACAGAGTCATCTCGACAAGCTCGATGACCGGGAGACGGTGGTCGAGCCTGTCGAGACCACGCCTCGACCCCCGTATGAGCAAGACATCTCGACAAGCTCGATGACCGGGAGACGGTGGTCGAGCCTGTCGAGACCACGCCTCGACCCCCGTATGAGCAAGACATCTCGACAAGCTCGATGACCGGGAGACGGTGGTCGAGCCTGTCGAGACCACGCCTCGACCCCCGTATGAGCAAGACATCTCGACAAGCTCGATGACCGGGAGACGGTGGTCGAGCCTGTCGAGACCACCAGCCAGTCGCCGCCCCGCCCAGTGGATTCAGGAGTCAACTCGACAAGCTCGATGTCCGGAGACGGTGGTCGAGCCTGTCGAGACCACTACGTGAACCCTCGGAGAGGTCTCGACAAGCTCGACCTCCCCCTTCCCGTTTCACGTGAAACCCACGAAAGAGAATCGCGCAGAAGAGCCCCACGGTGCGCTAAAGTCCGCGAGCAGCCTTGCGCGGGGATCTCATGCAACCGCGCACGCTGCTCGAACGTCTCAGTCGTAGAAGTCGCCTCGAGCGACACCCGCGGCCCGTGCGACCGGGCCTCCATTTCATGATCACGGAGCTGATGTGAACGTCCGTAGAACCCCGGTGGCGATCTTGCTGACCACCGTCCTCGCCCTGGGATTCTCCCTGGGCTCGATCGTGGCGCCGAGCGGCGCCCAGGCCAGCGCGCCTTCCACGTCCGTCGGGCAGATCGGGCTGCACGCGGCGTACAAGACCCTCTACAAGAAGGGCGCCACCGGCAAGGGGGTGCGCAGGATCCAGGCTCGCCTCAAGGAGCGCCACATCTACAAGGGTCGCGTCAGCGGCTACTACGGCAAGAAGACCGTCGGCGCTGTGAAGGCGTTCCAGCGCAACCAGCACCTGACGGTCACCGGCAAGGTCAACGAGCGCACCATGAAGCGCCTGCGGTCGCTGACCAAGACGCCGACCGACGCGAAGATGTACAACCTCGACAAGCGCTGCCTCACCGGTCGCGTGCTCTGCGTCGACAAGACCGACCGCAGGATGCGCTATGTACGCGGCGGCAAGATCGTGCGGGCGATGGACGCCCGCTTCGGCTGCTCGAACAACAAGTCCCGCGAGGGTGCGTTCAAGGTCTACCGCAAGAGCCGCAAGCACGTCTCGTCGATCTACCACACGCCCATGCCGTACGCGATGTTCTTCTCCGGCGGCCAGGCGGTGCACTACTCGGCCGACTTCGCCTCGCGCGGCTACAACGGCTGCTCCCACGGCTGCGTGAACGTCCGTAAGAAGAAGACCATCGCGTGGGTCTTCGACCAGATCCGCATCGGCGACCGCGTGGTCGTCTACCGGTCGTAGTCACCACGACAGACAGAGAACGCCCCCTGTGCCGGTCGGCACAGGGGGCGTTCCTCGTTGAGAGGCGCGAGGTCAGTCGGGGAGGACGACCACGTAGCGCCGGGGCTCGACGCCGGAGGATTCCGAGGTGAGGCCGGCGGCGGCGACGGCGTCGTGGACGACCTTCCGCTCGAACGGCGACATCGGCTTCAGGGAGACCGGCGCACCGGACTCCTTCACCTTCGCGACGGTCTCTTCGGCCAGCGCCATCAGCGTGGAGCGACGGTCGGCGCGGTAGCCGCCGATGTCGAGCATGAGGCGGGAGCGCTCGCCGGTCTCGCGGTAGACGGCGAGCCGGGTCAGCTCCTGCAGCGCGTCCAGGACCTCGCCGTGGCGGCCGACCAGCTGCTGCAGGTCGCCACCGACGATGGAGACCGCGGCACGGTCGCCCTCGACGTCCATGTCGAGGTCACCGTCGAGGTCGGCGATGTCGAGGAGCTCCTCGAGGTAGTCGGCCGCGATGTCACCCTCCTGCTCGAGCAGCTTGAGGCGTGCCTCGTCGGTGACCTCCGCGGCCTCGGCCACGGTCTCGCTCACGTCCTGAGTCGTCACTTGGTTCCCCCGTTCTTCTGGGTCGTGGAGCGACCGGCGCTGGTGCCGGCCTTCTTCCGCTGGCTCCGGGTCTGGTTCTTGGGCTGGGTGCGCTGGGCCGGACGCTTCTCGGTCGCCGCGTCGTTGGCCTCGGCGATGTCGATCTCCGCGTCGGTCAGGCCCTTCTTCTTACGCTTCTCGCGCTCGCGAGCCTGCTTGGCCTCGAACGCCGGCGTGCCGGGCGCGGGGTTGTTGCGGATCACGTAGAACTGCTGGCCCATCGTCCACAGGTTGGAGGAGGTCCAGTAGAGGATCGTTCCGACCGGGAAGGCGATACCACCGACGGCGAAGACGACGGGGAGCACGTAGAGGAGCAGCTTCTGCTGCTGGGCGTACTGACCGGTCATCGCGTCGGCCGGCATGTTCTTCGACATCAGCTGACGCTGGGTGAGAAAGGTGGTGGCGATCATCGCCACGACCAGGAACCCGGTCAGGATGCGCGTCGACATGTGGTCGGCGGTGGTGAACTGGTCCGAGAGCAGCGAGCCCAGCCAGGTCGAGGTGGCGAACTCGTGCGCCGCCGCGTCGGTCAGGAAGCCCTTCCCCCGACCGTCCGAGGCGTGCTCCAGCATCCGGAACAGCACGAAGAAGATCGGCATCTGCAGCAGCAGCGGCAGGCAGGACGCGAACGGGTTGGTGCCCGAGTCCTTGTAGAGCTTCATGGTCTCGTTGGCGAGCTTCTCGCGGTCGTGACCGTACTTCTTCTGCAGCTCCTTGACCTTCGGCTGCAGCAGCTGCATGTTCCGGCTGGAGTTGATCTGCTTGACGAACAGCGGGATCAGCATCGCGCGGATGGTGACGGTCAGGCCGACGATGGCCAGCGCCCACTGCCAGCCCTCAGACGGGACGACGTACGAGAACGCCTTCTGCCAGACGAGCAGAATGCCCGAGATGGCGTAGTACAGCGGTGTTGCGATCCATCCGAACAGATCGCCTATGGCTCCCACGGATCAGGCTCCTCGGGTTGGGGCGTCCGCTTGCACGGACGTGGTCTTCAGGGTCTTCACATTCTCGGGTGAAGGCACGGGGTCGAAGCCCCGGGTCTTCGCCCAGGGGACGCAGCGGGCCAGACGGCGTGCCGTCAGCCAGCTCCCGCGCCAGGGGCCGTGCGTCTTGACGGCCTCGAGGCCGTACGCCGAGCACGACGGGTAGTAGCGGCAGACGTCGCCGTAGAGCGGGCTGATGAGGGTCCGCCACACGTGGAGCAGCCCGACCAGGACCGCCCCGATCAGGTGGTCGAGCTTGTCGAGACCACCACGTACGACGCGGACAGCTGCACTCATCGGAGCACCCGCTCCAGGCAGCGCCGCAGATCAGCGCCCAGCGCGTCGTAGTCGGCGTCGGCGGCTGCGGGAAGTGCACGGACCACAAGCACAGCAGAGCCCGGGAGTCCGCTCAGGGACTCCCGGGCCTGATGACGCAGTCTGCGCTTCACGCGATTCCGGACGACGGCCGGACCGACGGCCTTGCTCACCACGAAGCCCACCTGCGGCTCGGTCGGGAGGTCGGCACGATCGCCGGACCCCGGGACGAGGAGGTGGACCACCAGGCTCTTCGAGCCCGCGCGCTTGCCTCGTCGTACCGCTTCTTTGAAGCCCGACGAATCGACCAGTCGGTGGCGACGTGGCAGCACGCGCGTGGTGGCTGAGGCCGGGGCCTCAGACGGTCAGGCTCTTGCGACCCTTGCGGCGGCGCGTCGCGAGGATGGCACGGCCGGCACGGGTGCGCATGCGCAGGCGGAAACCGTGCGTCTTGTGACGGCGGCGGTTGTTCGGCTGGTAAGTACGCTTGCTCACGGGTGCTTCCTTAGTTGTGTGGGGCCGGCTGCTCGTCCGGCTGGGTCTGATGTGGTCGCCCTCGGGGGTTCCAAGCGGGCCGATTCAACAAGCACCGCCCGTCCGCGCCCCAGCGACCGGGGCGTGGACATGCGGCACCCGTAGACCGGGCGACCTAGCAACGGTACGTGGACGGCGAAACCAGGGTCAAACTCACGCCCTATCACACCCCTGTGATTATCCCTCATCCTGTGGAGGACGGGTTGCCCGCCACCCTCGCCTGCCGGTAGTTTCGTCCTCTACCGAGGTTTCCCTGCACATCGTCAGGAGCATCGGCCGCATTCGGGGGGATGCCACCCTGGGATTCCATTTTCCCATCTGACCTGCCGAAACGGCTGGATTCTCGAGAGCGGCGACGTGTCTCGGCTGGTCTCCGATGCCTACATTCGGGGATGCTCCACAGCTTGTGGAAAAGTCTGTGGAGGATGTAGACCAGACCGCTGCATCAATCCAGGCTGCATCAACACCAGACCATCACCCGAGCCATCAGGGAAGGCAGGAACCTGTGGAGCACTCCGGCCTAGCGCCAGAACCACAGCCAGATCTCCAGTCCGCATGGACGCGGGTGGTCGCCGAGCTCCCGCCGAACCAGCGAGCCTGGCTCCGCGACAGCGAGCCGCTGACTCTTCACGGGTCGACCGCGATCGTCGAGGTCCCCAACGACTTCACCCGCAACCAGATCGAGGGCCGCCTGCGCGGATCCCTGGAGAAGTCGCTGGGCGAGATCTTCCACAAGGAGATCCGCATCGCGGTGACGGTGAACCCCGACCTCGACGTCACGCCCGACCCCGACACCCAGGCGATCCTGATCTCCGAGCGCGAGATCGCCGCGGCCGACGCCGCAGCGGCGGCCGCCCTCCAGCAGCAGAACGCCTTCCCCAACCAGTCGGCGTTCCCGCACCAGTCCGTCTATCCGCCGTCCTCTCCCGGCCTGATCTCCGGCGTCCCGCCGGCGAACACCCCTCACGAGGACGCGCCCGCTGCATACGCCCCGCCGCAGGCGCCCATCGCGCCGCCGCCCGCGCAGCAGCCGGCCCCGCCTGCCGGCCACGAGGACGTACGTCCTGGATACGGCGATTTGTCGACAAATCCCCCGCCGCAGGTGGCGCCCGTCGAGGAGCCGGTCCCGCCGCGCCCGCTGGTCCCCGGGCCGCCGACGCGGCCCAGCGAGCCCAGCCACAACGTCCTCGAGACCCGGCTGAACCCGAAGTACACCTTCGAGACCTTCGTCATCGGCTCCTCGAACCGGTTCCCGCACGCGGCCGCGGTCGCGGTGAGCGAGGCGCCGGGCAAGGCCTACAACCCGCTGCTCGTCTACGGGGAGTCCGGTCTCGGCAAGACCCACCTGCTGCACGCGATCGGTCACTACGTACGCAGCCTCTACTCCGGGGCGAAGGTGCGCTACGTCAGCTCCGAGGAGTTCACCAACGAGTTCATCAACGCGATCCGCGACGACCGCCAGGACCGGTTCAAACGTCGCTACCGCGACGTTGACGTACTACTGATCGATGACATCCAGTTCTTGGAGGGGAAGACACAGACGCAGGAGGAGTTCTTCCACACCTTCAACACGCTCCACAACGCCAACAAGCAGATCGTGCTCACCTCCGACCGCCCGCCCAAGCGGCTCGAGGCGCTGGAGGACCGGCTCCGCAACCGGTTCGAGTGGGGTCTGATCACCGACGTCCAGCCGCCCGACATCGAGACCCGCATCGCGATCCTCCGTAAGAAGGCGGCAATGGAGCGGCTCACCGCGCCGCCGGACGTGCTCGAGTTCATCGCGAGCAAGATCCAGACCAACATCCGCGAGCTCGAGGGTGCGCTGATCCGGGTCACGGCCTTCGCGAACCTCAACCGCCAGGACGTCGACCTGACCCTGGCCGAGATCGTGCTCAAGGACCTGATCCCCGAGGGCGGCGAGCCCGAGATCACCGCCGGCCTGATCATCGCCCAGACCGCTGCCTACTTCGGGCTCTCGATCGACGAGCTCACCGGACCCTCGCGCGGACGCCACCTGGTCATGGCCCGTCAGATCGCCATGTATCTGTGTCGTGAGCTCACCGAGGACTCCCTGCCCAAGATCGGCAAGCACTTCGGCGGCCGCGACCACACGACCGTGATGTACGCCGAGCGCAAGATCAACCAGCTCCTCGCCGAGCGCAGGGCGGTCTTCAACCAGGTCTCCGAGCTCACCAACCGCGTCAAGATGCAGGCGCGTCAGGGCTAACCGGAAGACGTACGCAGCACGACCACACCGGTGGTCGAGCTCGTCGAGACACCAGACCGTGACTCACGGCGTGGTCTCGACGGGCTCGGCCACCGGTTGCTTTTGCTCCCGAAGGGACCGGGGCACGAGGGCGCTCGTCCGCGTTGTGGGATTTCGAAAACCCACAGGCCGAGATTTCCCAGGTTGTCCACAGCCCACAGGCTGGGTGAAACCTGTGGAGAACCGGCCGTTCAAATGGGATGGAAAAGGGGATGGCCTGTGCACAAAACACCGAAACGTGCCGACGACTCTCCACAGCCCACAGTGACGTGCGTCATTTCAGCAACGCGTCCACACCCCCTGTGGATTCACATTTTATGGAGTGAACTGCGAAAACTCGCGTCATCCACATTTCCCACAGATGCTCTTACAACGTACCCAACTATTTACGTCCATGGATCCTCGGTGAAATTCCACGAACGCCCTTCCCTGGGGACAACTCGATCCACGAGCCGAGTCCACAGACGGGCCTGTGCAGAGCCACCAGGCCTGAGCGCTTACCGGTTGTCGGCGGTCCGTGGCAGGATGCGTACTCCAGGTCATGTCAACGCGGGGGCGTTCCGGAACCGGTGGCG
This sequence comes from Nocardioides luteus, assembly GCF_014648595.1. GTDB lineage: Bacteria > Actinomycetota > Actinomycetes > Propionibacteriales > Nocardioidaceae > Nocardioides > Nocardioides luteus. The sequence continues at coordinate 330,488 of NZ_BMRK01000002.1, read as the reverse complement.
TCTTCCCCGGAGGTTCAAGCACAGCCCGGACCGCATGTCTGCAAACGCCCCGATGTCGAGCTAGAAGAAGGACAGGTCATCGTGAAGTTCCGCGTCGACCGCGACGTGTTCGCGGATGCCGTCGCCTGGGCTGCCCGCAGCCTTCCGGTCCGCCCCAGCACCCCGGTGCTCTCAGGTCTCCTCATCGAGGCGGGTCACGAGGGCCTCGTGCTCTCGACCTTCGACTACGAGACCTCCGCGCGGGCGACGCTCTCGGCCGAGGTCGCCGACGAGGGGAAGGCACTGGTCTCAGGCAAGCTGCTCGCCGACATCTGTCGCAGCCTCCCGGCCAAGCCGGTCGAGATGGTGACCGACGGCGCGCGCGTCTCGCTCACGTGCGGGAGCGCTCGGTTCAGCCTCCAGACCATGCCGGTCGAGGACTACCCGACGCTGCCGGAGATGCCGACCGCGGCCGGCACCGTGAAGTCGGAGCTCTTCGCCCACGCCGTCGCCCAGGCCGTCACCGCGGCCGGCCGCGACGACATGCTGCCGGTGCTGACCGGCGTGCGGCTCGAGATCGAGGGCTCCACGATCTCGCTGCTCGCCACCGACCGCTTCCGGCTCTCCCACCGCGAGCTCGAGTGGAACCCGGCGACCCCCGACGAGAGCATGGCCGCGCTGGTGCCGGCCAAGGTCCTCGGCGACACCGCCAAGTCGCTCACCAGCGGCAGCGAGGTCACCCTCGCGCTCTCCACCACCGGCACCGGTGAGGGGATCATCGGCTTCGAGGGCGCGGCCGCCGGCGGCGTACGTCGCACCACGACGCGCCTGCTCGACGGCGAGTTCCCGAAGGTGCGCAGCCTCTTCCCGGCCGAGCACCTCACCACCGCGCTGGTCGACAAGGCCTCGCTGGTCGAGTCGGTCAAGCGCGTCGCCCTGGTCGCCGAGCGCAACACCGCGGTGCAGATGGTCTTCGACGACGGGGTGCTCACCCTCGACGCCGGCTCCGGCGACGAGGCGCAGGCCTCCGAGTCGATCGAGGCGACCATGGAGGGCGAGGGGCTGACCACCGGGTTCAACCCGCAGTTCCTCCTCGACGGTCTGCAGGCCATCGACGAACAGGTCGTCCAGCTCGCCTTCACCCAGGCTCCGAAACCGGTCGTGATCAGCGGCAAGCCGGCCGAGGGTGGCGAGGACCCGGGCTTCCGCTACCTGCTGATGCCACGTCGTCTGCTTTCCTGATGTCGGGCGGTGGTCGAGCTTGTCGAGACCACCTGTCGCGCACGGAGGGTGGTCTCGACAAGCTCGACCACCGAATGCTTTCGAGAGGAAATTCGCCATGCACATCGGACTCGTCGGTCTCGGCAAGATGGGTGGCAACATGCGCACCCGGATGCGGGAGGCCGGTCTCACCGTCGTCGGATACGACCGCAACCCCGACCTCGCCGACGTGGCGAGCCTGGCCGAGATGGTCGAGGCGCTGCCTTCGCCGAAGGTCGTCTGGGTGATGGTGCCGGCCGGCGACCCGACCCGCTCCACCATCGAGGAGCTCAAGGGGCTGCTCGGCGAGGGCGACGTGGTCGTCGACGGCGGCAACTCGAAATACACCGACGACGCCAAGAACGCCGCCAACCTGGCCGAGAAGGGCATCGGCTTCGTCGACTGCGGTGTCTCCGGTGGTGTCTGGGGTCTCCAGAACGGCTACGCGCTGATGTACGGCGGATCCGACGAGGACGCCGCCAAGGTGATGCCGGCCTTCGAGGCGCTCAAGCCGTCGGGCACCGAGGACGGCCTGGTCCACTGCGGCACCACGCCCGGCGCCGGCCACTTCTCGAAGATGGTCCACAACGGCATCGAGTACGCCATGATGCAGGCCTACGCCGAGGGCTGGGAGCTCCTCGACAAGGTCGACATCGTCGACAACGTCCCGGAGATCTTCGCCTCGTGGCGCACCGGCACCGTCGTACGCTCCTGGCTGCTCGACCTGCTGGTCGACCAGCTGCGCGCCGACGAGCACCTCGACAAGATCAAGGGCTACGCCGACGACTCCGGTGAGGGCCGGTGGACCGTCGAGGCCGCGATCGAGAACGCCGTGCCGATGCCGGCGATCTCGGCGTCGCTGTTCGCGCGGTTCGTCTCCCGGCAGGAGGACGACCACGCGATGAAGGCGATCGCCGCGATGCGCAACGGGTTCGGTGGGCATGCGGTGATCTCGGAGTCGGAGGCCTGATCCGCGTCGGGGTCGGGTCTGGTGGTCTCGACAGGCTCGACCACCGGTTCATGGCGTGCTCGACAGGCTCGACCACCGGTTCCACCTAGATTGCGGGGATGGCTCCGGTGAGGGTGAGGGCCAGGCGGACGGTGCCGTAGGCCAGGAAGAGACCGAAGAGGCCGAGGACGATCGGGTTCTTCACGAGCTCGTCCAGGTCGGCGGGGCGCCGGCGGCCGAACCGGGCGCGTGCGGTGATCACGGTCAGCGCGACGACCGCGACGATGAGCACCGGACCGAACCAGTTGCTGGCCAGGGCGGAGCCGAGGTCGCCGTGCATCAGGTAGACCCACGAACGGGTCAGGCCGCAGCCGGGGCAGGGAAGCCCGGTGAGGAAGCGGAACGGGCAGAGGATCGGGCCGTCCTCGATGCCGCCGGCCGGCAGCAGGGCCGCGACCGCCAGCCCGCCGACGCCGAGGGCGGCGGTGACCTCCGTGGAGCTCACCGCCGCGACACGTCGCCGCAGGTCAGGCGAGGGGTTTGCCGTCGACATCCGGGAACTTTCGCACGCAGACGAGGATGATGTCCACGATCGTCCAGATCCCGAACCCACCGCAGCTGATCAGCTTGACGATGCCCAGGCCGATCTGGCCCACGTAGAACCGGTCCACGCCCAGGGACCCGAGGAAGATCGACAGCAGCAGAGTGATCAGCCACTCCCGGCTCGAGAAGACGTTCGGGATCTGTTTCACGGGAAACCACTGCTGGTCGGTGCCGAGGCTGGCCGGCGTGTCCGCCTTGATCTGACCGGCAGCGGCCATCTGGGCGAGCTGCTGGACCGGGTAGGGGCCGTGGACCTGGCCCATCACCGACAGGTAGAAAGGCCCGGCGGGCGCACCGAAGGCGGGTTGACCTGGAGGCGGCCCGTAAGGGTTGGGAGACTGGGTCATGCAGGAACCTTAAAGACTCGCGCCGAACGACGCAGCACCGAGAGAGGAAACACGATGTACGTCTCGCACCTCTCGCTGCACGACTTCCGTTCCTACCCGACCGTCGAGGTCCCGCTCGAAGCCGGCGTGACCGCCTTCGTCGGGCGCAACGGCCAGGGCAAGACCAACCTGGTCGAGGCGATCGACTACCTCTCCCGGCTCCAGTCCCACCGCGTCGCCAGCGACGCCCCGCTGGTCCGGGCCGGTGCGGACCAGGCGGTCGTACGCGCCGCGGTGGTGCGCGACGGCCGTACCGCCACGCTGGAGGTCGAGATCAACGCCGGCCGCGCCAACAAGGCCCGGATCAACCGGAGCCCGCTCCCCCGCACCCGCGACCTGGTCGGCCTGGTCCGCACCGTCGTCTTCTCCCCCGAGGACCTGACGCTGGTCAAGGGCGACCCCTCCGACCGGCGCCGCTTCCTCGACGACCTGATGATCCTGCGCGCCCCGCGGCTGGCAGGGGTACGCAGCGACTACGACCGCGTCCTCAAGCAGCGCAACTCGCTCCTCAAGACCGCCGGTCTCGCCCGAGGCTCTGCCCGCGAGGGCGCCCTGGCCACCCTGGCCGTCTGGGACGACCACCTCGCCACCATCGGTGCCGAGATCCTCGCCCAGCGGCTCTCCCTGGTCGAGGCGCTGAGGCCGTACGTCGGCAAGGCCTACGAGACCGTCGCCCGAGGCGCCAGCCGGGATGACGCCGAGATCACCTATAGATCGGTGGTCGAGCCGGTGGTCGAGCCTGTCGAGACCACGACCCCGACCCAGGAGTCCCTCCGCGAGGCGATCCTCGCCGAGCTCGCCCGCCGCCAGAAGGACGAGCTCGACCGCGGCATCAGCCTGGTCGGCCCCCACCGCGACGACCTGCTGCTCTTCCTCGGCCACGGTGCAGGCGCGGAGCGCCTCCCGGTGAAGGGCTACGCGAGCCATGGTGAGTCCTGGTCGTTCGCGCTGGCTCTCCGACTGGCTGCGTACGACCTGCTGCGCGCCGACGGCGACGACCCGATCCTGATCCTCGACGACGTCTTCGCCGAGCTCGACAGCCAGCGCCGGGTGCAGCTGGCGGAGCTGGTCGCCGACGCCGAGCAGGTGCTGGTGACCGCCGCGGTCCCCGAGGACGTACCCGAAGCGCTCGCGGGCGCCCGCTACCACGTCACCGCAGGTGAGGTGACCCGCGGTGAGTGACGACCCTGAGGTGGTCGAGCCTGGCGAGACCACTGCCGAGGAAGAGGATCAGGAGAAACGTCCCGACGGCCTCGACCTCGCCCGCTCCCTGACCCGAGCCACCGCCAACATGCCCGCGCCGAAGGCGAGCCCGAAGCGCCGCCGCAAGTCTCCGGGCCTCTCGCCCGGCTCGACCACGCGCCGCGGTGCCGTCTCCGGTGCCCGCCCCGACGACCGCGACCCCCAGCTCATCGACTCGGTGGTGAGCCGGATGGTCGACGACCACGGCTGGGACACCTCGCTGCGCGTCCACGGGGTGATGGCGCGCTGGCCCGACATCGTCGGCGAGGAGATCGCCGACCACACCACCCCGGAGTCGTACGCCGACGGCAAGCTCTCCGTGCGCACCGACTCGACCGCCTGGGCGACCCAGCTCAAGCTGCTGGCGCCCACCCTGGTGAAGCGGCTCAACGAGGAGCTGGGCCACGGCACCGTCCTGGTCATCGAGGTGCTCGGCCCGCATCTGCCGACGTGGAAGAAGGGCCCGCGCGGACTCCGCGACGGCCGCGGACCCCGCGACACGTACGGCTGAGCCTGAGAACGACGGCGGATGAACAGATGTTCGAGGCGCGATGTCTGAGCTGCGATCTGCCGCTCTGAGCGCACCGTGAACGTATAGGGACTCACCGAGCACCCTGCCGAGCGCGCAGAGACACCGTCACGAGACGCACAGACGCTCATTTCGATCACAGTTCCCCCTCAGGGAACGCCGCGTGCGTGGAATCCGGCGTTCTACGGGGTAACATAGGAGTTGGGTCGATCGCCGTAGGTTCCACTTCCCCGGAGCTGGTCGGCCCGTTGCATGCCCGACCGACACCACGTCCGTATCCGGACCGAAATGACAGGTGGATCGCACCGGTGACCGCTGCCGACCAGACGACTCCTACGCCGGACGACAAGACCGCAGACGGAGTCGCATACGACGCGTCTGCCATCCAGGTTCTCGAAGGACTCGAAGCGGTCCGCAAACGACCCGGTATGTATATCGGGTCGACCGGCGCCCGCGGCCTGCACCACCTGATCTGGGAGATCGTGGACAACGCGGTCGACGAGGCCCTCGCCGGCTACTGCGACACGATCAAGGTGACGCTGCGCGAGGACGGCTGGGTGAGCGTCTCCGACAACGGTCGAGGCATCCCGACCGACACCGCCGCCGGCCAGGACATCCCGGCCGCGACCCTGGCGCTGACCGTGCTGCACGCCGGTGGAAAGTTCGGTGGCGGCGGCTACAAGGTCTCCGGTGGTCTGCACGGCGTCGGCTCCTCCGTGGTGAACGCGCTCTCCTCGAAGCTCCACATGGAGATCAAGAACCGGGGCCGGCTGTGGGAGCAGGAGTTCACGAAGGGCGTACCCGACTACGACCTCCGTGAGGTGCGCGAGCTCGAGGACGGTGAGCGCACCGGCACGACGATCTCCTGGAACGCCTCCGACGACATCTTCGAGTCGACCGAATACAACCTCGAGACCATCTCGAGCCACTTCCGCGAGACCGCGTTCCTCAACAAGGGGCTGCGGATCGAGCTGCGCGACGAGCGTCCGCAGGCCTCCGCGATCGCCGAGGCCGTCGAGGACGGCACGATCGAGAACGACACCGACAACGCCGACGAGCTGCACGGCACCGGCAACGGTGAGCGGGTGCTCGAGCAGTCCTTCTACTACGAGCGCGGCCTGGCCGACTACGTCGACCACCTCAACAAGCGGAAGACGCCGGTCTCCAGCATCATCGCGTTCGAGGCGGAGACCGACGAGAAGGCGCCCAACCCGATGAGCGTCGAGATCGCGATGCAATGGCAGGCCTCCTCCTACAACGAGTCGGTCCACACCTTCGCCAACACGGTCAACACCCCCGGCGGCGGCACCCACGAAGAGGGCTTCCGCGCCGCGCTCACCACCCTGGTCAACCGCTGGGGCGAGGAGTGGGGTCTGATCAAGAAGAAGGAGGACCGGCTCACCGGTGACGACATCCGCGAGGGTCTCACCGCGATCATCTCGGTGAAGATCGGCGAGCCGCAGTTCGAGGGTCAGACCAAAGACAAGCTCGGCAACACCGAGGTCAAGGGCTTCGTGCAGGGCGCGGTCAACGACGAGCTCGGCGCCTGGCTGGAGCAGAACCCGGCCGAGGGCAAGGAGGTCATCCGCAAGTCGATGGCCGCCGCGTCTGCGCGGATCGCGGCCCGCAAGGCCCGCGACCTGGCCCGTAACCGCAAGGGCATCGGCGGTGGCGGCGGCCTCCCCGGCAAGCTGGCCGACTGCCAGTCGACCAACCCCGAAGAGTGCGAGATCTTCATCGTCGAGGGTGACTCCGCGGGTGGTTCGGCGAAGTCCGGTCGCGACCCGCGCATCCAGGCGATCCTCCCGATCCGAGGCAAGATCCTCAACGTCGAGAAGGCGCGGATCGACAAGGTGCTCGCCAACCAGGAGGTGCAGGCGATCATCTCCGCGCTCGGCACCGGCGTCCACGACGACTTCGACATCAACCGGCTGCGCTACCACAAGATCGTGATGATGGCCGACGCCGACGTCGACGGTCACCACATCAACACGCTGCTGCTGACGCTGCTGTTCCGGTTCATGAAGCCGCTGATCGAGCAGGGCTACGTCTACCTCGCCCAGCCGCCGCTCTACCGCCTGCGCTGGAACAAGCCCGCCGAGCACGAGTTCGTCTACTCCGACGCCGAGCGTGACGCGCTCATGCGCGACGGTCTGGAGCAGGGCAAGAAGCTCCCCAAGGAGAACCCGGTCCAGCGCTACAAGGGTCTGGGCGAGATGAACGCCGACGAGCTGTGGGAGACCACGATGGACCCGAGCCAGCGACTGCTGCTCCAGGTCACCCTCGAGGACGCCGCCCACGCCGACGAGATCTTCTCCATCCTCATGGGTGAGGACGTCGCCGAGCGACGCTCCTTCATCCAGCGCAACGCCAAGGACGTCCGATTCCTCGACATCTGAGGAGTGACGAGCGCAAGCGAGGAGCCCCGCAATGATGTCGATATGGCCGAGTTATCTGAGTCTCGCCGAGGCCCTAGATACCGATAGACGCACGCAGAAAGAGAATTCGTGACCGAGACTCCTCCGGAAGGATCCTCCGGGATCGTCCCCAACGGCGGCCGGATCGAGACCATCGAGCTGCAGTCCTCGATGCAGGCCAGCTACATCGACTACGCGATGGCCGTCATCGTCGGCCGAGCACTCCCCGACGTACGCGACGGCCTCAAGCCCGTCCACAGGCGCGTGCTCTACGCGATGTACGACGGTGGCTACCGCCCCGACCGCGGGTTCTCCAAGTGTGCCCGCGTCGTCGGTGAGGTGATGGGTAACTACCACCCCCACGGCGACTCGGCCATCTACGACACCCTGGTCCGGCTGGCGCAGCCGTGGGTGCTGCGCTACCCGCTGATCAACGGTCAGGGCAACTTCGGCTCGCCCGGCAACGACCCGGCCGCGGCGATGCGGTACACCGAGTGCCGGATGGCGCCGCTGGCGCTGGAGATGGTCCGCGACATCACCGAGGACACCGTCGACTTCGGGCCCAACTACGACGGCCGCTCCCAGGAGCCGGCGATCCTGCCCAGCCGGTTCCCCAACCTCCTGGTCAACGGCTCCGCCGGCATCGCGGTCGGGATGGCGACCAACATCCCGCCGCACAACCTGCGTGAGGTCGCCGCCGGTGCGAAGTGGGCGCTCGAGCACCCCGACGCCACCCGCGAGGAGCTCCTGGACGCGCTCATCGAGCGGGTCAAGGGCCCCGACTTCCCCAACGGCGCGCTGATCGTCGGCCGCGAGGGCATCGAGCAGGCCTACCGCACCGGTCGCGGCTCGATCACCCAGCGTGCGGTGATCGACGTCGACGAGGACAGCAAGGGCCGCACCACCCTGGTCATCACCGAGCTCCCCTACATGGTGAACCCGGACAACCTCGCCCAGAAGATCGCCGACCTGGCCGACACCGGCAAGGTGCAGGGCATCGCGGACGTCAAGGACAACACCTCCTCCCGCACCGGGCAGCAGCTCGTGGTCGTGCTCAAGCGCGATGCGGTCGCCCGGGTCGTACTCAACAACCTGCTCAAGCACACCGAGCTGCAGACCAACTTCTCCGCCAACATGCTGGCGCTGGTCGACGGCGTGCCGCGTACGCTCTCGCTCGACCAGTTCATCAGCAACTGGGTCGACCACCAGATCGACGTCATCCGCCGGCGCACCGCCTTCCGGCTGCGCAAGGCCGAGGAGGACGCCCACATCTGGCGCGGTCTGGTCAAGGCGCTCGACCAGCTCGACGAGGTCATCGCGCTGATCCGCTCCTCCCCCGAGGTCGACGACGCCCGCCAGGGGCTGATCCGGCTGCTCGAGATCGACGAGGTCCAGGCCAACGCGATCCTCGACATGCAGCTGCGTCGTCTCGCGGCGCTGGAGCGGCAGAAGATCGTCGACCGGCTCGCCGAGCTCGAGCGGATCATCGCCGACCTCGAGGACATCCTCGCCAACGTCTCCCGCCAGCGTCAGATCGTCGGCGAGGAGCTCGACGAGATCGTTGCGAAGTACGGCGACGACCGCCGCACCCAGATCATCGCGGCCGACGGCGACCTCTCCATGGAGGACCTCATCCCCGATGAGGACCTGGTCGTCTCGATCACCCGCGGTGGCTACGCCAAGCGCACCCTCGCGGGCGAGTACCGCACCCAGAAGCGCGGCGGCAAGGGCGTACGCGGCGCCACCCTGCGCGGCGACGACGTGGTCGAGCACTTCATCGCGACCACCAACCACCACTGGCTGCTCTTCTTCACCACCGCAGGCCGGGTCTACCGGATCAAGGCCTACAACCTCCCCGAGGCGGCACGTGATGCCAAGGGCGGTCACGTAGCCGGTCTGCTCTCGTTCCAGCCGGACGAGTCGATCGCTCAGGTGCTCGCGATCCGCGACTACGAGCAGGCGCCCTACCTCGTGCTGGCGACCCGCTCCGGTCTGGTCAAGAAGACCCGGCTCGCCGACTACAACTCGCCGCGTCAGGCCGGCGTCATCGCGATCAACTTCCGCGAGGACGACGACGAGCTGATCGGCGCCCAGCTGGTCAACTCCGAGGACGACATCCTGCTGGTCTCCCGCAAGGGCCAGGCGATCCGCTTCCGGGCCGACGACAGCCAGCTCCGGCCGATGGGCCGGGCGACCTCGGGTGTCACCGGCATGAAGTTCCGCGAGGACGACTCGCTGCTGTCGATGTCGGTCATCCGGGCCGAGCACGTCGCCGCCGAGATCGCGGCCGGGCTCTCCGAGGCCAACGAGGACACCGCCGACGTCGAGGCTCCCGTCACCGGTGCCGAGTCGCCGGAGGAGGTCGAGGAGCAGTTCGTCTTCACGATCACCGACGGCGGCTACGCGAAGCGTACGAAGATCTCGGAGTACCGGCTGCAGTCGCGCGGCGGTCTCGGCATCAAGACGATGGCCCTGACCAACGCCGACCGCGGCGGTCTGGTCGGTGCGTTCATCGTGGTCGACGGCGACGAGATCCTCTCGATCACCGCCAACGGCCAGGTCGTACGCAGCCCGATCAACTCCGACTTCCGAGCCACCGGCCGCTCCACCCAGGGCGTCAAGTTCGTCTCGCCCAAGAAGGGTGACTCGGTCGCCGTCGTCGCACGCTCCGTCGAGGCCCGCGAGGTCGACGGTGACGTCGCCGCCGGGACAGAGGTTGCGGATGATGACACAATCGGTGCAGACGGCGAGCACGGAGCGTCGTCCGAGACGACTACGGAAGATGAATCCTGATGACGGACCGCACCGCCGACAGCACGACTGGGGGAGTCGCGATGACCGAGCGGAACGAGACCGCAACCCAGAGGATCACGGGCTCGGTCGCCAACGCGGCGAAGCGCACCGGCTCCGCGGTGGCCTCGACCGCTCGCACCTCCGGCCCGGCCGGCGCTGAGCGGGCCGCAGCCGGCGGCTCGTCCCGCCGTGCGCGTCTCCTGCTGAGCCGGATCGACCCGTGGTCGGTCATGAAGATGGCCTTCCTGCTCTCGATCGCCCTCAGCGTCGTGCTGATCGTCGCCGTCTTCGTCATCTGGTCGGTGCTCGGTGCCGCCGGCGTGTGGGATGCGATCAACCAGGCGGTCCAGGACGTCGTCGGCGACTCCAGCGCCGGCTGGAACGTGCAGGACTACCTCGGTCTCGCCCGCGTCATGGGCTTCACCATGGTCGTCTCGGTCGTCAACATCGTGCTGATGACCGCCGTCGCCACCCTCGCCGCGTTCCTCTACAACATGGCTGCCGCCCTCCTGGGCGGCGTCGAGGTCGAGCTCACCGAGAACTGAGCCGACTGAGCTTCTCGAAGACCTGGGGAGGGTCGTCCGAACAGTGTTCGGATGGCCCTCCCCAGGTCTCATTGGTTTGCCGTGCAGCTCTCCCCGCAGTCGCGGATCGTGCCCGTCCATCCGTTCCGGGTGAGGATCCGGCCTAGGCGTGCTGCTGTCTGGCGCGGGGTGCCGAAGACCTGGTGGAACCTCAGCCGGGCGGTGACCGCCCCCAGCTGCGCCAGATCGTCCAAGCGCGCCCGGTCGAGAGCCGACTGGAGCGTCGCCGCTGTGACGTACGACCTGCTCGCCACCTCGGCCACCCGGGCGATCGCATCGATCTCCGTCTTCGCCTCGTTGGCCATTGCCAACGCGTTGTCCTCGACCTCGAGCCGTGGCGGCGTACCGCCATACGCCTTCAGGCTCAGGCCGCGCATCCGATGGACGACGATGCCAGGCTGAGGCATCACCTTGCGGGAATGGTCGATGGCGACATGGATCGGCCGCCCGTCGTCGCGTCCCTTCGGCGCCTCGAGACTCCCCCAGCACAGCACCGCCGGGTCGGCATAGAGCACCGCTGCCCAAGCGCGCTGCTCCCAGGTGAGCGGGCCGGTGTGATTCACGTACACCCGCGGATGCACGCGCCGCAGCTCGTTGCGGCGTACGCCTCGCTCGATGTCGATGCGGCTGAGGCCGCTCGCGACGAGCTGAGCGTGGCTCGTGACACCATCCTGCATCCGCCGCTGAGCATCGAGCAGCAGCGCCGCGTGCTCGCGGTCGAAGGCTGCCTGCTCATCCGTGGCGTCGGACATGCTGGAACCCTAACCCTGGGGAGCTCTGTCCGAACCGGGCTCGGAAGAGTCTCCCCAGGGTCGACGAGGTCTCATCGTTTTGGCTCCCGGGGCGGCGGCCGGGTAATGTTTCCTCTCGCCTGCTGGTGGGGCTTCCACCCCCAGTTGGCGCCTGCGCTTATAGCTCAGACGGTTAGAGCACCACACTGATAATGTGGGGGTCGGAGGTTCAAGTCCTCCTAAGCGCACAGCACACGCCCTGGACTCCGGTCCGGGGCGTTTCTGCTTCTCGGCGGCTCGTTCGGCCGCCCTACGGGTTGGTCGTTCCGTCTCGCTGGGTCGCATGCGAACATCGCCCCCATGACGAAGATCGACCTGCCGTTCGACCTCGATTCCATCCCGCGCCGCACTCGCCGGTGGGTCAGAGGCGGGATGAAGCGGACCGACAGGTGGGGGCGGAAGCTCGGCGGGCGCGTGGGCCCGCTCATCCCCAACACCCTCGCCACCGGTGGCGCCGACGACTGGACGCCGCAGGGGCTGGGGTACGACCCGGAGGGCAAGACGCTCGCCCAGAGCTACTACTCCCACGACAAGGGTTCGGCGCTGGTGCTGGTGGACCTGAAGGGTGGCAAGACCGCGGCCGAGGTGCTCCTGGTCGGCCGCGGCGGCAAGGCCGGGCCGGGGCATGCGGGCGGGGTCGCGATCGACGGCGACGACGTCTGGGTCTCCAAGGGCGGCAAGAACTCTCGTCTCTTCCGCTACTCCCTCGCCGCGATCCGCGAGTCGGAGAAGGGTGCCGAGGTCGAGCCGGTCGAGACCCCCGCGAAGGTGGCGGCCGGCTCCTACTGCCGCGTCCGAGGCAACCGCATCTACGTCGGCGGTTTCGCCGACCAGAAGCTGTACGCCTACGAGAAGAACGACGACGGCACCTGGAACTTCGACGAGCCCGTGGTCTCGACCACCACCCCGCCCAAGGTCCAGGGCGTCGTCGTGCGCGAGAACGAGTACGTCTTCTCCTCCTCGTTCGGCCGCCACCGCCCGAGCAAGATCTACATCTGCAAGCGCAAACGTGACGGCGGCGTCGGGGCAGTGCAGCGCACCTACAAGTTCCCCAACATGGCCGAGGCCATCGTCGAGGTCGCGGGCGACCTCATCACCACCTACGAGTCCGGCGCCTCGTCCTACAGCCGGCCGGCTGCGTACGGGTTCGGGATCCTGATCGGCCGGATGTGGGCGAGCACCCACATGACCTGCACCCCGATCGCCGCCCTCGGGTTGGCGCCGGACCCCGAGGCCGGTTGATTTCGTACGCATCATGGCGGGCCGGTACGCTTTCCGGGTCTAACGGGCAGCGATGCTCACCACGACTCGCAGGAGAAGACATGAAGAAGCTCGTCCTCGTACTGCTGGCCGCGGCTGGCATCATCCTCGCCAAGAAGAAGCTCGACCAGACCACCCCCGAGCGGGGCCACTGGGCCGATGCGACCGACAAGGTGAACTGACCGACGGACACCCGTCCGGGGCGTTGGCGCAATTGGTAGCGCACCTGCTTTGCAAGCAGGGGGTTAGGGGTTCGAGTCCCCTACGCTCCACCCACTCTGACCAGGCAAAACGCGAGAGCGACTGAGCCGAGGGCAGCGGCCGAAGGGCCAAATCCTGACGAACTGCCTGACTACGCTGCATCATCGTCGTTGCCTTCCTCGTCCTCGACGTCTTCGCCGGCGTCCTCGAGGGAGAGCGGAAATACGCTGTCCATGACACTGGCCCCGGACTCGATCACCGGTCGCAGCTCGTGACGATAGACCAGCTCAGTCACCGCCGTTCCCTTGTGGCCCATGAGACGCGAGATCTCCTCGACCGGCATCCCCCGCTCGGACAGGATCGAGACGAACGAGTGACGCAGCTCGTAAGGCACCCACTCGTCGGGATCGATGCCGGGAACCAGGCGAAGAGCATCGCGGAACATCCGGCGCACATTGTGTGCATCCTGCTCGGTGCCGACGAGGGACGGAAACACCAGGTCGTTCTCCTGCCACCGATCCCCCGCACGTTCCCGAATCTCGACCTGCTCACGTCGGGCACGCTCAAGCATCGCCACGACGTAACCGGAGACCGCGAGAGTCCGCTTCGACTTCTTCGTCTTCGTGTCTCCGCCGGCCCGCACGGAACGCCACACCTCGATGTAGGGGGTCGCCTCGTCGAGGTGCACACGATCCCACCGGAGCGCCCGGACTTCCTCAGGACGTACGCCGACGAGCAGCGAGACCGCGATGTACGGGTGAATATGGTGCGTGCGCGTCTTCTCCAGGATGTCCGAGGCCTGCTGGAGCGTCAGCGACTTCGACGGACGACCCGTCCGACCCTTCGGAGCAGGGCACAGGTCGACGACGTTTCGCTCAGCCAGCCCACGCTTCACCGCCCGATTGATCGACCGCCGCAGCACGGAGCGAACCTGCTTGAGCGTCGAGGTCGACAGATCCGACGACAGCTTGAGCAGCCACTTGTCGACCTCATCCGGACGAAGATCCTTCAGACGACGCCCGCCCAGATGCGGCTTTATGTGCACCCGGTACTTGTCACTGTCGCCCTCCTTCGTCTTCTCCCCCACGTCCGAGCGCTCGAACTTCAACCAGTCCTCACAGACCTGAGCCACGGTCACCCGATGAGCCGCGGGCATGAGGCCGACCTCGTACTCACGGATGCGATCGCGCAGGTTGCGCAGAGCCGCCGACTCGCTCTTGCCGGTGCCGGTCTTGACGATGCGCTTCCCGCGACCGTCGTATCCCACCGTCTTCTCAGCGATGTAGCGCTGGCGCCTCTCATCCCAGCGCACACCACCATCGCCTCGAGCTCGACGAGACTTCTTGTCTTCGGTGCTCATGCCGCCTCCTCAGCGAGCAGGGCGACGCACTCCGCCAGGGCATCGACCGGAACCCGGCGGCTACGACCGACCTTGACCGTCCGCAGACGATCCGAACGGATCAGCTCGTAGATGACAGACCGACTGATGCGCATCGCCTCGGCCGCTTCCTCAACCCGGTAGAGCACCGGGACGACGACTGTCTCGCTCATCACTTCACTCCTTCATCGGTTGGTGTTCTTGGTCTGGGCTTTCCATTGCTCGTACTCACGGGCTCGAGCCGCGGCCGCGAGGGCGAGGGTTTCGTCGCCGGGGTTGGTCCAGCCGGTGCCTTGGTAGGTCCAGTTGCCGATGACGAGGGTTGTTTCGGTGTCGTCGGCCAGGAGCCGGGCTTCGAGCTCCTCGAGGTCGAGCAGGGCTTTACGGGCGTCTTCGTCGTGCTCGGCGGTCGCTACGAGGTCGCGGTACTTGGCGCGGGCGCGGCGGAGTTGGCCGAGGGTGACGGAGTAGCGGCGGGACTTGGTGGAGAAGTGGCCCCGGAACCCGAGCATGTGCGCCCACTTCCCCAGGAGCTGGTAGGGGTTGGCCGGCGTTCCGTTGGCGTCGACGTGGGGCCCGTAGTGCTCACGTGCTCGAGCGCTGAGTAGTCGGCACCTCGAGGCGAACTCGGCGATGTGCTCGACCGGCCGGTCAGCTCGGATCGAGTTGGCGTCCTTGGTGGCGTACTTCGCCAGATAGCCGGCGACCTGTCCCGGGGTCAGCGGCCCGTCGGGGTCGTCGGTGCGGTTGGTGTCGCGTACGACCCGGACGTCGAGCTGCTTCCCCCAGCACAGGACCCGGGCAGTGTCGCTGTCGTCGACGGGAGGTGCCTCGAGGTGGACGTCGCCGGCGGCGTGCTCCAGGAGCCGGCCCAGGGTGCGGCCGTCCAGGGGTGCCGGTGATCCGGGACCATCGGGACCGTCCAGGCGGATGAGGGCGTGGAAATGGATCAGGCCGCGGGCTTGGTATTCGGCGACCTTGGCGAACTGCACCGAGGCCACATCGGCCAGGGGCGGCGGAGGGGTCGGGTTCTTCTTGGTGGGCTTGCGGCGGGTCTCGGTGACGCCGAGTTGGTGCGCCAGGGCACGGCGCAGGGCGATGGTGGTGCGTCGCCACAGTTCCGGGGCGTGCCACTGCCAGATCACGGCGCTGTTGGTGTCGTGACACTCGGGGCACAGTGGCGCGCCATTGGCGGAATCGTCGGGACCGTGGACGCTCATGCAGCCCAGGGGGCGGCCGTGCTCGCAGGTGACAGGCTGTCCGGGCCTGGCGGAGCGTGGCCGGCACCGTCCGCCAACCGGTTGTCCGTTCTTCGGGCGGGGTCCGTGGACGTGGCCGAAGGAGGGTGCGGTGAAGGTGACGAAGAGCAGCGGGTTGTCTGCGACCGTGGCGGGGATGGTCTTCCCGCCGACCAGGCCGGCGTTGATCATGGCGTAGGTGTCGCGGGCGTAGGTCCTCGAGCAGGAGGGGCAGACGTCGGCGCGGCGGTTGCCGCAGGGACGGTAGAGCACCCCGAGCGGGGCATTCGCGGACGAGAACGTGCCGACAAGCTCCCCGCTACGGGCATCAATCGTGGTCGAGGATCCAGAGAGCCGGATCGGGTGGGCGCAGTACTTCACCGCGGCTGCGGTCTCGGCCCAGGCGTCGAACGAGCCGTCGAGAAGTCGGGCGCCCACGGCGCTGAAGGCGGCCGGGGTGAGTCCGGACAGATCCAGCGGCGCATCCTCCCCATACCCAGGGAACGAGCCCCGAGCCGAGGACGATGCGTCACTGTGGATGCCCGGCGCATCCATGGTCGAGCTGGTCGAGATGGTCACGCGGCACCGTCCAGGAGGGAAGTCACGGGGAGAACGTCCAGCAAGTCGAGGAGGTCGGCAGGCTCAGAGGCGCGGTCGACGCCGGCCCACCAGCCACCGGTAGCGGTACGGGCGTACGCGGCGCAGGCGAGCCGGACCGGGCAGCTGGCGCAGGTCTCCTGCATCAGCTCGACCAGGACCGACGGGGTCTCGATCTCGTCGGTGGTCCACGGCAGACCGCGAGTCTCTCGCGTCGTGCACGCGGCGTGCTCCATCCAAGCCGGCGTAGTCATCGCGAGCCCCCATCGGTGAGGGAGAGCTGCATTCCCGGCAGGTCACCAGGAGCAGCGTCCGAAATCGTGACCAGCTCCGGCTCTGCCGGGTAGAGCGAAGCCACACGGCGGATGAGGTCATCGGACCAGTAGTCGGCCCGTACGCGGTCGGTGGAGCCGTCCTCGTCGATGATCCATGCCGTGCCCTGTGCTCCCTTGAGGATCCGGTGTGCCGGGGCGAAGGGGGCCATGCCGTCGCCCAGGACCATGTTGGTCTCCATGGCCGAGCGGAGCCGGAGCGCGATGGTCTGGGTGAACAGGCCGCGCATGTCGATGACCTCCTTACGCGGGTCCTGCACGAACGCGACCACCACGACGCCCACAGCGCGGCCGATGGAGAGAAGCCGCTTCAACAGCCGCTCGGCCTCCTGCTTCACCTCCCGATCCGCATAGGCGGTCAGCGAGGCCAGCTCATCGATGACCAGGAGGTAGAGCGGATCCCCCGGTCCGGGCTTGTGATTGCGCGAGTGCCCACGGAGTTCCTCGGTGCGCTGGTCAGCGATCGCTACGAAGTCGCGCAGCATCTCCACGGCCTGCTCACCAGTGACGGCGATCTTGGTGAACAGCGGGGCGCCCATGGTGAGTTCCATGCCGCCTTTGAGGTCGATGCCGTAGGCACGGACCGCATCAACAGCGATCGAGGGAGCCAGGGAACCGACGACGCCCCACAGGATTGAGCCCTTCCCGGAGCCGGAGGCACCCACCGCGACGGTGTGGCGCTGCTCGATCTGGAGATCGAACGGTTTGCCGGACTGCCGGCGGCCGAGCCGGACGGTTTCGGTCTGCATCCGAGGGTCGGGCTTCGCCGCGACAGCGGGGGTCTTGATCAGGTCCCGCATCACCAGCTCGAACATCACCGTCGAGCCGGCGCGGCGCTTGGCCGGGAACACCCGGTAGGCGTCGGCGCTGTAGGTCGCGGCCAGTTTGGGGGCGAAGGCCTCGAGGTCGGCCAGGGCCTGGCCCCTGCGGGTACGGACCTTGAGCGTCACCGAGTGCGCGGAGGTCTTCACTCGCTTGAGGCGAGGATCGCGCCACTTCTCGATGGACTCCTCACCAACACCCATCCGCTTGACGCGCTTCGTGCGGCGCTTGGACAGGCCGGCCTCACGGGCGACTGACTTCCAGGTGAGGCGGAACCGCAGCCACCACCAGGCCCGCCGGCCAATCGAGGCCAGCCACCCCAGGGCAGCCAGCGCAGCGGGTCGGGTCGGTTTGATCACGACCAGGACCGCGATCGCCAAGGCGACCAAGCCGCCGAGGCCGTAGATGATCGTCTCGTTCATCACGTACTCCTTCCATTCGTGTTGCTGCTGTTGCTGGATCCCGCCAGCCGCCACGGCTTCCCCTTCCATGACGGCCGGCGGGCGAATGTGGGGTGTGCTCACAGGCGAGCGGCTTTGGCGCGGCAGGTCGGGCACACCGGGGTTGAGAGATCGGGGTAGTCCCAGGTCCAGGAGGTCCCGGCGTTGGGTCGCCCGCACAGGGTGAGATCGGCGTTGAGCCCGGCGAAGTGCGCGGGGTCGGACCCATCGCCGATCCACACCAGGTAGACACTCACGCTGCGTCCCTAGGAATCAGGACGTCCTCGACGAGGTCGACCACCCAGCCGGGAGCGGTCGCGAGGGCGGGAATGCCCTTGGCGATCCCGCCCGCGAACCGTTCGCCGTCGAGCCAACGCATGGACGAGCTACGGTCGACCGGGCCGATCTCGTCGAAGATCTGCCCCGAGATCGTCACCGCCACCGCATCGTCGGTGTACTCCTCGACCAGCAGCACCGCGGCGTAGAAGGTCTTGCCCTTCGAGTCCGTCAGTGCCGGGGCATCGACGAGAGCAAAACGTCGGCTCACCGCAGTCAGCACGATCCCCGCGGGCTTGTCGGAGGCGGGGGCGGCACTCATCACGCGGCCTTCGAGTTCGCGGCAGCAGCACCGGCAGCGGGCTTGCGTGCGGGGTTCTCGCCGGGCTTGACCATCGACTCGGCGCGGTAGGACCAGGTGATCCGGGTCCGGTCCTGGTTCTCCTTGTTCTTCCCGCCCGTGTACTCCACGTACGGCAGAGCGGTCAGACCGACGAACTCCACCGGAGTCCAGGGGAACGGGGTGTCGTTGGCCGGGGGCACGGGCTGGTGCTTGGCGGCGAACTTGACCGTGATCGCGGTGTCCTTCTTTCCCGCGGTGTCGTCGGCGTCGAGGATGACGACCTGCCAGACCGGGAGGCCGGTGTCCTTGTCGAGCTGCTGGGGCATCGACCCATCGGCCCGCTTGCCGGCCTGGAAGTCGAGGACCGGCTCGACCTCGCCCTTGAGGAACGCTCCCTGCGGGAACACGTCGCCGTGCTGGACTGCGAAACGCTGCTTCATCGCCATGACTTGATCTCCAATGTGGTTGGCCGGACCTCTTCCGGCTTGTATCCATTGACCCGCGAAACCAGGGGACGTCTTCACCTCAAACGATGGACATTTGGGGACATTTGCCCGAGAATGGAGTCATGGCAGCGAACCAGCGCATCCGATCCGCACTCACGAACAAGGGCATGACTGCCGCGTCCCTGGCCGGGGCTGTAGGCGTCGACCCGAAGAGCGTTGAGCGCTGGATCAGTCAGGGACGTGTGCCTCACCCGGGAACCCGCGCACGCGTGGCGGAGGCCCTCGGCTACGAGGAGACCCACCTGTGGCCTCAGCTGCTCTTGGACTCTCGAGCTGCATCATCTGCTCAGTCCGAGCTGGTGCAGCTGTGGCCCAGTCGTGAGAGCGTCCCCGGCGATGTGTGGCGCTCCCTGCTAACGCGCACATCGAAGCGCCTGGACGTGCTCGCCTACTCCGGTGGATTCCTGGTCGAGGTCTACGGGCTGGCTGCGGAGATCGAGCGCATCTCAGCGGCCGGGGGACAGGTCCGTATTGCTTTGGGTGACCCAGAGAGCGAAGCCGTCCGTCTGCGAGGCCTCAACGAAGGTCTGCCGGCGCTTCCCGAGCGGGCGCGATCCACCCTGGAGTACCTCGCCGAGGTCAAGGGCCTGCCTGGCGTGGAGGTGCGACAGCAGGACGCCCCGCTGTACGTATCGCTCTACCGCTTCGACGATGAGGTCCTCGCGAACACGCACACCCACGGAGCGCCGGCGAAAGACTCGCCCGTCTTCCACTACCAGCGAGCGGCCGACGCGCATCTCTTCAACTACTACGCCGCCGCCTTCGATCGGGTCTGGAAGGACGCCGCGCCCGCCTGAGTCGTAGCCTGTTGGGCATGGGCCGAAGGATCGACTGGTACGACGACCCCGCCGCGCCGGAGGTCAACAGCATCAAACCGAGCGCTGGAGCGTTCGTGCGCGACGAGGACGGGCGAGTCCTGCTCATCCGCCGCGACGACAACGGCAACTGGTCAATGCCCGGCGGAGCGATGGACCCCGGCGAATCCCTCACTGCATGCGCAGCTCGAGAAACGTTCGAGGAGACCGGAATCTCTGTCGCCATCACGGATCTAGTCGGCATCTGGACCGACCCGCTCCACCGGATCGAGTACACCTCAGACGGCGAGGTCCGCCAAGAGTTCACCGTCATCTACGCCGGCCGATACCTCTCCGGCGATCCGAAGCCGAGCAAGGAGAGCCTCAGCGTCGAATGGGTCGACCCCGAGAAGGTGCCAAGCCTCCAGATGGACCGCAGCCAGCGCGTACGCATCGACTGGGCGCTCAACAAGCGTTGGCCCCACATCGACCAAATTAACGCCTCGACTTAATCACGCCGAAGCAGCCGCACGTCGCTCATCAACGCGCACAACCGCGTCGATAATTTGCGGACGAGCCCGACGGATGAACCGCGTCACCAAGTGCTCTGGCCCGTAGCGGACCTCAATTTCGGCCAGCCGGTCACGGACAATGACGGGGGACCCGTCGGGCCCTGTGGTCATGTCGCAGAAGCAGACTGCATCCTCATACACCTCTGGGGGGCGCTGGTAGTCGGCAAGCTCATGCGCAAGCCCGCGCTCTTCGGCCTCGAGGATCGCGCAGGAGTGGTGGGCAACCATCGAGACGATCCGCTCGTCCCATCCCGTGCGACGGAGGTAACGTGCTCCGTCGATCGCATGCATCCCCGTCTGGACCAATGCGGGGGCGTACCCAATGTCATGGAGCCAACAGGCTGCCCCGAGCAGATCTGAGCTTAAGCCGAGCTCAACAGCAACCGTCTCCGCCTTCCGGCCTACCGCTGAAACGTGCATCCACCTCTGGCCTAACGGTTCTACGAGTGATCGGGCCTCGTCGCGGGCGGCTTGAAGATTTCGGCTCACACTGACCACGCTAGCGCTGAGGGTGAGAGACAGGCGGCTGGAGGGGGCAAGAGCCGCATCTCGGCAACTTTCTCTCTGCCGCGGGGGCGTCGTACCCACAATCGGGGATGCCTGCCGTGAAATTTTGTCGGTCTGGTCTGCTGCGCCGCCCCAACGGCCTAGCCTCGAACAACGCAGACTTTCAGGGGGTAGCGTGACCGAACGGGCGCAGGCGGGTAGGCGCACAACTATCTACAGGTTGACGGGCGTAGAGAACTTCGAGCAAGCGATTCGTTCGAAGTATCGCCTCGACGAACGGTTCGATTTGGTTACCGTGAATGTCGGCGCGCGCAGTGGGTTATTGGTCACTGGATCGATGTTCAAAGAAAAGGCCGAATGGTGCGAGGCCGTCTCGGTTCTCACCGAGACCGATATTGCCGTCAACAGCGTCACTCCTGTTGGAATTCTGATCGTGCGGCCGTCGAGCGAGTCCTCTAAGGCGACCGGTGATGCCGATGTAGCGTATGCCCTCACCTACGGGATGGGCTTCCAACTATTGGATCAAGGGCGTCTAGACAACCTCTTCGGGCAGAAAATCGCGATACGCACTGCCGAGCCCAACAAGCTCCGCTCGCTCACGGTAACAACAATGGACGAGCGTTCTCGAACTTCGCGAGCAACCATCGCGCAAGGTGACGGACTGCTTGGCTTTGGGTTAGGCGATGTGGGTGAGGCGGTGAGTAGGGTCGTCGCGATCGCAAACCTCCCGAGCCTTTCAAGGTCGGACGGGAAGCCGTTCCAGATACGCGGTGCGGACGCTCTCAATGTGCCGCTCGGGCGCACCCCTGCAGAAGTTATCTCAGACTTGGACGCGCTCGAGACTCTTCTCGCCAAGAAGCCGCCTGAGGCGCTTAAGCTCCTAGAGCAGCTCACGGCAGTAAAGAACCCTGACGTCAAGGATCGACTCGACGTCGTCCTAGCCAAGGCGCTTAACGAAGCAGTGGCTGACGGGTCGCCGGGTGCGATCGGCCTATCGTGGCCTCATGAACGTGTCGACGAGAACGGCACGCCGGACGCTTGGCTGCCAGTGGCCCTCTGGCCCGGTCGGAGACGGAAAGAGGTCAAGCCAGGGCAGCCTGAGTGGAGTGAGATCTTAGAGGCGTTGGAGCAATGGCCGCCCGGCGACCGGCTCGCCCGTCTTGATCGGTCTGCGATTCAACTGTTCCGAGATGCGGGAGGAGAGAGCGCAATCAGTTCGGCCATCCCGCTTCGCCGCTGGATCGCGTATCAGGCGGAGATGGATGGTCACAC
Organism: Nocardioides luteus; assembly: GCF_014648595.1. Lineage (GTDB taxonomy): Bacteria > Actinomycetota > Actinomycetes > Propionibacteriales > Nocardioidaceae > Nocardioides > Nocardioides luteus. The sequence goes on along the minus strand of NZ_BMRK01000002.1, from coordinate 308,417 downwards.
TTTCGCGCTTTACGACGGGGCGTGGTTCCAGATACACCACGACTATGCGAAGAATATTAAAAGGAGGACGGCCGCAATCTTTGCCCGGAAGGTTGAAGATCTGGACTTTATTCCGTGGTTAGAGAAGGATGATGAAGACAAATACAACAAGAAGTTGGCCAAGGCGCTTGGTGGAGTTTGTCTTGACAAGAAGTTGATCACCACGGAATTGCATCGCCGTGGAATCGAGGCTTGTGACGTCTATCTTCCAGACGGAACATTGATCCACGTAAAGGAAGTCGGACGCTCTACGGCTGCGAGTCACCTGATTGCGCAAGCGCTGGTTTCGGCAGATGCCTTATGCAAGGACGAGAAGGCGCGCGATAAAGTCCGTGCGCGGATCACCGAGGCGGCTGGCGATCCCGTCGGCATCGGTCTTAAGCCGAAACGTGTGATCCTGGCAATGCATCGCAGGAACGGTAGACCATTTACTGCGGATGACTTGTTCACGTTTACCATGGTTAACCTGGTGCGACACGTGGAGGCCCTTGAAGGGCGCAGCGTGCCCGTTCGGATCGTGTCTATTGACGGTGAGGCGCACCAATAGCCTCAAGCGACTCACGGTGTGACTCGTCTGTGCTCATGCTGCCGGTCGCGCCTGGCGAGCCGGGGGATGCCAATGGTCCCTCTCGCCTGCTGGCGTCGTCTTCTGCCACGCGACCGATCTGTGTCCGGGGGCGAATGTCCCGCGGCATCGGGAGCGGCGGGCGGTGCAAGCCTCAGGTCTTCGCCGACGTGGTCAGATCTGTGAGAACTTTCTCTACTGACTCAAGGCGGCCTCCGGCCGCGGGCGCGGCCTCCGGGGGCGTGCGGCCTGGCGGCCGGTCCCCCTACGTGCCGCGCAAATGAAGAAAAGCGCCCAGTCCGTAGACCAAGCGCTCACTTCCCAGGTGCGACAGCTCGAGACAGCATCAGCGATACCCGTCATCCCGAACCGCTACGACCGCTAGCCTCCTCGATCATGTACAACCCGATCGCCGACGCACTCCACGATCACCTCGGTCTCGCCGGCATGCTCGCGGTCGGCATCGTGATCACGTCCATCGGCGTCCACTACGAGGCCGTCATCGGCAAGGTTCAGACAGTCGTCAAATGGTTCACCCGCCGCCAGAGTTAGACGCGTCGCCAGCCCCGACCAGCCCGCTACAGTCCTATGGCTGATGACGAGGGGGAGGTGGGCGCTGCTGCCGGTGGGGACACTCCCCGCGACGCTTCTATGTCGGGCGAGGCTAAGCAGCGTGGGGGCAAGCCCCCAGACCCCCGCCAATGGGGCCAGGTGCCGGCCAGGGTCACGCTCCGCCCCCGCGATACGGACTGACGCTGTTGCCTGACAAACTGCCTGACAATGAACGACGCCCGGCAGCGCCGAAGGTGGACGAACACGGACGTTTCCCCGCGTAAACCGGGTCCCTGAGCTCAGCGGGATTGTCGTTTGCAAGCAGGGGGTTAGGGGTTCGAGTCCCCTACGCTCCACCACCTCGTTCAGGGGTGACCGCAAGCCGGTCGCCCCTGATGTCATTTCAGGGCGTGGTCTCGACAGGCTCGACCACCGGAGGTCGACGGCTGCAGGGTCGCTGGTCAGCGAGCGGTCCAGTGCGCAGGTCGCTCGAAACCTTCGGGAAGGATCGTTCGAGCGTCGCCTCGGGCGCTGTTGACCTGCATCTGGGTCAGGTAGATCGCGCCACGAAGGTCCGCTCCGCGTAGGTCGGCGTCGCGGAGGTCCACGCCGAGGAGGTCGCAGAGGTGCAGGGTCGCGTCGGAGAGGTCAGCGGCGATGGCGGTGGTGCCGCGGAGGCAGGCGCCCGACAGGTCGGCACCGGCCAGGTTCGCGCCGAGCAGGTCGCTGCCTGGCCCGAGGGACCGAGCTCGACGGCCGGGCGAGGCGACCGACCGGGCGATCTCGCTGGCCTCGACGAGGAGCGACCGCGCGGCGTCGTACTCGGCATCCACATCCACGCTCGAGAGCTCGGGAGCCGGCAGTTCGCTGAGGGTGCGGACCCGCTCGAGGGCGGAGACCCATGGCGACACGCCGTCCCGGTGACCTTCGGCGAGCGTGACGGCAGAGGAGAGGTACCAGAGCAGCTCGTGGAGGCGGCGTACGAGTGGGAAGATGGTGAACATCTCGGCCCTGACCTGCGGATCCTCGCGCCAGGAGCGGCCGGAGAAGGTGTGTTGAGAGACCTTCTGGCCGGCGCCGAAGCAGTCGAAGACGGTGCAGCCCTTGTAGCCGTGGTCGCGCAGGGCGGGGTGGATGCGGCAGGCGTCGTGATCGTCGAGGTGCTCGCAGGGCTCGCCGGCGGGCTTGTCGCGGGGGAAGTCGGCGGACTTCACGAGCGTCAGGGCCACGCAGCAGAGGCCGAAGCAGCTCGAGCAGTCGGCGCTGAGCTCCGCGCGGCCGAGCGGGACGTACGTGCGGCTGTCCACCTCGTCAGCCTAGCGTCGGCACCATTCGCTCGATCACGGTGTGCAGGTGGGCGCGGAAGCGGTCCAGAGCGGCGCCCTCGCCGGGTGGGACACGGTTGCCGGAGGCGTCGATGACGCCGGCCTGACCGAAGGAGTGTGCCGTCCACACGATGGTGAAGACGAGCATCTCGACGTCGACGTCGGCGTCGATCCCGGCGCGCGACAGGGCCGTGCGCACCGAGGCGACCACGTCGGCGATCAGCGGCCCGGCGAGGTCGCTCTCGAACTCGATGAGGTCCTTGCCCTCCGAGAGCCAGCGCCGCATCCACAGGGCCGGAACTTCGCGGTGGTCGAGGCAGAACGCGAGGTAGGCGTCGACGAAGTCGATCAGCCCGGCGACGGTCGCGGCCGGCGTCGGGTCGACAGTCTCCAGCCGCTTCAGCGCCTCGAGGACGACGTCGCGCTGGGCCTCGTGGGCGCGGCGCATCACCTCGCGGTAGAGCTGCGGCTTGCTGCCGACGTGGTAGGCGACGGTGGCGATGTTGAGACCGACGGCGTCCGCGATCGCTCGGGTGCTGGTGGCGTCGTAGCCGCGCTCGGCGAAGAGCGTCGTCGCCGCAGCCAGGATGCGCTCTCGACTGTGGACGTCGTCCGGCCGCTGGCTCATGGCCCGAGGATAACCGTCTCCATCAGTTGTTGGAGAAATCCGCGACAACCTCTTGTCGGTCTCTCCATCATGCGATTGACTGACGGCCGAGTTGGAGCAATCAGGAGGGCTCATGGACGTCACCGACGTGGCAGTGATCGGTGCCGGTGCTGCCGGTCTCACCGCGGCGAAGGCGCTGATCGACGAGGGGTTGTCGGTCACCGTGCTCGAGCGCGGCGACCGTCCGGGCGGGCTCTGGGCCCGTGACAACGCGAGCGGTCTCTCGCCCGCGTACGACAGCCTGCACCTCAACACCAGCAAGGGCCGGACCGAGTTCGCCGACTTCCCGATGCCCGAGGACTGGCCCGACTATCCGTCCGCGGACATGATCGCCGGCTACCTGAAGACCTACGCCGACGAGCACGGCGTGACCGAGCGGATCCGCTTCGGCGAGACCGTCACCGACGTACGCCGCACGAGCGCGCGCTGGGAGGTGACCGCCGCAGGCCCGGACGGCCCGGCGACCGAGACGTACGACGCGGTCGTGGTCGCGAACGGTCACAACTGGGACCCGCGCTGGCCGGATCCGCCCTACCCCGGCGACTTCAGCGGACGCCAGATGCACGCCCACGACTACCGCTCCCCCAGTGTCTTCGCCGGTCAGCGGGTGCTGGTGGTCGGGATGGGGAACTCCGCGATGGACATCGCGGTCGACGCCTCGCACGTCAGCAACGGGCCGGTGCTGCTCTCCGCCCGCCACGGCACCCACATCGTGCCGAAGTACCTCTTCGGCCGCCCCGCCGACGCCACCGGCGCCGCCCTCGCCCGACTCCCCTGGCGGCTGCGTCAGCGCATCGCCGAGACGATGCTGCGGGTCGCGGTCGGCCGGCCCGAGGCGTACGGCCTGCCGGCGCCGGCCGGCGGCCTCTTCCAGAACCACCCCACCATCAGCGACACGATCCTGCACCGGCTGACCCACGGCGAGGTGGTCGCGCGGCCGGGCATCGAGCGCTTCGACGGCAGCACCGTGACCTTCACCGACGGGACCACCGAGGAGGTCGACGTCATCGTCTGGGCGACCGGATACCGCGTCAGCCTGCCGTTCCTCGGGGAGGAGTGGACGGGCAGCGACCCCGAGTCGATGCCGCTGTTCATGCGCGTCTTCCACCTCGACGACCCGACCCTGGCCTTCACCGGACTGATGCAGTCGACCGGCGCCGCGCTCCCGGTCGTCGAGGCCCAGGCCAAGCTCGTCGCGGCCTGCTTCAGCGGTCGCTACGGCCTGCCCGCACCGGCCGCCCAGCGCGCCGCGACCACCAGGGCGTACGCAGCGGCGCTGGCGCGCTGGGGCGCGAAGCGGCCGATGATGCGCATCGACTTCGACCAGTACGTCGCCGCGGTGCCTCGGGAGCTCGCGGCCGGGATCGGCCGCGTCGGCCCGCCCCGGACACTTTCGACCAGCAGTGAGGAAGCCCGCGCATGAGCAAGCAGACCCAGCAGGACGTACGCGGCAAGCGGGTGCTGATCACCGGCGCGTCCGGAACGATCGGCCGTTCGCTCGGCGCCCGGCTGGTCGCCGCGGGCGCCCAGGTCGTCGGCCTCGACCTGCGCCCGACCGGCGACGAGCTCTTCCCGGTCGTCGAGTGCGACGTCACCGACGACGCCAGCGTGACCGCGGCCGTCGCGGACGCCGTCGCGCGGCTCGGTGGACGGCTCGACGTCCTGGTCAACAACGCCGGTGTCGGCGGCCCGGCTCCGGCCGAGCTGGCACCCAGCGAGGAGGTGCGCCGTCAGCTAGACATCAACCTCCTCGGCACCTGGCGGGTCACCGCGGCCTGCGTGGACGCGCTCGTCGCGAGCCGCGGCCGGGTGGTGATGGTGACCTCGCGGATGGCCGTGCTCCAGCTGCCGCTCGCTGCTGCGTACGGCGCCTCCAAGCGGGCGATGGTCGCCTACGCGGACGCGCTGCGCCACGAGCTCGGCACCCACGTCGGCGTCACCTGCGTCTACCCGTCGGCGGTGCGCAGCCCGATCCACGACTCCACCGCGGCGGCGGGGCTCTCCCTGGAAGGGATGAGCACCTACGAGCCGCTCGAGGGCGTCGTGGACGCGATCGTCCGGGCAGCGTTCTCGACCCGGGTGCTCCGCGACGTCACCACGACCCGCAAGGGTGCGATCGAGTTCTTCATCGCGCGCCACCTGCCTGCCCTCTCCGACCGCATCGTCCAACGCACCCTGGCCTCCCGAGCACGAGCAGGCGCCTTCGACGCGGCCGAGCTCGCCGCCGGCGTCGTGCGCAGACACCGGGAGCTGGCATGACCACCGTCCCGACCGTGCGGGGCGCGACTCCCGGCACCCTGTCGGCGTACGGCACCGGCTCCATCGGGATGGGCGTCTGGGTCACCGTCCCGGGCCTGTTGCTGCTCTACTTCCTCACCGACGTCCTCGGGGTCACGCCGTTCCTGGCCGGTCTGACGATCCTCGCGCCGAAGATCGTCGACGTCATCGTCCACCCGCTGCTCGGCTCCCGCTCGGACCGCGAGGCCGTACGCCTCGGCCACCGCCGCTCGATGATGACCCGCGGCGCCATGCTCGGGGTGGCGATGGCCGCGCTCTTCGCCGTGCCCGGCGGTCTGGACGGCTGGACGGCCGCGATCTGGGTCTGCTGCTGGCTGGTCGTCGGCAACCTGCTCTTCGCGAGCTTCCAGGTGCCCTACCTGACGACGGCGTCCGACCTCGACATCGACTATCACGAACGCACCCGGGTCTTCGTCTACCGGATGGCCTTCCTGACCGTCGGGCTGCTCAGCGCCGGCGTGATCGCCCCGGCGCTGACCGCGTCCGGCGAACGCTCGGCGTACGCCCGGATGGCCGTCATCCTCGGCGTCGTCATCGTGGTCACCGCGTTCGTCGCGATCCGCGGCGTACGGCGGCTGACCGAGCGGTGCGGGGTGCGGCCGCCCGAGGCGAACGCCACCCACTCGGTGCTCGACGACCTCCGGGTCGCCTGGCGCGACCGCAACTTCCGCTTCCTGGCGCTCTCCTACCTGCTGACCGGCACCACGACCCATCTGTTCCTGGCCGCGCTGCCGTTCGTCACCGACCACATCTTCGAGAACAACAAGCTGACCGCGCTGCTGATGGGCCTCTTCCTCGGCCCCGCACTGGTCGCCGGACCCGCGTGGCGTGCGCTGTCGAAGCGGATCGGCAAGCAGCGCGGGCTGCTCCTGTGCCAGGCGATCTTCGTGGTGGGCTCGCTCGTGCTCCTGGCCGGCGCTGCGGTCGGGATCGCGGTCACCGCACCTGCCGTCGTCGCCCTCGGCGTCGCCTTCGCGGGGCTGCAGCTCTTCGCGTTCTCGATGGTGCCCGACGCGGTCGACGCCGCACGCTCCGCCGGGGTCTCGCGCGCCGGCGCCTACACCGGCGCCTGGACGGCCACCGAGGCGCTGGGCACGGCGCTGGGACCCTACATCTACGCTGGCGTGCTCGGCCTCGGCGGATTCGTCTCGGCCACGGCCGGTGAGGACGTCGTCCAGTCCGACTCGGCGCTGACCGCGGTGATCATCGGGTTCACCATCGTCCCCGCCGTGCTGATGGCCGGCGCGATCCTCTTCCAGCGTCGTTACGAGCTGGACTCCACCGCGTCCTGAAGGAGGTCGACGTACGCCGGTCGCAGCTCGTCCGCCTGCGACATCACGTTCTGCACGACCGCGGCCGCGTCCCCGGTCGGCGACGAGGGACCGTGGTCGAGGAGGCCGGTGAGCTCGTCGAGGCAGACGTGCCAGCCGACCGCGGTGTCGGTGTTGGGCGTGGGGTCACCGAACCAGGTGGTGAAGGTCAACCGGGTGCCGTCGTCGGTGGGCTCGAGCTCGAAGCGGAGCAGGTCGGTCAGGTCGGCGCGGCCGTCCATCCCCCAGCTGAACTCGAAGGTGTGCGGCGGGTCCCAGACCAGCAGCTCACCTGCGGAGACGAAGCTCTCCGGGTCGACGCCCATCTCCTCGATCGCATCGGTGGTGTTCGCCAGCTCGAGGCCCTCGGGCCAGAACGGCAGGCTCAGGCGAGCCCCGGCGACCCGCTCGCCGACGATGTCGGTCGGGAACCAGTGCCGCAGGCCGTCGGACTCGGTCAGCGCCCGCCACACCTTCTCCGGCGCGTGCCGGAGAAGGCGTACGTAGCGCAGGCCCGTCCGCTCGCCCTCGCGGATCACCTCGCCCATCGGTCCGGTCGTCGTGGTCATCTCTCAGTCCTCCTCGTGGTCGGGGTCGTCGAGCGGTCCAGGTGGCGCTCGAGGGCATCCAGACGGTCGGCCCACATCCGTCGGTACGGAGCCAGCCACTCCTCCAGCTCGCGGAGCCGGTCGGGTCGAAGCCGGTAGTGACGGCGCGGTCCGTCGACGCGTACGTGCACCAGCTCTGCCTCGCCCAGGGTCCGCAGGTGCTTGGACACGTTGGGCTGGGCGAGCCCGAGAGTCTCCACCAGCTCGCCCACCCCCATCTCCCGCTGGCAGAGCAGATCGAGGATCTGCCGACGGGTGGGGTCGGCGATGGCGGTGAAGACGTCACGGCTGGGCACCTCTCAAACATGCCTCAACCGGAATATTCCTGTCAAGGAATATAACTAGGAGACTGCGATCGCGATCAGTGTGACGGCCGGAAGGACGGCGGAGGCGAGGGTGCCCTTGACGCTGCCGCCCCGCGGGAGCCAGAACCCGAGGAGGTCGGCGACCGCCATGAAGAGCGAGGACAGGAGCATGTAGATGCAGGTGACGACCACGACGGTGACACCGATGGACTCGTCGCCGAAGTTCACGATCCACAGGCCGATGAGCGTGCCGACGCCGACGAGGGCGTTGCGGGCGCCGATGCAGAACGACCAGAGGTGGACGTTGCGGATGCCGTGCGGCTCGATGTCGAGGAACCGCTGGACCCCGGGGCGGTCGATGAAGAACGCCTCGAAGGGGAAGACGGCGATGAGGACCAGCGCGGAGATGCCGGCGCTGAGTTGAGCGACTGCGTTCATGATGACCTGCTCGGGGCGGCCTCGCGGTGCGAGGTGTGGAGATCGGGGAGGCAACACGCGTCCGGCAGAACCCCGTGAACAGACGGCTGTCTGGACACCGGAGAGCGATATAGTCAGTCTTACTGACCATATTTCGCCTGGTCGTCGAGACTGTCAAGGGGTCGGATGGATGTCGCAACGCTCATGTTCATCGCCTATCGGGCGATGGACGACCGGATCGTCTCGGCGATGCGGGAGGCGGGCTACGACATCACCGTGGCGCAGGCCCGCCTCGCGCAGCGGATCGCGGAGGACGGCTCGCGCCTGGTCGATCTCGCCGAGCAGGCGCAGGTCACCAAGCAGACGGCGAGCATGCTGGTCGCCGCCCTCGAGCAGAAGGGGTACGTCGAGCGGGTGCCGGACCCGAGCGACGGCCGGGCGCGCCTGATCAGGTTCACGGCCGAGGGTCAGGCTGCGGCGGATCATGCTCGCGAGCTGGTGATGGCGGTCGAGCAGGAGTGGAACGACCACCTCGGACCGCCACTCGCAACGGCGCTGCGTGAGGCGCTCACATCGTTGCGCGAGCTCGTCGATCCCTACCGGTGAGAGACGCCGAAATCGCCTTCGGGCCAGGCAAAGCACTGGTAACTACGAGACCGCAACGGAGATACATTCCCTAAACACGTTCGCGCCGCCAGCGCAAGGGGCCTAATACCTATCGTCTCGACATTTGGACCTATCACTCGTTTGAATTCCGTACGGCGGAACAAAGTGGCTCTGAACTTAGGCAATCCTTTGGCGGGGCGCCAGAAATCGCTCTGACGAAACCCACCACCGCAAAGTCCGAGAGGTCAATGTTGTGGGCGCACAGTCCGTAGTCACCCGGGTCGAGATGACCACCGCAGAGTCCCAGGCCGCAGCGAAGCTGGCAGAGTCCTTGTTCGACCGCTTCCAGAGCCCGGTCTCCTCGGAGTTCCTGGAGACCGCCCCGTTCCTCGGCGGCGACCTCCCCGAGAGTGTCGCCCGAGCCATCCGCTCCTTCCGCTACGGCGATGCGACCGACGCCCTCGTGATCAGCGGCCTCCCGGTGACGGCCGGTCCGACCCCGCCGCACTGGAACCACCCCGACGCCCAGGCGCCGCACATGGCCGACTTCTGGCTCGCGCTGATCATGGCGCAGCTCGGTGACGCCGTCTCCTGGTCCTCGCTGCAGGGCGGCCAGCTGGTCAACAACATCCTGCCGATCCAGAAGCAGGAGAGCCTGCAGACCGGCCACAGCAGCGACGTCGTCCTCGACCTGCACATCGAGGACGCCTTCAGCAGCCTGCGCTGCGACCACCTCGGTCTGATCTCGCTGCGCAACGAGGACCTGATCCCGACCACCGCGGTCGGCATCAGCTCGATCGACGTGAGCGGCCCGGAGTTCGCGCCGCTCTTCGAGCCGCGCTACGTGATCCACCCCGACGACGAGCACCTGCGCAACCTGCGCGAGGCCGGCGTCAGCGAGGACGAGCTGCTCGCCGCGCCGACGGCGGTGCTCTCCGGCTCCCCGCAGGCCCCCGACGTCCGGCTCGACCCGCCCTACATGTCCGCCCTCCCGGGCGACGTGGAGGCCGACCGGGCGCTGCAGCTGCTGATCATGGAGCTCTCCGCGAACGTCGAGGACGTCGCGCTGGCCCCCGGCGAGATCCTCATCGTCGACAACCACCGTGCTCTGCACGGCCGTAAGCCGTTCACGGCTCGCTACGACGGCACCGACCGTTGGCTCCGCCGCCTCACGACTGTCAAGGACCTGCGCCGCAGTCGGGTCGCACGGTCTGAGGCCTCCTCGCGGATCATCGACCCGGTGCTCGAGCCACTTCCCACATCCCTTGAGCTCACAGGCGCCGGTCGCTGACGCTCGGGATCACGGAGGCCGCAGGCGTTCAGCCTGCGGCCTCCATCTATTTCCCGGCGAGGATCAGGGATACTCAACCGCGTGAGCGTGAGGCGATGGAGCGTTGCAGTGCTGGCCGCCGGGCTGACGTTGGCGCTGGCCGGCTGCGGGGGCGACGACGAGCCGAAGCGGCCCGAGGCCGCGCCGACCGAGACGACTGTTCCCGTCTACGCCGCGGACATGGACCCGGTCATGGCGGCGATGACGCTGGTGCCGGCGAGCGCGAAGACGCTGGCCGTGACCGACTACGACGAGGTGAAATCGCTCTTCGGGTTCGACGACGTCACCGGCAAGTCCAATCCCGCGAAGCAGAACGAGCTGTGGAGCAGAGCCGACAAGGAAGCCGCCCAGGTGAGCGGCGGGGTGCTGCGAGACGTCGACCAGCAGCTGCTCGACAAGTACGACTGGGGCGCTGCCGACGTGGTCTGGGAGGCCAGGTTCACCGGCGGCAAGGGCGGGTTCGTCATCAAGGTCCCCGACCGGATCAAGCCGGGCCCGGCGATCAAGGCCGGGGTCGGACCACTGAAGGGGGCGAAGTTCGATCGGGAGACCCACCTGATCACCAAGCACACCGCCGCACCCGGAGACGAGAACTGGGCCTCGGAGGAGACGATGACCGCCGTCGCCGGCGGCCCGGCCACCTCCACCTACGTGGTCAAGGGCTGCGCCGAGGGCGGGCCGAAGGAGAAGACCAGGCTGGCGCCCGTCGAGGCCTACTCGGTCGAGTTCGGTGGCGGACTGGCCACCCTGCGCCTCGGCGAGGACCGTGACGACCTGTTCCACCGGCTGAAGCTGGGCGACCGGGTGGCTGCGTACAAGAAGACGTTCACGCACGGGGTCGCGGACCCGTCCACCGGTCGGATCGGCTTCCGGGTGAAGAACCCCGTGACGGCCGCCACGCTGGTCACCAGCAAGCCCGTGCCATTCGCGGTCTGCGACTGAGGGGCCGTACGCTGGGGGTGCTATGGCCGCCCAGACCAGCCCCCCGCGGAGCATCTTCTCCCCCAGGTTGTGGGGCGCCCACGCACTCGTGATCGTCTTCGTGACGGGTGCGGTGATGCTCGGGGTGTGGCAGTACGAGTCGAGCCAGCAGGACAAGCAGGACCAGGTGGCCCAGCTGGTGCACGCGAAGCCCAAGTCGTTCACCGACCTGATCGGTCCCAACGACTCCTTCCCGTGGGAGCAGATCGGCCGCCCGGTGACCGTCTCCGGCATCTGGATGTCCAGCGAGACCATCTTCATCGACGGGATGGAGCGCGGGTCCGAGGTCGGCTACTGGGCCGTGACGCCGGTGCTGGTGGAGGACACCGGGTCGGCCGTCTACGTCGTCCGTGGGTGGACACCGGAGGTCGCCTCCGCCCCGCCGGCGCCGCGCGGTCACGTCACCGTCACCGGCTGGCTGCAGCCCAGCGACTGGGCCGACGTCGCCGACGACCGCAAGTCTGACAACGTCTTCCCGCAGCTCGACATCGCCGACCTGATCTCGCGCACCAGCTACGACCTCTACAGCGCCTACATGGTGCGTTCGCCGGTCGAGGACAACTGGCCGGCCAGCTCGATGCCGGTCAACGACGGTGCGACCGACGTCGCCGACGTACCCGCCCCGCAGCTGCCCGAGCCCGAGGCCACGACCGGGCTGCGCAACCTGCTGTACGCGATCGAGTGGTGGCTCTTCGGCGTCTTCGCGATCTACGTGTGGTGGCGCTACGTGCGGGACACGTTGCGCCGGCCCGACGACGAGGACGACGAGGGTGACGAGGGTGACGACGCGACGCCGCCCCCTGAGAAAGCGCCTCAGGAAAGCCACGTACCCTCCGAGGCGTGAGTCTCTCCGGCAATCTGATCGCTTATCGGATCATGGCCACCATCGTGGGTGTGCTGCTCGTCGTGCTGTGCCTGATCGGCCTCCCGCTCCACTACGGTTACTGGGTCAGCGACGCAGCCTGGCTGGCCGAGGGCAGCGGCGCCGGCTGGCAGCTGGGCGCTGACATCTCCCAGTACCTCGGTGTCGCGCACGGTTGGCTGTACATGATCTTCCTGCTGACGGCGTTCCTGCTGTCCCGCAAGGCGGCCTGGCCGATGCCCTTCACGATCGTCACGGCGCTGTGCGGCACCATCCCGGTGCTCAGCTTCTGGGCCGAGCACCGCGCCACCAAGCTGACGAAGGTCGCGATCGAGGCCTCAGCCGCCTGATCCCGACCCGCCATGTGGGAGGATCGAGGCGTTGCACCCCGTACCAATCCCAATGTCGGAAGGGCAGGTCATGGCTGACCAGAAGGCCATCCTCCACACCAATCACGGTGACATCACGATCACCCTGTTCCCCAACCACGCGCCGGAGACGGTCGCCAACTTCGTCGGCCTCGCGACGGGGACCAAGGAGTACACGGACGACGCCGGCCGCTCCGGCGTGCCCTACTACGACGGCCTCGGTTTCCACCGCGTCATCGACGGGTTCATGATCCAGGGCGGTTGCCCCCTCGGCACCGGTACGGGCGGCCCGGGCTACACCTTCAAGGACGAGCCGCACCCCGAGCTCACCTTCGACAAGCCCTACCTGCTCGCGATGGCGAACGCCGGCCCCGGCACCAACGGCTCGCAGTTCTTCATCACCACCGGCCAGGCGCCGTGGCTGAACTTCAAGCACACCATCTTCGGTGAGGTCGCCGACGAGTCGTCGAAGAAGGCTGTCGACTCGATCTCCGGCACCAAGACCGGTGCGATGGACCGTCCGGTCGAGCCGGTCGTCATCGAGACCGTCGAGATCGTCGAGGGCTGATTGTCCGAGACGACCCCGGTCGGGGTGCCGGTCTGCTACCGACACCCCGACCGTGAGACGCACATCCGCTGTCAGCGCTGCTCCCGGTCGATCTGCCCTGACTGCATGACGGCCGCCTCGGTCGGCTTCCAGTGCCCCGAGTGCGTGCGTGAGGGCAACAAGTCCGTACGCCGGCCCAAGCGGTTCACGGGCGCGCGGATCGGCTTCCGGGCGCTCCCGGTGACCTTCTCGCTGATCGGCGTCAACGTCCTGGTCTGGCTGGGCATCATCCTCACCGGCGGCGCCGGGTCGAGGATCGCCGACCTAGTCGCTCTGCGTTTCCGGGGTGCGTGCGTCGCCGACGACGGCAACGGCTACTTCCCCAACGTCACCACCGACCAGATCTGCTCGACGCTGCAGAGCTCGGGGGCGGCCGCCCACTGGGTGCTCGGTGTCGACGACGGCGCGGTCTGGCAGCTGCTGACCTCGACGTTCACCCACGTCGCGATCCTCCACCTGGCCGTCAACATGTTCTCGCTCTACATGCTCGGCTCGTTCCTCGAGCCGATCGTGGGACGGCTGCGGTTCCTCGTCTTCTACCTGATCTCCGGTCTGGCCGGTTCGGCGCTGGTGGTCTGGGCGACCGCTCCGGCCGCCACGACGGTCGGCGCCTCGGGCGCGATCTTCGGGCTGCTGGGCGTGCTGGTGGTGCTCTTCGTCCGCGCCGGGCAGTCGCTCTCCCCGCTGCTCCCGGTGCTGCTGATCAACGCGGCGATCACCTTCTTCGGCCCGGGCATCTCCTGGCAGGGTCACGTCGGTGGCTTCATCGGCGGTCTCGCGGTCGCGGGCATCTTCACCACGTTCCGGGCCGACCGGAAGGCTCCCTTGCAGTGGGCTGCCCTGGGCGGGTTCACCGTGGTGCTGCTTGCTCTCGTCGGCGTACGGATCCTGGTGTTCTGACGCCTTCGCGGCAGGTGTTTTCGGCGCGTTTTCCCGCCGTGGACAAATCCACAGGTGTGGAGGAGCCTGTGGAGAATCACACCCGTGTAACGCAAAGCGGCGCAACCCCAAGGGTTGCGCCGCTTTCGTGTCGTGTCGGCCGGAGTGGACCGGGGCTCACTCCCACTTCGTGGCGAAGGTGAAACCCACCGCCATGAAGCCGATACCGACCAGAAGGTTCTTCTGACCGAGGTCGTTGAAGACCCAGATCTTGTCCAGGTGGTCGTTGGCGAAGATGTAGAAGACGCAGATCCAGACCAGGCCGATCAGGAAGCAGCCGAGCATGCCGACCACGACGCCGCGGCCACGGCCGAGCGGGGTCTTCGGGTGGGCGGCGAACGCGAGGCCCGCGAAGAGCAGGATGAAGCCGATGAGGTAGTTCCACCCCTCGAGCTTCTGCACCGGCTTCGGGCCGGTGAAGTCGCCGCCGACCTCGTTGGGGCGCACGCCGGTGTAGTAGTAGACGATCCAGCCGATGCCGAGGGCGATCAGCAACAGGGCGATCCCGAAGCGGGGAGTGAAGATCGGATCCTTGGGCAGGTCGAGATCACTCTTCTTCGAGAGCTTGAGCTTGGCCACGGGTGATGCTCCTCAGACAAATGTGATTGCTGCGCATACCCTAATGGTCGTGAGCTCCGGAACCCAGGCTAACCCCACCTCTAAGCCAAAGCGTTGGTCCCGCATGACCTCATGGAGGCTCGGTACGCCTATCGTCGTCATCCTCTGCGGCGGCCTGCTCGCGGTGAGCTTTGTCAACGCCGACGGCACCGACCTGCGGCCGGGCCGCTACGAGGACCTTGCCACCCTCGTCGACGGAGAGCGCAGCCGCTACGACCGTCTCGAGGCCCAGCTCGCCGAGCTGCAGAGCGAGGTCGACGGGATGACCAGCGGCGTCACCGACAAGGACGTCAAGAAGCTCCAGCGGCAGTCCGCGCGGCTCGCCGACCCGGCCGGCACCTCCGACCACAGCGGCGCCGGGATGCAGATCGTGCTCGGCGACGCGCCCTCGGAGGTCCAGAAGAGCTACACCGGTGACGACCCCAACTCCCTCGTCGTGCACCAGCAGGACATCCAGGCGGTCGTCAACGCGCTGTGGGCCGGTGGCGCCGAGGCGATCACCATCGCCGGCGAGCGGATCATCACCACCACCGGCATCAAGTGCTCCGGCAGCACGGTGCAGCTCGACGGCGTCCCCTATCCCCAGCCGTACGTCATCGAGGCCGTCGGCGACCCCGACCAGCTCCAGGCCGCGATCGACCGTGACGACCACGTGCAGAACTACCGCGCCGACGCCCGCGACCCCAACGTCCAGATCGGCTGGGCCCTCAAGCCGCTGACCTACCTCACCGCGCCCGCCTACGACGGCCTGCTCGACGTGAAGTACGCGAAGCCCCTGCCTCAGGGCGACTGAGACAGGGGCCTCGGCGGAGCGACGGTCAGGGGGCCGCTGGAGAGGTCGGCGGCAGCGCCGGGTCGCACGTCGGCGGGTCGCCGGGCTCGGCGGTCTGGGTGGCCGTGGCCGACGGGTCGTCCGGGTTGGGCACCAGGGTCTGACAGCTCGGCAGCGGCGCTTCCTTCGTCGAGACGAAGATGATCACCTCGCCGTTCTTCTTCAGCGGCGTGCCCTTGCCCGGCGTCTGCTCGACGACGGTGTCCTTGGGCTTGTCGGTGTTGGGCTCGTCCTTGCGTACAGGCGTGAAGCCGGCGTTGCGGAGGATCTCCTCAGCCTCCTGAACGCTCTTCCCGACCACGTTGGGGACCTTGTTGGGACCCTTGGAGACGGAGAGGACGACCTCGGTGCTCTTCCCCGTCGTGACGCTCTGGTCCGCAACCGGGTCGGACTCGATCACCGTGCCCTTGGGCTCGTCGGAGTCGACCGTCTCGATCTTCACGGAGAAGCTGTAGGGATCGTCCTCGAGCAGGTCCTTGGCCGCCTTCTGCGACATCCCGACCACGTTGGGCATCTCGCGGTTGGGTGGACCGGTGGAGACCGTCAGGGTGACGGTCTCGCCCTCCTCGATCTCCTGGCCGGCAGGTGGGTCCTGCGAGATCACCACTCCGACCGCGACGCTGTCGCTCGGCTCCTGCTTCACCTTGCCCTTGAGCTTGGCCGCGCTCAGCTCGGCCATCGCCTTCTCCTGGGTGAGACCGGTGACGTCGGGCGCGGGCGTGCTCTGCGGCCCGAGAGCGGTCGGCAGGAAGTAGGCGCCCACCGCGATCAGGCCGATGATCACCAGACCGAGCAGCACGAGCACCCAGGGGCGCGGCCCCTGGGGCCGGTCGTCCTGGGGCGGGTAGTAGCCGCTGTTGGGGTCTCCGTAGGGCGGGACGGCGCGGTTCTGAGCGACCTGGGTCTGGTCCATGCTCGGCGGGACGGCCGCCTGGACGGGACGCCCGGCGAGATAGCGCTCGATGTCGGTGCGCATCTCCTGCGCGGACTGGTAGCGGTCCTCGACCCGCTTGGCGAGCGACTTCATCACGATCGCGTCGAGCTCGCGGGTCAGCGAGGGGTCGTGGGTCGAAGGAGGCTGCGCGTGCTCGCGTACGTGCTGGTAGGCCACCGAGACCGGCGAGTCACCGACGAACGGCGGTCGGCCGGTGAGCAGCTCGTAGAGAAGGCAGCCGGCCGAGTAGACGTCGGAGCGGGCGTCGACCTGCTCGCCGCGGGCCTGCTCGGGGCTCAGGTATTGCGCGGTGCCGACGACGGCCGCGGTCTGGGTCATCGTGGACTGGGCGTCGTTGAGCGCCCGGGCGATGCCGAAGTCCATCACCTTCACGTCACCGGCCGGCGTGAGCATCACGTTGCCGGGCTTGATGTCGCGGTGGATGATCCCGTTGCGGTGGCTGTAGTCGAGCGCGTTGAGCACGTCGGAGCTGATCTCCAGCGCGCGCTCGGGCAGGATCTTGCGACCCTCGCGGAGCACGTCGCGCAGCGTGCGGCCGGCGACGTACTCCATCACGATGTAGGGCTGGGCGACGCCGTCGTCGCTCTTCTCCTCGCCGGTGTCGTAGACCGACACGATCGAGGGGTGGTTGAGCTTGGCCGAGGACTGCGCCTCGCGCCGGAAGCGCGCCTGGAAGGTGGCGTCGCTGGCCAGGTCCATCCGCAGCCGCTTGATCGCGACCACGCGACCGAGCCGGTGGTCGGTGCCCTTGCGGACCTCCGCCATCCCGCCGCGGCCGAGCAGCTCCCCGACCTCGTAGCGGCCGGCGAGGAGTGCCGGCTCAGCCATTGCCGCCCCCGTTGCCGTTCCCGTTCCCGTTGCCGGTGCCCTCGTCGCCACCGGGGAGGTCCGGGAAGTTCCAGCCGTCGGGGGACTCGCCGTCGTCGGTGGGCTCCTCTTCCTCGTTGTCACCCTCGCCCTGGTCGGGCTCCTCCTGGCTGGGAGGCGGGGCGGCCGGCGGCTCGCCGTAGTAGCGGATGGTGATCGGGTCGCCCTCGTAGAGGTTGCGGGTCGGGTCGAGCCCGGAGACGACGTCGGCGCCCTGACTGCCGTCGTTCTCCTGCACCGAGACCTTCGGGACCAGTCCGAGGTCGCTCAGCTCGCGGCGCACCTCGTCGACGTTGCGGCCGACGTAGTCGTCCTCGTCGATCTCGACGGGCTTCGGCTCCTCCTCCGCCTGCTCCGTCTGCGTGGGCGTCGGAGATGCTGATGGCGTCGGGGAGGCGTCGTCGGCCGGACTGTTGTCCGGGCCCGACGCGAGGGTCGAGATGATCCAGATGATCGCGACGATCACCGCGACCAGCATCACGAGCACGACGATGTTGAACGGCTTCTTGTACCAGGGCCGCTGGTCCTGATCGTCGTCGTAGCTGTCGTAGGGGTCCTGGTAGCGGGGCGGCGGCGGGCCCTCGGGGCCCATCGGGCCGCCCGCGCCGCCCTGCATGCCGACGTAGTTCTGGGTGGCCGAGGGCGAGGGCACCGGGTCCATGACCGACGTCGCGGTCGCGTCACCAGGCGCGGCGGCAACGACGGTGGTGGCTTCGGCGTCCGGGTCCGCACCACCACCGTGACCGATCATCGCGGTGGTGAACGCGGCAGCATCGGCGTAGCGGAGGCTCGGGTCCTTCTGCAGGCTCCGCATCACGACCGCGGCCAGGTCGGCGGGGACGTGGTCGGGCAGCGGCGGGACCGGGTCGTGCAGGTGGGCGATCGCGGTCGCGACCGGGGTCTCCTTCTGGAACGGCCGGTAGCCGGCCAGGCACTCGAAGGCGACCACACCGAGCGAGTAGACGTCGGAGGCCGGGGTGGCCTTCTCGCCTCGAGCCTGCTCGGGGCTCAGGTATTGCGGCGTGCCCATCACCTGGCCGGTGCCGGTGATGCCGGTCGAGGCCTGTGCACGGGCGATGCCGAAGTCGGTGACCTTCACCTTCCGCTGCGGGGTGATCAGCAGGTTGGCGGGCTTCACGTCGCGGTGCACGATGCCGGCTCGGTGAGCGGCGGCCAGCGCGTCGCCGGCCTGACCGAGCAGGTCGCGTACGACCTCGGGGTCGAGCGGACGGCCGTCACGGATCAGCTCGGAGAGCGGCTTGTGGTCGACCAGCTCCATCACCAGGAACGGACGCATCAGGCCGGAGGCGGTCGGCATCTCGCCGACGTCGTAGACGGCGACGACGTTGGGGTGGTGGAGCGCGGCGGCGTGCTTCGCCTCGGACTCGAACCGGGAGCGGCCGATCGGGTCCTCGGCGTGCTCGGGCTTGAGGAGCTTGATCGCGACCTCGCGGTTGAGGGTCGTGTCGGTCGCCCGCCACACCTCGCCCATCCCGCCGGTGCCGATGAGCTCGTGGAATACGTAACGACTCATGAGATCGCTGCCTCCATCATGGCCTTCGCGATTGGTCCGCCCAGCCGTCCGCCGGCGATTTCGCTGCGTTCGGTGCCGCTCTTCTGGACCATCACGGCGACCGCGATGGACGGGTTCTCCGCCGGGGCGAACGAGGTGAACCAGGCGTAGGGAGCGCGCTCCTTGGAGCTCTGCGCGGTGCCGGTCTTGCCGGCGACGCTCACCCCGGGGATCGAGGCGACCTCGGCGGTGCCGTTGTCGACGACGCTGACCATCATCTGGGTCAGGATCTCGGCGGTGTCCCGCGAGATCGCGGGCTGGTTGTCGATCGTGGTCGGCTTGCCCTGGTCGATGACGTCCAGCGAGGACGAGGTGACCCGGTCGACCAGGTAGGGCTTCATGACCTCGCCGCCGTTGGCGATGCCGGCCGAGACCATCGCCATCTGCAGCGGGGTCGCGATCACGTCCTGCTGACCGATCGCGGCGCGGGCCTGCTTGTCCTTGCCGTCGTTGGTGGGGTAGCGGCTCTTGGCCTGCGGGCCGATGTCGTCGAGGTAGTGCTGACCGAAGCCGAACGCTTCGGCCTGGGCCCGCATGTCCTCGTCGCTGAGGTCCATGCCGAGCTGGCCGAACGCGGTGTTGCAGGAGACCTCCAGGGCCCGGGTGAGGGTGATCTGCTCGCCGCCACAGCTGGTGCCGTTGAGGTTGGGCAGGTCGGTGGTGGTGCCCGGCAGGTCGAGACTGGCACCGCCGTAGACCTTGCTGTCGCCGTCCATGCCGAGCTTCTCGATCGCGGCCGCGGCGGTGACCAGCTTGAAGGTCGAGCCCGGCGGAAGCGCGGTCTGGATGGAGCGGTTCAGCAGCGGCTCGTCCTCGTCCTTCGAGAGGTTGTTGAAGGACTTGCTCGCGGCGCCGAAGTCGTGGGTCGCCAGCTTGGAGGGGTTGTAGGTCGGGGTCGAGGCCATCGCCAGGATCCGGCCGGTCTTCGGCTCGATCGCCACCGTGGCCGCCTGGACGTCCTCACCGAGAGCGGTCAGGCCCTCGTACGCGGCGTCCTGGACCTTCGGGTCGATGGTGAGCTCGACGTTGCCGCCGGCGGGCTCGGAGTTGGTGACCAGGTCGACCAGGCGGTTGGTGAAGAGCTTGTTGTCCTGGCCCGAGAGCACCGAGTCCTGCGACCTCTCGATCCCGGTCTGGCCGTAGGAGTAGGACATGAAGCCCGTGATCGGGGCGTACTTCTTGCCGCCGGGATACGTGCGCTGCCACTCGTACTTGTCGTCGCTCGGCTTGCTCGTGGCGATCGCCTTCTTGCCGACCAGGATGTCGCCGCGCTGCTGTGCGTAGGCCTCTTCGGTGACCCGGCGGTTGTCGGCGCGGTCGTTGTACCAGCTCGCCTTGAAGAACTGGACGTACGTCAGGTTCAGCATCAGCGCCACGAAGAGGATCAGGCAGCCGACGCTGAGCGTGCGAATGGGGCGGTTCACGCGGCCACCTCCGTAGCGCGAGCGCAAGTGTACGGACGCGGTCGCGTGTTGAGCTCGTGGTTCGCTCGCTGGCGCTCGCTCACTTGTTCATCGCCCCTTTGTCGAGCTTGACGATCTGGGTCTCCTCAGCGGCGAGGTCTTCGTCGGACGGAGCCGTCGGCAGTGGACGGCGGGACTGGTCCGAGACGCGCAACAGCAAGGCGACGATCACCCAGTTGGCGACCAGCGAAGACCCACCATACGAGAGGAAGGGGGTGGTCAGACCAGTCAGCGGGATCAGGCCGGTGACGCCACCGACGACCACGAAGGTCTGCAGGGCGACCGAGGTGGCCAGGCCGACCGAGAGCAGCTTGCCGAAGTCGTCGCGGGCCACGATCGCCGTGCGCAGGCCGCGCTCGACGATCAGGCCGTAGCACAGCAGCAGCGCGAGGAGCGCGGTCAGACCGAGCTCCTCACCGATCGCCGGGATGATGAAGTCGGAGTTGGCGTAGGGGACCCGCCAGGGCTCGCCGGACCCGAAGCCGCGGCCGATCATGCCGCCCCAGGCCATCCCGAAGAGGCCTTCGACGAGCTGACCGGAGGATGTGCCGTTGACCGGGTCCGGGTAGTAGTCGAACGGGTTCAGCCAGGTCAGCACGCGGACGCGGACATGGCTGAAGAGGCTGATCGCGGCGAAGACACCGCCGGCGAAGAGCAGCCCACCGACGACGATCCAGCCCTTGCGCTCGGTCGCGACGTAGAGCGTCACCACGAAGAGGCCGTAGAAGAGCAGGCTGGAGCCGAGGTCGCGCTGCAGCACGAGGATCGCGAGGCTGATCACCCACATCATCAGCAACGGACCGAGGTCGCGGCCGCGGGGCAGGTCGATGCCGACGAACCGACGACCGGCCAGGGCGAGCGCGTCGCGGTGGACCGCCAGATAGCCGGCGAAGCAGACCACCAGCAGCACCTTGGCGACCTCACCGGGCTGGAAGCTCACCGGACCGAGGTTGATCCAGATCCGGGCGCCGTTGATCGTCTTTCCGATGATCGGCAGCATCGGCAGGATCAGCATGACCACCGCGCCGAGGCCGGCGGTGTAGGTGAACCGCTGGAGCATCCGGTGGTCGGGGACCACGAAGAGCGTGATCAGGAACAGCACCACGCCCAGCGACATCCAGATCAGCTGTTGGCGGGCGAAGGCGTCGGACTCGCTCGCCCCAGCGGCCAGGTCGAGACGGTGGATGACGGCGAGACCGAAGCCGTTGAGCATCGCGACCAGCGGGAGCAGCACGGGGTCCGCGTACGGCGCCAGAAGACGTACGCCGATGTGGGCCGCCACGAGCAGCGCGACCAGCCAGGTGCCGTAGCCGACGATGTCGACCGGCACCTTCTCCTGCACGCCGAGGCCGACCGCGGCGTAGGCGCCGATCCCGACCGCCAGGGCCAGGATCATCAGGACGAGCTCGGCCCCCCGGCGCGACCGGTGGACGAAAACGGGCATGGAGCTCGCCGGGGTGAACCCACTCATGACGCGTTACCTGTGTCGGCCGCGCTCTGGTCGGCCAGCGACTGCACCTTCTCCTGGGCGCCGGCCAGATCCTTGCTGTGGATGCCGTCCTCGAGCTGGTGCTGGTAGGTCTCGGCCAGGTCCTCGACCTTCAGGTCAGAGGTCTGGTAGGGCTCGGAGAGGTCGAGGCCGATCATCGTGGTCGGGACACCACGGAAGATGGTGACGTTGCCGTCCTGCTGCCCGATGTACCACTGGTTCTGCGACCAGACGAACGCCGTCGCCGCCGCTACCCAGACCACACCGAGGATGGCCAGCAGCCCGAAGGCCCAGCGCAGCTTCAGGAACCTGGCAGGCGCCTGGAGGGCGTAGCGCATCTCCTCCGGGTCGGCGGCGATCGCGCCGTCGGGGATCTCCTCGTCGATCGGGTCGAGCTCGCCGGTGTCGCCCATCCGGTGGCCGCGGAACAGCGCAGTCATCTGGCCGGTCTTGGTGGTCCTCCGCTTGAGCTCCGCCGCAGCACCCACCATCTGGGCCTCGAGTCCGGCCGACGGCATGGTGTCGCTGGGCACGACGTCGGCGACCACGCAGGTCACGTTGTCGGTGCTGCCGGAGTCGAGGGAGACGCGGACCAGCTCGACGGCGGCGTACTCGGGCGTGCCGGTCGCCAGGATGTCGGCGATCCGGGGGTCGTCGACGTAGCCGCAGACGCCGTCGCTGCAGAACATCAGTCGGTCGCCGGCGGCGAGGTCGACGATGAACAGGTCGGGCTCGAGCTCACGGGTGCCGTCGAGGGCCTTGAGGATCAGGTTGCGGTGAGGGTGGGTCTTGGCCTCCTCCTCGGTGATCCTCCCCTCGTCGAGAAGCGTCTGCACGAAGGTGTGGTCGTGGGTGACCTGGTGGATCGCGCCGTTGCGGAGCAGGTAGGCGCGGCTGTCGCCCACGTGGCCGACGGTGAGCTTGGAGCCGTCGAAGAGGCCGACGGTCGAGGTCGTGCTCGTGCCGTTGAGCGTCGGGTCGTGGTCGACCAGGTGGCCGATCTCGTCGTGGGCCATGTGCAGCGCGTGGGAGACCAGGCCGATCAGGTCGTCGTCGACCAGCCCGAGGGCAGGCTCCTCGTCGAGCTTGCGCAGCTGCTGGACGGCGGTGCTGGAGGCGATGTCGCCGCGGGCAGCGCCACCGACGCCGTCACAGACGGTCAGCAGCCACGGACCGGCGTACCCGCTGTCCTGGTTGTCCTTGCGTACCCGGCCGACGTCGGAGACCGCGGCGAACTCGAGGCGGAAGGGTCGTCCGCCAGGGGCACCGGGGCTGGGAGCCGGGTCGGGCGTGGGGTCGGTCGCAGCGGTCACTTGCGCAGCTCCAGGATTGTCTTACCGATCCGCACCTGGGTCCCGAGAGAGATAGCGGTCGGCTGATTGATCCGGACGGACCCGATGTAGGTGCCATTGGTCGATCCGAGGTCCTCCACGAACCACTGGTCGCCGGAGACGGCGATGCGGGCGTGGCGGGTGGAGGCGTAGTCGTCGTCGAGGATGATCGCGGCGTCGCTGCCGCGGCCGATGACGATGGGCGCCTGCGAGAGGGGCACGGTGACACCGGCGTTGGAGCCGGTGGTGACCGCGACGTGCGTGGGTACGCCGCGCCGCGGTGCCCGCGCCGCGGGAGACTTGCCTCGACCCGGCGCCGCTGCGGGCTGGCCGGCGGAGGCGTTGGTGACCCGCGCGCCGAACATGTCGGAGCGGATCACGGACAACGCGGCCAGCACGAAGATCCACAGGATCGCCAGGTAGGCGACCCGGATCAGGAAAAGGGTCAGCTCGCTCACGCCGCCACCTCCGTTGAGAAGGCGCCAGCGTACGGAAGTGGCGTCGTGACGATCTGAATGGTCGCTCGCTTACGCTCGCTCAACGGCGCTCCTCCACGATATGCGCAGTGATGACGGTGGTGCCGATGCGCACCTGGGAGCCGTCGTCAAGGGTTGCACTCGCCATCTTCTGCCCGTTGACCAGCATGCCGTTGGTCGAGCCGAGGTCGTAGACCTCGATCCGCACGCCGTCGCCGGCCTGCTTCGAGCGGAACTCGATGTGGCGGCGGCTGATGCCCGGGTCGTTGATGCGCAGGTCGGCGTCGGTGCCACGGCCCACGACGAGGTTGCCGTGGAGCGGGTGCCGGGTGCCGTTGATCTCCAGGTAGGCCTGCGCACGGCTCACCTGGGTGTCGCTCATGTCTCCGCCCGAGACCGCCGCCTGGGCACGGCTGCGCACCCGGAACCGGCCGATCGTCAGGTCCTTCGCCTCGCCGAACTGGATGTTCACCCGGCCGGGGAAGACGAACCCCTGCACCTCGGCGTGATCCATCAGTTGGCGCTTCAGCTCCTCCTTGAGGTGGGGTCCGTAGGACTCCAGCTTGCCGAGGTCGCTGGCGGACAGCTCGACGAAGAAGTCGTTGGGCACCAGCCGTCGCTGACGGCTGAGCACCTGGGCGTTGTTGTCGATCTCGCGCTGGAGCGCGGCGACGATCTCCACCGACTTCACCTCGGACCGGAACGCCTTGGCGAAAGCGCCTGAGATGAGCTGCTCCAGCTTCTGCTCGAACTTCTGCAGGCCGCTCACGTTGCTGCGCTCCTCTCAGGTGCCGGCAGGCCGGTCAGGTTGGGTGGTGTGTCGCGTACGGGCATAGTGGTCCCCCCGGATTCGGCCCGATCGTATCGGTGCACCCTAGGGGATCTGCTACTTCCCGCATTCTGCGTGGTTTCGATCCTCCCACGATCCGGTGACCACCCGTGTCAAGGCGGACGGGGTGCCGTCGTTTTGGGCCGGTGGGTGCTGGTGGGCTAACGTTTCCTCTGCTGCACGCGCGAGTGGCGGAATAGGCAGACGCGCACGGTTCAGGTCCGTGTGTCCGCAAGGACGTGGGGGTTCAACTCCCCCCTCGCGCACGTGTGACGAAGCCCCGGTCCGATGGACCGGGGCTTCGTTCATCTCCGCCTCTTGGCAGTGGCACAGTGGCGGTGTGACCACCGCTGCCGACCTCGCCGACTCGCTGCCCCAGGGCTTCGTCGAGGTCGTCGTGCCGGGTGAGCCGCGGCCGGTCTTCGGGCTGGAGATCGTCGAGGCGGGTGAGGTCGGGTCTGCGGCCGGGGTGGCTCGCGGCGATCTGGTGACGGTGGTCGGGGCCACGGACGTCGGGCAGGTGCAGGGGCTGGTCACCTCCTGTGCGGATGCGTCGGGCCTGCTCGTGCGGCACCCGCTGGCCGTCGACGACGGTGTCGCCGAGCGCTGTCGTGAGCTCGGTCTGCCGCTGTTGGCGATGAGCCGGGGTGCGTCGTTGAGCTCGGTGATCGCCGTCGTGCGGTCGGCCATCGACGCCTCGGCGAGACCGGCGCGAGGGGCGGCCGACGACCTCCACGACGACCTCTTCGACATCGCCGACCGGATCAGCTCGCTCCTCGAGGCGCCGGTGACGATCGAGGACGCGAGCTCCCACGTCCTGGCCTACTCCCAGGGCCAGTCGGACATCGACGACGCCCGCACGGCGACCATCGTCGGCCGCCGGGTGCCCCGAGAGGTGCGCGACCACTTCCGCGCTCTCGGTGTCTTCCGGCGGATGGCCCGCTCCGACTCGCCGATCTTCGTGCCCGCAGGTGACGGTGGGGTCAAGGCGCGCTACGTGGTCCCGGTCCGGGCCGGGGGTGAATGGCTGGGGTCGATCTGGGCGATCGCCGAGAACCCCCTGCCGCCGGGGCACGAGCGCGAGCTGGACGCTGCCACCGAGCTGGTCGCGCTCGCCCTCCTCCGGCTGCGCGCGCAAACCGAGCTCCATCAGCAGGTGCAGCTCGACCAGATCCGGTCGCTGGTGCGCGGCTCCGTCGTCGACCAGCCCGAGTGGCTCGACGACGGTCCGTGGCGGGTGGCGGTGCTGGCCGGGCCGGCCGACCTGCCTGCGGAGGCCAGACGGCAGCTGTGGCAGGCGCTGTGCCGCCGCCGCGGGTGGCGCCGGCCCGTGATCGCAGACCTCGACGACCAGGTCTACGCCGTGCTCCGCGCCGGGGCCTCGGGACCGGGGAGCGACGGCTGGCTCGGTGAGCTGGTGCGCGGCGAGGGGCGGGACAACGCCGACGTACACATGTACGTCGGCACGACCGTCGACGCTCCTCGCGATCTCGACGCCTCCCGCCTCACCGCCACCGAGCTCGCCGGCGCGGAGGACGAGGGTCGCCCGGTCGTCACGGTCGAGGAGGGATGGCCGGCGATCATCCTGACGCGTGCGGTGCGCGGGCAGGAGAGCCGGCCGATCGTGTCTCCGATCAGGGACCTCCTCGGCGACGAGAGCGCAACCGTGCTGATCGACACGGTCGAGGCCCTGATCGACCACTGGGGCGAGCCGAAACGGGCGGCCCGGTCCCTGGGAGTGCATCCGAACACCGTCAGGAACCGGGTCGCCCGGATCGCTGCCCTGTGCCCGATCGACTTCGAGGACCCGGAGCAGCGGCTCGCGCTGCGCCTGGAGATCGCCCGGCTCCGTGGGCGAGGTGGACCGCCCGGCCGGTGAGCAGGGCCGTGAGCCGGCCCGGTCAGCGCAGCGGGTCGACAGCGCGCAGCGCGTCAGGACGTACGCCGGAGACGATCTGCTCCGCCAGCAGCCGCCCCGTCACCGGACCGAGGGTGATGCCCCACATCCCGTGACCGCCGGCGACGAAGACGCGCGGGTCGGCGGAGGCGCCGATCAGCGGCAGACCGTCGGAGGTGCACGGCCGGGCGCCGACCCACTCGTCCTCGCGCTGGTCCAGGTGGGCTCCCGCCAGGAGGTCGCGCGCCGCACCGACGAGGGCGTCGATCCGCCGCGGGTCGCGCGGCGCGTCGGCGTCGCGGAACTCCATCATCCCGGCGATCCGCAGCCGGTCGCCGATCGGTGTGCAGGCCAGCCGCTGGGTCGGGAAGTAGACCGGTCCGCGCGGCAGGTCGTCGACCTTCACGGTGAAGGAGTAGCCGCGGCCCGCCTGCACGAGGCGGCGGACGCCGACCCGGCGGCCGTGCGCGCCCAGCCACGCCCCGGTGGCCACGACGACGGCGTCGTAGCGCTCGCCCGCGACGACGACCTCACGGTCGCCGGACCGGATCTCGCCGACCGACACCCCGGTGACCAGCCGACCGCCGCGCTTCTGCACCGAGTCCGCGATCGAGTGCACGTAGGTCGCCGGGTCGATGAACCGCTCGCCCCGGATCCGGATGGCGGTCGCGATGCTGTCCGCCAGAGCAGGCTCCTCGGCCCGCGCCCGGTCGCCGTCGACCACCTCGAAGTCCACCTGCTGACCGCTGGCCTCGATGTGGGCGAACTCGTCGAGCAGCGCGCGGCTGTCCTCGACGCTGCGGAACGCGGCGGTGAACGGGTCTGCCGACCGCGTACGAGCCTCGATCCCGCCGCGCTCGAGCTCGTCGAAGGCGGCGAGCGCGCCGTTGTTGAGCGGGATCAGCGCCTGCATCGCCTGCTGCCACCGCGCGGGCGTGCAGTTGCGGGCGAACTGGGCGAGGAAGCGCAGCAGCCGCGGGTTCGCGGTGGGCGGCACGTAGACCGGGGACGACGGGCTGAGGACCGCGCGCAGACCGTACTGCAGGACCGACGGCTCGGGGAGCGGCACGGCGATGCTCGGCGTCAGCCAGCCGGCGTTCCCCCAGCTCGAGCCGGCGGCGACGCCGTCGCGGTCGACGACGGTGACGTCGACGCCGGCCTCCTGCAGGAACCACGCGGTCGACAGACCGACCATGCCGGCGCCGACGACGGCGACACGGCGGGGCGATGAAGGGTGCGCTGCTGAGGTCATGACCCCATCGTCGGCCCCGGAGGCCGGGACTCGGCTGGGCGTTCGTGACAACTCGGGGCCTCGCGGTTGTGGCCGCAGCCCAACGGCGCGACGAAGCCCCGGCTCCGAGGAGCCGGGGCTTCGCTGATCTGTCGTGTCGGCGTGTCCGCCGATCCGGCTACTCGGCGGCGACGAGCCTGGGGGTGACCCCGAGGGTGGCGAGGTCGTCGGTCGGCCCGACGTGGTCGGCAGGCACGATCGTGGACGAGATCGCCGTCCAGCAACCGGGGCAGCAGAGCTGACGGAAGACGATCGTGTCGTCGACGTAGTAGGCCGGGTCGGAGGTGACCTGCGGTCCGGCGGCCGTCGAAGCACCGTCGTACGTGGCCAGGCCGAGCGACACGTCACGGGTGACATCGGCCAGGCCCTGGCCGCAGTGGGCGCAGCCGACGGTGTCGCCGTCGATGACGAGGTTGTCGTCGATGCGCCGGGCCGTGGCGGTGTCGACCGTGCCACGGTCCCTGGGCTCCGACTGCGACCGGTCCCGCCGGTCCTCGCGAAGCGCGGCCCGCCGGGCTTCGGTCGCGGAGCGGTCCACCTCGTCGCCGGCGAGGACGACGCCGTAGACGATCTCGGCGGCCGACGCGGTCACCTTGTCCTCGACGATGTCGTGGAGGACGGCGTCCGGGTCACGCAGCAGCGGGTCGCCGTAGCCGCCGCCACCCTGCCAGTTCATGTAGAGCACCTCCCCGGGAGCGAGATGCGACTGGGCGTAGCAGTGGCCGATCTCCACGTCGCTGCCCAGGTCGTCCAGCGTCTGCGGGATCCGGCCGTCGGCGAGGACCTCGCCGAGTTCGGCGCGGCGTACGACGGCGTCGAAGCCGGTGTTGCCCGGATAGCCGCCTGCGAGGCCGTTGTTCTGCGCGACCGCCTTGCCCGCCGAGGCGAGCACGAGACCGGCCGGCTGCGACGTGCCGTGGAGGGTGACCGCCAGCGAGGCGCTCACGCCGCCGCGCTGGCGCCCCGGGCCGCCGGAGTCGGGTTCCTCGCGCCGCCACAAGGTCAGCAGGGGGTAGAGGAACTCGGTCATCTCGACGTCGGGGACGCGGCCCATCGGGATGCAGAAGAGGCCGCCCGTGTCCATGCCGTCCATCTCGGGACGGGCGCCGAAGCCGCCGGCCATCGGCTCCATCATCACGTTGAGGAACGGCATCGGAGCCTCACCGCGCTCGTCCAGACCGGCCACGACGGCGGTGTCCCAGGTGCCGCAGCAGGCCGCTTGGACGCTCGCGCCGAGGTCGGTGGAACGGTCGAGCATCTGGGACAGACACTGCGCGACCAGCGTGCCGGTCAGCCAGGCCGGGCCGATCGGCCCTCGGCTGACCGCGGCCGGGTACGTCGCGTTGTTGATCGTGCCCTCCTCCGAGACCAGGTCGAAGCAGCGCATCAGGCCGCCGGCGGACCACGGGATGTCGTGGGCGAGGATCGGCAGCAGCGCGAGCATCACGCCGCCGCGCATGCCGGCGTAGGTGCAGTTGATCATGCCGGCCTGCGGGTCGGTGCCGGTGAAGTCGAAGGTCAGGTGGTCCTCGCGCTTCGTCATCGCGACGGTGATCTTGTGGACGCCACGGTCGCCCTCGTGCGACTGGTCCTGGTAGCCGGTGGCCGACCAGGTGCCGTCGGGCAGATCGGTGAGCTTGGAACGCAGGCGGCCCTCGGCGTCGGCCATCATCCGCTTCATCACGGCCTTGACGGTGTCGGCGCCGTACTGCGCGATCACCTCCTCGAGCCGCTTGCGGCCCACGGTGTTGGAGCCGACCTTCGCGCGCAGGTCGAGGTTCACCAGCATCGGTACGCGCGAGCGGCGAATCCACACGTCGACGACGTCGTCCTGCAGGTCGAAGTCCTTGACCACCTTGATCGGCGGCGTCGGCAGCGCCTCGGAGAAGACGTCCTGGGCGGCCGGGCTGAAGGAGCCCAGGCCGACGCCGCCGAGGTCGGGCTCGTGGCAGATCGCACTGGTCCAGGCGAAGAGCTTGCCGTCGTGGAAGACCGGCTGGAAGACGATGACGTCGTTCTGATGGAGGCCACCACCTACCCACGGGTCGTTACAGAGGAACATGTCGCCCTCGCGTACGCCTGGGTTGTGGGACCGGTGCTGGAGGGTCCAGTAGATCGCCAGGTCGACGGCCCCGGCGAGCATCGTGTTGTAGAGACCGACCTGGACCTCCTGACCCAGCTCGTCACAGATCGCGAAGTCGAAGTCGTTGGCGTCGGTGACGATCGGTGAGCCGGACATGCGCTTGAGCGCCTCGCCCATCTCCTCGGTCACCGACCAGAGCCGGTGGCGGACCACCTCGTAGGTCAGCGGGTCCAGGGCGTCGATCTGCTCCTGGCTGACGGTGTGGACCTCCAGGGACTCGGGGAGGCCCGCTGTCATCTCGTCGAAGTTCGTGGGGCGGCTGGAGAAGTGCTCCGAGCCGGGAATCTGCATCGTCATGTCAGCTCCTCGTGGTGATGGTCAGGTTGCCGAGGTGGTCGACGGTGCCGGTCATCTCCGGCGGAACGACGACGGTGGTCGTGGGGACCTCGATGATGGCCGGGCCGGTGATCCGGTGGCCGGCGAGCAGCTGGCGGTAGTCGTAGACCGCCGTGTCGACGTAGCCCACGCGCGGGTCGAGGCAGACCTTGCGCGTCGCGAGCAGAGCCGCGGAGGGGTCGGGGTCGATCGCGGTGTCGACCTTCGGCAGGGCGGGCGAGAAGGGCAGGACGCCGGTGCCGCGTACGCGGAACGTGATCGCCTGGACACCGGCGGCACTGAAGCCGGTGCCCTCGCCGAATAGCTCGCCGTAGCGCTGCTCGAAGTCGGCCATCACCTGGGTCATCGCCGCGTCGTCGAGGTCACCGTCCGGGACCTCGACCGCGACCTCCGCGAGCTGGGCCGTGTAACGCAGGTCGAGCGAGCGGACGAGCTCGATCCGCTCGAAGTCCAGCCCCTGACGCTCCATCGCGGCTCGGACCTGCTCCTCGAGGGCGGCGAAATTCTCCGTCGCACGGGCGGGGTCGAGCGGCATCTGGCCCGGGTCCGAGAGCTCGGAGGCGAGCACGATGTCGGACGAGGCGAGACCGTAGGCCGAGAAGGCGGAGGCGACCGGCCCGAGCGGGACGACGCACTCCTTGACCCCGACCTCGGCGGCGTAGAAACCGCAGTACGCGGGGCCGGCTCCGCCGAAGGCGTAGAGCACGAAGTCGCGCGGGTCGTGGCCGGTCTCGACCACGGTCTTGCGGAGGAGGTCGCCGGTCTGGGCGTTCTGGATCGCATAGATCGCGGCGGCGGCGTCCTCGACGCTGAGACCGAGGGGGTCTGCGATGCGTACCCGGATGGCCTCTCGGGCGGCCTCGAGGTCGAGTGCCTTGCGACCGCCGAGCAGGCCCGTCTCGGGGAGGATGCCGAGCACGAGGTTGGCGTCGGTGTTGGTCGGCTCGGTGCCGCCGGCTCCGTAGCACGCCGGGCCGGGCACCGACTGCGCGCTGCGCGGGCCGACCTGGAGGTTGCCGCCTTTGTCGAGCCATGCGATGGCGCCGCCGCCGGAGCCGATCGCATGGACCTCGAGGGTCGGCACGTTGATCGGGTGGTGGTTGATGATCGTGCTGCTGGTGCGCACCGGTTCGCCGTCGACCACCAGGCCGACGAGGAAGGTGGTGCCGCCGACGTCGGTGGAGATGATGTTGCGGTGCCCGAGCTGCTCGCCGAGCGAGACCGCGCCGACGACGCCTCCGGTGAGCACCGAGCCGACGGTGCTGATCGCGGTGGCGGGCGCCTCGGCGGCGGCGATGGCGCCACCGTTGCTCTGCATGACCAGGAGGGGTCCGACGAGACCCTGCTCCCGGAGCCGGCCCTCCAGCGAGCCGAGGTAGTCGCGCAGGCCGGGCCCGATCTGGGCGCTCATCACGGTGGTGGAGCTGCGCGCGAACTCCCGGATCCGCGGGCTCACCTCCGAGGAGAGCGAGACGAACATGTCCGGGTTCATCTCGTGGACGATCTCGCGGATCCGTTGCTCGTGGGCGGGGTTCTTGAAGGACCACAGCAGCGAGACCGCGATCGCCTTCACGCCGGCGTCGAGGAGCTTGCGGACCGCCGTACGCACCGACTCCTCGTCCAGCGGGACGACGACCGTGCCGTCGCGGTCGAGTCGCTCGACGACCTCCAGCGCGTGGCGCTTGGGGATGAGCCCGTGGTCCTTGCTCTGTCCCAGCACGTTCTGGAGCTGGTCGGGTGACCCACCGAGGTAGCGGCCCTCGACGTTCATGATGAAGATCGAGTCGCGGTGGCCGGCCGTGGTCAGGAACCCGACGGGAGGCACGTTGCCCATGACCAGCGCGTTGAGCGACGACGTGGTGCCGTGGGCGATGTGGTGGGTCCTGGCGAGCATCTGGTCCACCGGCATCCCGAGCTGTTCGGCCAGCACTGCCAACACGTCCATGACGCCTTGGGAGTAGTCCGGCGGAGTCGACGGCGCCTTCGCCGCGACGATGTTCCCTGCGTCGTCGTCGAGCACGGCGTCCGTGAAGGTTCCGCCGACGTCGACACCGATGACGTAAGCCATGAGCATCCTCGTTTCGTTGTGTCCGGTGTCACAAACGCTAGAACGATTCGACGGAGCCGTCAATAGGTTGACGAACGTGTAAATCAAGAAGATGTGGCCGCCACCACCTGCTCGACCAGCCAAAACGGGCGTCAGGCCCCCGCGAGTGCGGGGGCCTGACAGAGGGGGAGGGGTTGCGGTCGGTCAGTCGAGCAGGTTCTCGAGGTGGTCGAGATCGCGCCGGATCAGCCTGAGCACGTCGCGAGGCTCCGCACGGGTGGTGGCACTGCCGTCGGGGTTGATCAGCGACGCCACCGCCATGTCGGCGAGCTGCTCGCAGATCCGGTCCAGGTCGTTGCGCTGGTCGGGGTGATACCACCAGGCGACCCAGTTGTTCATGCCCAGCAGGCCGAGCGCGGCCACGCGCGGGTCGACCGGTCGGAACACGCCCTTCGCGACGCCGTCCTCGATGACCCCGGCCATCGCCTTGAGCACGGCGCGACGGCCGGCCGTGTGGGTCTCGGCGATGCCTTCGGGGAGGTCGGCCTCGGAGCGGATCAGGAGCTGGAACCGGGCGGCGCTCTCCGCCTGGCGGCGCACGCTCATCACGACGATCTCGTGCACCTTGCGGGTCGCGTCCAGGTCGTCGCGCTCCGCGATCGCCTGGATCCCGGCGGCCGAGTCCTGGGTGATCTCGGCGACCAGCTTGGCGAGGAGCTCGTCCTTGCTGCTCACGTAGTGGTAGAGCGCGGGCCGGGTCAGCCCGACGGCGTCGGCGATGTCCTGGAAGCTGGTGCCGGCGAATCCGCGCTCGGCGAACAAGCGCGTCGCGTGGTCGTAGATCTCCTGCTCGACCAGTCCGCGACGTACGCCTGACCGGGCCGGGTCCGCGTCCTTCCCGGCCTTCGTCTTCGGGCGGGGTTTGGCGTTGCTCATGACGCTGATGTTATCGATTTGACGTTCATGTCGAGTCATCCGGCGCGGCTCAGCACAGCTCGAAGAGCCCGGCCGCGCCCATCCCGCCCCCGACGCACATGCTGACCACGACGTACCGAGCGCCGCGGCGGCGACCCTCCAGCAGCGCGTGGCCCACCATGCGGGCACCGCTCATGCCGTACGGGTGGCCGATCGCGATGGCCCCGCCGTTGACGTTGTACCTGTCCGGGTCGATGCCCAGGCGGTCGCGGCAGTAGACGGTCTGAGAGGCGAAGGCCTCGTTGAGCTCCCACAGGTCGATGTCGTCGATCGTGAGGCCGTGCCGCCGCAGCAGCTGCGGGATCGCATAGACCGGCCCGATCCCCATCTCGTCCGGATCACACCCGGCCACCGTCATGCCGCGGTAGATCCCCAGCGGGTCGAGGCCGCGCCGCGATGCCTCGCCGGCCTCCATGAGGACGACCGCGGCCGCCCCGTCCGAGAGCTGTGAGGCGTTGCCGGCGGTCACCGTCGCTGCGTGGTCCGGGCGGTCCGGCAGCACGGCGGACAACCCGCGGAGCGCCTCGATGGTCGTCGAGGGACGGTTGCCCTCGTCGAGGTCGAGGTGGAACGGGACGATCTCCTCGTCGAAGAGGCCGGCCTCCTGCGCTCGTGCGGTACGCCGCTGCGACTCGAGGGCGTACAGGTCCTGTTCCTCCCGGCTCACCCCGAAGCGCCCGGCGACGTTCTCCGCCGTCTCCAGCATGCTCACGTAGATGTCGTGCCCGAAGTCGGCGAGCCAGGGATCCTCGGCGCGGTAGGTGTTGCGGTGCTCGTTCTGCACCAGCGAGATCGACTCGACCCCGCCGCCGATCGTCACCTGCATGCCGTCCACGACGATCTGCTTCGCAGCGGTCGCGATCGCCATCATGCCGGAGGCGCACTGCCGGTCGATGCTCATCCCCGGGACGCTGGTCGGGAGGCCGGCGCGCAGCGCCGCCTGCCGCGCGACGTTGTAGCCCGCCGTCCCCTCCTGCATGGCGCAGCCGAGCACGACGTCCTCGATCTCGCCGCGCTCGACCGACGTCCGCCCGAGGGCGCCTGAGATGGCGTGCGCGGCCATCTCGGGGGCGGAGATCTCGCGCAACGCTCCGCGATATGCCTTACCGATGGGGGTCCGGGCCGTGCTCACGATGACCGCCTCACGCATGGGCGCCCACCTCCTTCGTCGCTTCGTCGGGTCGGGTTCGGGGGATGGCGAGGATGACCACGCAGCCGATCAGTGCGGGCACGGCGTACGCGTAGAACTGACCGGAGACGGGCAGTCCGGTGGCCAGCAGATAGCCGCCGTAGGTGGGTCCGAGCACCCCGCCCAGGCGCCCGACGCCCAGGGACAGGCCGAGGGCCGTCGCGCGGCTCTCGGTCGGGTAGGAGCTGCCCACGTAGGTGTTGACGAGGATCTGGGTGCCCGTCGTGCCGACCCCGGCGAGGGCCACGAGGACGTAGACGACGGCGGTCGGCGGGTGCACGGCGAGCAGGGAGAGCGACACCGCGGCGGTCGTGAACGCTGCCGCCACGATCGGCTTGGAGCCGAAGCGATCCGCCAGGGGCGAGGCGGCGAGGGTGCCGAAGACGGCGCCGAGGTTGAGCACCAGGAGGAAGGAGAGCGCCGACTCCAGCCCGTAGCCCGCGCGCACCATCAGCGCCGGCAACCAGGCGTTGGCGCCGAACAGCACCAGGAGACACAGGAACGTCGCCACCCAGAAGAGCAGGGTGGTCGCCAGCAGCCGCCTGCCGAAGATGGTGCGGAGCTGCGAGCCCCAGCCGGGTGCCACCACGTCTGCGGTCGGCTCGAGGCGTGCGTCGAGACCGATATCGAGGTCGACCTCGAGACCGTGCCGGGTGACGACCGCACGGGCCTCCTCCTCGCGTCCGCGTGCTCGCAGATAGTCGACCGACTCCGGCAGGTGGCGGAGCAGCAGCGGCAGTACGACAAGCAGCGGCACCAAGCCGACCGCGAACATCACCCGGAAGCCGTACGCGGGGACGAGGACGATCGCGAGCAGGCCGGCAAGGGCGCCACCGATGCCGACGCCCGCGAAGGCGATCGCGGTGTTGAGGCTCCGCCGGTGGTTCGGCGAGTACTCCACGACCAGCGCTACGACGGTCGGCATCAGCCCGCCGGCACCGAGCCCGACGAGGAGCCGGAAGAACCCGAACTGGGCGGGGTGCGTCGCGACGGCGCACAGGCCCATCGCGACCGAGAAGACCGTCACGCTCAGCACCATGGCCCGGCGGCGCCCGATCCGGTCGGTGAGGACTCCCGAGCCGAGGGCGCCCAGCAGCATCCCGAGGACGGCGATCGAGCCGAAGAAGCCGGTCTGCTCGGGGGTGAGGTCCCAGGCCTGGTAGCTCAGCAGGCTCGGCACCACGGTGCCGTAGACGATCAGGTCGTAGCCCTCGAGGGTCAGGGCGGCGAAGCTCAGCGCGAGCACGGCTTGTGGGGTCCGCCGGACGCTGAGCCCGGCTCTGGTCGTGGTCGTGGACGTCTGCATGTCGAACTCCTTGAGGGCGAGGCAGACCGTAGTTCGCTCTGACGCATCCGTCAATAGATTGACGTCATCGTAAACACGCGAGCGAGGGGTTGTGAGTGGGCTCTCGTGATGGCTGTTGACGATCGCGTTGACTTTTTGTCATCACCGTTGAATCATGAGGTGAGACGAAAGGACCCTCATGAACCACGTACGAATCGGCTTGGTCGTCCCGAGCTCCAACGTGACGGTCGAGACCGAGATGCCGGCGATCCTGAGCCGGCACCCGCAAGCGAGCTTCTCGTTCCACGCCAGCCGCATGCGGATGGCGAAGGTCTCCCCCGAGCAGCTCGCCGCGATGAACGCCCAGCGCGAGCGCTGCATCCTCGAGCTGGGAGACGCCTCACCGGACGTGATCCTCTACGCCTGCTTGGTCGCTCTGATGGCCGCCGGTCCGGGCGAGCACCAGCGGGTCGAGGGGCTCGTCGCCGAGCAGCTCGCGACCGGCGGGGCGGAGGCGCGTGTGCGCTCGAGCGCCGGGGCCCTGGTCGAGGGGCTCCAGGCACTGTCCGCGCGGCGGATCGCCCTGATCACGCCCTACATGCGTCCGCTGGCGGAGAAGGTCGTGGCCTACCTGGAGGCCGAGGGCTTCGAGGTCGCCGACTGGCGGGCGCTCGAGGTCGAGGACAACCGCGAGGTCGGCTGCATCCCGGGTGATCGCGTCATGGAGGCCGCTCGCAGCCTCGACCTCACCGATGTCGACGCGCTGGTCATCTCGGCGTGCGTCCAGATGCCGTCGCTCTCGCTCGTCGAGGCTGCCGAGCAGGAGCTCGGCCTGCCGGTGCTCTCCGCGGCGACCGCCGGGGCCTACAGCATCCTGCGCGCCGCCGATCTCCCCGTCGACATCCCCGGCGCCGGGTCCCTCCTGCGCGCCGACAGCCTCCAGCCCGCCACCTGAACCCCGCTCCACGGCGAAAGGAAACCGATGAGCTCGCTCTCCGACCAGCACCTGGTCCGTGGCGTCGACCACGCCGCCTTCCCCACCTTCGACCCGAGCGGCACGGTGCGCTTCTACCGGGACACGCTGGGCTTCCCGGTCGTGCACTCGATCTGTGCCGCGGGCTGGGGACCGGACGACCACCCGGACTTCATCCACTTCTTCTTCGACATCGGCAACGACGACCGGGTCGCCTTCTTCTACTACTTCGGGCTGCCGGCTCCGGAGGTGTCGAAGGGCGACGTCTACGCGCAGTTCGGCGACGAGACGCCCGAATGGTTCGTACGCTCCCGCCACCTGGCGATCCACGTCGACAGCGAGGACCACCTGCTGGAGTACCGACGCCGGCTCGACGCGAGCCAGTGGCCCGTCGAGATGCAGATCCAGCACGAGACGATCGAGTCGATCTACACCCACGACCCCAACGGCTACATGGTCGAGATCACCCGAGCGCTGCGCCCGGTCACCCCGCAGGAGGACCTGGACGCGAACCTCACCATCGACGCTCTCGTCGACATCGTGCAGCGCCCCGGCGCCGGCATGGACGACCTCCTCGTCCGCAAGGCCGAGCTGATCGTCGAGCGGGCGGAGGCCTGGCAGGAAGGGCAGGTGGGTCGATGACGCACCGCCTCTTCATGCTCGACGTCCCCGAGAACACCTCGATCGCGGCGGTGGCCGAGGAGGTGCCGGGCGTCGAGGTCGACCGGATCGGCCCGTACTTCGTGATCGCGTCCGAGGAGCCGGTCGTCATCGACCGGCGTGCGACCGGGGCGCGGCACGCCGTCTGGTACAGCTGCATCGGCGGCCTCGACGGCTGCCGCATCGTCCAGTGGGACAAGGACGCGCTCCGGCTGGAGCGACGATGACGAGTCCGGCCCAGGACTCGGCGGTCCGGCTCGGCGCGGGACGCTACGACGACGCGATCGAGGCGCCGGACGGGGTGGAGACCTCGGTCCACGAGCTCGTCACCGCCGACGAGGCGAAGGTGACCGGTGTGCTGCGTACGCCGGCAGGGGCGCAGACCGTCGTGACGATCATGCACCCACGCCAGGACGTGACCCACCACCCGCTCGTGCCGCACCTCCTCGGGTCCGGGTACGCCGTGTGGACACAGGGGTCGCGCTCCCCCAACAACGACCTCAATCTCATCCATGAGCAGGCGATCCTCGACTTCGCCGCCGGGCACGCGTTCCTGAGGTCTCGAGGGTTCGGCGTGGTGTCGCTGGGTCACTCGGGCGGTGGCACCCTGGCCGCGTTCTACTGTCAACAGGCCGGTCTCGACCCGGAGAAGCGGCTCGACGCGGCTCCCTCGGGGCGTCCGGTCGCGCTGCGCAGCGCCGACATGCCGCTGCCGGACGGTGTCGTCTTCCTGGCCCCTCATCCGGGCCAGGGAGCCCTGCTCCAACGGGTGATCGACCCCTCGGTCGTGGACGAGGACGACCCGATGTCCGTCGATCCGGAGCTCGACCCGTTCGACCCGCGCAACGGCTTCCGGCCGGCGCCGGAGCCGACCTGGTACGCCGCCGAGTTCGTCGGTCGCTACCGGGAGGCGCAGCGGCGCCGGGTGAGCCGGATCGACGCGGTCGCACGCCGTCACGTCGAGCAGTCGCGCGCCGCGAACCAGGAGTTCCATGACAGCGGCGACCCGTCCGCGCGCCGGCGAGCACTGGCCCCGCGACTGATCACGGTGCACCGCACCGATGCCGATCTGCGCAACGTCGACCTCACCCTCGACGCCAACGAACGGCCCTACGGGTCCCTCTTCGGGCGGCGTCCCGACCTGACGAACTACGGACTCGTCGGCTTCGGCCGGCTGAGCACGGCCGAGGCCTGGCTCTCCACCTGGTCGGCGAACACCACCAACGCCGACTTCGTACGCTGCGCCCCCGGCGTCACGGTCCCCACCCTCCTCCTGGAGTTCACCGGGGACCAGGCGTCCTTCCCCACCGACATCGCGGCGATGAGCGATGCTCTGGCCGCCGACGACCTGACCGTCGACGCGGTGCAAGGCACCCATTTCGGTGGGCCGATCCGATCCGGAGCCCCGACCGGCACCTCGCTGGCGGCGGCTCGCATCGAGGACTGGCTCCGCCAGCGGTTCTGAGAACCACCCCCGAGCACCGCCGGGCCACGGGCGATCCCCGTGCCCCGGCGGTTTCCATCTGTTCCGACTGTCATCGCGGGACGGAAGAGGGCCCGGCCTCCTCATCGGAGGCCGGGCCCTCTTCCGCGGGGAGCTCAGGATGCCGTGAGGACCACCAGGTCGACCCGGCCACTGGCCAGCGCGGCGGCCGCGTGCTCACTCCATCGTTCGCTCACCCGGGCCGCCACGACCGCGCCGCTCTCGCGGCGCAGCCGCTCGCCGAGGTCGAGCATCGTGAGCGTCGACCCGAGGTCGTCCTCAGCGCTCAGGAGGACGCTGTGGGTGGCGTCGTCGAGGGCGGTGACCAGCTGCTTCAGCAGTGCGTCCCCCTCCGGGCCCCAGGGGTCGTCCACGTCGACGGCGACCTCGTGATGCCGGCCCAGCTCCTCGACCGAGACGGTCCTCGCCGGCCAGGCCCGGTCGTCCCGGACCAGCGGCCGCGACAGGATCCAGGCGTCGCGATCCTCGGTGGGCACGTCCGCGGCGTCGCAGCCGGCGTACTGGCTCAGCCCACGGCGTACGACGTCCTCGGCGAGAGCCGCGAAGCGATCGACGCTCACCTTCCCGGCGCGGGTCATGTATGCGAGGAGCAGCTGGTCGACGGGGAGGTCCAGCCGGCCGGGGAACGTGTCCCACCAGCGCATGCTGCGGCGCGCGGTCTCCTGGAGGTGTTCGACGGCGGGCCGGCGGTCGGTCTCGTAACGAGCGAGAGCTGTCGGCAGGTCCGGCGCGGCCGCGACCGCGTCGGCGAGGGCGATGCCGTCCTCCATCGCCAGCTTCGTTCCGGAGCCGATCGAGTAGTGCGCGGTGTGGGCCGCATCGCCCAGCAGCACGACGTT
Source organism: Nocardioides luteus (assembly GCF_014648595.1). GTDB lineage: Bacteria > Actinomycetota > Actinomycetes > Propionibacteriales > Nocardioidaceae > Nocardioides > Nocardioides luteus. The sequence goes on along the minus strand of NZ_BMRK01000002.1, from coordinate 269,066 downwards.
GCCGTGGTGCCACCGCTCGCACCGGATGGTGCGGAACCGGAGCCAGCGGGTGCGGTTGCCGATGAGCGGGTGTCCCTGCAGCTCGGCACGGAACGCGGTGCCGAGGTAGGCCAGCGACTCCTCGTCGGTCTGGTCGAACGGCGTCTGCGCCGTGGTCTGGTCGAAGCCGGCTCGGCGCCAGGTCTCCTCGTCGGTCTCGATGAGGAACGTGCTCCGGTCCGGTGCGTAGGGGTAGGCGTGGGCCACGAAGGTGCCGTGCTCGGTCTCGACCGGGAGGAAGACGGCGCTCGGGAGCGCGAAGTCGGTGCCGCACCACAGATAGAGGGAGTCATGGGTGGTGACCGAGGCGCCGAACGCGTCCGCGGCCGACTCACGGGTCGCGCTGCTGACGCCGTCCGCGGCGATCACCAGCTCGGCGTCGAGCGCGTCCCTGGCCGCGCGTCGGCCGTAGTGCAGACGCACGCCCGCGTCCTCCGCGTGGCGGCGCAGCACGTCCAGAAGGGTGGAGCGGCCGATGGCGATCAGGTTGTCCATCGGGACCTGCGCACGCTGCCCACGCACCTCCATCGCCATCTCGTGCCGAAAGGACCGCTCGACGATCTCGGCGAGGCTCGCCGGGTCCGCGGCGCCGAGGTTGCGCTGCGTACGGGTCGCCAGGCCCACGCCGAAACCGAAGGTCTGGCCTGGCGGGCTCTGTTCGTAGAGGTCCACGACGCAGTGGGGATGGCGGAGCTTGAGGAGGCGAGCGACGTAGAGGCCGCCTGGTCCTCCGCCCAGGACGGCGACGGAACGCAGTTCCACGGTTGATGCCTTTCCGGCCGACGACAGTGTCTCCACGGTAGACGCGTTCAACATCTACGTCAAGAAGTTGACGCATCCGTCGAATCCGGCTTACGGTGCAGACTGGTGTCGACGGTCACAGGGCCGTCGCGGCGAGATGCCGAGGGGCAAGAGGATGGGCAGAATCGAGTGGTCGGGACGCGTCGTCCCGTTCCCGCAGGACGTCGCGGCGGCGTACCGGACGGAAGGGCTGTGGGGGACGCTCCCCATTGCCGCCGAGTTCCGCGCGGTCGCCGAGAAGCACGCAGCGCGCAACGCGGTGGTCACCTCGGACGGTCGCCTCACCTATGCCGAGCTCGACGAGTGGTCCGACCAGGTCGCAGCCGGCATGGTCGAGCTCGGCCTCGAGCCGGGAGACCGTGTGCTGTTCCAGGTCACCAACCGGCTCCTGACGGTCGTCGCGTGGTACGGCGTCCTCAAGGCCGGGCTCATCCCGGTCTGCACGCTGGCGGTGCACCGTGCCCACGAGATCGGCACGATCGCGGAGCGCACCGGCGCAGTCGCGCACCTGGTCGAGTCCGGCACCCGCGGCTTCGACCTCGTCGCCTTCGCAGAGGAGCAGCGAGCCGAGCACCCTCGGCTGCGCCACCTCCTCACCATCGGGGCGAGCCCTGAGAGCACGGGCACGCGGATCGAGGACCTCGGCCAGCACCTCCACCCGGACGACGCCCGCGAGATCGTCGATGCGATCCAGGCGGAGATCGACCCGGACGACGTCGCCGTCTTCCAGCTCTCCGGAGGGACCACCGGCGTCCCCAAGGTGATCCCCCGCCTGCACGCCGAGTACTGGTACAACGCCCGTGCCTATGCCGAGGCCTGGGGATGGGACGAGACCACCCGCAACGGTCATCTGATCCCGCTCATCCACAATGCCGGCATCGTCTGCGGCCTGCACGGGCCCCACAGCGTCGGCGGGTCGCTGATCCTCGCCACCCCGGATCTCTCCGAGGCGCTCCCGCTGCTTGCCGCGTCGAGGGTCACTGACGTGCTCCTCGGTCACGGCCACTACAACGCCGTCCGGCTCCCGGAGTTCGACCAGCTCGCGGCGTCGCTCCGTACGGTCGTGCTCTCGGGCGCGAAGGTGCCGCTCCCGCTCTTCGAGCGTCTCGAGGAGCTCGGCGTCTGGAGCGGACAGCTGTTCGGGATGGGTGAGGGCTTCTTCGCGGTCACCCCGCTCGACGCGCCGCGCGAGGCTCGGCTGACCACGGTCGGTGCCGGGCTCTCACCAGCCGATGCCTTCGAGGTTCTGACGCCGGGGACGGAGGAGCCGGTCGCCGACGGAGAGGTGGGCGAGCTGTGCTGCGCCGGCCCCTACACCCTGCGCGGCTACTTCGACGCCGCGGACCACAACCGGGGTGCATTCACCTCGACCGGTCTCTACCGCACCGGCGACCTGGTCTCGGTGCAGACCTTCGGTGCGGACCGCTTCCTGTCGGTGGAGGGGCGCCTCAAGGACGTCATCAACCGAGGCGGGGAGAAGATCAACGCCGAGGAGGTCGAGGTGCTGCTGCTCCGTCACCCCGACATCATCAACGCCGCCGTCGTGGCCATGCCCGACGAACGGCTCGGGGAGCGCTCGTGCGCCTATCTGGTCGGCCGTGGAGACCCGCTCTCCCTGCCCGACGTCCAGCGACACCTCGAAGGCCTCGGCGTGGCCAAGTTCAAGTGGCCGGAGCGGCTGGAGTGGATCGACGAGATGCCGAAGACCGCGGTGGGCAAGATCGACAAGAAGCGGCTGCACGCGCAGATCGCCACCCGTGTCGAGGACGAGCGGCGCGCGCTCGCATGAGCACCCGTGCTGCGCTCGTGACCGGTGGCTCGGCCGGCATCGGTCTGGCGATCGCCACGATGCTGGTCGACGAAGGGTGGTCGGTGACCATCGTCGGCCGCGACCGCGACAAGCTGCAGGCCGCTGCCGACCGGCTGGGGACCGAGCGGGTCCACGTCGTCGCCGCGAACCTGGCCGAGGACGTGGCCGAGGACGTGGTTGCCGATCATCTCCGGCACCACGGCCGGCTGGACCTGCTCGTCAACAACGCGGGCGCCGGTCTCATCGGTCCCATCCAGCTGAAGTCGGCCAAGGAGCTCGACGTGGAGCTCAACCTGAACCTCCGCAGCGCGGTCCGTCTCGTGCAGGAGAGCCTGCCGCCGCTGCGGGTGGCCGCCCTGCGCGACGGCGCGAGCTGGATCGTCAACGTCAGCTCGATGACGGCAACCGAGACACCCCCGTACGCCTCGGTCTACTCGGCCACCAAAGCAGCGCTGGTGGCGTTCTCGCGCTCGCTCCACGCCGAGCTCAGCAGCGAGGGCATCCACGTCACCGCGCTGGCGCCGGGCCTCGTCGACACCCCCGGCACCGGCTGGGCACCCGACGACGTACGAGACCGGATGATCCCGGCCGAGGACGTGGCCGCAGCCGTACTGTTCCTGCTCGGCCGGTCGCCGCGCTGTTTCGTCCCCGCGCTGCCGCTCGTGACCGCGGGCGCCGGCATGCACGAGCTGGTGGACTGGCGCAGCTTCGGCTGATGTCACAGATCGAGCAGGTGCTCCGTCGGAGGGGGTGAACGAACGAACCTCACTCGCACCTGGGAGAGATCATGAACATCGCGCTCTGGATAGTCGCCGGACTGTTCGCGCTCGGCTATGTCGTCGGCGCCGTCTTCAAGTTGACGATGCCCTTCGACACGTACGCCGCGAAGACGCACTGGCCCCTCGACTTCACGCCCGGCAAGCTGAAGTTCATGGGTGCCGTCGAGCTCGTCGGTGGCCTCGGCCTCGTCCTGCCGGGGCTGGTGAGCGTGGCGCCGGTCCTGGTGCCGGTCGCGGCCTCGGGGATGGCGCTCTACATGGCCGGTGCGGGCACGGAGCGAGTGCGGCGTGACGAGTACAAGGAGCTCCTCGGCGACCTGGTGTTCCTGGCGGCGATGCTCTTCGTCGCCTGGGGACGCTTCGCGGTCGAGCCGTTCTGACGGAGACGAGAACGGGCCTGGCCCGGAACGCGGCAGTCGCCACGTTCCGGGCCAGGCTCTGGGCTGCGTCCGGTGAAGGACTCAGATCTCGTGCGAGACCTCGTCCGTGTGGGGGATGTCGGGGCTGCGCCGCAGGTTGACGACGGCCAGCGCCAGGCCTCCCCAGATGATGAGCATCGCGACGAGCATCATGACGATGGCGGAACCACTCATGACTTCGCTCCCTTCTCGTTGAAGTGGATCTCGGACAGGGCCTCGGGGTCACGCCACTTGGCCTGCGCGGCCAGGAATCCGAAGACGATGACAGCAGCGGCGCCGCCCCAGCCGAAGACGCCGAGCATCCAGCCCGGGTAACCCTCGTAGGGGGTCTTCAGGTCCTCCCAGAAAGAGAGCCCGAGGACGAGCACCAGGCCGATCGGGGCGACGATGCTGACCAGGATGCGCCACCAGGCGCCGACGACGATGGAGCTGCCGTCGGAGAGGTGGGCGCTGAAGGTCGGCAGCACACGCAGCCCCCAGCTCAGGATCAGCATCGAGATCACCGCGACCAGCAGGATGCCGAACTGGTTGATGAAGTGGTCGATGATGTCGAGCACGTAGATGCCGCTCGTGGTCGAGAAGAAGATCAGGCTGAGCACGGCCATCGGGATGGTGACCGCGATCGTGGCGCCGGTGCGCGTCATCTCGAACTTGTCGCGCACGCCGGAGATCACGACCTCGACGATGGACACCATCGAGGTGAATCCGGCGATGACCAGCGAGAAGAAGAAGAGCACGCCGATCAGAGCACCCGCGGGCGCTTCGCTGATGATCGCGGGGAAGGCGACGAACGCCAGCCCGATGCCGGAGGTCGCGACGTCACCGACGGCGACGCCGTTGGCCTGCGCCATGAAGCCGAGCGCGGCGAAGACACCGATGCCGGCGAGCAGCTCGAAGCTGGAGTTGGCGAAGCCGACGACCAGGCCGGAGCCCGGCATGTCGGTGTGCTTGTGCACGTAGGAGGAGTACGTGATCATGATGCCGAAGCCGATGGACAGCGAGAAGAAGATCTGGCCGTACGCCGCAGCCCAGACGGTCGCGTCGGTCAGCGCACCCCAGTTGGGCGTGAAGAGCGCGTCGAGGCCCTCGGCGGCCCCCGGCAGGAAGAGCGAGCGCACCACGAGGATCACGAAGGCGACCACGAGCAGCGGGATGAAGATGACCGAGCTCGCGCCGACGCCCTTCTGGACGCCGAGCAGCATCACGGCGAGGATCGCGACCCACACCAGCAGCAGCGGGATGAGCACACCCCACACCGGCGTCGCGTCGACACCCGGGTCGCCGGCCTGCAGGAACTCACCGAAGAAGAAGCCCTCCGGGTCGTCGCCCCAGGCCTTGTTGACGCTGAAGATCGTGTAGCGCACCGCCCACGCCATGACCGCCGCGTAGTAGATGGCGATCATGAAGCAGATGCCGACCTGCCACCAGCCGAGGCCCTCGGTGCCGCGACGGAGCCGCGCGAACGACAGCGGCGCGGAGCCGCGGAACCGGTGGCCCATCGCGTAGTCGAGGAAGAGGAACGGGATGCCTGCGGTCAGCAGAGCGACGATGTAGGGGATGACGAAGGCGCCGCCGCCGTTGTCGTAGGCGACGTACGGGAAGCGCCAGATGTTGCCCAGGCCCACCGCGGATCCGATCGCCGCGAGGATGAAGACCTGTCGCGAAGAGAATGCTCCGCGTTTGGCCGCCGCCTCTTCATGCACGCCCTCTGGTGTCGTGCCCATATCCGCCTCCTTGTTGATATTTTCCTGTGATGCCGATCACAGAACGATAATGGTCCTGCTGCGTGCGGTTGTCGCGGGGTTCGCGAGATTGGCCGCGAGAGCGTTTTCGGCGCGCGTCATCGTGCCAGGCGCCGTTCAGCGCCGCACGGCCGAGGGGGAGGCGGAGACCGGCAGGACGATCGCCAGCCGCTCGGCGGCGGCTTTCAGGTGCGGGAGCAGGTCGAGCATCCGGGCCATCTCCATCCGGTAGGACGGGGCGGCGACCGAGACGGCGGCGACGGCGCGGCCGTCCGGGTCGAGGACGGGGACGCCGAGCGCGCGGATGCCGATCTCGTGCTCCTCGTCGGCGACGGCGTACCCCTCCTCGCGCACCTGGTCGATCATCTCCGCGAACGCGTCGCGGTCGGAGATGGTGCGGGGTGTGGCCGCGACGAGGTCGAGGTCGTCGACGAGGCTCTTCCGCTCGGCATCGGGGGCGAAGGCCACCAGCACCTTGCCCATCGAGGTGCAGTGCAGCGGGCCGAGGGCGCCGGGGGTGCCGATCACGCTGACCTGCTGGGGCCCTTGGACGTGGTGGACGTAGAGCTGGTGGTGGCCGGAGCGGACGGACATCAGCGAGGTCTCGCGGGTCTGCCCGGTGAGCTCCTCGAGCGCCGGCAGCGCCGAGCCGGCGAAGCCGCGGCGGTGGGCGACGTACTGGGCGAGGGAGAAGACCTTGAGCCCGAGGGAGTAGCGCTTGCTGTCCTCGTCGAAGGTCGCGAAGCCGTCGCGGATCAGTGCTGCCGCCAGCCGGTGGCAGGTGCTCAGCGGGAAGCCGGTCTCGCGGCTGAGAGTGGAGAGCGGTACGCCGGAGGGGTAGGCGCTGAGGTGATCGAGGAGGAGCAGGGCCTTGCCCACCATGTCGCGCTTGGCGTCGGCATCGGTCGCGTCGTTCATGACGTCATTCTTCCATATCGTGGAAGCGACATCTGAAAGACGGGAGGAATTCGTTGACGGGCCGATGTGGCGACAGACACACTCGCATGGTGAAAGCGACTTCCGCCACGCGGGAGTGGAGCGAAAGGAACCCGATGACCACGTCCGACCCTCGCGCCGACTCCGGTGCGCCGACGATGGGTACGCAGCGCTGGGCGCGCCTGCTGCCGATCGTCTTCATCACCTACAGCCTCGCGTACCTCGACCGCTCCAACTTCTCGATCGGCATCGCCGGTGGCATGTCCGAGGAGCTCCAGATCACGCCGGCGGTCTCCGCCCTCATCGGTGCGGCGTTCTTCCTCGGCTACTTCGTGTTCCAGATCCCGGGCGCGATCTACGCCGAGCGCCGCAGCGTACGGTCGCTGATCTTCTGGAGCCTCCTGGCCTGGGGCGTGCTCGCCTCGGTGCAGGGTCTGCTCAGCTCGGCGACCGCGCTGATCGCCGTACGCTTCCTGATCGGCGTCGTCGAGGCGGCGGTGCTGCCGGCGATGGTGATCTTCCTCAGCCACTGGTTCACCAGCCGTGAGCGCGGCCGCGCCAACACCTTCCTGATCCTCGGCAACCCGGTCACCGTCTTGTGGCTGACGGTCGTCTCCGGCTTCCTCATCGAGGCCACCGACTGGCGCTGGATGTTCATCATCGAGGGGCTGCCGGCGGTCGCCTGGGCGTTCGTCTTCCGGGCGATGGTCAGCGACCGTCCCGAGCAGGCGAAGTGGCTCAACACGCCCGAGCGCGACGCCGTCGTCGCCGAGCTCGAGAAGGAGCAGCGCGGGCTGACTCCGGTCAAGGGCTACGGCGAGGCCTTCCGCTCGCGCAACGTCGTCCTGCTCTCCCTGCAGTACTTCCTGTGGAGCGTCGGCGTCTACGGCTTCGTCTTCTGGCTGCCGTCGATCGTGAAGGCCGCCTCGGGCGAGGGCATCGGCATGTCCGGCCTCATCTCCGCCATCCCGTACGTCCTCGCGGTCGTGCTGATGATCCTCAACAGCCGGTCGTCGGACCGCGCCGGCACCCGTGGCCGGTACGTCTGGCCGTGGCTGCTGCTGGGCGCGGTGGCGTTCTACGGCTCCTACCTGCTCGGCCCTGACCAGTTCTGGCTCGCCTTCATCCTGCTGACCGTGGCGGGTGGCGCGATGTACGCGCCGTACGGCCCCTACTTCGCGCAGATCCCGGAGTTCCTGCCCAACAACGTGGCCGGTGCGGCGATCGCGCTGATCAACTCCTTCGGCGCTCTGGGCGGCTTCGCCGGCAGCTACCTCGTCGGCTGGCTCAACGGGTCCACCGGGAGCACCGACGCGTCGTTCCTGCTGATGGCGGGCTGTCTGGCGGCGGCCGCGGCGATCATGCTGCTGGTCAGGGCGCCTGCGGCCACGGCGCCTGTCGAGGCTCCTGTCGAGACGGCTGCGGAGACCGGCCGATGAGGATCGCCCGGATCGAGCATCCTGGCGGGACCGACCATGCGGTGGTGGAGGCCGACGGCTACCGGCTGATCGAGGACCTCTTCGCGAGCGAGATCCGGCGTCTCGACCGGTGGGTCGCCGCGGACGATGCCCGGCTGCTGGCCCCGGTCGAGCCCCGCACCGTCGTCGGGATGGCGCACAACACCGGGCCGGGCGACCGGCTGCTGCCGCCGCAGGCCTTCCTCAAGCCCGCACGGTCGGTGATCGGGCCGGGCGAGCCAGTGCCGGTATCGGCCGATCTCGGCCTGGTCCACGCGGAGGCCGAGCTCGCCGTCGTGCTCGGCGCCTCGGGTGACGTGTTGGGCTACACGGTCGCCAACGACGTCACCGGCCGCGACCTGCAGGTCGCCGACTCGCTGTGGACGCAGGCCAAGGGGCAGCGCGGGTTCACCCCGTTGGGCCCCTGGATCGAGACCGACCTCGACACGGTGTCCGTGACGGTCGGGCTCGAGGTCGACGACACAGCCGCTCCGTCGGCGAGCACCGACGGGCTGGCCCGCAGCATCGCCGAGGTGGTGGCGTGGGTCAGCGGCTTCCTCCCGCTCGGACCGGGCGACGTGATCCTCACCGGCGCTCCGGGCGCCAGCCTGCCGATCCGACCCGGACAGCAGGTCCGGGCGAGCGTCGCGGGCATCGGGGAGCTGGTCAACCCGGTGGTCGAGGGCATGCATGGGCGACGTACGCAGCGCGGTGCGGCATGAGCGGCGTCGACGCCGTCACCTTCGGTGAGGCGATGGCGATGTTCGTCGCCCAGGAGAGCGGCCCGCTGCATCGGGCCGCGAGCTTCGTCCGGGCCACCGCCGGCGCGGAGACCAACGTGGCGACCGGGCTGGCGCGGCTCGGTCACCGTTCCGGCTGGGTCGGCCGGCTCGGCGACGACCCGTTCGGGCTGTTCGTCCGGGAGGAGCTCGGCGGCTGTGGCGTCGACCTGTCCCTGGTCGAGACCGACCCCGTCGCGCCGACCGGTTTCCAGCTGAAGTCGCGGGCGGACGGTGGCGACCCGGAGGTGGTCTACTTCCGCAGCGGCTCCGCGGGCAGCCGGCTGTCGTGGAGCCCGCCGGCCGCGGCGTACGTCTTGGGGGCCCGTCATCTCCACCTGACCGGGATCCCGCTGGCGATCTCGGAGACGGCCCGCGACTTCGCGTTCCAGGCGATCGCCGCCGCGCGTGCGGGCGGAGCGAGCATCTCCTTCGACCCGAACCTGCGTCCGGCGCTGTGGCCGAGCCCGCAGGAGATGGTCGTCGTGGTGAACGAGGTCGCCGCCCTCGCCGACTGGGTGCTCCCCGGCGTGGGCGAGGGACAGGTGCTGACCGGCCACGCCGACCCCGAGCGCATCGCCGAGCACTACCTCGCCGCGGGCGCCACCCGGGTGGTGGTCAAGAACGGCGGTGAGGGTGCGGTCGCCTTCGGGCCGGAGGGCAGCGTGCAGCAGCGCGCCTTCGACGTCGACGTGGTGGACACCGTCGGCGCCGGTGACGGCTTCGCCGCAGGCCTGATCAGCGCCCACCTCGACGGCCTGGCCATCGGGCCGGCGCTGGAGCGGGCCGCTGCGGTCGGTGCCCTGGCGACGACCTCGGCCGGCGACAAGGACGGCCTGCCGGACCGGGAACGACTGGCCCGGTTCCTGACCACGACCGCTGTGCCAGCCTGACCCATGACGACGACGAGAGGAAGTGACCGGATGCGCGTGCTCGTGCCCTGGGCCCAGCTGGAGGAGCAGATGGGCGGCTGGCCCGACGGCCTGCAGGTGGAGGTGTACGACGGCACCGGCGCCCCGCCCGAGGACGTCTCCGACGTCGAGCTCTACGTGCTGCCGTACGGCCGGAGCGTCGGCCGCGACCTGCTCCCCCGGATGCCGGCGCTGCGCGCCGTGCAGAGCCTGAGCGCGGGGGTGGAGAAGGTGCTCCCGCTGATCGGCCCAAACGTCACGCTGTGCAACGGGCGCGGCCTCCACGACGCCAGCGCGGCCGAGCACGGGCTCGGCCTGATCCTCGCCGCTCAGCGGGAGCTGCCGCGCTGGGTGCGCGACCAGGACGCCGGCCGCTGGGCGCCGGAGCACACCAGGTCGCTGGCCGACTCGCGGGTCGTGCTCGTCGGCTACGGCTCGATCGGCGCCGCCCTCGAGCAGCGCCTGCTCGCCTGCGAGGCCGAGGTGGTGCGTGTCGCGTCCAAGGCCGATCCCGGGCGTGCGGTGCACGGCGTCGACGAGCTGCCGAGCCTGCTGCCCACCGCCGACATCGTGGTGCTCACGCTCCCCGAGACGCCCGGCACCATCGGCCTCGTCGGCGCGGAGACGCTCGCTCTCCTGCCCGACGACGCGCTCGTGGTGAACATCGGCCGTGGCCGCACCCTCGACACCGAGGCGCTCCTCGCCGAGCTCACCACCGGCCGGCTCCGGGCGGCTCTCGATGTCGTCGACCCCGAGCCGCTGCCCTCAGATCACCCGCTGTGGACCTCCGGCGCCATCGTGACCCCGCACGTCGGCGGCGGCGCAGCCACCTTCTACCCGCGGGCAGAGCGGCTGGTGGCCGAGCAGCTCCGACGCTTCGCCGACGGGCGTCCGCTGCTCAACGTCGTCTCCGGCCCCGAACTGCCTCAGGAGGCCGCGCCATCCTCCTAGACTCGCGAGGGTGGAACATCAGATCTTCCTGATCGGCGGCGCCGCCCTGGTGACCATGATCGCGGCGTCGGTGTTCGCCCGGCGTACGGGTGTGGCGGCACCGCTGCTGCTCGTGGGCCTCGGGATCGCGGCGAGCTATCTGCCCGGTGCGCCCGGGATCGAGCTCGACCCCGAGTGGATCCTGGCCGGGGTGCTGCCGCCGCTGCTCTACTCCTCGGCCGTCAACCTGCCGCTGATCGACTTCAGACGGAACCTCCGGCTGATCAGCTGGCTCTCGGTCGTGATGGTGATCGTCTCGGCGCTCGTGATCGGGGCGGTCGTCAACTGGCTCTTCCCGGAGATCTCCTTCCCGCTCGCGGTCGCGCTCGGCGCCGTCGTCAGCCCGACCGACGCGGTCGCGGCGACGGCGGTCGGCCGCCGTGTGGGGTTGCCACCGCGGGTGATGGCGGTGCTGGAGGGCGAGAGCCTGGTCAACGACGCCTCCGCCCTGGTCGTGCTCCGCTCGGCGGTGGCCGGGATCGCTGCGGCGAGCTCGTTCTCGTTGGGACGTACGGCGGTCGAGTTCGGGTGGGCGGTGCTCGGTGCGGTCGTGATCGGGGGCGTGATCGGGTGGCTGACCGTGCTGCTCCGGCAGCGGCTGGACGACCCGGTGCTCAACACCACGATCTCCTTCGCGGTGCCGTTCATCGCCTACTTCCCGGCCGAGGAGCTGGACGCGTCCGGCGTGCTCGCGGTCGTCGTCGCCGGGCTTGTGACCGGCGGGCTCGGCAGCCGACGGTTCAGCGCCCGCGACCGGCAGACGCAGTCGACGACCTGGACCACCATCAACTTCATCCTGGAGAGCGGCGTCTTCCTGGCGATGGGCTATCAGCTCCCCGAGCTCGTCGACGCCGCCCAGGGCGACACGACCCTCGGCGAGATCACCGGGCTCGTGCTCGTCGTCTTCGGGCTCCTGGTCGTGCTCCGGTTCGTCGGCCTCGCCGGCCCGGCGCTCCGCGACCGGGAGGAAACCCGGGAGCTGGAGCGCGCCCGGTTGGACCAGTTCGAGCAGAAGCTCGACTCGCTGACCACCGACGAGGAAGAGGAGGACGCCCGGATCGCCGCCGCCCGGCGCCGGCTCGCGCGTGGCCGCGCCGACATCGAGTTCGAGGAACGCGAGCCGATCACGACGCGCGGGTTCATGACCATCGGCTGGGCCGGGATGCGCGGCGTCGTCACGGTCGCCGCCGCCCAGACCATCCCGGCCGGCACCGAGCACCGCGCCACCGTGGTGCTCGCCGCCTTCCTGGTCGCGCTGATCACCCTCGTGCTGTTCGGGCTCACCCTCCCGGCCGTGATCCGCCGGATGAACTTCTCCGGCGAGTCGCCGGAGGATCGACGCGACGCCTTCCGGGCGCTGCTCCGCCACGTCGGCGAGTCGGCCGTCGACCATCTCGGCCCTCTCGAGGCGCAGACCATCGACGGCGAGCCGATCGATCCCCAGCTGGTGAAGAAGCTCAAGGACCGCATCCTCCCGCGGGTGCTCGCGGGCATCCGCGAAGTGCCCACCGTCCGGCCCGACGTGGTCGAGCAGACGATGCTCCTGCAGATGCGCTACCTGGAGGCGATGCGTGAGGCGCTCGCCGCCGAGCGAAGCATCGGCGCCTACAGCTCGCACACATACCGGAAGGTCGAGGCCGTGCTCGACGACATGGAGAAGCGGCTCGAGATGAGCTGATCTCGGAGCTGGATCTCAGATCGTCTCGAACCCGGCCATCATCGCCATGTCCTCGTGCTCGAGGTTGTGGCAGTGGATCAGGAACCGGCCGGCGTACCTCTCGAACTTCACCCTCACCCGGACGGCCTCGTAGGGGCGTACGTCGACGGTGTCCTTCCAGCCGAGGTCCATCGGGCCGGGGCCGTGGTTGCCGCGCCGCAGGACCTGGAACGGCGAGAGGTGGACGTGGACCGGATGGTGCGCATCGGTGAAGAACTCCCAGATCTCGGTCGACTCCAGCGGCACCTGCGCCTGCGGGACGGCCGGGTCGAACGGCTTGCCGTTGATGCCCCACCCCCTGCGGCCGTGCACGCCCTCGCGGCGGAAGTGCCACCGGCGCACGACCGCGCCGCCGGGCGTCTCCGGAGGTGGTACGTCGGCGAGCCGCTGCGGGATCCGGACGTCGTCGCTCGCGCGGCGGGCGATGCGGAACCGCATCACCTGAGCGGTCCGGCCGCGGCCGAGGCCGTTGCGCATCTCGACGGTGGTGCCCGGCGCCAGCTCGCGGAAGTCGACGACGACGTCGAAGCGCTCGCCCGGGGCCATCGTGACCTCGGCGTGCTCGGCCGGGGTGGAGAGGAGCCCGCCGTCGGAGCCGATCTGGGTGAAGCCGACCGGCTTCCCGTCGTCGGTGTGCAGCCTGAGCGCGTAGCGGCGCGCGTTGGAGGCGTTGAGCAGCCGCAGCCGATACTGCGCCCCGTCGACCTCCGCCTCCGGCCACGGGGCGCCGTTGACCAGGACGACATCCCCCAGCACGCCCGCCATGTAGCGGTCCTCGACCCCCGGCTCGCCGAGGAGCTCCGGGTCGATCGCGGGGTAGCGCAGCGCACCGTCCTCGTCGAAGGACCGGTCGGTGATCATCAGCGGCAGCTCCCGCTCACCCCGCGGCAGCGAGAGCGCGTCCTCCTCGTCGTCGCGGACGATGTGGAAGCCGGCCAGGCCGCGCCAGACCTGCGGGGCGGTGAAGTCCATCCGGTGGTCGTGGTACCAGAGCGTCGTCGCCGGCTGCTCGAGCGGATAGCGGTAGTCGCGGGACCCCTTGGTCACTTTCGCCTCCGGGTCGGCCATGCCCTGGTGACCGCTGCCGTGACCGCGGCCGTGACTGCTGCCGTGGCTGCTGCCGTGGCTGCTGCCGTGCTCGGTGTGCTTCGTCTCGAACCCGGGCGGCACCAGCAGGTCCGTCGGCCAGCCGTCGCTCTTCGCCGGTGTGTGCCCACCGTGGAGGTGCGTGGCGGTCGGGAGCGTGAGCGTGCTGGTGTGGCGTACGGTCACGGCCTCGCCACGGCGGGTCTCCAGCGTGGGACCGGGGAAGACCCCGTCGTACGTCATCATCTCGGTCTTCAGCCCGGGCAGGATCTCGACCGTCGCGGAGCGCTGGGCGATCTCGATCAGCTCGCCCCGGGGACGTCTGACCGGAGGCAGCGGCAGCGGGGTCGCGTACGCCTTCGGCAGCCGTGCCGCGCTGCGCAGGAGCCTCCCGGTCTGCTGTGGGGTCTCGCCGCAGGCGGCCAGCGAGCCGGCGACGGGGACGGCCAGGCCGGCGCCGAGGAAGGTGCGTCGTCGGAGCCTCATCGCCGGCCCTCCCGCGGGCTGCCGGCGCCGCGCCGGAACGAGGCTATGGCCAGGCCGACCGCCACGGCGACCGTGACGACACCGATCGGAACGTGCCACTGGAGGGCGCGGACGTAGCCGAGGGTCGCCTGGGTGTGGATGAGGAGGAAGAGCGCGACCGACCCGGTGAGGAACCACCAGCGGCCCCGCATCACGACGACGGCCACGCTGGCGGCCAGGATCAGCAGGCTCAGTCCCTGCAGGAAGACCGCGCCGGCGGAGTGGAGCCCCAGCGCCTCGAACGTGCCGGCGAAGTAGGAGCCGATGAAGATCGGTTGCCCGATCGCGAAGAGCGCCGTCAGCGCTGCGACTGCGCGGAAGCAGAAGAGGCTGATGCGGGGTCGGCGTACGCCCGTCTGTGTGGTCATACCGGCGACGATATGTAGCCGCGGTACCTATGGCATCGGGCGTTCCCCTGATCGCTGCCGGAGGCTCGTCGGGGTCAGCCCTGGCTGGAGAAGACCTCGTCGCGGGCGGTGTCGAGGCCCATCTGCAGGGCGCCGCGGAGCACCGGGTCGCCGGAGATCCTGCTGGCCACGACGGTGGGCACGTTGGGGCCGAGCGACGCGATCGCCTTCTGGACGCGGTTGGCCAGCACCGCGCCGCCGGCCTGCCCGATCTCGCCCGCGAGCACGCACAGCTCGGGGTCGAGCACCACACAGATGCCGGCGAGGCCGAGCGCGAGGCGCCGGGCCAGCTCGTCGAGGAAGGGCTCGGCGTCGGGGTCGCCCTCGACCGCCGTCTTCACGCAGTCGACGCCGCTGCCGCGCAGCCCGAACGCGCGGGCCAGGGTGTCCATCGCCTCGACGCTGACCAGGGACTGGAAGGCGGCGTGCTGCGGGCTGTCGGAGCCGTGCGGGGTGGAGGCGCCGGGAATCGCCAGGTAGCCGATCTCGCCGGCGCCACCGCCGGCGCCGCGGTGGAGCCGGCCGTCGACGATCACCGCGAGGCCGAGGCCGCGGTCGATCCAGGCGAGCACGGAGTCCTTGACGCCGTGGGACGCGCCGGCGGACTGCTCGGCCAGCCCGGCCAGGTTGACGTCGTTCTCGATCATTATCGGACGCTGGAAGCTGCGGCGGAGCTCCTCCAGGACGCCCGCGCGCCAGTCGGGGAGGTCGTTGGCGAAGCGGATGTCGCCGGTGCGTGGGTCGATCATCCCCGGCGTACCGATCGAGAGGCAGCGCAGCTGCGACATGGTGATGCCGGCGCTCCGGGTGGCGCCGGCGACGGTGGCCCGCACCGCCTCGACCGGGTCGGAGGACTCGCGGGGGTCCAGGGCGCCGGTGGCCAGCTCGTTGCCGGTGATGTCGGCGACCGAGGCGGTGATGCGGTCGGGGCCGATGTGGAGGGCTGCGACGTAACCGGCCGACGGGACCACGCCGTAGAGCGCCGCGTTGGGCCCGCGACCGCCCTGCTGCGACCCGACCACCTCGACCAGACCGCGCTCGCCCAGGCGGGTCAGCAACTGTCCCGCGGTCACCTTCGAGAGGCCGACCAGCTCACCGAGCCGGGTCTTCGTCACCGGGCCGTTGGCGAGCATCAGGTCGAGCGCCGCACGGTCGTTGGTGTCGCGGATCAGGTGTGTCTTGGGTGCTTTCGACATCGGCGGCGCTCCTTTCGAGGGGGAGGGTGGCGTACGGAAAACCAACTTAACAATTGCAGGTCTCGTGCCGGACGCTGTCCATTTTGGGTCTAGACGGTAACTGTAAAGGAACCTTACAGTGGGGCTTCCATCGCCATCCATCTCAACCCCCTCTAGGAGCTTGGAATGCGTACTACAACGAAGATCGCCGTTCTCGGCGGGATCTTGCTGGCGCCCGTCCTGGCCATGCTGCCGACGAGCCCCGCAAGTGCGCACGGCTACATCTCGAACCCCCCGAGCAGGCAGGCCCAGTGTGCTGCCGGCACCGTCGACTGCGGCGACATCAAGTACGAACCGCAGAGTGTCGAGGGCCCGAAGGGTCTGACCAGCTGCTCCGGCGGCAACTCCCGCTTCGCTGAGCTCGACGACGACTCCAAGGGCTGGCGGGCCACCCCTGTCGGCTCCACCCAGACCTTCACCTGGTCGCTGAGCGCCCGGCACAGCACCAGCACGTGGCAGTACTTCATCGGCGACGACAAGATCGCCGAGTTCGACGACGGCGGTGCCCAGCCGCCCGCCACCGTCGAGCACCAGGTCGACTTCGGCTCCTACACCGGCCGCCAGACGGTCCTCGCCGTGTGGAACGTCGCCGACACCGCCAACGCCTTCTACGCCTGCATCGATGTGAACATCGGCGGCTCCGCCACCGATCCCGAGTCGCCGGAGCCGGTCGCCGACGAGTTCCCGGTCAGCGAGCAGCAGTTCGACCAGCTCTTCCCCAACCGCAACCCCTTCTACACCTACGCCGGTCTGGTCGAGGCGCTCAGCGCCTACCCGGAGTTCACCAACGCCGGCGACGAGGCCACCCAGAAGCGGGAGGCCGCCGCGTTCATCGCGAACGTCGCCCACGAGACCGGTGACCTGCTCTACGTCGTCGAGCAGAACGAGGCCAACTACCCCCACTACTGCGACCCGAACCAGTCCTACGGCTGCCCGGCGGGCAACGACCAGTACTACGGCCGCGGCCCGGTCCAGCTGAGCTGGAACTTCAACTACAAGGCGGCTGGAGACGCGCTCGGCATCGATCTGCTCAACAACCCGAACCTGGTCGCCACCGATCCGGCGGTCGCCTGGATGACCGGGCTCTGGTACTGGAACACCCAGAGCGGTCCGGGCACGATGACCCCGCACACCGCGATGGTCGACGGCCACGGTTTCGGTGAGACCATCCGGGCCATCAACGGCACCCTCGAGTGCGACGGCGCCAACCCGGGCCAGGTCCAGAGTCGCATCGACAACTACACCGAGATCACCTCGCTGCTCGGGGTCGACCCGGGCGGCAACCTGTCCTGCTGACCCGCCTCGACGAGGTCGGTCACCGAGTGCACAGTCCCGACGGTGTGCGCAGCCCCGCTGCGTACACCGTCGGGTGTCGTTTTGTGTAAACCGCACAAAAAGGTTCTGCATCCGTGCCGGTGCCGGGCGGCGATCCGCCCCCCTACCTTCGAGTAGCAACCGGAACCCCGGACAGTCCGGGGCCGGACGGACGAAGGAGCAGGCTCGGTGCTCAGATCACTCTCCCTCAGAATCGCCGCGGTCGCTGCGGCCATCACCCTCCCCATCTTCGGACTGGTCGCGCCGGCCGAAGCGGAGAGCCCCTACGAGCGTGGACCGGACCCGACGGCTTCCAGTCTCCTCGACAACGGCACGTTCTCCCTCGCCTCGACCTCGGTCTCCTCGCTGGTCCTGGGCTTCGGCGGCGGAACGATCTACTACCCCACCTCCACCTCCGAGGGGACGTACGGCGGGATCGTGCTCGCCCCCGGGTACACGGCCTCGTCCTCGATGTACGCCTCGGTCGCCAGGCGGGTCGCGTCGCACGGCTTCGTCGTCTTCGCGATCGATACCAACACCCGTCTCGACCAGCCCGGCAGCCGCGGTCAGCAGATCCTGGCGGCGGTCGACTACCTGAAGGAGGACGCCTCATCGGCGGTCGCCTCGCGGTTGGACGAGAACCGGATCGCGGTTTCGGGCCACTCCATGGGTGGTGGTGGCACGCTCGAGGCCGCCAACCAGGACTCCTCGATCAAGGCCGCGGTCGCGCTGCAGCCGTGGCACACCGACAAGACCTGGCCGGGCATCCGGATCCCCACCATGATCATCGGCGCCGAGCTGGACACGATCGCCCCGGTCGCCACCCACTCGATCCCGTTCTACACCTCGGCCACCGGGGCATCGGAGAAGGCGTACGGCGAGATCAACAACGCCGACCACCTCATCGCCAACACCGATGACGACTGGCAGGGCCGGCTCTTCGTCACCTGGATGAAGAGGTACCTCGACGAGGACACCCGCTACTCGCAGTTCCTCTGCCCGGCGCCGTCCTCGATCAACCTGTCCGACTACCGCAACACCTGCCCGGACT
Organism: Nocardioides luteus; assembly: GCF_014648595.1. Lineage (GTDB taxonomy): Bacteria > Actinomycetota > Actinomycetes > Propionibacteriales > Nocardioidaceae > Nocardioides > Nocardioides luteus. Next base: position 251,068 of record NZ_BMRK01000002.1, on the reverse strand, counting down.
GATCCGTCGACGAACCACATCCGCACCCCTCGGCACAGCCACCGATGCTCACTGTGAGCGCATCGGTGGCTGTGCCAGTTCCGATAGGGTCGGACCATGCCGACGACCAGTCCGAAGGGTGAGGAGATCGTCGCCTCACTGCTGCGCGGCCTGGACGTGATCGGCATCCTCAGCGACGCTGAGCATCCCCTGTCGCTGGCCGAGGTGGCGTCCCTCGCCGACACCTCCCGCGCCACCGCACGACGGCTGTTGCTCACCCTGGAACGAGTGGGGTACGTCCGCACCGACGGCCGCACCTTCCAGCTGCGGCCCAAGGTGATGGAGCTCGGTGACGCCTATCTGGAGGGGCTCGGGCTCCCCCGGCTCCATCCGCACCTGACCGCCCTCGCCGAGCGGGTGCGCGACACCTGCTCGCTCACCGTGCTCGACGACGACACCGTCGTCTACGTCGACCGCGTCAAGGCCGACCGGATGATGACGGTCAACATCGCGGTGGGCACACGAATGCCGGCGTATGCCATGTCCAGCGGACGGGTGCTGCTCGCCGACCTCGATGCGGAAGCGCTGCACGACTACCTCGAGCATCTGCATGCCGAGCCGCTCACCGGACGCACGGCGGTCGACCCCGACGAGCTGGCCCGTCGGATCGCCCAGGCGGGCGAGGACGGCTTCGCCATCACCGACCAGGAGATCGACCCGACGCTGCGTTCGATCGCGGCGCCCGTCCACGGGCCGGACGGCCGCGCCCTCGCCGCGGTCAACGTCGCCACCCACGTCAACCGCACTTCAGTGGAGCAGATGCGCGAGGAGATCCTCCCGGAGCTGCTCGTCACCACCCGCGCCATCGAGGCGGAGCTGGCCTCCGCCTCCTCGTAGCCATCGACCGGTCAGTGAACCGGTCAGAGGTCGAGCACCAGGCGAGGGCTCTTCGAACGCCCGACACAGACCATCATCGTCTTGCCGGCGGCCCGCTCCTTCTCGTTGAGGATCGTGTCGTGATGCTCCGGGTCACCAGCCAGCACCCGGGTCTCGCAGGTGCCGCAGAAGCCGTCCTCGCAGGAGGTCATGATGTCGCAGTGGTCCTGGATCGTCTCGAGAAGACCCTGCTCGGGGCCCACGGTGAGGACCTTGCCGGACCTGGCGAGCTCGACCTCGAAGGAGTCGCCGGTCGACGCCTCGGCGAGCGCCTCGCCGTCGGAGGCGAACTTCTCCACCCGCAGCTGGTCGGCGCGGCCCGCCTTCTCGCAGACCTCCTCGAGCTCCTTGAGCATCGAGACGGGGCCGCACGCGTAGACGAGGGTGTCGTCGGTGACCCCGTCGACGAGAGCGGCGAGGTCGGGGCGTCCGGTCTCCGAGCTGACCAGCACCTTCACGTGGGGACCGGTCGCGAGCTTCTCGCGAAAAGCCATCGTCTCGAGGTGGCGGCCTACGTAGACCAGCTCGTACGGCGACCTCTCGCGCTCGGCGCGGATGACCATCGCGAGCATAGGAGTGATGCCGATGCCGCCGGCGATGAAGAGGTAGCGCGGCGACGGCTCCAGGGGGAAGTGGTTGCGGGGCCCGCGGATCCGCACCCGGCTGCCGACCAGCGCCGTCTCGTGGACCTCCATCGAGCCGCCGCGCCCCTCGGGCTCGCGAAGGACCGCGATCCGGTAGAAGCTCAGGTCGGACGGCGGGCTGCAGAGGCTGTACTGCCGGACGGTGCCGGAGGGTAGCTCGATGTCGAGATGGGATCCGGGCTCGTAGGCCGGCAGCAGGCCGCTGTCCGGCACCAGTTCGAGCGAGATGACACCGTCGGCCTCCAGCCGGGCCTGCCGCACGGTGACCTCGAAGAAGTCCTGCTCCTCGCCGGTCATGCCGACACCTCCGCCGGCTGCGCCGCGACTTCGGGGTGGTCCTCGGTGCGCGCGCCCCCGCGAAGGACGTCGAGCAGCGCGGCGAGCAGCTCGGGGCCGCGTACGGAGACCAGCATGTCGACCTCTTGGCGGAGCGTGACCATCGCGGAGGCGCCGGCGGGCTCCTCCCAGTGCTCGGGGGCGACCAGGACGGCGGCGATGAGGTCGCCGCCCTCACGGGCCGCGGTGCACACCTCACGGACGACCGGCTCGGGCACCTGGGTGAGGTCGGTGCCGACCAGGACGACCATGTCGGCCGACTCGGTGATGGTGGTGGTGCTCGCCGGCGCCGGCGGCATCCAGGCGTCCTCGCCGAGGGGCTCGGTGAGCGCCTCGACCGGGTCCGGCCCGGTCAGGACCTGGACACCCTCGACGCCGAGCGTCAGCAGCTCCTCGACGAGCTGGGCGCTGCCGGGGCCGAGCGGTACGACGAGCACTCGGGCCTCATAGGACCTGCGCAGGGGGTTCATCGGGTCTCCTTCGTAGTCTCGGAGGCGGTCGGGTCGGCCCGCATCCATGGGTCGATCACGACATGTGGGGTGAGCGGAGCCCTGCCCTGGTCCATGTCGCGCAGGCTCTGCCCGACCTGCTCCAGGGGGACGTTGTGGGTCGGGATCCTCTCCAGGCCGGTCGTCCCCGCGGCGAGCAGCTCGATCGCGCGGGTGACGGCCTGCGGGGAGCGGCCGCGTACGCCCCTCACGGTGAGCAGGTTGCGCACGATCGAGGTCGGGTCGAGGGCGGCCTCGCCGCCGCTGAGACCGGCGATCACCAGCACCCCGAACCGCCCGAGCATCTGGACGGCGGTCGCCATCGTCTGCGGAGCCCCGATCGTGTCGATGACCGCGTCGAGCGGGCCGTACTTCTCGCGAACGAGGTCGACGACGGTCTCGTCGTTGAGCTCGGCGGTCGCCCCGAGCCGACGAGCGAGGTCGAGCCGTCCGGCGCTGGAGCGCCGTCCGAGCGCGATCACGGTCTCGGCGCCACCGGCGAGCGCAGCGGCCACGCAGGAGAGGCCGTGGTAGCCCGGGCCGATCACGGCGACCCTCGACCCCGCGCCGACGCCTCCGGCGTCGAGGGTCCAGTCGACGGCGTTGGCGAGCGGCAGTGTCCAGGCAGCCTCGTCCACGGTGAGGTGCTCGGGCAGCGGGTGGAGCACATGGCGGGGGCCGAGTTCCATGAACTCGGCGTTGCCGCCGTGGAGCCCGGAGGCGCGTGACACGGGGATCATCCCGACCCGCTCACCGCCGGTCCACAGGTCGACGTGTGCGCACAGCCGGTAGCGCCCGGCCGCGCACTCGGCGCAGGACCCGCAACCGACGTACTCCTCGACGGCGACGCGGGTGCCGACCTCGAGGTCGAGGGCGTCGGCGTCCTCGGGGGCGAGATGGTCGATGCGGCCGATCGTGTGGTGACCCAGGACGGCGGGGGCTCTCAGCCCCCGCTGGTGCAGCATCACATCGGTGCCGCACACGGCGGATGACTCCACGCGGAGCCTGCTCACCGAGGCCGGGAGGGTGAGCTCCCGGACCTCGGTGTCGCCGGCTCCGTCGCTGACGGCGGCGCGGACGAGCAGGTCGCTCATCGGCGGAACAGCCCGTGCCGCTTGGGAGCCACGCGGGCGTCCGCCTGCTGCTTGGCCTTCTCGACCTCTTCCTTGAGCTGGCTCCAGATGTCGTAGACGATCTCCCCGTACTCGGGCTGGTGACGCAGCTGGAGGACGTCGCGCGGACGCTCGAACGGCACGTCGATGAAGGCCTTCGCCCGGCCGGGCTGGGCGCTCATCACCATGATGCGGTCGCTCAGCGTGACCGCTTCGTCGACGGAGTGGGTGATGAAGACGACCGTCTTGCGGGTCTCGTCCCAGATGCGGAGCAGCTCGGCCTGCAGGAGCGTCTTGTTCTGCTCGTCGAGGGCCGAGAACGGCTCGTCCATGAGCAGGATCTCCGGGTCGTTCGCAAAGGCGCGTGCGATGGAGACCCGCTGACGCATGCCACCCGAGAGCTGGTGGGGGAACGCGTCGGCGAACTTCGTCAGGCCGGTCGCCTCGAGGTAGTGGCCGACGGTCTCCTTGACCTGTGCCTTCGGCACACCGCGCACGGTCAGGCCGTACGCCGCGTTGTCCCAGACGCTCATCCACGGGAAGATCGAGTCGCCTTGGAAGACCATCGCGTTCTCCGGCCGCCCGTCGGTGCCTCCGACCACCTCGATGCTGCCCTCGGAGGGCGACTCGAGCCCGGCGAGCATCCGCAGGAAGGTGGTCTTGCCGCACCCGGACGGCCCGACGATGGTCAGGAACTGGCCCTGGGGCACGTCTAGGTCGAAGGAGTCCAGTGCTGTCACGACGTGGCCGCCGGGGACGGAGAAGTGCTTGCTCAGGCCGCGGATGCGGATCTTCGGGTCGGTCGTCGCGGTGGTCGTCGCGGCGGAAGCCGGTGCAGTGGTGTTGGACATGATGTGTGGTCCGTTCCTCTTGTAGGCCGCCGTCAGTGGCGGCTGATCCACGGGGTGAGCTTGCGGCCCACGAACCCGACGATGAGGGCGAGCAGAAGGCCGACGAGCGCGAAGACCAGCAGGTAGGCGTACATCGACTCGATCGTGAAGAGCTGGAAGGAGTTCCAGACCATGAATCCCCAGCCGTTGCCCTGACCGCCCATCATCTCGGCGATCGCGAGCATGATCAGACCCATGCCGGCGCCGAGCTCGAGACCGGTGATGACGTTCGGCATCGCGCCGGGGAGGGCGACGGTCCGAAAGACGGTGAGCCGCTTGGCGCCGAAGTTCTCGGCGACGTCGTAGAAGATCGCGGAGACATTGGCGACGCCCGTGTAGGTGTTGATGACCACCGGGAAGAACACGCCCATCGCCACGAAGTACCAGATCGTGTCCTCGCCGAGACCGAAGAAGAGCAGGAACAGCGGGAGCACCGCGCTCTTCGGGACCGGGTAGAGCGCCGAGATGATGGGGCGTACGGCCGCGTTCACGACCCTGTTGAGGCCCATCGCGACGCCGATGACGACCGCGGGGACCGCGCCGATCACGAAGCCGACGATCAGCCGGGTGAGGCTGTGCTGGGTCTGGGTCCAGAGCTCGCCGCTGCTGGCCTCGACCCACAGAGCCTGGAAGATCAGGGTCGGGGCGGGGAAGAACCGTTCGTCGAGGACCCCGGCACGGGAGAAGGCCTCCCAGGCCACGAGCACGACGAGCGGGCTGAGGATCGAGATCGTACGCAGCGTGCTCCTGCTCAGGGTGCGGCGCTGCTCCACTTGGCGGGCGGCTGCTCTCGGGGTGCGGGCCGCTTCTGCAACGTTGGTCATGGCACTCATTCCTTGGTCGCGGCCTTCGCCGCCTTGTCGACGAAGCTGGTGTCGACCAGCGACTCGAAATCGATGTCCGACCGGCTGGTGTAGAGGCCTTGATCGACGAAGAACGCGTAGTCCTTCTTCAGGCTCTCCACGTTGAGGGCTGCGCCGGGGTGCACGTAGCTCGGCACCGTCTGCTTGACCGCCTTGGGGTCGGACTTGATGTTGGTGGCGATGATCTGGGCGATGTCGTCGGCGCCTTCTCCGGTCCACTTGCCACCCTCGACCGCGGTGCTGTAGTCCGCCGCGGCCCTGGCGTACGCGTTCATGAAGCACTCTGCGGCCTTCGGCTGCTTCTTGGGGAAGTCACCGCTGTAGAGGAGGACGGCGAGCTGCTGGTTGTTGTAGACCGTCGTGGAGTCTGCGAGCTTGACCGCAGCTCCGCTCTGCAGCGCTTTTGTCGCGGCCGGCTCGGTGGTGAGCGCGGCATCGATCGAGCCGTTCTGCAGGGCGGCGACGTGGTCGGGGAAGCCGAGGAAGCTGTGCCTGACGTCGTGGTAGGTCAGCCCGTCGGACTTCAGCAGCTCGGACAGGGTCGACGAGGTCGCGGTGCCGGGAGCGGGCTCGGCGACCTTCAACCCCTTGAGGTCGCCGATGGTGGTGACCTTCCCGGAGTCGACCAGATCCTTGCGGACGAGCAGCGGCATGTAGTCGTGGTTGGTGACGAGCTGGCCCTTGTCGGCGACGATCTTGATGTCGATGTTTCGGGCGATGCCGTTGTAGAAGCCTGCGGAGGGCGCACCGGCGCCGACCGCGAGGTGACCGGCCGCGAGATAGGGGACCATCTCGCCGGCGGACTTGAACGGGCGAAGCTTCACCTCGAGACCCTCCTTTGCGAAGTAGCCCGCATCCTGGGCGATGAAGAGCAAGGCGTCCGAGAGACTGTTGGTGATGCCGGCCTCGACCTCGACGTCGACGCAGGAGCTCGCGCCGTCTGCGCGTGTGCCGCATCCGGCCATGGTGACCGCTCCGATGGCCAGGGTCATGGCAGCGACCGCCGCCCGCGACCGTCTGAAGTGTGTATGCATGGGCCCGCCGATCAGATCGAGTAGAAGTTCTCGCCGGGCTTGACCGCCAGCACGTCCTTCGCGCCCTCCTGGAACGGCACGTCGCGAGGCAGCAGGATCGAGGTCGAGCGAACGCTGGTGTGCGCCGGGTCCAGACCCGGCAGCTCTTCGGAGTCGACGTCGTCGAGCGCTGCGAGCAGCCGTCGACGGGCGAGGATGATGGCCGCGTCGGAGGTGCCGAGGCGCTCCTTGGTGCGGTCGGCGACGATCCCCATCGACTCCTGCAGGGAGAAGTCCTGGGCGGCGATGCCCGCGATGCCGGAGAAGGTCTCCTTGCGGCGCTGGGCGGCGCGGTCCATGAGGTAGTCGTTCTCGGCGGAGGCCAGCGGGTCGTACGTGCCGGGCTTGTACTTCACGTGGATGCCGTCGCCCGCGTCGAACGCCTCGATCTCACGCTCGCCGAAGTCCTTGGTGGGGTGGTAGTTCCAGCTCCAGGCCCAGCAGGTCTCGTCGTCGATGGGCACCCAGGCGTGCCCGCCCATCGGGTTGTGGTCACCGAACGGCGGGATGATCGTGTACCACGGCATCATCCACTGGGTGATGCGCCAGTAGTAGTTCTTCTCGTCCGCGTTGCGGCGGGCGCCGATCAGGAGACCGCCATCGGACTCGGCCACCTCGAACTTCGGCCTGGTGTCGGACTTGAGGTACTTGTTGCCCTCGGTGCCGGAGTGCAGCGGGTCGTCGTCGAGGTTGAAGCGGTGGGCGAACGAGACGTGGCTGGAGTCGATGCCGCCCTCCATCGCCTGCAGGTAGTTTGAGAACTGGCGACGCTTCGAGATGAAGCGCTTCTCCGGGTCGAGCCCCATCCACTCCAGGTTCGGCAGCGGCGGCTCTCGGTCCGGATCGCCCATGTAGGCCCAGATGAGGCCGCCGGCCTCGACAGCCTTGTACGCCCGCTGCTTGATCTTCGAGCAGAACTTGCTGCCCTCCGGCTCGGACGGCATGTCGACGCAGTTTCCCTCGGTGTCGTACTTCCACCCGTGGTAGGCACAGCGCAGGCCGCCTTCTTCGTTGCGACCGAAGTAGAGCGAGGCGGTGCGGTGGCTGCAGAACTCGTCGATCAGACCGATGTGTCCCTCGGTGTCGCGGAAGGCGATCAGCCTCTCGCCGAGCAGCTGCACCCGGACGGGGTCACAGTCGTTGCCCTCGATCTCCTCGGCGAGCAGCGCCGGGATCCAGTAGCGACGGAACAGGTTGCCCATGGGGGTGCCAGGACCGGTCTGGGTCAGCAGGTCGTTCTGTTCACGGGTGAGCATGCGTTTGCCTTTCAGGGTTGGTTGGACGTCGGGAAGCAGTCGATGCGACGCCGATCAGGGCGGCGGCTGCGAAGGCGGCGATCGGGATCAGCCATGCGGTGCCGAAACCGGCGCCGAGGTCGAGGACGAGGCCGAACACGAGGGGGCCGGAGCCGAACCCGAGATACATCCCGGTGGCCAGCAGTGCCGTCGCCGAGCCGAGCGATGCGGTGGGCACCGAGCTGATCAGAGCCACCATCGTCACGGAGTTGGAGGCGAGCGCGGCAGCGCCGAAGACGGCGGCGCCGATCCAGACCAACCAGCTCCCCACAGCGGCCGAGGTGAGCACGACCGTGACGCCGACGGCCGCCATCAGGGCGAGCGCGACCAGCGTCGATGCGTGCCGCGAGCCGTCGCCGGTCCGGCGGCCCCACCAGATGCGGCTCAACAGGCCGATGAGGCCGACCACGCCGGCGATCAGGCCGGCGGTGTGCAGATCCAGACCGAGGCGTACGTGGGCGAAGAGGGGGAGGTGGGCGTTGGTCGCCTGCAGCCCGAACCCGATGCAGAAGGTGTAGGCGGTCAGGGCGCCGACCGTCATCGATCCGGTCGACGCCGTCGTCGCGGTCGTCGACGCGTGACCTGCACCTGTCGCCGGATGCGTGGCGATCGCGGCGACCACGCCGACCACACCCACGGTGAGACCGATGGCCGCGGTCCAGCGCCACCCGGCAGCAGCGGCCACGAGCGGAGCGGCGAGACCCGAGACCAGCTGGGCGGCCTGGACGCCGGACTGCTTCCAGCCGACGAGGGCTCCGCGCACGCGTACGGGCATCCCGGCGACCAGTCGGTTGGTCGCCGGGTTGGAGAGGGCCTGTGCGACCCCGCTCAGCACTCCGGCGACCAGCACGGCGGTGAACGAGTCGGCGACGGCCATCACGGCGAGGCCGGTCATCGAGCCGATGGAGACGGCGATCATCACCGTGCGTGCACGGAAGCGGTTCGACGGGCCGCCCAGGAGAACGGCCGAGACGGCAGCGGCTCCGAAGGTGACGGTCGAGATCGAGCCGTACTGGGCCGCGCTGAGGTCGAGGTCGGCGATCAAGAGCGGCGAGACGGCCGTGAGCGTGTAAAGGAACATCGGCCCGACGCCCATGCACACGAACAACGACAGCCACAACGCTGGAGTGACCCCCGCGCGGGTGCTGTCCACGTCGATGGTGCTGGGCTTCACAAGACCTCGTTCCGGTATGCGCACAACTGTGCATTGTGATCGCAGACACACGGTGGCATCGAGGCGTGCGGCCGGTCAAGGGGAAGGGCGCAATTTTTGCCGCTGAGCGTTAAGGTGTGCGCATGGCGGAACAGGTGATGCTGGGGGACGATCGGGTCATCCCTGACCGCGACGTGGTGCAGTCGCTGCTGCGAGGGCTGGACGTGATCCGTGCTTTCGACGGTGCCCACCCGCGCCTCTCGCTGGACGAGGCCGCCGAACGCACCGGTTTCAGCCGCTCGGCTACCCGGCGGCTGCTCCGGACCCTCATGACGGCGGGACTTGCGTCGTACGACGGCCACCACTACCGCCTCACGTCCCGGCTGCTCGACCTCGGTTACGCGAGCCAGTCGCGACTCTCGCTCGAAGAGGTGGCGCTGCCCCATTGCGAGGAGCTCTCGCGCCAGGTCGGGCGCACGGTGTCGCTCGCTCGGCTCGACAACGACGAGATCGTCTATCTCCTCAGGGTCGGGGCGCCGCGCCTGGTGGCCGTCTCGCTCCACGTGGGCAGCAGGATCCCGGCCTCTCTTCCCGCCATCGGCCGGGTCACCCTCGCCGGGCTCTCCGACGACGAGCTGGCCGAGTTCATCGCCTCCGATGCCTTTCGGGAGCAGTCGCGACGCACCGGCCTGTCTGCGGACGATCTGGTCGAGGAGGTGAGCGAGATCCGCGCCCGCGGCTGGTGCCATGTCTCCGAGGTGCTCGAAGCAGGCCTCAGCGCCGTCGCCGCGCCGATCCGAGACCGCACCGGGCGGGTGGTCGCCGGGCTCAACGTCTCGACGCCCACCGGAGGCCAGGCGCCGGTGTTCGATCTGCTCGACACCGTGCCCCACCTGACACGGGCTGCGACGCACATCGGAGACGACCTCCATCGGACCCACCAGGTCTGAGAAGCGCGTCGCCGGTGGGATGCCGACCGCTCGGTGGGACCACCGTGGAAGATGGAGGCATGACTGGAAACAGCGAAGGCATCCGGGTCGCCTCCCTCGACGACATCCCGGAGGGTGAGGGCGTCGCCATCTCCTCCGACATCACCGGCACCGACGACGACATCGCGATCCTGCGCGACGACGACGGCACCTGCTGGGCGCTCAACGACACCTGCACCCACGAGACGGCCTCGCTGGCCGAGGGGTGGGTCGAGGACGGTGACGTCGAGTGCCCGCTGCACTCCTCGCGGTTCAATCTGAAGACCGGCAAGGTCGACGGGCTCCCGGCCACGCGGGACACCGTGCCCCACCGGGTCGAGGTGCGGGACGGCGAGGTCTACCTGTTCCCCGGCGAGAGGCCGTGACGGGCTCCTCGGTCTCTCCTGTCGGCTCGGTCGCTTCTGTCGTCGTCGTCGGTGGTGGGATCGCCGGGGTCTCGACGGTCGCGGAGCTGCGGAAGAACGGGTACGCCGGTGAGCTGACGCTCCTCTCGGCCGACCCGCTCCCCTACGACCGCCCGCCACTGTCGAAGGAGTATCTCGCCGGCAGCCGCGACCTCGACTCTCTCGCGCTGCAGCCGGCCGAGTGGTACGCCGAGCAGCAGGTCACGCTGGTCGGCGGAGCCGTCGCGGCCGCGCTGCAGCCGGACGCGGGCGAGGTCGAGCTCGCCGACGGCCGCGTGCTGAGTGCGGACCGGATCGTCCTCGCGACCGGTGGCCGCGCGGTTCGTCCGCCGATCGGGTCGCCGATCCACGTGCTGCGGGACGTCGCGGACGCCGACTCGCTGCGTACGAGGCTGGTGGCCGGGGCCCGGCTGCTGATCGTCGGCGGCGGGCTGATCGGGGCCGAGGTCGCCTCGACCGCCCGGGGCCTGGGCGCCGAGGTCACGCTCGTGGACCCGCTCGACCCACCCCTCGCCGCGGCGGTCGGGATCGAGGTGGCGAGCTGGCTGCACGGCCTGCACGGCTCGCACGGTGTGGAGACGCTGTCGACCACGGTCGAGACGGTGCTGGAGACGTCTGCCGGCGTCGCGGTGCAGCTCCGGGGTGAGCCGGACTCGCGGGTGTTCGACACCGTGCTCGTCGCCGTCGGGCTCGCTCCGGAGACGTCGCTCGCCGAGGCCGCCGGCCTGGAGACCTCCCGTGGGGTGCTGGTCGACGCCGACCAGGTCACCAGCCACCCGACCGTGCTCGCGGTCGGGGACTGCGCCCGCCCCCGTGGCCACCACCGTGCCGAGCACTGGGAGGCCGCCCAGCACGACGGCGCCCGCGCGGCCGCGACCATCCTGGGGCTCGAGCGTGCCGCGGTGACCGCGCCGTGGTGGTGGTCGGACCGCTACGGCCTCCACGTCGAAGGTGTCGGTGAGATGCGCATAGCCGATGCCGAGCACGAGGTGGTCGTACGCGGTGTCGTCGGCGAACCGCCCTTCTCCGTCTTCACCCTCCGCGGCGAGCGCGTCATCGGCGCCGTCGCCGTCGACGACCCCAACGCCGTCCGCGCGGCTCGGCGGATGATCGACCGAGGGGTTGCCGTATGTGGCTCTGACCTGGGGGATCCCGGGGTGAGTCTTCGGAAGATGTTGCGCGGGCTGGGGTAGCGGGGAAATACCCGTCGACCTGCGCCGTACGGGCGGATCTCGAGCGCACAACCCCGCCATGGCGGGAATTTGCCCAGCCCGCCACACCGACCACCCTCGCCGCCCCAACCCCGAGCAGCAAAACAGACAGCGCCCCGCGAACCATCGCGGGGCGCCGTACGCGGGGGAGCGAACTCAGACAGTCAGCTGCGCAGGCTTCGACTGGTTGGCGACGCGGTTCTCGGAGTCGATGAACCAGGCGAGCTGCTCGATGCGGGTGATGATCGCGTGGAGCAGGTCGGCGGTGGTCGGGTCCTCGGCGTCGATGTCGTCGTGGATGTCGCGCGCGGTCTTGGACACCGCGTAGAGCGCGGCGGCGGCGAGGTCGGCGCAGGTCGCGGTGTCGACCTCGGTCGACGGGAGCGGCGCCAGGGTGGTGTCCTCGGCGACGGTGCCGGTGCGGCCGTCGGGGACGATGTAGAGCGCGCGCATGCGCTCGGCGACCTCGTCGGTGTACTCACGAGCCGCGTCGACGACCTCGTCGAGGACGAGGTGCATGTCGCGGAAGTTCTTGCCCACGACGTTCCAGTGCAGCTGCTTTCCCTGCAGGCTGAGCTCGGAGAGGTCGACGAGCAGGCGCTGCATCTGGGTCGCGAACGCCGGGCTCGGGACGAACGCGGGGTGCGAGGTGTGGGTGGCGCTGCTCGTGTCGGTGTTCGTGGTGGTCATTGTCGGAGGGTCCCCCTGAGGTTGATGTGTCGGTCTCGTGGTGAGAACCAACTGTGGCACCTTTTCTTGAATGATTCCAGAAAGGTTAGTCTTCCCTAAGTCCCCAGCAGCGCGCCGTAGAGTCTTTCTGTGCCGTCCGCCGGAGTCGACTCAGCCCCTCTCGCCCGGGTTCCGCGCCCCGAGGTCTTCGAGACCGGTGGGCTGAGCGCCGACGCGCAGGTCGAGGCGTGGGAGCGCCACAACGCCAGCGCCCTGGTCGCCCTCTCCTGCCGGCCGATCGACGACCGCGGGTTCGATGCGCAGGAGGTCAACCTCCAGCTCGAGCAGGTCCATCTGGCACGGGTCCGGGCGACCCGCCACGTGGTCGAGCGCCCGGCGAGCCTGGTCAAGGAGATCCCCGCCAGGTCGATCGCCGTCTACGCCAGCCTCCGGGGAGAGGCGATCCTGGAGTACGCCGGCCGCCGTACGCTCATCCGCCCGGGTCAGCTGATCGTCTGCGACGTCGACGCGCCCTTCCTGCGCGGCTTCGGCCACGGCCTCGAGGAGCTCGCGGTCAAGGTGCCGGTCGAGGCGTTCGAGGCCCGCACCGGGATGACCTCGATGCCCACCCCGATCGTCCTCGACGCCGGCCGCGACCAGGACCCGCACGGGCGCGCACTCGTGCAGATGGTCGGCCGGGCGCTGCGTCCCCACCAGCCCGTACCGGCCGACGAGGACGCCGTGCTCGACCTGATCTCGGTCATCGCCACCGCGGGCAGGGTCTCGCTGGCCACCGCCCACCGCGCCGCGGCGAAGGCCTTCATCGAGGACCATCTCGCCGACCCCGGGCTCTCCGCGGCAGCCGTCGCCGCAGGCGCCGGCATCTCCGAGCGCCACCTGTCCCGGCTCTTCGCCGATGCCGGCACCAGCGTGCCGCGCCACATCCTCGGTCGCCGCCTCGAGCTCGCCTACACGATGCTGGCCGCCGGTGCCGAGCCCGACAGCCGCACCGTCGACGTCGCCGTCAGATGTGGCTTCACCTCGGCCTCGTACTTCTCCCAGGCCTTCCGCAAGCGCTTCGGCGTCACCGCCGGAGACGTACGCCGCGCCGCCCGCGGCTGAGCGCCGACCCGAACCACGACCGGGACCTCTTTGGGACCTCGGCCCACTCCTCGGCGCCAAAGGATGACAAGTCCACCAAAGTCCGATAGGTCTTCCATGCGATTTTCCGCCAACCAGCCCCCTGCTTCCCACCTGTAGGGGCGTCGGCGGACGACACTCATCACCCCCACTCTCTCTAAGGAGAAGTACGTGCGCAACGGACTCACCACCGGACGCGGCCTCAGCATGGCCGCCGCCGGTGTCGCAGCGATGGCGCTGACCTTGACGGCCTGCGGCTCGGGCGGGATCGACGACGAGGGTGGGGGCGGCGAAGACACGCTCACCATCGGGTTCGTCTCGACCGAGACCGGTGCCTCGGCGCCGTTCGGCGAGGCGAACAGCTTCGTCGTCGACCAGCTGGAGACCTACTTCAAGGACAACCCGGTCAAGGCCGGTGACAAGGAGCTCGACGTCGAGATCGTGGTGCGCGACGCGCAGAGCGACACGACGAAGGCCGGGACGGTGGCCGGCGACCTGATCAACAAGGACGGCGCCGACATCATCGTCGCCTCCTCCACGCCCGACATCGTCAACCCGGTCTCGGAGCAGTGCGAGGCCAACTCGATCCCCTGCATCACCACGGTCGCCCCGTGGCAGCCGTTCGCGATCCGCAGCGGCGACAAGCCGGCCGAGCTGAAGTACAGCTACCACTTCTTCTGGGGCCTCGAGGACGTCTCGGCGGTCTACGCCGACATCTGGAGCAAGGTCCCCAACAACAAGAAGGCCGGTGGCCTCTTCCCGAAGGACCCCGACGGCGAGGCCTGGGGCGCCAACTTCCCGGCCCTGACCGAGGCGTCCGGCGTGAAGATCGACAACCCGGGCAACTACCCCAACGGCACCAAGGACTTCTCCGCCCAGATCGGTGCCTACAAGGGCTCCGACGTCCTGGTCGGCGTCCCGATCCCGCCGGACTTCACCACGTTCTGGCAGCAGGCCAAGCAGCAGGGCTACAAGCCGAAGGTCGCGACGATCGGCAAGGCGCTCCTCTTCCCGAGCAGCGTCGAGGCCCTCGGCCCGATCGCCCACAACCTCTCCACCGAGGTGTGGTGGACCCCGACCGCTCCCTACGAGTCGTCGCTGACCGGCGAGTCCGCGCAGGAGCTGGCCGACGCGTACGAGGAGAAGACCGGCAAGCAGTGGACCCAGCCGCTGGGCTTCGCGCACGCCCTCTTCGAGGTCGCGACCGCCGCGGTGACCGAGGCCGGCTCGACCGACGCCGACGCGATCACCAAGGCCCTGTCCGGGCTCGAGGTCTCCACGGTCGTCGGTGACGTCGCCTGGGGCAAGGACGAGAACGTCCCGCCGTACGTCGCCAAGACCCCGATCGCCGGTGGCCAGTGGCGCCAGACCGAGGGTGGGGACCACCCGTTCGAGCTGGTCGTCGTGCAGAACTCGCTGGCTCCCGACGTACCGCTCGGCGGCGAGCCCGAGGCGCTCAAGTGACCTCTGCTCCACTCTCGCTCGAAGCCTCCAGTGGCGCGCCGGCCGGCGCGCTGCTGGAGGCCGAGGGCCTGGCCAAGGCGTTCGGCCAGGTCGTCACGGCCCGCTCGGTCTCGTTCCACGTCGCCCCGGGCGAGGCGCTCGGCATCGTCGGCCCCAACGGCGCCGGCAAGTCCACGCTGCTCAACCTGGTGACCGGCACCCTCCCGGTCGACGCGGGCGCCATCCGCTTCGACGGCGCCGACGTCACGCACACGCCGGCGGCGCGCCGCACCGCCCTCGGGATCGGACGTACGTTCCAGGTCCCCCGCCCCTTCGAGGGGCTCACCGTCTTCGAGAACGTGCTGGTCGGCTCCACCTTCGGTGCGGGCATGCGCCGCCGCGAGGCCAGCGAGAAGGCCTGGCAGGCCCTGGAGACCGCCGGCCTGACCCACCTCGCCAACACCGCCGCGGGTTCGCTCCGTCTGCTCGACCGCAAGCGGCTCGAGCTGGCCCGCGCGCTGGCCACCCAGCCGCGGCTGCTGCTGCTCGACGAGATCGCGGGCGGCCTGACCGAGCACGAGCTGCCCGCGCTGATCGAGACCATCTCCGCCATCCGCGACAGCGGCACCGGCGTCGTCTGGATCGAGCACATCGTGCACGCGCTGCTGCAGGTCGTCGACCGGCTGATGTGCCTCGCCCAGGGCGACGTCGTCGCCACCGGCGACCCGCGCGAGGTGATGGCCTCCGACGCGGTCGCCGCCGTCTATCTCGGCTCCGCCGACCCGGAGGGCGAGGCCCTGTGAACGCCCTGCTCGAGGTCGACGCGATCGACGTCGCCTACGCCGACTTCCGCGCGCTGCACGGCATCAGCCTCACCGTCGCCGAGGGCGAGACCCTCGCCGTGATCGGCGCCAACGGCGCCGGCAAGTCCACGCTGCTCAAGACGGTCGCCGGGCTGCTCCGGCCGGTCGCAGGACAGATCCGGTTCGACGGCCACGATGTCTCCCGCACCCCCGCCCACCAGCGGGTCCGGCAGGGCATCGCGCTCACGCCGGAGGGCCGCCGGATCTTCGGCTCGCTCACCGTCGAGGAGAACCTCAAGGTCGGCGCCCACGGCCGCCGCCAGGGCCCGTGGAACCTCGCCACCGTCTACGACGCGTTCCCGCTGCTCGCCGAGAAGCGGTCGCGCCGCGGCGCGCACCTGTCCGGCGGCGAGCAGCAGGCCACCGCCATCGGCCGGGCGCTGATGTCCAACCCGCGGCTGCTCCTGCTCGACGAGGTCTCGCTCGGGCTCGCGCCGGTCGTGATCGCCGACATCTACAAGGCCCTGCCGACCATCACCGCGAAGGGGACCACCGTGCTCGTCGTCGAGCAGGACCTCACCCAGGCGCTCACCGTCGCCGACCGGGTGCAGTGCCTCCTCGAGGGTCGCACCGTCCTCGAGGGCGCGGCGGCCGACGTCACCCGCAAGCAGGTCCAGGCGGCGTACTTCGGGGTCGACGCCACCGAGGGACAGGAGGACGAGTGATGGACTGGATCAACGCGGTCCTGCAGGGATTCCTGCTCGGCGGGCAGTACGCGCTCCTCGCCTGTGGCCTGAGCCTGATCTTCGGGGTGATGCGGATTGTCAACCTCGCCCACGGCGTCCTCGCGGTCGCCGCCGCCTACCTCGCGCTCTGGCTGGTGCAGCAGACCGGGATGCCGTCGTTCCTCACGATCGTCGTCGTGGTCCCGGTGCTCGCCGCGGTCGGCTACGCGATCCAGCGCGGCCTCTTCAACCCTGCGCTGCGCCACGGCGAGCTGTCGCCGCTGCTGGTCTCGTTCGGGCTGGCCGTCATCGGCGCCAACCTGCTCCAGGAGATCTTCACCGCCGACTCCCGCAAGATCTCGATCGGCGACCTGTCCACCTCCGCGGTCGACCTCGGCGGCCTGCGGCTCGGCGTCTTCTCGCTGATCACGCTCGTGGTGGCGGTCGCCGTCATCGTCGGTCTCCAGCTCTACCTCTCCCACACCCGCATCGGCCGCGCCATGCGGGCGACCAAGGACGACCCCGAGGCGGCGACGCTGATGGGCATCGACGAGAGGCACATGTACGCCCTGGCCACCGCGATCGCGATCGGCACCGTCGCGCTGGCCGGCGTCTTCCTCGGCATGTCGACGCAGTTCAGCCCGACGTACGGGGACCTGGTGCTCATCTTCGCCTTCGAGGCGGTCATCATCGGCGGCCTCGGGTCGCTGTGGGGCACCCTGCTCGGCGGGCTCGTCCTCGGCGTCGCGCAGACCGTCGGCGCCCAGATCGACCCGGCCTACGGCGTGCTCGCCGGCCACCTGGTCTTCCTGGTCGTGCTCCTCCTCCGGCCCCAGGGCCTGCTCCCGAAGGCGGTCGTCGCATGAGCGCTCCCACAACCCTGACCCCGATGAGCTCGGCCACCGACCTGAAGGTCGTACGCGGCGGCTGGCCCTCGCTCGCCGGCGGCGGCGTCCTGGCCGCGATCGTGGTGTTCCTGGCCGCGGCGCCGTGGTTCGTCTTCAGCCCGGGCGACGTGACCAACCTGGTCACGCTCTTCGCGCTGATCATCCTCGGCACGACCTGGAACCTGATGGCCGGCTACGGCGGCCTCGTCTCGATCGGGCAGCAGGCGTTCATCGGCGCCGGCGGCTACGGCGTGATCAAGCTCGCCGACGTCGTCGGGCTGCCGATCCCGGTGGCCGTGCTGGCGGCGGGCGTGGTCTGCGCGCTGCTCGCGCTGCCGACCTCGTTCCTGCTGTTCCGCCTGGTCGGAGGCTACTTCGCGATCGGCACCTGGGTGGTCGCCGAGGTCTTCAAGCTGGTCACCCAGGAGCTCCCGGGCTTCGGCGGCGGCTCCGGCCTCTCGCTGACCGCCTTCCAGGGCGTCGACCGGGTGACCCGGATCGCCACGGTCTACTACCTGGCGCTCGTGCTGGCCGTGGCCGTCGTGCTCGCGACGTACCTGCTGATGCGCTCGCGCGTGGGCCTCGGCCTGACCGCGATCCGCGACGACTCGGTCGCCGCGGCGTCCCTCGGCGTCGCGGTGCGGCGCTCGCAGCGGCTGGTCTACGTCGCCGCCTCCGGTGGCGCCGGGCTGGCGGGCGCGCTGATCGCCGTCAACGGCCTGCGAGTCTCGCCGGGATCGATGTTCTCGGTGCAGTACACCGCCTTCATGATCTTCATCGTGGTCATCGGCGGGCTGGGGACGATCGAGGGACCGATCCTGGGCGCGGTGATCTTCTTCGCGCTGCAGCAGCTGCTGGACGCGTACGGCACCTGGTATCTCATCGCGCTCGGCGCCATCGCGATCGCCGTCGTACTGCTGGCGCCGCGCGGGCTGTGGGGGCTGGCGGCCCGGGGACGCTACGAGATCTTCCCGCTCGGGCATCGCGTCCATCCACCGCGTCAGTGAGTTATCCACAGGCTTCTCCACATAGAGGTCGGACTGTGGAAAACGGTGGGTCCAGCTGTGGGTGGCCAGGTCCATTACGCTGCGGGGACGAGGCTGTCTGAACCAGGAGGACGGGGCCGATGAACCAGGCTGCTGGCGGCGGTGGCATCCGTGCCAACCACGAGGCGATGCTCACCGCCGGCGACGGGCTGGTCACCGACGGCGAGGACTTCGACAAGACCGGCAAGAGCATGCCCGGCCTCGACGACCTGGGTCCCGCCGCGATGCTGATCAGCGGCGTGATCTCCTCCTACGCCGACGCCGGGATGTGCCTCTCCGCCGAGGCGCAGACGATCGGCGACGCCGTACGCGTGTGCAGCGGTGAGCTCGCCGACGCCGATGCCGACGCCGCCGACGCCCTGAAGATCCTGCGACAGGGGATGGCCGGTTGAGCATCGACACCTCCTTCGAGGGGAAGCCCGAGGCGCTGGAGGCGGTGGCGACCTGGCTCAGGTCGACCTACGCGAGCGGCGCCGAGGACCTCACCACCTCCGTCCTGGCGCGGCGCCGCCGGATCGAGGACGTCTGGGAGGGCGAGGGCGAGCAGGCCTTCCACAAGCGAGCCACCGAGCTCGCCCACAGCGCCGACGGGGTCGAGGAGGCGGCCCGCGGGACCGCGACCACCATCGAGGTGCTCGCCGGTGCGATGCGCACCGCCAAGAACGGTCTGGCGACGATCCGTGACGACGCGCGCGGTGCCGGGCTGGTCGTCAGCGGCGACACCATCCAGGAGCCGGCCGCGGTCGCCCATCCCGGCTCCGAGCCCGCACCGGACGTCGACCCCGCGACGATGAACGCCTACAACCACCGCGTGACCGCCTGGAACGCCTACCAGGACAAGGTGACGGCCTACAACACCGCCTCCACCGAGACCGACGACCACCTCGAGGGCTGGCGCGAGGCCCTCGACTCGGCCGCCGCGAAGCTCGCCAAGGACGACGCCAACCTGGTCACGCTGACCGGCAACCTGATCGTCGACGGTGGCGGCGGAGCGATCGCAGCGCGGATGGCGGTCTGGTACGCCGACGCGGCCAAGACCGCCCGGGAGACCGCTGGCCGGGCGGCCCAGCACCTCGACGAGCTGGTCAAGGACGGACGCCTCGCCGGCGACAAGGGCACGTTCTACAAGTACCTCGACGACAAGGCGAAGGCCCTCCAGCACCTCGACGACATGGAGGCCAAGAGCACCTCCCCGAAGCTCCCCACGGGAGTGAAGATCGGCGGCGGCATCATCGGCGCGCTGGCGCTCGGCTACGGCATCAAGTCGGACATCGAGGACGGCGAGTCACCGACGCAGGCCGTGGTCTCCAACGCCGGCGGCACCGCGGCCGGCATCGGCGCGAGCATCGCCGCCGCGGCCGGAGCAGGAGCCGCGGTCGGCGCCCTCGGCGGCAGCGCTGTGCCCGGCCTCGGGACAGCGGTGGGTGCGGTCGCCGGTGTCATCGTCGGCACCGGCGTGGGCATCGTGACCTCGGGCGCCATCGACTCGATGGTCGAGAAAGGCGTCGACAGCATCGGCGACGTCGGCGAGGCGATCGGCGACGGCTGGGACGATCTGACCAACACCGCCGGTGGACTGTGGGACGCGGGCGGCGATCTCATCGACGGAATCTTCTGAGAGGTTGTTCGTGCGCGTTCTCAAAGCGTTGTGCGTCGCGGTCCTGGCGCTCGTCGGGCTGGCGGTGATGGCGTCGTCCCTGACGCAGTCCGGCGGAGACCGGATGGGGATGGCCCTGTTCGGCTTCGCCGTCCTGGTCGTCGCCGCCGGCAGCGCGGTCGTCTGGTTCCCTCGGTCCCGGCGGCCGGAGGCGTACGTCTCCGCCGTCGAGGGCGCGGTCACACTCTCGCTCACGCGGCGGCTGCAGGTCGTGACACTGACGATGCTGGTGGTGCTCGGCGTCCTGCTGCTCGTCGGTGCCGTCGCGGTCGGCGGTCCGAGCGGCTGGATCCTCGGCGTCCTGGCGCTCGTGCTGCTGCTCCCCGTCCCCGACCTTCTCACGGGGGTGGCCCGGCGACCGTGCCTGCAGATCGACGCGCACCGGGTCGCGATGCGCGGGGCTGCGCAGGACGTCCAGATCGCCTGGGCCGACGTGCTCGACGTGAGTCAGGCCGACCTCAACGCGCAGACGCCGGTCGTCCGGGTCCGCGGCCGCGACGGAGCGGCGTCCTACGAGCACACGAAGCGAGGGATCCTCTTCGGCAGGCGGCCGGCAGGCCCCGATCTCGACGTGCCCTCGACCTCCCTCGACGACCCCTACGGGATCTACGTGATCCTCAACGGCCTGGCGATGGCGCGCGACGAGGAGCGCCCGGGGATGGTCGCCGCCATCCCGGAGCTTCTCAGGGACCGTGCCGACGGCATCAGGCCGGAGAACGAGCCGCGTCGCTGAGGCTCTGCGCTACGCCAGGTCGGCTGGTGAGCCGGGTCAGCTGCCGGAACACGGCGCTGCTGCTCGTCGGCGCGAGCGCCGCACCGCCGCCGCCGGAGGTGAGCAGCACGTCGCGGCGTACGACGGCGGTGATGTCGAGCTCGTGGTCCCCGGCAGCGCGGATGCGCCAGGCCAGCTCCGAGCGCAGCCGCTCCAGGGCGTCCGAGCGGCGGGTCCGGTCCTGGGCGATGACGTCGGTGAGGGTCTGGCCGTCGACCGGCATCGAGGGGCCTCTGGCCGCGTCCGGGAAGGGCCGCAGACTGACCGCCTGGGCGAGGCCCGAGGCGGCGAAGGCCCGCGAGGCGGGCACCAGGCGCAGCATGTTGTCGCTCACCGCGATCAGCGCCGCTCCGGAGGCGGCTCCGTAGGCGAACCGGTGGCGGCGCCGGGTCGGTGCGGTCGCGATGTCGACCAGCACCGTCAGATCGGCGTCACGCAGGGCGTCGACCAGGTCCGCGAAGCCCGCGGGGACCGTGCCGACGACCGATCTGATCGCCGCCGGATCGGCGTCTCGACGGAGGAGGTGGTTGAAGACCTCGTAGTCGAGCCGCAGCGGGGCGGCGCCGTCGACGGGGCGGAACTCAACCTGCATCGGTGCTCACCGCCGCATCCGTCGCCGACTTCAGCGCGGCCGGCTGCCACTGCTGCGCGGCAGCGGCGACGACATCGGCCACCGCGTCGTAGCGGTCGGTGGCCAGCGTCGCGGTCAGCGTGTGACCGACCGATCCGTGCGCGTGCTCGACGATCACGAACCACTGCTCCAGCACCAGCGCCTCGTCGTCCGGCCCGGTGTGGTGGGCGAGCCGTCGGCCGCCGGGCAGCCCAGCGACGCCCAGGCGCTCGAGGTCGATGAGCAGATAGTCGCGCAGCGTCCTGCTGACCAGGTTCTCGGTCTGGTGGACCCACTCGCGCAGCCCGATCTCGGGAGCGAGCGGCTCGGTCGTGTGGGCCAGCGTCCCCCGGAACCGGTCGCTGTCGAGGCCGTGCTGCTCGATCGCCATCCACAGCGTTTCCCCAGGTGGCCGGGCCATCCGGTCCCAGTCCGGCGGAATCGGCGGTAGCACTGGCACCCCTCCTCCTCCGGTCCACGGCAGCCGCGGGCACAGCGTATGCTGCTACTGACGGGTAACATTATGCTTGTGACCGACCCGCTCCTCCACGCCGAGACCTCTGAGACCCACTCGATCGAGCGTGCCGAAGGCACCAGCTTCACGCTCAGGGTGGCCCGGGCGGCCGATCCCGAGGCCCCGACGCTGCTGGTCGTGCCCGCGATGGGCATGCCGGCCGGCTACTACGGCAAGCTCGTCGCAGCTCTCGCCGCGGCCGGTCTCAACGTCGGCCTGATGGAGCAGCGCGGCCACGAGGAGCATGGCGGTCGGGTCCCGGGCTGGTCCTACGACTTCGGCTACGCCGACCTGGTCGACGACATGGCCGCCGCCGTCGAGCGCCTCGGCGAGCTGGTCCCGGCCTCGGCCGGTGCGGCGTACGTCCTCGGGCACAGTCTCGGCGGCCAGACCGCCAGCGCCTACGCCGCGCTCCACCCGGACCAGGTCGCCGGTCTGGTCTACGTCGCCTCGCAGACGCCCTACTGGCGCAACTACGGCCCAGGCTTCCTGGTCGCCAGCCAGGCGATGGGCCTGGTCGGCCGGGTCGTCGGCCACTTCCCCGGAAAGCAGCTCCGCTTCGCCGGCCGCGAGGCCCGCACCCTGATGAAGGAATGGTCCAGGTACGCCCGCACCGGCCGCCTCCGGCTGGGCCGTCCGGCCCGCGACGTCACCGAGGACATGCGCGCGCTCGCGAAGCCGGCGCTGATGATTTCCATCGAGGGCGACTGGATGGCGCCCAGCTCGACCGTCGACGAGATCCACCGGCGGATGCCGGGGCTCGAGGTCCGGCGCGTACATCTCGACGAGCCCGGCATCGACCACTTCAAGTGGGCCCGGAAGCCGGCATCGACCGTCGCGGCCGTCACGGAGTGGCTCGGGCGCTAGACGCGTACGCATTTCCGCCAACCCGCGACCCCACCTTTGAAGGCGTCCGAGCGGGGCGGTATGACCTTCTCTGAGACTGCGATCACTCACCCCACCGCGGTCTCGGAAAGGTGAGCAGACACATGCCAGTCTTCGACGACGGCCAGCAGGAGACCGAGGTCCCCGAGACCGAGGACGTGGTGACCACCGACGTCCTCGTCGTGGGCTCCGGGCCGGCCGGCGCGTCCGCCGCGCTCTTCCTCAGCGAGCTCGGTGTCGACAACATCATGATCACGAAGTACCGCTGGACCGCGAACACGCCGCGGGCGCACATCACCAACCAGCGCGCGATGGAGATCTTCCGCGACCTCGGCATCGAGGAGCAGGTGCTCGCCGACGCGACGCCCCACGAGCTGGTCGGCGACACCGTCTTCTGCACGAGCATCGCCGGCGAGGAGATCGGCCGGATCCGCACCTGGGGCACCCGCCCCGACCGCGAGGCCGACTACCAGCTCGCCTCGCCGTGCCTGACCGTCGACATCCCGCAGACCTACTTGGAGCCGATCCTGGTCCGCAACGCCACCGAGCGCGGCACCCAGACGCGGTTCTCCACCGAATACCTCAGCCACACCCAGGACGACGAGGGCGTCACCACGATCGCCCGCGACCGGCTGACTGGCCACGAGTACAAGATCCGTTCCAAGTTCCTCATCGGCGCCGACGGCGCCCGCACCCAGGTCGGCGCCGACATCGACCTCCCGATGGAGGGTGCGATGGACATCGCCGGGTCGATGAACATCACCTTCAAGGCGGACCTGTCCGAGCTCGTCGATCACCGTCCCTCGGTCCTCTACTGGGTCATCCAGCCGGGCTCGAACGTCGGCGGCATCGGCACCGGTCTGGTCCGGATGGTCCGCCCGTGGGACGAGTGGCTGATCGTGTGGGGCTACGACATCAACCAGCCGCCCCCCGAGCTGACCGAGGACTACGCGGTCAAGGTCATCCGCGACCTCCTCGGGATGCCCGACCTGGAGCCGGAGGTCACCGGCTACACGCTGTGGGGCGTCAACGAGATGTACGCGACCCACGCCCAGAAGGGCCGCGTCTTCTGCGCCGGTGACGCTCTCCACCGCCACCCACCGTCGAACGGTCTCGGCTCCAACACCTCGATCCAGGACTCCTACAACCTCGCCTGGAAGCTCGCTGCGGTCGTGCAGGGCTATGCCTCACCGTCGATGCTGGAGTCCTACTCGACCGAGCGCGTCCCGATCGCCAAGCGCATCGTGACCCGCGCCAACCAGTCGGCACGCGAGTTCGGCGAGCTCTTCGAGGCGCTCGGCGTCGTCGGCCTGGAGGGCGAGGAGATGGCCAAGGCCATCGAGGAGCGCAAGGCCAACACCCCCGAGGGCGCCGCCAAGCGGGCCGCGCTGGTCACCGCGATGGAGCGCAAGAACTACGAGTTCAACGCCCACGGCGTCGAGCTCGGCCAGTTCTACGAGTCCAACGCGGTCATCTCCGACGGCACCCGCCCGGCCCCGACCGAGGACGAGGACCTCTACCACCGGATGTCGACCTCTCCCGGCGCTCACCTGCCGCACGCCTGGGTCGGCGACAACGTGGAGAAGCACGCCATGCTCGACCTCGCGCCCTACACCCGGTGGACGCTGATCACCGGTGTCGCCGGTGAGGCGTGGGAGGACGCCGCGGCCGCTGCCAAGGCGCGCTTCGGCATCCCGCTCGAGACCGTCGTCATCGGCCCCGGCCGTCCGGTCACCGACCTCTACTTCGACTGGGCCAAGCTCCGCGAGGTCGAGGAGTCGGGCGCCATCCTGGTGCGTCCCGACAAGCACATCGCCTGGCGCGCCATGTCCCTGCCCGAGGACCCCGGCGCGGCCCTCGACGAGGCGCTCGCGACGCTGCTCGGCAAGGCCTGAACCGCTCGGGACGACGGGGGGAACTATGAAGTTCACGCACGAGTCGCTGCCGCAGCGGGTCCGCTTCGCCACCGGCGAGGCGGCCGCTGCGGTGGCGGCCGAGGTCAAGACGCTCGGCGCGCAGCGGGTGATGGTCATCGCCGGCGAGCGCGAGGCCGAGATCGCCGCTCGGGTGACGGCCGACGTGCCGGTCGTGCTGCACCACGACGAGGTGGTGATGCACGTGCCGGTCGCGGTCGCGGAGCGGGCTCGTGAGCGAGCGGCCGAGGCCGGCGCCGACGCTCTGGTCTGCGTCGGCGGCGGCTCGACCACCGGGCTCGCCAAGGCCGTCGCACTCACCACCGGGCTGCCGATCGTGGCCGTCCCGACGACCTACGCCGGGTCGGAGGCGACCGACGTGTGGGGGCTGACCTCGGACGGTACGAAGCGCACCGGTGTCGACCGCGGGGTGCTGCCGCGCTCGGTCGTCTACGACGCGACGCTGCTGACCAGCCTGCCCGGTGAGATGAGCGTCGCCAGCGGGCTCAACGCGCTCGCCCACTGCGTCGACTCGATGTGGGGCCCGCGGGTGGACCCCATCGACCAGGTCAACGCGGCCGAGGGGATCCGTGGCCTCGCAGCCGGTCTCCCGCTCGTCGCCGACGACTCCGCGAGCGTCGACGGGGTCGAGCAGACGCTCTACGGCGCCTACCTGGCCGCGGTGGCATTCGCCTCGGCCGGCTCCGGGATGCACCACAAGATCTGCCACGTGCTCGGCGGCATGTTCGACCTGCCGCACGCCCAGACCCACGCGGTCGTGCTCCCGCACGTGCTCGCCTTCAACGCGCCGTCCGCGCCCGAGGCGGAGACCCGGATGGCGGCGGCCTTCGGGGCGGCGAGCGCCGTGGAGGGGCTGGCTCGGCTGCGTACCCGACTCTCGGCGCCGAAGGCGCTCAAGGACTACGGCATGCCCGAGGACGGCATCGCCGCCGCGGTCGCCCCGATCCTGGCCGCGATCCCCGACAACAACCCCACCCCGGTCACGGAGGAGAACCTGACCGCGTTGCTCACCGCCGCGTGGGCGGGAGAGGAGAACTGATGACAACCGAGATCTCGCCCCAGCAGCAGGAGGTCGAGGAGAAGCTCGTCGAGACCGTCGTCGCCTCCTTCGACGCTTGTGAGGACCCGCGCCTGAAGGAGGTCATGGTGTCGCTGACGCGTCACCTGCACGCCTTCATCCGTGACGTCCGCCTGACTGAGGACGAGTGGAGCGCGGCCATCCGGTTCCTGACCGAGGCCGGCCACATTACCGATGACGTACGCCAGGAGTTCATCCTCCTCTCCGACACCCTCGGCGCCTCGATGCAGACGATCAACATCAACAACGAGGCGTACGCGGACGCGACCGAGGCCACCGTCTTCGGGCCGTTCTTCGTGGAGGACTCCCCGGCGATCGAGCTGGGCGGCGACATGGCCTTCGGGGCCCCCGGCGAGCCGTGCTGGGTCACCGGGACGGTCACCGGCACCGACGGGAAGCCGCTGGCCGGGGCCAGGATCGAGGTCTGGGAGGCCGACGAGGACGGCCTCTACGACGTCCAGCGCGATGCCGGTTCCCGGGCGGCCCGGGCGCACCTGTTCACCGACGCCGAGGGCGGCTACCGGTTCTGGGGGCTGACGCCCACGCCGTACCCGATCCCCGACGACGGTCCCGTCGGCAAGATGCTCACCGCGGTCGGACGCTCACCGCTGCGGGCCTCGCACCTGCACTTCATGGTCACCCACGAGGGGTGCCGCACGCTGGTGACCCACATCTTCCCCGAGGGCGACCCGATCGGCTGGGAGGACACCGTCTTCGGGGTCAAGGAGTCGCTGATCAAGAGGTTCGAGCAGCAGCCCGCCGGTACGCCGACACCGGACGGCCGAGTCATCGAGGGCACGTGGTCGACGGTGCGATTCGACATCGTCCTCGCGCCGAGCGGCGTCTAGCGTCGACGCCGCGGAGCGCCCGGCCGGGTCGTCCCCTCCGTGCGTCGCTACGGAGCCCGGTGCACCACATAGGTGAACTCCTCCCGGAGAAGGACCGTGCCGCTGGAATCGGTGATGGTGAGGCGGTCGGTCACGCGGGAGTCGGACGGGTACTCGATGAGGAAGACCTCCGCCTCGATCCAGGTCGCGCCGGCGGACATGTGGGAGTTGTTCACGTCGAGCCCACCTGGCGGCGCCGGGTGGTCCAGGGTGATCCGCAGCGTGCCCTTCACCCAGCCCTCGCTGCCCTCAGGCGTCATCAGCGGCTCGTTCACGGTGTAGCGGTCACCCGCTCGGAACGCGCGGATCTCCGGTCTGACCTGCATCGACCGGGCGACGCTCTTCTTGTTACGGATCGCCTTGACGGTCACGTTGAACGTCGGCAGCGTGCCGGTCGTCGGGCCCTTCGTCACTGCCTTGAACGTGGCGGACCGGTGGCCCTTCGTGACGGTGACCGAGGTCGGCACCTTGACCCATGACGAGCTCGAGGTGAGCGTCACGGCCAGCGAACTCTTGGCGACGCAGTCGAGCGTGACCGTGCCGGTGGCGGTCTGCCCGGCATGCACATAGGCGGGTAGCGACAGCGCCTTCGGCACCGGCGTCGGGTAGCACGGGGTGACCGCGCGGACGAGCGTCGACCGGCGCACCACCCGACCGCGGACGGCCTTGAGGCGGCCGGTGCTGCGCACCGTCGTCGCGGAGGTCCGGACGGTGACCTTGGCCGTGCTCCGGCCGCGGGCGACGTAGACGTACGCCGGGACGCGGATGCCCGTGCTGGCCCACAGCCGCACCTTCGTCCGCTTCGGGGTCCGACAGCTGAGCCGGACGGTGGCGGTCGTCGAGGAGCCGCCGGTCACGGTCGACCTGGCGGGCGAGAACGACTTGAGCGCCGGGCGGCAGCGAGCCTCTGCCGACGGCGTCGTGACCGTGGCTGGGACGACGAGCACCGCGGCAGCCAGGACGATGCCGAGGGCGAGGCGGGCGATGATCCGGTACATCCTCGAAAGGTAAGCAGGGCTCCAGCGCCAGCGGGGGGCTGGCGCTGGAGGTCCCTCGAATCAGGTAGCGAGACGTCTCGCCAGGCTCAGCCGAGCGTCAGAGAGCTGAGGATCTCGACGATGCTCTGCTCGGTCGGCTCCTTCTCGATCCCGGCGTCGTGCAGGATGCCGGAGCCGGCCTCGTGCTCGAGGAGCGCGAGGAGGATGTGCTCGGTGCCGACGTAGGAGTGCTCGAGACGCAGCGCCTCGCGGAAGGTCAGCTCGAGCACCTTGCGTGCGTCGGCGGAGAACGGGATCATCTCGCCGACCTCACCGTAGGGCTCGGGCACGGCAGCGGTCGCCACCTCGCGTACCGCCTCGATGGTCACGCCCTGCGCCGTGATCGCGTGGCCGGCCACGCCCTCCGACTCGGAGAGGAGACCGAGGACGAGATGGGGTACGCCGGTCTCGGCGTTGGCGGCCTTCCGGGCCTCCGCCTGGGCCTGGACCACCACGGTGCGGGCTCGCGGGGTGAACTTCGCGAACCCGGCATTCGGGTCGAGGGCCTGGTCACCCGCCTTGGGCACGAACTTCTTCTGCGCCGCCTGCTTCGTCACCCCCATCCGGGTGCCGATCTCGGTCCAGGAGGCGCCGGAGCGGCGGGCCTGGTCGACGAAATGGCCGATCAGGTGGTCGGCCACCTCGCCCAGGTGCTCGCCGACGACCATCGCGTCGGCCAGCTGGTCCAGGGGTTCGGGTCGGGCTTTCTTGATCGAGTCGATGAGGGTGTCGAGGCGTACGGCCTTGAGGGCGGGGTCTGGGGTGTCGGTCATGTTGTTCTCCTAGGTGTTCGGACGATCTGGGTCATGGCTCTTGCTGCAGCGGGACCGCGATGCCCACCGTGACGGTGTTCAAGGTGAAGCTGCCACCGGGGCCGAGGGCATCGATGGCAGCGCCGACCAGCTCCAGCACCGGTGCGCGCTGTTCGGCGGAGAGACGGGTGAGGAAGCCCTGCGTCGGCACGAAGTCGAGCCACTCCTCGCGGGTGACCTCGCGCGACCAGGAGAACCGCCAGGGCTCCGGCTCGGTGAACCCGCCGAGCTCGACGAAGCGCTCGCCGACCTGTCGGGCGCCCTCTTCGTACGTCTTGTCTGCCTGCTTCATCGCTTCGCGGTCCAGGGGGAGGTCGGGCGCGACCTGGCTCAGACCGTCGAGGAGCGCGTCGCCGACCGGCGCGGGCGGGTCATAGACGTTCCAGAAGGCTGCGAACAGGCCGCCGGGACGCAGCACGTCTCGCACCTTCGCGGCGCCGGCCACCGGGTCGACCCAGTGCCACGCCTGCGCGGCGACGACGGCGTCGAACGTACGCCCTGCGGCATCCCAGTCCTCGAACCGCGACTCCTCGACGACGAGCCCTCGCGAGCGTGCGTACGCCGCCATCCGCGCGTCCGGTTCGACGCCGAGGACGTTGGCGCCGGTCACCTGGAGCTGCCTGGCCTCGATGCCGGTCCCGCACCCGACATCGAGCACCTCGGGACCGGGGGCGAGCTCCAGGACCCGAGCGATCAGCTCGTCGGGATAGTCCATCCGCGCGCGGTCGTAGCGGTCGGCGTCAGAGCCGAACGACTCGGCCATCTGCCGCTGATGGTGTGCTGCTGCGGATCTCGGGGTGCCCATGCGTCAACCTTAGGTTGACGATGACCGGGCGTCAACCGTGAGTTGACGGGGAGTGTGGGTTGTTCGCGTCGACGGGGGTCGACGTCTACAACCCCTTCTCTGCTGAGGCATGACCCCACAACGGAGCGGGGCCGGTCATCCGTGTGGATGACCGGCCCCGCTGCGTACGTCTGCCTCAGTTGTTGGAGATCTGGATCATCTCGTCGCGGGGGACGACCTTGATCCGCTCGCGGCCCTGGGCCTCGCCGAGGGAGCGCTCGTGGTTGTCGAGCTTCTCCCAGCCTTCGATGGTGGTGAACTCGACGCCCTTGCCGGACAGGTGCTCGAGGACAGCGGCCGGCGAGCCGTGCTCGGCCGGCTGGAGCTTGTCGATGTCCTGGAGGAGGTTGTCGATGGTCTCCTTGGCGTCGGACTTGGTGTGGCCGATGAGGCCGACCGGTCCGCGCTTGATCCACCCGGTGACGTAGGTGCCGTCGAGGTGTTCGCCGTTGAGGCCGAGGACCCGGCCACCGGCGTTGGGGATGACGCCGTTCTCGCCGTCGAAGGGCACGTCGGGGAGCGCCTCGGAGAGGTAGCCGACGGCGCGGTAGACCGCCTGGACCGGGGTGTCGGTGAACACGCCGGTGCCGGAGACGGTGCCGTCGCCGTTGTATTCGGTCTTCTCGCTGCGCAGCGCGACCACGCGGCCGTCCTCGCCGACGACCTCGACGGGGTTCTGCATCATGTGGATGACGATCTTGTGGGGCTTCTCGCCCGCGGGCGCCTCCATGTACTTCAGGAGGATGTCGGCGACCAGCTTGGTCGCCTTGTGGCTCTGGATCGCCTTCTCGCCGGCCTCGTCGATCTCGAAGCCCTCCTCCTCGACGACGACCTCGACCGACGGCGAGTGGGAGAGCTCGCGGAGCTCCATCGGGCTGAACTTGATGTGCGCCGGGCCGCGGCGGGCGAAGACGTGGATCGTCTTGGCCGGGTTCTTCTTCAGGCCCTGGTAGACGTTGTCGGAGACCTCGGTGGTCAGCTGCTCGTCGGCCGGCTTGGCCAGCATGCGCGCCACATCGAGGGCGACGTTACCGGCGCCGAGGACGGCGACCTCCTCGGCCTCGAGGGGCCAGTCGCGGGAGACGTCGGGGTGTCCGGCGTACCAGCTGACGAAGTCGGCCGCGCCGTAGGACTGCGGCAGGTCGATCCCCGGGATGTTGAGCTCGCGGTCGGCCATCGCGCCGGTGGCGAAGATGACGGCGTCGTAGAAGCGGTGCAGGTCGTCGAGCTTGAGGTCGGTGCCGAAGTCGACGTTGCCGATGAACCGGATGGCATCCTGGTTCAGCACTCGCTTGAGCGCCTTGATGATCTCCTTGATCCGCGGGTGGTCGGGAGCCACCCCGTAGCGGACCAGGCCATAGGGCGCAGGCAGACGCTCGATGACGTCGACGCGCGCGCCAGGGTGCTCCTTGGTGAGGATGTCGGCAGCATAGATACCGGCCGGGCCGGCACCGACGATCGCAACGCGGATGTCACGCATAAGGGAGTTCAACCTTCCGTGGATGTACTAAGGCAAGCCTAAAGGGGGTCGTGTAACCCTCCGAATCCGTTCCACCAGGTGGTTATGCAGGTCCACGTGGGTTTCACGCTCAATTCTAGAACGTGTTCTTGTTCTGGGCGTGGTCGCCGGCGTGATCTCTGCCACGTACGGCGTGTCGCACACCGGTGGTCGAGCTTGTCGAGCCCCCCGACCGGAGACGTCAGCCGGCGACGTCAGCCCCGAGATCGCTCGAGCCGCTGGGTCCCGATGACGCGCAGGAGCTCGAGCTTCTCGGCCGAGTCGGTTCCCTCCAGCGGAAAGTAGGCGAGGAGCTTCACGTCGGCCGCCTCGGTGAGCAGGACCTCGCAGCGGACCGAGACCGGGCCCACCTCCGGATGGACGAACGTCTTCACGTCGGCCCGGCGGACGCCGACCTCGTGGCGCTCCCAGAGCCGTCGGAACTCCTCGCTGGTCTCGAGGAGGTCGTGGACGAGGGTGGTGACGTCCGGGTCGCCGGACCGTCGGGCGTACGTCGCCCGCAGGTCCGCCACGTGGCTGGCCGACATCCGGTCCCAGTCCTCCCGCGGCGTCGTGCGGAACTCGGGCTCGGTGAACCAGCGCCGGAGCACGTTGCGGGCCGAGCCCTCCGGCATCTCCAGCAGGACGGAGGCGAGCGGGTTGAGCTAGGCGATGTCACCGATGTCGGTGCAGATCAGGACCGGGATGTCGGTCAGCCGCCGGGCGAGCGCGGTGAGGCCGGGACGTACGTAGTGGCCGGCCTGGCGCGCAGGTGGCGTCATCCCGGCGAGGTAGAAGAGGTGGTCGCGCTCGTCGAGGTCGCACTGGAGCGCCCGCGCGATCGCGGAGAGCACCGACTCCGACGGCGCCGACCCGCGCGCCTGCTCCAGCCGGGTGTAGTGGTCGGTCGAGACCCCGGCGAGCGAGGCGACCTCCTCCCGGCGGAGCCCCGGGGTACGCCGCCGCAACCCCTCCGGGAGACCGACATCGGCCGGCCTCAGCATCTCGCGGCGGCGACGGAGGAAGTCGGCGAGCTCACGGCGATCGGTCACGCTTCTCATCCTCCGCCCGTCGTGGCCAATTATCCAGGGACGACCTCTCCCTGGATGTGCCGTGCCTCCCGCGGCGCTCGGGACGGGAGCACGCTGGATGGCATGACGACATTCAACAGCCGACAGCTCGGCAAGAACGGACCCACTGTCACCTCCCCCGCCCTCGGCGGGATGAGCCTGTCCGGCGCCTACGGGCGCGTCGCGGAGGAGGACGGCGTACGCGTCATCCACGCCTACCTCGACGCCGGCGGCACGCTCATCGACACCGGTGACTTCTACGGCGCCGGCCACAACGAGATGCTGATCGCCCGGGCGCTGCGCGAGCGCAGCCGCGACGACGTGGTGCTCTCGGTGAAGTTCGGCGCGCTCCTCGCCCCGACCGGGATGATGGCCGGCTTCGACGGCCGCCCCGAGGCGGTCAGGTCCTCCCTCACCTACTCCCTGCAGCGGCTCGGCACCGACCACGTCGACATCTACCGGCCCGCCCGGCTCGACCCGCAGGTGCCCATCGAGGAGACCGTCGGCGCGATCCAGGAGATGGTCGAGGCCGGCTTCGTACGCCACATCGGCCTGAGCGAGGTCAGCGCAGAGACCATCCGGCGGGCTGCCGCCGTCGCCCCGATCAGCGACCTGCAGATCGAGTACTCCCTGCTCAGCCGAGGGATCGAGACCAACGGCATCCTCGACACGTGCCGTGAGCTGGGCATCGGCATCACCGCGTACAGCGTGCTCGGTCGCGGCCTGATCGGCGGCAGCGGTGCCGTGGCCGGATCGCTTGGCCGGATGCCGCGCTTCCAGGGCGAGAACCTCGACCACAACCGCGCGCTGGTCGCCACCCTGGAGGAGATCGCCGCCGCGAAGGGCGTCACGCTCGCGCAGCTCGCGATCGCCTGGGTCGCAGCCCGCGGCGAGCACCTCGTCCCCGTCATCGGCTCGCGGAAGGTGAGCCAGATCGAGTCGATGGTCGGCGCCAACGAGGTGAGCCTCACCGACGCCGACCTGGCCCGCATCGACGCCGCCGTCCCGGTCGGCGCCGCCCGTGGCGACCGCTACCCCGGCCAGTTCATGGATCAGCTCGACAGCGAGAAGTGAGCCGAGACGTCGATTCTCGACGCCGAGAGGTCGATCTTTGACGCCGAGAGGTCACTCCGCTGACTTCTCGG
Source organism: Nocardioides luteus (assembly GCF_014648595.1). Classification (GTDB taxonomy): domain Bacteria; phylum Actinomycetota; class Actinomycetes; order Propionibacteriales; family Nocardioidaceae; genus Nocardioides; species Nocardioides luteus. The sequence continues at coordinate 218,239 of NZ_BMRK01000002.1, read as the reverse complement.
CGTCGAAGATCGACCATTCGCGGGCGACAAGTGACCACTCGGGGTGGTTGTGAGTCCGTGAGGAAGACCACAGGTCTTGGACCGATACAAGTGGACAACCCTGGTGTCCACTGGCTGATCTGCCCTACCGTTACCGGCCGGTAACCAGCACGGTGGGGTTCCGGCTCGGCCCGGTCATCCATCGGTCACACGCAGATCGGCTGACCGGAACCCCGCCATGCTGGAAACTGAAGAGACCGCGTAACTGACGAAGGAGCCGAGGATGCTCATCGGAGTGACCCGAGAGACGAAGCCTGGGGAGACACGGGTGGCGGCAACGCCCGCGACGGTCAAACAGCTGACCGGCCTGGGCTATGACGTCGTCATCGAGGGTGGCGCCGGGGAGGCGTCCAGCTTCACCGACGAGGCGTACGCCGAGGCCGGTGCCCGTATCGGCACCGCGGCCGAGGCGTGGGGTGCCGACCTGGTCTTCCGGGTCAACGCCCCCTCCATCGGTGAGGTCGAGCTGTTGAAGAGCGGCGCCACGCTGGTCGCCCCGCTGGCGCCGGCGCAGAGCGGTGAGCTCCTCGATGCGCTGGCCGCCCGCAAGGTCGACGCCTTCGCGATGGACGCGGTGCCGCGTATCTCGCGGGCGCAGTCGATGGACATCCTCTCCAGCCAGGCCAACATCGCCGGCTACCGCGCGGTCGTCGAGGCCGCCCACCACTTCGGCCGCTTCTTCACCGGCCAGGTGACCGCCGCGGGCAAGGTGCCTCCGGCGAAGGTGCTCGTGGCCGGTGCCGGTGTGGCCGGTCTGGCCGCCATCGGTGCGGCCTCCTCGCTCGGCGCGATCGTCCGCGCCACCGACCCGCGGCCCGAGGTCGCCGACCAGGTGAAGTCGCTCGGCGGTGAATACCTGAAGGTCGAGGTCGAGGTCGAGAAGTCGACCGACGGCTACGCCAAGGCGACCTCGGAGGCCTACGACCAGCGTGCCGCGGAGATCTACTCCGAGCAGGCGCAGGACGTCGACATCATCGTCACCACCGCGCTGATCCCCGGCCGACCCGCGCCGAAGCTGATCACCGCCGCGGACGTCGCCTCCATGAAGCCCGGCTCGGTCATCGTCGACATGGCGGCCGCGATGGGCGGCAACGTCGAGGGCACCGTCAAGGACGAGGTCGTCACCACGCCGAACGGCGTCACCATCATCGGCTACACCGACCTGCCCGCGCGCCTTCCGGCCCAGTCGAGCCAGCTCTACGGCACCAACCTGGTCAACCTGATGAAGCTGGTCACGCCCGAGAAGGACGGCGTGCTCGCCCTCGACCTCGAGGACCAGGTCCAGCGCGGCCTGACCGTCGTCCACGACGGCGGCGTGCTCTGGCCGCCTCCGCCGGTGCAGGTGTCCGCGGCTCCTGCTGCGGCGCCCGCCGAGGTCTCGACGGGCTCGACCACCGAGACGAAGAAGCCCCTCTCCTCCGGTGCGAAGCTTGCGCTCGTCGGCACCGGCGCCCTGGCGCTCTTCCTGCTCAACGCGGTGGCGCCGGCCGAGATCACCCGCCACTTCACGGTGCTCACGCTCTCGGTGGTGATCGGCTTCTACGTCATCGGCCACGTCCACCACGCGCTGCACACCCCGCTGATGTCGGTGACCAACGCGATCTCCGGCATCGTCGTGGTCGGTGCGCTGCTCCAGCTCACCGTCGCCGACAACGTCGTCCTCGTGCTCGCGGGCATCGCCACGCTCCTGGCGAGCATCAACATCTTCGGTGGCTTCGCCGTGACCCGCCGCATGCTCTCGATGTTCCGGAAGGCCTGATCATGGATATCTTCTCGATCGCCGGCGCGGCCTACCTCGTCGCCGCCCTCCTCTTCATCCTGTCGCTGGCAGGTCTGTCCAAGCACGAGACCGCCTCCCAGGGCTGGCTCTACGGTGTCGCCGGTATGGCGCTCGCCCTGGTCGCGACCGTCATCCAGGTCGCCGACGCCGGCACCACCACCGCCGTGCTCGTCCTCGTCGTCGCGGTCGCCATCGGCGCGGTCGTCGGTCTGTGGCGTGCCAAGGTCGTCGAGATGACCGGCATGCCCGAGCTGATCGCGCTGCTGCACTCCTTCGTGGGTCTCGCCGCCGTGCTGATCGGCTGGAACGGTCACCTCGAGGCGGCGGCAGGTCACATTCACGGCGGCGCCATCCACTCCGCCGAGGTCTTCATCGGCGTCTTCATCGGTGCGGTCACCTTCACCGGGTCGATCGTCGCGTTCCTCAAGCTCTCCGCGCGGATCAAGTCGGCGCCGCTGATGCTGCCGGGCAAGAACCTGATCAACATCGGAGCACTGGTCGTCTTCGCGGTCCTGACCGTCGTCTACATCATCAACCCGACGCTCCCGCTGCTGATCGCCGTCACCGTCGTGGCGCTGGCGCTCGGCTGGCACCTGGTCGCCTCCATCGGTGGCGGTGACATGCCGGTCGTCGTCTCCATGCTCAACAGCTACTCCGGCTGGGCCGCTGCCGCCTCCGGCTTCCTGCTCAGCAACGACCTGCTGATCGTCACCGGTGCCCTCGTCGGGTCGAGCGGTGCGTACCTCTCCTACATCATGTGCAAGGCGATGAACCGCTCGTTCATCTCCGTCATCGCCGGTGGCTTCGGTATCGAGGCGGGCCCGTCCGGTGACGTCGACTACGGCGAGCACCGCGAGATCAACGCCGAGGACACCGCCGAGCTGCTGGCCGGCGCCTCCTCCGTGGTGATCACCCCCGGCTACGGCATGGCCGTCGCCCAGGCGCAGTACCCGGTCGCCGAGCTCACCCGCATCCTGCGGGACAAGGGCGTGGACGTACGTTTCGGCATCCACCCGGTCGCCGGGCGTCTGCCGGGCCACATGAACGTGCTGCTCGCCGAGGCGAAGGTGCCCTACGACATCGTCTTGGAGATGGACGAGATCAACGACGACCTGGCCGAGACCGACGTCGTCCTGGTGATCGGTGCCAACGACACCGTCAACCCGGCCGCCGCCGAGGACCCGGGCTCGCCGATCGCAGGCATGCCGGTCCTGCGGGTCTGGGAGGCCAAGAACGTGGTCGTCTTCAAGCGGTCGATGGCCGCGGGCTACGCCGGTGTGCAGAACCCGCTCTTCTTCCGCGACAACTCGCAGATGCTCTTCGGCGACGCGAAGGCCAAGGTCGACGAGATCGTGGCGGCCCTCGCGCGGGTGCCTGCCTGACCCTGACCTGACCGAGCAGTGGGGCGCACCGGGAATCCCGGTGCGCCCCACTGCTGCATGTCAGGACGGCGTCACTCGTAGAACCAGAGGTTGTGCTTGTCGTTGACGACCAGGTGGCCGTCGCCGAAGCCGACCGAGACGTCGCGGTGGTTGATGGTGTCGCCGATCGAGTCGACGCCGGAGAGCGTCAGGGTCCAGACGTCCTCCTCCTCGTGCCACGTCCGGAAGGAGAGGGTGGCCTTGTCGAGGAGATAGACGCCGGCGTCGAGCGCCTGGTACGCGTGGCCGTAGCCGTCCTCCAGCAGCTTGCCGTCCGCGTCGTAGAGAGCGCCCTCGTCGATCCCGAAGTTGAGCTGGTCGCCCTTGCCGTCGACCTTGACCATCTGCACCGCGCCGTAGGGTCGGGCCGTGGAGAACGGCAGCTCGCCGACCTTCCCGGTCTCGTCGAAGATCGGGTAGGGGCCGTTGGACGGCATCGTGATGCCCTGCGCCTCGTCGTAGCGCCCGTCCTCGATCACCGCGATGCGGTCGCCGGCGGTCGAGGTGACCGCTCCCTCGCCGGGCACGTTCCACAGGGCCTCGCCCTTCTCGGCGGAGAAGCCGTACGTCGCGTGGCCGACGACCACGACGAGGTCGTCGTTGGCGTCGAGCTTGATGTCGTACCAGAACTTCGGGCCCTTCCAGCCCGCCGGCATGTCGATCTTCCAGTCGAGGATGCCGTCCTCGCGTGAGTAGCGGGCGAGCGTGTCGCCGTGGACGGCGTAGATCCAGTCGTCGGTGGTCGTGATGTTCTCGCCGGAGATCGTCCACTCGCCCTTGTCGTCCGGACTGCTGACCTTCTTCAGGGTCTTGGCCTCGCTGTCGTGGACGAGGTAGGTGCCGTCCTCCTCGACGGACTCGACGAAGTGGTCGTCGTCGGTGTCCTTGAACACGATCTCACCGTCGAAGTCGTAGACGATGGTGCCGCTGTCGCTCGTGGTCTCGCCGTTCGCGTCGGTGGAGATCGGGCCGTACCAGGACGCCTGGATCCGCTCGGCGTCCTCGTCGACCCAGGCACCGCTGTAGTTGTGACGCTCGGCGCGCCACCTCTCCTTGCCGTCGTCGTCGAGCACGACGAACCCCGCCTCGCCCTCGAGCACCGCGACCGTGAAGTCGGGGCCGTCGGCCGTCCAGCGGATCTCGTCGCTGCTCTTCCAGCTCCACTTCCGGGTCGGCTCCGAGGTCACCGCCTCCATGTCGCTGTGGGTGCCCGGCGTCTCCGCGGTGTCGCCGCCGGCGGCGCTGCTCGATCCGCCCGGGCGGAGGAGGAAGAAGGCCCCGAGCCCGGCGCCGGCGATGAGGACCAGCACAGCGAGCCCGCCGAGAGCGACCCACAGACCGGTCTTCGACCGCTTCTTCTTCGGCGGGCCGGCATAGGCGCCCGGAGGTGGCGGCGGGATCCACACGCCGTCGGTCGGAGGCGGCGGTGGTGTCCATGCACCCGGAGACGGCGGAGGCGGCGGCGGGGGAGGCGGCGGCGACGGGGGTGGCGCAGAGGGTGGTGGCGGCAGATCGTCCCGAGGCGGCTGGGTCATGGGGACATCATGCTTGGTGAACGCACCTCTGACCAGCGGGAACGTGACACACATCTCGCACTGCCGAATTCTTCTCGGCCCGGGCACGACGCACACAATGAGAGCTGTGTCAGAGCCGTATGCAGACTCCCTCGAGTCGATCCGCATCCCCCACACCTGGGTGGAGGACGCGCTCGGCTACGTGACCAGCATCGTGGTGACCTCGCTGGGTCTCTACCTGATCCAGTCGGTCGGCGCCGTGACCGGTGGGACGGCGGGCCTGAGCCTGCTGGTGAGCTACTGGACCGGGCTCCCGTTCGAGGTGCTGTTCGTGCTGGTGAACCTGCCCTTCTTCGGGCTCGCGCTCTCCAAGAAGGGTCTCGGGTTCACCGTGCGCTCGCTGGGCTGCGTCATCGCGGTCTCGGCGATGACCCACGGCCTCGGCGACCTGCTCCCGCTGGAGGGCCTCGACACCGTCTACGGCGTGGTGGCCGGCAACCTGCTCGTCGGTCTCGGGCTGCTGGTGATCTTCCGTCACGGCGCCTCGATGGGCGGGTTCAACGTGCTCGCCCTGGTCCTGCAGGAGCGGCTCAACCTCCGCGCCGGGTACGTCCAGATGGGGCTCGACGTCGCCGTCGTGCTGCTCGCGCTCGCCGTCGTCGCGCCGGTGACCGTGCTGCTCTCCGCGGTCGGCGCGATCGTCCTCAACATCATCCTGGCCTTCAACCACCGGCCCGGCCGCTACCTCGCCTGACAGCCGTTGAGACGGTTTGTCGCCCAAGTCGGTAGACATTGCAGAATGGATGCATGACTGCCGCGAAGCGCGCACCCCAGCCCGGCGCCGAGGACCTGACCGAGCACCTGCGTGACCGCTGGTCGGTGAGCGTCTTCGACGCCGACCACGAGATCAGCGAGACCGAGACCAGGCTGCTCCTCGAGGCCGCTCGGTGGGCGCCCAGCGCCGGCAACAGCCAGCCGTGGTCGTTCCTCGTCCTGCCGCGGGGCTCCGCCGGGCACGAGACCTTCGTGCCCCATCTGTCCCGGGGCAACTCCGGGTGGGTGCCGCGCGCATCGATCGTCTTCGTCGCCGTCGCCCAGGTCGGCCCGGGCCCGGACGGCAAGGGCCCGAAGTGGACCGGCTACTCCTACTACGACCTCGGCCAGGCCGCTGCGCACCTCACCGTCCAGGCCGCCTCGCTGGGCCTCTCCTCCCACCAGTTCGCTGGGTTCGACCACGATGCCGTGGCGGCCGCCTTCGGCGTACCCGACTGGTGGAAGGTGATGACCGGCATCGCGGTCGGCCGCCACGGCGACCCCGCTCAGGTCGACCCGCGCGACGCCGAGCGCGAGGAGCGTGAGCGTGTCCGCCGGCCGCTCGCCGAGGTCGCCTACGCCGACAAGTGGGGCACGCCCTGGGCATGACGCCTCAGACGTACGTCTCGGAACCGCGCGAAATCGTCGTACCCGGCGGGGCATCGGTCTAAGGTTCCCGAGTGGAGAGCGGTCAGGGAGCGGGTCGGCTCCGGCGCGTGACAGCGGGTCTGTTCGTGCTGGCGGCGCTGAGTGCTGGGCTGGTGATGACCGGTCCGTCGGCGACCGCGGCCCCGAACGACGGCGTCGCGGAGACCTCACGCACCCGCTACGTGCTCGACGAGAAGAAACGCACGGTCCGGGTGAAGACCGACATCACGGTCACCAACCAGCAGGCCAGCACCGCCACCACCTATTACTTCCTGACCGGTCACGCGATCCCGATCCCGGCCGGGGCCGAGCGGATCAAGGCGACGAGCAACGGCTCGAAGCTCGCGGTGAGCACCGAGAAGGTCAAGGGCACCGGCCTCAAGGTCGCCTCCGTCTCGTTCCCCGACCTCCACTACGGCAAGTCCCGCACGATCACCTGGACCTACGAGCTCCCGGGCGCACCTGTCCGGGCGAAGAAGAACAACATCCGCATCGGAGACGGGTACGCCGTCTTCCCCGTGCTCGGTGTCGGTGACGACGACTCGGTCACCGTGGAGATCGTGCTGCCGAAGTCGATGGAGTTCTCCAGCTCCGTTCCCGGTTTCAAGAAGACGACGAAGGGTGACCGCACGACCTGGAAGGCGTCCGGCGACTTCATCGAGGGCGGCGTGTCCGCACGCGACCCGAAGGCCTTCGACGAGCAGAGGATCACCATCGGCGACAACCGGGTCTCGCTGCAGAGCTTCCCGGGCGACGAGGAGTGGCTCGAGTTCGCCGAGAAGCAGGTACGCGCCGGGCTGCCCGTGCTCGAGAAGACGATCGGCGCCGAGTGGCCCGGCGGGCTCGACGCGGTCCGCGAGGACGTCTCCTCCGAGGCGCTCGGCTACGCGTGGTTCGACGAGGACGCGAAGGAGATCGTCGTCTCCGAGGACCTCGACTCGGTCGTGCTCTTCCACGAGATGACCCACGCCTGGATCAACCCCAACACCGTCAACGGCCGCTGGCTCAGCGAGGGACTGACCGAGGTCGTGGCGCAGCGGGCCGCCGAGGAGGTCGGCGCCGAGGGTCAGAAGTACGGCAAGGCGAAGCGTGGCAGCAAGGAGGCCTTCGCGCTCCTCGACTGGGACGCGGTCGGCCGCGACGTCACCGCCGAGGTCGACGCCTACGGCTACCCGGCCGCCTACGCCGCGGTCTCCGCGATGGTCTCGGACCTCTCCGACGAGGAGCTGACCGCGGTCGTCGCCGACGTCTACCGCGGCCGCACCGCCTACGACCGCCCCGACGACGAGCCCCACGGCGTGACCGACTGGCGCAGGTTCCTCGACCTCGTCCAGCTGCACGACCCCGACGCGTCCGCCGAGAAGAGCCTCCGCAGATGGGTCCTCCCACGCGCCGAGGCGAAGGAGCTCTCGCAGCGGGCGCAGGCGCGCAAGACGTACGCCGCGGCCGACCGTGCCAACGGGGTGTGGCTGCCGCCCGAGGGGCTGCGCCGAGCGATGGCCTCGTGGGCGTTCGACGACGCGGCGACCGTCGCCGGGCTGCTCGAGGGCGCCGACGCCGGCGCCCGCGAGCTGCAGGCGGCGGCGAAGGCGGCCGGTGTGCCGGTCTCCGCGGCCGCCCGCGAGGCCTACGAGAGCGCCGACCTCGCCGACGAGTACCGATCGCTGGCCACCTCGCTGCCCCGGGCCGCGAAGGTCACCACCGAGGTCGGTGCCGCCACCGCCGCGGTCGAGGGCGTGCAGAACCCGGTCACCGAGCTCGGTGAGCTGGTGCTCCTCCTCGACCTCGGGGGGGCCAGCGCTCGGGCCGACCTCGACGACGGCCACCTCCAGGACGCCGCGGCCACGGCGGCCGGGGTGCAGAAGCGGGCCGGTTGGGCGTTCGTCGCGGGGCTCGTCGCGCTGGTGCTGCTCGCGGTGGCTGCGTACGCGGTGTTCCGGTTGTTCTGGAGCCCGTCGGCGCGGCGTCGGCGGGCCGAGCGCAGAGCGTCCCGTGCCCCGGCCAGGGCGTCGCGCCCGGCTACACCGGTCCAGCCGGTCCAGCCGGTCCAGCCGATCCAGCCGGGTCCGCCGTCAGTCGGTGGAGAGCTCTTCGGCGTAGAGCGCGGCCCCGACCGCCCCCGCAGTGTTGAGCAGCTTCGCCGGGATGATCTCGGTGTCCAGCTCCAGAAGCGGGAGGAACTCCGCCGATTCCTTCGAGACCCCTCCGCCGACGAGGAATAGGTCGGGCGAGAAGAGCATCTCCAGGTGGCGGTAGTACTTCTGCAGCCGCTTGGCCCACTGCTTCCAGGAGAGGTCCTCGCGCTTGCGGGCGATGTTGGAGGCGCGGGTCTCGGCGTCGTGGCCGTCGAGCTCGAGGTGGCCCAGCTCGGTGTTGGGCACGAGCACGCCGTCGTTGAGGAGCGCGGTGCCGATGCCGGTGCCGAGGGTGGTCATGATGACCAGCCCGCGGCGGCCCTTCGCGGCGCCGTAGCGGACCTCGGCCAGCCCGGCCGCGTCGGCGTCGTTGACCACGTGCACGTCACGCCCGGTGGCGGCGGTGAAGATCGCGTCCGCGTCGGCGCCGATCCACGACTTGTCGATGTTGGCCGCGGAGTGGACCACCCCGTGGCGTACGACTCCGGGGACGGTGACCCCGACCTTCCCGTCGTAGTCGGGGAACTGGCCGAGCAGCTCCACGAAGATCTCGGCGATGGCATCCGGGGTGGATCGCTCCGGCGTCGGGACGCGTACGCGCTCGGCGGCGAACTCGCCGGTGGCGAGGTCGATCGGGGCCCCCTTGATGCCCGTGCCGCCGAAGTCGATGCCGAAGGGCAGGGTCGTCGTCATGTCCCCATCCTATTTCCAACTGGTGACGCGACGTGTGGCACATGACACATCCGCCTCAGCGGTCGCGCGACGGTCCCACTAGACTCTGCCGCCATGGGGGCCGGCGTACCTGAAACCACCCGTCAGCGAATCCTCGACGCAGCTGCCGAGATGACCACCGAGACCGGGTGGGCGAGCGTGACGATGTCGCGTATCGCGCAACGCTGCGGGGTGAGCCGGCAGACGGTCTACAACGACATCGGCGCCAAGCCCGCGCTGGCGAAGTCGCTGATCCTGCGCGAGCTGGAGCAGTTCCTCGCGGTGGTGAGCGCGTCCTTCGACCAGGAGGACGACTTCGTCCGGGCGATCCGCCGGGCGACGTACGCCGTCCTCGACCGCGCCCAGGACAACAAGCTGCTGCACGCGGTGGTCTCGGCGACCCACGGCGCCGACACCGAGCTGCTGCCCTACCTGACCAGCCAGAGCGAGGGTCTGCTGGGCTACGCGACCGAGATCATCCACGAGCACATCGAGAAGTTCGACCACGGGCTGAGCGACCGCCAGGCCGACGTCGCGATAGAGACGATGGTGCGTGTCGTGCTCAGTCATGTCATGCAGCCGACCGGCACACCCGACCAGACCGCAGACGACATCGCCTGGCTGATGTCACGCGTTCTCGCCTGAGCTACCGGCGAGTTGGGCGGTCACCAGCCCTCCCCTAACCTTCCTCGGGGAGGTAGAAGGATGCGCAAGGTCTCGTGGAGGGCGCCCGCGGCGATCGCCGCCGTGCTCGTCGTGACCCTGACGGCCTGCGCCGGGGAGCCCGAGAAGCCGGGCTCCTCCTCGCCGAGCGGCAGCCCGAGCGCCAGCGAGGCGGCCGAGAAGAAGAGCCCCGTCGCCGACCCGTCCCACGCGGTCGACCTGCCCGGCAAGCGCGAGGGCACGCTCCACTCCACCGACCTGCTGATCGTCTCCGAGGACACCCTCCCGTCCCGGTCGGTCAAGAAGATCGGCGCGCTCGAGGGCGTCTCCGGGGTCGAGCAGATCTCGATGGCGCAGGTCAGCGTCGAGGGACGGCTGGTGAAGGTCGTGGCCGTCGACCCCTCGACCTACCGCAACTTCGCCCCGTTCCAGAGCGCCGACTCCGACGAGGTCTGGCAGCGCGTCGCCGGCGGCGAGGTCGCGATCGACCCCGAGCGCCAGGACGAGCTCCCGGCCGACAAGGACGGCTTCGTCCGGCTCGGCTCCAACAAGGACGCGACCACGGTCCACGTCGGTGCGTACGCTCCCCAGCCGCCGGGCCTCGCCTCCGCCGTCGTCAACCACAAGTGGGGCGAGGAGATGGGCATGGAGAAGGGCAACGCGCTCATCGTCTCCACCGCCGCCATCGCCCCCAACCGGGTGGTCAAGCCGATCCAGAAGATCGTCGGCTCCGACGCCTCCGTGCAGCGTCTCGACGTCGTCGCCCGCGCCGGCCTCGACCCCAACGCCCCGCAGAAGGCCCACGTCGTCGGCACCGTCGCCGAGGCCGTCGGCAACTACACCTACCGCGCCAACGGCGACGGCACCATCACCCCCGCCGCGAGCTGGGTCAGCTCCCACATCGTCACCGCCCAGGTGCCGATCATCGGCTCGGTGACCTGCAACAAGGTGATGATCCCCCAGCTCCGCGCCGCGCTCCAGGAGGTCGTCGACCGGGGTCTGGCGAAGAAGATCAACCCCGCCCAGTACGCCGGCTGCTACTACCCGCGCTTCATCGCCAACAGCACCCAGCTCTCCAACCACGCCTTCGGCCTCGCCGTCGACCTCAACACCGCCGGCAACCAGCGCGGCACCGTCGGCGAGATGGACCGCACCGTCGTCGCCATCTTCGAGCGCTGGGGCTTCACCTGGGGCGGCAACTGGAAGTGGACCGACCCCATGCACTTCGAGATGAACCGCATCGTCAAGCCCGGCTGATCCGCCGTTGGTCGAGCTTGTCGAGACCCCCTATCCGGGGCTTCCACCCGCACATGCCCGATTTTGTATCGATGCGGAACGTAGATCCGAGGCTCGGGCCTAGTTCCATCCACAAGCTCGCTTCAGACCAGAGATATCCACAGGCAGCGATTTTGGGTGCGACATCGTCGCTCGGGCCGCACATGGTGGCTCCATGACTGAGGACCCGGAATCCGGCGCGTTCGATCCGACGCGGCCCTTCACCCGAGCGGCGGCAGCTGCGCAGGGGAACATCAGGGACCTGCGTACGCCTTCCTACCGGCGCTTGCTGCACGGCATCTACGTCGCGGCGACCGTCGAGACGACGGCGGCGCTCATGGCCGAGGCGGCGTTGCTCCCGTTCGGTGAGAAGGCGTGGGCGAGCCACGCCACGGCGGCGCGCGTCCTCGGGCTCCCGATCCCGGCGCTCCCGGGCGAGCACGTCACCGTCGTCGAACGTCGCCGGCGCCGCGGTCGGCGGGACGTGACCTGTCATCTCAGCAGGAAGGGCCTCGTCAACGTCATCGGCGGCGTGCGAGTCTCGGCGCCGCAGCAGGTGTTCATCGAGCTGGCCACTCAGCTGAGCCTGGTAGATCTGGTGATCGTCGGGGACCACCTGGTGCGCAAGGGGCTGGTCGACCTGGCCACTCTGCGAGCCTTCTGCGCCGAGACGTCCGGGCCGGGTGCAGCGCTCGCGAGGACGGCCGTCGGCTACGTACGCGACGGGGTGGACTCTCCGATGGAGACCCGGCTCCGGCTGCTGATCGTGCTCGCCGGGCTTCCCGAACCAGAGGTCAACCTGCTGGTGGGCGACGAGCTCGAGCGACGGAAGTACGACCTCTCCTACCGGCGTTCGAGGACGATCATCGAGTACGACGGCCGTCAGCACGTCGAGCGCATCGAGCAGTGGGAGGCCGATCTCGAGCGGCGCGAGGGGATCGACGACGACCAGTGGCGCATCCTGGTCTTCGTCGCGAAGGACATCTACAAGTCGCCCGGCCGCCCCCTCGAGCGGATCCACCGAGTCCTGCAGCTTCGCGGCGAGCCGGGCGTACCAACGACCCTCTCCGACGCCTGGCGCGCGCACTTCCCGGGCTGGTCCTGACCGATAGCGCCAGAACCCCGCACATGTGGGGAAGCGACGCGCGAACGTGAGCAACATGGTGCAACTTCCCTGCATGTGCGGGGTTGTTGCGCACCCGCTTGGGACCCCACATCTACCCTGGGGCTGTGACGATCCTTGATGACGCCCGCCCGGGCATGGACGACAACATCCGGCCGCAGGACGACCTGTTCGGTTTCGTCAACGGCACCTGGCTCCGAGAGGTCGAGATCCCGTCCGACCGGTCGAGCTGGGGACCGTTCGTGATGCTGGCCGACCAGGCCGAGCAGCAGGTGCGCGCGATCATCGAGGAGCTCGCGGCATCGGGAGGTGCGCCGGGCAGCGACGCCCAGAAGATCGGTGACCTCTTCGCGAGCTTCATGGACGAGGACACCGTGGCCGAGCGCGGCGTACGTCCGCTGGACGGTCTGCGGGCGGCGGTCGACGGGCTCCGTGACGCCGACGACCTGGCGGCGTTCCTGGGCGAGGTCGAGCGGATCGGTGGCCACGGGCTCTTCGGGTCCTACATCGACAACGACGACAAGCAGTCCGACCGCTACATCTTCAACCTGCTCCAGGGCGGCCTCGGGCTGCCCGACAAGGACTACTACTTCGACGAGAAGTTCGCCGAGGTGCTCGGGAAGTACACCGACTACCTCGAGCGCCTCTACGCGCTCGCCGAGCACCCCGACCCGCGCGCGGCGGCCGAGACGATCATCCGGATCGACACCCGGCTGGCCGAGGGCCACTGGGCGCGCGAGGAGACCCGCGACAAGCAGAAGACCTACAACCTGCTCACCCTCGCGGAGCTGCGCGAGCTGGCCCCCAACTTCAACTGGGACGCCTACGTCCGCAACCTCTCCGGCTCGAAGCTCGACACCGAGGCGGTCCTCGGTGAGGTCGTGGTGCGGCAGCCGTCGTTCTTCGCCCACCTCTCCACCGTGCTGGGCGAGGTCGACATCGACGACTGGAAGCTGTGGCTCTACTTCCACGTGCTGCGCTGGGCCGCGCCCTACCTGACCGACGACTTCGTCGAGACCAACTTCGACTTCTACGGCCGCACCCTCAACGGCACCCCTGAGCTGCGCGAACGCTGGAAGCGCGGGGTCGCGTTGGTCGAGGGTGCGATCGGGGAGGCGGTCGGCAAGGAGTACGCCGCGCGGCACTTCCCGCCCGAGGCGAAGGCCGAGATGGACGACCTGGTCGCCAACCTCCTCGCCGCCTACCGCAAGTCGATCTCCGAGCTCGACTGGATGGGCGAGGAGACCAAGCAGAAGGCCTACGAGAAGCTCGACAAGTTCACGCCGAAGATCGGCTACCCGAACAAGTGGCGCGACTACTCCGCGCTGACCATCTCCAAGGACGACCTGATCGGCAACGTCTCGGCCGCGTCGATCTTCGAGACCGACCGCCAGCTCGGCAAGCTCGGCGGGCCGGTCGACCGTGACGAGTGGTTCATGCTGCCGCAGACGGTCAACGCCTACTACAACCCCGGCACCAACGAGATCTGCTTCCCGGCCGGAATCCTGCAGCGTCCGTTCTTCTCGCTCGACGCCCACCCGGCGGAGAACTACGGCGGCATCGGCGCGGTGATCGGTCACGAGATCGGCCACGGTTTCGACGACCAGGGCGCCCAGTTCGACGGCGACGGCAACATGCAGGACTGGTGGTCGCCGGCCGACAAGGCGGCCTTCGAGGTGAAGACGAAGGCGCTCATCGAGCAGTACTCCAAGCTCTCGCCGCGGGACCTGCCGGGCGAGTTCGTCAACGGTGCGTTGACCGTCGGCGAGAACATCGGCGACCTGGGCGGACTGACGATCGCCCACACCGCCTACATGCTCGCGACCGATGGTGCCGCCGAGATAGGCGACCGGCAGCGGCTCTTCCTCAACTGGGCCTACGTGTGGCGTACGGTCCGGCGCAAGGAGCAGGCGCAGCAGTTCCTCACCATCGACCCGCATAGCCCGCCCGAGTTCCGTGCGAACATCGCCCGCAACCTCGACGAGTTCCACGAGGTCTTCGGCACCGCTCCGGGTGACGGACTCTGGCTCGACCCCGAGGATCGGGTGCGCATCTGGTGACATGCCCCAGGGTGTGTTTGGTTAATCTTTGATAACGGCGTAACCGAGTTACGCGGGGAGAGCCCTTCACAAACCTGCATTGCAGGAATTTGTTCGGCCGCGCGGTCGGATCCGGTGGAAGGATCCGGACCGATCCTGGTCGTTATCTCGAGGAGAACCCCATGCGTAGATTCGTTCGAGTGGCGGGTGCAACCACCGCTGCCGCTGTTGCAGGAACTGCTTTCGTCGCCTCCTTCGGAAGTCCAGCCGGCGCCACCCCTGCCGACTCCGCCTCCGCCGTCACCCCGGTCAGCCTGTCCGCTCAGAAGGTGATCGACGACGAGTCGGTCGCGGCGAAGGCCGTCAAGGCGTTGACGAGCAAGCCGTCGACCTGGAAGGTCGGCGCCGGCCAGGAGCTCGAGCCGGTGGTGACCCTGAAGGACGCCAGCGGTGCCACGCACGTGCGGATGAACCGGACCTACGAGGGGCTCGAGGTCGTCGGCGGCGACCTGGTCGCCCACCAGAACAAGTCGGGCGCGGTGACCTCGGTCTCGCAGGGCCTCGAGAAGGTGCTCGACCTCTCGGTGAAGCCGGGCGTCACCAAGGACGCGGCGATGAAGGCCGCGCTGACCCTGGACGCCGTCACCAAGGCGATCACCGACCTCCAGGCCGACAAGAAGCACGCCCCGAAGCTCGTCGTCGACGCGGTCGACGGCACCCCCACGCTCGCCTGGCGCGTGACCACCAAGGGCAAGCAGTCCGACGGCACCCCGTCCCGCCTCGCGACGTACGTCGATGCCGCCAGCGGCAAGGTGCTGCGCCGGGTCGAGGGCATCCACACCGTCGACGGCGAGGGCAACACGCTCTACTCCGGCACCGTCCCGCTGCAGGTGACCCAGAACGGCTCGACGTACGAGCTGCGTGACGAGACCCGCGGCGGCACCTACACGACCGACATGAACAACGCCGAGGACAGCATCCTCTGCCAGCTCCTCGGCTTCGGCTGCGCCGCCGGCGACGTGGTCACCAGCCCGAGCTCGACCTTCGGCAACGGCTCCAACGACGACCGGGCGACCGCCGCGGCCGACGCCCAGTACGGCACCAACGTGACCTGGGACTACTACAACGAGGTCCACGGCCGCGACGGCATCTTCGGCGACGGTTCCGGCTCCTACAACCGCGTCCACTACGGCAACGGCTACGTCAACGCCTTCTGGGACGGCGAGAAGATGACGTACGGCGACGGTGACGGTGTCGGCTACGGCCCGCTGGTCTCGCTCGACGTCGCGGGCCACGAGATGACCCACGGCGTCACCGAGAACACCTCGGGTCTGGAGTACTCCGGCGAGTCCGGTGGCCTCAACGAGTCCACCTCGGACATCTTCGGCACGGCGGTCGAGTTCTACGCCGACAACGCCGAGGACCAGGGCGACTACCTGATCGGTGAGGCCTTCATCCTCGACGGCGGCGACCCGCTGCGCCGGATGGACAACCCGTCCTTCGACGGCAACTCGGTCAACTGCTGGTCGTCCTCGACCGGTGACCTCGACGTCCACTACTCCAGCGGCGTCGGCAACCACTTCTTCTACCTGCTCTCCGAGGGCTCGGGCACGAAGACCATCGGTGGCGTCGAGCACTCGAGCACGACCTGCGACGGCTCGACCATCACCGGCATCGGTCGGGATAAGGCCGAGCAGATCTGGTTCCGCGCGAACTCGACCTACTTCACCTCGACCACCGACTACGCCGGTGCGCGTGACGCGACGGTGAAGGCGGCGACCGACATCTACGGCGCCGACAGCGCCGAGGTCTCGGCTGTCGAGGCGGCCTGGAGCGCGGTCTCCGTCGGCTGACCCTCATACACCGCGACGACGGCGTCTCCTCTTGGCGAGGAGGCGCCGTCGTCCGCATTTGGTAACTAAAGTACGAATTCGGGCGTGTGGTTATGCCGGTGCGGTGATTGGACGCATACTGGACACGTCGAGCCGGTTCTGCGGGTCCCCGTGGGGGAGGACCAACAGCGCCGGCTCGGCCTCGCTTTTGTGGGCGCGGTCGATGGCTGGTCCGACCGGACCGTCGGTGGTCCCTGATAGACCTGTGGCATGACTGATCCGGCCACCGACGTACGTGCCCGTGCCGAAGCGCATCTGCGCGCGCTGGTGGGGCGTGACGATGCCACGCTGCGCGAGGACCAGTGGTCGGCGATCTCGGCGCTCGCCGTCGACCGCCGCCGTGCGCTGGTGGTGCAGAAGACCGGGTGGGGCAAGTCGGCGGTCTACTTCGTGGCGACCCTGCTGCTCCGCGAGGCCGGGCTCGGGCCGACGGTGATCGTCTCGCCGCTGCTCGCGCTGATGCGCAACCAGATCGCCGCCGCGCAGCGGGCCGGGATCCGGGCGGTGACGATCAACTCGACCAACCCGGAGGACTGGACCTCGATCGAGGAGTCGATCCATGCCGGCGAGATCGACGTCCTGCTGGTCTCCCCCGAGCGGCTCAACAACCCGAAGTTCCGTGACGCGGTGCTGCCGCGGCTGGCCGCGGAGTGCGGCCTGCTGGTCGTCGACGAGGCTCACTGCATCTCCGACTGGGGTCACGACTTCCGGCCCGACTACCGCCGGATCCGCACGCTGCTGGGCGACCTCCCCGCCGGGATCCCGGTGCTCGCGACCACCGCGACCGCCAACGAGCGGGTCACCGCCGACGTCGCCGAGCAGATGGCGACCGCGGACGGTGAGTCCGTGGTGACGCTTCGCGGGTCGCTCGACCGGGATTCGCTGCGGCTGGCCGTGGTCTCTCTCAAGACCCCGGAGCAGCGGCTGGCCTGGCTCTCCGACCATCTCTCCGAGCAGCCCGGGTCGGGCATCGTCTACTGCCTCACCGTGGCGGCGACCGAGGAGATCGCCGACTACCTGCGCTCGCGCGGCCACGATGTCGCGGCCTATTCGGGGCGCACCGAGCCGGCCGAGCGTGCGGAGCTGGAGGAGGCGCTGGCTG
The DNA here is from genome assembly GCF_014648595.1 of Nocardioides luteus. Classification (GTDB taxonomy): domain Bacteria; phylum Actinomycetota; class Actinomycetes; order Propionibacteriales; family Nocardioidaceae; genus Nocardioides; species Nocardioides luteus. Next base: position 201,084 of record NZ_BMRK01000002.1, on the reverse strand, counting down.
CCGGGAAGATCAAGGCGCTCGTGGCGACCTCCGCGCTCGGGATGGGTTTCGACGCGACCCTCGGCTTCGTGGTCAACATGGGTGCTCCCTCCTCCCCGGTCTCCTACTACCAGCAGGTCGGCCGCGCCGGCCGCGGCACCTCCGAGGCCTCCGTCGTGCTGCTGCCGGGCCTCGAGGACCGCGACATCTGGGCCTACTTCGCCTCCCTCGCCTTCCCGCGCGAGGAGCAGGTGCGTCAGACCCTCGACGTGCTCGCCGAGGCCGGTCGGCCGCTGTCGACGCAGGCGCTGGAGACGTACGTCGACCTCTCGCGCTCGCGCTTGGAGCAGATGCTCAAGGTGCTCGACGTCGACGGTGCCGCGCGCCGGGTCGGTGGTGGCTGGGAGGCGACCGGGGTCCCGTGGGTCTACGACGCCGAGCGCTACGAACGGGTCGTCGAGGCCCGCCGCCGTGAGCAGGACGCGATGCTCGCCTACATCTCGACCGACCAGTGTCGGATGCGGTTCCTGCGCGAGCAGCTCGACGACCCGGGTGCCGTCGACTGCGGTCGGTGCGACAACTGCGGTGGTTTCGAGGTGACCTCGGCGGTCTCCGAAGGTGCTGTCGAAGAGGCCTCCGCCCGGCTGGCGCGACCCGGCGTGGTCGTGGAGCCGAAGAAGATGTGGCCCACCGGCCTCGACCGTCTCGGCATCTCGCTCAAGGGCAAGATCAAGGAGGGCCCCCTCGAGGGCCGCGCCGTCGCCCGGCTGACCGACCTCGGCTACGGCCAGGCGCTGCGCGACCTCTTCCGTGAACCCGCCCAGGACGGCCCGGTCCCGGTGCCGCTGGTCAAGGCGGTCGTCGAGGTGCTCGGCGACTGGCGCCCCGCCGTCAGCGGCATCGTCTACGTCGAGTCGTCGACGCGCCCGACGTTGACGCGCGACTTCGCCGAGGGCCTCTCCCGCTACCTCCGCGTCCCCGCCCTCGGCTCCTGGGCGATCGTCGACCCCGACGTCGCCCCCGGCCAGGGTGCCGCCAACTCCGCCCAGCGCGTCGCCGCCATCGGCCGCCGCTTCTCCCTCAATGCCGACGTCCCACCCGCCGCCGACGTACTCCTCGTCGACGACCGCATCGCCACCGGCTGGACCGTCACCCTCGCCGCCCGGGCCCTCCTCGACGCCGGCGCCGCCACCGTCCACCCCCTCATCCTCGCCACCACCACCTGACCCCACGTCGGTCGAGCCGGACTCGCGAGGTACGAGCGAATCCGTGTCGAGACCAACACGGTCCATTCGCGCGCCGAGGGGACTGTGTTGGTCTCGACACCGCTCGCTTGCGCTCGCGGGCTCGACCAGCGGTAGCGGACCTTGCCGCGACGGCAGTTGGGTCGGCCGAGACGGCAGTTGGGTCGGCCGAGACGGCAGGACGTGCGCACTCGACGGACGCGCCTGACGCTTCGATCGCCCCAGCAGACGTCTCGACCGTCCTACCAGACGCTTCGGCCGGCGAGGCTGCCGCTTCGGCAGTTCAGATGGCCGGACGGACGATGCCGTGGTCATACGCGAAGACGATGGCGGCAGCCCGGTCGCGCAGGTCGAGCTTGGCGAAGATGCGGCCGATGTGGGACTTGACGGTCAGCTCGGAGATGACGAGGCGCTCCGCGATCTCGGAGTTGGTCCAGCCGGAGGCGAGGCCGCGGAGGACCTCGAGCTCGCGGTCGGTGAGCTCGTCGACCTCGACGGCAGCCGCGCCGACGGGCTCGACGGCTGAGCGGTAGGTGGCCAGGACGCGGCCGGTGATGGCCGGGTCGAGCCAGGCATCGCCGAGGGCGACGGAGCGTACGGCCATGACGAGCTCCTCCGCCGGCGAGTCCTTGAGGATGAAGCCGGCCGCACCCGCGCGCAGGGCGCCGGAGACGAGCTCGTCCTCGTCGAACGTGGTCAGCACCAGCACCGGTGGCGCCGACGGCAGCGCGCGCACCATGCCGGTCGCGGTGATGCCGTCGACGTGCCGCATCCGCAGGTCCATGACCACGACGTCGGCCGGGTGGGCCTCGAGAGCGCCGATGACCTCCGACCCGTCCGCGCACTCGGCCACTATCTCCAAGCCGTCGCGCCGTCGCAGGATGCGGCGCAGGCCGCTGCGTACGAGCTCCTGGTCGTCGACCACGATCACCCTGATCGGCGATGAGCCGTTCACGGAGGTCACGCGATCGCCTTGCGTACGAGGCAGTGGGACGGGATCACCAGGTCGACCTTCCACGTCGAGTCGTCGGAGCCGGCGGAGAAGCGGCCACGGAGCTGTTCGGCGCGAGCGGCCATCCCGGCGAGCCCGGACCCTTCGCCGACCCCGCGCTTGGTGGCGACGAGCGGATTCCGCACGGAGAGACGTACGCCGTCGGCGACCGCCAACGACACCGACACCGGGGCGCCGGGCGCGTGCCGGATCGCGTTGGCGAGCGACTCCTGGAGGATCCGGTAGATGCCCAGGCCGACGCCGGCGTCGATGCGGGAGAGGTCGCCGGTGGAGGTGAAGGTGATCGACTGGCCGGCGCTGCGACTCTCCTCCACGAGGCGTACGACGTCGGCGGCACCGGGGAGCGGCGCCGTGCCGGTGCCCGTGGACGAGAGCGCCCCGATCGTCCGGCGGATCTCGCCCATCGCCCGCCGTCCGATCGCCTCCGCCTCGGTGAGCGCGGACTCGGCCTCGGCGGGATCGTCACCCTCGGCGACCGCGCGCCTTGCCGCGGTGAGGTGGAGCATCGTGATCGAGAGCGAGTGGCCCACCAGGTCGTGGATCTCGCGGGCGATCCGGGTGCGCTCCGCCTCGGTCGCGCGAGCATGCTCCTGCGACCTGGCGAGCCGCTCGGCCCGCAGCGCCCGCATCTGGGCGAGCATCATCAGCCCGCAGACCCACCCGACGAAGAGCAGCAGGAGGTGTACGCCGATGCCGCTGGCCGTGTCGGTGGCGAAGACCCACATCACGACCCCCGAGGCGATCCCGTAGAGGGTGCCGGTGCGGAGCCCTTCGCGGATGACCATCTCCAGGGTGAGCGGGACCAGCACGGCCGGCCCGAAGTCGTGCTGCGGCCAGAACGCGGTCGCCGGCTGCGCCATCAGCCACGCCGTCCCGGCGAGCGTCGGGACCAGGTCGACCGCCCACATGTTGTGCCTGAGCCAGTCGGGCGTCGAAGGTACGAAGAAGATGCTCAGGGACGGCACCACGATGACCAGGCCCGCGATCACCGCCGCGGTCGAGACCTCCCGCTGCAGCACCGCCACCGCCACCACCCCGACGAGCGCGGCGGCCGACAGCAGCGGCGCCCACCAGGGGATGTCGAGGTCCTTGCTGCGTACGCGACCGTCCAGGAAGTCGCGTACGTCGCGAGCCAGGCTCCGGACAGTCATGCCGCCCAGTCTAGGAAGGCGTGACCTGGGTCGCATCCGCCCGTGGCAGGCGGCCGCACTCCTACCACGGTAGGAAGCCAGGTGCCTGCCAGCGTGCGATGTGCCGGGCGGCCACCGCTCCGTAGCGTCGACGACACCATCCCGACGACGAAGACGGTGAGGACGATGACGTGGACCGAGACCCATGACCGCTACCGGCTGCTGAACGAAGCGGAGGAGACGCTGCGGAGTGACCCGACCTGCAGCCTGCCGTGGTCGCCTGCCTACGCCGCCGTCTTCGGTACCCCTGACCGTCTGGCGCAGACTCTCCGCCACCGCTGGCGGACTCGCTTCCAGGCTCAGCTCGACCCGGCGCTCCCTCCTGCCGACTACGAGGCGAACTTCGCGGACCTGCTCGCCGACCTCGCGCCGTTGATGGGGCGGATCGGTACGCATGAGTTTCGTGAGGAGCTCGCGGAGGTGTCTTCGTAGCTCTGGTTGTTGCTCGGCCCACTGTGGGCATCCGGGTCGCGCTGTTGCGTGATCTGGGGTGTACTACTCCTACTGAGGCACCCGCCGGGGGTGCGTACGGAAGCCTCGGGAGGGCGGATCATGGGTGAGGGCAACGGGCAAGAGATCGCAGTCGATTACATCGCGCTAGGTCAGGTGCGCGAGGACTTGAACGTCGAGAAGGAGAACATCGCGAACGCCAAGGGCGGAATGACGGCGCCAGCGGCGGGGATGTTCGGCGACTCGGCAGATGGAAAGTACCTGTTCAGCCTTGTCGCGGCGGGCCACACGGCCATTCAGACGGCACTGACCGAGTCCGAGACAGCGATCACTAAGATGGACGAGGGTATCGATCTTGCGGTCAAGGAGCTAGAAGGTGCCGACGCCGAGGCTGAGGCGGCTGCATTGGTTCTCCAGAAGTTCGTCGAAGCCACCACGATCATGAGTAACCCGCTGGTGCTGTTCAACAAGGACACCCTGTCGAAGGGCCGCAACATCGCGGTCTGAGTGCGCCTAGCCGCTGACCTCGCTACGGCATCTTGAAGGTTGGCATCACCGGACTCCAGATATCCTCCGCCTGCTTGCGATCGATTGTCTTGTCGAATTGCCATTCGATGAGGATGCTGTGCTCGCCGTCGGCAGTGACCGTGCCGTACACGTCCCACCACACTGCTTCTGAGTCGAACTGAAACCTGAAGAACTTGGTGCCGTTTATTACCTCGTCAGGAAGTCGCTTGAAGTTGTCGTACCCCGCGTAGTCGTTCTCCTTCGCATGCTTTGCGACCCAATCGAACTGTTCCGCTTGGTCCCCGCCAGCAAGACTTCCGACACCTATTCCGCCCCGTCCAGGAGGAAAGCCGGTAGCGTCCTTCGGTGCTTCCAAGGTCTGTAATGAAGCGTTCGTGGCGTCGATCGTCCAGTCAGGAGGCACTCGTAGCTCTGCTACTTTGCCAACATCGACGGCTTGCCAGCTTGCGGGAACGGATGGCGTGGTAGGCGACGGACTTGCTGAGGTGGGACTCGGTTTGGTCTCCGGGGACTTCTCGGTCGAAGAAGAGCAGCCTGACACTGTCAAGGTCATTGCGAGGCTCAGAGCGGCAAGTGTCACTGGCCGAGAGATCGTCATACGTTGAGAGTAGAGCAGACAGTTCGGCCGACTCTGGGTGGATCCAGTGCAAATGGTGTGTACTTTACTCGTGCGGGGGTCCGAGGGACTCCCATGGTTCACGGGGAGGGGTCTTCATGTCGGTCAAGGGTTTTTGGGCGCTTCGGCTCGATGACTACGTTCGTGGGGCCGATCCCGGTGCGATCACGGCGATGACCAACGGCTGGGGCGACGGACGCCGGGCCTTCAACAGTGCCGGCCGGACCATGAGCAACAACGCCACCAAGGCAAGTGACGGCTTCTCAGAGACGATGATGTCCGGCGCTGCGATGAAGAACACCTTGGTGGACTCCTCGAAGTTCGCACACGAGAAGCGTGACAAGATCCTTGATGCAGAGGACGCACTTTCGGCCGTGCAGCTCCGGATCAAAGAAGCAATGATTGCCAAGGCGGAGATCGACTCATCTCTCCCCGGGTCGCACCCGGCTGTCAACCCCGCTGATTTCCCCACCGATGCGAAGCAGGTCGGCAAGCGGCGGGCAGAGAAGAACGAGTCGGCCCTGGCGCAGGCGAAGGCCGATCACGCCGAGCGAGAGGCCGCGATCGCCGATGCAGAGCGGAAAGCCGCGGCCAAGGTCCAAGCGGTCGACGCAGCGGTGATCGACGCCGACCCGAAGGTCCGTGCACTGATCGATCCCGATAACACTCGGCAGGAGCGCCCGTCTGGCACCCCGACCTCGATCCCCGGCTCCTACAGCGCCGTTGCGGCAGCGCAGGCGCGCAAGGCGAAGATCAGCTCGAACGCGCTCTATCCCGACGGTTGGGGCTACGAGAAGATCGAGGCCGAGAACGAGGCGATCAAGCAGCACCAGGCCGAGAACATCCCGGAGTGGGACAACGAGAAGGGGCAGTGGATCAGTGCTGACGGGTCCCCAGCTCCGGCGACGTCCTACGCGATGGTCGAGACCTCGGAAGGCCTGGCCCCGCTGGGCGGCGGACCAGGCGGCGCCACCGCGCTCGCGCTCGGGGCAGGTGGGGCACTGCTCGGTGCGGGTGTGGCGAAAGCGATCGCCACCAAGTTCGGCGCTGGCGCCGCTGCGAAGGCAGGCGCGCCGGGCGTGGCGGCCAGGTCAACTGCCGCGAGGACCGGCGCGGCCGGTGTGCGTGCTGGAGCCGGTGCTGGCGCGGGTGCCCGCAATGCTGGGGCACGCGGAGCGGGAGCGCGCGGGGCAGGAGCAGCAGGTGGCCGCGGCTCTGGTGCTGGTGGACGTGCCGCCGGCCGAGGCGGCGCCGGTGGTCGCGCAGGCGCCGGTGCGACCGGTCGCCGAGGAGCGAAGAAGCGCGATGAGAATGGCAGCCAGAACCAAGAGTGGGCAGCTGACTACACCGACGACTGGACTGAAAACGCGAGCGACGTTCTGGATCCGCGAGCTTCTCGCGGATGGGTGCCTGACTCGTCCGAGGACGGCGGAAACGAGAAGCGTTCCTGACGGCAACTGCCGCACTAAGAACGTCTTTTTGGTGCGCTGCACTCCCTTGCCCACGAGCACGGCAGCACCGCGACGAACCTCTGTAGGGAAAACGGTCAACCTTTGCTTCGGGCTCTCCCCGAACGTGTGCTGGCACTAGCATCGCCGTTCTCAGAGAGGCTTGTACGTGGGCATGATCTGAGCGATCAGAGCCTCCGCGCCCTTACGGTCGATGTCGGCCTTTGTGAAGTCCCAAGAGATAGTGAACCGATCGTCGCCACCGGGTAGAACCGTGCCGAAGTGGTCTTGCCATGTGTGCTCATCTTCACCTCGGAAGTGGTAGAAGATCGAACCGTTGATCGCTTCGTTCGGCAGGCGCTTCAGAGTCTTGAGGTCATTGGCGAGCGCCACTTCGCGAAGTTCAGCAAGAGCGTTCACAGCGTTCTCGTCGTCTCCGTCGCCAGCATGCGGACCCGCGACGATCTTCCCAGACCCTGGCGAGAGGCCGATCGAGTCCTTGGGTGCCCGGACAATCTGCGCTTGGTCTGCGCTCGATGAGATCGTCCACTCTAACGGCACCTGAATTTGGGCGATCTTGACCGAAGCCGTCTTCCAGCCCGAGGACGCGGACGGTTCGCGCGACTCAGAAGGGCTGCCGGTCGATCCGCTCTTCGCTTCCTTCGTTGAAAGGTCCTCCTCTGGTGAACACCCTCCTGCGAAGATCGCGATCGTCAGGGTGAGCGCGGCGACAGTGACCGGCCGAGACATCCTCATGCGCCCGCACTCTCAAGCAACGAGTGAACGTAATGGCAACGCATGCGCATGACTACTCAATGAATACGCTGAGTGGTCGTACCCCGCTATCGACGGCTCAAGAGAGGGTAATGCTCGGTACGAGGTCCGTGCTCTCAAGAAGTGCCTCAACGCGCGAAGAATTGTCCCAGAAAGCCTTTGTGTCTCCAGCCGTGCGACTGGAGCCAGGTGAAGAGCGGATCCTTGATGCGACTGGACTCGAACGAGTAGACCGCCGGGTCGTACCCGACCGTCGGTTGGCTACCGCCGACCGATGTGCGGTTGAGACCACCGGCTTGATAGCTCCACTTCTTCTCGATGCGGTTGCCGGAGTGCCACTTCTTCTCGCCGCCGAGCGTGAACTTCCCGTCGCGGAATCCAGCCACCCATTCGGTTGACCTGCGGATCTCGTTGTAACCGAAGCTGCCGCGTAGTTCATCGAGGGTAACGGTCAGGCGGTAGTCCTCGTCCACGTGAGTCGCCTGGGTGGGATAGAGGCTGGTGATCTTGGCGATGTCCCACCACCCGATGATCTGGCGGCCCTGAGAGAAGAAGCTGAAGGGCTGATCTGGGACGTTCAGGGTGACGATCTGAGGAAGCAGGCTCGAGAGTGGCGTGGGCACGAGACTCAACTCTCGTCGACATCGACGTCGAAGTTCACCGAGGTTCCGACGACCTCGGTGACGGTCACGGTGAGGCCGAGGCGGTCGGCCCCGGCCGTGAGGGTGCACCGCATGGTCTCGCCGACCTTGGCTGGGAGGTCTCCAGGGCAGTCGACGTCGTCAGGGCGTTGGCCGACCTGCTTCTCCAGGACGTCGGCCACCTCGGTCTCCAGAATGTTCTCGGCGAGGGTGGTCGAGGAGGCCGCATCGCCGCCATCGTCTCGGGGGACGATGTTGTAGTCGAAGTTGATGTCGGAGCCGTCGACCTTGGTGACCTTCAGGCTGGCGTCGTAGTCGTTGCCGTCCTTCGTCATGGTGCACTTCATCGTGGCGTCGACCTCGCCCTTCAGATCATCGGGGCATTCGATCTCGTCAGGTCTCGAGCCGGTCTTCTCCTCGAACACCTCGGAAAGCTTCTGTTCGACCTTGGCTTTGTCCATGGACCCTCCGGCGTTCACTGAGACCGAGCAGGCCGGCATCAGCAGAAGGGCCATGGCCGCGACGGCGCCCGAGATGGCGCGGGTGGCTTTCATGGGTTCATGTAATCACGTGATTTTGCTTTGCGGTCGCATGTGAGTGTTGTCAGCGTTCGCAGTCGTCGAAGACGTACGTGGCGTCGCCCTGCTCCACCAGATCCCGATCGCGAAGGATGGTGAGCGGCGCGCGGGCCGGGTCGGAGCAGACCTGGCCGAAGGAGAGGCCGGCTTCCGCGAGGGAGTCGGGGTACTCGATCTGGAGCACGTGCGGGCCGTAGACGTCGGTGTAGGCGGCGCACTCGGCGAAGGCGCCGCACTCCTCGACGACGGCGAAGTCGAAGCCGAGGTCGTCATGGGCGGTGGGGGCGGCTTCGGCGGCGTTCTTCTGGGCGATCGCGAGGCCGGACTCGTGGGCGACGGTGACATAGGCGCGCGCCAGCGCGAAGGCGCCGTCCTGAGAGATGGTGGGGAAGCGGGTCCAGGTGTCGAGGTTGTCGATCTCGACGGCGTCGAAGCCGTCCTCGGCGCAGCCTTCGATGACCGGTTCGATGACGTCGAGGATCGTCTCGCGGGCGGACGCCGTGGAGGGGTCGAGGACGATCTCGTCGGGCCAGTCGGGGTCGCGTACGACGGCACCAGACTCATCATGCAGGAGCGCAGCAGCGCGATCCGACCAGTCGGCGCCGGGCTGGGTCTGGAAGCCGTTGACGTAGCAGATGTTGTAGGCACCGTTCAGCGGGGAGGCGGTGGCGTCGCGGGCGACGACGTCGATCGGGGTGCCGTCGGCGAGCTGGTCGGCGGTGCCGCCGAGCTGGTAGTCGAAGACGCCTTCGACCGGCGGGAGCGCGGGCCGATCGGGCTCCGCCTCCGAGGACACCGCGGATCCGCAGGCGGCGAGCGCGAGGGACAGAAGAAGACCGCCGAGCGTGACGAGGGCCGGGCTGCCGTCGGCAGCCCGGCCCTGCGTACGCGGCCTCGACGAGCGGGACCGGCGCGACATGCTCAGTGGAGCACCGTGGGTGCGGCGGCTCCGTGCTCGGCCTTGCTCTTCGGGAGGAACCAGGCCGGGACGAGGCAGACCAGGACCAGGATCGAGGCGATCAGGAAGACCTCGCTGAAGACCGCGGCGGTGTCGGCCGGGATCGAGGCGAGGAGGTCCTTCATCGCGGACGGTTCGATGCCGGCGGCGGCCATCGCGTCGGCCACCTTCTGCTGGTTGGCGGGGTCGGCGACGAACGACTCCACCTGGTCCTCGGGGACGCCGAGAGCGGCCATGAACTTGCTCGACTTCTCCAGCGACTCCTGGCCCTTGAGCCCGTTGGTGAGCAGCACCGAGAAGAGCGCGGTGCCGGCGGAGGCGGCGACCTGCTGGACGATGTTGACCAGCGTGGTGCCGCGGGCGATGGTGTGCTCGCGCAGGGTCGCCTGGGCGGCGGCGAAGGTCGGCATCATCGTGCAGCCCATGCCGAGGCCCATGACGAACAGGCAGCCCAGGAGATACCAGTAGGGCGTGGTGTCGTCGAGCTGCGAGAAGCCGAACATGCCGACCGCGATCGTGGTCAGACCACCGAGCACGATCTTGCCGGGCCCGGTGCGGTCGGAGAGCATGCCCGCCAGCGGCATCGTGACCATCGCACCCAGACCCTGCGGCGCCAGCAGCAGGCCGGCGTGGAGGGCGTCCTCGCCGCGTACGGTCTGGTAGTAGAGCGGGAAGAGCAGCCCCGCCCCGAAGAACGCCATCGCGAAGAGTGCCAGCGTGACGACCGCGACGGTGAGCTCCTTGTTGCCGAAGAGGCGTACGTCGATCAGCGGGTGGTCGTTGCGACGCGCGAGCGCCCACGGCACGAAGATCGCGATCAGCAGGAGCCCGGCGACCATGAAGCCGATCACCTTGAGGTCCAGGATCGTGCCCGCCTCCGGGATCGAGGAGACGCCGTAGAGGAACATCGCCAGACCCGGCGAGAGCAGCACCATGCCGAGGAAGTCGAAGGTCTGCGACGGCTCGACGTGGTCCTTGTCGAGCGCGAGGAACGCGTAGATCAGCGCGATCACACCGAGCGGGATGTTGATCAGGAAGATCCAGTGCCACGACGCGGAGTCGATCAGCGCACCACCGAGGATGGGGCCGCCGATGGGACCGAGCAGCATGGGTACGCCGAGGATCGCCATCACCCGGCCGACCCGCTCCGGACCGGCGGCGCGGGTCAGGATCGTCATGCCGAGCGGCATCAGCATGCCGCCGCCGATGCCCTGGAGCACACGGAAGGCGACCAGCATCGCGAGGTTGTCGGCGAGCGCGCAGAGCGCCGACCCGGCCGCGAAGAGCACGATCGCGGTCATGTAGAGGCGTTTGGTGCCGAACCGGTCGGCGGCCCAACCGGTCAGCGGGATCACCGTCGCGAGCGCGAGGGTGTAGCCCGTCATGGTCCAGGCGACCTCGGCCGAGGTGGCGTTGAACTCGCGCTGGAAGGTCTCCAGCGCGACGGAGACGACGGTGATGTCGAGGATCGACATGATCGATCCGAGCACTACGACGCCTGCGACGACGAGCACCCTCTTGTCGAGGTGGTCGTCGGGCGTCTGATGCTGGGCAGAGAGGTCTGTCACGGGTTAAGAGCCTACGACCGGATCGGCAGGTCACCTAACGGGTATTTGCAACTACTCTGTGAAACGGATCACCGCGTCGCGGCGTGCCCGGGCAGGTATCTGACGAGCGCGATCTCCGAGACTGTCCGTGGTGACGGCTACGGTCGTGTCCATGTCCTTCGTCCCCGTCACCGGCCGCGCCGTCTTCCGGCCGGCGCAGCCGCCACGGGACTCGGCCGTGGAGTTCGTGGACTCCCGGCGCTCGGTGTCGTTGCCGATGCGGGCCGCGCTTCCGGTCCTCAAGAAGGCGTACGCGGCCTCCGATCTGCATCCCTCCGTCGCTCTGGTCGCTTCAGCAGCTCATCTCGGGCTCCGGTTCGTGGCCGCCGGGCAGCTCGAGCCGGTCGGTGGCTCGTGGGCGGTCCGCTACACGGACGAGGACGAGGAGCGGGTGCGGCTGCTGGCTTCGTCGCGCTCCTACGAGGATCTGGACGGCGAGGCGGCTGAGCTGCTGGTGCGCGAGATCGTCGCCGCGGTGGCGGATGCGGTGCCGACCTCGGCGCCGAAGGCGTCCGGGTCGAACGCGTTCCGGGAGTCGCTGCAGACCCGGCTGGCCCGCTATCGCACCGACGAGGGGCCGGTGACGGCGGCGCTGCCGTCGCTGGTTCGGCTCTCGTTCCGGGTCGAGGCTCCGGAGGAGGATCTGCTCGCCGGGTCGCTGACGCTGGTGCCGCAGGTGCACGACGAGACCGACCCGCTGCACGTCGCGGACGCCGCGCGCTTGTGGGAGGAGGGGGACGACCACGGGTTCGGCCCGCGGGCGCGCACCCACGCCCAGGTCGCGCTCCGGGGCGCGGCGGAAGCATGGCCGGTGCTCGACGGGCTGCTCGACCTGCCGGTGCCCACGTCGCTGACCCTGACGAGCGACGAGGTCGTCGGCCTCCTCGAGGACGGGGTCGAGTGGCTGAAGGAGCGCGGCGTCGACGTGCTCTGGCCGCGCTCGCTCTCGCGCGACCTGACCACCTCGGTCGCGGTCGACCGGGCGCCCTCCTCGTCGTCCTCTGCTCGCGAGGACCTGATGAGGGAGTCGCCGCTCGGCGAGAAGGGTCTCTTCGCCTTCCAGTGGCAGGCGGCGCTCGGCGGGGAGCCGCTCGACGCTGCCGAGATGGAGGCGCTGGCGAAGGCCGCCGGGCCGGTCCTGCGGCTGCGGGGGTCGTGGGCGGTCGTGCATCCGACGGTGCTCCGCCGCGCGCGCAAGCGGCTGCTCAAGCGGATCAGCGGTGGGGAGGCGCTGGCGGTCGCGCTGACCGGGCAGGTGCCCGAGGAGGTCGCCGAGGCGGCGCCGGGTGAGAAGGTGATCATCGGTGCCTCGATCGCTCGGCTGCGCGATCAGGTCGTCGCGGCGACCTCGGGGCCGCCGGTCGAGGTGCCTGCTGAACTGAAGGCCACGCTTCGTGGCTACCAGGTCGAGGGGCTGACCTGGCTGGCCGGGATCACGTCCCTCGGGCTCGGTGGGTGTCTGGCCGATGACATGGGGCTCGGCAAGACGCTGATGACGATCGGGTTGCATCTGCATCGACACGGGGTCTCGACAGGCTCGACCTCCGGTGAGGCGGGGGTCTCGACGGGCTCGACCGCCGTGGGTGGGCCGACGTTGGTGGTGTGTCCGGCCAGCTTGCTGGGCAACTGGGAGGCGGAGATCGCCAGGTTCGCGCCGGGGGTGGAGGTGCGGCGCCACCATGGTGCCGAGCGCGACCTCGACGGAGCCACGGGCGTGGTGCTCACGACGTACGGCACCATGCGGCGCGACCGGGAGCTGCTCGCGGCGGTGCCGTGGGGGCTCGTCGTCGCCGACGAGGCGCAGCACGTGAAGAACGCATCCTCGGCGACCGCGAAAGCACTGCGGGAGATCCCGTCGCACGCACGGGTGGCGCTGACCGGCACCCCGGTGGAGAACAACCTGACGGAGCTGTGGGCGCTGCTCGACTGGTGCGTGCCGGGGCTGCTCGGCAGCCGACTGGCGTTCCGTCGCGCCTGGGCGAGCCAGATCGAGGCCGGGGCCGACGTGGGGAAGGCGAAGGAGTTCGCCGCGCTGGTCGGACCGTTCCTGCTGCGCCGCCGCAAGTCCGACCCCGGCGTCGCGCCCGAGCTGCCACCCAAGACCGAGACCGACCATCTGCTGTCGCTGACCCGCGAGCAGACAGTCCTCTACGAGGCGTACGTGCGCGACGCGATGGAGCGCATCGAGCGCCTCGAGGCCGACGACCCACAGCGTCGCGGGCTGGTGCTGAGCCTGCTCACGGGACTCAAGCAGATCTGCAACCACCCGGCCCAGTTCCTCAAGCAGGAGGCCGGCCGGATCGCGGGCCGGTCGCAGAAGATCGACCTCCTCGACGAGCTGGTCTCGACCGTGCTGGCCGAGTCGGGAGCGGTGCTCGTCTTCACCCAGTACGTCGCGATGGCCCGTCTCCTCGAGGCCCACTGGGCAGCCGCAGGCGTGGAGCACCAGTTCCTCTATGGCGGCACCCCGGTGGCGGAGCGTTCGCGCATGGTCGAGCGCTTCCAGGCCGGCGAGGTGCCGGTCTTCCTGCTCTCGCTCAAGGCCGGCGGGGTCGGGCTCAACCTGACCCGCGCCGACCACGTGATCCACGTCGACCGGTGGTGGAACCCTGCCGTCGAGGACCAGGCGACCGACCGGGCCCACCGCATCGGCCAGACGCAGACGGTGCAGGTGCACCGCCTCGTCACCCAGGGCACCGTCGAGGAGCGAGTCGCCGAGCTGCTGCAGCGCAAGCGCGTCCTCGCCGACGCGGTCCTCGGCAGCGGTGAGGCGGCCTTCACCGAGCTGTCCAACGCCGAGCTCCGCGAGCTGGTCAAGCTCGGTCCGCAGAAGCGCCGGAAACGCCGCCGGATCGCGTCATGAGCCCCGCGCTGACCTTCGCGCGCGAGCCGCACCGGCGCAGCTCCGTACGCGTGGAGTCCTGGTGGGGCCGCGCGTTCCTGCGGGCGATCGAGGAGCGGGCCTACGACGACAACCAGCTCTCCGGTGCGCGCGCGCTCGCCCGGTCGGGGCGGATCGGGGGCCTCGTCGTCGACGCCGGCCGGTTTGCGGCCGCGGTCGACGACGAGCGTGGGCTGTGGACGGTCTCCGGCACGGTCCCGACCCTTGACGCGGAAGCGGTCGCAGCCCTGGCGGAGGTTCTCGGCGCCACGCCTGCGCGGGCCGAGGCCCTGCTCGCCGGGGAGCTGCCGCTCGACGTAGCCGAGCACGCCGAGGAGGCCGGGGTCGAGCTGGTCCCCTACGGCGAGGAGCTCGCGGTGACCTGCACCTGCGGCCACTGGCACGACGTGTGCGATCACTCGCTCGCGGTGCTCCACCAGCTCTGCTGGACGGCCGACCGGGACGCCTCCGTCCTGCTCCACCTGCGTGGGGCCGAGCGAGACGAGCTGATGAGCCGGCTGCGCCGACACGTACGCGACGCCACGCCCCCGGAGCCCCGACAGCAACCCGTCGTCGGCGAGTCGACGCGGGAGCAGGTCGATGACGTGGAGATCGCGCTCGACGCGGTGCTGCGCGCCCGCCACCTGCTGGAGGAGTGAGCTGACGGAGGTGATCACGCGCTAACCTCGTGCAATGACCTCGGCCCCGACGAAGACCAGGCGTGAGCAGATCCTGGACACCGCGGCCGAGCTGTTCGCCGCGCGCGGCTTCCACGGTGTCTCCGTCTCCGAGCTCGGTGCAGCCTGCGGCATCTCCGGTCCGGCGCTCTACAAGCACTTCCCGAGCAAGGACGCGATGCTCGCCGAGATGCTCGTCTCCATCTCCCAGGAGCTGCTCCGCGAGGGACGAGCCCGGGTGCGCGCCGCGGAGGGCACCACCGCTGCCATCGAGGCGCTGATCGACTGGCATGTCGACTTCGCACTGCGCGACCGAGCGCTGATCGTCGTCCAGGAGCGTGACTGGCAGTCGCTCCCGCGCGAGGCGCGGGACCAGGTCCGCACCCTGCAGCGGAAGTACGTCGACCTCTGGGCCGACCAGCTCCGCGACCGCGACCCGTCGCTGAGCACCGACACCGCTCGCGCGATGGCCCACGGAGTCTTCGGGCTGATCAACTCCACGCCGCACAACCGGGTCCTCCCCGAGGAGGACACCCGCGCCGTGCTCACCCAGATGGCTCGTGCCGCTCTCGGGGGGCTTGTCACGTGAGGTTAATGAACGTTAACCTCTGGCCATGGCGTCGAATCTGCGCGAGCTGACCCTCGAGCTGCGGGAGCGGCTCGAGCGCGTCCGCCAAGGTGGGAGCGAGCGCTCCCGACAACGGCACACCGACCGCGGGAAGCTGCTTCCCCGAGACCGGGTGGACGGGCTCCTCGACCCCGGATCACCGTTCCTGGAGATCAGCCCGCTGGCTGCGTACGGGATGTACGACGACGGCGACGAGTGGGCGGTGCCGTCCGCGGGCGTGATCGCCGGCATCGGGCTCGTGAGCGGCCGCAAGTGCATGGTCGTCGCCAACGACGCGACCGTGAAGGGCGGCACCTACTACCCGCTGACGGTCAAGAAGCACCTGCGCGCGCAGACGATCGCGGCGGAGAACAACCTGCCCTGCATCTACCTCGTCGACTCCGGCGGCGCGTTCCTGCCGAAGCAGGACGACGTCTTCCCCGACCGTGAGCACTTCGGCCGGATCTTCTTCAACCAGGCCAACATGTCGGCTCGCGGGATCCCGCAGATCGCCTCCGTCATGGGCTCGTGCACCGCCGGTGGCGCGTACGTGCCGGCGATGAGCGACGAGACCGTGATCGTGCGCGACCAGGGCACGATCTTCCTCGGCGGGCCGCCGCTGGTGAAGGCGGCCACCGGTGAGGAGGTCACCGCCGAGGAGCTCGGTGGCGGACTCGTCCACGCGACGAAGTCCGGCGTCGTCGACCACCTCGCCGACGACGACAAGCACGCGCTCGAGATCGTCCGCGGGATCGTCTCGACGCTGCCCGAGCAGAAGGTCGCGTCGGGCTCGACCCCCGGGGCGTACGAGGAGCCGCTCGATTCGCCCGAGACACTCGTCGACGTGGTCCCGGCCGACACCAGGACGCCCTACGACGTACGCGAGGTGATCCGCCGCATCGTCGACGGGTCCAAGCTCCAGGAGTTCAAGGCGCTCTACGGCGAGACCCTGGTCTGCGGCTTCGCCCACATCGAGGGCCAGCAGGTCGGCATCGTCGCCAACAACGGCATCCTCTTCTCCGAGTCGGCGCTCAAGGGCGCTCACTTCGTCGAGCTCTGCAACCAGCGCGGCATCCCGCTGGTCTTCCTGCAGAACATCACCGGTTTCATGGTCGGCAAGGAGTACGAGAACCGCGGCATCGCCCGCGACGGCGCCAAGCTCGTCACCGCCGTCGCCTGCTCGGTGGTCCCGAAGTTCACCGTCGTCATCGGCGGCTCCTACGGCGCCGGCAACTACGGCATGTGCGGTCGCGCCTACGACCCGCGCTTCATGTGGATGTGGCCCAACGCGCGGATCTCGGTCATGGGCGGCGAGCAGGCCGCCTCGGTCCTCGCCACGGTCGCCGGCAAGCCGGACGACGAGGAGTTCAAGGCGCCGATCCGGGAGCAGTACGAGACCCAGGGCTCGCCCTACTACGCCACCGCCCGCCTGTGGGACGACGGCATCATCGACCCTGCCGACACCCGCCGGGTGCTGGCGATGGGCCTCGCGGTGGCGGCGAACGCGCCGACCCCCGAGCCCAACTACGGAATCTTCAGGATGTGATGGCCGTGTTCGAGAGTGTTCTGGTCGCCAACCGGGGCGAGATCGCGCGGCGCGTCTTCCGCACGTGCCGCGAGCTCGGCATCCGTACGATCGCGATCTACACCGCGCTCGACGCGGACGCGCCCCACGTACGCGACGCCGACGAGGCCGTCGAGGTCTCCTCCTACCTCGACCCGGACGCGGTCGTCACGGCTGCCGTCGAGGCGGGTGCTGCGGCGATCCACCCGGGCTACGGGTTCCTCTCCGAGCGGGCCGAGTTCGCCCGCGCGGTCGCGAAGGCGGGGCTGACCTGGGTCGGCCCGACGCCCGAGGTGATCGAGCAGATGGGCCGCAAGGACGCTGCCCGGGAGATCGCGGTCGCGGCCGGCGTACCCGTGGTGCCGCGGGGCGAGGACAGTCCGTACCCCCTGCTGGTGAAGGCCGCTGCCGGCGGCGGTGGGAAGGGCATGCGCATCGTCCGTGACGCGGCCGACCTGGACGAGGCCCGCGCCGCGGCCGCCCGGGAGGCGCTGAGCTCGTTCGGCGACGAGACCCTCCTCATCGAGAAGTACGTCGAGCGCGGCCGCCACATCGAGGTTCAGGTCTTCGGCGACACCCACGGCAACGTCGTCCACCTCTTCGAGCGTGACTGCTCGACCCAGCGCCGCCACCAGAAGGTGATCGAGGAGGCCCCGGCGCCGACGCTCACCGACGCGCAGCGCGACCTGGTCCTGACCAGCGCCGTCGCGCTCGCGAAGCAGGTCGGCTACACCGGTGCCGGCACGGTCGAGTTCCTGCTCGACGACGCCACCGGTGACGCCTACTTCCTGGAGATGAACACGCGCCTCCAGGTCGAGCACCCGGTGACCGAGGAGATCACCGGCGTCGACCTGGTCGCACTCCAGCTCCGGGTCGCGGCGGGCGAACCGCTCGGGATCACCCAGGACGACGTACGCGTCGACGGCCACGCCATCGAGGTCCGGGTCTATGCGGAGGACGCATTCGCGGGCTTCCTGCCCCAGGCCGGCCGGACCTCCCTCGTGCGTTGGTCGGAGAACGCCCGCGTCGAGCACGCGCTGGAGAGCGAGCAGGTCGTCAGCACCGCCTACGACCCGATGCTCGCCAAGATCATCGTCCGCGGCTCCGACCGGGAGGCGGCCCGGGCCGCACTGGTCCGGGCGCTCGACGAGACCGCGGTCCTCGGGCTGACCACCAACACCGGCTTCCTGCGCGTGCTGGCCGCCTCCGACGCGTTCCGCGACGCGGAGATCGACACCGCCTGGCTCGACCGCAACGAGGTCGCGGCGCCCGATCCCGAGGTGCCGCGCACGATGGTCGCGTGGGTGAGCGCGATGCTCTCCGCCGTCTCGGACACCACGACGCCGTTCCGCGCCGACGGCTGGCGGCTCGCCGGCCCGGCAGCGCCCACCATCGTCGACCTCGACCGCAGCGTCACCGTCGACCGCCCCTCCGGCCGCGTCGACGACCATGTCGTGCGCCAGATCAGCGCGGCCGACCACGTGCTCGTCGCAGTCGTCGACGGCGTACGTCATCGGGCAGTGGTGAACGTCCAGCCCGGCCTCGCCGAGATCGTCCACCAGGGTCACCGCTTCGACTTCTCCCCGCCCGACCGGGTCGCCGGAGCAGCTGCCCACCACAGCGACGGCGCGGTCGAGGCCAAGATGCCCGGCACGGTCATCGACGTGCGCGTGCAGGTCGGCGACACGGTCGAGGAGGGCCAGGTGCTCGGCGTCCTGGAGGCGATGAAGATGGAGGTCGCCCTCAAGGCCCCGTTCGCCGGCACCGTAACCGTGGTCGGTGCCGGCGCCGGCTCGCAGGTGCCCCTCGGGGCGGAGCTGTTCGTGGTGGAGGCAGCGCATGAGTGACCGCCGCCGACCATGTAACACGTCGTTCGTAGGACTATCCGGTCGTTCGGATAGGGCGAACAGTCCTACGAACAGCGTGTTACGGCTCGAGCCGAGCCCGAAGGAGCCGACCAGATGACCGACCTCCCCGCCGTCGTACGCCACGACGGCCTGCCCGACCGCGTCACGATCTACGAGGTCGGCGCGCGTGACGGTCTTCAGAACGAGAAGACGGCGATCGACACCGGCGTCAAGGCCGACCTGATCACCCGGCTGCTCGAGGCCGGGCTGAGCCCGGTGGAGGCGACCAGCTTCGTCCACCCGAAGTGGGTGCCGCAGCTGGCCGACGCCAAGGAGCTGATGAACGAGCTCGTCGACAGGCTGGGCGACCGGGCGCGCGAGCTCCCCGTGCTGGTGCCCAACGAGAAGGGGCTCGACCGCGCGCTGGAGCTGGGTCTGCGCCACATCGCGGTCTTCGGCAGCGCCACCGAGACGTTCGCCAACAAGAACCTCAATCAGAGCTTCGACGGCCAGTGGGCCATGTTCGAGCCGACGATGACGCGAGCGAAGGACGCCGGGATGACCGTCCGCGGCTACCTCTCGATGTGCTTCGGCGACCCCTGGGAGGGTCAGGTCGAGATCGCCAGGGTGGTCGAGGCCGGCAAGCGGCTGCTCGATCTCGGCGCCGACGAGCTCAGCCTCGGCGACACGATCGGCGTCGCGACCGCCGGCCACGTGAAGGCGCTGATCGCGGCCTTCGCGGAAGAAGGCGTCGCCACCGACCGGCTCGCGCTGCACTTCCACGACACCTACGGGCAGGCGCTGGCCAACACCCTGGCCGGTCTGCAGTGCGGCGTGACCACCTTCGACGCCAGCGCCGGCGGCCTGGGCGGCTGCCCCTACGCCAAGAGCGCGACCGGCAACCTCGCCACCGAGGACCTGCTCTGGATGCTCGACGGGCTCGGGATCGAGCACGGCGTCGATCTCGACGCGGTCGCCGACACCAGCCGCTGGCTCGCCGACCACCTCGGCCGACCGAGCCCTTCCGCCGTGGTGCGTGCCCTGCGCTCCTGACTGGCGCCACGCCCTACACTGCACTCAAGAGTGACGGCCGGGTGACAAAAGGCGGACCGCCGCGACAATCTCTACTAACTTGGTGCAGAATAGCGGGATCATGGCGCGCAAAGTCTTTCTCCACGTCGGCGCCCCGAAGACGGGCACGACGTACCTCCAGGACAGGTTGTTCCACAACCGGGTGTCCTTGGAGAAGCATGGCGTCTTCTATCCGGTCGGCGGCCAGCCCGACTTCTTCCGGCCGGCCCTCGACCTGATCGACCGCCCCTGGGGCGGGATGCGGAAGACCGTCCACGGTGAGTGGGACTCCCTGGTCAGGCGCGTGCGCCGCGACGAGTCCGAGACCATCCTGATCAGCCACCACCTCTTCGCCGGGGCTCGCCCCGACCGGGTCGAGAAGGCGATGACCGATCTCGGCGAGGGCGGGCGCACCGAGGTGCACATCGTCTACACCGTCCGCGACATCGCGCGGGTGCTGGCCGCCGAGTGGCAGGACCAGGTCCAGCGCGAGCGCAAGGTCACCTTCGCGCGCTACCTCGAGCGGATGCAGACGGCGAAGCAGTCGCGCTCGGCCGCCTGGTTCTGGCGTACGCACGGCCTGCCCGACGTGCTCAGCCGTTGGGGTCGCAACCTCCCGCCGGAGCGTGTGCACCTGGTCACGGTGCCCCACGAGGGCGCGCCCAGCGAGGTGCTGTGGCGGCGGTTCTGCGAGGTCGTCGGCATCGACGAGTCCTGGACCCCGGTCGACAGCGACCGCCACAACCAGTCGCTGGGCCGCGCGGAGGCGACGCTGCTGCGCCGGCTCAACGCCCGGCTCGAGGCGCAGGAGCTCCCGCGCGAGGACTACCGCCACCTGGTCACCGACGTGATCGCCAAGCGCACCCTCGCCCACCGCGACGGGCGCGAGCGCGTCACCATGCCGCCGTCCGCCTTCGACTGGGCCGACCAGGTCGCCGACCTCTGGGTCGAGTGGGCCGAGCTGGCCAAGGTCGACGTCTCCGGCGACCTCGACGACCTCCGCCCGCAGCGACCCGACGCCGACGTCGAGTGGATCGACCCGGACGCGCCGCGCCCGAAGGACGTCGCCGATGCCGCGATCGACGCCCTGGTCGCCGTCGTCGTCGAGGCGGCCCGCACCGACCCGCCCCAAGGTCCGGTCGCCGCCCGTGCGGCGCGGGTGATGCGGCGCGTCAAGGGGCGACGCTCCTGATGCCTGCTGGAGCACCCACCAGAGGATGGGGTTGGGCGAGACACCTGCGCGAGGGTGGCACCACCCCGTGGGTCGACTGGTCCGAGCCTGCCGCCCCGTTCACGACCGACCACCTCCCTGGTGCCGAGCTGCTCGAGCTGCTGCGGCGGCTCAACGCGACCGGCCCCTCGGAGCCCGGCCGGGTCGACGCGCTGCTGCGCACCAGCCCGCCCGGCCGCGGCCGGCGCGACCTGCCTCTGGTCGGCGACACCGACAACCGGACGTACGGCCCGCCGCCGGTCGACCCGGCGACCCTGAGGCCGCGCGAGCTGCTGCGCGCGGCGAGCGTGCGGCTCGCCGAGGACCTGCTCGACGCCGGTGCGCCCCCGACGTCGAAGCCGGCCGGTCAGGAACGGCGGAAGCTGCCCTACCGGCTGGTCGGCGCACCCTGGCTGACGCTGCCCATCCGCGAGGAGATGGAGAGGCAGGGGCGGCTTCCGGGCGCCGCGGGCTACACCGTCTACGTCCTCGGCGGACCGCTCGACGAGATCGCCGCTGCCGCCTGGAAGTTCCGCACCTTCACCAACCGGGTCAACCCCTGGTCGATCTGGATGCGCGACGCGCAGTGGCGTGGCTGGCTCGGCCCGCGCGCCGACCTGCCCCGGATCGCCCGCTGGTGGGCCGACCGGGTCGGGAAGGAGCGGGTCGAGATCGTCACCGACCCTGCCCTGCTGCCCGGCCTGCTCGGCGTCGACAGCGTCCCCGGCCCCTGGGCGGTCTCGGCGGAGTCGAACGAGGTGGCCCGCGTGATCGGCCAGGTTCTCAGCGTACGCACCGATCTGAAGGCCCAGCGCCGGCTGCTCATCCACCGCCTGCGACCGCAGCTGGAGAAGCTCGAACCGCTCGTCCCCGATGCCCGCGAGCTCGGCGTCCCAGAAGAAAGTTTGGACTGGGTCGAAGGACAGGCGCGGGGGCAACGTGATGCTTTGCTCGAAGCCGGATACGCTCTCCACGGAGACCCTGACCGGCTGCTCCCCTCGGGGAAGGCGACTCAGGGTCCCGACGAGCGCCGGGCGTTGGCGCTCGCGTTGTCGTTGCTGGCGGGGCATTCCTGAAGGAGTACAACGTGGAGACTGGGCGGCGCGTGCTGCTTCATGTCGGCACCCCGAAGACGGGCACCTCTTATCTTCAGGATGTCCTTTTCCACAACCGGGAGACCCTCGCCGAGCAGGGCGTCCACTACTTCGCGGACCGTTTCGACGCCCACTTCCTGGCCGCCCTCGACCTGATGGACCTGCCCTGGGGCGGCATCGAGGAGGAGGCCACCGGCGCCTGGGACGCGCTCGCCGCGAAGGTGCGTGCGGTCGAGAACGGCACCGTCATCATCTCCCACGAGATCCTCGCCACCGCTTCCTGGCAGCAGGCCAAGCACGCGTTGGAGTCGCTCGGTGAGGACTCCGAGATCCACATCATGCTCTCCGCGCGCGACCTGGCCCGGCAGATCCCGGCCGAGTGGCAGGAGAACGTCAAGCACCGCTCGGTGGTCACCTACGCCGAGTTCCTCGAGGAGATCCGCGACCCCGCCCGCGAGGGCCGCATCGGGTCGTGGTTCTGGGGCGTCCAGGAGCTGCCCGACATCCTCGACCGCTGGACCCAGGGCATCGCGCCCGACCGCGTCCACCTGATCACGGTCCCGCCGCCGGGGTCTCCCTCGACGCTGCTCTGGGAGCGGTTCGCGGCGGCCTTCGGCCTCGACGACGTGACCATCGACCTCGAGGGGATCGACCGCGGCAACCCGTCCCTCGGTGTGCCCGAGGCGGCCCTGCTGCGCGAGGTCAACCTGGCGGTGGTGCCGGTGCTCGAACCGGCCGACTACCGACCTTTCGTACGCGAGTTCCTGGCTCACCGCACGCTGGCCAAGCGCCGCGACTCCGCGCGCCTGGCGCTCTCCCCGGACATCCTGCCGTGGGTCGAGTCGCTCTCCGAGAGCTGGGTCGAGGCGCTCTCGGGTCGCGGCTACGACGTGGTCGGCGGTCTCGACGAGCTGCTCGTCCCCTCCGATCTGGCCGGCAAGCCGTTCGTCGACCCCGACAACATCCCGGCCCGCCAGGTCCTCGACGTAGGCGTCGCCACCATCGAGGCGCTGCTCCAGGAGGCCATCCGGCTGCGCACCTCCGAGGCGCGCCTGGAGGAGGAGGTGGCCGAGCTCCACGCCGAGCTCGAGCACACCCGCTCGCTGGTGCCCAAGGAGCGGGCGCGCGAGGGTCTCGAGCGCCGCTGGTGGGGTCGCGCGATGCTGAAGGTCTACCGGCTCGTACGCCGCCGCTGACGCCCGGCGCTCAGCGGTTGTCGCTCCGTCGCGGCAGCAGCTCGCGGGAGACGTAGCGACCGATCTGGTAGGTCATCCAGCCGTCGGCCCCGGCGCCGACGACGCCGCCGACCAGCGGGACGCGCTTGGCGGCCATGGAGATCATGCCGCGACCGGTGACGCGGCTGAGCAGCTCCTGGGCCACCTCCGAGGCGACGGTGTCGTCGATCGAGCGGTCGTAGGCCGGAGCGGTCGCGACCGCCATCGGCGGAGCCGGGATCTTCTTCGCCTTGATCTGCTTGCCGACCTTCTCCTCGCTCAGCAGGGTGAGCAGGATGGCGTTGCGTACGCGCGGGTCGGTCAGGTCGTAGCCGCGCAGATGGGCGATCACGGCCACCATCCGGCACTGGATGATCGCGATGCCGGTGATGTTGGCCGGCAGCGTCACGGCCTGGGTGACCAGGCCGCCGATGTTGGTCGCGAAGCCGCCCACGCCGGCCATCCGCACGTGGTTGTCGATGACCTGCTTCACCGCGGCCTCGACGTCGCCGTCCTGCTTCTCGAGGTGCTTCTCCGCGGCCGCGGCGGCGCCCGGGAGCGGCCCGATGCCGGCGATCGCGTGGTGGAGAGCCTGCCGGACCACCGGGGTGGTCACACCCGGGGCGGACTCGATGACCTTGGGCGCGAGGCGGCCAGCCGCACTGGTGAGCACTGACTTGGGACCGATCATGGGGCAAATCCTAAGTGTGTGGTGGTTGAGGTGGTGCGGGGCGATAACGTTTCGTCGTGGCGAATCTTGGGGGTCCGATCGAACCGGAGCCGTCGCCGTGGGCCTTCGCCGACCTTCGTGACCACGGTGGGGGTACCCGCGGATCGGACGGACTCGACGACCTGGTGGGGATGGGCGCGGACGTCGCGCCCGGGACGCTCCTGGCTGCGTACCGGCACGGCATCTTCCCGATGCCCGGTGAGTCCCCGCGCGACCCGATGATGTGGTTCTCGCCGGTCATGCGCGGCGTGCTCCCGCTGGACGGGCTCGTCGTCTCGCGGTCCCTGCGCCGGTCCGTACGCGACTTCGAGATCCGGATCGACACCAGCTTCGACGAGGTGGTGGCCGCGTGCGCGGACCCGCGCCGACCGCACGGCTGGATCGACAAGCGGATCCGTCGCGCCTACGGCAACCTCCACCGGCTCGGTTGGGCCCACTCGGTCGAGGCCTGGCAGGACGACCGCCTGGTCGGCGGGCTCTACGGCGTCGCGATCGGTGGGCTCTTCGCGGGCGAGTCGATGTTCCACCGCGTCCGCGACGCGTCGAAGGTCGCCCTGGTCGGCCTGGTCTCCGCCCTGCGCGAGGCGGGCTCGATCGACCAGCGACTGCTGGACGTGCAGTGGCGCACCGACCATCTGGCCTCGCTCGGCGTGGTCGAGATGCCGCGCAACGACTACCTCGACCGCCTGGAGAAGGCGCTCAGGCTGCCTCTCCCGGAGGCGTTCGGCGGTCCGCCGGCTGACGAGAGCTAGAGGACGTATGCGTCGGCGCCGGTCTCGCTGACCATCGGCCGTCCGGCGGCGGCCCAGTCGAGCATGCCGCCGGCGAGGTTGACCACCTCGAAGCCCTGCTGGGCGAGGTAGTTCACCGCCTGGGCGCTGCGTCCGCCGACCTTGCAGACCACCAGGGTCTGGCCCTTGGGCAGCTCACCGAGGCGGGCGGGGAGCTCCGAGAGCGGGATGTGGGTCGCACCCTCGATGTGGCCCGCAGCCCATTCGTCGTCCTCGCGGACATCGAGGACTGCGACGGGCAGGGGATCGGGCACGCCGGCGATCTCGACGGTGGGGATGGTCACCAGTCAAGACTACTTGAGAAGACGTGACATCCGGCGATCCGCGAGCGGTTTACCGCCGGTCTGGCAGGTGGGGCAGTACTGCAGGCTGGAGTCGGCGAAGCTGACCTCCAGGACCGTGTCGCCGCAGACCGGACACTTCTTGCCGGCCTTGCCGTGGACGGCGAGGTTGGACTTCTTCTCGCCCTTGAGCTCGCTCATCGCCAGGCCGGAGTCGCGGGCGACGGCCTCCTGGAGGGTCGTCCGCAGCGCGGTGTAGAGGCTCTCCGACTCCTCGTCGGTCATCTCGGCGGGCTTGAACGGCGACATCTTCGCCGCCCACAGGATCTCGTCGGAGTAGGCGTTGCCGATGCCGGCGATGATCGACTGCATCCGCAGCACGCCCTTGATCTGCTTGCGTCCCTGGCCGGCGAGGATCTCGCGGAACCGGGTGAGGGTGAAGTCGTCGGCGAGCGGGTCCGGGCCCAGCGAGGCGACGCCCGGCACGTCCTGCGGGTCGTGGACGACGTAGAGCGCCAGCCGCTTCTTGGTGCCACCCTCGGTGATGTCCAGGCCGGTGTCGTCGTCGAGCACCACCCGGATCGCCAGGCCGGACTTCGAGCCGGGCCGAGGGGGCGTCGCCGGCACCTCGTCGCGCCAGCGGATCCAGCCGCCGCGCGCCAGATGGAGCACGAGGTGGACACCGCTGGCCTCGATGTCGATGAACTTGCCGTGGCGGCTGACGTTGTCGACGAGCGTGCCCTCGACCGCGGTGATCGGCGGGTCGTAGGTCTTCAGCGCGCTGAACTGGGCGACGTGCACCTTCGTGATCGCGCGGCCGTCGAGGCGCCCGCGCAGGTCCTCGGCGAGCGCTTCCACCTCGGGGAGTTCCGGCATGTCGGCGAGTCTATGTCGTGAGGCTTGCGTGCGGGGCGGGATTGCCGCTAACATCGAACACACGTTCGAGGATAGCCATCGATCGCGGAGTCTTCGGCTTTCTAGGAATGCTCTTAGAGAACCGAATAAAGACCTACGCTCGGAAAGATGTGGCTCGCTAGCGAAATCTAAGACGCGCCCTATATATGTGGATATCGTCTGATCATGGACCCGATCCGCAATCCGTACGCGCCCGGCGCCGGTCAGCGGCCCCCGGAGCTGGCTGGTCGCAACGAGCAGCTCGGGCAGTTCGACGTGGTGCTGGAGCGGGTGGCGCGCGGGCGTCCGGAGCGTTCCCTGGTGCTCACCGGCCTGCGCGGCGTCGGGAAGACGGTCCTGCTCAACACGCTCCGCTCGGCGGCGGTCCGCAAGGGCTGGGGCACCGGGAAGATGGAGGCGCGGCCCGACCAGTCGCTTCGCCGGCCGCTGTCGAGCGCCCTGCACCAGGCGGTGCGCGAGCTCGGCCACCCGAGTGCCGACGACGTCGACCACGTCCTCGGCGTGATCCGCAGCTTCGCCCAGCGCGAGGCCGGCCCCAACGCCAAGCTGCGTGAGCAGTGGTCGCCCGGCATCGAGGCGCCGGCGGTGCGCGGCCGGGCCGACTCCGGCGACGTCGAGATCGACCTGGTCGAGCTGCTCACCGACGTGGGTGGGCTCGCCGCCGACGTCGGCAAGGGGGTCGGCGTCTTCATCGACGAGATGCAGGACCTCGGCCCCGACGACGTCTCGGCGATGTGCGCCGCCTGCCACGAGATCAGCCAGTCCGGGCTGCCGGTGATCGTCGTCGGTGCCGGCCTGCCCCACCTGCCGGCCGTTCTCTCGGCCAGCAAGTCCTACTCCGAGCGGCTCTTCTCCTACCAGCGCATCGACCGTCTCGAGCGCGACGCCGCCGACCGTGCGCTCGCCGCCCCGGCAGGCGAGGAGGACGCCGAGTTCGAGGCCGACGCCCTCTCCGAGATGTACGCGGCGACCGGAGGCTACCCCTACTTCATCCAGGCCTACGGCAAGACCGTGTGGGACCAGGCGCCGCGCTCGCCGATAACAGCCGAGGACGTCAAGGTCGCCGCCCCCGAGGCCGAGCGCGAGTTGGCCGTCGGCTTCTTCGGGTCCCGCTACGAGCGGGCCACGCCCGCGGAGCGCGACTACCTGCGGGCGATGGCCGACGCGGCCGTCGAGCTCGGTGCCGACGACATCGGCACCGTCGCGACCGCTGATGTCGCTGCGTACCTGAACAAGAAGCCGCAGTCCCTCTCCCCGGCGCGCGACGCGCTGATGAAGAAGGGCCTGATCTACTCCGGTGAGCGTGGCCGGATCGCGTTCACCGTCCCTCACTTCGGGCGGTATCTGCGTCAGCAGGGCTGAGCGGTTCGGGCCACATTTCGTCCACAGCTGGCGGTCGTTCGACGTGTAACACGTCGTTCGTAGGACTACTCGCCCTATCCAATAGGGCGAGTAGTCCTACGAACAGCGTGTTACATGCCCCCGGTCCCGCTCGCCATCGGCGGCCTGCGTTCGGTGCGCTGAGCCTCCCGGTTCTGCATCGCTGCTGATCTACGGTGGTGACGTACGCGCCGAGAAGGAGGCCGCATGTCGACCATCGCCGAGCAGATCGTGTCCACCTTGTCCGCCAGCGGCGTGAGCCGCGTCTACGGGATTCCGGGCGACTCGCTCAACGCGTTCACCGACGCGCTCCGCAAGAACGGAGGCATGAGCTGGGTCCACGTACGTCACGAGGAGGCCGCTGCGTTCGCGGCGGCCGCCGACGCGGCCACGACCGGCGAGCTCGCGGTGGTGGCCGGGAGCTGCGGTCCGGGCAACCTCCACCTGATCAACGGTCTCTACGACGCCAACCGCTCGCGGGTGCCGGTGCTCGCGATCGCCGCGCACATCCCGACCTCCGAGATCGGCACGGGCTACTTCCAGGAGACCCATCCGCAGGAGCTGTTCCGGGAGTGCTCGGTCTACACCGAGTACGTCGCCCAGCCGAGCCAGATGCCGCACGTGCTCGAGATCGCGATGCGTACCGCCGTGGAGAAGCAGGGCGTGGCGGTGCTCGTGATCCCCGGCGACGTCGCGCTCGCCGAGGCCGAGACCGAGCGGGCGGTCGCGATCCGCCCGACGCGATCCCGGGTCCTTCCGGCCGAGGACGAGGTCGCGCGGGCGGCCGAGGTGCTCAACGCGGGCGAGCGGGTCACCATCCTCGCCGGCGCGGGCTGCGCCGGTGCCCACGCCGAGGTGGTCGCGCTCGCCGAGACGCTCGGCGCCCCGGTGGTTCATGCGCTCCGCGGCAAGGAGCACCTGGAGTACGACAACCCCTACGACGTCGGGATGACCGGCCTGCTGGGCTTCGCCTCCGGCTATCGCGCCATGGACCGCGCCGACACGCTGCTCATGCTCGGCACCGACCTGCCCTACCGGCAGTTCTTCCCCAAGCACGCCAAGACCGTCCAGGTCGACGTACGCGGCGAGCAGCTCGGGCGGCGGCACCCGATCGACGTCGGACTGGTGGGGACCGTCAAGGACACCGCGGAGATGCTGTTGCCGCTGCTCGAGAAGAGCCGCGACCGGCGCCACCTGGACGACTCCCTCGACCACTACCGCCGGACCCGCACCAAGCTCGACGAGCTGGCTACGCCGTCGAAGGGCAAGGCGGCGATCCATCCGCAGTACCTCGCCCGGCTGGTCGACGAGGCCGCCGCCGACGACGCGGTCTTCATCCCCGACGTCGGCTCACCGGTGGTGTGGGCGGCGCGCTATCTCACCATGAACGGCCGCCGGCGGCTGATCGGATCCTTCGCCCACGGCTCGATGGCCAACTCGCTCTCCCAGGCGGTCGGCGCCCAGGTCGCCCACCCCGACCGGCAGATCGTCGCGCTCGCCGGTGACGGTGGGCTGACCATGCTGCTCGGCGAGCTCGTGACGCTCGTCCAGAACCGGCTCCCGGTCAAGCTGATCGTCTTCAACAACTCCTCGCTCAACTTCGTCGAGCTGGAGATGAAGGCCGCCGGCTTCGTCACCTACGGCACCGATCTGGCCAACCCGAACTTCGCCGACGTGGCCCAGGCGATGGGCATCCACGCGCGCCGCGTCGAGCGCTCCGACGAGCTTCCCGACGCGGTCGCCGACATCCTGGCCCACGACGGGCCGGCGCTGCTCGACGTCGTCACCGAGCGTCAGGAGCTCTCCATCCCGCCCAACATCACCGCCGAGCAGCTCAAGGGCTTCACCCTCTACGCGCTGCGGTCGGTGATGTCGGGTCGGGGTGACGAGCTGATCGACCTCAGCAAGGCCAACCTGCGACAGCTGTTCTAGATGATTGATGCGCGCGGTGGCGTCGCGTAGCAGGTCAGCCCGTGCATCAATCGTCTAGCGGTCGCGTCCGGCGGTCTCGAGCAGGCGCAGCCAGATCTCGCTCATCGTCGGGTAGGCCGGGACCGCGTGCCAGAGCCGGTCGAGCGGCACCTCGCCGACGACCGCGATGGTGGCGGCGTGGAGCATCTCGGCGGTGTCAGGGCCGACCGCGGTGAAGCCGACCAGGACCTTGCGCTCCTCGTCGAGGACCATCCGGGCGTGACCGGTGTAGCCGTCGGCGTGCAGGGACGCACCGGCGATCGAGCCGAGGTCGAAGTCGACGACGCCGACCTCGATGCCGGCCGCCTCGGCCGACTCCGCGGTGTGGCCGACGGCGATGACCTCGGGGTCGGTGAAGATCACCTGGGTGACGGCCTGCTCGTCCGCGGTGGCGGCGTGGCGGCCCCACTTGCTCAGGTCGGGCTCGTCGCCGCGGGCGCGTGCCGCGATCAGGTCACCCAGTGCGCGGGCCTGGTACTTCCCGTGGTGGGTCAGCAGCGCCCGGTGGTTGACGTCGCCGGCGGCGTAGAGCCAGCCGCTCTCGAGCTGGCCGTCGCCACCGACCACGGCCAGCGCGTCGTCGACCTCCAGCCAGCTGCCGGGCTCGAGGCCGACGTGCTCGAGGCCGAGGTCCTTCGTGTTCGGCACCCGGCCGGTCGCGACGAGAACCTCGTCGGCGGTCACCTCGGTGTCGTCGGAGAGGGTCAGGTGGACCTCGCCGGAGTCGTCGCGGCGTACGTCGACAGCGTCCACGTCGACGTGGAGCGTGGCGCCGTTCTCGCGGAGCGTGTCGGCGACCTGCTCACCCGCGAACTCCTCGACGCTCGGCAGGAGCCGGGTGCGGGAGACGAGGGTGACGAGGGAGCCGAGCGCGGTGAAGGCGCTGGCCATCTCGGCGCCGACGACGCCGCCGCCGATGATCGCGAGCCGGTCGGGGACGGACGTGGCCCCGGCGGCCTCGCGGTTGGTCCACGGGTTGGCGTCGGCCAGGCCGGAGACCGGCGGGATGAGGGCGGCGCTTCCGGTGGCGACGACCACCGCGTGACGCGCCTTCAGGGTCGTCGTGGCGCCGTCGTCGGTGGTGGCCGTGACGGTGCGGGTGCCGGTGATCCGGCCGTGGCCGCGGACCAGCGTGATCCCGGCGCTGTCGAGCCACTCGACCTGGCCGGAGTCGTCCCAGCTCGAGGCGAACTGGTCGCGTCGGGTGAAGACCGCCGAGGGGTCGAGGGTGCCGGTGATCGCCTTGCCTGCGGCCGGGAGAGCGCGCGCTGCACGCAACACGGCGGCGTCGCGGAGGAGCGCCTTGGTCGGCATGCAGGCCCAGTAGGAGCACTCGCCGCCGACGAGCTCGCGCTCGACGATCGCCGCGGTGAGACCGCCCTGGACGGCCCGGTCGGCGACGTTCTCACCGGTCGGTCCGCCGCCGATGATGATGACGTCGACGGTGAGTTCGTTGCTCGTGCTCGTCATGTCAGTCGACCTTACTCGCGCGCTGGCGCAGGCGGATGGCGGAAACCAGGAAGAAGATGCCGCCGAGGGTGGCGTAACCGGCGACGCCGGTGACCGAGGCGTTCGGGCCGGCGGCCATCAGGATGAAGCCGATGCCGGCGAAGACGGAGATGCCGCCGCTGAGGATCATCGCCCACTGACCACCGAGCCGGTAGCGCCGGATCGCGACGATGAGCTGGACCAGGCCGGCGGTGATCGCCCAGGCGCCCCACACCCGCAGGATGCCGGGGATGCCGGAGGTCGCGGCCACGGCGACGCCGATGGCGGTGAGCAGGCTCAGCGCCATGTTGATGTAGAGGAGTACGCGGGGGCCGTTGGCGCCCGAGGTGCGGAAGTCGACCACGGCGGCGGCGACGTCGAAGAGCGGGTAGATCACCAGCAGCACGACGCTCGCGGGGTTCAGGGTCGAGGCGGTGAGCGCCACCAGGACGGCCCAGACGATCGCGAAGCCGAAGCGGACGAAGTACAGCTTCGGCAGGCCGCCGGAGGGAGTGGACAGTGTGCCGGCGTGACCGGTCTCTACGGAGGTGGACATCAGATCCCTTTCTCGGATCAACGCGGGAGACAGAACGATCGTTCTACCTGTGTCTCCGAGTGTGCACCAGGGCCCGGAGAAATGCAATACCGATCGTTCTATCTGCTAGCGTGGAGACACGAGAACGAGAGGGAGGGTGCATGTCTGAGGCCCGAGACAGGCTGCTGGCGACGGCGAGCAGGCTCTTCTACACCGAGGGACTGCATGCGGTGGGGGTGGACCGTGTGATCGCGGAGGCGCAGGTCACGCGGGCGACCCTCTATCGACACTTCCGCAGCAAGGACGAGCTCGTCGTGGCGTACCTGACGCAGGCCGACGAGGCCCTTCGCGCGCGTTTCGACGCCTCACGGGCGGAGGTGGACGATCCCGACGAGCTCATCCGGACCGTTGGCCGGTCGATCGCGGGCGACATCCGGAGCGATGGTTTCCGTGGCTGCGCGTTCCTCAATGCTGCGGCCGAGTACCCCGATCCGGAGCACATCGTCCACCGGGCGGTGCTCGAGCACCGCGACTGGTTCCAGACCACGATGACCGAGCTCTTCGCCGAGACCGGGAAGCCGGACCCGGACTACGCCGGGCGCCACTTCGTGATGATGCGCGACGGTGCCATGGCGGCCGGCTGCCTGACGGACCCGGCTCCGGTGTGCGAGACCTTCCTGCGGGGGCTCGAGGGGCTGCTCACGTTCCGGAGCGGCCTCGAGGCCGAGGTCTAGCCCGGCTGGGTCTCGACAGGCTCGACCATCGGGGCGCGGTGGTCGAGCCTGTCGAGACCGTGTCGGGGACGCAGGAGTCAGCTCACGCCGTTGTCGGTGAGGAACTCCTTGGCGACGGTGGCGGGGTCGGCCTTGTCCACCTGGACCTTCGCCAGCGCCTCGGCGAGGTTCTCGGTGGTGAGCGCCTCGGAGACCGCGTTGAGCGCGTTCTCGGCGTCGTCGGTGAGCGCCTCGGAACGGATCAGCGGGACGACGTTCTGGGAGAGGAAGACGTTCTTCGGGTCCTCCAGGACGACCCAGCCGTTGGTCGGGATCGCCGAGTCGGTGGAGAAGACGTTGGCGACGTCGACGTCGCCCTTCTTCAGCGCGGCGGTCGTCAGCGGGCCGCCGGAGTCGAGCGGCTTGAACTCCTTGAAGGTCACCCCGTAGACCTTCTCGAGCCCGACCATGCCCTGGTAGCGCTCCTTGAACTCCGGGCCGGCGCCGAGGGTGAGCTCCTCGGCGACCGGAGCGAGGTCCTCGATGCTCTTCAGGGAGTGCTTCGTCGCGGTCTCCTTGGAGACGGTGAGGGTGTCCTTGTCCTCGGCCTCCGACTGCGGCAGCGTCTCGGTGCCGTCGGGGAGGACCTCCTGGAGCGCCTCGTAGACGTCCTCGGGCGCGGAGACGCTCTCGGGCACGCCGTCCGGCTTGAGGTAGGCCAGCAACGCTCCGTTGTATTCGGGCAGCAGATCGATGTCACCGCTCTTGAAGGCCTCCATGTAGACCTCGCGGGAGCCGATGTTGGGCTTGGTCTTCACCTCGACGCCCTCGCCCTCGAGGGCCTGGGCGTACATCTGCATCAGCAGCTCGCTCTCCGGGAAGTTCGCCGAGCCGACGACGATCGTGTCGCCGCCGGCCTCGGAGCCGGAGTCGAGCGGGTCACCGCCGCCGCAGGCGGTCAGTGAGCCCGCCACGGCGATCGTCGCGAGCAGGTACGCGGTGGTGCGGGTTCTGCGGGACATTGAGATACCTCTCGAGTGGCGTGATGCTGAGTCGGGTTCGTTGTGGCTCGAGCTCTGGATTGGTCAGGCGGTGCTGCTGATCGGTTCGGCAGGCCGGTTCGTGGTCGGGCTGTTGTCGGCGCCGCGGCCGTCGACCCCGGGAGACACGAGCAGGCGCTGTGCCCCAGCGAGCACCAGGTCGATCACCACGGCGAGCACGGCGAGCACCACCGCGCCGGCGACCACCTGGTCGTACTGGAGCGTCGCCAGGCCGTCGAAGAGGTAGCGGCCGAGGCCGCCCAAACCTGCGTACGCGGCGATGGTGGCGGTCGAGACTACCTGGAGGGAGGCGTTGCGGAGGCCGCCGATGATGATCGGCAGCGCGATCGGGACCTCGACGCGCCAGGCGATCTGGGACTCCGTCATGCCCACCCCTCGGGCCGCGTCGACGGTCTCGTCGGGGACCGAGCGGATCCCTGCGTACGTGGTCGCGAGGATCGGCGGGATGGCGAGCACGACCAGGGCGATGGTCACCGGGACCAGGCCGATCCCGACCAGGGCGAGCATCAGCATGAGCACGCCGAGAGTGGGCAGTGCGCGGCCGGCGTTGCCGAGGTTGATCGCGATCAGCGCGCCGCGGCCGGTGTGGCCGATCAGCAGACCGATCGGGAACGCGACCAGCGCGGCGATGGCCAGGGCGAGCGCGGTGTAGCCGAGGTGCTCGAGGATGCGCTGCGGGAAGCCGTCGGGGCTGGTCAGGGACCAGTTGGCGGCATCGAGGAGGTAGTCGAGACTCATCGTCCACCCGCTCTCGCCCACGGGGTGATCCCGCGCTGGACGGCGACGATGAGCACGTCGGCGACGACCGCCAGGGCGACCGAGAGGACCAGCCCGATCACGATCGGCGGCAGGTAGAAGCCGAGCTGGAAGCCGCGGGTGAAGAGCTGCCCGAGCCCGCCGATGCCGATCAGCGCGGCGACGCTGACCATGCTCACGTTGGCGACCGTCGCGACTCGCAGGCCGGTCAGGACGACCGGCATCGCCAGCGGCAGCTGGACGGTGAACCAGCGGCGCAGCGGCCGGTAGCCCATCGCCGTGGCCGCCTGCAGGACCGTGGTGTCGACGGCGTCGAGCCCGTCGGCGGTGGTGCGTACGAGCAGGGCGAGCGAGTAGAGAGTGAGGGCGATGACCACGTTGGTCGGGTCGAGCACGCTGGTGCCGAGGACGCCCGGGAGGAGCAGGAGCAGCGCGAGCGACGGGACCGTGTAAACGACGCTGCCGGTGGTGAGCGCGACGTGGCGCACCGGGAGGTAGCGGTGGACCAGCGCGCCCAGCGGCAGCGCGAGGACGAACGCGATCGCGACCGGCAGCAGCGCGAGCCAGATGTGTTGGACGAGTGCGGTGAGGACGCTGCTGCCGTTGGTCTCGAGATAGTTCCAGATCTCGCTCACCCGGCCTCCGCCTCCTCGACCTGGTCCTGGGTCAGCGCCGCCAGCCGCTCCCGCTGCTGGGTGCGTACGCGGCCGGCCAGGTCCTCGACGAGGACGAGCCCGTCGGCACGACCGTGCTCGTCGACCCGCACCGCGGCGCCCGCGGGCGAGAGGATGACCAGGTCGGTGATCGTGCGGAGGTTGGCGCCGTCGCTGAAGGTGCCCTCGGTCGGCAGGAGACCGTCCGGACCGCGCCAGCCGACGGGCCGGCCGTCGGCGTCGAGCTCGAGGGTGAGCCCGTCGACGGTGTGGCCGACCGGCTTGAGCGCGATCTCGGCACCGTCGGCGAACCCGAGGCCGCGGAAGCCGCGGTCGCGGCCGACAAGCGAGGAGACGAAGTCGTCGGCCGGGACGGCGAGGAGGTCGGCCGGTGCGGCGTACTGGGCCAGCCGGGCACCCTGCGCGAAGACGGCGACCTTGTCGCCGAGCCGGATCGCCTCGTCGATGTCGTGGGTGACCAGCACGATCGTCTTGCCGAGATCTCCCTGCAGCCGGAGCAGCTCCTGCTGCAGGTCGTCGCGGACGACCGGGTCGACGGCCGAGAACGGCTCGTCCATGAGCAGCACCGGCGGGTCGGCCGCGAGCGCCCGGGCGACGCCGACGCGCTGCTGCTGTCCGCCGGAGAGCTGGGACGGGTAGCGGTCGCCGAGGTTGGCCGAGAGCCCGACCCGTTCGAGCAGCTCACGCGCGCTCGCGCGCGCCTCGCGCCGGGAGACGCCCTGCAGGACCGGCACGGTGGCGACGTTGTCGAGGACGGTGCGGTGCGGGAAGAGCCCGGCGCCCTGGATGACGTAGCCGATACCGCGGCGCAGGTCGGCGTCTGGCCGGCTGGTGACGTCGTCGCCGTCGATCAGGATCCGTCCCGAGGTCGGCTGGATCATCCGGTTGATCATCCGCAGCGCGGTCGTCTTGCCGCACCCGGAGGGCCCGACGAAGACGGTGATCCGGCCGGTCTCGACCTTCAGTGAGAGATCTTCCACGGCCACTGTGCCGTCCGGATAGCGCTTGGTGACGCCTTCGAACTCGATCACAGCCACCGCTCCTGTCTGTCGTTCATCTGCGGACGCTGCTGCACAAGATCCCCAGCCTGCCAGATCCGGTGAAGGATCAGAAGATATTAAACGGATCGTCAAGGTGGGGTTTGCCGTCCCGGCCGCGCTCCCCGATGCTTGAAATGTGCCACATCTGCCCCGCTCTGTCGGCGAACCGGGTCTGATTGCCCGCGATGTCGCCGCCTTCGCCCTCGGAGCGCTCGATCTGGACGTACGCCTCACCGCGGACGACCTCGCCCGGCTGGGTGCCGCACATGAACGACTGAAGGTGGCGGTCGACCAGGGCGAGGTCTACGGCCTGACCACCGGGGTCGGCGCGCTGCGCACCGTCGACCTCGACACCCGCGGCACCCCGACCCTCCGCCTCTGGCGCAGCCACGCCGGCGGGACCGGCGCCGCGCTCGGTGACGCGGAGGCCAGGGCGACGATGCTCGTACGCCTCCACCAGCTGCTCCGCGGAGGGGCGGGCGTGACGCCCGACCTGACCGCCGGGCTCGCCCGGGCCGTCGAGGCTGGGGCGGTGCCGACGCTGCGCGACCACGGCGGTCTCGGCACCGGCGACCTCACCGTCCTGGCGCAGCTCGGGCTCACCCTCGCCGGCGAGCTGCCGTGGCGCTCGGGCGGCGCTCCGGTGGTCGAGCCCGCCGACACCGACGGGCTGGGGTTCCTGAGCAGCAGCGCGGCCACCATCGCGGTCGCGTCCCTGGCCGTGGTGCGTCTGGCGGACCTGTTGCGCGCCGCCGAGCAGGTCGCGGCGCTCTCCCACCTGGCGCTGCGCGGGTCGGTGGCGGCGTACGACGCCCGGGTGCTGGCGGCGAAGGATGACCCGTTCGCTGCGGCGGTGGCGGCGCGGATGCGGTCGCTGCTCGACGGCCCGGATGGGCAGCAGCGCGAGCCGGCACGGCTGCAGGACCCGTTCGGGCTGCGGGCGCTGCCCCAGGTGCACGGTGCGGCGGAGGCGGCGGTGGCCGCCGCCGAGCAGGTGCTGGCCGGTGAGATCGGGGCGAGCGCGGAGAACCCGCTGGTGCCTGCCGACGACGACCACGTCCTGCACCACGGCCAGTTCATGACCCAGCGGCTGGCCTCGGTGCTCGACGCCCTCCGCGCCGCCCTGCCGCCGGTGCTCGCGCTCTCGCACGCCCGCCTCTCGGCGCTGCTCGACGCCCGCCTGACCGGGTTGCCGGCCTTCCTCGCCGACGGCCCGTCCGGGTCGTCGGGGCTGATGATCGCCGAGTACGTCGCCGCCGACCTGTACGCCCGAGCGAGCACGCTGAGCGCGCCCGTGACGGCGGGACGTACCGTCCTCTCGCTGGGGCTCGAGGAGCACGCCAGCCACTCGACCTGGTCGGCCAGGCTCTGCGCCGACCTCGCCGACCTGGTGCCGTCGCTGCTGGCCTGCGAGCTGGTGACCGCGGTGCGCGCGCTGCGGATCGCGCCCGACCGAGCGCTGGGGGCGGCCGCGGCGGGGCTGCTCGAGCGCTGCGACTGGGAGCACGTCGCGCCCGACCACGTCCTGGGACCCGAGCTCGAGGCCGCGGCGGTGGTGGTCCGCGCCGGATGTGCCCGCCGGTGAGGCACCATGGCGGGATGACCGACACGAACACCCAGATCCTGCTCCGCGCCCGCCCCGTCGGTGAGCCGACCGCCGACGACTACTCGATCGTCACGACCGAGGTGCCGACGCCCGGTGAGGGCGAGGTGCTGCTGCGTACCAAGTTCCTCTCCCTCGACCCCTACATGCGCGGCCGGATGAGCGACGCGCCGTCCTACGCCGAGCCGACCGCCCTGGGCGACGTCATGCCCGGCGCCACGGTCGCCGAGGTCGTGGAGTCGCGGGACCCGTCACGGTCGGTCGGAGACGTGGTCCTGGCGTACGGCGGCTGGCAGGCCTACTCGGTCGCGCCCGCCAAGCACACCCGCCGTCTCGACCCCGAGGCCGCGCCGGTCTCCACCGCGCTCGGCGTGCTGGGGATGCCGGGGTTCACGGCGTACGCAGGGCTGACCCAGATCGGGAAGCCCCAGCCGGGCGAGACCGTCGTGGTGGCCGCGGCGACCGGGCCGGTGGGCGCCACGGTCGGACAGATCGCGAAGATCCTCGGCTGCCGCGCGGTCGGCATCGCCGGTGGCCCGGAGAAGGTCGAGCACCTGAAGGAGCTCGGCTTCGACGCCGCGCTCGACCACCGCGCGCCCGATTTCAAGGACCAGCTCAAGGCGGCGGTCCCCGACGGCATCGACGTCTACTTCGAGAACGTCGGCGGCCATGTCTGGAACGCGGTGCTGCCGCGGCTCAACAAGTTCGCCCGGGTGCCGGTCTGCGGGATCGTCGCCCACTACAACGACACCGCCGCCCCCGAGGGGCCCGACCGGGCTCCGGGGCTGATGCGCCACGTGCTCAACAAGTCGCTGCTGATCAGGGGTTTCATCCAGGACGAGTTCGCCCGGGCGCATCAGGGCACCTTTCTCACCGAGGCTGCCGGCTGGCTCGCCGAGGGCAAGCTCCGCTACCGCGAGGACATCACCGAGGGGCTCGAGAACGCACCTGAGGCGTTCAACCGGATGCTGCGCGGTCAGAACTTCGGTAAGACGGTGATCAAGGTCAGCTGACCTGGGGTCCCGCCGATGAGGTGCTCTCCGGGTCCCCCTCGGGTGGCGCTCCATCGGCGGTGGGCTCGGGGGCGGGCTCCTTGAGCGAGGGGTACTTCACCGGATCATAAAGCGTGCGGAGATGCTCTCTGATCGCGAGGTCCGTCGGCATGACTTCGTCGTTCTCGAACCTCACGATGCAACTGGTCACCAGTTCGTCATGCGTCGACTGGGTTTCCTCGGTTGGCTCGCCGTAGACCGCGACCGCGCCGGCGGCACATGGATCGGTGAGAGTCTCTTCTGTCGTGGCGTCCGGCTTCTCGGTCGGAGGATCAGTGGGTGTCGGGGTCGGGGTCGGGGTTGGTTTAGTCGTCGACTCCCCGCCCGACGTGTTGTCACCGGATCCGCTCTCGTTCTCGTTGCTACCCGTGTTGTCGGGTTCAGACGACTTGCTGGGCTCCGGTGCAGGCGCATCGTCGGCGGCGGTGTCGGTCTTCGTCTCGGTCGTCGCCTCCGGATTGGTCTCGGACTTCGTCGTCGGCTTGGGCGTCGGGGTGTTCGACGTCGCCGGGAGCGCGGAGACGCGCGGCCGTACGGTGGAGGGCACCTCGCGGTCGACGTCCGGCGAGCCCGGGAACTCCCCGTTGCGGTACTGCGCGGCGATCTTCAGCACGGCGGTGACGTACGTGTCGCTCTGGTTGTAGCGGTAGACCGCGGAACGGGCGCCGGAGTCGGTGCTGACGTCTTCGCTGCCGGCACAGAGGAATGCCGCCGTGGCGACGGCGGCATCATCGATGTCCTGGGGGTCACGGCGGTTGTCGCCGTCGCCGTCGGCTCCGGCGAAGGTCCAGGTGGAGGGGATGAACTGCATCGGTCCGACCGCGTGGTCGTAGACCGTGTCATGGTCGTAGAGGCCGCTGTCGGTGTCGCGGATGACCGCGTAGCCGCCGGCGCCGTTGAGCTGCGGGCCGATGATCGCAGGGAGCGCGAGACCGTTGGAGTTGAGCTCGCTGCCGCGGAAGCGACCGTGGTTGCTCTCGACCATGCCGATCGCGGCGACCAGGGCCCAGTCGAGACGGCAGGCGCCGTCGGCGGCGGTGAGCACGGTGGCCGAGCGCTGGTAGGCGGCCAGGGCGACCGGCGGGATCGCCATCTCCTCGGCGTTGGAGGCGAGCTTCACCGCGTCGCTCGGGGTCAGGTTCTTCACCCCGCCGAGGCCACCGGAGATGCCGAGCGGGTCCTGGAGCGCACCCGGGTCGGGCAGGTCGGGCTGCCGGTGACCGGTGTCGAGACTGCCCTCGTTGGGCGCGAGCAAGGCGAAGGCAGCGGTCAGCGCGACGGCGGCAACGGCCCGAGGACCGATGCTTGCCAGCGCCGCTGTGCTGATGCTTCTGGCCCAACGTCTGCGGGGTGCTTTGGTCATGCCGGTCTCACCTCATCCACGCGTGGGGGACGTGTCTGGCTCACGAGCCTACCCGGGTATTCCGGTCTGGCGACAGGTTTGAGAAATCCGATTCCCCACGATCGATGACCTAATGGCACTCTTCGGGTGTGAGACGAACTCTGATCACCGGAGGGACCCGCGGCATCGGCGCCGCCATCGCGCATCGGCTGGCGGCCGACGGGCACGAGCTCGTGCTCGGCTATCTGTCCGACGCGGAGTCCGCCGCCGCGACGCGCGACGAGATCCGGGCGCTGGGGGTCTCGTGCGAGATCGTCGGCGCCGACATCACCACCGACGCCGGGATCGCCGCTCTCTTCGAAGCGGCCGGCCGGGTCACCGGCGTGGTCAACAACGCCGGCGTCACCTACCGCTACGCCCCGCTCGTCGAGACTCCGACGGACGAGATCCGCAGGACGTACGACGTCAACCTGGTCGGTCCCACGCTGGTCGCCCGCGCGGCGGTCTCCGCGCTCGCCGAGAACGAGGACGGCGGGGTGATCGTCAACATTTCCTCGGGTGCGGCGACGCTGGGATCGCCGGGAGAGTACGTCCACTACGCCGCCGCCAAGGCTGGCATCGACGCGCTCACCAAAGGTCTGGGGCTCGAGGTCGCCTCGCGTGGCATCCGGGTCGTCGCGGTCGCGCCCGGGCTCACCGAGACCGACCTGCACGCCGCCACCGGCGACCCGGGCCGCATCGAGCGGATGGCGCCGCAGATCCCGCTGGGCCGCGCCTCCACGCCCGAGGAGGTCGCCGAGGCGGTCGCCTGGCTGATGAGCGACCAGGCCTCGTACGTCACCGCGACGACGCTCCGGGTGGCCGGCGGGCGTTGAGCACCCGTCATGGAGTTGTCGCTCGTGTCGCGCGACGTGGCTCCGCCGGATGACAGACAATTCCCTCATGAGGCCCCAGGTCGTCGCACACCGCGGCGCCAGTCACGAGATCGCCGAGCACACCCTGGCTGCGTACGTCGCGGCCCTGGACGCCGGGGCGGACGCCCTGGAGTGCGACGTGCGGCTGACCATGGACGGACACCTCGTCTGCGTCCACGACCGGCACCTGCGCCGCATCGGCGCGCGCGGGCTGGTCTCGGAGATGACGCTCGGCGAGCTGCAGGCGATCGACTTCGCCGCCTGGAAGAACGGGTTCTGGGACGGTGAGGACGAGCAGCCGGACCGGGACATGCGCGGCGTGCTCACGCTCCATCGGCTGCTGCGCGCCGTGCGCGACTACGACCGGCACATCGAGATGGCGATCGAGACCAAGCACCCGACCCGCTACGGCGGGCTCACCGAGGGCCGGCTGGTCGACGTGCTGAACGACTTCGGCTGGGCGGGGCCGGGGAGCCCGGTGCGAGTGATGAGCTTCTCGTTCACCGCGCTGCAGCGGGTGGAGCGGCTGGCCCCCGGCGTACCTCTCGTGCAGCTCATCGACCGCGCCGCCAACTGGTCGCTGCTGCGCCACACCATCGGTCCGGAGTGGTGGCTCGGCGCCGGCATCGACATGCTCGCCGCCCACCCGCGTCTCGCTCGCCGGCTGGCCTCGAAGGGTCGCAACCTGCACGTCTACACGGTCAACACCGAGGAGCAGCTCAAGCTCTGTCTCGACCTCGGCGTCAAGGCGGTCATCACCGACCGGCCGGGGTTCATGTTGGAGCTGCTGGGCGGCTGATCCAGCTGTAACACGCTGTTAC
This sequence comes from Nocardioides luteus, assembly GCF_014648595.1. Classification (GTDB taxonomy): domain Bacteria; phylum Actinomycetota; class Actinomycetes; order Propionibacteriales; family Nocardioidaceae; genus Nocardioides; species Nocardioides luteus. Next base: position 159,827 of record NZ_BMRK01000002.1, on the reverse strand, counting down.
ACCGACTATCCGGTCGTTCTGATAGGGCGAACAGTCCTACGAACGACGTGTTACAGGGAGCGGGGCGCGGCAGGTTAGGGTTTGGCCGTGGCCAAGAAGTCCCGAGTCAAGAACCGTCAGGCGGCTGCGGCCCCGGCGGACGGTCCCAACCCCCGTGCGGCCTGCCCGTGCGGGTCCGGCAAGCGCTACAAGGCGTGCCACGGTGCTGCCGGTGGTGCCTTCGTGGGGCGCCCGTTCGAGGGGCTGCCCGGGGAGTGCGACCTGGTCGCGCTGCGCGAGCTGGTGCCCTCGGCGACGGTGTCGCTGTCGGTCAAGGGCTACGAGTCGACGCCGGTCACGCTCGGCACCCTGCTGCCCGGCGCCGCGCCGGCGATGTCGCGCGACTCCGGTGAGGTCTGGGCGGGGCTGCAGGTGCAGCACAACTACGGCGACGTCTCCCGCGACATCGCGGCGGCGCTGGTGCAGGCGCTCGAGGCGCGTGCGGCCGGTGAGTCGGGGGTGTTCGGGCTGACCACCGCGCCGGGGCCCGGCCCACGGCTGCAGGACCTGGTGACCGACTCCTCGCTGGACGTCACCGTCCACGAGGGCTTCGACTGGTGGCTCGCCGACGTCGAGGACAAGGGCGACTTCGAGCACGCCCTCGAGCACGCCAACGAGTCGGTGCTGCCGACCCTGCGGCTGACCTCGGTCGAGGCTGCCTACTGGACCTCGGTCGGCTCCAAGGAGCACCTGCGCTGGGTCATGCCGGAGCCCGAGGACGCGCTGCTGACCGCGCTCGCGCGGCTGCACGTGGCCGGTGACGACGTGATCGTCCCCGACGCCCGCTTCGTCGGCATGTTCCGCGCCCACGGGCTGCTCGCTCCGGTCTGGGACCTCCCGGTCGGCACCGGCGCCGAGGCGCTCGAGGAGCCCGCGGTGGCGTTCAAGAAGCTGCTCGACGAGGCCCTCGGCGACGACTCCGAGATCACTCCCGAGGTGCGCTCGGCTCGCGCCGGGCTCGCCAACCGTCAGGTCACCATCCGCTGACGGCCTGGATGCTGACCGAGGTACCTCGGTCAGCATTCACTTACTTCGCGGAGTTCCGCGAGGGGAGCGACAGTTCACCGAGTTACCTCGGTGAACATCCACCCCGCTACGCCTGCTCGACCGGCATCCACAGCTCGCACGAGGCGTACGTCTCGGTGAGCTCGAGGTAGCGCAGGACGGACGGGCCGGGGCGGAGCCGCCAGGGGTTCGAGGGGAACCAGTCGGTGGCCGTCGCGGCCCAGAGCTGCTGGAGCGCGTCCGGGTGCGGGCCGCTGGAGGCGAAGACCGCCCACGAGCCGGCCGGCACGGTGATCACGTCGAGCCCGTCGGGCACCTCGGCTGATGCCGAGACGGCGACGCCGTGCAGGTAGGTGATCATCGATCCCTCGGGCGCATCGGGTGAGGGTGACTCGGTGACGGCCAGGATGCCGGCCGGGTCGGTGTCGTTGAGCGATTTGAGCCGGACGTGCTCCTCGGGTGCGATCGAGGCGATGTGCTCCTGGATGTGCGGGTTCACGCCTTCGTAGATCAGCGGCACCTCGGCCGCGTGACCGACGAGCCGCAGCTCGGGCATGTCCTTGATGGTGACGTCCATCGGGGTGCTCCCTTCGACGCTCAGGCGGAACCTGAGCGTGGGTTGTGTGCGTAGCGGACCACCGGATCGACGTACGTCGGCGGGTGCCGAGCCGTGCACAGCACGGAACGCGCGCCCGAACGCCTCGGTCGAGCCGTAGCCGTAGCGCACCGCGACCGTCAGGAGGTCGGGGGCACCGGCCACCAGGTCGGCGGCGGCCATCGTCATCCGACGACGGCGTACGTAGTCGGACAGCGGCATCCCGGCCAGCGCCGAGAACATCCGGCGCAGGTGGTACTCCGTGGTGCCGTGCTCGCGGGCGAACCGGGCGATGTCCAGATCGCCGGGGAGGCCGTTCGTGAGCTCCGCCTCGACGAGCTCGACCAGGGTGTTGAGTGTGCCGATCATGTGGTCCTCCTTTCGCACACAAGCCTCGCTGGGGAGGACCTGCTCGCGCCCGACTTTCCTGGCCCGGTTCGGTCGGCTCCTCGGTCGGCCCGTCAGTCGGCCCTTCAGTCGGCTTTGCCGGGGCGCAGGCGGAAGGCCTGCAGGCGGGAGTAGCCCTTCACGCTCGTACGCCGCATCTTCTCGACCCGGAGGTCGTCGACGTCCTCGAGCGCGGCCGCCGCGTTCTCGTCGACGATGACCGAGGAGGGCCGGGCGACCGTGGTGAGCCGGGCGGCGATGTTGACCGTGGGACCGAAGACGTCACCCAGGCGGAGCACCACGTCGCCGTAGGAGATCCCGGCTCTGACGTGGGGGAACGGGTTCTCCTTGTCCTCGCCGAGGATGACCAGCTCGAGCGCGGTGCGGGCGGCCGCCTCGACGTCCTCGAAGGTGAAGAAGACCCCGTCGCCGAGGTATTTGATGACCCGGCCGCCGTGCTCGACGACGACGTCGGAGCAGGTGTCCTCGAACTCCTCCACCCAGTCGACGAGCTCCTTGTCGCTGAGCCGCTTGGAACGGGCGGTGTAGCCGACGATGTCGAGGAAGCCGACCGCCAGCGGCACCGCGGTCGAGTCGGCGACGGTGAGCATCCGACGGGCGGCGCTGACCAGGTGGCGGCGCCAGACGTAGTCCTGCAGCGACTCGACCAGGGGAAGCACCTGCGCCGTCAGCGCGACCAGGTCCTCGACCTCGTCGCCGCCGCGCTCCCGGGCGACCTCGGCCAGCAGGGAGGTCTGCCACTCGGCCAGCCGGGCGTAGGACCGTCCCCAGGTGCGTACGAGCGCGGCCTGCCGGTCCTCGCTGAGCACGCCGAGGCGGATGAGCTCCTGGGTCTTCTTCAGCGCCTCGACGTCGGCCTCGGTGAAGGCGAGCTCGGTGTCGTCGGCATGCGGGAAGCCGAGGTGGTGCCAGAGGTCCTCGGCGACCTCGAGGGGCACGCCGGCCGCACCCGCGACATCGGCGCGGGTGAGCGTGGGCTCGCGGCCGAGCACGAACGCCTCGACCAGGGCGAGCGCCTCGGCCAGCTCGACGTCCGCCTCCAGGCTGCGGCCCCGGCCGGCGTGCTCCTCGGCCTCGTGGGAGGCCTGGTCTTCGTGGGTCGGGTCTTCGTGGGTCAGGAGCCGAACCTGTCCTGGGCGACCTTCTCCAGCGCCTTCGCGAACGTCGGCATCTCGACCGACAGCTGCTGCAGCATGTCGGCGCTGAGGTGGATCAGGTCGAGCGGGGTGAGGGCCACGATGGAGGCCGTACGCAGCGACCCTCGCAGGATCGCCGCCTCCCCGATGATGTCGCCGGGACCGCACTGGGCGATCTCTTCCTTGTCCCGGCGGACCGAGACGGTGCCGTCGAGGATGATGTAGGCCTTGTCGGGAGGGGTGTCCTCCCAGATCGGCGACCAGCCCTCCGGCAGGTGCACACGGGTGCCGGTGGCGCTGATGTGCGCGATCTCCTTCGGCGTGAACATGGAGAAGAACGACTCGGTCACGAGGTTTTCCTTCGGTCGGCTGCGGTGGGGGCTGCCGCTGGGACGCGGCGGTTGCACGGAACAACGATGTTGGCGGGCATGGGTTACCCGCCGGTCACCTCAGTCAATCAGGTCAGCGGGTCGCGCGCGATGGGACAGCTCATGCAGCGCGGTCCGCCGCGCCCGGAGCCCAGCTCGGTGCCGGCGATCGCGATGACCTCGATCCCGGCGGCCTCGAGGGCCGAGTTGGTCTGGGTGTTGCGCTCGTAGCCGACCACCACGCCCGGCGCCAGGGCCAGGGTGTTGTTGCCGTCGTCCCACTGCTCGCGCTCGGCGGCCACCGGGTCGAGACCGGTGTCGACGTGGTGGAGCTTGTCGATGCCCATCGCCTCGGCCGCGACCTCCAGGAACGGACGCGGCGCGGCGATGTCGAGCTGGTCCTCGTCCGCCGGGGTCACGGCGTACGCCACCAGCGAGTCGACCGCGTTCGGGTAGATCACCATCTTGTCGGTGTTCACCAGCGTGGCGATGGTGTCGAGGTGCATCGTCGCGCGCTCCTGCGCGATCGGCACCGCGAGCACGGTGTGGGCGAGCCCCTCGGCGAAGACCTGGCGGGCGAGCCGCTCGGCGCCGGCCGGGGTCGTCCGCTCGCCGACGCCGACCGCGACGACACCGGGCGCGAGGAGCAGCACGTCGCCACCCTCGACGTGCTCGAGGTGGGCGCCGTGCAGCCGCGGGCTCTCCCGGAAGCGCGGGTGGAACTGGTAGATCAGCTCGGTCAGCGCGGTCTCACGCTTGCGCGCGGGCATCGCCAGGCTCGTGACGGTCGCGCGGTCGCGGATCCACACGGACGAGTCGCGCGTGAAGAGCAGGTTGGGGAGCGGGTCGATCAGGAAGTCGTCGTGGGTGAGCAGGCTGGTGACCAGACCGTGGCCGCCGCGTACCTCGTCGTTGCGGACGCCGGCGGTCAGGTGGTCGGTCAGCTCGGCGGGGCCGGCGTCGGCCAGCGCGCTGCTCAGGTAGGCGCGCAGCGTGTCGCCGAGGGTGAGCGAGCCCAGCACGTTCTCGAGCGCCAGCTCGCGCGCCTCGGGCACCTCGAGGGTCTCGGTCAGCAGGTCGGTCAGGTAGAGCACCTCGACGTCGCGATCGCGCAGCGCGGCCGCGAACGCGTCGTGCTCGTCCTGCGCTCGCCGGACCCACGGGATGCCGTCGAAGAGCAGCTTGTCGTTGTTGCGCGGCGTCAGCCGGGTGAGCTCCCGGCCGGGTCGGTGGAGCATTACCGTACGCAGTCGTCCGACCTCGCTGTCGGCGCCAAGTTCTACCATGCCGGGCAGCCTAAGCGACCCAGCCTCAGGCGAACACCTCGACCAACGTCAGGATCCCCAGGGCGAGGCAGACCAGGGCTCCGACGTAGTGCAGGACGTGCAGCTTGATGAACTTCAGCAGCGTACGTCCCAGCAGCACCGCGAGCCCGGAGACGGTGAGCAGCGCCGCCCAGGCGCCGATGAAGACCGCGACCGGCTCGTGGTAGCGGGCCACCAGCGAGACGCTCAGCAGCTGGGAGAGGTCGCCCCACTCGGCCGCGAAGAGGACCATGAAGCTGGCCAGGACTTGGCGGAAGCCGCGTACATCCTTGGCCTTCTCGGCGAACTCGCTGCCGTCCTCCTCGCTGGCGGTGCCGTGGTGGCGCCGGCCCTCGATGAAGAGGAGCACCGCACCGCCCAGGAAGAGCAGCGCCGCGATGACCTGGATCAGGCTGGTCGGCAGCAGCGTCGCCACCCCGCCGACGGCCACCGCGATCAGCGTCTGGATCGCGAACGCGGCGCCCACGCCGAGCCAGACGAACAGCGGGCGGTACTTCGTCGAGAGCACCAGCGTCGCCAGGAACGTCTTGTCGGGGAGCTCGACGACGAAGATCGCCGCGAAGGTGAGCGCGATGACGGTGAGGTCCATCAGGGTTCCGTTCCAGTTCTGTGTTGCCGACCCTCATCCTCGCATCCGTCCCCCCTGCTCGAGCCGCCTGCCTGCCCTCGTCGTGCCAGGAAGGGACCGTGTCGAGACCAACACAGTCGTGCCGAGCGGAGAGGGGACTGTGCCGGGGTCAGAGATCGAGGGCGGCGGCCTTCGCCTCGGCGAGGACGTCGATCGCCGGACGCCCGAGGGCGGCTGCAGCCCGGGCGACGTCGTCCCACTCGGGCTGGAGGTTGACGACCGCGTCGTCGAGGAGAGCGGCCTTGACCGCGATCTGCTGCCCGCCGACGCTCACCGTCAGCATCCGGCGGGGCAGGGCGTGCTTGACGACCTCGTGCTCGCGTACGCCGATCGTCGAGGTCTCCTCGAAGAACACCCGCCGGACCGCGGCGGCGGCCGAGGCCGGGACGAGGGCGTGGATCGTGTGGGCCGGGCGGCCCTTCTTCATCAGGATCGGGGTGGCCCAGGCGTCAGCGGCCCCGGCGGCGAGCAGCGCGTCGATGGCTCCGGGGATCAGCCGCGGGTCGAGGTCGTCGATGTTGGCCTCGAGGACGAGCTCGGTCTCGCTGGTGGGGGCATTTTCCCGCCATGGCGGGAAATTACGCCCCTCTGCCGCCGGATCCGCCCCGAAATTCCCGCCATGGCGGGAATTTGCCCCCGCCTCCTCCCCGACCAGCACCCGAACCGCGTTCGACCAGCCCTGCGGATCCCGACCGCCCGCGCCCACACCGACCGCGCGAGTCGTCATCAGCGGCTGCGCGCCCCAGGAGGTGGCGAGGGTGGTGAGCAGCGCGGCTCCGGTGGGCGTGCACAGCTCCATCGCCGGGTGGCCGGGCGCTCCCGCGTAGGACGGTACGCCGGTGAGCAGCCGCGCCACGGCCGGCGGTGGCACCGGGAGGGTGCCGTGCGCGGCCCGCACCGTGCCCGAGCCGACGGCCACGGGCGAGACGACCACCTGCGAGGCATCGAGCGAGACGAAGCCGGCACACACCCCGACCACGTCGGCGATCGCGTCCAGGGCGCCGACCTCGTGGAAGTGGACGTCCTCGGGCGGGATCCCGTGGACCTCCCCTTCGGCGACCGCCAGCCGCTCGAAGACCCTCAGCGCCAGCTCGCGCACCGGCTCGTCCAAGGACGCCCCGGTGAGCAGCGAACGCACGTCCGTCCAGGTGCGGTGCTGGACCGAGTCGGCGACCTGCACCCGCACCCGCGTCGCCGCCAGAGCACCACGCCGGACCTGCTCCGGCACGAGAACGACCGGTTCGGGCGCGACCGCATCGATCGCGGAGGCGATCAGGGACACCGGCACCCCGGCGCCGACCAGCGCGCCCAGCAGCATGTCGCCCGACGCCCCTGACGACGCATCGACCCAGACCAGGCTCATCGAGCCCGCCGTGCGATCCGGGCGGCGGCGACCCCGGCGCCGTAGCCGTTGTCGATGTTGACCACCGTGACCCCGGGCGCGCACGAGTTGAGCATCGCCAGCAGCGCCGCGAGACCGCCGAAGGAGGCGCCGTAGCCGACCGATGTCGGCACCGCGATCATCGGCACTCCGACCAGCCCGCCGACGACCGACGGCAGCGCGCCCTCCATCCCGGCGACGACGATCAGGCAGTCGGCCTCCTCGAGCTGGTCGCGGACGGCCATCAGCCGGTGGAGACCGGCCACGCCGACGTCGGTGATCCGTTCGGCGCCGGCTCCGTGGACCCGGGCCGCCAAAGAGGCCTCGGCCGCGACCGGGCCGTCGGAGGTGCCGGCTGCGACGACGCACACCCGCCCCTGCGGCTCCGGCAACGGTCCCAGGGTCACCGCGGAGGCCTCGGCATCGTGCACCGCCGTCGGCAGCTCGACCGCGACCAGAGCAGCTGCGGCGGGCGAGACCCGGGTGGCCAGGACGGCGCGAGAGGGATGAGCCTCGTGCAGCCGGCGGAGGATCGCGACGACCTGCTCGGGCGTCTTGCCCGCGGCGTACACGACCTCGGGGTCACCGGTGCGGCGCTCCCGGTCGAGATCGACGCGGGCGAAGCCGAGGTCGGCGGTCGGCTCGTCGTCCGCCATCGTTCAGAACCGGGCGGGGTCGGCGGGGTAGACCCCGAGCAGCTTCACGTCGGTCGTGAAGAAGGCCAGCTCCTCCAGGGCCCGCTTGAGCCCGGGCTGGTCGGGGTGACCGTCGACCTCGGCGAGGAACTGGGTGGCGATGAACTTGCCGTCGACCATGTAGGACTCCAGCTTCGTCATGTTCACGCCGTTGGTCGCGAAGCCGCCGAGCGCCTTGTAGAGGGCGGCCGGAAGGTTGCGTACGTTGAAGATGAACGAGGTGACCACCGGACCCTGGTCGGCTGGCGCCTGGATGAAGTCGGGCGAGAGCACCACGAAGCGGGTGGTGTTGTGGTCGGCGTCCTCGATGTCGGTGGCGAGCACGTCGAGCCCGTAGATCGATGCGGCCAGCGGCGGGGAGATCGCCGCCATCGTCGGGTCACCGGCCTCGATCACCTCGCGCGCGGCGCCGGCGGTGTCACCGGAGACGATCGGCGTGAAGCCGTGCTCCCGGATGATGTTGCGGCACTGACCGAGCGCGTGCACGTGGGAGTGGACCGTACGGACCTCGTCGATGTGGGTGCCCGGGAGGCCGAGCAGATGGAACCTGATCCGCAGGTAGTGCTCGGCGATGATGTGCAGGTTGGACTCGGGGAGGAAGTGGTGGATGTCCGCCACCCGGCCGGCCAGGGAGTTGTCGATCGGGATCATCGCGAGCGACGCCTCACCTGCCTCGACGGTTGCAAAGACGTCCTCGAACGAGGCGCACGGCACCGACTCCAGCTCGGGGTAGTGCCGCTGGCACACCATGTGAGAGTTGGACCCTGGTTCGCCCTGATAGGCGATGCGATGTGGCTCAGACACATCGACAGTCTAGATTCGCCCGCTGTGCTTGCTCTTGCCATTCTCAGTCTGCTGACAGCAATCGTCGCTCTGGTGCTCGCCGGAGCGGCCTGGCAGAAGACGAGGGACGTACGCCGCCCCGACCCCGCCGCCGTCGAGTCGCTGCCCACCGACGTCGCCGGTCTGCGGGCCGAGGTCGCGGCCCTGCGGGCCGAGGCGGCGAGCGACCTGCGCCACCTCGCGGTGGTGCGCTTCGACGCGTTCGGGGACGCCGGCGGCCACCTGAGCTGGTGCCTGGCGCTGCTCGACGACAACGGCGACGGGGTCGTGCTCACCTCGATCCACGGACGCACCGAGGCCAGGACGTACGCCAAGAGCATCAGCCGCTGGGAGTCGTCCCAGCTGATGTCGCCCGAGGAGGCCGAGGCGGTCCAGCAGGCGAAGCCGCGCCGCTGAGAGGCACGAAAACGACACCGGCACGCTCGGGCGTGGCGGGGGAACCGTTCCGAGCGTGCCGGTTTACAACCCGGGCTGCGGGTGGGACGGCCCGGGAGTCGACCACTGGTCGCGGGGGATTCCGACCAGTAGGTGGGTCTTGCCACGCCACCGGCCGAAGTCTGGTTTGAGCCCGGTCGATGACGCACGACTCGGCTCGCGCCGAGTCGCGTCAGACACCTTATGAACATTTACTGATCAACAAGACACCCCTGTCCGTCGAATGACACGGATCGGGACGAAAATCAATGCCAAATACGCTGGAATCATGCGGTATCTGGGACTTTGGGCCCTGATTCCAGGGACTTTGTCCTCCTCCGCGTGTCGCCCAAATCAGGACCGAATCGGGACCCGTGGTTCAGCGTGGCACGCGCACGAGCAGCCTCCCCGGAAGGCACTTCATCCGCAGCTCACGACCCTCGGAGATGGTGTCGCCGTCGAGCTGGCGCGGCTGGTCGTGGTTGGTGCGGATCACGACGCTCGCGCCGGTCATCCGGTTGACCAGGCTGTCGGTGCGCGGCCGCTTGCTCAGCACCCGCACGGCGAGCGGCAGCCACGACCAGAACCGCTGCGGATAGAGGAGGACGACGTCCACCAGCCCGTCGTCGAGCGCGGCCGCCGGCAGCAGCGGCATGTTCGCCTGGAGGTAGCCGACGTTGCCGACCACGACGGTGCGCGCGCGGTGCCGCGTGAACTCCCCACCGTCGATCGAGATCTCCAGCCGCATGGCCGGGAACATCAGGCTCTTGAAAGCGGAGAGGACGTACGCCATCCAGCCGATCCGCTTCTTGATGTCCTCGTTGACGCCGCCCATGATCGCGGCGTCGAAGCCCATCCCGGCCATGACCAGGAAGTTGGTGTCCTCGATGTTGTCGCCGGAGACCTCGACCAGGTCGATCGCCTGGTCCTGCCCGGTGAGCGCGACGTCGATCGCGGCGCGGATGTAGAGCGGGATCGACAGGTTGCGGGCGAGCAGGTTGCCGGTGCCGCCAGGGACGATCCCGACAGCGATGCCGGTGCCGGCGAGCGCCGAGCAGACCTCGCGTACGGTGCCGTCGCCGCCGCAGACGAGCACCAGGTCGGCGCCCTCCTCCTGTGCGGCCCGGGCCATCCCGCGGCCGGGGTCGTCGACCGTGGTCAGGTGCCACGTCGGGGTCTTCCAACCGGACTCCCGCGCCATCGCGTCGACCATGGTCTTGAACTGCTCGACCGACTCGACCTTGATCGGGTTGAGCACGACCGCGATCCTCCGGTCGCCCCGCACCGAGTCGACCAGCGGTCGACGCCCGAGCGCGTGGGAGGTGGGCAGCGGCGTGTAGATCGCCATGCCGAGGAAGACGGCGCCGGCGGCGAAGACGATCCCGCCGAGCACGTCGGAGGGGTAGTGGCGGCCGAGGAAGATCCGGTCGGCCGCGACGAGCAGGACCAGCAGGACGAGGCCCGTGTAGGCGAGCCGGCGGATGTTGCGGCGGCGTACGAACATCGTCACGACGACCGCGATCACCCCGGCCAGCACCGCGATCCCGGCCGCATGGCCGGACGGGTACGAGGGCGAGTCGTGCAGCCACGACGTCGACTGCCACTCGGGCCGGTCCCGGTCGACGAGCAGCACGACCAGGCGGCGTACGACGATTGTCGCCACCACGACGCCGAGCACGTAGAGCGCGGCCCGCAGGTAGGTGCGGGCCAGCGCCGCGGCCACGACGAGGGCGACCCCGATCGGCAGGTACCACTCGGTCACCACCTCGACGACGCGCCAGAAGCCGAGCATCCAGCCGCTCGCCACCGTCACCCTCACCGCGTCGCGGCCGAGGTCGTCGACCGTCGCGACCGGCGCCCACGCGTAGGAGGCTGCGACGCCGATCAGGGCGCACACAGCGAACAGCGAGGCCGCCCAGACCAGCAGGGCACGGCGGGAAAGGTCGAGCACGATCAGTCAGTATGCGTGATGTGTCCTCGTCTCAGTGCATCCCGTAGTCACCCGACCATGGTGATGCGGACCTTTACTGAAGTGAGTTCTCGTGCCTGGGTCGACTAGCCTTGCCGCATGATCGACCCGCGCATCCTCCGCGAAGACCCCGACCGCGTACGTGCCTCGCAGGAGCGCCGTGGCGCGTCCTCCGACGTGGTGGACCGGGCGTTGTCCGCGGACAGCACGCGCCGCGCGGCGATCGCCGACTTCGAGGCCAAGCGGGCCGAGCAGAAGCAGATGGGCAAGAAGGTCGCCCAGGCCAAGGGCGAGGAGAAACAGCAGCTCCTCGCCGAGGTCAAGGATCTCGCGAAGGCCGTCAAGGAGGCCGAGGCCGCGCAGGTCGCCGCAGAGGACGAGTGGAAGAAGGCCCTCAAGGCCATCCCCAACCTCGCCGACGACGCCCCGGCCGGCGGTGAGGACGACTTCGTCCTGATCGAGAAGGTCGGCGAGCCGCGCGACTTCGCGGCCGAAGGATTCGAGCCGCGTGACCACGTCGAGCTCGGCCGGATGCTCGGCGCGATCGACCTCGAGCGTGGCGCCAAGGTCTCGGGCAGCCGCTTCTACTTCCTCACCGGTGTCGGCGCGGAGCTGGAGTTCGCGCTGATCAACCTGGCGATGGACCAGGCCCGTGAGGCCGGGTTCACCCAGGTCATCGCGCCCGCGCTGGTGCGTCCCGAGGCGATGGCCGGCACCGGCTTCCTCGACCAGGTCGACGACGGCGTCTACAAGATCGAGGACGACGACCTCTATCTCGTCGGCACCTCGGAGGTGCCGATGGCGGCCTACCACTCCGACGAGATCCTCGACCCGGAGACGCTGCCGCGGCGCTACGCGGCCTACTCCTCGTGCTTCCGCAAGGAGGCCGGCTCGGCGGGCAAGGACACCAAGGGCATCATCCGGGTCCACCAGTTCGAGAAGGTGGAGATGTTCGTCTACACCACCGTCGAGGAGTCCTACGCCGAGCACCAGCGTCTCCTCGAGTGGGAGAAGTCGTTCCTCGACAAGCTCGAGCTGGCCTACCAGGTCATCGACGTCGCCGCCGGCGACCTCGGCCCGAGCGCGCTGCGGAAGTTCGACTGCGAGGCGTGGATCCCGACCCAGGGGAAGTACCGCGAGCTCACTTCGGCCTCCAACTGCACCACCTTCCAGGCGCGCCGTCTCGACATCCGCGCTCGGACGGAGAACGGCACCACCCCGGTCGCCACCCTCAACGGCACCCTGACCGCGATCACCCGCGCCATCGTCGCCGTGCTGGAGACCCACCAGCAGGCCGACGGGTCGGTGCGGGTGCCGAAGGCGCTGCAGAAGTGGCTCGGGCGTGAGGTCCTGGAGCCGGTCCAGAAGTGAGCACCACCGAGAGCACGACCGCGCGCCCCGGCGAGGCCGCCTGGCAGCCCAAGCTCGTAGCCCTGGACATCGACGGCACCCTGCTGCGCTGGATCGACGGCACGGGCACCACCTCCGAGGCGCTCTCGGACAAGGTCCGGGAGGCGGTACGCCGGGCGTACGACGCCGGGGCGCACGTCGTGCTCTCCTCCGGTCGCTCGCCCCACTCGATGACCGGGATCGCCGAGCTGCTCGGCCTCCCGGCCGAGGGTGCGGACCGGCTGTGGATCGTCGCCTCGAACGGCGCGGTGGTGCTGCGCTACCCGCCGGTGGACGTGGTCCACGAGGAGACCTTCGACGCCCGTGAGGCGGTCGAGAAGATCCTGGAGCGGCGTCCGAACGTGCTGGTCGCGGTCGAGAACCGCGGCCTGGGCTACCGCTTCAACCGGCCCTTCCCCGAGGGCGAGCTCGACGGTGACCACCTGATCGCGCCGATCGAGGAGATGGTCGCCGAGCCGGTCTCCCGAGTGATCATCCGCGACCCCGACGCGACCCCCGAGGACTTCCTCGAGCTGGGTCGTGAGCTCGGCCTGCACGGCATCGACTACGTGGTCGGCTACACCGCCTGGCTCGACCTCACCCCGGTCGGTGTCTCCAAGGCGTCCGGGCTCTCCTACGTCTGTGACCAGCTCGGTCTCGAGCCCGCCGACGTGCTGGCGATCGGTGACGGCCGCAACGACGTGGAGATGCTCGAGTGGGCCGGCCGTGGGGTCGCCATGGGCAACGCGCCCGACGTCGTCCAGGAGATCGCCGACGCGGTCACGGCCGATGTCGCCGACGACGGCGCGGCGCTGGAACTCTCCCGCTGGTTCTGAGATTCTCTGCGCTCGTGACTCTTCCCACCACCGTCACCACCGAGCGGCTGACGCTGCCGTTGTGGACCCTCGCCGACGCCGACGCGATCCGCGATCCGCGCGGTCCACGGCCGCAGGGCTGGCACCCGCAGTTCCCGCGTGAGGACGACCGCGACGCTGCGACCATGTGGGTTGAGGGCGACCCGTGGAGCTCGCGCTACATCATGCGCAACGGCACCGTCCTCGGCTCGATCGGCTTCTTCGGGCCGCCCGAGGCCGCTCCTGACGGCACCCCCGAGGCCGAGGTCGGCTACGGCCTGGTCGAGGAGGCCCGCGGCTGGGGCTTCGCGACCGAGGCGCTCAAGGGTGTGCTGGCGTGCACGGACCAGGAGGGCGTACGCATCCGGGCCTCCGTCGAGCCCACCAACGCAGCCAGCCTCCGGGTCCTCGCCAAGTGCGGGTTCACCGACCTGCGGGGCGCCGACGAGGACGGGCATCTGGTGATGGCCAGGCCGGTCCCCGGTGGCAGAATGGAAGAATGAGTACGCCGAAGCTCGTCGCCACCGACCTCGACGGCACTCTGGTCGGCCTCGACGGCTCGGTCTCGGACTTCACCCGCCGGGTGCTGGTGCAGCTCGAGGAGATCGGGGTGCCGGTCATCTTCGTGACCGGACGTCCGCTGCGCTGGACCCGGGAGCTCTTCGAGCACATCGGCAGCGTCGGGCTGGCGATCGTCTCCAACGGTGCCCTCGTCTGGGACGTCGCCGCCGACAAGCCGCGGCTCACCCGGCTGATCGAGCCGTCGCTGACCGCCGAGGTGGCGGCCGCGCTGAAGGCTCACGTGCCCGGTCTGGTCTTCGCGACGGAGTCGCTGGAGGGCTGGTCCTGCGAGCCGGAGTTCGCCTCCCACGTCTCCGACGCCCTGCGTCCCGCCCGGCGCATCGCGCCGATCGAGGAGCTCTCCGACGAGCCGCTGATCAAGCTGCTCGCCCGCCGTCACGCGACCGACGACGCCGACGAGCTGCTCGCCGCCGCGGTGGAGGCCGTCGGTGACCGGGTCAACGTCACCCACTCCTCCTTCCCGCTGCTCGAGATCAGCGCGCCCGGCGTCACCAAGGCCTCCACGCTGGAGCTGGTCTGCACCGAGCTCGGCATCTCCGCGACCGATGTGATCGCCTTCGGAGACATGCCCAACGACCTGCCGATGCTCACCTGGGCCGGCACGTCCTACGCGATGGCCGACGCCCACCCGAGCGTCGTCGCATGCGCCTCCGACCTCGCTCCGGGCCATGACGATGACGGTGTCGCGCGGGTCTTGGCTGGAGTCTTCGGCCTGTGACTGGTTTGATCTTCGCCATGCGCCGCGTCCCCCAGCTTCTCGCCGTTGTCGCCCTGGCCGCGACGGCGTTGGTCACGACGAGCCCCGCACCCGTCTCGGCGAGCCCCGCCGCGTCGCCGGTCACGGCTCCCGAGAAGTGCCCTGCGTTCAAGCTCGGCGATGCCGTCAAGGAGCCCCTGGTCTTCCACGCGCGGGTGGCGGGCCCCGGCAAGGCCGCCAAGAAGGGTGGCCAGGTGGTCTACCCGGTGACCGTGGTCAAGGCGCTCCGGGGAGTCACCGGCGGCAGCAGCCTCCGGGTCACGCTCAACCCCGGGCCCTGCCAGAAGAAGTCGCTGACCGAGGACGAGGACTACTACTTCTTCGCGCAGAAGAAGGGCTCCACCATCCTCGCCGCCGGCAGCGCGCCGCGCGTGGCGGAATACACCGACAAGCTCCAGGCGCAGATCGCCAAGGAGTTCCCGGAGGTGATCGCGCCGGAGCCTCAGCAGGTCAGCTTCAGCGAGCCGCAGTCCCCCGAGGGTCAGAAGCTCGCCAAGATCGCCGCCCCCGGCGTCGTGCTGGTGGTCGTCGGCCTGCTCGGCCTGGTCATCGTGATGATTCTCGGACGACGGAGGCCTGCGTAGGCTCCTCCGGGGCCCACCCCGGCGGACGGAAGACGTAGCTCAGCTTGAGGCGCCAGCCGTCGGCGCTGCGTACGTCGTTCCAGAGCTCGCGGAACGCGCCGTACTCCAGCCGCAGCAGGTTGTAGGTGTCGACCTTGTAGGTCAGGCCGTACGTCGGGCGCTGGCGCTCCTGCTGGAACGTGCCGAAGAGGCGGTCCCAGACGATCAGGATGCCGGCGTAGTTCTTGTCCAGGTATTCCGGGTCGGAGCCGTGGTGGACCCGGTGGTGGGACGGGGTGTTGAAGACGGCCTCGATCGGCGCCCACAGCCGGCCGATCGTCTCGGTGTGCACGAAGAACTGGTAGATCAGGTTGATCGAGAAGGCCAGGTAGATCGCCGCGGGGGAGATCCCGAGGAACGGCAGCGGCAGGAAGAAGAAGAACTCGAACCACGGGTTCCACTTCTGCCGCAGCGCGGTCGCCAGGTTCATGTACTCGCTCGAGTGGTGGGCCTGGTGGGCGGCCCAGCCGACCCGCGTGCGGTGCACGAAGCGATGGTTCCAGTAGTAGGCGAGGTCGACCAGGACGACCGAGAGGGTCAGGCCCCACCAGGTCGTCGGGATCTGCCACAGCGAGACGTAGGCGAAGATCGCCGCGTAGACCGCGAAGGTCACGATCTTGAAGACCGTCATCGACACGATCGAGCCGAGGCCCATCAGGATCGAGGTGCGCGCGTCCTTGAAGACATAGCCGGTCAGGTTGTCGTCGTGGTCGAGCCACTTCAGCGCCGCCAGCTCGACGGCGATCGAGATCAGGAAGAACGGGATCGCATACGTCAGCGGGTTCTTCATCGGGTCGAGCATGTCGTGCACGGTGACCTCCAGGGGGATATGACCTTCGAGTAAGTTACCGCAAGGTCATATGCCCTCGCTAGACTCTCGTGCATGACACGTGCGAACGCAGGGACCAAGGGCGTACCGCGCGCCGATCGGGAGCTGCAGATCGTGCGAGCCGCGTGCGAGGTCTTCGGCACGGTGGGTTTCGGCCGGGCCTCCGTAGCCGCGATCGCGGCCGATGCCGGCATCTCCAAGCCGCTCGTCTACCAGTACTTCGGCTCCAAGGAAGGCCTCTTCCTGGCCAGCTTCAACTACGGCGCCGAGACGCTCGCGGCCGAGATGGAGCGGGTGGCCGCCGACGACTCCGTCGGCCTCGAGCGCGGCCTGCGCACCCTCGACGGACTCTTCCGGATGCTCGAGCCGCAGCCGTGGCTGTGGCGGCTGCTCTTCGACCCGACCGCCCCCGACGACGGTGAGGTCGCGACGGCCCGCACGGTCTACACCGACCGCATCACCCGCCTCGCCATCGAGGGGGTCGGCGAGCTGATGCAGCTGGTGGGCGACGACGACCCGCTCGACGCCTCCGCCCTGACCGCGGTCTGGATGAGCGCCGTGGACGCCCTGATCGCCTGGTGGCTCGACCACCCGGGGGTGACCCCGGCGGAGATGACAGGCCGCTGCCACCGCCTGATCACAGCCCTGTCCGGCGCGGCCGTCCCCGCCGACCTCCCGAGCTGAGAGGTACGACGGGGAGATCCGCAGGGGCTACGGCCCGGTAACCCCTGCCGAACTCCCCGTCGTACCCGTCCGGGACCGAGTAGCCTGCCGCCCGTGAGCATCGGTAGGGATCTGCAGTCGACCATCTTTCGGCGGGGGTTGTTCGGGCACCGGCCTCCGGTGCCCACCGAGCCGTCCGAGCTCGCCTCGGCGGCGCAGCGGGCGATGAGCAAGGAGGCGTGGGCCTACGTCGACGGGGGTGCGGGGCAGCAGCGCACCGTCGCGGCCAACACCTCGGCCTTCGACCACTACCGGCTCGTCCCACGGATGCTCGCGAACGTGGAGAGCCGCGACCTGCGTACGACGCTCTTCGGGGTGGACATGCCGGCACCGCTGATGCTCGCGCCGGTCGGGGTGCTCGAGCTCGCCCATCCTCGCGCCGAGCACGAGGTCGCCGCGGCGGCGCGGGCGACCGGCATCCCGATGATGATCTCCACCCAGGCGTCCGTCCCGATGGAGGACGTCGCCCGCGACCTCGGCGATACCCCGCGGCTCTACCAGCTCTACTGGTCGCGGGACGAGTCGATCGTCGAGTCCTTCGTACGCCGCGCAGAAGCCATCGGCTCCGACGCGCTGGTCGTCACGCTCGACACGCACATGCTCGGGTGGCGTACGCGTGACCTCGACCTGGGCTATCTGCCGTTCGCGCGCGGGCTGGGGATCGCGCAGTACACCTCCGACCCCGCCTTCCGTGAGCTCGTCGCGCAGCGTCTGACCGCCGGCAGCGGCACCGACGTGCGGCCGGGGCTGCGGGAGATCCCGTCGGCCCTCGCCGCGGTCGCCTCGATGGCCAGGCACCACCCGGGGAAGGCGGTCGACAACCTCCGCTCGGGCCACGCGCGGGCCGCGGTCGAGACCTTCCTCGACGTCTTCTCCCGCTCCGACCTGATCTGGGACGACCTCGACCGGCTGCGCGAGATGACCGACCTGCCGATCGTGCTGAAGGGGCTCCAGGCACCCGAGGACGCCCGCCGGGCCCTCGAGCACGGCGTCGACGGGATCATCGTCTCCAACCACGGCGGCCGCCAGGTCGACGGCGCGATCGCCTCGATCGACGCCCTGCCCAGCATCGTCGACGAGATCGACGGCCGTATCCCGGTGCTCTTCGACTCCGGCATCCGCTCCGGCGCCGACATCCTCAAGGCGCTCGCCCTGGGCGCCGACGCGGTGCTCCTCGGGCGCCCGTACGTCTACGGCCTCGCGCTCGCCGGAGCGGCCGGAGTGCAGGCGGTCATCGAGCACATGATCGCCGAGCTCGACCTGTCCCTCGGCCTGGTCGGCTGCCGCTCCGTCGGGGAGACCGGACGCGAGCTGCTCGGCTGAACGGACCAGAGCGCCTTGGCCAAGTTCATACTTTATGAGGGGGCGCGACCGCGCGGGCACACCTACGATGCAAGAGATGAACCCGCACCCACCGCCAGACATCGTCGTGATCGGCGGCTCCAACATGGATCTCCACGCTCGGGCGAACGAGCAGGTGGTGATGGGGTCGAGCATGTCCGGGTCGGCCGGGATCTCGCCCGGCGGGGTGGGTCGCAACGTCGCCGAGAACCTCGCCCGGCTCGGTGACGCGGTGGCGCTGGTCTCGGTCGTCGGCGACGACCCGATCGGCGAAGAGGTGATCAGCTACACCGAGGACGTCGGCGTCGACTGCAGCCACGTCCGCCGCCGTGGAGACGTACGCACCGGCACCTACAACGCCGTCCTCGACTCCTCCGGTGAGCTGGTGGTCGCGGTGGCCGACATGGCGGCGACCGACGAGTTCTCGCCGCTGGTGGTGGAGGCGGCTCGCGACCTGATCGTCAGCGCCCGGGGCGTGCTCGTCGAGGGCAACATCCCGGTGCGCACCGCCGAGGTGGCGATCGGGCTCGCCCACGACGCCGGCCTACCCGTCGGCTTCGACCCGGTCTCGGTCTCGAAGGCGAGGCGGGCGCGCGACCTGATCCGCGCCGACCGCGAGCTCTACCTGGTCACGCCCAACCAGGCCGAGCTGTCCGCGCTGACCGATCTCCCCGTCGACAGCGACGCGGAGATCGAGAAGGCGGTCAGCTCGCTCCACGACCGCGGCGTCGGGGTCGTCTGGGTGCGCCTCGGTGCCCGTGGGTCGGTGATCAGCTACCACGACGTCTACCAGGAGCTGCCGGCCGTGCCCACCGACGTCCTCGACGTGACCGGTGCGGGCGACGCGATGCTCGCGGCGTTCACCCACGAGGCGCTCCGCGGTGTCGACCTGGTCGAGGCCGCGCGCTTCGGTCACGCCGCGGCGGCGCTGACCTGCGGCACCCACGACACGGTCCGGATGGACCTCAGCGAGAGTCTCGTGCGGGAGCTGGCGTGAAGGTCAGGCTCACCGAGGAGGTCGGGGTCGCGCTCGCCGAGGGCCGCCCGGTCGTCGCGCTGGAGTCGACGATCATCAGCCACGGGATGCCCTATCCCGACAACGTGAAGATGGCGACCGAGGTCGAGCAGATCGTCCGCGACAACGGCGCCGTCCCGGCCACCATCGCCCTGCTCGACGGCGTCCCTCGCGCCGGGCTCTCCCAGGACGACCTCGAGCTCCTCGCCTCCGACCCGGAGGTGACCAAGGTGAGTGTCCGCGACCTCCCCTACGTCGTCGCCCGCGGGCTCCACGGCGCGACCACGGTCGCGGCCACCATGCGCCTGGCGGCCATGGTCGGGATCAGGACGTTCGTGACCGGTGGGCTCGGTGGCGTACACCGTGGTGCCGAGACCTCCTTCGACATCTCCGCCGACCTGACCGAGCTCGCCCGCACCCAGGTCGCGGTGGTCAGCGCCGGGGTGAAGTCGATCCTCGACATCGGCCTGACGCTCGAGACGCTGGAGACCTACGGAGTGCCCGTCCTGGTCAACGGCAGCGACGAGTTCCCGGCCTTCTACTCCCGCCGCTCCGGCTTCCCGGCGCCGCTGCGCGTCGAGGGGCCCGACGAGGCGGCCGCGGTCGTGCGGGCCGCCTGGGACCTCGGGCTGCCCAGCGGCGTGGTCGTCGCCAACCCGGTCCCGGCCGCCGACGAGATCCCGGCCGAGGTGATCGACACCCACATCGAGCAGGCGCTGGCCGACGCCGAGGCCCGCCACGTCCGCGGCAAGGACATCACGCCGTTCCTGCTGGCCAGGATCGTCGAGCTGACCGGCGGCGACTCGTTGGAGACCAACATCGCGCTGGTCCGCGACAACGCGGCCTTCGGGGCGCGGATGGCCTCGGCCGAGGCAGGACGGTGAGAATGCTCACCCGTCGTTCACCCTGGAGATGCCCGAGACGGCCTAACGTCTCGCCCGACCATGCGTTGATGGTGTCGTGACCGCTAGCCCCCTCGGCCCGACCCGCGATGTCCACGGACGCGCGGGGATCGACGCGGGAGCCCTCGTAATCGACGTGTCGAAGGTCGACACGCTCGCCGACGCCGGGTTGCGTTGATGCGCGCGACTCTAGAGTCTATGCGCGTGGGGGGATTCAGAAGGAGGAAGCCGAGGCTGCTCAGCGTCGTGGTTCCGGTCTACAACGTGGCCGACTACGTCGCCGCCAGCCTCGACAGCATCCTCCACCAGCCCCTGCGCGAGGTCTGCGGCATCGAGGTGATCGTCGTCGACGACGGTTCGACCGACGGCTCGGCCGAGATCGTCAAGGAGATCGCCGCGACCGAGCCGCGGGTCACGCTGATCAACCAGCCCAACTGCGGTGTCTCGATCGCCCGGCAGACCGGGATCGACGCCGCCACCGGTGACCTGCTCACCTTCGTCGACCCCGACGACATCCTGCCCCGTGACGCCTGGAGCTCGATGGTGCGGTCGCTGCGGCGTACGGGCTCCGACTTCGCGGTCGGCTCCGCCGAGCGGATCACGATCGAGAACGGTGAGGTGCGCAGGTACGTCACCCCGCTGATGCGCCGCAACCACACCCGCACCCGGCTGAGATGCCGGATCGAGGACGCTCCGCTGATGCTCGCGGACGTCTTCGTGTGGAACAAGATCTTCCGCCGCTCCTTCTGGACCGACAACGCGATCACCTTCCCCGAACGCACCCGCTACCAGGACCAGGTGGCCCTGACCCAGGCCTTCCTCGCCGCTCGGGCCTTCGACGTCCTCCCCGACGTCGTCTACGACTGGCGCGTACGCTCCGACTTCTCCTCCGCCACCCAGAAGCGTGCCCAGGTCGCCAACCTCGTCGAGCGGATCACCACCAAGCGCCAGACCGTCGAGCTGGTCGCCTCCGCGGGATCGCCGAACCTGATGCGTACGCTGCGCACCGAGATCCTGCCGATCGACATGTGGGAGCACTTCCGGGCCGCGGTCGACCCCACCACCGAGGACCCAGACCGCTACTGGTCGCTGCTGCGCGAGGCCGTCCTCGAGCTCTGGTACGACGCCGGCGTCCCCTTCGAGGAGACCACCGTCCCGCGCGGCCAGCGGCTGATGGCCAGGCTGGTCGCCGAGGACCGCCGCGACGACCTGGCCGACCTCGTCACGATGATCGACGAGCGGGGTCCGGCCCGGGCGATCGAGGCGTTCTCGTCGCGCGAGTGTCACTGAGCCGTATCTCTCGGCCCTGGTCCGTAGGGACCTAAGACCCCCGTAGTACCCGGATACAGGGCGAATTGGGCGATTCCCGTTGCACGGGTGTTGCCCGGGGGGCATGGTGTCTGCACCCCACGTCATTGCTTCGAGGAGCCTCCTGAATGCCCAGCGTCGAGCTGTCGGCCGGTCCGATCGATTTCGAGGACACCGGCGGTGACGGCCCTGTCCTCGTGCTCCTCCACGGAGTGCCGATGGACGGCCGTCTGTGGCGTCGTGCGATGGCGCACCTCGGCGGGTTCCGGGTGATCCGGCCGACGCTGCCGCTCGGCGGCCACCGCAGGCCGATGCACCGCGACGCCGACCTCAGCCAGCGCGGGATGGCCAGGATCCTCGGTGACTTCCTCGACGCGCTGGACCTCCACGACGTCACTCTGGTCCTCAACGACTGGGGCGGTGGCCAGTTCCTCATCAACGACGACCGCACCGACCGCATCGCGCGGTTGGCGCTGGTGGCCTGCGAGGCCTTCGACAACTACCCGCCCAAGGCGGCCCGGCCGCTGGCGGTGCTCTCGAAGGTGCCGCTGCTCTTCACCGCGACCCTCCAGCTGTTCCGGCTGGAGAGCTTCCGGCAGATGGGCGCGGGCTACGGCGGGATGTCCGTCGACAAGGACTACCACCTCTACGACGACCTGGTGCACGGCTGGTTCGCGCCGGCGCTGACCGACAAGGCGATCCGCCGGGACTTCATGAAGTTCGCCGGCAGCGCGCCCGGGCGCGAGGAGCTGCTCGAGCTCGCCGAGGGGCAGCGCAAGTTCACCAAGCCGGTGCTGGTGGTCTGGGCGGACCAGGACACGATGATGCCCGCCGAGCACGGTCCGCGTCTGGCGGCGCACTACCCCGACGCGCGGCTGGAGATCGTCAAGGACTCCTCGACGCTGGTGCCGATCGACCAGCCCGAGCTGCTCGCCGGTCTACTTCGGGAGTTCGCCCTCGGCGGCCGGGGTTCGGTTGACCCGGTAGGCGAGGAAGCTCGGGACCAGTAGCGCGCAGACCGCGATCCCGAGCAGGTTCAGCAGGCCACCGCCGGTGGTCGCGATCGCGGTGCCGACCACGGCTGCCGCACCGCCGTGCAGGACGTCGGCGACCCGGGGGCCGCCCGCGACGACGACGGTGAAGACGCCCTGCAGCCGGCCGCGTACGTTGTCGTCGGCCGCCGACTGCAGCATCGACATCCGGATGGCGGCCGAGGCCACGTCGGCGGCGCCGGCGACCATCATGAAGAGCACGCCGAGACCCAGCATCAGCGCGGTGAAGTGGTCGGCGAAGGTGACGGTGAGCCCGAACAGGGTGATCCCGAGCGCCCAGACCGCGATGCACCAGATGACCACGCGACCCTGGGCCTCGATACGCGAGACCCAGCCGGAGAAGATCCCGCCGACCACCGCACCGGCCGGGATGGCGGCGAAGAGGAGCGCGAACGCGATGCCACCCTCCGAGGGACCGCCGAAGGACTCGTGGGCGATCTGCGGGAAGAGCGCGCGCGGCATCGCGAAGACCATCGCGATCAGGTCGACCACGAAGCTCATCAGCAGCACCGGCTGGTGACGCAGATAGGCGAAGCCGTCCCACACCGAGCGCAGCCCCGGCACCTTGGCGCCGGCTCCTTCGACGGGGATCCGCGGCAGCAGCACCACCGCGTAGAGGGTCGCGAACAGGGTGACGCTGTCGATCGCGTACAGCCAGGTGAAGCCCGTGAACGGCAGCATCACGCCGGCGATCAGCGGTCCGGCGATCGCACCGGCCTGGAAGACCGTCATCTGCAGCGAGTTGGCGGCCGGGAGCAGGTGGGTCGGCAGGATCTTCGGCAGCAGCGCCGACCGGGTCGGCTGGTTGACCGCGAAGAAGGCCTGCTGCACCGCGAAGAGGCACAGCAGCACCCAGACGTTGGAGTTGCCGAGCGCGGACTGGAGCCAGAAGAGGCTGCTGGTGATGATCAGCCCGGTGGTCGAGACCATCAGGATCGTACGCCGGTCGAAGTGGTCCGCGAGCGCGCCGCCGTAGAGGCCGAAGACGATCAGCGGCACCAGTCCGAAGACCCCCGTCAGACCGACGTACGCCGAGGAGCCGGTGTCCGCGTAGATCTGGGCCGGCACCGCGACGACGGTCAGCTGCGCACCGATCATGGTGATGATGCCGGCGATCCACAGGCGCCGGAAGTGCGGATCCTGCAGGGGGCGGGTGTCGGCGACCGCGCCCCTGAGCTTGGCGGTGAGGCTCATCGCTGTGTGGTCTTCGACATGGTTACCGATGCTAAAGGAATGAATTTACCTGGAGAAATTCCGATGAGAGGTGTCGGATCGAGGTGTAGACGTTCGTAGCAAGGGTGAGAGGCGGTCACCGAGGCCGTCCGGCACAAAGGAGTGAACACCATGGCCAAGTACCTGATGTCCGTCTGGGGCCCCGACTCGGACTACGAGAAGGAGCACTACGGCTACGCGTCGCAGGAGGAGATGATGGCCTCGTTCGAGGCCACCGGGAAGTTCAACGACAAGCTCCAGGAGGAGGGCTACTTCGTCTTCGCCGACGGCCTCGATGCCGCAAAGACCGCCACCGTGGTCGACGGTATGGGAGACAAGCCGGTCATCACCGACGGCCCCTACGCCGAGGCCAAGGAATACATGGCCGGCTTCTGGATCATCGACGTCCCCGACCTCGACGTCGCCCTCAAGCTCGCCGCGGAGGCGTCCGCGGCCTGCCTCGGCAAGGTCGAGGTGCGTCCGATGCAGACGGGTGTCGAGGCGTGACGGATCGACGACCGACCGGTGACTGACGTCGACGAGGCCATCACCCGTGCCCACCAGGAGGAGTGGGCGCGGGTGGTCGCCAGCCTCACCAAACGCTTCGGCGACCTCGACATCGCCGAGGACGCCGCGGCCGAGGCGTTCACGGTCGCCGTCGAGCGCTGGCCGCTCGACGGCGTACCACCCAACCCGGGCGCGTGGCTCACCACCACCGCCAACCGCCGCGCGATCGACCGGATCCGCCGCGAGTCCAAACGTGACGACAAGCAGAAGGAGGCGGTTGCCTTGGCTCAGATCCAGGGTCCCGACGAGCCTTCGCTTGATGAGCGCAGCGTGATCGAGGACGACCGGCTCCGGCTGCTGTTCACCTGCTGCCACCCCGCGCTCGCGCCCGAGGCGCGGATCGCGCTGACGCTACGTATGGTCGGCGGTCTGACCGTGCCCGAGATCGCGAAGGCGTTCCTGGTCCAGGAGACCACGATGGGCCAGCGGATCACCCGGGCGAAGAACAAGATCAAGGCCGCCCACATCCCCTACCGCGTCCCGGAGGCGGCCGATCTCCCCGAGCGGGTCTCGGGCGTCCTGGCGGTCCTCTTCCTGGTCTTCAACGAGGGCTACCTCTCCTCCGGCGACCACGAGAACTCCGTACGCAGCGACCTGACTCTCGAGGCCATCCGGCTGACCCGCCTGGTCCGTGTCCTGCTGCCCGAGGACGGCGAGGTCGCCGGTCTGCTGGCCCTGATGCTGCTGATCGAGGCGCGGCGTACGGCTCGGGTCTCGGCGACCGGTGAGCTGGTCCGCCTCGACGAGCAGGACCGGGGCTCCTGGGACCTGGCGCTGATCGCGGAGGGCCACGCGCTGGTGCGCGAGCGGCTCGCGGCCGTCGCGAACGGCGGATCGCGGCCCGGGCGCTACCAGATCCTGGCAGCCATCAACGCGGTCCACACCTCCGTGCGCGACGCCCGCGACACCGACTGGTCCCAGATCGTCGCGCTCTACGACCAGATGCTCCGGGTCGACGCCTCCCCGATCGTCCGCCTCAACCGGGCCATCGCCGTCGCCGAGCTCGACGGGCCGGAGGTCGCACTCGCCGAGATCGACCGGCTCGACCTCGACGGCTACCACGCCTTCCACGCCACCCGCGCCGACCTGCTGCGCCGGCTCGGCCGCAGCGGTGAGTCGCGAGCGGCGTACGACCGGGCCATCGAGCTCGCCGAGAACGCCGCCGAGGTCGCGCTGCTGACCAGACGGAGGGACCAGCTCGGGCGGATCTGAACATTTTTCGTCCGCGGCTGTCGGATCGGCCCGGATGCGTTCGTAGAAGAGGTGAACGGCGGCCCCAGCCGCAGACGACGACACAGGAGAGAAGAGGGAAATGCCGGAGTACATCATCGCGTTCAACGACGAGTGGGTCGACGAGCACACCACCGAGCAGCTGATCCACAAGCGGGACACCTCGATGGCCGTGACCAAGGAGATGAAGGACGCGGGGGTCTTCGTCTACGGCAACGGCGGGATCGATGCCTCCACCGCCATCTGCAGCGTCGAGCTCGGCGACGACGGCGAGCCCGTGTTCACGGATGGTCCCTATGTCGAGACCAAGGAGCACCTCGGCGGCTTCTTCGTCGTCGACGTGCCCGACGACGAGACCGCTCGCTACTGGGCGGGCCGGATGGCGGTGGCGCTCGACTGGCCGCAGGAGATCCACCGCTTCCCGGGACCGCCGCGCCTCGAGGACTGAGCAGCGGCAGACCTGGTGGACGCTTCGCCGGATCTCGGCGGCGAAGCGTTCAGGGTCGTGGCAGGCTTGCCGCATGAGTACGCCTGCGCCCCTCGCACTGCCCGATGCCGACATCGCGGAGGCCTGGGTCAAGGAGCGCACCGCGACGACGCTGACCCACGTGCGCGAGCTGGCCGACCAGCTGCGTACGTCACCGCCGAGCCAGGCGCTCGACGTGCTGAAGGCCTGGGACCAGCTCACCCTCGAGCTCGGCTCGCTGGGCGGGCTGGCCGGTCTGCTCGCCAACGTGCACCCGCTCGAGGCCGTGCGCACCGCCTGCGAGGACACCGAGGTCGAGGTCGACCGGCTGCGCACCGAGCTGACCCAGGACCAGGCGCTCTACCAGGTCTTCGCGAGCCTTCCGGCGGAGCAGACGGAGGCGCTCGACCCGCTGGCGGCGCGGCTCCTGGAGAAGACGCTCCAGGACTTCACCCGTGCTGGCGTCGACCGCGACGACGCCACCCGTGCCCGGCTCACCGAGATCAACGAACGGCTCACCGCGCTGGGCCTCGAGTTCTCCCGGGTGACCCGCGACGACGTACGCATCACCACGGCCACCCGCGACCAGCTGGACGGGATGCCGGCCGACTGGCTGGAGTCCCACCCGGCCGGCGACGACGGGCTCGTCGAGATCACCACCGACTATCCCGACGCGCTCCCGGTCAGGATGTTCGCGAAGGACCCCGCGGTCCGCCGCGCCGTCACGATCGCCGGGCTCGAGCGCGGCTGGCCCCACAACGACGCGGTCCTCGAGGAGATGTTCGCGCTACGGCACGAGCTGGCGGGGCTGCTGGGCTACCCCGACTGGCCCACCTTCGACGCCGAGGTGAAGATGATCGGCGACGGGGCTGCGATCCCGGAGTTCATCGACAAGATCGCCGGCGCCGCCGAGGAGCGGATGACACGCGATCTCGAGGTGCTCCTGGAGCGCTACCGCACGGACGTGCCCGACGCCGTCGCGGTCTCCGCGGCCGACGCCCTCTACTACGAGGAGCTGGTGCGGCAGGAGCGGTACGACGTCGACAGCCAGGTGGTGCGCACCTACTTCGACTTCGCGAAGGTGCACCAGGGCCTCCTCGACGTCACCGGACGGATCTTCGGGCTGCGCTACGAGCGGGTGACCGACGTCGTGACCTGGCACGAGGACGTGAGCGTCTTCGACGTCTATCGCGCCTCGGACGCTGTCGAGACCGCCGAGCGGCTCGGACGTATCTTCCTCGACCTCCACCCACGCGAGGGGAAGTACAAGCACGCCGCGCAGTTCGACCTGGCGACCGGCGTGGTCTCGACGAGCTCGACCACCGGTGGCCAGCTGCCCGAGGGTGTGCTGGTCTGCAACTTCTCCCGCGGCCTGATGGAGCACGACCACGTGGTGACGCTCTTCCACGAGTTCGGCCACCTGGTCCACCACGTCCTCGGCGGACAGGGTGAGTGGGCGCGGTTCTCCGGGGTCGCGACCGAGTGGGACTTCGTCGAGGCGCCCAGCCAGATGCTCGAGGAGTGGGCGTGGGACGCGGACGTCCTGCGGACCTTCGCGACCGACGAGTCCGGCGAGCCGATCCCGGCCGACCTGGTCGCGCGGATGCGGGCAGCGGAGGACTTCGGCAAGGGCTACCACGCGCGGCAGCAGATGTTCTACGCCGCGATCTCCTACTGGTTCCACAAGGAGCGGCCCGAGGACCTGACCGAGCGGCTCGAGGAGCTGCAGGCGGCGTACTCGCCCTATCCCTACCTCGAGGGCACCCACTTCTTCGCCAACTTCGGCCACCTCGGCGGCTACTCCTCGGCCTACTACACCTATATGTGGTCCCTGGTCATCGCGAAGGACCTGTTCAGCGCCTTCGACAAGGACGACCTCTTCGACCCCGAGGTCGCCGGGCGCTACCGCGACCTGGTGCTCGCGCGCGGAGGCGAGAAGGACGCCGCCGACCTCGTCGCGGACTTTCTCGGGCGGCCCTACTCTTTCGATGCGTACGCGGCCTGGTTGGCCTCTTAGGACTCGTTTCGAAGCGTTCGAGTCAGAGTTCGCGGCATTGTAAATGATTTGCCGATTTGCGTCTGCTGGAGCGCCAAACTTGCGTCTTGGTCTCATCTGGACGAACGTCTCAAGCAGCAGAGGTGACTGTTGCGCGCATCACTCGGGCTGCGCGTCGACCCCAGACACTCTCTGAACAGAAACCCTATTGAGGGGGGAGACACATGGATGCCGTGAAGGACATCGACTGGGTGAATCTCGGGGGCAAAGTTCTCGCCGCGATCGTCATCCTCGTCGTCACGTGGATCATCGCGAAGATCGTCGCTTGGGCGTTCGCGAAGCTGACCTCGAAGATCTCGTTTCTCCAGAAGGCCGGCAACGACGGCGACACCATCGGCAAGAGCCTGGGGTCCGTAGCCGCCCTTCTGGTATGGCTCTTCGGTCTGGTTGCACTGCTCGACCTGTTCCAGCTCAGCTCCGTGCTGACACCGATCCAAGGTCTGCTCGATGGTGTGCTGGGCTTCCTGCCCAACCTCATCGGCGCGATCTTCGTCTTCGTCGTCGGTGCGCTCGTCGCCAAGGTCGTCCGCCAGCTCGTCGAGACCGCGCTCGGAGCGGTCCCGTTCGACAAGTGGCTCGACAGCGGCAACAAGCTCTCCGGCCAGGTCGACTCGACCGTGGGTGTGGAGTCGACCGACGCCACCCATGCGGCCTCGACCCCGACTTCTGGCACTGCCGCGCAGATCGTCAAGGTCATCGGCCTGGTGCTCTACTCGATCATCATGATCGTGGTGGCCATCGCCGCCCTGCAGATCCTCGGGATCAGGTCGATCTCCGAGCCCGCCGAGGCCATGCTCGGCATGATCCTGGCAGCGATCCCGAAGATCATCGCCGCGGCGATCCTGCTCGGCATCGGTGTGGTCATCGCTCGCTTCGCCTCGGACATCCTCGGCCAGCTCGTCGACGGCCTCGGCTTCGACAACGCGCTGCGGTCGATGGACGTCCTGCCGGCGGACAAGAGCGCCACCCCGGTGGTCACCAAGGTGGTCCAGATCGGCATCGTGCTCTTCTTCGCGGTGATGGCCGCGCAGATGCTGGAGTTCCCGCAGATCACCAACTTCATCAGCGAGGTGCTCGAGCTCGGTGGCAAGGTCATCTTCGGTGGCGCGATCATCGCGGCCGGTGTCGTGATCGCCGGCGTCCTCGCGAAGATCGTGCCCGGCTCGGCCTCGCAGATCCTGAAGTACGCCACGATCGTGCTCTTCGTCGCGATCGGTCTGAAGTTCATGGGTCTGGCCGACTCGATCATCAACCTCGGCTTCGGTGCCGTGGTCGTCGGTGGTGCCGCTGCCGCGGCGCTCGCCTTCGGTCTCGGCGGTCGTGAGGCTGCCGCCCGGCAGCTGGAGCGGATGCAGGCCGAGGGGGTCGGTTCGCCGTCGCCTGCCTCGCCGGCTTCGACTGCGGCTCCGTCGACGCCTTCGACCCCGCCGACCCCGCCCACCCCGCCGACGACTCCGCCGCCGACGCCCGGCGTGTGATGCGCAGCGGCTGATTCGCAGCGAGGACCTCAGGGTCCGACTCAGGGAGCCCCCGGATATCCGGGGGCTCCCGTGCATTTGCCTTGAATCGCCCGAATCACCTGCGTAAGATCACGATATATCGCGAAGGCACGCGATCCAGACTTCTGACTGAAAGAGATATTGATGACCTACAACAACGGAAACAACCCCTGGGGCGAGTGGATCGACCAGGTGAGTCGTGAGTTCGGCAAGGGCGGCCCGCGCCGCTCCCACGGTTGGCAGGGTGGCCCCGGCTGGGGCGGGCCCGGATGGCAGGGCGGCCACCACGGTCGCGGTCGCGGACCCGCTGGCCCGCCGCCGTGGATCTCGGCGCTGCTCGGCTTCGACAACCAGCCCCCGCAGCGGCCCGGTCCTCGGGTCCGTCGTGGTGACGTACGCTCCGCGATCATCTACGTGCTCGCCGAAGCGGCCGAGCAGGGCCAGGTGATCAACGGCTACCAGGTGATCCAGCAGATCTCCGAGCGCAGCTCGGGTGAGTGGCGGCCGAGCCCCGGCTCGGTCTACCCGACCATCCAGCAGCTCGAGGACGAGGGCCTCGTGGAGTCCGACGACGAGCACGGCCGCCGGGCGATCCGCCTGAGCGAGACCGGCAAGACCTACGCAGCCGAGCACGCCGATGAGCTGGCCGCTGTGTGGAAGCCGTTCGACAAGGCCGTCGACAACGCTCGCGCCGCTGGACAAGGTGGCCGTGGCGGTCAGGGCGTCGGCGACCTCGCTGGCTTCGGCATCCTCGGCGGCGAGCTCGCCCAGGTGCTCCCTGCCGTGTGGCAGCTCGCCACCTCCGGCACCGACTCCCAGCGTCAGGCCGCCGCCGACATCCTCGCCGACACCCGCCGCAAGCTCTACGGCCTCCTCGCCGCCGGCGACGACGAGCACACTGTCACCGCCGAGCAGGTCGACGAGACCGAGGAGATCGACGAGGGCGAACCCGGCCCCGACGCCAAGCCCTGATGTCCCACGTGTGGGGAGAGATCCCCACTCTCACGTAGGTTCCCCACACTCCGGAGCGTGGGGAACCTACGGTTTTGTGGGGTTTCTTCGTGGCGGTGGGGAAGTCGACGGGCCGGTTGCTGTCCACAGGGGCTGCTCGGGATCGAGTTGTCCACAGGCCGGGGGATCGGGCTTTCGTCGGTGACGTCGTGAGCTGATGCTGGCGGCATGAGATCACTCCGCGCGGTCACGAAGAGGGCTGGCTTATTCGCTCGGGCCGAGGCCCTCGAGGCGGGCTGCACCATCAACGACATCCGCACCGCCGTACGCCACGGCGAATGGCGCCGCCTGCGCAAAGGTGCCTATGTGTTCGCCGACGAGTGGGCGTCGCTCGACGCGCCCGCTCGACACTGGCTCCGTACGCGCGCGGCCGTGCAGGCGCTCGGTGACGACGTGGCGGTCAGCCATGCCAGCGGGGTGATCGGTCACGGCATCGACGACTGGCGCCTCGACCTGAGCCGGATCCATGTCACCCGCCTCGACCGGCGCTCGGGGCGGATCGTCGGCGACGTCGTCCAGCACGAGTGCGGCAAGGCCGACCCCGACGTGCGTGTCGTCGCCGGCATCCGCGTGCTCGAGCCGCAGCGGTGCGTGCTCGAGGCAGCGGTTCATCTCGACCGCGAGGCCGCCTTCTGCCTCCTGGAGTCCGGCCTGCGCTCGCGACGTTTCGATCGGACCGAGTTGGAGGAGGCCTATGCCGCGCTGCACTCCCGACATCGGATGGGTCGGCTGCAGCCGCTGGTGGCGATGGCCGGTTCGAGGTCGGGATCGGTGGCTGAGTCGAGAGGCTCGTGGATCTTCGATCAGGCC
The DNA here is from genome assembly GCF_014648595.1 of Nocardioides luteus. Classification (GTDB taxonomy): domain Bacteria; phylum Actinomycetota; class Actinomycetes; order Propionibacteriales; family Nocardioidaceae; genus Nocardioides; species Nocardioides luteus. The sequence goes on along the minus strand of NZ_BMRK01000002.1, from coordinate 128,795 downwards.
GGTCTGCCTGCCCCGGAGCAGCAGTGGGAGGTGCTGCGCGCGGACGGCAGCCTGGTCGGCGTCGTCGACTGGGTCTGGCACGAGTGGCGGCTGATCGTGGAGTTCGACGGCAAGGTGAAGTACTCCGGGAGGTTCGGTCAGACCGGCCCCGATGCCGTGTTCACCGAGAAGCGACGCGAGGACGAGATCCGCGAGCTCACCGGCTATCGCTTCCTCCGCCTGACCTGGGACGACCTCGATGATCCCGTCCGTCTCGTCGCCCGGATCCGTGGGATGGCTCGGGTGGCCGGGTGATTCGCGGGAGTCGGCCGCGGTCGCCGCCCGGAGCGCGTACCGTGCCTGAGATGACGGAGATCCTGATCAAGGTGCGCGGATCGAGCAGCGTCGAGCTGCCGCCGGAGATCGGGGTGGCGCACGCCGAGATCTGGTCTGCCGGGGCTTCCCCGGAGGTCGCGATGGACCGGGTCCAACGTGACCTGGCGCGTATGCGGCAGAAGCTGGAACGTCTGCAGGAGGACGGGGTGGTCGACCGATTCGTGGTCCAGCAGGTGCGTACGTCGGTGGGGCCCGACCACGAGGTGGACGATGATCGACCGTGGCGGGAGGAAGAGGAGTCGCCGGCGATCGTGCACCGCGCCTCGGTCTGGTTGCGTGCGGAGTTCGTCGACTTCGACGCGCTCGCCGTCTGGGTCGGACGGAGTGCGACCGAGGACGGATGCCTGGTGAACGGGCTGTCTTGGCAGCTGCGCACGGAGTCTCGGCGCGCGGTGGAACGGGAGGTGCGCCAAGACGCCGTTCGCGACGCGAGGGTGCGGGCGCAGGACTATGCGGACGCTCTCGATCTCGGCACGCTGTCGGTGCGCTGCATCAACGATGTCGGGGTCGGCCGGGACATCCGTCTCCAGTCGGGATTCTCATCCGGTCCGGAGATGGCCTCAGCGACCTACTCGGCTCCCGAGCTCGCCTTCACCCCCGACGACATCACGGTCTTCGCCGAGGTGGAAGCAGCGTTCACGGTCGGTCCGTAGACCGCGAGGCGACCTCAGAGCCGCTCGAAGTGACTGACCAGGTGACGGTGCCCGACGGCCTCGTAGCCGACGATCGTGACCACCGGAGCCAGCGCGACGACGATGAGGCACCACGCCATCGGTACGCCCGCAACGGCCATCACGACGCTCGCGACGAGCACGACCGCGGTGAGGCCGACCAGGAGCACGTGGAACGGGTCGATCACGTGCATGAACGAGTTGTAGAGGACGTAGAGGAGGAGTGCGTACGCCGCGACCGGGATGGTCACGGAAGCGACCGTGGCGACCTCGCCGAGCTCGGAGTGGTGCTCCAGGTAGTAGGCGGCGACGTGGAGGCCGGAGCCGGTGGCGGCGATGGCGGCGAAGAGCAGGATGTGCCCGTACCCCCACAGGAACGAGCGGTCGCGACGCCGGTGGAGCACCTCGGCCCAGGGGATCGTGAAGTAGGTCCACCACTGGCCGAAGGTCAGGCCGACGCCGGCGGTGAGCAGGAGGATCGCGTCGAGGCTCCAGCCGACCTCGGTGTCGTGGATGATCGCCGAGACGACCGCGACGGTGCCGATCACGCCCTCGCCGAGCGTGATGATCGTCAGCAGCCCGTAGCGCTCGGCGATGTGGTGGGCGTGCCAGGGAGTGCCTCCGAAGCGGCGCTCGGCGAGGTACGGCCCGGCCAGCTCGATGACCATCGGAACCAGCATCGCGACGAACGCCGTCGGCACGTCGAGCGGCAGGATCGCGATGATGCACCACAGCACCTGTGCGGTGAGGATGGCGACCAGGTAGGCCTGGTGCGCACGGCGGCGGCCCGGGTCCTGACGCCAGGCGCGCAGCCACTGGCCGCAGAGCGCGACCCGCATCACCATGTACCCGGCGATCACGACCTCGTTGTGCAGCCGCTCGCCCTCGTGGATGCTCTCGAACAGCTCCGGAAGGCCGAGCGCCAGGATGATCACGCCGACCATCTGCACCATCGTGAGCAGGCGGAATGCCCAGTCGTCGGTGTCATACGCCGAGGCCATCCAGGAGTAGTTGATCCACGCCCAGCAGATCGCGAACGACGCGAAGCAGAACGCGACGATCCCCGCCGCGACGTGTCCTTCGGCGAGCTGGTGAGCGAGCTCGTCACCGCTGACCCCGAACGCCACCACGAAGGTGAGGTCGAAGAGCAGCTCGAGGGGTGTCGCGGCCCGGTGCTCCTCGTGCGGGTCGCGTCCGGTCATCGGTCGCAAGCGGCTGGTTGCGGTCACTCTGGTGAGGATAAGCGCTGACCCGGCGCATCTGCCCCAGAAAAACACGCCGAGTCGGCGCATCTGCCCCACGTGAGAGCGCCGAGTCGGCGCATCTGCCCCGGGCTGGCAGCTACTTCGCGGCGAGGTGGGCGTCGAGGCTCTCGGGGGAGAGCAGGTGATTGATGACGACAGCGGCGCAGCCGACCATGCCGGTGGAGTCGGCGTGGGTGGAGGGTACGAAGGTGAGGTCGCGGGTCGCGAGAGCGGTCGAGCGCGAGTAGACGGTCTCGCGTACGCCGGCGGTGAAGAGGTCGAAGGCGGCGGCCATGTCCCCGCCGATCACGACGACCTCGGGGTTGAGCAGGTTGATCGCGATGGCCAGCACCTCGCCGAGCTGTCGGCCGGCCTCGCGCAGCAGGCCGCGCGCGATGGCGTCACCGGCGAGCGCGGCGGCGACGAGGTCGCGGATGTGGCCGGCGGAGACACCGGAGTCGACCAGGCCCTGGGTGAGCGCCCACCCGGCGGCGACCGTCTCCAGACAGCCGGTCGCCCCGCAGCGGCACGGACGCTCCCCGGCGGACTCGACCCGGGTGTGGCCGATCTCGCCGACCGCACCGGCGTGCCCGCGCAGCACCTTGCCGTCGGCGATGACGGCGAGTCCGAGCCCGGTCGAGGCCTTCACGACGAGCGCGTCGCGCGGGTGGATCCCGTTGCCGAAGAGCTCAGCCGTGGCCAGCGCGTCGGTGTCGTTGACGAGCACCAGGGGGCCGTCGGTGAGTCGCTCGAAGTACGGCGCGAGGGCGACGCCGTCCCAGCCCCGCATCACCGGGGAGTCGACCGAGACCAGCCGGATCGGGTCGACGACGCCCGGCAGGCTCATCCCGACACCGAGCACCGGTGGCTCGATCCCGTCGAGGAGCCGCTCGAGGCGGTCGGCCACATCGGGCATCAGGTCGTCGGCGGCGATGCCGACCTCGTGGTCGCGGGTGTCACCGGCGAGCTCACGGCCGTCGAGGTCGAAGACGGCGAGCTGGCTGCGGGAGCGGCCGATCGCAACCGCCAGGACGACCCCGGCGTCGGCGTTGAAGGTCAGCGAGCCCGGCGGGCGCCCACCAGTGGAGGCGAGCTCGTCGCCCGTGAGGATCAGGCCGGCCTCGACGAGGGCCGAGACGCGGGAGACCACAGCGGTACGCGACAGACCGGTCGTCTTCTGCAGCTCGCTGCGGGTCAGAGCACGTCCGGAGCGCACCAGGGCGAGTACGTCGGCGGCGGTTGTCATCTCGGGCATGAGGTGCAGCGTACGCCACTTATGCCTTTCGTGTACCAAAGAATTACTTGTATCGATCCAAAGATCATGCAATTGTGTGCCAAAGCACACAGCCTTTGGAGGACCCGTGACCGCCATTTCGCCCACCGTCGCCGACGTCACCGCTCGACTCGTCGAGCGTTCCGCCGCCACGCGGGCCGACTACCTGGCTCGCATCGCGGCCGCCCGCCAGACGGGGCCGGCCCGCGGCCGGCTCGCCTGCAGCAACCTGGCGCACGGCTTCGCGGCCTCCACCGCGCCGACCAAGGCCGAGCTCAAGGTGATCAGCCCCGCGGCGAAGCCCAACGTCGCGATCGTGACCTCCTACAACGACATGCTCTCGGCGCACGCGCCCTACGAGACCTACCCGCCGCTCCTCAAGGCCGCGGTGATGCGGGCCGGCGGGCTGGCGCAGGTCGCCGGCGGCGTACCCGCGATGTGCGACGGCATCACCCAGGGCCGCGACGGCATGCAGGTCTCGCTCTTCTCCCGCGACGTGATCGCGATGTCGGCCGGGATCGCCCTCTCCCACGACATGTTCGACGCCGCGCTGATGCTCGGCGTGTGCGACAAGATCGTCCCCGGCCTGCTGATCGGCGCCCTCTCGTTCGGCCACCTGCCCACCGTCTTCGTGCCGGCCGGCCCGATGTCCTCCGGCCTCCCGAACAAGGAGAAGGCTCGCGTCCGGCAGCGGTACGCAGCGGGCGAGGCCACTCGCGAGGAGCTGCTCGAGGCCGAGGCCGCCAGCTACCACTCGCGCGGCACCTGCACCTTCTACGGCACCGCCAACTCCAACCAGCTGCTGATGGAGGTGCTCGGCCTGCACCTGCCGGGCTCGTCCTTCGCGTCGCCGGACACCCTGCTGCGGGCAGCGCTCACCCGCGAGGCCGCCGCCCGCGCCACCGAGCTCGCCCTGACCGGCGGGCCCGGCGTCGGCGAGATGATCGACGAGAAGTCGATCATCAACGCCTGCGTCGCACTGCTGGCCTCGGGCGGCTCGACCAACCACACGCTCCACCTGGTCGCCATCGCCCGTGCCGCTGGGATCCAGCTCACCTGGGCCGACATCTCCGACCTGTCGCCGGTGGTGCCGCTGCTCACCCGGATGTACCCCAACGGCTCCGCCGACGTGAACCACTTCCACGCCGCCGGTGGCGTGAGCTTCCTGGTCCGCACCCTGCTCGAGGCCGGCCTGCTCCACGAGGACGTCACCACGATCCTCGGCCCGGGGCTGTCCGCCTACACCCAGGAGTCACGCCTCACCCGCGACGGTGACATCGAGCTGGTCGAGGGTGCCCAGGTATCCGGCGACCTCGACGTGCTGCGCCCCGCCGACGACCCCTTCTCGCCCGACGGCGGCCTGCGGGTCCTGACCGGCGAGCTCGGCACGGCCGTCATCAAGACCTCGGCGGTCGCGCCCAAGCACCGGGTCGTCTCCGCCCCGGCGATCGTCTTCGACGACCAGGCCGACTTCCTCACCGCCTTCTCCGAGGGTCGACTCGACGGGCGTGACTTCGTCGCCGTGCTGCGCTACCAGGGCCCAGCCGCCAACGGCATGCCCGAGCTGCACAAGCTCACCCCGGCGCTCGGCGTCATGCAGGACCGCGGTCAGCACGTCGCGATCGTCACCGACGGCCGGATGTCCGGCGCCTCCGGGAAGGTGCCCGCCGCCATCCATCTCACCCCCGAGGCCGCGCTCGGCGGGCCGCTCGCGCGCGTGCAGGATGGTGACGTGATCACCCTCGACGCCGTCGCCGGCACGCTGAGCATCGGCGTCGACGCTGCGGAGTTCGAGCACCGGCCGACCACCGGCCGCGCCCCGCTCGACGCCGAGTGGCGCGGCACCGGCCGCGAGCTCTTCGGCGCCTTCCGTGCCACCGTCGGTTCTGCGGACACCGGCGCCTCCGTCTTCCAGTTCCCCGCACCCCAGGAGACCCCTGTCCATGTCTGACCTCCAGTCCACCGACCTGCTCGCCCTCTCGCCGGTGATCCCGGTTGTCGTCGTCGAGTCCGTCGACCAGGCGGTGCCCGTGGCCCGCGCCCTCGCCGAGGGTGGGGTGCCCGTGGTCGAGCTGACGCTGCGTACGCCGGTGGCGCTCGACGCCATCCGCGCCATCGCCGAGGAGGTGCCCGAGGTCGTCATCGGGGCCGGCACCGTCACCACGCCGGTGCTCGCCAAGGAGGCCGCCACGGCAGGCGCCAAGTTCCTGGTCTCGCCGGGCGCCACCCCGACGCTTCTCGGTGCGATGCGTGACACCGGGCTGCCGTTCCTGCCCGGCACCGCCACCGTCTCCGAGGCCATCGCCGTGCTCGAGACCGGCCACACCGCGATGAAGTTCTTCCCGGCCGAGGCCTCCGGCGGCGTGAAGTACCTCGGGTCCCTGCCCTCGGTCCTCCCCGACGCACGCTTCTGCCCGACCGGCGGCATCTCCCTCGCCACCGCCCCGAGCTACCTCGAGCTCCGCAACGTCGGCTGCGTAGGCGGCTCCTGGCTCACCCCCGCCGACGCCCTGGCCTCCGGCGACTGGGACCGCGTCACCGCCCTCGCCGCCGCCACCGCCGCACTCCGCTGACCTGTCGAGTCGGCGCAGCTGTACCAACGGGTGGGCAGCTGCGCCGACCCGGCGCATCTGCCCCAGAAACGGACGCCGAGTCGGCGCATCTGCCCCGCTGTGGAGCGCCGAGTCGGCGCATCTGCCCCACCAACATGAGGCAGATGCGCCGACTCGACGTCATATCGCGGGGCAAACGCGCCGACTCGGCGTGAATTTCTGAGGCAGCTGCGCCGACTCGGCGATCTTTTGGTCAGCGGTAGATGAGGTACTTGCGGCGGGTCTTGTCGAAGGCCGCGAGCTCCTCACGCCAGGCGGCCTCGACCTCGGCACCGGAGGCGCCGTCGTCGATCTGCGTACGCAACCGGGTGGATCCGGTGAGCTTGTCGATCCAGAACGGACGCTCGGTGTCCCAGGAGTCCTCGCGCCAGGCGAACTCGGGATAGAGCGCCTTGGCGGTGACGAGCATCTCGACGCCGGTGCGGACCGGGTCGAAGCGGTCGCGGTCCTGGATGGTGACCTGCACGCCACCGCAGACCTCGCCGGCGAACTTGTTGACCGACGGGTTGAAGTACGCCTCGCGGAACGTCACGCCCGGCAGGCCGGCCTCCTCCAGCGCCGCGGCCCAGCGGTGGTCGACGAACGGCGCGCCGATCAGCTCGAACGGCTTGGTCGTGCCGCGGCCTTCGGAGAGGTTGGTGCCCTCGAACATGCAGGTGCCGGGGTAGGCGAGCGCGGTGTCGGGGGTCGGCATGTTGGGGCTCGGCAGCACGAAGTCGAGGCCGGTGTCGGCGAAGAGCGTCTTCCGCTTCCAGCCGGACACCTCGACGATGTCGAGCTGCTCCAGCCGCCCGCCGGCGTGCTCCTCGAGGAACTCGCCGTCGAAGAAACGAGCCAGCTCGCCGACCGACATCCCGTGCTGCTGGACGATCTCGCGGGCGCCGACGCCCGAGGTGTACGCAGCGGTCATCATCGGTCCGCGAGCGGTCCCGCCCACGGGGTTGGGGCGGTCGAGGACGACGAAGCGCTTGCCGGACGCGACGGCCGCCTGCATCGCCGTCCACATCGTCCAGATGTAGGTGTAGAACCGCGAGCCGACGTCCTGGATGTCGAAGACGACCGTCTCCACGTCGGCGGTGTTGAAGAGCTCGGTCATCTTCGCGACGTTGGCGCCGTAGGCGTCGTAGACGGTCAGCCCGGTGCGCTCGTCGACGAACGTACCTTCGGAGCCGCCGGCCTGAGCCGTGCCGCGGAAGCCGTGCTCGGGCCCGAAGACGCCGGCGATCTGCACCGAGCCGGACTCGTGCATCTCGTCGACGATGTTGCGCAGGTTGCGGAGCACGCCGGTGGGGTTGGTGATCACGCCGACCCGCTCGCCCGACAGCGCCGACCAGCCCTCGGCCGCTGCGCGGTCGGCGCCGGGTACGACGGCGCGGCCCTTCCCGGGCGCGCCAGGAGCGGGTACGCCGGCCGGACCCGCCGCACCGGCCGAGCCGGCGAGCAGCGGAGCCGCCGCGGCGCCGGCCGCGGCCGCACCGAGAAGGCGGCGTCTGTCGAACCTGGGGAGTTCAGCGTTCATGGTTGCTCCTGTGGCGGGGGTCGAGGATCACCTCGCAGGCTAGCCCCAAGTCGTCCGTCATGGGGCAGATGCGCCGACTCGGCGATCTGGGGTGGGGCAGATGCGCCGACTCGGCGTTCCCGCCCGGGGCAGATGCGCCGACTCGGCGCACCACAGCGAGGCAGTTGCGCCGACTCGGCGCACCACAGCGGGGCAGATGCGCCGAGTCGGCGGGATGGGGGTCAGCCGCCGTTGGACTGCCGGGTGCCGGGCGCGAGCGCGTCGAAGGTGTAGACGAAGCCGCCGGCGTCGCCGGAGACCGTCACGTACGCCTGCTTGGTGCCCGGACGGATGGCGACGTTGGTCGCCGAGGTGAGGCCGCCGCGGTCGGCCTCCGGGACGCGGACGGTGGCGAGCGGCCGGCCCTGCTGGGAGAAGACACGGATGACCGGCTCGCCGTGGATGGCCTGGTAGATGTTGCCGGCCGCGTCGACCGCGTTGGAGTCGGTCTCCGCCCCTTCGGCGGCGTCCACGTCGGCCACGACTCGGGTCGAGCGGACCAGTGTGCGCGTGTGGTCGAGGGTCAGGTAGCTGATCCGGTTCTCCCACAGGGTGCTGATGTAGAGCCCGCTGTAGCTGCGGTCGAAGGAGATGCCGTTCGGCGCGGCGAGCTCGTCGGCCAGCACGGTCGCGCTCGAGCCGTCGGCCTCGACCCGGATGACTCGTCCGGCCGGCTCCTGCTCGGGGTCGAGGTAGCCGGTCAGGTCGGTGAGGTACATGTTGCCCTCACGGTCGAAGGTCAGGTCGTCGGGACTCATCGTCTGCCCCTCGACCGGACCAGAGAAGACCGTGCGCGGATCGGTGCCGTCGGGTGCGACGCTGCGGATCGTGCCCTGGTAGTCGGTCAGGTAGAGCCGGCCGTCGACCGGGCTCCACTGCGCCGAGGTGTAGACGCCCGACTCGTCGGTGTAGAACCCGGACACCTCCCGCGACGCCGGGTCGAGCCGCAGCACCTTCGGCGCGGTCGAGGGCGCCACGACGTCGACGAAGTAGAGGTCGCCGTCGGCGCCGAACGTCGGACCCTCGAGCAGGGTCATGCCCAGCTCCGCGTGCGGGCTGGTCGCCTTGACCACCTTCGAGGCGATGATCTCCTCCGGGCCCGGAGGGGCGGCCAGGGCCGGACCGGCCAGTCCGGCGACCAGGGCGCCCGCGAGCGCGACAGCAGAGACAGACGTACGTCGGTTCATCTCAGTTCCCTTCGGGATCGGTGACGAGGACCTCGTCGATGGACGTGCGGCGCCACTCCTCGAGCAGCCGGTGGAAGGCGATCGGACCCGGGCCGTAGGAGACCTTCATGTCGGCCGGCTGGCCCTCGCTGTTGTAGTAGCCGGGCGTGCAGGTGCGCAGGAAGTCGAGGTTGTCGTGGGCGGACTCCTCGATGACCTTCGCCCAGGCCTCGGTGGCCTCGCCGGACGGCTCGATCCACGCCGCCCCGCGTGAGCGCGCCTCCGCCACGACGAGCCCGATGTGGCGGGCCTGCTCGCTGAGGATGTGGGAGTAGTTGACCGAGTTGGCGTTCTGGAAGACCGAGAGCTGGAACAGGTTCGGGAAGCCGTTGCTGTAGAAGCCGTGCAGCGTGCGGAACCCGCTCATCAGCGACTCGAAGTAGCTCGTCCCACCGCGGCCGTAGACCATCAGCGAGCCCGACAGCAGACCGGAGACACCGGTCTCGAAGCCGGTCGCGAAGATGACGCAGTCGACCTCGTACTCGCTCTCACCCACCACCACGCCGGTCTCGGTCATCCGGGTGATGCCATGGGTGTCGGCGGTGTCGACGAGCGTCACGCTCGGCCGGTTGAAGGCCTCCAGGTACTCGTCGCTGAAGCCCGGCCGCTTGCACTGGTAGCGGTAATAGGGCTTGAGCGCCTCCGCCGTCGCGGGGTCGCGCACCGTCGTCGCCACCCGGTCGCGGAGGCGGTTCATCGTGGCGAGGTCGAGCATCTCCTCGGCCAGCTCGCGCTCCGCCGGGTCGAGCGCCGGGTCGATCCGGCCGGTGATCATCTTTCGCTGCAGCCCGGCGTTGGCGGTCCACGAGTCCTGCACGAGATCCTCCTCGAAGGGCTCGCCCGCCATGATCGCCAAGAAGTTGTCCATCCGCCGCTGTTGCCACCCGGGCGTCAGCGACGCCGCCCACTCCGGGTCGGTCGGCCGGTTGTCGCGGACGTCGACGGTCGCGGGCGTCCGCTGGAAGACGTACGTCCTGGCAGCATGCTCCGCGACCGCAGGCACCACCTGGATGCCGGTCGCACCGGTCCCCACCACGGCGACCCGCTTGTCGGCGAGACCGACCAGCCCGCCTGAGGCGTCGCCGCCGGTGTAGTCGTAGTCCCACCGGCTGGTGTGGAACGTCCTGCCGCGGAAGCTCTCGATCCCCTCGACGCCCGGCAGCTTGGCCAGCGACAGCGAGCCCGAGGAGACCACCACGTAGGTCGCCGTGAAGTCGTCGTCGCGGTCGGTGCGGACCTGCCAGCGCGCACCGTCCTCGTCCCAGCGCAGCTCGGTCGCGGAAGTGTGGAAGGCGGCGTCGCGATAGAGGTCGAACTTCTCGGCGAGCGCGACCATGTGCCGGCGGATCTCCTCGCCGGGCGCGTAGCGCCACTTCGGGACGTACCCGACCTCCTCCAGCATCGGCATGTAGAGATAGGACTCGATGTCGCAGTGCACACCGGGATAGCGGTTCCAGTACCAGGTGCCGCCGACGTCGCCACCGTCGTCGATCAGCCGGACCCGGTCGAGCCCGGCCTGGCGCAACCGGATCGCCGTCTGCAGCCCACCGAGCCCGGCGCCGACGACGAGGGCGTCGACATGGTCGGTGAGGGGTGGTCGCTCGACCCGCTCGGTGAACGGGTCGTGCGAGACGATCGTCGGTGCAGAGGCGAGCCGCCGGTACTGACCGAGCCCGTCCGGTCGCACTCTGCGAGCGCGTTCACGGGCGTACTTCTCTCGGGCGGACTCGAGGTCCGCGATGGTGATCTGTGGCTGTGATTCGGGCATGCCATCGCCCGAGTGGGGGGAAGTCACGGCCGGAAACTAGCAGCGTCCCGAAGGGCGGGAGAGGCGAATCAGGGGTATCCGCGACCGTTCGTCCCGGTGGATCGACCGTTCGTCGTCGTGTGGATCGATTTGGACTGGACAGGGCTCACAACTGTGACCAAGGTCACAGGACACTCGGACCCACATCGACAGATCTCGGAGGTGACCCATGCCGTCCTCGTCCAAGGGCTCGTGGATCCTTGTCGGGATCCTCCTGTTCGCCGCAGCGGCGCCGTGCCTGGCGGTGCCGCTGTATGCGAAGGAGGACCCGACACTCGCCGGATTCCCGTTCTACTTCTGGTTCCAGCTCTTCCTCATCCCCTGCTCGGTGCTCTTCACATCGATCGCCTACTTCGTCGCGAAGGCCGCGTTCCGGCGTGACCGCGCGGCCGCCGGGCGTCCGTGGAAGGAGGGTGGCCAGTGAGCGCCGTCGCAGTCGCCGTCTTCGCCTTCCTCTTCCTGCTCGTCACGATCCTCGGCTTCTCCGCAGCGCGCTGGCGCCGGGCGAAGGCGATGGACAACCTCGACGAGTGGGGCCTGGGCGGCCGCGGGTTCGGTACGTTCGTGGCCTGGTTCCTCATCGGAGGTGACCTCTACACGGCGTACACCTTCATCGCGGTCCCCGCGACGCTGTTCGCCGGGTCGGCGGTCGGCTTCTTCGCGGTGCCTTACACGATCCTCGTCTACCCGATCATCTTCGCGTTCCTGCCGAAGCTGTGGTCGGTCTCCCACAAGCACGGGTACGTCACGCCGGCCGACTTCGTCGTCGGCCGCTACGGGTCGCGCTCCCTGGGTCTGGCCGTCGCGGTGACCGGGCTGCTGGCCACGATGCCCTACATCGCGCTGCAGCTGGTCGGCATGGAGGTCGTGCTCGAGGTGATGGGGCTGCAGAGCGACTCGACCAACTGGTTCATCCGGGACCTGCCGCTCTTCGTCGCGTTCGCGGTGCTGGCCGCCTACACCTACTCCGCCGGGCTGCGAGCGCCCGCGCTGATCGCGTTCGTCAAGGACTCGCTGATCTACATCGTGATCATCGTGGCGATCATCTACATCCCCTCGCAGCTCGGCGGCTGGGGCAACATCTTCGAGACGGTGCAGGGCAGCTTCGACTCCTTCAACGCCGAGAACGCCGACGCCATCGCCGCCGGGGAGGCGTCGCCGAAGGCGCTGTTCCCCGCCGAGGCCGCGGGCCAGTGGGCCTACGCCTCCCTGGCGCTCGGCTCGGCGCTGGCGCTGTTCATGTATCCGCACTCGATCACCGGCGTCCTCTCCACGCGCAGCCGCAACGTGATCCGCCGCAACGCCTCGCTGCTACCGGCCTACTCGTTCCTGCTCGGCCTCCTGGCGCTGCTCGGGTTCGTCGCGCTGGCGGCGGGAGTGATGGTCGGTGACCCGCCCAACCCGCAGCTGGCGATCCCACAGCTCTTCGAGGACCAGTTCCCGGCGTGGTTCGCGGGCGTCGCCTTCGCGGCGGTGGTCATCGGTGCGCTGGTGCCGGCGGCGATCATGTCGATCGCGGCCGCCAACCTGTGGACGCGCAACATCTACAAGGCCTACCTGCGCCCCGACGCGACCCCGGCCGACGAGGCGAAGCAGGCCAAGATCGTCTCCCTGATCGTGAAGTTCGGTGCGCTGCTCTTCGTGCTGGCGCTCTCGAAGTCGTACGCCATCAACCTCCAGCTCCTCGGCGGTGTCTGGATCCTGCAGACACTGCCGGCCATCGTCGTCGGGCTCTACACCCGGTGGTTCCACCGCTGGGCGGTCCTGGCCGGCTGGGCGGTCGGGATGGCGTACGGGACGATCGTGGCGTACGGCGTCTCCTCGCCGACGCAGGAGCACTTCGGCGGACCGCTGGCTCCGTTCCCGGGGACGGATACGCCGATCTACATCGCGCTCACCGCGTTCCTGCTGAACCTGCTCGTGGTCGTCGTGCTCACGCCGATCCTGCGGGCGCTCAAGGTCGCGGACGGCGAGGACGCCACCGTCGCCTCGGACTACTCCGTCGACGCCGGGGACGAAGGGATCGTCGAGGAGCTGAGCTCGACGACCGAGGTGCGCTGAACCTGGCCGCAAAGCCCCGCGAACGCGTCTCGACGAGGCGTTCGCGGGGTTTTCCTATTTTATTTTCGAAGAACTGCAACACCAGCGCCCCTGGGTACGTAAGAGGTGGTGAAGGGGCTGATCCGGATCGACTCGGGAGCGTGATGGTGTGAAGCAACAGATCCAGCCAGGCTGCACGACGCCCGGGGGGCCGTCGCCTGCTGGATCACCCGCCGGACGTGATGTCGGCAGTCGGCTGCGGCTGCTTTTCCGTCCGGTCCGATGGGTGGGGCAACGAGTGTGATCAGTGCTCGTCCCACCCTGCGGGGTCCCGTCCACAACGGTCGCGGCCAAGGAGCGCTCGGGCGCTCGGTCGTAGACGGGCGGGGCCCCGCATCCCGTCATCTCCGGGGGCGCTGAGCCGAACGCCGCTCGGGGCGATGCGGCCGACGGCCGCGCAACTCACGTCAGGAGAAGCAATGAGCTCGAAGGTCCTCGGGGGACTTCGCAGATCGATCGTCCTCGCCGCCGTGACAGGTGGCCTGCTGGTCGCCGGTGCCGGCGTCGCCAGCGCCGACTCGTCTCGGCCGATCAAGCCGCAGGAGCCTGGGCCCGTGGGCCCGGTGACGCTCTCGGGAGCGATGGCGGGCAGCGACGCGGCGCTGACGGTCACGACCGACGGGGCAGCGCTGGTGATCAGCGGTCGCGCCCATGTCCAGTCACCGGTCGGCGGGGCCGCGGACGGTGTGGTCCACCGCGACCCGCCGCGTGGTGTCGACCTCGGCACGGGCCCGCTCGGCTTCGCCGGTGGGGTGACCGGCGACGCGTCCTCGCTCGACGCCGTCGGCACGCTTCGTGTGGGTGCGGAGAGGCGTTACTTCGTCCAGGAGGCGCCGCGGGCCGAGCGCCCCTGACCTGCGGACACGCGACGGGGCCACCGGCAGATTCCCGGTGGCCCCGTCGTCTGGTCTGATCGCTGCGCGACCAGCGTGGATCTCGACCCGCTTCGCGGCTTCGCAAGCTCAGCCGCTGCGCTCGCTCGATCCCTTCGCGTTGCGACCCTGCTCGCTTCGCTCGCAGGGTTGCAGGCTCAGGCCTCGGTCTTGATGGCCGAGATGTCGAACTCGAGCTTGATCTTCTCGGAGACGAGCACGCCGCCGGTCTCGAGCGGAGCGTTGAAGGAGAGGCCCCAGTCGGTGCGGTTGATCGCGACGGCGCCCTCGAAGCCGACCCGGGTGTTGCCGAACGGGTCCTTGGCGGAGCCGGTCTGCTCGAACGGGACGGTGATCGACTTGGTGTTGCCCTTGATGGTCAGGTCGCCGGTGATGTTCCAGGACTCACCGTCGAACTCGACCGCGGTCGACTCGAAGGTGATGTCGGGGTGGGTCTCGTTCTCGAAGAAGTCGCCCGAGAGCAGGTGGGCGTCGCGGTCGGCGTTGCCGGTGTCGACGGAGGCGGCCTTGATGGTGAGAGAGACCTTGGACTTCGTCGGCTCGGCGGCGTCGATCGTCGCGGTGCCGTCGAACTCCTTGAACGAGCCGCGGACCGTGGTCACCATCGCGTGGCGGGCCGAGAAGCCCAGGCGGGTGTGGGCCACGTCGAGGGTGTAGTCGCCCGAGATGTCCTCGATGGCGGCGGTGGGGGTGTCGAAGACGGGCTCGGCGGGGGTCGAGTCCTTCTTGCTGAAAATGCCCATGGCGGGTGTGCTCCTGGAAGAAGTGGTTGAAACTGCAAGCATCATAACGGGGGAATCACGCCCAATGTTCCCGCTGGCGTGAGGCTTTGCTGACGACGGCGGGAGATTGGTTGAGATGACAACGCTATCCCTAAACGCAGTCGTTTCGCTGCCCCCGTCGCGCGAGTCGAATGGTCTGGATCTGCCCGAATTCGGGCAGGAACTTGAAGGTCGCGCGGAGAGTGGCTCACAGTTGGTCCCGTGAATGCCGAGCAAGCGCTGATCGACCACGTGGTCGCCACCACCGGGCTTCCGCCCGCGGAGGCGGCGCGCGTGATCGAGGACGTGGCGGCGTACTTCGACGAACCGGTCGAGACCTACGTACGCCGCCGGCACGCACAGCTGAAGACCTACGGCGCGAAGAACGATGCGATCTTCGCGCGGCTCGCCGAGGAGCTCCCGGGGCGGGTCGTCGCCGCGCCGAGGCTGACCGAGCGGCAGCTGCGCCGGATCGTCTACGGATAGGACGGGACAGAGAACATGTGCGGAATCGTCGGATACATCGGCCCGCAGCAGGCCGCGGGCCTGCTGACCGAGGGGCTCGCCCGGCTGGAGCACCGCGGCTACGACTCGGCCGGCGTCGCGGTGCTGGGCAGCAGGCTGCAGGTGGTGAAGAAGGCCGGACGCGTACGTGACCTGGTCGACGCTTTGCCGAAGCGGTTCGCCGGCAAGGTCGGCATCGGTCACACCCGCTGGGCCACCCACGGCCCGGCCAACGACACCAACGCCCACCCGCACCTCTCCGCCGGCGGCCGGGTCGCGGTCGTGCACAACGGCATCGTCGACAATGCCGCCTCGCTGCGGGAAAGGCTCACCGAGGCCGGGGTCGAGCTGGTCAGCGACACCGACACCGAGGTCTTCGCCCACCTCATCGAGGCGTCGACCGCGGAGAGCCTCGAGGCCAAGGTCGTCGACGCGCTCGCCCAGGTCGAGGGCACCTGGGGCCTGGCCGTCGTGCACGCCGACTTCCCCGACCGGATGGTCGTGGCCCGCAACGGCTCGCCGCTGATCGTCGGTGTCGGCGACGGGGAGATGTACGTCGCCTCCGACCTGGCCGCGGTCGTCCGCCACACCACCACCGTCGCCCACCTCGACGACGGCGAGCTGGCCACCGTCACCGCGACCGGCTTCACCACCTTCCGCCAGGACCTCACCACGACCACCACGACGGCTCGGGAGGTCGACGTGGACCCGTCGGCGTACGAGTACGGCGAGCTCGCCGACGAGCCGCGGATGTTCACCGAGATCCTCGAGCAGCCGTCTTCGGTGGAGCGTGCGCTGCGGGGCCGGCTCGACGAGCGGTTCGGCACCGCCCATCTCGGCGGTCTCAACCTCGACCCGCGCGAGCTCCGGGCGATCCGCCGGGTGAAGATCCTCGGCTGCGGCTCGGCCTACTACGTCGGTCAGATGGGCGCCGGGCTGATCGAGGAGCTCGCCCGGATCCCCGCCGACGCGGAGGCCGCCTCGGAGTTCCGCTACCGCAACCCGATCATCGAGCCCGACACGCTCTACGTCGCGGTCTCCCAGTCCGGCGAGACCATCGACACCCTGCTCGCCGTCCAGGAGATCAAGCGCAAGGGCGGCCGGGTGCTCGGCGTCGTCAACGTGGTCGGCTCGGCGATCGCGCGGGCCGTCGACGGCGGCATCTACCTGCACGCCGGCCCGGAGATCGCGGTCGCCTCGACCAAGGCGCTCACCAACATGTACGTCGCGTTCTCGCTGCTGGCACTCCAGCTCGGCCGCGTACGCGACCTGTCGATCGCGGACGGGAAGCGGCTCATCGCCGGTCTGCAGGCGCTGCCTGCGCAGATCGAGGAGATCGTGAAGGGAGAGGCGCACATCGAGGAGGTCGCGACCAGGCTCGCGCAGGCGGAGTCGATGTTCTTCGTCGGGCGCGTACGCGGCTACCCGGTCGCGCGCGAGGGCGCCCAGAAGCTGAAGGAGATCTCCTACCGGCACGCCGAGGCGTATCAGACCTCCGAGCTCAAGCACGGTCCGCTCGCGCTGATCTCGGAGTCGGTGCCGACGGTGGCGATCGTGCCGCAGGACGAGCTGACCGACCGCAACGTCGCAGCGCTCCACGAGATCAGCGCCCGCCGCGGCCCGCTGGTCGTCGTCACCCACCCCGACGTCGACCTCGGCGAGCTCGACGCGCTGCGCGTCGACGTACCGAAGAACGAGGTCGAGCTCGACCCGATCCTGATGACGATCCCGCTGCAGCTGATCGCCTTCCACGCCGCCAAGGCGCTCGGCCACGACGTCGACAAGCCGCGCAACCTCGCAAAATCGGTCACGGTCGAGTAGCCGGGCCCGATTCAATGGGCCGCATGCGCCTGGCAGGGATCAACGTCCATCCGGTGAAGTCGACGGCGATCAGGCCGGTCGAGGCGGCGTACGTCGGACGGACCGGGATCGTGGGCGACCGCGAGTGGATGGTGGTCGACGGCGCCGACAAGCTGGTCACGGCTCGAGAGCTGCGGTCGCTGTTCGAGATCGTGGCGGAGACACCGGCGACCGGTGGCCGGACGGGCGTGGACCTGACGCTGAGCGGCCCGGGGGCGGACCCGCTGGAGGTGACGGCGCCCGACGAGGACGCGCCGACCGTCGGCGTACGTTTCTTCCGGAAGCAGCTCACCGCGCGGGCTGTCGGCGAGACGGCCGACAGCTGGCTGCGGAAGGTGCTCGGCCGCGACGACCTGCGACTGATGTGGTGCGCCGAGCCGACGAGGCGGGCGATGAACCCGGACAACTTCCGACCCGGGGAGTACGCCGCCTTCCACGACTCCTCGCCTGTGTCGCTCATCTCCGACGCGTCGGTCGGGCAGGTCGATGCCTGGGCCGACGACGACGTCCCGGCCGGACGGTTTCGCGCCAATCTGCTCGTCGACGGCGTCTCCGAGCCGTTCGCCGAGGACGGCTGGCAGGAGGTGGCGATCGGCGGCGCCAGGTTCCGTGTCGCCGCGCGGATCGACCGCTGCGTGATGACCACCATCGACGCCAAGACCCTGGAGTCGGGCAAGGACCCGCTGCGTACGCTCGCCCGGCACCGCCGCTGGGACGGCAAGGTGTGGGCGGCGGTGCACCTCGCCGTCGTCCATCCCGGAGAGATCGCCGTCGGCGACGGGGTCATCGTCTCCTGACGGTGCGGGTTGGATGCTCACCGAGGTAACTCGGTCGAGGGTTGCTTCCTTCAGGGAGTTCCACGAAGGGAGTGCATCGCCACCGAGGTACCTCGGTCAGCGTGGGGCCGCCGACCACAACGATCCACTGGGCCCGCCAGACGACGCCGAGTTGGAGCACGAGTGGGCGAAAGTGGCCAGCCAGACAGCCCATCACCTGCCACGTTCGCCCACTCGATCGGGGTCGGACGCTGGGTGACCAGGGAGGCGATGCCTGGGTCGATCAGGAGAATGGCCGCATGTCATCAACGGTTAGACGTGTTCTCGTCACTGGCGCCAATCGTGGGTTCGGGGCGACGATCGTAAAGGTCTTCGATCGTGCGGGATGGGATGTCGTCGGGGTCTCGCGGGAGGTCGTCGGTCGCGAGCGGGGACGGTGGGTGCACTGGGATGTGACCGATGACGATGTCTCCCCGCTGACAGGTTCGCTCGGCGACGAGCCGCTCGATCTGCTGATCAACAACGCCGGGACCGGAACACCGGGCACGCCGCTCGACGGTGTCGTCGTTTCGACCCTGCTCGACGTGTGCGACGTCAACGTCGGCGGCGTTATCCGGGCGACGCGGGCAGTGCTGCCGAACCTCAGGCGTACGAAGCAACCGATCGTCATCAACGTGAGCTCCAGGTTGGGGTCGATCCACGACCAGGCGGCCGGGCGTTATCGCGGCTTCGGGACCAGCTACGCCTACCGCATCGCCAAGGCCGCCCAGAACATGGCGACGACCTGTCTTGCCGAGGAGCTCGCTCCCGACGTACGCGTGTGGGCGGTCCATCCCGGTCGGTTGGCCACCGGGATGGGGCGGGCGGATGCCGCAACTGATCCGGCCGTAGCCGCACAACGGTTGCTGGATCTCGTCCGAGGGCCTGAGAAGCGGAGCCCGCTTTTTCTTGATCTCGAGAATGGTGAACTGCCGTGGTGAATGTGGTGAAGGGAGCCGGCGAGGAGATCGCGCTGGTCGCCGCCGGGATCTGGGCGGAGGCGACGGCGAAGCGGGACGGTTTCGCGACGACGGCGCCCGCGGAGGCGAAGCTTCCGGGGATCCGGCGGGCACTGGACGCCGGCGGGACGATCCAGATGGCGTACGACGGTGACCAGCCGATCGGGTTCGCGCTGCTCGTGCCGGGTCGTGGCGTGCTCGAGCTCCGCTATTTCGCCGTCGCGTCAGAGGCGTGGGGCACCGGCGTCGCGAGCGAGCTGATGGCGGCGCTCGTCGATCGAGCGCGCGCATCAGACGTCACCGTGCTCGAGCTCTGGGTGCTTCAGGTCAACGCCCGGGCGATCGCGTTCTACGAGCGGTCGGGATGGCGTACGACTCCTGATCTGAAGTCGCAGGTCGACTCCCGCCGCATCGAGAGGCGGCTCGAACGGATCTTGACTGTCAGCACGTGACGGGGGCCACCGCGCCGAGGAATGCTCAGAACGTGCTATATGGGCCTACCGTTGGATGGTGAGCACCGAGCCTGAGTCTGCCGTATCCACTACTTCCGCGCCCTCGGAGCCGAACGTGGAGGCAGAGCAGGGTCCGACCTTCGACTCACTCGGTCTCTCCGCCGGTGTCCTCGACGCCGTGAAGGCGCTCGGTTACGAGACGCCGTCGGCGATCCAGGCCGCGACGATCCCCTCGCTGCTGGACGGTCACGACGTGGTCGGTCTCGCGCAGACCGGCACCGGCAAGACCGCGGCCTTCGCGCTGCCCGTGCTCTCCAACCTCGACGTCTACCAGAACGCGCCGCAGGCGCTCGTGCTCGCGCCGACGCGTGAGCTCGCGCTGCAGGTGTGCGAGGCGTTCGAGCGCTACGCGACCAACCTCGACGGCGTACGCATCCTGCCGGTCTACGGCGGTCAGGGCTACGGTCCGCAGCTGACCGCGCTCCGTCGTGGCGTGCACGTCGTCGTCGGCACCCCGGGCCGGATCATGGACCACCTCGAGAAGGGCACGCTCGACCTGTCGCAGCTGCGCTTCCTGGTGCTCGACGAGGCCGACGAGATGCTCAACATGGGCTTCGCCGAGGACGTCGAGACGATCCTCGCCGACACCCCCGAGGACAAGCAGGTCGCGCTCTTCTCCGCGACCATGCCGTCCCAGATCCGCCGCCTCTCGAAGAAGTACCTTCGCGACGCGAAGGAGATCTCGGTCAAGGCCAAGACCCAGACCGCCAGCAACATCACCCAGCGCTACCTCATGGTGTCCTACCCCCAGAAGGTCGACGCGCTCACCCGCATCCTCGAGGTCGAGAACTTCGAGGGCATGATCGTCTTCACGCGCACCAAGTCCGAGACCGAGTCGCTGGCCGAGAAGCTGCGAGCGCGGGGTTTCGCCGCGACCGCGATCAACGGCGACATCGCCCAGGCCCAGCGCGAGAAGACCGTCAACCAGCTCAAGGACGGCTCGCTCGACATCCTGGTCGCCACCGACGTCGCGGCCCGCGGTCTCGACGTCGAGCGGATCTCCCACGTCGTCAACTACGACCTGCCGACCGACGTGGAGGCCTACGTCCACCGCATCGGCCGTACGGGCCGGGCCGGCCGCACCGGTGACGCGATCTCGTTCGTCACCCCGCGTGAGCGCTGGCTGCTGCGCGCGATCGAGAAGCACACCAAGGCGTCGCCCAAGCAGATGCAGCTGCCCTCCGTCGACGAGGTCAACGCCACCCGCCTCTCCCGCTTCGACGACGGCATCACCGCCGCGCTGCAGGAGGGGGAGAAGATCGAGTTCTTCCGCGACGTGGTGCGCCACTACGTCGACGAGCACGACGTCCCCGAGGTCGACGTGGCCGCTGCGCTCGCCGCGGTGCTCCACGGCGAGGAGCCGCTGCTGCTCGAGCCGGAGCCCGAGAAGCCTGCCTACGAGGAGCGTCGCGGCCGCCGCGACAACGATCGCGGTGAGCGCCGTGAGACCTCCCGCTCGCGCGGCAACGGTCAGCCGCTGGCCACCTACAAGATCCAGGTCGGCAAGCGCCACCGCGTCGAGCCGCGCCAGATCGTCGGTGCCATCGCCAACGAGGGCGGCCTGCGCCGCGCCGACTTCGGCAACATCTCCATCCGCAACGACTTCTCCCTCGTCGAGCTCCCCGCCGACCTCGCCCCCGAGACCTGGAAGGCGCTCGAGTCGACTCGTATCTCCGGCAAGCTCATCGAGCTCTCCGAGGACGCCGGCGGCGCCCCCGTCCGCCGCGGCGGCGGCCGCTTCGACAAGGGCCCGCGCCACGGTCACGGCCACGGCAAGTCCGACTCCGGCGACCGCCCCCGCAAGCCGCGCCAGAAGCGCAAGTTCGACTGACCCATCTTCGGTGGTCGAGCCTGTCGAGACCACCCCTCGCACCACACCCAGCCCCGGCCGAGACCGTAGTCGTCTCGGTCGAGACGGCAGATACGTCGGTCGAGACGGCGGTTGTGTCGGTCGAGACGGCGGTTGTGTCGGTCGAGATGGCAGTTGTGTCGGTCGCGACGGCAGATACGTCGGCCGAGACGTCACGAGTGACAACTCGGACGACGTATCTGCCGTCTCGGCCGACCGGGGTGACGTCTCGGCTAGCAGGCGGCGAGGGTGCGCTGGGCTGAGAGGGCGACCAGGGTGAACGGGGTCACCATGAAGGCGAGTGCGCTCAGGGCGAGGAGCAGGGTGATGCCGCCGGTGAGGACGAGCATGGTGAAGCCGATGATCGGGATCGTCACGGCGATGGCGAGGGACCAGGCGGCGGTGAGCTGCGCCGTTCGTCGGCCGATCTGCAGCCAGCGTTGACCGATGGCGGTCACGGCGAGGGCGATGATGGCGCCGAGGGCGCCTGCTGTCCCGGCGTACCCGATGACGATGTCGAGCGTGTGGAACAGACCGCTGTCCGGAGCGGCCGAGTGGGCGCTCGCGCCGAGCTCGATGCCGCCGTCCCACAGGAAGGCCTGGGGGAGCATGACGAGGACGAGCAGAAGGGCGGTACGCCGGGCGGCACCGATCGCGACCGTGTCACGGAAGCCGGGCGCGATGTCGTCGACCGACCCGAAGTCGCGCAGCGCGAGCGCTTCGGCCTCGTCAGCGGTGTAGCCGGCCGCGGTGTAGGCGTCGGTCGCGTCTTCGAGGTGGTCGCCGGCCTCGCGCAGGAGAGTGCGCCGGGTGTGGCTCGGACCGGGGATCGCGGCACGCAGGTCCGCGAGGTAGACGTCGACGGCGCTCATGGGCTCCATCTTCGGCTCCCGGCGGGATCGGGCACATCAGGGAACCCCCTGAATGCTCGCCAGAGCTGCCGTCTCGGCGGGAGGGTCAGGCTTCGCCGAGTACGCCGGAGACGACTTGGGAGAAGGTCTTCCATTCCTGGCGGTGGGTGGCGAGGGCTCTGCGGCCGGCGGAGGAGAGCTCGTAGGTGCGGCGCTTGCGGCCACCGACCTCGGACCAGGAGCTGTCGAGGTAGCCCGCCTTCTCCAGGCGGCGCAGCGCGGGGTAGATGGTGCCGGTGGGGAGGTCGAGCTCACCACCGCTGCGGGCGCTGAGGGCTTCGATGATCGCGTAGCCGTGAAGGGGCTGTTTCTCGACCACGGCCAGGATCAGCGAGTCGAGGTGGCCGCGGAGGGCGTCGGCTTTCATGTAGACAGCCTACACAGGTCGTCGTACATTGTCTTCGTACATGTTGTCTGACTACAGGTAGCCAGACCGAAAACAATAGGAGACCTGATGACCACCCAGACGATCTCGAGACCAAGTCCGCTGCGACGGCTGGCCTCCTTCTCCCAACGTCACCACTGGACCGCGTTGCTGCTGTGGGTGGTGGTGATCGTCGGTGTGACCGCGACGAGCCAGGTCGTCGGCGACGACTACCGCAACTCCTTCGACATCCCGGGCACCCAGTCGCAGGAGATGGCCGACCTGCAGGCGAAGCACGGCGGCTCGGCCGGTGACGAGGTGCGCGCCGTCATCCATGACGAGCGCGGCTGGGACACCGACCGGGCGGCGGTGGACGCGCTCATCGCGAACCTTGGCGACCTCCCTCACGTGGAGGCGGTCGTGCCGGCCGATCCGCAGCGCGGGTCGGTGAGCGAGGACGGTACGACCGCGCTGGTCACCGTCGTGATGGACGCCGAGCCTGGCGCCCTCCCGATCACCGCCTACGAGCCGTTCCTCGATCTGGCGAACGATGCGACCACCGACGACCTCCAGGTCGAGATGGCCGGTGACTCGATGCGCGAGGTCAACGAGAGCGAGGGCGGCGGCTCCGAGGGGATCGGCATGCTCGCCGCGCTGGTGATCATGCTGTTCATGTTCGGCTCGTTCCTGGCCGCGAGCCTGCCGCTGATCACTGCGATCTTCGCGGTCGGCACGACGTTCGGCGTGGTCACGCTGCTGAGCCACCTGACCACGATCCCCGACTACACCGCACCGATGCTGATGATCGTCGGCCTCGGCGTGGGCATCGACTACGCCCTGCTGGTCTTCTCGCGCTACCGCAGCGAGCTGCTCCGCGGCGCCACTCGCGAGGATGCGACCTCGACCGCCATCGACACCGCCGGCCGCTCGGTCCTCTTCGCCGGTGTCAGCGTGATCCTCGCGCTCTGCGGCCTCTACGTGCTGCAGCTGACCTCGATCCAGGGCGTCGTGCTCGGCGTCGCGCTCACCGTGCTGATGACCATGATCGCCGCGGTCACACTGCTCCCGTCGCTGCTGACGCTGTTCGGCAAGCGCCTGGAGAAGTCCGTACGCCGCCACGCGGCCCGGTCGCGGCGCGAGCCCGGCCAGCGCTGGCGCGCCTGGGCCGGAGGTGTCCAGCGGCACCCGTGGGCGGCGCTGATCGTCTCGGTGGTCGCCCTCGGCGCCCTCGCCACACCTGTCCTGAGCCTCCAGCTCGGCTTCGCCGACGCCGGCAACGACGACGCCTCCTCGACCACGCGCAAGGCCTACGACCTGGTCAGCGACAAGTTCGGACCCGGCGCCAACGGCCCGCTCGTGGTCATGACCGACGGCTCGCAGGAGCAGGCGACCGCCGCGTACGAGGCGCTGGACGGGTACGCAGGCGTGGCCGCCGTGACCCCGCCGCAGCCGTCGGAGGACGGTGCGGTGTTCACCTCCATCGCCTTCCCGGCGACCGGTCCACAGGATCCGAAGACCACCGAGCTGGTGAAAGATCTCCGCGACGATCTCGGCGACGACGTCCTCGTCGGCGGCTCGACCGCGGCGCTGATCGACTACTCCGACGCGGTCGGGGAGAAGCTGCCGCTCTTCATCGGGCTCGTCGTCGGGCTCTCCGCGCTGCTGCTGATGTGCGTCTTCCGGTCGGTCGCGGTGGCGATCAAGGCGGCCGTCCTCAACGTCATCTCGATCGGCGCCTCGATGGGTGCGATGACGTACGTCTTCCAGGAGGGGCTGCTGGGCGTCGAGCCCGGCCCGATCGAGGCGTTCCTGCCGGTGATGACGTTCGCGATCGTCTTCGGTCTCTCGATGGACTACGAGGTCTTCCTGATCTCGCGGATGCGCGAGGAGTGGCTGCGCCGCGGCGACGCGCAGGAGGCGGTCCGCGAGGGCCTGGCGCACACCGGCGGCGTCATCACCGCGGCCGCCGCGATCATGGTCGTCGTCTTCGGCGCGTTCTGGTTCAGCCCGGACCGGATGCTGCAGGAGATGGGCTTCGTGATGGCGGTCGCGGTGCTGCTGGACGCGGTCGTGGTGCGCTGTCTCGTGGTGCCGGCGGTGATGCGGCTCCTCGGCGCGAGCGCCTGGTGGCTGCCGACGTGGCTCGACCGGCTCCTGCCCCGGCTGCAGCACGTGGAGTGACCGCCAGGTAAGCGGGTTCCGGACAGTTACTTTGGCGTGAAACAAATTTCCTGCAGGGAAAAGGAAGTAAGCGTACAACCGAAGGGAAGGGCCGTCTCCAGCGGCCCCGACTTCCGGGAGTTGCCATGAAAATGATCTTCCGCCTGTCCAAAGTCCGCCTCGCGGTCTCCCTCACCTCCATCGCCCTTCTCGGAGGCGGTCTAGCCGCCGCCCCCGGCTCCCCAGCCACCGCGGGTCCGATCGCTTCGGGCTTCGCTTCAGCAGGTCCGATCGCTTCGGGCTTCGCTTCAGCAGCTGGGGAGCCTTACGTCGCTCTAGGGGACTCCTACTCCTCAGGCGTAGGAACCCGCAGCTACATCGATGACGGCAGCAACTGCATGCGATCGCCCGTGGCGTACGCCAGCCTGGTCGCCGCAGCGAAGGGATACAGCCTCAACTTCCGCGCCTGCTCCGGCGCGGTCGTCGCCGACGTCACCAACAGCCAGCTCAGCGCCCTGTCCACCTCGACCCGCTACGTGACCATCTCCATCGGCGGCAACGACGCCGGCTTCGTCGACGTGATCACCGAGTGTGCTCTCCCAGCCTGGGCGAGCGACTGCGCGGGAGCCGTCGCAGGTGCACAGAACTACATCCGCAACACGCTCCCGGGCCGCCTCGGGACGCTCTACTCACGGATCCGGTCGGCAGCGCCCAACGCCAAGGTGGTGGTCGTCGGCTATCCGAAGCTGTTCATGGGCGAGGACTGCAACGCCCTCACCTGGTTCAGCCCCGAGGACGAGGCCGCGCTCAACGACACCGCTGTGCTCATCAACAACACCACGGCAGCACGGGCGAGCGCCGCCGGCTTCACCTACGTCAACCCGATCAGCCGCTTCACCGGCCACGCGGTCTGTGACGACCCGGAGTGGGTCAACGGGCTCTCCAACCCCATCGAGGAGTCCTACCACGCCAACGCCGCCGGCCACCGCGACGGCTACACACCGCTGGTGAGCTCGCCCCTCACCGGCGCCGCCGTCACCGCCGACCCGAGCGTGGTCGCAGCCGCGAAGGCGGCCGGTCCCGCCCAGGCCGCCAAGCAGAGGGAGTACGCCGCCCTCGACCGCCACATCGAACCGAAGGTGTTCCAGCCGCCGACCCGTGAGCGCCTCCAGAAGCTCGCCGACCAGCGGGGCGTGAACCTGGACGCCTGGCTCGCGAAGCACTGATCCATCCGGTTGTGAAGCTGAGCGTGACCGGTGGGTCACGCTCAGCTTCACAACTCCCACGTTGGACAGGTGTAACTCAATCTTGGGGGCGGGGCTGATAGAACCGTTCCATGCGAGTCTTCCGGGGCATGGCCGCCCTTGCCGTTGCCTTACCGCTGCTTGCTGCCTGCGGTGGCGCCAAGGATCCCGGACCGAGCATGTCCAGCCTGACCACCGCGCTGAAGACCGCGACCTTCACCAAGGTCGACTTCGTCGACGAGACCGACCCGGCCACGGTCGCCGACGAATACCGCGACCTCACCGGCAACCTGTTCGGCAAGCTCGGTGCGCCCGCCGTCTCGGCGACCAAGCCCACCTTCACCGGCGAGGGCACCGACAACGCGAAGTCGACGCTCACCTGGGCGTGGGGGCTTCCGGGCGGCCGATGGACCTACGAGTCCGAGGTCGAGCTGCAGAAGACCGGCGACACGTGGGAGTTCGTCTGGGAGCCGACCGTCGTCGCGCCGTTGCTCGCCGAGGGTCGCAGCCTGCACGTCGAGACCGTCCCGCAGCAGCGCGGCGAGATCGTCAACACCGCGGGCACCACGCTGGTCGCCGACCGGCCGGTCGTCACCGTAGGCATCGACAAGACCCTGCTCGACCCGGTGGCCGCGCCCGCGGCCGCCCGCGACGTCGCCAAGATCGTCGGCATCGACCCCAAGCGCTACGCCAAGCGGGTCAAGGCCGCCGGCGACAAGGCGTTCGTCGAGGCGCTCTCGATCCGGAAGCCGATGATGACGAAGGCGAAGCGGAAGAAGATCTCCCGGATCAAGGGTGCGGCGATGCTCGACCGCACCCTCCCGCTGGGCCCGACCAAGGAGTTCGCCTCACCCGTCATCGGGATCGTCGGCGAGGTGACCGCCGAGAGGATGAAGAAGAAGCCCGGCACCTATCTCCCGGGCGACATGGTCGGGCTCTCCGGGCTCCAGGCCCGCTACGACGACCAGCTCCGTGGCAAGCCCGGCCTGCAGGTCTCCGTCCTCGGTGACGAGGGCGAGGTGCTCAAGCGGCTCTACAACAGCGACCCCATCGACGGGAAGCCCCTCACCGTCACCATCGACGGCCGCCTGCAGAAGAACGCCGAGAAGATCCTGAAGCGGGTCGAGCCGGAGAGCGCCCTGGTCGCGATCCGCCCCAGCGACGGCGCCGTGCTGGTCGCCGCCAACGGCAAGGACAACAAGATGAACCTGGCCACCTACGGCCAGGCCGCCCCCGGATCGACCTTCAAGACCGCGACCACGCTCGCGCTCCTCCGCAAGGGGCTCAACCCCACCAGCCAGGTCAAGTGCCCCGCCAAGGCGAAGGTCGACGGCAAGACGTTCAAGAACGACTCGTGGTACCCCAAGTTGGCCCTGGGCAAGATCACCCTCGCCCACGCCGTGGCCGAGTCCTGCAACACCGCGATGGTCGGTACGGCCGACGAGATCGGCCACGCCGAGATCGCCTCGGCCGCCGCGTCCCTGGGCTTCGGGATCGACCGCGACGCCGGCTTCACCTCCTACTTCGGTCAGATCCCGGAGCCGGCAGGCAAGACCGAGCACGCCGCCGACCTGATCGGACAGGGCAAGGTGCTCGCCTCACCGCTCGTGATGGCCACCGTCATCGCCTCCATCCAGGCAGGCAAGACCGTGGTTCCAAACCTCGTCGAGGGTCAGGTGGCCAAGCCGTCGGGCGTGGAGCCGCTCGCCGCCGACGAGGCGAAGCAGCTGAAGACGATCTTCCGCAAGGTGGTCACCGACGGCACCGGCCACGGTCTCGCCGACGTGCCCGGCAAGCCGGTGATCGCCAAGACCGGCACCGCCGAGTTCGACCGCAAGGGCAAGCGCCTCACCCACACCTGGATGATCGCGGCGCAGGGCGATCTCGCCGTCGCGGTCTATGTCGACGAGGGCGAGAACGGTGCCGCGACCTCGGGGCCGCTCGTCGAGGCGTTCCTGCGGATGGCCCGCGAGCGCTGAGATCCGGCGAGAGGACTTGAAATGAGATGTGGCCCGGCCGTGAGGCCGGGCCACATTCAACTTTCCCTCGGTCGTCTCTCTACCGACGGGGGGAACAGTAGAGAGAGTCGAGGGGCGAGCCTGGCGGCCTTGCGGCCGCGAGGCCCGGTCGAGGCTTGGAGTGCTCCCTCCCTACGTCGACGTGGATACATAACCAGACTTGATTCTGGCTGTCACGTCTATGCCCCTTTTCCACAGAATTGGTGACCGAGTGTTGAAAATGTGTGGATCGGTCAGTCGTTCTGACCGGCGGGGATCTCCACCGAGCCGTTCTCGGTCGCCGAGGCGGTTGCCGAGGCGGTCGCCTTGCGGAGCATCGAGCCGAGGTCGACGCCGGTCGTGGTCTGGAGCATGTTGAGGGTCTGGACGACGTTGTCGTTGACCTGCTTCGGGATGGCGCCGGCGCCCTCGGTGGAGAGGACGGTGAGGTTGTCGATCGCGCTGATCGGCGCGGCGACCTCCTTGGCGACCCGGGGCAGGACCTCGATGAGCATCTGCAGCACGGCAGCGTCGTTGTAGGACTCGAACGCCGCAGCGCGCTTGTCCATGGCCTCGGCCTCGGCCTGACCGACGGCGAGCGTGGCGGCCGCGCTGGCCTCACCCTCGGCGCGGGTCGCCTCGGCACCGGCCAGACGCAGCGCCTTCTGCGCGTCACCGCGCTTGGCACCCTCGATCGCCTCGGCCTCGGCCAGGGCGGCACGACGAGCCTTCTCGGCCTCACCGGAGAGACGGGCCTGCTCTGCGTCGGCCTCGGCCGCGGCGATGGTGGCGGCCTTACGGGCCTCGGCGGCCGCGATCTCGGAGTTACGGCGAGCCTCGGCCTCCTGCTCGACGCGGTAACGCTCGGCGTCGGCGGGCTTGCGGACCTGCGTCTCGAGCTGTCGCTCGGTCAGGGCGGCCTGGCGTACGGCGACCTTCTCCTGCTCGGTGAGGATGGCCTGGTCGCGGTCGGCCTGGGCCAGCGGGCCGGAAGCCGCGGCGTTGGCGGAGGCGGCGTCGGTCTCGGCCTTGATCTCGGCCTGCTTGAGGGCGAGCGCACGCTGGGAGATCGCGATCTCCTCCTCGGCCTTGATCCGGGCCTGCTCGGCGGCCCGGCGGGCCTCGGCCTCGGCGATCGAGGCGGCCTGGGTGATGCGGGCGGCCTCGGGACGACCCAGGTTGGCGAGGTAGGAGCCGTCGTCGGTGACGTCCTGGATCTGGAACGTGTCCAGGATCAGGCCCTGGCCGGTGAGCGAGGACTCCGACTCGTCGGCGACCCGCTGCGCGAACGCGGCCCGGTCACGGATGATCTGCTCGACGGTGAGCCCACCGACGATCGAACGCAGCGCGCCGGCGAGCACCTCCTGCGTGAACGGCTCGATCTCCTCCTGCTGGGAGAGGAAGCGCTGCGCGGCGAGCCGGATCTGGTCGGCGTTGCCGCCCACCTTCACGATCGCGACGCCGTCGAGGTTGAGCTTGATGCCCTGGCCGGAGACCGCCCCACGGATCTGCACCGAGATCCGGCGCGAGGAGAGGTCCATCGTGGCGAGCTTCTGGACGAACGGGATCACGAAGACGCCGCCACCGAGGACGACCTTCTGCCCCGACAGGTCGGTGGTGAGCTGGCCGGTCTCCGGGTTGAGGACGGCCTTGCCCTTGCGGCCGGTGACGATGAACGCCTGGTTGGGACCCGCGACCTTGTAGCGGCTGGTGACCAGCAGCAGGAGCAGGATGAGAAGTACGACGAGGCCGGCGATCGGCACCAGCAGTTCCATTGGGGACCCCTTCAGGTCAGGAGGTGATCTCGCGCCACGTCGGCGCGACGGTGACTGCCGTCGGTGAGAGGACACCGGTCACGTGGACAGCGGTGCCGGGAGTGATCGCCTCGCCCGCATCGGGTGCCTTGGCGTTGTAGGTCACCGTGTGACCCCCGAGGACCACTCGCACCACGCCGAACCCGCCTGCCGGGATCTCGGTGATCACGGCAGCGTCCATCCCGATCGCGTCGTCCCCCGAGGGTGCCGCATCGGTGTGGTCGTCCTTCAGCAGGCGAGTGAGCCACAGCGCGAACCAGGCGAAGATTGCCCCGAAGCCGGAGCCGATCACGACGGACGGCAGCAGGCCCAGGCTCAGCGGTCCGTGGGCGATGGCGCCACCGAACCCGAACGCCGACACGAAGCCGCCGATCGCGGCGGTCGAGAACCAGTCGCTCTCGAGCCAGTCGGTCAGGCCGCCGAGGAAACCGTCGAGGAGGTCGCCGATCACCAGCGACACCAGCAGGAGGCCCAGCCCGACGGCTCCGATGAGAAGGAACGTCGTCACGCCAAGCCTTTCGAGCAAAGTCTCACACTGAGCAGCAGTCTAAGGCGGACTTTATACTCCGACCCTGCTGCTGTCCGCGCTTTATCGCCCCCGGCCGGAGAGCCGGGGGCGACAGGCGTGCGGAGATCAGGTCACTGGACCGGGAGCGCCGTCACGAAGGACTTCACGCTGACCTTGCCGCTGTCGGCGCTGCCCTGGTCGTCGGCGTAGCCGAAGGCGTAGACGTCGACGACGTCGTCGGCGTCGACCGTCACCACACGGGTGGACGAGCAGTGCGACTCACGGTTGGCCAGCGGGCTGGTCGCACCGGTGAAGCAGGTGCCGAAGTCCTTGCCCCAATCGCTGCCGTCGTCCACGCGGACCGCGAGCTGCATCCGGGTCTTGCCGGTCGTGGCCTGGCTGTTGACGAAGAAGCCCTCCGCGGTCAGGACGTACTCACCGGCGGGGAGCTCGATGGTGTCGACCCTGGTCGCGCGGACCCCGTCGGTGAACTTGCCGAAGGAACCACCGATGGCCTGGACGATCGAGGAGTCACTGGCCGAGTAGGCCGGCGACACGACGCCGTCCTTGCCGTCGGCGCCGGGGTCGCCCTTGTCGCCCTTGTCGCCCTTCGCGCCCTTCGCGCCCTTGAGGTTCTTCTCGGTGGTGTCGTTGATGTCAGCGCCCGTGATGGAGCCGTTGCGGATCTCCGAAGCGCCGACGCCGCCCTCGGCGATGTCGCCGGAGACGATGGACTGGTTGCGTACCTCCGAGGTGCCGACGCCCTGAGCGGCGATGTCGCGGGACTGGATGGTCTGGTCGGCGATGTCGGCCGAGGTGATCCGGGCGGCGGCGTAGGCGGCGCCGCCGCCGAAGATCGATGCCGTGGCTGCAGCGATGACGACGGTCGGGACCTGGCCCATGAGCTTGGTGAACATGTCTCCCCTTGTGAAACCCGTGGTTGGGCGTGCGTGCCGGGCTCGGAACGAGCCGGCCTGCGGTCAACCTGCTTCAACTCAGGAGAGGGAATCTCGACCTTCTGAATCCATCCCTCATTTTGGGTAATGAGGTGCCCTCAAACGGAGGCAATCACGATCTAATCGAAGATCCAGAGCAGAAGTTCAGTGGGTACGCCGGCAGCGACCGTGAAGTCCGGCGGGAGGTCGTCCCCGGCGGTCACCTCGAAGGCGTCCCCGGCGGTGAGCGGCTCGGCCATGCCGCTGCGCAGCAGCGCACCCGAGGCGACGTGGAGATGGCGCAGCCTCGCCTCGGGCAAGGTGATCTCGGCCGGCCCGGCGGTGCCCACGCGGCCGATCAGGAACGAGCCCTGGTCCAGGCGGACCGCCTCGACCCACTCGCCCTCTCGGGCGGCGACGTCGTGGACCTCGTACGCCGGCGCACCGGTGCTGCCGGCGACCCACATCTGGACGAACCGGGTGCCGGGGGCGGTGGCGAACTCGGAGTGGTCGACACCGTCGCCGGTGGTGAAGACGCCGACCTGCCCGGGAGCGACGGTGCCGGTGGCGCCGGTCGAGTCGGTGTGAGTCACCTCACCCGACAGCGGCCAGGTGACGATCGTGACCCCGGAGTGGTGGTGGGTCTCGAACCCCTCACCGTTGCGCAGCAGGTGCTCGTCGTAGGTCACGATGGGGCCGAAGCCCACGCGGTCGGGGTCGTAGTGGGGGCCGAAGGAGTAGGTGTGCCAGGTGATTCTCCCTGGCCGGAGGCCGGGTGGCCGTTCGGTGAATCGGGCGTTTCCTCGGCGGATCTGGGCAGTCACAGTCATGATTGTGCCGTGGCGTTCCCCAAGTTCCCGACTGGCTTCCTGTTCGGCACTGCAGACGCCACCCGGCCGGGGGGCGAGCAGGACATTGCGCTGCTCGAACGTCTCGGTGCGCCGGGATACCGATTCACGGTCTCCTGGCGTGAGCTCCAGCCGGGTGGGCGCGGTGCCTTCGACCAGGATGCCCGCAGCCGCTATGACCGGCTGGCCGACGAGCTCCTCGAGGCCGGTCTGCGGCCGTCCGCCACGCTCTACGCCGGAGAGCTCCCCGAGCCGCTGGCCGCCGACGGCGGCTGGCTCAACCGCGCCACGGTCGAGGCCTTCGGCGACTACGCCCAGGCCGTCGCCGACCTGATCGGCGACCGGATCCCGGAGTGGGTGCCGGTCCAGGACCCCAACGTGGGCGCCTACCTCGGTTACGGCCTCGGCACGATCGCCCCCGGGCGGCGCACCGGCTGGGGCGTCGTCGCCGCGATGCACCACCTTCTGCTTGCCCACGGTCGCGGCGTGCAGGTGCTGCGCGCGGCCGGTGTGGAGACGGTCGGCTGCGCCACCCACCACGAGCCGATCTGGCCGCTCTCCGAGGACCCGGCCGACGTCGGCGCGGCCAAGCTCATCGACCTCGCCTGGAACGCGGTGCCGCTCGAGGCGATGCTGCTGGGTCGCTACCCGCGCGACCTCGCCGGTCTCGCCGACGAGGTGGTGATGCCGGGCGACATGGCCGCGATCCGCTCACCGCTGGACTTCTACGGCGTCAACTTCTTCGCGCCGCAGCGCATCGGCGCCTCGGCCGAGGGCGACGACATCCCGTTCCGGATGGTGCCGCTCGTCGGCTACCCCGCCACCGACACCGGCTGGGGCGTGGTGCCGACCGCGCTGCGGGAGTGGCTGATCATCACCCGATCCCGATACCGGGCCGCGATGCCGCCGATCGTGCTGACCGAGTGCGGTGCTGCGTACGACGCTCCGGTGGTGGACGGCGAGGTCGACGACCAGTCCCGGATCGACTACCTCGAGGCCCACCTGGAGGCGGTCTCGGCCGCGATAGATCGCGGCGTCGACATCCGCGGCTTCTACGCCTACACCCTGCTCGACCGCGACGGCTGGGAGGCGCCGTTCACCGGCAAGGACTGGGAGGACGGCGTGGGCGGGAAGTACGGACTGGTGCACGTCGACGGCTCCGGCGTGCGGACGCCGAAGAAGTCGTTCGCGTGGTACGCAGCGATGGTGGCTGCGCACGCGGAGGGTGCGCCGACGGGGTGAGGTCTCGACAGGCTCGGCCTCCGGAGGTGGCTCAGAAGGCCAGCTTCTCGCCGACCGTCTTGATCGCGTCGAGGTCGCCCTGCTGAGGCACCCACGGCAGCGTGAGCGAGTCCTTCGACTTGTCCGTGTAACGCGGGATCACGTGGAAGTGCAGGTGGAAGACGGTCTGCCAGGCGGTCGACCCGCAGTTGTTGAGCACGTTGACCCCGTCGGCCTCGAGCACCTCGACCGCGCGCTTCGCGACCGTCTGGGCGGTCTTTGCGGTGGCGGCGAAGACGGCAGGGTCGGCCTCCAGGACGTCTTTCGTGTGCGTCTTCGGCACCACCACGGTGTGCCCGACGGCCGCGGGCGCGATGTCCATGAAGGCGTACGTCTCGTCGTCCTCGTAGACCTTCGTCGACGGGAGGTTGCCGGCGACGATGTTGCAGAACAGGCAGTCGTTCTCGCTCATGCCGCGAAGGTTACAGGGCCGCGGCGACCTCGGTGCCCTGCTTGATCGCGCGCTTGGCGTCGAGCTCGGCGGCGACGTCGGCGCCGCCGATCAAGAACCAGTTCTCCCGCTCGGTCCACAGATCCCTCACGGACTCCTGGCCGGCGCAGAGGACGACGTGGTCGACCTCGAGCGTGTGCGGCTCGCCGTCGACGGCGTAGTGCAGGGTGACCGACTCCTCGCCCGCCTCGATCTTGTCGTACGTCGCACCTCGGACCTGCGTGACGCCGTCCTGCTTCAGGTGGGCACGGTGGGCCCAGCCGGAGGTCTTGCCGAGGCCGATCCCGATCGGAGTCGCCTTGCGCTGAAGCAGGGTCACCTGGCGGGCCGGGGCCGCGACGGTCGGAGTCGCGAGGCCGCCGCGGTACATCGCCGGGTCGCCGACGCCCCAGCGAGCCTTCCACTCCTCGAGCGTCTCGGGCTGGTGGGTCAGCCAGGCGGAGACGTCGACGCCGATGCCGCCCGCACCGATCACCGCGACGCGGCGGCCGGGGACGACCCGGCCGGCCAGCACATCGGCGTACGTCACGACCCGGTCGTCCTCGGAGCCCGCGATCTGCGGCACGCGCGGGGTGACGCCGGTGGAGACGATGACGTGGTCGAAGGGCTCCAGATCGGCGGTGGTGGCCTCGGTGTCGAGGCGCACGTCGACGCCGAGCACCTCCAGGCGCCGGGTGAAGTAGCGCAGCGTGTCCTTGAAGTCCTCCTTGCCCGGCACCGCCATGGCGAGGCGGAACTGGCCGCCGACCTGCGAGGACTTCTCGAAGAGGGTCACCGCGAAGCCGCGCTCCGCGGCGGAGGTGGCGGCGGCGAGGCCGGCCGGCCCGGCGCCGACGACGGCCACGGACTGCTTGCGCTTGGTCGGGGAGAGCACCAGCGTCGTCTCGCGCGCGGCGCGCGGGTTGACCAGGCAGGAGGCGGCCTTGTTGGAGAAGGCGTGGTCCAGGCAGGCCTGGTTGCAGGCGATGCAGGTGTTGATCTCGTCGGTGCGGCCCTCGGCGGTCTTCTTGGCGAACTCCGGGTCGGCCAGCAGCGGCCGTGCCATCGAGACCAGGTCGGCCTTGCCCTCGGCGATCGCCGCCTCGGCGAGCTCGGGGGTGTTGATCCGGTTGGAGGCGCAGACCGGGATCGAGACCTCGGCCTTGAGGCGGGCGGTCATGTCCAGCCAGGCGCCGCGCGGGACCTGGGTGATGATGGTCGGCACCCGTGCCTCGTGCCAGCCGATGCCAGTGTTGAAGACCGAGACGCCGGCGTCCTGCAGCGCGTACGCGAGCTCGACCGTCTCCTCCCAGGTCTGGCCGTCCTCGACGAGGTCGAGGATCGAGAGCCGGAAGATGATCGGGAAGTCGTCGCCGACGAGCTCGCGCGCGCGGCGGACGATCTCCACCGGGAAGCGCATCCGGTTGGTCACGGTGCCGCCCCATCTGTCCTCGCGCTGGTTGGTCCGCTCGGTCAGGAACTGGTTGATGAGGTAGCCCTCGGACCCCATGATCTCGACCGCGTCGTAGCCGGCCCGCTTGGCCAGGGCCACGCTCTTGGCGAAGTCGCTCACGGTCGCGTCGACGGCCTTGTCGGAGAGGGCGGCCGGCTTGAACGGGTTGATCGGCGCCTGCACGGCCGAGGCGCTGACGGAGAACGGGGTGTACGCATAGCGGCCCGCGTGCAGCACCTGCATCGCGATCGCGCCACCCTCCTCGTGCACTGCCGCGGTGACCCGGCGGTGCTGCGCGGCGTGCAGCCGCGAGCTCATCTCGCTCGCGAACGGCTTCAGCCAGCCGCGCTTGTTCGGGGCGTACCCGCCGGTGATGATCAGCCCGGTCCCACCGCGCGCACGCTCGGCGAAGTAGGCGGCCAGCTTGGGGATGTCCCAGGCATGGTCCTCGAGGCCGGTGTGCATCGACCCCATCACCACGCGGTTGCGCAGGGTGAGCGACCCGATGGTGAGCGGGGAGAGCATGGATTCGTACGCCATGCGCGTATGCTACTCATGAGTAATAAGAAGCGGCCAGTGCTGAGAGCATTACGATTCCGCACATGCGCACGCGTCTCGCCGCCCTTCTCGCCGCTCCGCTCGCGCTCGCCGCCGCGCTGACCGCCTGCGGGAGCGACGGTGATGAGAGCGCCGACGGCGGCGCCCCCGACTCCTGCGAGGCCGCCGACCTCCCGCTGAAGCAGGACGGCAAGCTGACCGTCGGCACCGACTCCCCGGCGTACGAGCCGTGGTTCTCTGAGAACGACCCCAGCAACGGCAAGGGCTTCGAGTCGGCGGTGGCCTATGCGGTCGCCGAGCAGCTCGGGTTCGCGAAGGACGACGTCGTCTGGGTCAAGCAGGCGTTCAACACCTCCTACACGCCGGGCGCGAAGAAGTTCGACTTCGACATCAACCAGATCTCGATCACCCCCGAGCGGGCGGGGGTCGTGGACTTCTCGCAGGGTTACTACACGGCCTCGCAGGCGGTGGTCACGATGGAGAAGAACGCGAAGAAGGCGGCGTCGCTGGACGATCTGAAGGGGCTGAAGCTGGGTGCGCAGACCGCGACCACCTCGCTCACCGCGATCCGCGAGGACGTGCAGCCGGACGTCGACCCACTGGTCTTCGACACCAGCGACCAGGCCAAGCAGGCGCTGCTCAACGGCCAGGTCGACGCGCTCGTCTTCGACCTGCCGACCGCCTTCTACGTCACCGCGGCCGAGATCGAGGGCAGCACCATCACCGGACAGTTCGAGAGCAGCGAGAAGCCCGAGGAGTTCGGCCTGCTGACCGAGAAGGACAGCGGTCTGGCGCCGTGCCTCGACGAGGCGCTGACCGCGCTCGAGGAGGACGGCACGCTCGCTGCGCTGGAGAAGGAGTGGCTCTCGGACGTCGTCGCTGTGCCTGTGCTGCAGTGATGAGGGTCGGTCGGTCGTCCTCTGGTGGTCTCGACAAGCTCGAGCACCGGAAGCCTAGTGGGCGGGAGGTTGAGAGGCGGGCGGTACGGCGGCGGCTGAGGGTCCAGCAGGGGGCCATCGCCACGGTGGTGACCGTGGTGGTCGTGGTCGGGCTGGTGGCGCTGATCGTCTCCTCGCCCGGGTGGGACCGGGTGCGTGACTACTTCCTGAGCTGGTCGCACGCGCGCGACTCGTTCGCGGCGATCGGGGAGGGGTTCTGGATCAACATCCGGATCTTCCTGGTCGCCGAGCCCTGCGTACTCGTCCTCGGTGCGCTCGTCGCCATCGCCCGGCAGACGACCTCGCCGTGGTTGGCGCCGCTGCGGCTGCTGGCCATCGGCTACACCGACCTGTTCCGCGGGATCCCGTCGATCATGGTCGTGGTCATCTGCGGCATCGGGATCCCGGCGCTGGGCCTCTCGGGCGTCACCAGCTCGCTGTTCTGGCTGACCACGTTCGCGCTGGTGCTCTGCTACGGGGCCTACGTCGCCGAGGTCTTCCGCGCCGGCATCCTGGCGATCCATCCCACCCAGGTCGCCTCCGCCGAGGCGCTGGCGCTGACCCGTGCGCAGACGATGCGGTTCGTGGTCCTCCCGCAAGCGGTACGCCGCGTCGTGCCTCCCCTGATGAACGACCTGGTCTCCTTGCAGAAGGACACCGCGCTGATCTCGGCGGTGGGTGTCTTCGAGGCGCTCCGGGCGGCTCAGGACTACCAGGGCTACAACTTCAACGGCACCCCGCTGCTCGTGGCCGCGGCGTACTTCCTGGTCGTCGCGGTGCCGCTCACCCGGCTCACCGACTGGCTGATGCGGCGTCAGATCGAGAAGGAGCAGGGGAGATGAGGACATCGGCGCTGATGGCGGCGACCGGCGTGCGGAAGGCTTATCGGGAGAAGGTCGTGCTCGACGACCTGGACCTGACGGTCGACGAGCACGACGTGGTCTGCCTGATCGGTGCGTCCGGGTCGGGGAAGTCGACGCTGCTGCGCTGCCTCAACCTGCTGGAGACCATCGACGACGGCGTCATCACCTTCGACGGCCGGGAGATCTCCGACCCGTTGGTGGACCCCCGCTCGGTCCGCCGGGAGGTCGGGATGGTCTTCCAGGCCTACAACCTCTTCCCGCATCTCTCGGTGCTCGACAACTGCACGCTCGCGCAGGTGCGTGTCCACCGGGTGCGTCCGGACGAGGCCGTCCAGCGCGCCATGGAGCTGCTCGTCCGGTTCGGTCTCGCCGACAAAGCCGACGCGCACCCCGACGCCCTCTCCGGCGGTCAGCAGCAGCGGGTCGCGCTGGTGCGTGCGATGTGCACCCGTCCGCGACTGCTGCTGCTGGACGAGATCACCGCTGCGCTCGACCCCGAGCTCGTCGGTGAGGTGCTGGAGATCGTCCGGGCCGAGGCAGAGGCGGGCACGACCCTGGTGCTCGCCACCCACGAGATGTCCTTCGCACGCGAGGTCGCGACCAAGGTCTGCTTCCTGGACGGTGGCCGAGTGCTGGAGCAAGGCCCGCCGGAGCAGCTCTTCGGCGACCCGGTCGAGGAGCGCACCCGGGCCTTCCTGGCTCGGGTCCGTTCGTGACCGCCTCCGGCGTAACGCCCTCTATCGAGCGCTGTAGTAGCCGATGACGCTTTGTGAACAATTCACAAGCCGTCATCGGCTACTACAGTGATGAGATCAAGCCTCCTGGCTGACGGTGCCCGCCGTTATCCACAGAGTTATCCACAGGATCTTGATTGCCATCGCTGCTGAGCGCGTTGCTGCCTAGGTTCCGAGGCATGAGGATCACCACACGCGAGGCGATACGCCGGATCTGCGAGCTGCACCTGATCGGGAAGGTCGAGGCGAACCGCGTCCTCGCGGCCGGTCTGGCCGGGCCCGGGACGAAGGCCGGCAGCGCGATCCTCTACGACGAACGCAGCCTGGCCGATCTGCTGGCCAGACCGCGATGCGCAGAGCAGACGCTGGACGAGGTGCGACCTGTCATCGTCAGGCTCGGTCGTGACCGGAGGATCGACCTCTTCCGAACCTGGCAGGAACAGGCCGAGGTGGTGCGGCACGGCTGGTACATCCCGTACGTGCTCGGCCCGATCCTCGACCTGTGGGGTGGTTTGAACGGGCGCGGATCGGACGGCCGCAGGTTCCCGCTGGTCGCGACCCTGGCCAGCTGGGTGGTCTTCGGTGCGGAGGTCACCGGCCACACCTTCGACCGCGCCACAAGGCGGGCGGCCAACCGGGCTACGCCGCCGCGTACGTTCGAGGTCGAGCCGCCGGGTGACTGGTTCGAGGCGATGAAGGAGACCTGGCTGCCGCTCGAGCACGGGCCGACGGTGACGATCTGGGGTGCGCCGACCATCGGCCCGCTGAGCGCGGTGGACTGGTCGCGGTCGGACGCCGAGGAGCAGAAGAAGCAGGTCGAGTACGAGATGTGGTTGCGGTCGGCGCCAGCGCTGCGGGACGTCGCGCAGGTCGGGATGACGGACGCCGAGGCGATCCTGCGGGTCTGGGAAGAGTTCGCCCCGCCTCTCCCACGGGTGGGGCGAGACGGGGCGTAGAGGCTGTCGCCTCCAGCTGATCGGTCCGGTCAGACGGCGGCCGGGGTCGGGAAGGTCGGGTACTCGACGCCGGAGATCGACTGCACGGTGCGGACGACCTGGCAGGAGTAGCCGAACTCGTTGTCGTACCAGACGTAGAGGATCGCGGAGTCGCCGTCGACGATGGTCGCGTTGCCGTCGATGATCGAGGCCGCGCGGGAGCCGATGAAGTCCGAGGAGACCGCGTCGCGGGCGGTGGTGAAGTCCACCTGGCGACGGAGCTCGCCGACGAGCGAGGCCTCACGGAGGTATTCGACGACCTCCTCCTTCGAGGTCTCACCCTTCAGCGAGAGCGACAGGATCGCGATCGAGACGTCCGGGGTGGGG
This sequence comes from Nocardioides luteus, assembly GCF_014648595.1. Lineage (GTDB taxonomy): Bacteria > Actinomycetota > Actinomycetes > Propionibacteriales > Nocardioidaceae > Nocardioides > Nocardioides luteus. The sequence continues at coordinate 89,416 of NZ_BMRK01000002.1, read as the reverse complement.
ATGCGGATCGAGTTGCCGGTGATCTTCGCCTTGAGGTCCGGGAGGGCCTTGGCGACCGCGGAGGCGGCGCCGGTCTCGGTGAGCACCAGGTTGAGCGGCGCGGAGCGGCCGCGGCGGTCGGCCTTGTGGTAGTTGTCGAGCAGGTTCTGGTCGTTGGTGAACGAGTGCACCGTCTCGACGTGCCCGCGGACGATGCCGAAGCGGTCCTCCATCAGCTTCAGCGGCGGCACGATCGCGTTGGTCGTGCAGGACGCGCAGGAGATGACCTTCTCGTCGCCGGACAGCGTCTGGTGGTTGACGCCGTGGACGATGTTGGGGACGTCGCCCTTGCCCGGCGCGGTCAGCAGGACCTTCTTGATGCCCGGTCGCAGGTGCTGCGAGAGGCCCTCGCGGTCACGCCACTTGCCGGTGTTGTCGATGAGGATGGCGTCCTTGATGCCGTACGCCGTGTAGTCGACCGTGGTCGGGTCGTTGGAGTAGATGAACTGGATCGGGTTGCCGTTGGCGATGATCACGCCGTTCTTCTCGTCGACCGTGATCGTGCCGGCGAACTGGCCGTGGATCGAGTCGCGGCGCAGCAGCGAGGCGCGCTTGACCAGGTCGTCCTCGCCGCCCTTGCGGACGACGACGGCCTTGAGCCGCAGCCCGTGGCGCGAGCCGGCCTTCTCGACGAGCAGGCGGGCCACGAGGCGGCCGATACGGCCGAAACCGTAGAGCACCACGTCCTGGCCGCCGTTGCGCGCGATCTTGTTGTCACCGGTCGCGCCGGAGAGCTTCTCCGCGACGAACTCGTCGTGGGAGAGGCCGCGGTCGTCGGCGGCGTACTGGATCGCCAGCTGGCCGAGGTCGACCTTCGAGGGGCCGAGGTCGAGCTTGGCGACCGCCTGGAGCAGCGGGAACGTGTCGGTGACCGAGAGCTCCTCGCCCTCGATCTGGCGCGCGAAGCGGTGCGCCTTCAGGATCGAGATGTCGGACTTGCTCACCAGCGACCGGCTGTGGAGCAGGATGGTGACATCCTTCTCGCGGTAGAGCTTGCCGATGATCGGGATCATCGTCTCCGCGAGCTCCTCGCGGTGCTGCCAGTCGTTGAAGGTCTCGTCGGTGTCGCTCACAGCTCAACTTTCGGTTGCTCGGGAAGGGCGGGCGGCACACCTCGCCAGGCTTGATTATCGGCACCCGCCGACGCCCGGCCACCTTGATCGATCCAACCCAAGACCAGGTGTGATCCGGCTCTCAAACGCCCCGGAGGCCACCGGAGGTCGAGCTTGTCGAGACCCCACGCGCCCCGGAGGTCGAGCCTGTCGAGACCCCTCGCGCCCCGCTGGTCGAGCTTGTCGAGACCCCACGCGCCCCGGAGGTCGAGCCTGTCGAGACCCCTCGCGCCCCGCTGGTCGAGCTTGTCGAAACCCCTCCCGCCCCGCTGGTCGAGCCTGTCGAGACCCCACGCGCCCCGCTGGTCGAGCCTGTCGAGACCCCCCCACGCACAAACACCCTCAGGGAGAAGCAGTCCCCTCCGGCTCCTCCTCCGGCCCCCGGTCGGCTGGATGGTCACCGACCCGGTCGGCTCCTCCGTCGGAGCAGAGGTCGCCGGCTCGCTGGTCGGCTCGCTGGGCGCAGTGGCGGTCTCCTCCGGCGACTCCGAGGGAGTGGCCTCGTCGGTGGCGGTGCCGCTGCTGGGCGGCGTCTCGACCTCGTCCTCCGAGCCGTCGTCCTCCGGCTTCTCCTCGACGCCCGGGTCCCAGCCAGGATCCTGGACCGTCCCGCCGGCCGGTGCGGTCGGCGCGGTGCTGCTCTCGCCGGTGGACGGCTCGGTCGACGGCGAGACCTCGCCGACCTTCGGTGCCTCCTCGCCACCGGGCAGGAGGCCCGGGTTGGCGGCGACCGCGACGCCTGCGGAGATCAGGACCACGGCCGCCGCAGCCAGCACAGCGGCCTTCCAGCGGCGCCGACCGGAGGGTGCGGGATCCGCGAGCGTGGGCGCCTGGGTGGGCAGATCGGCGGTGTTGCCGGAGACCGCCGCGGCGGGGAGCGGGGCGCGAGCGATCCCGCCGGTGAGCTCCGGCGGCAGTACGCCGACGGCCGTCTCCTCCTCGGAGGTGGCCGGGGCGGGCAGCAGGGCCCAGTCGCCGTTGGTGGCCAGGATGTCCGCGGCGGAAGGGCGCGCGGTCGGCTCATCGGCCAGGCATGCGGCGACCAGCGGGCGCAGGTAGTCCGGGCAGAGGCTCAGATTGGGCGACTCGCCCTTGAGGAGGTGACCCATCGAGCCGATCTCACCGCTGAACGGCCAGCGTCCGGTGGCGGCGACGAAGGCGACCAGGCCGAGCGCCCAGATGTCGACGGCGCTCGAGAACGTGCCGGTCTGGACCTGCTCCGGTGCCTGGTAGCCGTAGGTGCCGACTGCCTTGCCGGTCTGGGTGAGCGCGGTGCCGTCGACGGAGCGGGCGATGCCCATGTCGATGACGCACGGATCACCGGAGCCGTGATCAGTGCCGTAGAGAATGTTCCCCGGCTTGATGTCGCGGTGGACGAGCCCGGCAGCATGCACCGCGGCGAGCGCCTCGACGGTCCCGGCGACCAGCTGGCGTACGTCGATCTCGGAGAGCCGCTGCCCGGAGCTGACCAGCTTGCTGAGCGGCGGGTCGGCGACGTACTCGCTCGCCATCCAAGGCTGGTCGGCGGCCGGGTCGGCGTCGAGGACGCGCGCGGTGAACCGGCTCTCCACCTTCTTGGCGGCCTCGATCTCCCGCTCGAACCGCGCCCGGAAGCCCGGGTCGGAGGTGAGCTCGGGGAGGATCGCCTTCACCGCCACCTTGGTGCCGTCGGCGTCCTCACCCAGGTAGACGACGCCCATGCCACCGTGACCGATGCGGCCGACGAGCGTGTAGGGACCCATCTCCCGGGGATCGTTCGCGGTCAGTGGGCTGGACTGTGCGGACTGGGGGGACGTGGGGATTTCCCGAGACAACTTCTCTGCTCCTGTGGCACCGGCGAGTGTGTCTCGGAGCGTATCGGAATCGGCTCCGGTATCCAGTCACGCCGGGCGGGGAGGACGCGACTCTGCGAGGATCTCGGGCATGACTGAGTCGACGGAGAAATCCACAGTGACACTGGGCCAGGGCACCGGCCCCCTCCGCGGGGTCAAGGTGGTGGAGCTGGCGGGGATCGGTCCGGGACCGCACGCCTGCACCATCCTCGCCGACATGGGCGCGGACGTGATCAGGGTCGACCGCCCGGGCGGCAACGTGCTCGGCGGCGGTGCGGGCGACCTGCTCACCCGCGGCCGTCCGAGCATCGCGCTGGACCTCAAGAACCCGGACGCCGTCGAGACGGTGCTGCGACTGGTCGAGACCGCCGACGTGCTGATCGAGGGGCTGCGCCCGGGCGTCACCGACCGGCTCGGCCTGGGGCCCGACACCTGCCTGGAGCGAAACCCGCGCCTCGTCTATGGCCGGATGACCGGATGGGGTCAGGACGGCCCGCTGGCCCAGTCGGCCGGGCACGACCTCACCTACATCGCCACCACCGGCGTGCTCAACGGGCTCGGCCAGGACCGCGACCGCCCGCACTTCCCGCTCAACCTGCTCGGCGACTTCGGTGGCGGATCGACCTATCTGGTGATGGGCATCCTCGCCGCGCTCGTCGAGTCGAAGACGACCGGGCAGGGACAGGTCGTCGACGCCGCGATCGTGGACGGCACCGCACACCTCGCCACGATGATCTCCGGCATGCTCGCCTCCGGCAGCTGGCACGAGCAGCGGATGAGCAACCTGCTCGACGGCGCGATGCCGTTCTACGGGCTCTACGACACCGCCGACGGCCGCCAGGTCGCGGTCGGGGCGCTGGAGGGCAAGTTCTTCGCCGAGATGGTGACCAGGCTCGGGCTCGACGGGGTGTGCCCGGGGCAGTACGAGATGGAGCGCTACGACGAGATGCGCGACCTCTTCGCCAAGACCTTCGCGTCGAAGACGATGGCCGAGTGGGCCGAGCTCTTCGAGGGCACCGACGCCTGCGTCGCGCCCGTGCTCACCCCCTCCGAGGCCGCCTCCCACCCGCACCTGCAGGCACGGCAGACGTACGTCACCCACGAGGGCGTCACTCAGCCCGCCCCGGCCCCGCGGTTCAGCCGGACCGCTTCCACCCTGGGTGCCGGACCGGCCGCCAGCGCCGGCCAGCACACCCGCGAGGCCCTGGCGGCCTGGGGCATCACCGACGCCGACGCGTTGATCGAGAAGGGCGCGGCCTTCCAGGACTGACCCGACAGAAACGGCGCGGCGTACGACCCAGGAGGTCGTACGCCGCGCCGTTCTCGTTACGCGGTGGGCTCAGTCCTTGTGGACCAGAGCGGCGGCCCGGCGACGCAGGACCACGACGAGCGCGGTGCCGGCGGCGGCAGCGCCGGCGAGCATGGCCAGCAGCGGCCACATCGCGGGCACGGGGGAGTCGCTCTCGCCGGCGAGACCGGCGTCGATGTTGGTCGGCACCTCGCTGTCGGCGACCGGAGCCTCGGAGGACTCCTCGGCGGGCTCGGGCTCGTCAGCGACCGGGGTCGGCTCGGCGGTGCCCTCGGACGGCACGTCCGACGGCTCCTCGGAAGCGGCCGGCTCCGAAGGCTCCTCGGACGGGACCGGCGACGGGGTCGGCTCCTCCTCGGCGGCGCAGTTCTGGAACCAGAAGACCTTGGTCTTGGTGTCGTTGCCGATGCTGCCCGGCGTGTGGATGGTGACCTTGGCGTGGAAGCCCTGCTTCGGGTGGGCCAGACCGGTCGCGGAGAGCGTGTAGGTCTGGCGCGCGTCGAGGCCGGTCTCGGTGCCGGCGCCGCTGGCCGCGTCGCCACCGACGTGCACCTCGCTAGGGCCGTCGACGGTGAGCTCGCCGCCGAGGGTCGGGGCGTGCAGCTCGAAGGCGATCTTGGAGACGATGTCCACGCCCTCGTCGAAGCCGTACCACTCGACGTCGAGGGAGCAGCCCGTGTGCGGCTGGTTGTCCGGGACGTCGTCGATGTTGCCGTGCTGGATGACCTTGACGGTGCCGTTGTTGCCGGCCGGGTCGCCGTGGTCACCGGTGGCGAAGGCCGGGGTGGCCGCCAGCCCGGCAAGGGCGACGCCCGCGACAACCGCGCCGGCGCGTACGAAGTTCAACACTCGAAAACCTTTCGAAGACCTGGTGACCGCACGGTGCGGTCCGCGCGCAGCTCAGCCATCGAAAGCGACGGGTGAAGAGACCCGAAGACCGCTGTGGATGCATGCCGCCCCCACAGCTGCGAACCGCAGCGTAGTGACTGCGTTCACAGGGGTGGAAGGTGGGCTGCCCTTGTTTTGCCGTGCCGTTGATCAACGGTGGAGATCGGCATGCTTGCAAATGTTTGCGAGACAGGGTGTCGCAATCACATACTTCCGGGTAACCTGGCCGGCATGCATGTCGACGTACTGATCATCGGGGCCGGTGTGTCCGGCATCGGAGCGGCCGCACAGCTCCGCGAGCGCCTCCCCGGAAAGTCGCTCGCGATCCTCGAGCAGCGCGAGGCCAGCGGCGGCACCTGGGACCTGTTCCGCTACCCGGGCATCCGATCCGACTCCGACATGTTCACCTTCGCCTTCCGCTGGCGCCCGTGGGAGAGCGCGCAGGCGCTCGCCGACGGCCACCAGATCCGCGACTACCTGCGCCAGACAGCGAAGGACTACGGCGTCGACAAGCTGATCCACTACGGCCACAAGGTCACCGGCGCCGCCTGGAGCTCCGAGGACAAGCAGTGGACCGTCTCCGTCGAGACCGCTGACGGCCCGAGCGAGATCACCGCCGGCTTCCTGTGGAACTGCTCGGGCTACTACGACTACGACAACGGCTACCAGCCGGAGTTCGCCGGCCTCGACGACTTCGAGGGGACCTTCGTGCACCCGCAGCACTGGCCCGAGGACCTCGACTACGCCGGCAAGAAGGTCGTCATCATCGGCTCGGGCGCGACCGCGGTCACCCTGCTGCCCAACCTCGCCGGTGCCGGCAGCGACAAGGCCGAGAAGGTGACGATGCTGCAGCGCACCCCGACGTACATCCTGTCCCGACCGGGGCAGGACGCGATCGCGTCGCTGCTGAAGACCGCGCCGTTCCGGCTGCTCGGCCGGCTGCCGTTCAGGCGGCTGCGCGAGAAGATCGGCCACGAGGCGGTGCGCTGGGAGAACGTCCTGCTCACCGTGGGCTCCTATCAGCTCGCCCGCCGCGCGCCCGGGGTCATCAAGAAGGCGATCCGCGACCAGTGGATCAACGGCCTCACCGGCAACGAGAACCGGCCCGGCATGAGCCCGGAGGAGGCGGTCGCGTACGTCGACAAGCACTTCACCCCGCCCTACGACCCCTGGGACCAGCGCATCTGCTTCGTCCCCGACGGCGACATGATCAAGTCGATCCGCGAGGGGTACGCCGCGGTCGTGACCGACCGGATCAAGACGTTCGTGCCGAAGGGCATCGAGCTGGAGTCGGGTGAGACGCTCGAGGCCGACATCGTCATCTCGGCCACCGGGCTCAACCTGCGCCTCTTCGGCGGTCTCGAATTCACGGTCGACGGAGAGCCCATCAGGATCCCCGAGCAGATGGCCTACAAGGGTCTGATGCTCACCGGGATGCCCAACTTCGCCTACACCATCGGCTACACCAACGCCTCCTGGACGCTCAAGGCCGACCTGGTCACCGACTACGTGATCCGGCTGCTCGACTTCATGGGCGAGAACGGCTACGACGTCGCCTCGATCAGCCGCGACCCGAGTGTCGAGGAGCGGCCGTTCATGGATCTGGCCTCCGGCTACATCCAGCGGTCGCTGGACCTGATGCCGAAGGCCGGCGACCGGGCGCCGTGGTCGGCGAAGCAGAACTATCTCGTCGACATGCGCGCGCTCGGCGCACCGGTCGCCGACGGTGTGATCCGCTTCGCCTGAGAGCCGTTCGAGGTTACTGCGACGCCCGTTCCCGACCCAGCGTGAAGTACGTGGGACTACGATGGTCCCACCATGGATGGCCGGGCAGTTCGCTGGAAGCGACACAACGATGACCGCCGTAAGCGCATCGTCGACGCCGCCATCGGTCTGATCGAGACCGAGGGCGTCAACGTCAGTCTGCAGGCGATCGGTCAGGCCGCCGGGCTCTCCCGGTCGGTGGTCTACCGCCATTTCGCCGACCGGCGCGAGCTCGACCTCGCCATCCAGGCCGACATCCTGGACGGTCTGTGGGCCAAGCTCTTCCCGGCGATGGAGCTGACCGGATCGATCCGGCAGATCATCTCCCGCACCGTCGGCGCCTACGTCAACTGGGCGCTCGAGCACCCGCTCCTCCATCAGGTCGCCGACGTCGACACCGCGCCCAACGGCAGCGGTCCGCTGCAGCAGGGCCTCGACCGGATCGCCGAGCGGATCAAGGAGCTGATCCTGACCGCGTTCGAGCTGAGCGGCGTGGAGGTCTCCGAGGTCGACAAGAAGGCCGTCGACCCCCTGATCTACGGCCTGATCGGGATGGTCTTCGGAGCCGTACGCCGCTGGGTGCACCTGGGCGAGCGCATCCCGGACGCCGAGCACCTGACCTCGGTCGTCACCGAGGCGGTGCTCGCCATGATCGACACCCGGACCACTGCGTACGGCCTGGTGATCGACCACGACCAGCCCCTCGAGGAGTTCCTCAGCGGCGATCCTGCCTAGGGCAGCTCCAGGTCGGACGGCACCACGCGGGCCAGTGCCGAGCGGCAGGCGAGGATCCCCGGCGAGTCGGCGATGGCGGTGCGGGTCGCCGTGAAGACCGTACGCCGCGGCGCCCCCGGCAGCTCGATGAGCCGCACCGCGGTGCGGTGGCGCACGCGCATCAGGTCGGAGAGGAGGGCCACCGCGTTGCCGGTCTCCACCAGCGCGACGTGGGCCTCGACGTCGTCGGTCTCGTAGCGGACCTCGGGCTCGAACCCGGCCCGTCGGCACTGCTCCTCGATCCAGTGGCGTGACGCCGTGCCCGGCGGCTCCATCGCCCATGGCACCCGGCCGGCATCGGCGAGCGAGGTGATCGAGTCCCAGGGCTCTCCGGAGCTGCGGGGCGGGACGGCAAGCCGGAGCCGGTCGGTGGTGAGCGGCTGGCGGTCGAGCCCGTCGAAGTGCGGGGCACCGTGGTCGGGGTAGTGCTCGGCGACCACGAGGTCGAGCTCGCGCAGGGCGAGGTCGTGGAGCGCCTGCTCGGGGGCACGCTGGGAGAGCATCACCCGCAGCCGTGGGTGGCGCTGGGTGAGGTCGGCGAGGGCCTGCGGCATGTAGGCGAGCGCCACGGACTGGAAGACGGCGACCCGGACGGTGCCGGCGGTGTCGTCCCCGAGCGCGGTGACGGCCGCCTCCGCCGCCTCGAGCCGGGCCAGGATCTCGACGGTGTGCTCGACGAGCACCTCGGCCGCGGCGGTGAGCTGGACCCGCCGGCCGGCCTTCCGCAGCAGTGGCACGCCGACCTCGCGCTCGAGCTGACCGAGCTGCTGGGAGACCGAGGACGGGCTCTGGTGGAGCGCCTCGGCGACCTCGGCCAGGGTGCCGCGGGCGGCGAGCTCGGCGAGCAGGCGGAGGCGGCGTACGTCGAGCATCTGGAACCTTCAGGTCTGCTTACGAATAATCTCCAGGAAACATCGCTTTATCTTACGTGATCCCGGTCGCATACTCGGTCTATGACCACCAATGACGCGCTCATCGCCGAGGTAGACCACCTCGTCCGCAGCTGGCTGGAGACGGCTTCGACCAAGCCGGCCGATCCCGCCGCTCAGCGCCTCGCCGACGTGCTCAAGGACCCTGCCGGGCTCGGCTTCACCGTCGGCTTCGTCGACCGGGTGATCCGTCCCGAGGACCCTCGTGCCGCTGCGGCCGCGCTCCAGGACCTCGCCCGCAACACCCCGGCCTTCCTGCCGTGGCACCTCCGCCTCGGGCTCAAGCTGGGCGCGCTGGTCTCGGTCGTCGCACCCGGCTTCGTGATCCCGATCGTCCGCCGCGCGCTGCGCGAGATGGTCGGTCACCTGCTCATCGACGCGACCGACCGCAAGCTCGGCAAGGCCGTCGGGAAGCTCCGCGCCCGTGGGGTCGACCTCAACATCAACCTCCTCGGCGAGGCCGTCCTGGGGCAGAAGGAGGCCGACCGCCGCCTGGCCGGCATCCGCAAGCTCCTCGAGCGCGACGACGTCGACTACGTCTCGGTGAAGGTCTCCTCGCCGGTCGCGCCGCACGCCGTCTGGGCGTACGACGAGGCCGTCGAGCACGTCGTCGAGCGGCTCCTCCCGCTCTACACCTACGCCGCGAAGGCGTCCGCCGCCGGGACGAAGAAGTTCATCAACCTGGACATGGAGGAGTACCGCGACCTCGACATGACCATCGACGTCTTCACCCGGCTGCTCGACCGCCCCGAGCTGGCCGACCTGGAGGCGGGCATCGTCCTGCAGGCCTACCTGCCCGACGCGATGTCGGCGATGATGCGGCTCCAGGAGTGGTCGGCCGCGCGTCGTGCGCGCGGTGGTGCGCCGATCAAGGTGCGTCTGGTCAAGGGCGCCAACCTGCCGATGGAGCACGTCGAGGCGTCGCTGCACGGCTGGCCGGTCGCGACCTGGTCGACCAAGCAGGACTCCGACACCAACTACAAGCGGGTGCTGTCCTGGGCGCTGACCCCGGAGCGGATGGCCAACGTGCGGATCGGTGTCGCCGGCCACAACCTGTTCGACGTGGCGTACGCCTGGCTGCTGGCCGGCGAGCGCCAGGTCCGTGACTCCGTCGAGTTCGAGATGCTGCTCGGTATGGCCGAGGGCCAGGCCGAGGCGGTGCGTGAGACCGTCGGTGGGCTGCTGCTCTACGTGCCGGTCGTGCACCCCAAGGACTTCGACGTCGCGATCGCCTACCTGGTGCGTCGCCTCGAGGAGGGCGCGAGCACCGAGAACTTCATGTCGGCCGTCTTCGACCTGAACTCCTCCGAGGAGCTCTTCGCGCGCGAGAAGGAGCGCTTCGTACGCTCCCTCGCCGCCGTCGACGAGACCGTCCCCTCCCCAAACCGTACCCAGGACCGGCGCGAGCCGGTGGCCGATGCGCCGCTGACCGGCGGTTTCGAGAACACCGCCGACACCGACCCGCACCTGCCGGGCAACCGGGAGTGGGGCAAGGCGATCATCGCCCGGGTCGGCTCCTCGACGCTGGGTGACCAGCTGGTCGCCGACCACACGGTCGCCTCGGTCGAGGGCGTGGAGTCGGTGCTCGAGGGCGCCGTCGGCGCGCAGTCCGACTGGGGCCGCAAGACCGGCGCCGAGCGCGCCGCCATCCTGCGCGCCGCTGCGGTCGAGGTCGAGCGCCACCGTGCCGAGTGGCTCGAGGTCGCCGCCTCCGAGTGTGGCAAGACGCTCGACCAGGGCGACCCCGAGGTGTCCGAGGCGATCGACTTCCTCAACTACTACGCCAGCCTGGCCGAGGAGCTCGACACCGTCGACGGCGCCCACCAGGTTCCCGTACGCCTCACCCTGGTCACGCCGCCGTGGAACTTCCCGCTCGCCATCCCGACCGGTGGCGTCGCCGCGGCCCTCGCGGCCGGTTCGGCCGTGGTGATCAAGCCGGCACCGCAGGCCAAGCGCTGTGGCTCCGTGCTCGTCGAGACGCTGTGGGCTGCCGGCGTGCCGAAGGAGGTGCTCCGTCTAGTGCACGTCCCCGAGAACGAGGTCGGCGGCGCGCTGATCGCCTCGCCGCTGGTCGACCGGCTGATCCTGACCGGCGCCTTCGACACCGCCGAGCTGTTCCGCTCCTTCCGGTCGGACCTGCCGCTGCTGGCCGAGACCTCCGGCAAGAACGCCCTGGTCGTGACCCCCGACGCCGACCTCGACCTCGCGGTCAAGGACCTCGTCTACTCCGCCTTCGGCCACGCCGGGCAGAAGTGCTCCGCGGCCTCGCTGGGCATCCTGGTCGGCTCGGTCGCTTCGTCGCGTCGCTTCCGCGACCAGCTCGTCGACGCGGTGACCTCGCTGAAGGTCGGCTACCCGACCGACCCGACCGTCCAGGTCGGGCCGATCATCGAGCCCGCCTCCGGCAAGCTGCTCCGGGCGCTGACCACGCTCGCCCCCGGTGAGGAGTGGCTGGTGCGTCCGCGTCAGCTCGACGACACCGGCCGGCTCTGGTCGCCGGGCGTGAAGACCGGTGTGAAGCGCGGCTCGGAGTTCCACCTGACCGAGTACTTCGGGCCTGTCCTCGGCCTGATCGAGGCCTCCACCCTCGACGAGGCGATCGAGATCCAGAACGAGGTCGACTACGGCCTCACCGCCGGCATCCACAGCCTCGACCGGGCCGAGATCTCGCAGTGGCTCGACACCGTCGAGGCCGGCAACGCCTACGTCAACCGCGGCATCACCGGCGCGATCGTGCGTCGCCAGCCGTTCGGCGGCTGGAAGAAGTCCGCGGTCGGTGCCGGGACGAAGGCCGGTGGCCCCAACTACCTCGTCGGTCTCAGCGACTGGGTCCCGGCTCCGGCGACGACGCTCGCGAAGCCGTCGGTCGCGGTCCAGAAGCTGATCGACGACGCGCGGCGTCTGGGCATCGAGGAGCTCGACGTGCTCGAGCGCGGTGCGGGCTCGGACGCGTCTGTCTGGGCGCGCGAGTTCGGCCTCGCCCGCGACGTCTCCGACCTCACCGCCGAGATCAACGTGCTGCGCTACTCGCAGGTGCCGGTCACCATCCGCTACGAGGGCGGCCCGATCGCTCACCTCCTCCGCGTCCTCGCCGCCGGCCTCACCGCCGGGGCACCGGTGACGGTCTCTGTCGCCTCGACGCTCGACGAGGCCACGGCCTCGCTGGTCCGGGCGCACTGTGCGCGCTACGTCGTCGAGGACGCCGCCGCGTGGTCGGCCACGCTGTCCGGTCACGACGCACCTGGCCGCGTACGTCTCCTGGGTGGGACGCGCGAAGCCTTCGCCGAGGCCAGCGGCGGCCGGGTCGACATCGCCCTCTACGCGCAGCCCGTCGTCGAGGCCGGTCGCGTCGAGATGCTCACCTTCCTGCGTGAGCAGGCCGTCTCGGTCACCGCTCACCGCTTCGGGTCGCCGACGCCGCTGGTGAAGAACCTCTTCTGAGGTACGGCCGCGAGGTCGAGACCACTTGAGTCACATCAGCCCCATGAATACCCGGTTGACCGGGAAAACTTGGACTTGACGGGCACTGAAACACCCAACAAGTCCAGGGATACCCGGTCGACCGGGTATCCCTGGATGCGGGTCCGACCCCCGTACAGTGGTGCGATGACATCGATTGCGCGAACCATCGCGCGGATCACGCTGGGCGTGGCGATGGTGGGCGCCGGCGTGGGCCACCTGACCACCCAGCGCCAGGAGTTCCAGGCGCAGGTGCCGGAGTGGTTTCCGATCGACGAGGACCTCACGGTGCTCGGCTCGGGCGTGGTCGAGATCGGGCTCGGAGCGGCGTTCGTCGCGCTGCCGGGCAAGAAGCGGCTCGTCGGAGGGCTGCTCGCTGCGTTCTTCGTGGCGGTCTTTCCTGGCAACATCGGGCAGTACGTGGAAGGCGTCGACGCCTTCGGGCTCGACACGGACACGAAGCGGCTGGTGCGGTTGTTCTTCCAGCCTGTGCTCATACTGGTGGCTCTGTTCGGCGGGGGTTGGTTGCAACGGTCGCGGCAGAACGACTGAGACGCCTCGTCATGACATGACTGCCGAGTCGGCGCATCAGCCCCCTCTCGCTCGCTTCGCTTCGCGAGGCACGGGGGCAGATGCGCCGACTCGGCAGGCCTCCGGGTCAGCGTGCTGCTGACTGAGCCCCTTCCCACGTACGCAGGTAGGACTCCGTGCCGCGGGCGAGGTCGTCGATGACGCCTTGGCCGCCGGTGAGGCGGAGGTCTTCGAGGTAGTCGGGGATCATGCCGTAGTGGGCGACGCCGTCGGTGTTGTAGTCCCAGATCCGCTGGCCGGTGACCTGGCGGTCGACCAGGGAGCCGCCGTCGAAGCTGCGGAACGGGTAGGTGACCCGGGTCTTCGCCGGACCAGGGGTGCCACCGAAGCCGTTCATGTCGAAGCCGAACCCGATGCCGGCGTCGTGGCGGTCGCGGACCGGAGCGGTGCGCTCGTACTCGGCGAGGAACTCCTCGGTGTCGTGGCCGTAGATCGTGGAGAAGCCGCCGAGGCCGTAGAGACGGTCGAGGTAGCGCTCGTCCATCCAGGAGTGGCTGGCGATCGCGCCGGGGTAGTTCTCCTCCTCGAGGATGTCGAGGGCGCGGCCGGCGGCCTTGGCGCTCATGTGATCGACCTCGACCATCATCCCGCGCTCGATCAGGCCGCGCAGGGCGTACTCACCCAGGGCGGAGAGGCCGTGCGGGTTGCAGACCGTGCCCGAGGGGTAGATCGGCGGCTGCGGCAGCCAGTCGAGCTCGGCGGGACGCTCGACCAGGCGTGGGTTGTTGTCGTGGGGCTGGTCGGGGTCGCAGGCCCTCGGGGTCCAGAAGGTGCCGGTGGTGAGGAACTGCCCGGCGTTGATCAGCAGCCCGGTGGTGCCCTTGTCGTAGCGGACCCCGCACAGCGCGTTGTCGAACTTGTGACACAGGAACATCGAGGAGACGCCGAGCGACTTCAGCTCGTCGAGCCCGGCGTCGATGTTGGCGCGGGTGCAGGAGGGCAGCCGCAGCTTCTGCGAGCAGCCGAACGGCTCGGAGGTCTCCATCCCGAGCACGACCGCGAGCTTGCCGTCCTCGATGACCTCGCGCGCCTGGTCGGCGTCGGTGACGATCCGGTACCAGCCGCGGCCCTCGCCGCCGTGCTGCTCGTCGATGAACGCCTGCATGTCGTACGCGTCCCGCGACTGCCTCCGCACCGCGGTCATCTCGTCACAGGACTGGTTGGTGCCGGGGTTGATCGCGCACAGCGCCTTGTTGCTGGTCAGCTGCACCACCAGCAGCCGCTGCCCGGCCCGCCAGGACCGCTCGACCCAGCGGTAGTACATCTGCTGGTGGGTCAAGGAGTCGTACGCCGGCCAGTCGGCGAACGACGGCCAGCCGGTCGTGTCGTGGAAGCCGAGCGGGCTGCCGGTGCGGGTGAGGTTCTCCAGCAGGGCGGTCTCGCCGGCGATGCCGTGGGCCGGGCAGTCCTTGAGCGCCTCGGCGATGCCGTCGTCCGACCAGGCCTTGCCGCAGACCGCGGCGCCACCGATGCCGTCCTGCATGAACATGTGGCTGTGCGCGTCGATCACCCCCTGGACAGAGCCGTCGGGCGTGGTGCCGGTGAACGGCTCACCGGTCACGTTGATCTCCGACTCCGGAGACGGGAGCTGTGGCTCGGGGTCGGCCGAGGCCGGCGGAGAGACCATCACGACGGTCGCCGCGAGGGCGACCACAGCGAGCAGGGACGTACGTCTGAAGCGCATGCGGCCTCCCGGGTGACCAGCGGCATTGTCCGAGTGTGGGTATTGGAACCTAGCAGTTGCTTGGGTCGCTCGGGGGCATATTCCTGCAGGTCATCGGCTCTGACAGACTGGCGAGCATGACCATCGCGATCATCGGTGCAGGCAACATGGGCGGGGCCGTGCTGGCCGGGCTGCTCGAGGCGGGCCGGGACCCGCAGAGCGTCATCGTCGTCGAGGCGCGGGAGGAGCAGGCCGCCGCGCTCCGCGACAAGCATGGGATCCGCACGCTCTCGGCCGAGGAGGCGGTGGCCCAGTCCGACGTGGTCGTGCTGGGCGTCAAGCCCTACGGCGTTGTGCCGGTGCTCGAGTCGATCGCGTCGTCGCTGCGCGAGGGCACCACGGTGGTCTCGCTCGCCGCCGGCGTCCCGACCTCGGCGATGGAGCCGGCCGTGCCGGACGGTGTCTCGGTCGTCCGGGTCATGCCCAACACCCCGGCGCTCGTCGGCGCAGGGATGTCCGCGGTCGCCGGCGGGGCCAACGCGACCCCGGAGGCCGTCGAGACCGCCGCCGACCTGATGAACGCGGTCGGCACCGTGATCACCGTCCCCGAGTCGCAGATCGACGCGGTCACCGCGATCAGCGGCTCCGGCCCGGCGTACGTCTTCATGATCGCCGAGGCCTGGATCGAGGCGGGCGTCCACCTCGGTCTGACCAGGGACGACGCGACCACCCTGGTCATCGAGACCCTGACCGGCTCCGCCGAGCTCCTCCGCAGCGGCACCCATCCCGCCCTCCTGCGCGAGCAGGTCACCTCACCCGGCGGCACGACCGCGGCCGCCCTGGGCGCGCTGGAGAGGAACGGCCTGCGGGCGGCCTTCCTCGAGGCCACCCGCGCGGCTTACGTACGCAGCCAAGAACTGTCTTGATCCGTCGGTTGAGCCGCCGGAGCCGCCACCGCTGGTCGAGCCGCCGGAGCCGCTGGGCGGAGGCGTGTCGAGACCAACACAGCTCCGTCGAGCGGGACGGGGGACTGTGTCGGTCTCGACGTGCTCGACCGCGGGTGAGGGCTACAGGCCCAGGTGGCGGCTGATGATCAGCTTCTGCACCTCGGTGGTGCCTCCGTAGATGGTCTGGATGCGGCTGTCGATGAACGCCTTGGCGATCGGGTATTCCATCATGTAGCCGTAGCCGCCGTGGATCTGGACGCCCTGGTCGACGAACTTCTTCTGCAGCTCGGTGGTCCACCACTTCGCCATCGAGGCGAGCACCGTGTCGGCGGTGCCGGCGTTGAGCTGGGTGATGGCGTCGTTGAGGAACAGGCGGGCGAGGTAGGCCTCGGTGGCCATCTCGGCGAGCGTGAACGCGGTGTTCTGGAAGCGGCCGATCGGGCGGCCGAAGGCTTCGCGCGTGCGGGCGTAGTCCAACGACAGCTCGAGGACCTGCTCGACCGCGGCGACCGCGATCGAGGCGACGGAGATGCGCTCCTGCGGGAGCAGCGTCATCAGCGAGACGAAGCCGGAGCCCTCCTCGCCCAGCAGGTTCTCCTTCGGCACGACGACGTCGGTGAAGGAGAGCTCGGCGGTGTCCTGGGCCTTCATGCCGACCTTGTCGAGGTTGCGGCCGCGCTCGAAGCCCTCCATGCCGCGCTCGACGACGAGCAGCGAGATGCCGTGGGCGCCCGCCTCGGGGTTGGTCTTGGCGACGACGATCACCAGGTCGGCGTTGATGCCGTTGGAGATGAACGTCTTCGAGCCGTTGAGGAGGTAGTGGTCGCCCTTGTCGACCGCGGTGGTGCGTACGCCCTGGAGGTCGGAGCCCGCGCCCGGCTCGGTCATCGCGACGGCGGTGATGATGTCGCCCGAGACGCAGCCCGGCAGCCAGCGCGCCTTCTGCTCGGGGGTGCCGAGGTGGGAGATGTAGGGGACGATGATGTCGGTGTGGACGAAGAAGCCGGGGCCGCTGGCGCCGATCTTCGCCATCTCCTCGTGGAGCACCGAGTTGAACCGGAAGTCCTTGATGCCGGGGCCGCCGTACTCCTCCTCGACGTCGAAGCAGAGCAGCCCGGTGTCGCCGGCCTTCTTCCACAGCTCGCGGGGGACGATGCCGTCCTTCTCCCACTGATCGTGGAAGGGCACGACCTCCTTCTCGAAGAAGGCCTTGGCCGTGGCACGGAAGTCCTCGTGCTCAGCTTCGTAGATGGTGGGCTTCTCGGGCATGACACTCCTTCGTAGACAGTCGATGGTCATGGTGCCTCACGGCTGTGACGCGGGCCACCGACGACGCAACTGTGACAGTAACACTGGCGAAGTCGCAACAGTTTGGTCTACGGTCCGTGACATGACCGAGACGACCGAGGAACTGATGACGATCGATGAGCTGTCGACCGCCACGGGGTTGTCGGTGCGGACGACGCGCTACTACGCGAGCCTGGGGCTGATCCCGGCGCCGATCCGTCGTGGCCGGGTCGCCTACTACGGCCCGGAGCATCGCGCGCGGCTGGACCTGGTCACCGCGCTGCAGGAGCACGGCTTCACCCTGCAGGCCATCGAGCGCTACCTCGGCCGGCTCCCCGACGACATCACCCGCGAGGACCTCGCGATGCAGCGGGCGATGATCACCTCCTGGGCCACCGAGCCGACCGAGGACATCCAGGCCAGGATCGGGCGCGAGCTGATCGCGCTCGGGCTGCCGCGCGACGCCCTGGCCGCGGCGTACGCAGCGACCTCACGCCACATGGCCGACCTCGCCGCCGAGCTCAACGTCATCCTCCGCGACCAGGTGGTCGACCCGTTCCGGCGCACCCATCACAGCGCCGAGGAGGCCGAGCACCTCGAGGAGGTGCTCCCGCGGCTGCGTCAGCTGACCACCGAGGCGATCGTGGTGAGCTTCCAGGACGCGGTGAACCGCACCATCTCCAACAACCTCTCCTGAGCCGGTTCTCGGACGACCGAGACGGCGAAGGGGGTTGACTGTGACAGTTTTAGTGTCACAATCGGCGCATGGCTGAAGCATTCATCTATGACCACCTGCGCACGCCGCGCGGGAAGGGTAAGAAGACCGGAGCGCTCCACGAGGTCAAGCCGATCGACCTGGTGGTCGGCCTGATCGACGAGGCGCGCAAGCGCAACCCCAACCTCGACCCCGCGCTGATCGACGACGTCGTCCTCGGCGTCGTCACCCCTGTCGGTGAGCAGGGCGGTGACATCGCCAAGACCGCCGCCATCAAGGCCGGTCTCCCCGAGACCACCGCCGGTGTGCAGCTCAACCGCTTCTGCGCCTCCGGCCTCGAGGCCGTCAACCAGGCCGCCTCCCGCGTACGCGGCGGCTTCGAGGACCTCATCCTCGCCGGCGGCGTGGAGTCGATGAGCAAGGCTCCGATGGGCAGCGACGGCGGCGCCTGGGCGCAGGACCCCGACACCGCGCTCAAGACCGGCTTCGTCCCGCAGGGCATCGGCGCCGACCTGATCGCGACCATCGAGGGCTTCAGCCGCGCGGACGTCGACCGTTACGCCGCGCAGTCCCACGCCCGGGCGGCCGCCGCGTGGGAGAACGGCTACTTCAAGGACGCCGTCATCCCGGTCGTCGACCAGACCGGCCTGACCGTGCTCGACCACGACGAGCTGATCCGCCCCGGCACCACCGCCGAGACGCTGGCCGGCCTCAAGCCGTCCTTCGCCCAGCAGGGCGAGGAGGCCGGCTTCGACGACGTCGCGCTGGCCAAGTACCACTGGGTCGAGAAGATCGACCACGTCCACCACGCCGGCAACTCCTCCGGCATCGTGGACGGCTCCGCGCTGATGCTGATCGGCTCCGAGGAGGCCGGCAAGGCCAACGGCCTCACCCCGCGCGCCCGCATCGTCTCGGCCGCCGTCTCCGGCGCCGATCCGACGATCATGCTCACCGGCCCGGCGCCGGCCTCGCGCAAGGCGCTGGCCAAGGCCGGTCTCACCGTCGACGACATCGACCTGTTCGAGATCAACGAGGCCTTCGCCGCGGTCGCCATGCGCTTCATGAAGGACATGGGCATCGACGAGTCGATCACCAACGTCAACGGTGGCGCGATCGCCATGGGCCACCCGCTGGGCGCGACCGGTGCCATCATCCTCGGCACCCTGGTCGACGAGCTCGAGCGTCAGGGCAAGCAGCGCGGCCTCGCCACGCTGTGCGTCGGTGGCGGCATGGGTATCGCGACGATCGTCGAGCTGGTCTGAAAGGGAATCTGAAGAGCAATGAGCGCAGTCAAGTACGACAAGGATGCCGACGGCATCGTCACGCTGACCCTGGACGACCCGAACCAGTCGGCCAACACCATGAACGAGCTCTACAAGAGCTCGATGGCGGAGGCCGTGGAGCGGCTCTACGCCGAGCAGGACGACATCACCGGCGTCGTGATCGCCTCCGCGAAGAAGACCTTCTTCGCCGGCGGTGACCTCAAGAACATGATCCAGGTGCGCCCGGAGAACGGCGCCCAGGTCTTCGAGGAGGTCGAGTCGATCAAGGCGACCCTCCGCAAGCTGGAGACCTTCCCGAAGCCGGTCGTCGCAGCGATCAACGGTGCCGCCCTCGGTGGGGGCCTGGAGATCGCGCTGGCGACCCAGCACCGCATCGCGCTGGACGCCCGCTACGACATCGGCCTTCCCGAGGTCTCCCTCGGCCTGCTGCCCGGCGGTGGCGGCGTCACCCGCGTCGTACGCCTCCTGGGTGTCATGACCGGGCTGATGGACGTCCTCGGCCAGGGCACCAAGTTCAAGCCGGCCGCGGCCCTGGAGAAGGGTCTGATCGACGAGCTCGTCTCCTCCCCCGACGAGCTCGTGCCCGCCGCGAAGGCGTGGATCAAGGCCAACCCCGACGAGATCGCGCAGCCGTGGGACAAGCCCGGCTACAAGATGCCCGGCGGCGAGCCGACCTCGCCGGCGCTGGCGGGCTTCCTGCCCGCGTTCCCGCCCATCCTGCGCAAGCAGCTGAAGCAGTCGGACATGCGCGCGCCGAAGGCGATCCTCTCGGCCGCGGTCGAGGGTGCGATGGTCGACTTCGACACCGCCACCCGGATCGAGTCGCGCTACTTCGTCTCGCTGGTCACCGGCCAGCAGTCGAAGAACATGATCCAGGCGTTCTTCTTCGACCTGGGCTCGATCAACGCCGGCAAGGAGCGTCCGGCCGGGATCGAGAAGTTCCAGTCCAAGAAGGCCGTCGTCCTGGGCGCGGGCATGATGGGCGCGGGCATCGCCTACGTCCTGGCGCGCGCCGGCGTCGAGGTCGTCCTCAAGGACGTCACGATCGAGGCCGCCGAGAAGGGCAAGGCCTACTCGGCGACCATCAACGAGAAGGCCATCTCGCGCGGCAAGCTCACCACCGAGAAGTCGGACGAGCTCCTCGCCCGCATCAAGCCGACGATCGACGCCGCCGACGCGGCCGGCGCCGACATGGTCATCGAGGCGGTCTTCGAGAACGTCGAGCTCAAGCAGAAGGTCTTCAACGAGGTCATCCCGCACCTCGCCGAGGGTGCGCTGCTCTGCTCCAACACCTCGACGCTGCCGATCACCGAGCTGGCCAAGGGCATCGACGGTGACGCCTCGCGCTTCATCGGCCTGCACTTCTTCTCGCCCGTCGACAAGATGCCGCTGGTCGAGATCATCAAGGGTGCGGAGACGTCCGACAAGACGCTGGCCGAGGCGTACGACGTCACCCTCGCCATCCGGAAGACCCCGATGATCGCCAACGACTCGCGTGGCTTCTACACCTCGCGCGTCATCGGCACCATGGTCAACGAGGGTCTGGCGATGGTCGCCGAGGGTGTGGCGCCCTACTCCGTCGAGCGGGCCACCACCCAGGCCGGCTACCCGTCCCCGGTGCTGCAGCTCTCCGACGAGCTCAACATGGAGCTCATGGGCAAGATCGCCCTCGCCACCCGCGAGGCGACCGAGGCCGAGGGCGGCACCTACACGCCGCACCCGGGTGAGGCCGTGGTGACGAAGATGCTCGAGGCCGGGCGTCCGGGCAAGCTCCGCGGCGCCGGTTTCTACGACTACACCGACGGCAAGCGCGGCTCGATCTGGGCCGGTCTCGCCGACCTCTTCCCGGTGGCCGAGAAGCAGCCGGCGATCGAGGACATCCGCGACCGCATGCTCTTCGCGGAGGCTCTCGAGACGGCCAAGTGCTTCGAGGAGGGCGTCGTCACCTCGGCGGCCCACGCCAACATCGGCTCGATCTTCGGCATCGGCTTCCCGCCGCAGACCGGTGGCGCGGCCCAGTTCATCACGGGCTACGAGGCCGCTGACGGCTCGATCGGCATCGACGCGTTCCTGACGCGTGCCGACGAGCTCGCCGACACCTACGGCGAGCGGTTCCGCCCGACGCAGTACCTCCGCGACCTCGCCGCGAAGGGCGAGGGTTTCCCGGCCTGATGAGTCACGCCTGACCCGCTGCACATGTGGTGAACCGGCACGGATCCTGTGAAGGAACCGTGCCGGTTCTCCATTCCGGGGGCCGAGCCCGTAGGCCTGTGCGACTCTTTGCCTTCCGCAGCGGTCGAGGAGGACGTACGTGGCAGGGTCGGGCAACACGTCCAGGCGCAGGCTGCTGGTGGGGATCGCGGTCGCGGTGGCCGTGCTGGTGGTCGCGGCAGGGGTCGTGCTGCTGAAGGACCGGCGCGAGCCGAAGGACGACCGGACGACGCTCGAGCTCTCCGACGAGTGGCGCTCCGTCCCCGGCGTACGCGACGTGGTGGCCATCGAGCGGTCGCGACGCATCCCGGGGGAGGACTTCGGCGAGGCGGACCGCTGGGAGCACGCGGTCGAGGTCGAGGTGACGCTCGAGGACGACCTGACCATGGCCGAGGCGGCCGGGGCCGGGAAGGTGGTCGACGTGCTGGCCCCGGAGATCGCTCGCCTGGCGCCGGAGGCCGGCGAGCGGACGAGCGCGTTGTTCACGACGGACTCGGTCGACATCCGGGCCAGCGGGAGCGGGCTGGGCACGGCCGAAGCGGTGGGCGATGGGCTCGGCGACGCCGTCGCGCTGCGTGATGCGGGGGCGAGCGAGGTGACGCTGCCCCTGTCGTCACCGCCGGTCGGCATCTCGGACCAGGCGCACGCGCGGGCCCCGGAGGGCCGGCTGATCGCCGTCATCACCGCAGCCCGCGACCAGGAGCGTCCGGTGGACGTCAAGGCCGGTGATGCCTGGTATCGCACGCACGGGATCCCCGATCCCGCTGCGGCGAGGCTGACCCTCGACGTGTCCCAGCGACCGCAGGTGACCTCCGCTCAGCTCGCGTCCGACTCGCCGCTGGTCGTCCTGGTCGACGCCGCCGAAGGGGACGACGCGATCGAGGAGGTCAGGCAGTGGGTCGCCGCCTATGACCGCTACCCCGGAGGAGAAGCGCAGCCGCTGGAGTTCACCGTCGAGGGGACCCGCGGCGGCGAGGTGGCGGGCTGGGTCGGCGGGAAGATGCCGCCCCGGACGACGATGCCGCCGTTCGGCGACGCCAGGCCCTGGCCCGACGACCCCGCTGCCCTGCCCTGCGGCCCGCGCTTCCTCGAGGTCACCTTCGGCAGCCAGGACGCAGCGCTGGGATCACGGCAGGCCTCGCTCCACGCCGTGAACCTCGGCGACCGGCCGTGCGTGGTCGAGGCGGTGCCGACGGTCGAGTTCCTCGACGCCGAGGGCGTTCCGCAGGCCGATGTGACGGTCGACCCCTACCAGCCCTCGATGGTCCCCGAGCGCCTCGTCGTCCCGGTCGGTGAGTCGGTGACGGCGCTGATCGACTGGCGGGCGATGTCGACGGCCGACGATCCCGGTGTCACGACCGATCTCCGGGTGATCGCCGTGCCGGGCGCCGAGCCGGTCACGATCCCGGTGGGCGGTCCCAGCCAGCCGACCGATCTCGACGTCCTCGACGGCGCCGAGGTGCGGATCAGTCCCTGGGCCCAGAGCGCTGTGCGCTGACGTACCCGCCGCTCACGGGCGAGGATGGGTGGCAGACCCCATGGGGATCCGGACCCGGATCGAGAAGACTCGAAGCATGGGGGAGACGATGACCATTCTGATGATCGCGGCGATCGCGGCCGCCCTCGTGGTGGCCTCGCTGATCCGACGGGCCGGCCGGGAAGAGTGCCTGGTGGTGACCAGGCACCGGCGGATCCTGCGCACCGCGTCCGGCTCGACGACCGTGGCGGTCCCGGGCTTCCACGAGGTCCTGGAGTGGCCGACGGGACAGCTCGAGGTCGCCGTCGTCGTCCGTTCCCGGACCCTCGACGAGCAGGACGTACGCGTCCTGGCCACCGCCGCGGTCGAGATCGACCCGCCGCGGATCGGTGACGCGTACGTCGACCCGCACGCCGTCCTCTACTCGGCGCTGGAGCGCCGGATCGCCGAAGCGGTCCGCGCCCGCCCGGCGGAGTGGCTCACCGACGACCAGGCCGGTCTGCGGTCGGCCCTCGTGGGGGTCCGGGTCGACGGCCTCGTCCGGGGTGTCGTGGCCGACGTCGTGATCGACGAGGTCGACCTGCTGCTCCACCCCGGCCGCCCGGACCACGAGAGCTTCTGACCGGACTGCCTCCTGACCGGGCGACCGGCAGGAGTCAGCGGATCGCGCCGGTCGCGACCGAGGTGCGCACCTTGGTCTGGTAGCCGGCCTTGCGGCCGGTCACCCGCACCCGGATCCGGTCGCCACGGTCCGCCTTCACGAGTCGGTACGTCTTGCCGGTGGCCCCCTTGATGACCTTGCCGTTGCGCAGCCACTGGTAGGAGAAGGCGATGCCGGACGGTTTCCAGGTGCCCCTGGTCGCGGTGAGCAGCCGGCCGACCTTGCGGGTGCCGGTGATCTTCGGTGCCGCCGAGGTCAGGGTGCCGGCGCTGACCGCACCGGTCGCGGCGCTCGTCCTGACTCCGGGGGTGGCGGCCGGCCAGGAGGAGACGGTGGCGGTGACCCGCACCTGGATCCTCCGGGCGTGGTCGGCACCGGTCAGCTTGTAGGTCGAGCCGGTGGCGCCCGTGATCGCCGTGCCGTTGCGCAGCCACTGGTAGCGCACCGAGGTTGCGGCCGGGCTCCACGAGCCCTTCGACGCGGTCAGGGTGTGGCCCACGCGCTTGGTGCCGGTGATCTTCGGTGCCGCCGTGCCGGCGATGGTTCTCGGGGTGCAGCTGTAGAGCTCCAGCTCGTCGACGAACCAGCCGTAGAACGACCCGTACGCGTCGCCGCGCACCACCCACTGGAACTGGACGGTCTTCCCGGCGAAGGCGGAGAGGTCCACCCGGGACGCGGTCCAGCCGTTGGAGTCACCACCGAAGCCGGTCAGCGGTTTTGCCGGATCGTCGAGCCGGAGCTTCTGCTTGGGGCCGTTGACCCAGGCCGAGGCCGGGATCGCGGTCGCCTTCCCGTCGATGACCAGCCGCACCTCGCCACCGTCGTAGTACCGCGCCGGGACGCCGGCACCCGCCGGTTCCCACTCGAACAGATACCAGTGGGAGAAGCGGACGTAGGTCCTCTTCCCGGGCGGGACCGTGAACGCGCGGGTCGTCAGGCCGCTGGAGGACGGCTCGCCGAGGCTGGGATCGGGGTTCCAGCCGAAGTCGGAGCCGTTGCCATCGCGGTCGTTGGCCGGGATGTTGGCCGACGGTGCCTTGGTCCACAGGCTCCCGCCGCTGAGCGCCGGCGTGGTCATCGCTGCCTTGTCCACGCTTCCCGCCGGGCAGGTGCTCGGCGCGTCGGCGGGGCGGGAGGCGCCGGCCTTGGTGGGCGACGTGGCCATCTCGGCCGCCTCGGTGGCGAGCCGGACCTGAGCGCAGTCCGCGGTCGTGAACCCGGCGGTGCCGGTAATCGCGAGCGTGGTGCAGCTGCTGGCGAGCGTGCGGCTGAGGTCGGCGTACTGGCTGCCGGAGACGAGGTGCTGGATCGCGTGGAGGTAGAGCGTCGCGGTCTTCTGCAGCGTCGGGTCGTCACCGTCGATGCCGGTGAGGGTGCGACCGTTGAAGGAGCCGCCCTGGGAGATCAGGTACGCAGCCTTGTTGCCGACCCCGCTGTTGGTGTGGACGCCGCCGTTGTCGGCGTAGAGGCTGTTCTCATCGGCCTCCCACAGCGGGCTCGTCATCCGGTCGGGCTGGCCGTGGCGGGTGGGGTCGGCCAGGTCTCGCAGCGCGCCGAGGCGGGTGTCCTCGCCGATGCGCCAGTCGTTCGGCCGGTCGCCGGCGGTCGCGTAGCGGTGGTCGAGGATCTCGCCCATGACGTCGGCCATCGACTCGTTGATCGCGCCGGACTCGAACCAGTAGAAGAGGTCGGAGCTGCGCTCCACGACCCCGTGGGTGAGCTCGTGGGCGATCACGTCGTCGCTGCCCATCCGGCCGCCGGCGAAGAACTCCTGGCCGTTCCAGTAGGCGTTGGCGTAGGGGGAGGCCGCGCTGCAGGTGACGTCCGGGTCGCAGTAGCGCATGTTGGCCGTGATCGCCTTCTCGCCGCCCGAGGTCCAGCCGAGCAGCTCGGTGAGGTCGACGCCGAGCTCGTCGTACATCTCCGAGGTTGCGCCGATGATGTCGTACGCGGCGTCGGCCTCATCGAGGCCGCTGGGCGGATCACCCTCGCGGCGGACGACCTTGCCGCTCGTGGCGCCACACTCCTGGGTTCCCGATGCCTTGGTGTTGTTCCAGTCGCAGATCCGGCGGTCGGCGTGGGCGATCTCGTCGACCCGGAGGAGTACGCGGCCGGTGGTCGCGTCGACCAGGACGGTCTCGCGGATCGCGGCGCCGTCGGTGACCGAGAGCCGCCGGACGCTGGCGGTGCCGACCTGCGGGCCGCGGACGAGCTGGTCGTCGTAGAGCCAGACGCCCTGGTCCTCGACGTCGAGATCGGCGGCGTCGACCGAGGCGTCCTGATGGGCCTTGACGACGACCGCCTTCGCCGCGGCTGCGGCCCGGGTCCGGCTGATGCTCGCGTCCTCCGCCGAGGTGGCGTCGGAGAGGCTGGTGGCCGCGGAGGTCAGTCCGCGCTCCTCGTCGAGCCCGACCACGACCTCGCCGCCGAGGACCGGCAGGCCGTCGACGTACTGCTCGAAGCGGGTCACCGACCCGCCACCCACCGCCGAGGACGTCTCCTGCTCGCGGAGGTCGAGGTCGTCGGTGCCGAGGGCTTCGCCGGCCCGGTCGAGATGGGTGTGAGCGGCCCTGTCCGTCGCGACGGAGGCACCCAACGGTTGGGCGGCGTCGTCCTCGGCGGCGATGAAGTCGGCATCACCGTCGGGGGTGCGGTGGATGGTCAGCGGCACGCCGACGCGGTCCTCGTAGGTGGCGACGGGGTCGGGCTCGGCGGCGTGAGAGGTCGCCGGGACGACGCTCAGCGCGCCGAGGATCAGTGACGCCGCGGCGATCGCGACGACACGAGCGTGACGTGTCACTGCTTGTCCCTTGTTCAGGCTGATGGGTGCCGACCCGGCCCGGCGGATGGATTCTCCCACGTCAGAGCGGGATGAGTCGCAAGTTCGGTGTGAGTGGCGGCTTGCGAGGGTGTACATACTCGGTATATACATACTCAGTAAGTAATCAAGGGAGGTGATCGAGTGTCCGTGAAACACGCACTGCTGGCGCTGCTGGAGAAGCCGCGCTACGGCTACGAGCTGCGCGCCGAGTTCGAGCAGCGCACCGGAGCGAGCTGGCCGCTGAACGTCGGGCAGGTCTACACGACCCTGTCGCGACTCGAGCGCGACGGACTCGTCGAGGCCGGAGGGACCGACGCGGAGGGACGGTCCCTCTATCAGCTGACCGAGGCCGGGCAGGCCGAGGTCAAGGGGTGGTTCGACACCCCCGTGGAGCGTACGCAGCCGCAGCGCGACGAGCTCGCCATCAAGCTCGCGGTGGCGGTCGCGGTGCCGAGCGTGGACGTCGGCAAGGTCGTCCAGCAGCAGCGCAACGCGACGATGCAGGCTCTCCAGGGATATCGCCGTCAGGCGCGCTCCGGCGCCGGCGACGATCTGCCCGGAGGGCTGGTTCTCGATCGGCTCGTCTTCGCGGCCGAGGCGGAGATCCGTTGGCTCGACCACTGTGAGTCGCGGCTCCGCCGCGCGGCCGCGTCGAGCACCGCGCCGGAGCCCGTGCAGCCCGAGGGGGAGTCGCGATGAACGCCGCCCTCGCCCACGACCTGAGGCGTCTGAGCCACGACCAGAACCGGTGGCTCGCCGACGCCCGCGAGCGGCTCAGCCGCCGCACCCACGCCACGCCCGCCAAGCCGGGCACCACCACGACCAAGGAGTCCTCTGATGAGTGAACCCGTCCTCCGGCTCACCGACGTGAGCCGCGTCCACGGCACCGGCGCCGCCGAGGTGCACGCCCTGCGTGGCGTCAGCCTCGCTGCGTACGCCGGTGAGCTGGTCGCCATCATGGGGCCGAGCGGCTCCGGCAAGTCGTCGCTGCTGACCATCGCCGGCGGCCTCGACTCGCCGACCTCGGGGTCCGTCGAGGTCGCCGGTCAGGATCTCGACGAGGCCGGGATCAGCGGGCGCGCCAAGCTGCGGCGCACCTCGGTCGGCTATGTCTTCCAGGACTTCAACCTGATCCCCGCGCTGACCGCGGCGGAGAACGTCGCGCTCCCGCTGGAGCTCGACGGAGCCGGCCGTCGCGCCGCGCAGAAGGCCGCGCGGGCCGCCCTGGACGAGGTCGGTCTGGACGGCTTCGCCGACCGGTTCCCCGACGAGATGTCCGGCGGCCAGCGGCAGCGGATCGCGATCGCCCGCGCGATCGTCGGCGACCGCCGCCTGATCCTGGCCGACGAGCCGACCGGCGCCCTCGACACCGAGACCGGGGAGGACATCCTCAGGCTGATCCGCGCGCGCTGCGACGCCGGCGCGGCCGGGGTGCTCGTCACCCACGAGCCGCGCTACGCCAGCTGGGCCGACCGGGTGATCTACGTGCGCGACGGACTCGTCGTCGACGAGGCCGGCGAGACGCCTGACGCCGCTCTCGCGGAAGAGGTCGAGGCATGAGTGGCCGTCTCGCCGGCTGGCGGCTCGCGCTCCGTCTCGGGCAGCGCGAGGCCCGGCGGGCGAAGTGGCGCAGCCTCCTGGTCATCTTGATGATCGCGCTGCCGGTCGCGGGAGTGACCACGGTCGCGGTGACCTACCAGACCTACGATCTCGACACCGCCGAGGGACTCGACCGCCGGATCGGCACCGAGGCCGCGGCCATCGTCGACGTCCAGAGCGGCGGGGCGGTGCGGCAGGGGATCGACCCGGACAACGCCTCCGAGTGGATCGACGACCCCGAGGGCGACCTGCTCGACGCGGCCGGGGTGCGCTCGATCATCGGCGACCGGCCGATGCTCTCCATGACCGACCGCACCTTCGACGTACGCACCGACAAGGGCGTCTCCTGGGTCCGCGGCCTGCAGACCGACCTGAGCGACCCGCTGGCCGCCGGGCTGGCCCGGCTGACCGACGGGCGTCTCCCGAAGGGCGACGACGAGGTCGTGGTGAACTCCGCGCTCGCCCTGCGCGGGCCGGGGATCGGCGAGGAGCTGCTGATCCCCCGGGGTGAGACCGACGAGGTCCTCGAGGTCGTCGGGATCGTCGAGTCGACGACCGTCCGCGACGACCCGTTCGTGGCCGGCCCGGCGCTGCCGACCGACTACCCCGACGAGGGCTCGACGTGGCTCGTCGGTGGAGGGCCGGTGACCTGGCCCGACATCGTGGACCTCAACGCCGAGGGTGCCTTCGTGCTCTCGCGCTCGGTGGTCCAGCACCCGTCCGCGGAGGCACTCGCGAACGACAAGGACATCCGTCCGCCCTCGAGCGCCCCGCAGGCCTCCGAGCTGGTGATCGTCGTCCTCATCGTGGTCATGGTGGTCCTCGAGGTGGTCCTGCTGGCCGGCCCGGCCTTCGCGGTCGCGGCTAGGCGACAGGCTCGCGACCTCGCGCTGATCGCGGCCTCGGGAGGGACGGCTCGGCAATCGCGGCGGGTGCTGCTCGGCATGGCGATCGTGATCGGTGCCGTGGCCGCCGTCATCGGCGCCGTCCTCGGCGTCGTGCTGGCGAAGCTGCTCCAGCCGCTCGCCCAGCGGCAGGTATCGGACTGGTTCGGCCCGTTCGAGGTGCCGTGGCTGCAGGTCCTGCTGGTCGCCGTCATCGGCTTCGCGGCAGCGATCTGTGCGGCGGTCGTGCCGGCCTGGATCGCGTCCCGCCAGAACGTCGTGGGCGTGCTGGCCGGGCGACGCTCGGAGAGCCTGCCCTCGCGCCGCTCGCCGGTCATCGGCCTCCTGCTGATCGTCACCGGGATCGCGTCGGCGGCCTTCGGCTCGCAGAACGCGTTCAACGGGATCCCGATCGCTCTCGGCGTCCTGCTCTGTGTCGCCGGGCTGCTGTTCATCCTCCCGGCCCTGGTGTCGCTGGCCGCCCGGCTGAGCGCCGGGCTGCCGCTGGCGATCCGGTTCGCTACCCGCGACGCCGACCGGCACCGCACCCGGACCGTTCCTGCGGCCGGTGCGATCGCGGTGACGGTCGTCGGCGTGGTCACGCTCGGGATCGCGTTCACCAGCGACGAGGCGCAGAACCAGGCCAGCTATCTGCAGTCCTTCCGGATCGGCGACGGCGTCGTCCACCAGCGTCACAGCGACTGGGGCGACACCGATCCCGATCAGCTCGCCACCAGGTGGCAGAACGTCGCGGCCCAGGTCGAGAAGGCGATCCCCGGATCGACGGCCACACCCACGACCGGCGCGTCCATCGTGGAGGAGAACCGCTATCTCGGCGTCGAGACCGATGACGGCGAGGAGGTCCCCCTCGACACGGCGCTCGGCGAGTTCGGCGACCTGATCGTCGCCGACCCCGACGGCAGCCTGCCGCCGTCGGCGTCCCGAGCCCTGTCCGAGCGTGAGGTGGCGGTCGCCGAGGAGACCCTGCGCTCTTCGGGTGCGGTGGTGTTCACCTCCGACGCCGACCTGGTCTCGACGAAGTCCGTGCACCTGATCGTCCGGGAGTTCTCCGAGGAGTCCGAAGAGGACCGCGACGTCGTCACCGTCGACGTGCCCGCGAGCTACATCGAGATCAGCGACCGGGTGGCGCCTGCGCACGCAGTGGTGACGCCGGCCGTGGTCGAGAAGCTCGGTGTCGAGCCGCAGATCCGGGGCCTCTACGTGGAGGACGCCGACATCAGTGCCGAGGCGCAGACCGACCTCGACGAGGCGCTGGCGGCCGGGCAGTTCTCCACGACGATGCAGGTGGAGCGCGGCTACGAGCAGCCCGACGCGACTCTGATCGCCTGGCTGCTCCTGGTCACCCTGGGGGCGGTGCTGATGATCGGTGGGGCGCTGACCGCGACGCATCTCGCGCTCAACGACGCCCGCCCCGACCTGGCGACCCTGTCGGCGGTCGGCGCCAGGACGCGTACGCGGCGGGCGGTCGCTGCTGCGTACGCCCTGGTGGTGGCAGTGCTCGGGGCGGTCCCGGGCGCGCTGGTCGGCTTCGTGCCGGGCATCGCGATCAGCTACCCGATCACCACGGAGGGCTGGCCGCAGCGTACGGACGTCGACCCCCACTACCTCGAGATCCCGTGGGGCATCATCGGCATCGTGGTCGTCGGGCTGCCGCTGCTGATCGCGCTGATCGTGGCGGTCACCACCCGCAGCCGGCTCCCCATGGTCGCCCGCGTCGAGTAGCCCGCCGAGGCGTCGACACCGTCGGCCGAGACGTCACCCCCGCGAATCGAGTGGGCAGTTTGCTGCCCACTCGATTCGCGTACGTGACGTCTCGGCCTGCGCCGGTGACGCCTCGGGTCAGGCCTGGCAGAGACAGAAGGGGTGGCCGGCCGGGTCGAGGAAGACCCGGAAGGTCTTGCCGGGCTGGACCTCGTGCTTGGTCGCGCCGATGGCGAGGGTGGCCTTCTCGGCGGCGTCGAGGTCGTCGACGTCGACGTCGATGTGGGTCTGCTGGGGGATCTCCTGCGACGGCCACTTGGGGGCGCGGTAGTCCTCCACCCCCTGGAAGTTGAGGGCGCCGCCCTCGCCCCAGGCCTCGGCCCAGGTGCCGTCGTCGTCGACCTTGGTCTCCCAGCCGAGGAGCTGGGCGTAGAAGTCGGCCAGGGCTGCCGGGTCAGGGCAGTCGATGACCCAGTGCGGTGTGCGTGCGATAGCCATGTCTCCGACGGTAGGAGCGGTTCCGGACGTTCGGCTTCCGGCTGGGGGAAACTTCGTCTCAGGAAAATAAAGTCAGGGTTGACTGTTTGTTTCTGGGGCGGCAGAGTTCGCGTCATGAGCCAGGCCACCCGCGTACCCCAGGAGGAGCGCACCCGCGCCATGCGGGCCCGCCTCCTGGATGCCACCGTCGAGCTGCTGGCCGAGCGTGGCTTCGCGGGCACCTCGACCACGCTCGTCTCCCAGCGCGCCGGGGTCTCCCGCGGTGCGCAGCTGCACCACTTCCCGGCCAAGAACGACCTGGTCGTGGCGGCGGTCGAGCACATCACCGAGGCGCGCGGTGCCGCCCTGAAGGAGGCCGCGCAGGCGCTGCCGGAGGGTGACCGTCGGACCCGGGCGGTGCTCGGCATGCTCGCCGAGCAGGTCACCTCGCCGGTCTTCGCCGCGGCCCTGGAGCTGTGGGTCGCTGCACGCACCGACGAGCAGCTGGCCGCAGCGGTGGGGCCGCTCGAGCAGCGGGTCGGACGCGAGCTCCACCGAGCCACGGTCGACCTGCTGGGTGTGGACGAGAGCAGGCCGGGCGTGCGCGAGCTCGTGCAGGCCACCCTCGACCTCGTCCGTGGACTGGCTCTGGCGGACACGATCACCGACGACGCCGCCCGTCGCGAACGGATCCTCGATCACTGGGCCGAGGTCATGGAAAGAGAGCTGCAATGAGAGAGCGCAAGCGAGCGAACGTCGAATCTTCCGTCGGGCCGCGTCCGTATCCTGGCGCCCGCGCTACGGAGGTGGTCCGACGATGAGCCTGTTGGATGAACTTCTCGAGGACCTCTCCGGAGAGGGGTTCGAGCTGCGCCAGGTGGTGGCGGGCCTGGACGAGGCGGGCTGGCGTCAGTCGACGCCGGCCGAGGGGTGGGACGTCGCCGCCCAGATCGCCCACCTGGCGTGGACCGACGAGGCCGCGCTCGCCGCGACCGAGTGGGTCGCGGGTGACGCGACCGCCTGGGACGAGCTGGTCACCGAGGCGATCAAGAACCCCGAGGGCTACGTCGACGAGTCCGCGCTGGCGATGGCCATGATGCCGGCCACGGAGCTGCTGCAGCACTGGGACGGCGTACGCGGCCAGCTCGCCGAGGCGCTCGCCAACGTCCCCCACGGCCAGAAGCTGCCCTGGTTCGGGCCGCCGATGTCGCCGGCGTCGATGGCGACCGCGCGCTTCATGGAGACCTGGGCCCACGGCCTGGACGTGCGTGAGGGTCTCGGTCTCGCCTACGAGCCGACCGACCGCATCAAGCACGTCTGTCACCTCGGCAACCGCACCCGCGACTACTCCTTCGGGGTCCACGAGCTGACCCCGCCGGCCGAGCCGTTCCGGGTCGAGCTCACCGCCCCCTCCGGCGAGCAGTGGACGTGGGGTCCGGAGGACGCCGCGCAGAGCGTCCGCGGCCCGGCGTACGACTTCGCCCGGCTCGTCACCCAGCGCATCCACCGCGACGACACCGCGCTGGAGACCACCGGTGCCGACGCCGAGAAGTGGCTGACGATCGCCCAGGCGTTCGCCGGACCGGCCGGCTCCGGCCGCGCTGCCGAGGGGGCCGAGCGATGATCACGATCGGCAACTGCTCCGGCTTCTACGGTGACCGCTTCTCGGCGATGCGCGACATGCTCGAGGGCGGCCGGCTCGACGTGCTCACCGGCGACTACCTCGCCGAGCTCACCATGCTCATCCTCGGCAAGGACAGCCTCAAGGACCCGACGACCGGATACGCCAAGACCTTCCTGCGCCAGCTCACCGACTGCCTCGACCTCGCGCTGCAGCGCGACGTCAAGATCGTCTCCAACGCTGGCGGTCTCAACCCCGCCGGGCTCGCGAAGGCGATCGAGGCGCTCGGCACCAGCGCCAAGGTCGCCTACGTCGACGGCGACGACCTCCGCGGTCGTCTCGACTCCCACCCCGACGCGCTGACCGCCAACGCCTACCTCGGCGCCTTCGGCATCGCGCACGCGCTCGAGGCCGGTGCCGACATCGTCGTCACCGGCCGGGTGACCGATGCGTCGGTCGTCGTCGGACCGGCGATCGCCCACCACGGCTGGAAGCGCGACTCCTACGACGAGCTCGCCGGCGCCGTGGTCGCCGGCCACGTGATCGAGTGCGGCACCCAGGCCACCGGCGGCAACTTCTCCGGCTTCCTGACCATGTCGCCGCCGGCCCGGTCCCGTCCGTTGGGCTTCCCGGTCGCCGAGATCGAGGCCGACGGGTCCTCGGTCATCACCAAGCAGGACGAGACCGGCGGCACCGTCACAGTCGACACGGTCACCGCCCAGCTGCTCTACGAGATCCAGGGCCCGCTCTACCTCGGTCCCGACGTCACCACCGACCTCACCTCGATCCGTCTCGAGGAGGTCGGCGTGGACCGGGTCGCGATCACCGGCGTCACCGGCACCCCGCCGCCGGAGACGCTCAAGGTCGCGGTGAACTCGCTCGGCGGCTACCGCAACTCCGCCGAGTTCGTCCTCACCGGCCGCGACATCGACGCCAAGGCCACCTGGCTGCGCGACCAGCTCGACGCCGAGCTGCCGATCGGGCCCGACTACACCTGGTCGACCTACCGCATCCCTGCGCCCGACTCGCCGACCGAGGAGGGAGCGGCCTGCATCCTGCGTCTCAGCGCGCGTGCCGCCGACGCCGACGCCGTCGGTCGTGCCCTCACCGCCCCGGCCATCGAGCTGGCGCTCGCCTCCTACCCGGGCTTCCACGTCACCGCGCCTCCGGGACGGCCGTCTCCGTTCGGCGTCTACAAGGCTGCCTACGTCCGGCGCGACCGCGCCCCGGAGACCGTCCACCTGCCCGACGGCTCGACCTACGAGGTCCCGGCCCCGCTCGCCTACGCCGAAGCGTCAGCTGTGCCGGCCCAGACGTCACCCGCGGTGACGCCTCGGCCGACGGGAGTGACGGTTCGGCGGGAGCTGGGTGAGCTGGTCTACGCGCGCTCCGGGGACAAGGGCGGCGACGCCAACCTCGGGCTCTGGGTGCCCCAGGGCAAGCCGGACGCGGCGGTCGACTGGCTGCTCGCGACGGTGACCCCGCAGTGGGTGAAGGAGCTGCTGCCCGAGGCCGAGGAGCTCGACATCGACATCACGCCGCTCCCGCACCTGCGCGGCGTGAACATCGTCATCCACGGTCTGCTCGGTGAGGGCGTGGCCGCCTCGACCCGGTTCGACCCGCAGGCGAAGGGCCTGGGCGAGTGGGCCCGGAGCCGATACGTGGACATCGAGGAAGGACTTCTGTGATCGAGGATCTGTTCCAGCTGGGCGCCGAGTTCGCCCGCCGGGAAGTAGCCCCTGACCTGCAGGAATGGGAAGACAACCAGGAGATCCCGCGGGAGCTCCACAAGGCTGCCGCCAAGCAGGGCCTCTTCGGGATCGGCTTCCGCGAGGAGGTCGGCGGCGAGGGCGGCGGTCTCGCCGAGACGGTCGCCGCCTCCGAGGGGATGATGTCCGAGGGCGCCTCCTCCGGCCTGCTCGCCGGCCTGTTCACCCACGGGATCGCGCTGCCGCACATCGCCAACCACGGCTCCGCCGAGCTCGTCGACCGCTACGTCCGGCCGACCCTGGCCGGCGACAAGATCGGCTCGCTGGCGATCACCGAGCCCGACGGGGGCTCCGACGTCGCCCACCTGCGCACCACCGCGGTCCGCGACGGCGACGAGTTCGTCGTCAACGGCTCGAAGACGTTCATCACCAGCGGCTGCCGCGCCGACTTCGTCACCACCGCCGTACGCACCGGCGGCCCGGGCGCCGGCGGCATCAGCCTGCTCGTGATCGACAAGGACACCCCTGGCTTCACGGTCACCCGCAAGCTCGCCAAGATGGGCTGGCACTGCTCCGACACCGCCGAGCTCGCCTTCCAGGATGCGCGCGTCCCGGCGACGAACCTCGTCGGTGAGGAGAACGCCGCCTTCATCTACATCGCCGAGGCCCTCGTGACCGAGCGGATCGCGCTGGCCGTGCAGGGCTACGGCACCGCCGCGCGCTGCCTCCAGCTCACCGCCGACTACTGCCGCCAGCGTGCGACCTTCGGCGAGCCCCTGATCAAGCGTCAGGTGGTCCGCCACAAGCTCGTCGAGATGCACCGACAGGTCGAGGCGGCCAAGGCATACACCCACTCCGTGGTCGCGCAGTACGACCGCGAGGGGACCAACCCGGCGACGATCGCCGGCGCCGCGCTCGCCAAGCAGACAGCGGTCGAGGCCTGCACCTGGGTCGTCGACCAGGCCGTCCAGCTCCACGGCGGGACGGGATACATGCACGGGACCGAGGTGGAGCGGCACTACCGCGACGCCCGGATCCTGCCGATCGGAGGAGGAGCCACCGAAGTGATGACCGACCTGGCCGCCAAGCTGTTGGGACTGGACCGATGACCGTTACCGAAGAGGGTCTCGACAACGCCGCCCAGCCCGAGCCCCAGGATCGCCGCAGCGCGATGCTGGAGAAGATCGCGGCGCTCGACGCCGAGCACGCGAAGGCCGCCGCCGGCGGTGGCGAGAAGTACATCCAGCGCCACCAGGCCCGCGGCAAGCTGCTCGCGCGCGAGCGGATCGAGCTGCTGCTCGACGAGGGCAGCCCGTTCCTGGAGACCCAGCCGCTGATCGGCTGGGGCAGCGACTTCCCGGTCGGTGGGTCGATCATCACCGGCATCGGTGTGGTCGAGGGTGTCGAGTGCATGATCGTCGCCAACGACCCGACGGTGAAGGGCGGGGCGCTCAACCCCTACTCCCTCAAGCGCTCGTTCCGTGCGGCCGAGATCGCCGAGAAGAACGGCCTGCCGACGATCAACCTGACCGAGTCCGGCGGCGCCGACCTGCCCACCCAGAAGGACATCTTCATCCCGGGCGGCAAGGGCTTCCGGGACCTCACCCGGGCCTCCGCCCGCAAGCAGCCGAGCATCTCGGTCGTCTTCGGCAACTCCACAGCGGGTGGTGCGTACGTCCCCGGCATGAGCGACTACGTGATCATGGTCAAGGAGCAGGCGAAGGTCTTCCTGGCCGGCCCGCCCCTGGTGAAGATGGCGACCGGTGAGGACACCGACGACGAGTCGCTGGGCGGTGCCGAGATGCACTCGCGCATCTCCGGCTCCTCCGACTTCCTCGCCGTCGACGAGCACGACGCCATCCGGCAGGCGCGCCGCGTCGTCGCCCGCCTCAACTGGCGCAAGCGCGGCCCCGAGCCGAAGCCGTTCCACGAGCCCGACCTCGACCCCGACGGTCTGCTCGACCTGATCCCGACCGACCTCAAGGAGCCGTTCGACCCGCGCGAGGCGATCCTGCGGATCGTCGACGGCGTCGGCCCGGGGAACACGAACGGCGATCAGGCCTTCGACGAGTTCAAACCGCTCTACGGCACCTCGCTCTGCGTCGGCTGGGCGCGGCTGCACGGCCGCGAGATCGGCATCCTCGCCAACGCCCGCGGCGTCCTGATGAGCGAGGAGGCCCAGAAGGCGGCGCAGTTCATCCAGCTCGCCAACCAGAAGGACACCCCGCTGCTGTTCCTGCACAACACCACCGGCTACATGGTCGGCACGGAGTACGAGCAGGGCGGCATCATCAAGCACGGTGCGCTGATGATCAACGCGGTCTCCAACTCCACCGTGCCGCACCTGACCGTGATCATGGGCGCGAGCTACGGAGCCGGCAACTACGGCATGAACGGCCGGGCGTACGACCCCCGCTTCCTCTTCACCTGGCCGTCCGCCAAGTCCGCGGTCATGGGACCGCAGCAGCTGGCCGGCGTGATGGAGATCGTCGCGCGCGAGTCCGCCGAGAAGAAGGGCGAGGTCTTCGACGCCGAGGGGTTCAAGGGCGTCAAGGACATGGTCGAGGGGATGGTCGAGGAGCAGTCGCTGCCGTTCTTCCTGAGCGGTCTCGGCTATGACGACGGGGTCATCGACCCGCGCGACACCCGCACCGTCCTCGGCCTCTGCCTCTCCGCCATCGCGACTCAGGAGATCGAGGGGGCGATGAACTTTGGCGTCTTCCGTGTGTGACCAGCCCCCGTCGGTCGAGCCCGCGAGCGCAGCGAGCGGTGTCGAGACCAACACAGTCGACTCTGTTGGTCTCGACGCGCCTCCGCCTTGCGGCTCCGGCGGCTCGACCAGCGAAAGGAAATGCTCATGATCAACCGAATTCTGGTCGCGAACCGCGCCGAGATCGCCTCCCGCGTCTTCCGTACCGCCCGCAAGCTCGGCATCGAGACCGTCGCGGTCCACTCCGACGCCGACGCCGACCTGCCGTTCGTGGCGGAGGCCGACCACGCCGTACGCCTCCCCGGCAACGCGCCCGCGGACACCTACCTCCGCTCCGCCCTCGTCATCGAGGCGGCGAAGGTGGCCGGTGCCGACGCGATCCACCCGGGCTACGGGTTCCTCTCGGAGAACGCCGACTTCGCCCGCGCCGTCGAGGCGGCCGGTCTGACCTGGATCGGTCCGGCTCCGGAGTCGATCGAGAAGATGGGCTCCAAGATCGAGGCCAAGAAGATCATGGCCTCCGCCGGCGTACCGGTGCTCGAGGCGCCCGCCTCCCCGGCCGAGTCCGACCTGCCGCTGCTGGTCAAGGCCTCCGCCGGCGGTGGTGGGCGAGGGATGCGGATCGTCCGCACCCTCGACGCGCTCGAAGCCGAGGTCGCCGCCGCCGAGGCCGAGGCCAAGTCGGCCTTCGGCGACGGCACCGTCTTCGTCGAGCCGTACGTCGAAGCCGGCCGTCACGTCGAGGTCCAGGTCGTCGGTGACGGTGCCGGCAACGTCGCCGTCTTCGGTGAGCGGGACTGCTCGGTGCAGCGCCGTCACCAGAAGGTCGTCGAGGAGTCGCCGGCTCCGCTGCTGCCGGACTCGGTCCGGTCCGCGCTGCACGAGGCGGCCCGCAACGCCGCCGCGGCGATCGACTATCGAGGGGCGGGGACCGTCGAGTTCCTCTACGACGCTGCTTCGGAGCGGTTCTGGTTCCTGGAGATGAACACCCGGCTGCAGGTCGAGCACCCGGTGACCGAGCTGGTGCACGGGGTGGATCTCGTGGAGCTGCAGGTCGCTGTGGCTGAAAACGGGGTTGGTGCGCTGGGCGGGGTCTCGACAGGCTCGACCTCCGTTGACGGACATGCGATCGAGGTGCGGTTGTATGCGGAGGATCCGACGGCGGACTACCAGCCGCAGTCGGGGACGCTGACTGCGCTGGAGTTCTCCGGCGACGCTCGGATTGATGCCGGTTACACCTCCGGCTCGGAGGTCAGCACCTTCTACGACGCGATGCTGGCCAAGGTGATCGTGCACGCGCCCACGCGCGACGCGGCGATCCGGCGGCTGAGCTCGGTGCTGCGTACGGCCAGGATCCACGGGCTGGTGACCAAC
This sequence comes from Nocardioides luteus, assembly GCF_014648595.1. Lineage (GTDB taxonomy): Bacteria > Actinomycetota > Actinomycetes > Propionibacteriales > Nocardioidaceae > Nocardioides > Nocardioides luteus. The sequence continues at coordinate 51,558 of NZ_BMRK01000002.1, read as the reverse complement.
CGGGAGCAGCTGATCGGCATCCTCGGCTCCGACGCGTTCCGCAGCGGCGAGGTCACCACCTCCTTGCTCGCGAAAGAGGCATTTCTTTCGACGACGGAGGACCCCGGTGCTCCCGTCGCGGCAGCGATCGCCCTCGCCGAGCGCACCCGCCGACCGGGCATCCCGGTCGCCTGGCGCAACGTCCCCAACCAGCCGCAGCGGACCGTCTTCGAGGACGGCTCCGAGGACGGCATCGTGGTGGAGTGGCGTGGCACCCGTGACGGCTATGTCATCGAGGGTCAGGCCGTCGAGGGCTTCGAGGTCGTCTCCGCCACCGGGGACGGCTCCGGCCGGGACACCGTCGTCCTCGAGAAGGACGGGCTGCGCACCGGCTACACCGTCTCCATCGACGGCGCGAGCGTCGACGTCGACTCGGCCTTCGGCCACACCGCGCTGAAGCGTCGGCCGCGGTTCACCGACCCGGCCCTGCAGACGCAGCCCGGAAGCCTGCTGGCGCCGATGCCGGGCTCCGTCATCAGCGTGCTGGCCGAGATCGACCAGGACGTCACCGAGGGCCAGCCGCTGCTGGTGCTCGAGGCGATGAAGATGCAGCACACCGTGACCGCGCCGACCGACGGCGTACTCACCCAGATCAACGTCAAGCCCGGAGACCAGGTCGCCGCCGACGAGGTGCTCGCGGTGGTCGAGTCGGTCGAGTCGGTGGTCGAGCCTGTCGAGACCACCAAGGAGGAAACAGCATGAGCAACCCCACTGCGCCAAGCCCGTTCACCGAGCCCGAGGAGCGGATCGCGCTGCGCGAGGCGGTGGCGAAGCTGGCCGGGAAATACGGTCACGACTTCGTCGCCAAGCAGGCCCGCGAGGGCGGCAAGATGACCGAGATGTGGCTCGAGATGGGCCGCAACGGGTTCCTCGGCGTCAACATCGCCGAGGAGTACGGCGGCGGTGGCGGCGGCATGAGCGACCTCGCCGCCGTGCTCGAGGAGGCCGCGACCGCAGGCGCGCCGCTGCTGATGATGGTCGTCAGCCCGGCGATCTGCGGCAGCATCATCGGCCGCTGCGGCACCGAGGAGCAGAAGAAGCGCTGGCTGCCGTCGATCGCCGACGGGTCGCTGCTGATGGCCTTCGGCATCACCGAGGCCGACGCCGGCTCCAACTCCCACAAGATCACCACCACCGCCAAGCGTGACGGCGACAGCTGGGTGCTGAACGGTCAGAAGACGTTCATCTCCGGTGTCGACGAGGCCGACTCGGTCCTCATCGTCGCCCGCACGGAGGACGCCAAGACCGGGAAGCTCAAGCCGGCCCTCTTCGTGGTGCCGACCGACTCCGAGGGCTTCACCAAGCAGGTGATCCCGATGGCCTGGGAGGCGCCGGAGAAGCAGTTCACCCTCTTCATCGACGACGTACGCCTCCCCGCGGACGCCCTCGTCGGCGACGAGGACGGCGGCATCTGGCAGCTCTTCGCCGGCCTCAACCCCGAGCGGATCATGGGCGCCGCCCTCTCGGCCGGGATGGCGCGCTACGCGCTCGGGAAGGCGGTCGAGTACGCCTCGACCCGGTCGGTCTGGAAGGACGCCCCGATCGGCTCCCACCAAGGCATCGCGCACCCGCTCGCGAAGGTGAAGATCGAGCTCGAGCAGGCCCGCCTGCTCTGGCAGAAGGCCGCCGCGCTCTACGACGCCGGTGACGACGCCGGTGCCGGCGAGTACGCCAACATGGCCAAGTACGCCGCCGGCGAGGTCGCCTGCAACGCCACCGACGTCGCGGTCCACACCCACGGCGGCAACGGCCTGACGGTGGAGTACGGGCTGGCCAACCAGCTGGTCGCCGCCCGGCTCGGCCGGATCGCCCCGGTCAGCCGGGAGATGATCCTCAACTACATCGCCATGCACACCCTGGGACTCCCCAAGTCCTACTGATCGCCGGTGGTCGAGCTTGTCGAGACCCCCACGAGACAGGGCCGGTCGCGCTCGCGACCGGCCCTGTTCGTACGTCTTTCCCTGTTACTGCTTCGGCTCGTTGACCACGATGGTGCTGAGGATCTTGTCGGCGAAGGTCTGCCGCTTGTCGTCCCACAGCGGCCACAGGTAGCCGAGGTAGCAGGGGAGCTGGTCGAGGTAGTGGACGAAGAACCGCCCGATCGAGAACCAGGTGCCGAGGACCTGGCCGTCGGCCTCCTTGACGACCTTGATGCCGAGGACGCCCTTGCCGATCGAGTAGCCGGTCTTGCCCTGCTTCAGGCCGTAGTTCCAGAAGAGGAACGCGAGGCCGAGCAGGAAGCCGAGGAACGCGAGGATCCCGCCGATGGCCAGCAGCGCTCCGTTGGGCTCACCGGGGGTGTACACGCCGGTCACCGGGTCGTACTCCGAGCTGCCCGCGGCGGCGCCGCCGATGAAGAGGCCGTAGCCGACCCAGAACGGGATCATCGCCACGGCACCGCACAGGCCGTCGATGATCGCGGCACCGACGCGCGAGCCCCAGGAGGCGTACGGCGGGGTCGGGGCGCCGTAGCCGGCCGGCACCGTGCCGTAGCCACCGGGAGCTGCGCCATAGCCCTGAGCGGGAGGCGGCGGTGCGCTGGGCTGACCGTAGGCAGGCGGCGCGGGCGGGGGCGGGGGTGTGGGCTGACCGGAGGGGTCCTGCGGGGCGCCGGGAGGCGGGCCGTAGTTAGACATGGGGGGAGTATGGCCACATCGCGGCGCAAAAGTAAGCGCACACGCCCGTGCCGTCCGGGTCTAGGAGCGCGGCTCGACGACGACCAGGGTGCTGATGATCTTGTCGGCGAAGGTCTGCCGCTTGTCGTCCAGCAGCGGCCACAGGTAGCCGACGAAGCAGAAGCCGTCGAGCACGTGGAGCAGCTGACGGACCAGCGCCGTCGGAGCGCCGAGCACGGCTGAGGAATCCTGCTTGACCAGCTTGATCCCGATGACCGACTTGCCGAGGGTGTAGCCCGTGCGGCCCTGCTTGAGCACGTGGTTCCACACCGCGAAACCGACGAGACCGACCCAGCCGACCAGGGTGACCAGGAGGCCGAAGGCGGTCACGAAGAAGCCCGACTCCTGCGCCAGCCCGCCACCGACGCCGGCGACCAGGTAGAACGGCACCAGCAGCGCCGCGTCGATCAGGGCAGCGCACGCCCGGCGGCCCCAGGTCGCGAGCGGCGGGCCGCTGGGGACGTACGCCTGCTGTGCCCAGGGCGGCGACTGGGGCTGCTGGCTCGTGCCCGGCGGGGGGCCCTGCGGCGGGCCCTGCGGTGCACCTGGAGGCGGCCCGGTCGGGGGACCGGGCGGGGGGCCCGAGGGCGGGCCGAAGTTGGACATCTGGGGGGTCATCTCCTCGAGTGTGGTGACCTGCTGACCTGACCGACGTTCAATCTATCGGGTCGGGCAGGGGTTAGCCTGACCCTTGTGGCTGGAGCAGCGAAGGCGATGGATCGGGCTCAGCGCCGGTTCCCGCCGGTGGCGTTCCCGCTGGCCGTCATCTACAAGTTCTACGAGGACCAGGGCAACAACCTGGCGGCCATCATCACCTATTACGCCTTCGTCGCGGTCTTCCCGATCCTGCTGCTCGCCTCCTCGATCCTCGGCTTCGTGCTCGAGGGCGACCCGAAGCTGCAGGAGGCGGTGCTCGACACCGCGCTGGCGCAGTTCCCGATCATCGGTGACCAGCTCGGCCGCAAGGAGCTGACCGGGTCGACCAGCGCGATCATCGTCGGTGGTCTGGCGGCCCTCTACGGTGCGCTCGGCCTCGGTCTGTCGATGCAGAACGCCGTCAACACCGCGTGGTCGGTGCCGCGCAACAGCCGTCCCAACCCGATCCTGCTGCGGGTGCGGTCGCTGCTGATGCTCGCCACCGGCGGCCTGGCGATCCTCTCGGTCACCTCGCTCTCGCTGGTGCTGAGCCGCACCGACTTCCTCGGGTTCAAGGCGGTCGACGTCGGCTACTGGCTGGTCATCCTCGGCACGGTCGGCATCGTCACCGGCATGCTGTGCGTCGTCTTCCGGATGGCCACGACTCGCGATCACGCGCTCTCCCACGCCCTGCCCGGCGCGTTCACGTTCGCGCTGCTGTGGCAGGTGCTGCAGTACTTCGGCGCCGAGTTCGTCCAGCACGTGCTCGCCGCCACCAACGGGATGAACCAGACCTTCGCCCTGGTCCTCGGTCTGGTCGCCTTCCTCTACATCGCCGCGCTGATGGTGGTGATCTCGATCGAGGTCAACGTCGTCTACTCCCGCCACCTGTGGCCGCGCGCGCTGCTCACCCTCTTCACCGACGACGTCCTCCTCACCGAGGCCGACCGGCGGGCGTACGCCAGCTATGCGCTGATGCAGCGCCACAAGGGCTTCGAGACCGTCGCGGTCAGCTTCGACGGGCCCGACGGCGACACCCACGAGATCGTCATGGACCCGTCCTGGCTGCGCAAGACCGCGCGGCAGATCCGTCGGCGTGACGAGTTCAGCCGGCCGCTGCCGCCGACCAAGCCACCGCCCCCGGTGCCGCCGGGCAAGCTGCGCGCACTGCCTCATCCCGACGAGGAGCCGAAGCAGCCTGAGCCGGCGAAGGAGACGAAGCGGACGAGACCTGCGAGACAGGCGAAGCCCTAAGCCTTCCGGCGCAGCGGTACGAAGCGATACCAGCCGTGGCTGCTGAGTCGCGCCTGCCCGGTCGCGGAGCGCTCGACCAGCATCATCATCCCGGCGACCGGGATCACCATCTGGCCGGGCGCGGCCAGCTGCTCCACCAGTTCCCGCGGCATCGCCTCTGCCTCCGCGGAGACGAGGATGCGGTCGTACGGAGCCTTCTTGGGCCACCCGAGGACGCCGTTCCTCGCCTTCTCGATGCGTGCCCAGGGCTGCCCGGTCGCTGCCAGGTTGTGGCGGCCGAAGCGTACGAGGGACGGTTCCAGCTCGACCCCGACGACGCTGCCCTCGGGGCCGGTCAGGTGGGCGAGCAGCGCGGTCGTCCAGCCCGACCCGGAGCCGACGTCGAGCACCTCGTCGCCCGGTCGGACCTCGAGCAGATGCAGCATGTCGGCGACCGTGCGCGGCTGCGAGTTGGTCTGTCCGCGGCCGATCGGGAGCGGCTGGTCGAAGCCCGCGTAGGTGCGCTCCTCCGGAGGCAGGAAGCCGTCCCGGGGGATCGCGGCGAATGCATCGCGGACCCGGTCCACACCACCAGTCAACCACCGTAGGGTTTGGTCCATGACTGAAGCGCAAACCCCCGCTGAGCTCGTCCACCTCGACGTCGCCGACGGCGTCGCCACGATCACCCTCGACTCGCCGCACAACCGCAACGCGCTCTCGAGCCAGCTGGTCACCGAGCTCTTCGACGCCCTGCACTCCGCCGACAAGGACGCCGACGTGAAGGCCGTCGTGCTCCAGGCGACCGGCACCGTCTTCTGCTCCGGTGCCGACCTCTCCGAAGCCGCGACCGTGCCGATGGAGGAGGGCACCCGCGGGATCGTCCGTCTCCAGCGCACCATCGTCGCCCTGACCAAGCCCGTGGTGGCGAAGGTGCAGGGTCCGGTACGCGCCGGGGGCCTCGGCCTGGTCGCCGCCGCCGACGTCGCGGTCGCCGCCGACACCGTCTCGTTCGCGCTCACCGAGGTCCGCCTCGGCCTCGCCCCCGCGGCGATCTCGCTCTCGATCCTGCCCCGGATCGACTCGCGCGCGGCGTCGCGCTACTTCCTCACCGGCGAGAAGTTCGACGCCGCCGAGGCCGCCCGCATCGGCATCCTCACCGCCGCCGTCCCGGCCGACTCCCTCGACGACGAGGTCGCCGCCATCACCTCCTCGCTGGTCAAGGGATCGCCCCAGGGCCTGCGCGAGACCAAGCGCCTGATGGTGCGTGGCCTGGTCGAGCACATCGACGCCGGTGGCGAGGAGATGGCCTCCCTCTCCGCTCGCCTCTTCGGCTCCGACGAGGCCCGTGAGGCGATGACGGCCTTCCTGACCCGGAAGAAGTAGCGGCCGGAAACAGGCAGCGCAGCCGAATCGACTCCGGGAGGCGCAGAGCGGGGTCCCCGCCGACGGAACGATCGAGATCGACCTCGGGGTCATCGACCACGTCGAGGGTTGGGTCGGCGGGCAGCCGGTCCGCTGGGCCGGTCGACTGATGGCACCCGTGTGCCCATAACCGCACGTCGGGGGTAGAGTTGTCTCCTTGCCGTGCGCCATGGGGGGCGCACGGCGGGGTGTGGAACTTCTGACGGGGGAACGTCCAGTTGAACGACAAGCTGGCTGAGCACGAGATCGCTCAGGAGCAGAGTTTCGTAGATCGTGTCTACCTCCAGCTGGGGGAGTCGGCGCGCGCTGCCCAGGAGCTGGCTGACGAGGGCCGCGACCGCGGGCGTCTGGGGCACGAGGGTGGTCTGGTCGAGCGCGACGCGTTCGCCTACCAGGCTGCGCGTCGCATCGCGCAGCTCGATGCTGCCCACGAGGGGCTGGTCTTCGGCCGGCTCGACCTCGACCCCGAGGTCGACGCGGAGCCGCGCTACGTCGGCCGGATCGGCCTGCGCGACGCCCAGCGCGACTCGCTGCTGATCGACTGGCGAGCGCCAGCCGCCGCGGTCTTCTACCAGGCGACCGCGGTCGAGCCGCGCTCCGTGATCAGGCGCCGGGTGCTCCGCTCCGAGGGCCAGAACGTCATCGGTGTCGAGGACGAGCTGCTCGACGCCGACGCGCTCGAGCGCTCCGGCGCCGACCTGCCGATCGTCGGCGAGGGTGCGCTCATCGCGCAGCTCAGCCGCGCGCGCGACCGCACGATGCACTCCATCGTCGCGACCATCCAGGCCGAGCAGGACAAGGCGATCCGTGCGCCCGGCAAGGGCGTCACCACCATCTCCGGTGGCCCCGGCGTCGGCAAGACCGTCGTCGCGCTCCACCGTGCGGCCTACCTGCTCTACACCGAGCGCCGCCGCTACGAGTCCGGCGGTGTGCTCATCGTGGGTCCGTCGGGCGTCTTCATGCGCTACATCGAGCGGGTCCTGCCCTCGCTCGGGGAGACCGCGGTGGCGCTGCGGTCGCTGGGCGAGGTCGTCGACGGCGTACGCGCCACCTGGCACAACGACCCGGCCGTCGCCGACGTGAAGGGCTCGGCGCGGATGGCCGAGGTGCTGCGTCGCGCCGCGCGCCAGCAGGCGCCAGGCTCGCCGCGCGAGTTCAAGGTCTTCTACCGCGACGACTCGCTGCGGCTGGACGGCAAGCGGCTCGGTGAGCTGCGCCGTCAGCTGATGAGCCAGGGCCGGCGCAACCAGCAGCTGCGCCGCGTACCTCAGATGCTCCTCGACATCCTCTGGCGGCAGGTACGCGGCGAGCGCGGCCGCGAGCGGGGTCGCGAGGTCTTCAACGACGAGATGCTCGACAACCCGGACTTCCTCGAGTTCGCCGCGGCCTGGTGGCCGGCGCTGGAGGCGCGCGAGGTGCTCGGCTGGCTGCGCGAGCCCGAGTTCCTCGCTCGGGTCTCCGAGGGAGTCCTGTCCCACGACGAGCAGCAGCTGCTCCTCAAGTCGTGGGCTGGCAGGGGGCTGACCGACGCCGACCTGGCGATCGAGGACATCCCGCTGCTCGACGAGCTCCGCTACGCGATCGGCGACATCCCCGAGCAGGCCGCCGACGAGCGCGACGCCGACCACAGCGGCATCGACATCGCGGAGCTGATGACCGCCTCCGACCGCGAGTTCGCGTCGGGCCGCGGCTGGCGGCCGCCGACCTACCGCATCGACGACGACCCGTTCGCCCACATCCTCATCGACGAGGCCCAGGACCTCACCCCGATGCAGTGGCGGATGGTCGGCCGCCGAGGACGTACGGCCTCCTGGACCATCGTCGGCGACCCGGCTCAGTCCTCGTGGCCGGTGCCGTCGGAGGCGGAGGAGGCGCGGGCCAAGGCGCTGGAGGGCAAGCCGGTCCACGCGTTCCACCTCTCGACCAACTACCGCAACTCGGCCGAGATCTACGCCTTCGCCGCTGCCTACGCCGAGCGCGTCGGGCTCGACGCCGACCTGCCCACCGCGGTCCGCTCCACCGGTGTCGAGCCGCGGGTCATCGAGCACGCGGTCGACCTGGAGAAGGCCACCCGCGAGGCGGTCGGCGAGATCGCGTCGCAGGTCGGCGGCACCGTCGGCATCGTGGTCCCGGTCGCGCGCCGCTCCGAGGTCAACTCGTGGCTGGCCTCGTGGTCGGAGTTCGCCGCCGACGCGCCGTCTGCTGCTGCGTCCGCAGCCTCCCCGGATGCCGTCCCCTCGGGCGAGGACCGCATCGTCGTACTCACCGGCCTGGACACCAAGGGCCTCGAGTTCGACGGCATCGTCGTGGTCAGCCCCGACGAGATCGAGCAGGAGTCGGCCACCGGCCGCGCCACCCTCTACGTCGTCCTCACTCGCGCCACCCAGCTCCTCACGACCGTCTCCTGACCCGTCCGCACGCTGGTCGAGCCGGGAGGCCGCCTGCGGCCGAGCGTGTCGAGACCAACACAGCCTCATCGAGCGTCGACGGGACCGTGTTGGTCTCGACACCCGCTCGCTGGCGCTCGCGGGGCTCGACCAGCGGGGGTCGGGTGGTCCTCGCTGGTCGGGCGTGTCGAGACCGACGCGGTCAGAGGGTGGTGATCCAGGGGTGGTCGGGGAGGGTCTGCGCGAGGGCTTGTCGCAGCCAGCGGAGGCTGCGATCGTCGAGCAGCGGGATCGTGTTGTCGAAGTCGACCTGGTCCTTCGGGCGTAGGCCCGGCGCCTTGTAGAGCAGCTGGATCTCGGGCTGCAGGTAGCGCACGCCGTCGAGCTCCCAGAGCGCATCGTGCATCGGCATCCGGATCGACGGGTCGCGACGGTACTCCCAGAGGCGGGCCGACCCCGGGGAGAGCAGCAGGTCGTACTCCCACGGGCTCTGCGCACTCTCGCGGGTCCAGATCGCCGGCGATCCACCAGGTGCCGGGATAGCCCTCGAACAGCTCCGCCACGTCGGCCGGGGTGTGGGTCGCCCAGGGCCCGTAGAGACGCTCGAACTCGTCGTTGCTCAGATCGTTGACACCCACCCGGGCAGCCTAGCCAGGGGCTCCCGCCAGGGACTTGAGAAGCCGATGACACTTTGTGAACCGTTCACAAAGTGTCATCGGCTAGTGCAGTGCCCGGAGGAGGGGACAGCCGACAGAGGGCTCGGGGGTGGTAGCGGCCCGGAGCCCACGATCCGAATCGAATCGGCCGCACGCGGGCGCGCGGATTAGGCTCGTCCCATGACGAGCCAAAGCCCTGCCACGACCGCGATCGAGGAGATCACGGGACACGAGGCGTGGGCGATCATCCGGCGCTCGTCGAGGGCGGGTGATCGGGACACGGTCGGCATGCTGGCGGGCACGCGGTCCGAGGTGGAGTCGCTGCTCGACGTACCTCTCGAGGAGGGGACGCCGGAGCCCGGGAAGGTCGCCGACCGGCTGCTCGCGGTGCCGTTCCGGCAGGTCGCCGAGCGGGGCTTCGAGGCCCACGACGACGGCACCCCGCTGGTGGTCGTCGACGTGGAGCGTGAGTGGGAGTTCTCGGTCGCCGAGGTGATCGAGGCGCTGCCCGACGTACCCGTCGAGTTCACCGACCGCGGCGGCTTCGACGTCGACGACGACACCTACGCCGACCTGGTCAAGACCGTCATCGAGGACGAGATCGGCCAGGGCGAGGGCGCCAACTTCGTGATCGGCCGCCACTATCGCGCCCAGCTCGACGACTGGAACCACACCCGCGCGCTCACCGTGCTGCGCCGGCTGCTGGAGCGCGAGCGCGGGGCGTACTGGACCTACTGCTTCTTCACCGGTGACCGCTATCTGATCGGCGCCAGCCCGGAGCGCCACGTGAGCGTCCACGGCGGTGACGTCCGGATGAACCCGATCTCCGGTACGTTCCGCCTGCCGCGGGATCTCGAGGGCACCCCGGAGAAGATCGCCCACGACCTCAAGGGGCAGCTGACCGACTTCCTGACGGATCAGAAGGAGGTCTACGAGCTCTTCATGGTGGTCGACGAGGAGCTCAAGATGATGTGCGACATCTGCGACCAGGGCGGCCAGGTGCTCGGCCCGTTCCTGAAGCCGATGTCACGTCTGATCCATACCGAGTACCTCCTCGCCGGCCGCTCGGGCCGCGATCCGCGCGAGATCCTGCGCGACACGATGTACGCCGCCACCGTCACCGGCTCGCCGGTGGAGAACGCGTGCCGGCTGATCAAGAAGTACGAGCCGGAGGGCCGTGGCTACTACGGCGCCGCGCTCGCGCTGCTCGGCCGTGACGAGTCCGGTGCGCCGACCGTGGACAGCCCGATCGTGATCCGCACCGCCGACGTGTCCCTGTCCGGCGAGCTGAAGGTGAGCGCCGGGGCGACCCTGGTGCGCGACTCCGACCCGGCCTACGAGGTCGCCGAGACGCACGCCAAGGCCGGCGGCATCCTTTCCGCCTTCGGTCTGGTGCCGGCAGCGCCGGCGCTCGCCCAGGACGTCTCCGAGCTGGTCAACGACGAGGACCTGCTCCTCACGCTGGCCTCGCGCAACCGCCGGCTGTCGTCGTTCTGGCTGACGGACCAGGCCGACGAGGAGCCCGCGTCGCACCTCGCCGGCAAGCACGCGGTGATCCTCGACGGCGAGGACGACTTCGTACGCATGCTGCGCCACGTCCTCCGGGTGCTCGGCATGACCTCGTCGGTGGTGCGTCACGAGGACTACCAGGACGGTTCCTTCGAGGGTGCCGACCTGGTCATCGTCGGTCCAGGGCCGGGCGACCCTCGTGACGACGAGGACCCGAAGATGGGCAAGCTGCGCGCCGCGGTGGCGACGCTGCTCGAGTCGGAGCAGCCGTTCCTCGCGGTCTGCCTCGGACATCAGGCGCTCTGTCACCAGCTCGGGATCGGGCTGCACTACAAGGACATCGTCTTCCAGGGCACCCAGACCCGCGTCGGTCTCGGCTTCGGCGGGCGGCCGCGGCGCGAGCGGGTCGGTTTCTACAACACCTTCGTGGGCCGGCTCGGTGACACGGAGCTGCCCGACGGGGTGTCGGTCGACGCCGACCCGGTCTCCGGCGACATCCATGCCATCTCCGGGCCGCACTACGCCGGCATCCAGTTCCATGCGGAGTCGGTCCTCACCGAGCGCGGCTACGACCTCATCCACGACGTCGTCAGCGACCTCCTGGCCGAATGAGCGACGTGGTGGTGGTCGACCACCACGACTCCTACGTGTGGAGCCTCGTCCACATGATCGCCCAGGTCAGCGGTGTCCTTCCGGACGTCGTCGAGCACGACGAGGTGAAGGTCGGCGAGCTCGCTGGCTACACCCACGTGGTGCTCTCGCCCGGCCCCGGCCACCCGGCCGACCCGGCGGACTTCGCAGTCGGGCGTGACGTACTCCTGGCCGGGGACCGGCCCGTCCTCGGCGTCTGTCTGGGGATGCAGGGGCTGGTCACCGCCTACGGCGGCGTCGTCGACCGCATCGAGCCCGCGCACGGTGAGGTCGCACAGGTGACCCACGACGGTCGCGGGGTCTTCGCCGGCCTCCCCTCCCCGCTCGCAGCCGTCCGGTACCACTCGCTGGCGGCGGTCTCGGTGCCCGATGACCTGGAGGTGACGGCGCGGTCCGAGGACGGCGTGGTGATGGGCGTACGCCACCGCTCGCTGCCGCTCGAAGGCGTTCAGTTCCACCCCGAGTCTGTGCTCTCGCAGCACGGCACGGCGATGATCGCGCGGTTCCTGAGCACGTCGGTAGCGGGCCAGTGACGAGCGCCGAGGAGCTCTTCGCCGAGGTCGCCGCCGCCCACCCCCGCTGCGTCTGGCTCGACGGTGGAGGTGCGCGGGACTGGTCCGGAACCCGGTCGCTGATCGGCTGGCTCGATGACGACGACGTCTCGCTGACCTACTCGGCCGCACGGCGCGAGGTGCTGCTCCATGCCGGTGGCCGCTCCGAGGTCGTCGGTGACGACATCTGGCAGGCGCTCGAGGACGAGATCGGCGCCGGGGAACAGTGGTTCGGCTACCTCGGCTACGCCTGCCGCGCCGATCTCCCCGCTGCCCCGTCGACCGACGTCCCCGACGCGGTCTGGCTGCGACCGTCTCACCTGATGGTCATCGAGCATGAGCTTGACGGGCACTTCTTGGACTTGACGGGTGTTCCAGTGCCCGTCCAGTCCAGGGATACCCGGTCGACCGGGTATCCCACACCCCCGCCCGCCACCTACCCCCAAGCCTTCGCCCAGATCCAAGAAGCCCTCAGGAGAGGCGACACCTACGAAGCCAACCTGACCTACCGCACGACGGTGGAGACGGAGGCCGACCCGGTGGAGACCTATCTTCGACTGCGCAGCATCAACCCCGCCCCGTACGCAGGTTTCCTCCAGCACGACGTAGCCGATCACCGAGCCTGGCTGCTGAGCTCGAGCCCGGAGCGCTATGCGCTGATCGACGAGGACCGCACGATCGAGACGAGGCCGATCAAGGGGACGACGCCGCGGGGCGAGACGGAGGAAGAGGACGCGGCGAGCGCCGAGCACCTGCGCACCGATCCGAAGCTGCGCAGCGAGAACCTGATGATCACCGACCTGCTCCGCAACGACCTGGCGATGGTCTGCGAGCCCGGGACGGTGGAGGTGCCGGACCTGATGAAGGTCGAGTCCTACCCGAGCGTGCACCAGCTGGTCACCACGGTCCGCGGCCGTCTGCGCGAGGAGATCACGACCGTCGAGGCGCTGCGAAGGCTCTTCCCGGCAGGGTCGATGACCGGTGCGCCCAAGCTGCGCACGATGGAGATCATCGAGCGTGCCGAGCGTGAGCTGGGCGGCCCACGGGCGGCGTACGCCGGGGCGTTCGGCTGGATCTCGGGCGACGGTCCGGCCGACCTCGGCGTCGTCATCCGCACCCTGACCACCCACGACCGGCACACCTGGCGGATCGGCACGGGCGGCGGGATCACGGTCAGGTCCGACCTCGCCGAGGAGGCCGCTGAGGCCCGGTTGAAGGCCGACCGGGTGCGTGCTTCCCTCGGCAGGTGATCAATCCGGTGAAAAGACGGCGACACGTCGAGACATCGGAGCCATGTCTATTGGAACGTTCATAAAACGAGGACTACCGTGGAGACATCATGGCGACCATCGATGACAAAGCCCTGCCTCATGTGATCGTGCTCTTCGGTGCGACGGGTGATCTGGCGCGCCGCAAGCTCCTGCCCGGCCTGCTCCGGCTCCACGAAGCCGGGCTGATGACGGACGCTCAGATCGTCGGCACCTCCCTCGAGGAGATGGCCGACGAGGACTTCGTAGCCTTCGCGCGCGACGCCTGTGAGGAGTTCGGCAAGGGCGACATCACCGACGCGCGGTGGCAGACCTTCGGCGAGATGATCTCCTACGTCTCGACCAAGGAGGGCCCGCACGCGCTCGCAGACGCGGTGAAGCTCGCCGAGAAGAAGCTGCAGGGCGCCGGCAACGACGTACGCCGCCTCCACTACCTCAGCGTGCCGCCCAAGGCCGCCCAGGACGTGATCCGCCAGCTCGAGGAGGCCGACCTCGTCGAGCGCGCCCGGATCATCATGGAGAAGCCCTTCGGCACCGACCTGGAGTCGGCCAAGGAGCTCAACGCGAAGATCCACGAGGTCTTCACCGAGGAGCAGATCTTCCGGATCGACCACTTCCTCGGCAAGGAGGCCGCGCAGAACATCCTCGCGTTCCGCTTCGCCAACGGTCTCTTCGAGCCGATCTGGAACCGCAACTTCATCGACCACGTCCAGATCGACATCCCCGAGACCCTGGGTCTCGAGGGCCGCACCGCCTTCTACGAGAGCACCGGCGCCTACCGCGACATGGTCGTCACCCACCTGATGCAGGTGCTGGCGTTCATGGCGATGGAGCCGCCGACCTCGCTGGCCCCCGACCCGATCGGCGAGGAGAAGAACAAGGTCTTCCGCTCGATCCAGCCGCTCGACCCGCGCAACGTGGTGCGTGGCCAATACTCGGGCTACCGCGGCAAGAACGAGGTCGCCGACGACTCCGACACCGAGACCTTCATCGCGATGAAGGTGATCATCGACAACTGGCGCTGGGCAGGCGTGCCGTTCTTCCTGCGCACCGGCAAGAAGCTCGCCGAAGGGGCGCGGATCATCTCGATCGCGTTCAAGGAGCCGCCGCTGACGATGTTCCCGTCCAACTCCGGTGCCGGCACCCAGGGCCCCGACCACCTCACCTTCGACCTGGCCGACCAGTCGAAGATGTCGCTCTCCTTCTACGGCAAGCGCCCCGGGCCCGGCATGAAGCTGGAGAAGCTCTCCATGCAGTTCGCCACCCAGGAGACGAGCTCGGCGACCGGCGTCCTGGAGGCGTACGAGCGCCTCATCCACGACGCCATGCGCGGCGACCACACCCTCTTCACCACCGCCGAGGGCATCGAGACGCTCTGGAAGATCTCCCAGCCGCTGCTCGACAACCCGCCGCCGGTACGCCTCTACGCGCCCGGCTCCTGGGGACCCAACTCGATCCACCAGCTGATCGCCCCGCACGCCTGGCGGCTGCCCTTCGAGCGCTCTTGGCGCGAGACGAAGAAGCAGTAGTCCCGACGGGCGCGCCTAGGAGGCGTTCGCGCTCAGCTGCTCGAGCAGCACGAGCGCGGCGCGGTCCATGGCGTCGCCGTCGTACGGCTCCAGGTCGACGGAGTTGAAGCTCTGGATCAACGGCCCGTTCTGGACGAAGCCGGTGACCGCGTAGGAGCTCACGCCCTGCTGCTTGACCAGCCGGGCGTCGTCGGCGCCGTCGATCTCGGGCTCGCTGACCTTTCCGGAGGCGACGTCCATGGTCTTCCAGGCGTCTGCGAGCGTGCCCTTGAAGGGCAGGTAGTTCAGCTCGTACGCAGTCCCGCCCGACTCCTTCGGCAGGAGTGCGCAGCGGGGTGCTGCCGAGGTGCCCTTCTCGACGCGGAGCTCGGCGCCGAGCGCCTTCTCGACGGGCGCGATGTCGAGCCCGTCGCACGGGTTGAACGCCTTCTGGTCCGCCTTCCCCGAGGGTGAGGCGGACGCGGACGGCTTCTCGGGCTCGTCGGCGCCGCAGGCAGCCAGCGAGACCAGCGCCAGCACAGCGGCGGGCGCCAGGAGGGCGGTTCTCAATGGTTCAACACTTCCGTGGGCGGTTCGGTCGGCCGGGGTGAGGCCGAGCCGGGCAGGCGCAGGGTCATCCGGGCGCCCCCGCGTGGCGAGCGGGACGCGGAGACTGACCCGCCGGTGCGCTCGGCGACCTGTCGGACGATAGCGAGGCCGAGGCCCGAGCCGGGCATCGAGCGGGCCTCCGTGGACCGGTAGAACCGGTCGAACACGTAGGGGATGTCGGCCTCGGCGATGCCGGGGCCCTCGTCGTCGACGTCGAGCACACCGTCGCGGAGCGTGATGTGCACGGTGCCGGACTCCGGCGACCACTTGGCGGCGTTGTCGAGCAGGTTGGTGACCGCACGCTCCAGCGAGCTCGAGTCGCCCATCACCCACCACGAGGTCACGTCCTCGGTGAACGTCACCGACGGCGCGCGCAGCCGCACCCGGGAGAGCGCCCGGTCGACCACGTCGGAGAGGTCGACCGACTCCAGCGTCGGCTCGGCGGGCGCGTCGCGGGCGAGCTCGACGAGGTCGCCGATCAGGTTGGTGAGCTCCTCGATCTGGGCGCGGATGTCGCCGAGCAGGTCGGCCCGCTGCTCGCCCGAGATCGAGGCGTCGGCCTGGGTGAGCAGCTCGACGTTCGTACGCAGCGAGGTCAGCGGCGTACGCAGCTCGTGCGATGCATCCGCCACCAGCTGCCGCTGACGGTCCCTGGAGGCGGAGACAGCCGAGAGCATCCGGTTGAACGAGGTCGCCAGCCGCGCGATCTCGTCGTCCCCCTCGACCGGGAGCGGGGTGAGGTCCTCGGTCGTTGCGATCCGGTCGACGGAGTCGGTCAGGCGCCTCACCGGCCGCAGGCCGCCGGCGGCCACGACCCATCCTGCGAACGCGGCGGCGACCACTCCGCCGGCGCCGAAGAAGAGCACGATGAGCCCGAGCCGCTTGTACATCGCCTGCTGCGGCTGCATCGACTGCGCGAGCATCAACGCCTCGTCGGTGCCCGAGATGGGCACCGTGGCCGCGCGGAAGACCCCGCCCTCGTCAGTGGTGATCGTGCGTACGGCATAGGAGGTCTTCCGCTGCGCCACATACGCCTCCGGCGCGCCGGGGATCGGGAAGTCGGTGTCGTCCCGCTTCTGCGGGTTCCAGTAGTCGCCGTTCTGGGTCACCGACATGAGTGCGATGTCGCCGGCGTTCAGAGCGAAGACCGGGAAGTAGCTGCCGTCGCGAGCGTCGTGGATGTACTGCGGGTTCGAGGCGGCGGCGTGCGCACGCTTCAGCAGAGACTCGTCCATGTTCGCCTGGAGCTGGATCCGCACGGCGAAGTAGAGCCCGGTCGCGATCAGTGCGATCGAAGCAGCGACCGCAAGAGTGGTCAACAGGGTGACCCGACCCGCCAAGGAGCCGCGGTAGCGCGAGCCGGTGGCCGTGGTCACGGCGCCGCTCACGGTTCCTTCAGGACGTAGCCGATGCCGCGTACGGTGTGGATCAGCCGCGGCTCACCCTCGGCCTCGGTCTTGCGGCGCAGGTAGCCGACGTAGACCTCGAGCGAGTTGGCCGTGGTGGGGAAGTCGTAGCCCCAGACCTCTTCGAGGATGAACGACCGGTCGAGTACGCGGCGGGGCCGACGCAGGAACATCTCCAGCAGCGTGAACTCGGTGCGGGTGAGCTCGATGGCCCGCTTGCCGCGGGTGACCTCGCGGGTGGTGGTGTTCATCGCGAGGTCGGCGAAGTGGAGGGTCTCCTCGTCGTCGTCGCCCACCGGGGCGGCGCGGCGCAGCAGCGCACGCAGCCGGGCGAGCAGCTCCTCGAGCGCGAACGGTTTGGTGAGGTAGTCGTCGGCTCCGGCGTCGAGACCGTCGACGCGGTCGCCGACGGCGTCGCGAGCGGTGAGCACAAGGATCGGGACGTCGTTGCCGGCTGCCCGCAGCGCCTTGGTGGCCTCGATGCCGTCGAGCCGGGGCATCATCACGTCCATGATGACCACGTCCGGACCGTGGTTGGCGATGCCGGCGAGCGCCTCGGCCCCGTCGCCGGCGAGGGCGACCTGGTAGCCGTTGAACTCCAGGGACCGGCGCAGCGACTCGCGCACGGCCTTGTCGTCGTCGACGACCAGCACGTGGGGCTTGTCGCCGAGCGCGTCGCTGGACCCATCACGAGGGGTGGCAGGGCTGTTCACACTCCTACCCTGCCACCCATCGCTGAGTCGCCGCTGAGAGTAAGGCGGTGTTTCCGCTGAGTTCGCGGGGGTGTGGGATACCCGGTCGACCGGGTATCCCTGGACTTGACGGGCACTGAAACACCCGTCAAGTCCATGAAACACCCGTCAAGTCAGGCGTTCTCCTTGCGGAAGGTGGAGATGCCCCACCAGACGGCGAGCCCGAACAGGACGAACGTCCAGCCGACGCCCCAGCCGATGTCGGCCATCCCGAGGTCGCCGAAGAACGAGGAACGCACCGCGTCGACGATGTGCTTGGTCGGGATGACGTCGGCCAGCGTCTGCAGCCACTGGGCGCCGAAGCTCATCGGCAGGAAGATGCCGGAGAGCAGCAGGATCGGCATCAGCAGCATGTTGGTCACCGGTGCCATCACGTCCTCGCTCTTGACGAGCAGCGCGAACGCGTTGGAGGCGGCCGCCCCGGCCCCACCGATCAGCACGGTGATCGCGATCCCGACGAGGATCCCGACCGGCCGGAAGTCCATGCCCATCACCAGACCCAGCAGGACCAGGATGATCGCCTGCACCAGGATCTGCAGCAGGTCGCGGTAGAGCCGCCCGAAGAGCAGCGCCCCGCGCGAAGCGGGGGTGACCCGCTCGGCCTCGATGACGCCCTCGCGCCACTCGCCGATCAGCGAGAAGCCGGCGAACATCGCCCCGAAGATGCCGAGCTGGACGAGCATGCCGGGCACGAACCAGTTGTAGGCGTTGCCGCCGAGCTGCTCGATGAGCGGCTCGAGCAGCGGCCCGAAGAGCAGCAGGTAGAGGACCGGCTGCATCACTCCGATGAGCACCCAGGCGGGGTTGCGAAGGTTCATCCGCAGCTGCCGGTTGAAGACGACCATCGACTCCCGGAAGAAGCCGGACCTGAGGACGGGCTGCTGGAAGTCGGTCATGACATGACCTCCTCGTTCTGCTCGGTGGCCACGTCGGCCTCGGGTGAGCCTGCCTCGGCGTCACGCAGGGTGCGTCCGGTCAGGGTGAGGAAGACGTCGTCCAGGGTGGGGCGGGCTACCTCGATCGACTCCAGGGAGATGCCGTTGGACTCCAGGTCGCGCAGCAGCCCGGGCACGGCCTTGCCGGCGCGCGGCACCCGGCCGCTGACCAGCCGGTCGTCGACGTCGACGCGCTCGGAGATCGAGGCGAGCTTGTCGCGGGCGATCGCGACCTGCTCGTCGGTGGCGACCTCCAGGGAGACCAGGTCGCCGGAGACGGCGGCCTTGAGGTTCTCCGGGGTGTCGTTGGCGACGATGCGGCCCTGGTCGATGACCATCACCCGGTCGGCGAGGGTGTCGGCCTCGTCGAGGTAGTGGGTGGTCAGGAAGACCGTCATCCCATGGTCCGTACGCAGCGAGGCGATGTGGTCCCAGAGGTTGGCCCGGGCCTGCGGGTCGAGGCCGGTGGTCGGCTCGTCGAGGAAGACCAGCTTCGGAGCGTGGATGAGCGCCATCGCGATGTCGAGACGGCGCTTCTGCCCGCCCGACATGTTGCGCGGTTTGCGGCGCCACAGGCCGTCGAGCTGGAGCCGCTCGAAGAGCGCCTGACCGTTGGCGACGGCGTCCTTCCTGGACATCCCGTAGAGCATCCCGTGGTCGACGACCTCGTCGCCCGCGAAGGCGCCGGAGAAGGTCGAGCCGACCTGGGAGCAGTAGCCGATGCTCCGCCGGACCTGCACGGACTCCTTGGCGACGTCGAAACCGGCCACCGTGGCGGTGCCGGCCGTGGGTTTGAGGAGGGTGGTGAGGATGCGGAGCGTGGTGGTCTTGCCGGCGCCGTTCGGGCCCAGGAAGCCGACCACCTCGCCCTCGTCGACGTCGAGGTCGACCCCGTCGACCGCGACGACTTCCTTCTTCTGCTTGCCATGGCCGGAGGCGAACGTGTGCCTCAGGCCGCGTGCGTGGATCATGTGTCACTCCCTTGTGCGTGCGAGTCCAGACAAGCACGGCCGGACGTCGGGGATCATCTGCTTTTCGCCTGCGTATTCAAACTTGAATATCGCGAGTGTTCAATTTTGATCCCGAGTTGTCAAACCAATTCCGGTCGAGCCGGGCCGGCTCAGCGGCGCAGCATCTCCCGGTAGCGCCTTCGGTCGGCGTCCATCTGCCAACCGGGGTCGTCGTCGGCCGGAGTCCAGCCGGGGGCTTCGTCGACGAAGGAGAGCCTGCCGCTGCGTACGTCATCGAGGACCTCGACCAGCCAGGTCCGCTCGGTGTGGAGCTTGTCGTGCTGGAGACGCGTCGCGGAGGTGACGTGGGGCGGCACCGCCCCGACGTTCACCCGCAGGGCGGCGTCGAGCTCCTTGAGGGTGCGCTCGAGGTTCTTCAGGCGGAGGCTGAGGTGCTGGATCGCGGCCGGCCGCTCGAGCAACGGCATCAGTGAGAACGCGGCGTAGAACGAGACGCCGTTGTAGACGTCCACGGCCTGCAGCGAGCGCGAGACGAGGCGTTCCAGCTCGCTGCGGCCGCTGTCGCTGATCTCGTAGACCGCGACCGTGCGACCGTTGTCGACCAGATCGTGCCTGGTCAGATGTCCTTTGTCGGACAACGAGGTCAGTGCGTGATAGATCGAGCCGGGGTTGATGTTCGCCCACTGGTCGACCTGCCAGGACATCAGCTCGCGCCGGATCTGGTAGCCGTTGACCGGCTCGAACAGTGCCACCGCCCCCAGCAGCAGCATCCGTGTGTCGTCTCCGGCCATGGTCAGGATTGTAGGGCCGGTGACGGCTCCTCAGCGGCTCGGTCATGCCGCGAGCAGCTGCCAGAGGTGGCCGTCGGGATCGGCGACCAGAGCGCGGTAGCCCCACGGCATCCGGGTCGGCTCGGCGACGGTGCGGCCCAGGCGTACGGCCGCCGCGAAGCGGTCGTCGACCTCTTCGGGAGAGCCGAGCCCGAGGGTGAGGACGCACTGCTTGAGCTCCTCCGGTGGCGGGAGCGTGGCCGAGTCGATCGGCTCGTCGCCGAGCTGCTCGGTGACCCACCTGAACCCGCCGGTCGGGATCGACATCACCTCGCAGGAGTCGGACAGGGTCGCTCGCAGCGGCTCCGGCACGCCGTCCTTGGCGGGCTCCCCGGGTGTGGGCAGGCCCAGGCCGTCTCGGTAGAACTCGTAGGCCAGCCGCCGGTCACGGGTGGGGAGGCCGATGGTTGTCTGCATGACTGATATGCTAAACATAGTGCCAGGGTCGAGGACAAGGAGTTCGGAGAATCGATGCCCAAGAAACAGACCTACGCCGACCTGGGCGACGCCTGCGCGACCGCGCACGCCATGGACGTCATCGGTGACCGGTGGAGCATGGTGATCGCGCGCGAGCTGATGCTCGGCCCGCGCCGGTTCGCCGAGCTCGCCTCGGCGGTCGTCGGCATCACCCCTGCGGTCCTCACCGCGCGGCTGCGGGCGCTGCAGGACAGCGGCGTGGTCGAGCAGGTCGACGGTCCGGGCCGGACCGCCTATCGGCTCACCGAGTGGGGCCAAGGGCTCGAGCACGTGATGAGTGCGCTCGGTCGCTGGGCGCAGCAGTCGCCCGGCTTCCCGGTGCCGGAGGGCCGGATGACCCCCGACGGCGCGATCGTCGCGATGCGCACGATGGCGCCCTACGCCACGATCACCGACTGGAGCGAAGGCCCGATCCGCCTCGCGATCGAGCTGCACGACGAGCGGCGTCCCGCCGCAGCCGTACGCCGCTACCGGCTCCGCTGGGACCAGGACCGTTTCGCGCTGACCGAGGGTGCGGACGACGATCCCGCGACGACGGTCTCGGGCGACTCGTCGGCCTGGGCGGAGGTGGTCTTCGGCGGAGCACCGGTCGACGACATGAGCGTCGAGGGTGACCGGCGAGCCGTGGAGCGGGTGGCTGCTGCGTACGGCTCTCTCGGGAAGCCCGCGTGACGGAGCCGCCATTTCCGCGGCATGCCGGGACCTCTGGCACTGACGAGCCGTAGTTCAGCCTCACTACCCTCGATGGGATCGAATGACTCGGAGAGGATCGACGTGACCCTGAACCTGACCTATGGGGACCTCGGAGACGCGTGCGCTGCCGCGCATGCCCTGGACCTGATCGGCGACCGCTGGAGCCTGATCGTCGTGCGCGAGCTGATGTTCGGGCCGCGCACCGCACGCGACCTGGAATCCTCCGTCATCGGGGTCAGCACCGACGAGCTGAAGGACCGGCTGCAGTTCCTCGAGCACGCCGGTGTGGTGGTCGAGACCGAGCTCGGCTACATGACCAAGACGACCGCCTACGCGCTCACCCCCTGGGGTCGCGAGCTCGAGTCGATCCTCGGCGCGCTCGGTCGATGGGCCCACGGCTCGACCCGCTTCCCGGTGATGTCGGCCGGGATGACGCCGAGCGGCGTGATGGTGGCGATGCGGACGATGGTCCCGGCCGGCAGTGCCCACACGTCCGAGCCGATCAGCGTCACCTGGGAGCTGACCGACGCGCGTCGCCCCGACGCCGCCCCGGAGCAGTTCCGGCTGGTCTGGAAGGACAACGAGTTCGACCTCGCCGAGGGCACCCTCGAGGACCCCGACGTCGCCATCGCCGGCGACTCGACCGCCTGGACCGGCGTCGTCTTCATGGGCTTCCCCGTGGACGCGGCGATCGCCGAGGCCGGGCTGAAGGTCGAAGGCGACCGGGCGGCGCTCGACCGCGTGCTGGGTCTCTTCGCGGACACTCTCGCCGAGGCCAGCTGACCTCGCCCCACCGGAGGTCGAGCCTGTCGAGACCCCTGTCCGCAGAGAACAACCGTCCCCGCCCGCTCCGACATGGTTCACTGATCCGCGACGGATCCGGCGACTCGGAGAGGACCGACGTGACCCTGCAGCTGTCCTACGGCGACCTGGGAGACGCGTGCGCGGCCGCGCATGCGCTGGACCTGATCGGTGACCGGTGGAGCCTGCTGGTGGTGCGCGAGCTGATGTTCGGACCACGCACCTCGCCCGATCTGCGGGCCTCGCTCAACGGAGTCAGCACCGAGGAGCTCAACGACCGGCTGCTGTTCCTCGAGCGGGCAGGGGTCGTCGTCGAGACCGAGCTCGGCTACATCACCAAGACGACCGCGTACGCCCTGACCGAGTGGGGCCGCGAGCTGGAGAAGGTGCTCAGTGCGCTGTCGCTGTGGGCGCTGGAGGGGTCGACCCACTACCCGGTGCCGTCGACGGGGATGACTCCGAGCGGTGTCATGGTCGCGATGCGCACCATGGTCCCGCCGCAGAGCCTGCCGACCGAGACGCCGCTCCGAGCCGCCTGGCGGCTCACCGACTCCCGCTGCCCCGAGGTCGAGCCGCAGCAGTTCCGGCTGGACTGGAGCGAGCTCGGCTTCGACCTCGACGTCGGCGACCTCCCCGCGGTCGATGTCTCGGTCGCCGGCGACTCGACGGTCTGGGCCGGGGTCGCTCTTCTCGGCCAGCCCCTCGACGCCGCCATGGCGACGGGCGCTCTCCGCGTCGAAGGCGACCGCGCCGCCCTGGACCGGGTGATCCGGGTCTTCGCCGACGCGATGGCCGCGGTCGGCTAAGGCTTCGGCTTCGAGCTCGGTTTCGGGCTCGGGTCGGGTGAGACCGGGTCGGCGCAGAAGGCGACCAGGTCGCCCCGGGCCTTCCCCTGCTCGACGAGCTGACCGACCTCGAGGGTGACGTGCTTCAGCTCGCCCAGCGGCGAGCGGATGATGGCGCTCTCCCGGCGCCACGGGGCGATCGTCGGCGGCGCGACGCAGTTGTGCTGCTCGAGCATCACGGCAAGCTCCGGCTGCTCCCGCTTCGCGAGCGACTGGGGCTCGGACGGGGTGCTGATCGCGACGACGCAGAAGCCGGCCAGCGCCGTCAGGGCGCAGACCTTCATGGCGACGACGGCAAGCGTCAGCGGTCGCGGCTTGTCCGAGTGCACGTTTCTCACAACGACGAAAGAGTCCGACAGTAACGGTCCGATCAGGCATTATGACCAAGGTCCCGGGTGGACACCCGGCGCGGGCCGACGGGGGAGTCGCTAGTGTCGCGTCATGCCTTCGCGTACGTCTTCCTGGTTCTCCTCGCCCGCCGAGGCCGTCACTCGCCTGGGAGATGTCGGCTACCTCGCGGACGACTCGACCGCGCTGACGAGCTACCTCGCGGGGGCGCTGGAGAAGCCGGTGCTCATCGAAGGTCCGGCTGGTGTCGGCAAGACCGAGCTGGCCAAGGCGATCACCCGGGCGACCGGCGCGGAGCTGGTCCGGCTGCAGTGCTACGAGGGTCTCGACGAGGCCCGGGCGCTCTACGAGTGGAACTACAAGAAGCAGCTGCTCCGCATCCAGGCCGCCGGTGACGGCCAGGCCTGGGAGGAGACCCACGACGACATCTTCTCCGAAGAGTTCCTGCTGACCCGTCCGCTGCTGACCGCGATCCGTCGTGATGAGCCCACGGTCCTGCTGATCGACGAGGTCGACAAGACCGACGTCGAGGTCGAGGGGCTGCTGCTCGAGGTGCTCTCCGACTTCCAGGTCACCATCCCCGAGCTCGGCACCATGACCTCGACCCGGCGTCCGCTGGTCGTGCTCACCTCCAACGCCACCCGCGAGCTCTCCGAGGCGCTCAAGCGCCGCTGCCTCTATCTCCACCTCGACTACCCCGACGCCGACCGCGAGCGCGACATCGTGCTCTCCCAGGTGCCTGGCCTCGACGACAACGTCGCCCGCCAGCTCGTCGCCGTCGTCGGCCGGCTGCGCGAGCTCGAGCTCAAGAAGGCGCCCTCCATCGCCGAGTCGGTCGACTGGGCCCGCACCCTGATCGCGCTCGAGATCACCGACCTCTCGGACAAGGCCGTCGCCGACACCCTCGGCGTCGTGCTCAAGCACTCCTCCGACGTCGACCGCGCGGTCCGAGAGCTGCGGTTGAAGCGGTGACCCTCCTCGACCGGCACATCGAGTTCCTCGAAGCACTTCGAGGAGCGGGGCTGCCGGTGTCGCTCGCCGAGGGCCTCGACGCCGTGACCGCGCTCGGCCTGATCGGCTGGAACGACCGCACCCAGGTCAAGGAGGCGTACGCCGCGACCCTGGTCAAGCGCGCCAACCAGCGCGCCACGTTCGACGGCCTCTTCGAGCTCTACTTCCCGCGCATGGTCGGCTCGGGGGTCGACGCCGAGGCCGAGGCGGCCGGGGTCGCCAAGGACAGCCCGGAGGCGCTGGACGAGTTCAGCTCGCGCCTCGCCGAGGCGCTCGAGGCCGATGACACCGAGCTGCTGCGCCAGCTGGCCGCCGAGGCGGTCGCCCGCTTCGGTGCCATGCCCGGCCGCGGCCCGGGGCTGAGCTCGTGGTCGTCCTACACCGCCCTGCGCCGGCTCTCCACCGACGAGCTGACCGCGCGGCTCATCGAGGGCCTCCAGCAGGGCGGCTGGACCGAGGAGGAGGCGGCCCGGGCCGGCAACCGACGGGTCGGCCGCTTCGCGGGACTCGTCGAGGCCGACGCACGCCGCCGGATCGCCGAGGAGAAGGGGCCCGAGCAGATCGCCAAGATCGCGGTCCGCCCCACGATCGAGAAGCTCGACTTCCTGCACGCCCGCCGCGCCGACCTGGAGGCGCTCCGGCGCGAGATCTACCCGCTCGCACGCCGGCTGGCGACGCGGCTCACCCAGGAGCACCACGCTCGCCGCCGCGGAGCGGTGGACCTGCGGCGTACGCTCCGGTCCTCGATGTCCACGGGCGGCGTC
Organism: Nocardioides luteus; assembly: GCF_014648595.1. GTDB lineage: Bacteria > Actinomycetota > Actinomycetes > Propionibacteriales > Nocardioidaceae > Nocardioides > Nocardioides luteus. The sequence continues at coordinate 26,581 of NZ_BMRK01000002.1, read as the reverse complement.
CCCGTCGACCTGCGCTACCGCCCCAAGCGCCCCCACCGCACCGAGCTCGTCATCCTGTGCGACGTCTCCGGCTCCGTCTCCAACTTCGCCACCTTCACGCTGATGCTCGTCTTCGCGCTGCGCGAGCAGTTCGGCAAGGTCCGCGCCTTCACCTTCGTCGACGAGATCCACGAGGTCACCGACTACTTCCGCCCCGGCGCCGACCTCGTCGACACGATGACCGAGCTGACCAAGGCCACCGAGCACTCCGCCCGCATGGGCCGCACCAACTACGGCCGCGCCTTCTCCCTCTTCCAGGAGCGCCACGCCGACGCGTTGGGGCCCAAGTCGTCCCTGCTCGTCCTCGGCGACGCCCGCTCCAACTACTCCGACCTCGCCGTCGACTCCCTGCGAGGTATGGCCGACGCGGCGCGACACTCCTACTGGCTCAACCCCGAGGTCCGTACGCAGTGGGACACCGGCGACTCCGAGGCGACCCGCTACGGGTCGATCATCGAGATGCGCGAGTGCCGCAACCTCACCCAGCTCTCCGAGTTCGTCCACGACCTCGCCTGATCGCGCCGCTGGTCGACCAGCGGGCGTCACTGCAGCTTGAGGTCCAACCCGTAGACGATCCGGTCGGCAACGCCGACGGAGTCGGTCACGCAGACGACGCGGTCGTCGGCGAGGAAGCGGCGGCGGTCGGAGAGGACGGGGGTGCCGTCGGGGATCTGCAGGTCGAAGGTCTCCTGCGGGGTGGGCATGCGGGACTCGATGTCCATCGCGACGGTGGTGACCTTGATGTCGACGGTGGCGAGCAGGTCCTTGATCGGTGGCTGCGGCCACTCGGCCGTCGGGGTGGCGAGCGGGGTGTCGACGACCAGCGGGTAGGGGATGTAGGCGGTGGTGCGGTATTCGGCCGTGTCACCGCTGATGAAGAAGGTGTAGGTGGTGCTGAGCAGCTCGCTGCGCGGGTCGAGGTCGAAGGCCTCGCCGAGCTTCTCGCCGGCGGTGATCACCTCGTAGGAGTGCTCGACCGAGATGCCGTCGTCGGGGCCGCGCGGCGGCTGGTGGTAGGCCGCGTCCGGCTTCGCCGGGTGGCTCGGGTCGGTGATCAGCATGCTCATCAGGTCGTAGCGGGTCTTGGTGGCGTCGCGTACGAAGACGCCGCGGCCCTGCTCGCTGGTGATGAGGCCTTCGTTGCGGAGCACCGCCAAGCCGCGGCGGATCGTCGCGCGGTCGTAGGGGAAGGTGTCCATCAGCTCGGGTTCGGTCGGTAGACGCTCGCCCGGCAGATAGGTGCCGTCGTCGATCTGGGCCCGCAGGTAGTCGGCCACGTGGAGGTATTTCGGCAGGCCGCGCGGACGGGGGTTGCTCATGAGAGAACACGTTACTGAGCCGTACAGATCCCGAATAGCCGCATAGTCCCACTCTTTCAGCCTTGACCCATTGCAATGAGTGGACTTATGGTCGAAACCGTCTCGGGGCGTTGGGCGTATGGCCCAGCTGTGCACCGGCGTCTCGAGGCACTCAACGACGAGAGCCATCGACATTCCTTGGGGGGAATTCGTGTTCGTAGACGACAGACTCAGCATGGGGACCAGCGAGCGGCCACCGGTCCTGGCGAAGGATCCGCTGGTCTACCGGACCGACCGGGGCAGCTTCTGGCACCTTCGCTCGGCCAAGAAGAGCAGCGGGTACGTCATGACGATGTGCGGTCGCAGGCTGGGTACGTGGCACGTGCTCCCGCCGCGGAGGCTCAGTCGGGTGGCGCCCAACCTCGTCTGCGTCGGGTGCCTGCGGAAGACGCCGATCGGCGACGTGAAGCGGAAGGGCGGGTCAGGCGACTTCCAGCAGGCTGAGGTCGGTGAGCCACTCGACCGGCGCGACGTCGTCCGTGTAGACCGTCCCACCCTGAAGCGCGGGCTCGAGCCGGGCGGCGGAGCTGTTCAGGGCACCGGCCAGGTCGGAGGGCTGATCCTCGGCCGTCGCGGCGAGGCTGGCGGCGGGGTCGGCCTCCGGGTCGACGGTCGCGACCAGGTGAGTGTTGGTCGCGCCGGAGTCCGAGCGCCACACGGCGTCGCCGAAGGAGGTGCGCAGCGTTGCGGTGAGGACCTTCTCGAGCGCTGTCGAGCCCTCGGGGTGGGCTGAGTTCACGACGAGCACCCCGCCCGGGTTGAGGTGGTCCTTCGCCAGCGCGAAGAACTCCTTCGTGGTCAGGTAGAAGGGGATGTAGGGCTGGTGGTAGGCGTCGACCATGATCGCGTCGTACTTCCGGGTCTGCTTCTGCAGCCACGGGCGCGCGTCGGCGGTGTGGAGGTGGAGGTTGGGCTGGTCCTTCAGGTCGAAGAGCTCCTGGCCGACCTTGGTCACGTCCTCATCGATCTCGACGGCGTCGACCCGGGTGTCGGGCGCGAAGTGGCCGAACTGGCGCGCGGTCGTGCCGGCCGCCGACCCGAGGATCGCCACCGACTTCGGAGCCTGGGCGCCTGCGTACGACAGGGAGAGCATCTCGTCCCAATAGGCGCCGGTGAGGTATTCGCCCTCGGTGTAGACCGAGTGGACCGCGTGGCCCTCGTTGAGCTCGAGGTAGCGGGTGCCGTCGTCGTACTCGACCACGCGGGCGTACTGGTACTCCGTCTCCTTCTCCCAGATCACCTCGCCGCCGTTGCTGGTCAGCGTCTTGATCGAGCCGGTCGGCAGGGCGATCAGGGCGAGGATCGCGACCGGGACGACGGCGGCCGGGAGGCGGCGCTTCATCAGGTGCGGGATGGCGCAGACGGCCATGCAGAGCGCGAAGATGAGGAAGGTGCGCCGCGTCCCGACGACCGGGATGAGGAACAGCGAGGCGGCGAAGGTTCCGACCAGGGAGCCGACGGTGGAGATGGCGTAGAGGCGACCGGCCGCGTGGCCGGCGTCCTCGACGCTGTCGACGCTCAGCCGCACCGCGTAGGGGCTGACGATGCCGAGGAGGAACAGCGGGATCGCGAGCAGCACTCCGACCCCGACCAGCGACCCGGCGAAGGTGGCGACGCTGAGCTGGTCGACCGCCTTGACCGCGAGCGGGAGGAACGGGTCGGCGATGAAGGGTACGGCGGCGAGGAGGGCGGCGGCCAGCAGCACGATCCTGGCGAGACCGGACGGGTTCGGGTTGCGGTCGGCGAGCTTGCCGCCGACGGAGTAGCCGATCGCGAGCGCGACCAGCACCGTCGCGATGGTGTTGGCCCACACGATCGTCGAGTCGCCGAACCACGGAGCGAGCAGGCGCGCGGCGGCCATCTCCGCTCCCAGAGTGCCGGCACCGACGGTGAAGACGAGGAGCTCGAGCGCACGAGCACGCAGTTTCATGGGGGTGAACCTATCCGGCGGCTCCAACGTCGGCACAGACCCCTGCGTTCGGCGTGTGCCGCGCTCGGATCCGGTCGATGACGGCGGGCTGTCCGAGGAGTACGCCACCGAGCACCAGGGCCATCCCGAGACCGCTCACCATGGTCAGGTGCTCGCCGGCGAAGACCAGCCCGATGAGGATCCCGGCGACCGGGTTGAGCAGCCCGACGAGCGACACCGCGGCCGCGGGGAGCCGCTGGGCGCCACGGAACCAGACCGCGTACGCGACGACCGTGCCGATCAGGCCGATGTAGGCGTAGCCGCCGACCGCCGGCAGGTCCAGAGTCGGTGGCGGACCCTCCACGACCAGTGCGATCGGAGCGAGGACGAGCCCGCCGAGGACGAGCTGCCAGGCGGTGAAGGTGAGCAGGCCGACCGGCGGCTGCCAGACCTTGACGAGGATGAAGCCGGTCGAGAAGACGGCGACCGCGGCGAAGGCTGCGAGCACGCCGACGAGGTCGAGGCTCGCGCCGCCGCGGAGCACCAGCAGTGCGACGCCGACGGCACCGACGACCCCGGCGACCAGCGATCCTGCGCGCGGTCGTTCGCCCGCGAACGCCCAGGCCAGCAGCATCACGACGATCGGTGAGACTGCGGTCAGGGTCGCGGCGAGGCCACCGGGGAGGCGATAGGCGGCGACGAAGACGAGCGTGAAGAAGGCGGCGAAGTTGAGCAGCCCGAGCGCTGCGGTGCGCCACCACCACGAGCCGCGCAGCAGGCCGGGGCGGAGCGCCAGGAGCAGCAGCCCGAAGGGCAGTGCCCGCACCACGGCGCCGAAGAGTGGCCGGTCGGGTGGCAGGAAGGTGGCGGTGACGAAGTAGCCCGACCCCCACGCCACGGGGGCGATCGCGGTCAGCAGCAGGGTGGCCAATCTACTTTCCATGGAAGAGATAATACCTTCCGCGTAAGGTATATTCCATGGGCATGACCGACCACGTCTCGACCGTGATGGCGCAGTGGGAGCGAGAGCGGCCCGACCTCGACGTCAGCCCGCAGGCCGTCATCGCTCGGCTGCACCGCCTCGCCCTGCGCCTCACCGACGAGCTGGTCACCGTCTACGCGCAGCACGGCCTGGGCGAGGGCGAGTTCGACGTGCTCGCGACGCTGCGACGGCAGGGCGCTCCGTACGCCCTGACTCCGAAGGAGCTCGGAGAGCAGACGATGGTGTCCTCCGGGGCGGTCACCAAGCGGGTCGACCGCTGCGTCGCCCAGGGGTGGGTTGCCAGGGGGCGCCGTGACGGGGACGGCCGCGGCCGCCGGATCACCCTCACCGAGAGCGGCCGCGAGCTCATCGACGCCGCCTTCACCGACCACATCGCCAACGAGCACCGGCTGCTCGCTGTCTTCACCGCCGCCGAACGACGCTCGCTCGCCCGGCTTCTGGAGAAGTGGGCCGATGAGGCCGGGGCTTGAATCCTGGGGCTTGAGTCTGCCCCAAGGGGAAGCGCCAATCTGCTTCCACCGGTGACCTTCACCGGGGAGGATGGTGACCATGAGTAGCCTGTCGGGGCTGGTGAACATCGGCGATTTCGCCCGGAAAACCGGGCTGACGCCGAAGGCACTGAGGTTGTACGACGACCTCGGGCTGCTGCCACCTGCCGAGGTGGATGCCCACTCGGGCTATCGCCGCTACGCCCCTGACCAGGTCGAACGCGCTCGTCTGGTGGCTGCGCTGCGGCTGGTCGGGATGCCGTTGGCTCGGATCCGGGAGGTGGCCGAGATGCCTGCCGCCTTGGCGGCGGTCGAGCTCGAGGCCTACTGGCGCCAGGTCGAGGCGGACACGGCGACCCGGCGGGGCATGGTCTCCACCCTCGTCCACCGATTGCGGAGCGAGGCACGACAGATGACCACTTCCACCGAGACCCTTCACGCCGAGTTCGGCGTCAGCCATGAGATCGGCGGCCGGGCGAGCCAGCAGGACGCCGTCCTGGTGACGCGCGAGCTGATCGCCGTCGCCGACGGCTTCGGCGCCCGCGACGATCTCGCCGGGGCAGCCCTGACCGCGTACGCAGCGGGCGGGCTGGCCAACGCCCTCACCGAGGTCGCCCCTGACGTCACCAAGTCCGGCACGACCCTGACCGCCGTCGACCTGCACGGCTCGACCGCGCGGATCACCCACATCGGCGACGGCAGGGTCTACCGGGTGCGTGACGGCGAGGTACGCCAGGCCACCCACGACCACACGGTGGTCGCCGCGATGGTCGAGGCCGGCCAGCTGACCGCCGACGAGGCTCGTTCGCACGAGCACCGGGCCGTTCTCAACCGTGCGCTGACACCGGGCGTCGTCGCCGACGAGATCACGCTCGACCTGCTGCCCGGCGACCGGCTGGTGCTCACCACCGACGGCGTCCACTCCCACGTGGACGACCTCGCGACGCTCATCACCGCCGAGGCCGGACCTCAGGAGATCGCCGACGCGGTCGCCGCGGCTGTCGTCGCGGCCGGGGCGCCGGACAACCACACCATCGTGGTCGCCGACCTGTCGTAGGCGTCACCGCTACCCCGCTGGTTGAGCCGCGAGCGCCAGCGAGCGTGTCGAAACCAACACGGCCCGATCGAGCGCAGATCCGCATGTGTTGGTTTCGACACGCCTTCGCCTTGCGGCTCCGGCGGCTCAACCAGCGGGGCGGCTCCGGCGGCTCAACCAGCGAAAGGGGGAGGACCAACGTCGTGTGGGCGACGCGACCGGCTCCTCGTCCAACGCAGCCGCTGAAGCGGCGAAGGAGTCGCGCAACGACGGATAGGCGAGCTCGACCTCAGGATGCTCGAGAAGCGTCTGGGCGATCCGGCGGGTGAGCCGCTTGCCGACGGTGGCGATGTGGCGTACGACCGCGTCGACCTCGTCGTCGGTGAGCTGCTGCGGGTGGAAGGGCTTCTGCGGCTTCTCCCGCAGCAGCGCGCGCATGGGCTCGAGCGACTCGATGTCGTACCTCAGCGCGAGCGCGTGCAGCTCGTCGTCGGCGAGCTTGCGAAGCCGCGCATGGTCGTCGGGCGGGATCAGGGTGTAGCTCGTCGGCCCCAGCGGGCAGGACTGGAGATGGACGTCGAGCCGCTCCTGGAGCTTCGGCCCGAGCGGCAGGACGTTGAGGGCGCGCTTGATCTCCAGCGCGTGCAGCGAGTAGGAGAGGTTGACCTGCTTCAGGGAGAGGTCACCGAGCTCGGCGGTGTCGATCCCGGCGGTGTCGAGCAGGTCGGTGAGCAGGTTGTCGCCGACGAAGAGCTCCGGGAGATAGGGCCGCAGCACGAGCCGGGAGCGCACATCGGCCGAGTCGAGCGCGTGGTAGAGGTGCTCGTGACCCAGCCAGCCGCCGTACGCGTCGGGCGACGCCTCGAACGGATCCGGGTGCGCCAGCCGCTTGACCCGCTGGTTGTAGTCGGACTCGAGGAAGGCGAGGGGGTCGCGGACGTACAGGACGAACCGGGCGTGCTCGGGCAGCAGCTTCGCGATCCCGGGCAGCTCGGGGAGGAACGCCTCGGACGAGAGCAGCAGGGTGTGGCAGCCGCTCTCCTCGAAGGCTCCGAGGGTCGCGGCGATCTCCCGAGGTGAGGCCACGAAGAGGTGTCCGGCGCGCTCCATCAGGGAGCCGGCGTTGCCGGCGCTGATCCCGTTCTTGTCGACGCTGTGCTGCGGATAGAAGATGCCGGCCCGCGCCAGCCGTTCGGTGTTGGCGCTGAGGAAGGCCTGGACCGCGGAGGTGCCCGTCTTGGGCAGGCCGGCGTGGACGATGATGGACTTCACAGGGACCGATCGGGGTAGGCACGACAGGGCGACCTACACCGTATCGACTCACCTCCGGCTGACAAGCCGCCCGTTCCGCAGAGCGTGCCACCAGCGGCGGCGCGGCTTCGGCTGCTGTGCGGCCAGGTCGAGCGCCTCGACCGCCCGCGCGAACGACTCGCGCAGCGAGGGATAGGCCAGCTCGACGTCGGGGTGCTTCTCGAGCGCCGCGTTGATCCGCCGGGTGAGCCGCTTGCCGACCTTGGCCAGATGTCGCACCACCGCGTCGACCTCGTCCTCGGAGAGATCCTGCGGGTGGTAGGGCCGCGACGGCAGGTCGCGGAGCTTCTCCCGCAGCGGCTCCAGCGAGTCGATGTCGTACTTCACCGAGAGCGCGTGGAGCTCCTCGTCGGCCTCGGCGCGCAGGCGCTCGTAGTCGGCGGGCGGGATCAGGGAGTAGGACGTCGGGCCCAGGGTGCAGGACTGCAGCCGCAGGTCGAGCCGCTCGTTGAGCTCGTTGCCGAGCGGCAGCACGTTGAGGGCGCGCTTGATCTCGAGCGCGTGGAGCGAGTAGGAGGTGTTGACCTGCTTCAGCTCGAGGCCGGTCAGCTGCGAGGAGTCGATCCCGGCGGCGTGGAGCAGGTCGGTGAGCAGGCTGCCGCCGACGAAGAGATCGGAGTGGTAGGGCCGCAGCTCCGCCCGGGCGCGTACGTCATCGGAGGCCAGCGCGTTGTAGAGGTGCTCGTGGCCGAGCCAGCCGCCGTACGCACCCGACTCCGGGACGAACGCGTGCAGCTGCGGGATCCGCTTCACCCGCTGGTTGTAGTCGGACTCCAGGAAGGCCAGGGGGTCACGGACGTACATCACGAACCTGGCGTGCCCCGGCATGGCCTCGGCCAGCCGCGGCAGCTCGGGGAGGAACGCCTCGGAGGAGAGCAGCATCGTGTGGCAGCCGCTGGCCTCGAAGTCGTCGAGGGTGCCCTCGATCTGAGTCGGGGAGGTGACGAACCGTGGCCCGGACCGCTCCATGAGCGATCCGGCGTTGCCGGCGCTGATGCCGTTCTTGTCCAGGTGGTGCCACGGGTAGAAGACGCCCGCGGCGGCGAGCTGCTCGGTGTTGTGATGGAGCCACGCCTGGACGGCGGAGGTGCCGGTCTTGGGAAGGCCGGCATGGATGACGATCGACTTCACGCAGGTCCGATCAGATAGGCATTCGGAACGCCCTGCGGCTACAACCGGAGTACCGGGTGGGGAATGTGCGGAGGGTGGGCCAAATGTAGCGACTTTCCCCTCCGCACGCGCGTTTCAGGCGAGGTATCCCAGACTCCGGATCCGGCCGATCTCCTCGCGCAGCTCGTCGTGGCTGGCGTTGTCGGCCGCCCGGCCGCCGGCCACGTAGTGGCTCTCCTCGGCCGCCGTGCCGTCGTAGACGACCGTGAACCGGTGGCCGACACCCGCGTTGATCAGCCCGCCGAGGAGCGCGACCGGGTCGGAGCGGTCCTCCAGCGAGAGCACCCGCGTCGTCTCCGGGACCCGCGGCGCTGCCGCGCCCGGGGAGCCGACGGTGACCACCTGGTCCACGACGTACGCAGCCCCGGCTGCCGCCGCGATCGCCGCCGCCGCGGTGCCCCCGGCGGCGGAGCCGACGAGCATCACGTGGGAGCCGGCCTCGACCGCCTGCTCGATGGTCTTCGACGCGGTCGCGATGTAGTCGGAGAGGTCGCCGGAGACGAGCCGCAGCCGCCGGTTGCCGGTGTAGGGGCCGGGCAGGTAGGCGATGTAGCGACCGGGAGCCGTCTTCTGGATCGAGATGCCGGTCTCGGTCGCCTCGAGGGTGCGGATCAGCTCCTCGATGGTGGCCGGGGCGGCCGCGGTGACGTCGAGACCTGCGGGCTCCTCCGCGGTCGAGGCCAGCGCGCCGCCGATGTCGCGCAGCGCGTGGCCGGCGTCGGCCGCGAACGCGTCGATGCCCGCGGCCCGCAGCGCGCCGGCGGTGGCCGCGGCGGCGTCGTCGCCGCGCGGGAAGTCGGCGGTGAGCAGCGAGCGCAGCTCCAGCGACTCGAGCAGCCCGCCACCGGTGGCGATGTGGTCCATCAGCTCGGGGTGGCCCTGGGCGAGCTCGCCGAGGTAGGCGGTGACGCCTTCACGGTCGAGCGCGTCGGTCTCGATCAGACCGGCGGAGAGCAGCGAGCCGCCGAGCTCGACCTCGGGCGCGAGGTAGTCGAGCGCGTTGGCCGCGATCGTGCCCAGCGACCGGCGGGCAGCGGCCTGGAGCTCGTCGATCCAGCGGTAGGTCTGCACGGTCGCACGCACCGACAGCGCGTCGGCGTCGAGCGCCTGCCCGAGGCCGAGGACGCCGGTCTTCTCCGAGGTCGCGGCGAGGATCTCCTCCTCGGCGGGCTCCCAGGTCTTGGTGGAGAGCTCGGCGGAGTCGGTGACGTCGTCGTCGCCCAGGATCTCGGGCCCGAGCTCGGCCCACTCGCGCAGCTGTGCCCCGGCATCGCCGATGGCGGCGGCCAGGCCGAGGATCTGCTCGTACTTTTCCTCCGGCCCGGAAGACGGAACCACCGGCTCGGGTGCGTTGCCGGGGAGCGGCCCCAGCCGGTTGATCGGGTCGTTATTTTCTGGAGCGCTCATCGAGCCACCTCCGCGAGAACAGGGGCGAGGTCAGCGGCGAGCTCGGAAGGCTCCACGCTGGTGATCAGGAGTGTCAGCTCTCCGTCGAGCGACACCGCGCGCATCGAGCGCCAGCCGTCGTTGACCAGCGTCCAGGAGACGGTGCCGATCAGCGGCTCCTCGATGTCGGCCGTCGTCGCGACGACCGCGCGCAGCCGGCCGTGGGTCTCGTTCGACAGCGCCTCGAGCGCGCTCGAGACGACCACGTCACCGGCGGTCAGCACCGGCACCAGGTCGCCGCGACCGGTGCGCAGCGCCTCGAAGACGGCGTCGGCGGTCGCGAACGGGACCTCGAGCTGCTCCGGCACCGCCGAGGTCAGCCGGGCGGTCTCGCTCGGCAGCGTCGCGGTGCGGCCGAGCTCGGCCGCCCAGGCCGTCGACGGGTACCAGGAGAGCTCGAAGACGAGCCCGTCGACGGTCGCGAGCGAGGCCGCGGCCTCGCCCTTCTGCCGGTGCCAGGCGCGGCCACGCCACCCGTCGATGACGACGTCGAGATCGATGACGACCTCCGGGGTGGCCAGCAGGCCCAGAGCACCGGCGATCCCAGCGTCCAGGATCCCGTCGGCGCCGAGGAGCTCGCGGCGCTGCAGCGATGTGGCGCCGTCACCGAAGCCTTCGACAGCGCGCGCCAGAGCCTCGTCCTCGACCGCCGAGCGCGTACGCCCCAGCCTGGCGTCGAGGCCCTCCTCGCGCTGGGCGGCGACCTCGAACGGGAGCGGCGCCCCGATCGTCGCGCAGGCGTGAGTGAGCTCGGGCAGGGTCAGGCCGACCCGGCGGGGGACTCCCGCCCAGGGCTCGGTCGGCGCCGCCGGAGCGGGGCCCAGATCGATCGTGGTCATCGAAGGGTGACCTCCAGCCAGTCCTTGTGGCCCGGCTCAGGGGCCTCGAATCCGTTGAGCTTGCCCTCGTCGGCCAGCGCCTCGGCGCGAGCCTCGGCCTCAGCGATCTGCTCCTTGAACAGGTCGACCTGCTTGAGGTGCTTGGCCAGCGCGTCGGCCGCACGATCGTGCTGCTCGGCCGCGCTGCGCAGCGCGGTGGCGCGCTCCTTCATCCGCCCACGGAGGGACTCGGCGGCCCGACCGTGCCAGGGCACGGCCTCGGCCTGCACCACCAGCTTGTCGGCACTCGCCCGGATGTCACCGGCCTGCTCGCGCAGACGGTTCACCCGACGACGGATCACGTCACTGTCGCCGTACATATCCCTCCTCGGACAGGTCTATGTGATGGTCCTACCCGCTGCCAGGATTCCTAAACGTAAAATCGTGAACTTTCTCGAAATCGGTTTTTGGGCGGTCAGGTTCGAGCGTCAGCAACTGTTCCTCGCACCGAGTCTGGTGCATAATGAAACCGACGGCTGGCCCAGCGCTTGCCGGGGATCGCCTGCGGTGCTGCCACCGCCCTCCTTCAGTGGATCGGCCCCCGGAGGCACTGGGCCAGCCGTCAGGTTTTCGTACATGTCGTGCATGGAAACCACGACTCACGCGTGACGAGCGAACTGTCCGGCATCGACATGATTCCGAGGGGGACGGCGCAGTCCTCACTGTTGCGGATCTTGCTCCACACGCTGAGGAGATAGGCGGGTTCGGTCAAGCTGAACTCGCCGCTCGGCCACAGGGCAGCCTTGAGAAATCCACCGAAGAGGTCGGCCGCCTGGCTTTCCGCATATTTGTTCGCCGGAACCCATCGCAGACCCTGCTCGAGATGGTCGGGAATCTTGGCACTGCGGGAGGCTTCGCGCCTGAGATACGCCTCAGTGGGCTTGTGATCGTGATGACGTACGTGACCGAAGCGAGTCCACAACCGTGTTCTCTCACCCTTCCACGATCTGGCTGCCCACAGCACAGACGTGTATGTCTTCATCGCCACGTAGTTGTAGAACAGCGCTCGGTCCTGGGTGTATGTGGCTCTCGTCAGAGCAGTCTTGATCGCGTAGACGTAACACACCTTCATTCCCTGGACCGTGGCTAGCACCCGCGCTGCGTGTCGCCGCCGATCGTGGGTCTTGACGTGCTCCTTCCAAGACATCACCTTTCCTGCCGGCACCTTGAAGTCACCGCGAAGCCGTTCGACGGCGGCCTGGAGCTCCGCGGCGCCACGTCGGTCCACGATCACGGCGGCCATTCCGAATATCGGGCTGGAGGCCGCTGACATGCCGCGATCACCGGTCTCGTCGATGTATGCCCACACCTCCGCCACAGCGCGATTCTAGGAGCGGATTTTCTGGACGGTGCGCGAACACGCGTACGCATCGGCGCGGTGTCACTCGGCAGGTATCGGGCTTCGACTCGCCCGACACCGGCTCAGCGCAGGACGGTGGAGAGCCGGTCGAGGCCCTGCTCGATCTCCTGGGTGGAGCCGGCGAAGGAGAGACGTACGAAGCGGTGCCCGTCGACCGGGTCGAAGTCGACGCCGGGGGCCATCGCGACGCCGGTGCGGTCGAGGACGTCGTGGCACCACGTCATGGTGTCGTCGGTCCAGCGGCTGACGTCGGCGTAGACGTAGAAGGCGCCGTCGGCCGGGGCCATCTCGGTGACGCCGAGGGAGCGGAGGCCGTCGAGGAGGACGCCGCGGTTGGTGGCGTAGCGGGTCACGTGGCCGTCGAGCTCGGCGTAGGCGTCCGGGGTGAACGCCGCCACCGCGGCGTGCTGGGCCAGCACCGGAGGGCAGATGGTGAAGTTGCCGACGAGCACGTCGATCGCCCGCCGCAGGTGGGCCGGGGCGAGCAGCCAGCCGATGCGCCAGCCCGTCATCGAGAAGTACTTCGAGAAGGAGCCGAAGACGACGGCGTCGCGCGAGGTCTCCCAGGCGCTGCGCCCGCGACCGCTCTCCGGTGCGTACGTCAGGCCGTGGTAGATCTCGTCGGAGATCAGCTGGATGCCGGCCTCCTCGCAGTAGCGCGCCAGCGCCGCGAGCTCTTCGGGGAGCAGCATGGTGCCGGTCGGGTTGGCCGGGCTGGCCACCACCAACCCCTTGAGCCCGACGCGCTCGTGCAGCTCCTGCACCTGCTCCACGGTCGGCTGGAAGCGCTCGGCCGCCCCGGTCGGGATCTCCACGACGTCGCACCCGAGCGCCGCGAGCACGTTGCGGTAGCAGGGGTAGGACGGCCGGGCCATCGCGACCCGGTCGCCGACGTCGAACGCAGCCAGGAACGAGGCCAGGAAGCCACCGCTGGCTCCGGTGGTCACGATGACGTCGTCGGGGGAGACCTCGATGCCGTGCCAGGCGCGGTGGTGTCCCGCGATGGCCTGGCGCAGCTCGAGGATCCCGGTCGCCGGCGTGTATCCCAGCGGTTCACCGCTCTGCAGCAGCCGGATCGCCTCCGCGTTGACCGCCTGCGGCGCCCCGGTCGAGGGCTGCCCGGAGGTGAGCGAGATGAGATCGCCGTACGTCCGCTGGCGCTGGGCCGCCCGCTCCAGCATGTCCATCACGTGAAAAGGAGGCACGTTCGCGCGTCGGGCAACTGTCAGACGGTCCATGTGAGCAAACACTAGGATGCAACCCCAGAGTCCGGAGGAGGGCCCGGCCCACGATGAGCGAGCATCAGCGAGCGACGGCCGCATGAGCTTCGACGTCCATCAGCTCGACGCGTTCATCCTCGTCGGGTCCATGGTGACGCTGCTGGCGATCCTGGCGGTGCGCATCTCCACGAAGGCCGGCCTGCCCTCGCTGCTGCTCTACCTGCTGATGGGTGTCCTGCTCGGCGAGTCGGTGCTCGGGATCCACTTCGACGACGCCGCCCTCGCCCACGCGCTGGGCTTCGGAGCGCTGGCGCTGATCCTGGCCGAAGGTGGTCTGACGACGTCGTGGAAGGACGTACGTCCCGCCTTCCGCCTCGGGGTCGTGCTGGCCACCGTCGGAGTGGTGATCTCGATCGGGATCGTCGCGGTCGGGGCCCACTACCTGCTCGGGCTGCCGTGGCAGCTGGCGTTCCTCCTCGGAGCGGTGACGTCGCCGACCGACGCCGCCGCGGTGTTCTCGGTGCTGCGGGTGGTGCCGCTGCCCAAGAAGCTGACCGGGGTGCTCGAGGCGGAGTCGGGGCTCAACGACGCGCCGACCGTGGTGATCGTGACGCTCATCGCCAGCGGGGCGATCGGCGAGAACTCGCCACTCGTCGTGGCCGGGATCGTGATCGGCGAGCTGCTGGTCGGCATCCTGGTCGGCCTGTTCGTCGGGTTCGGCGGCGCCTGGATGATGCGACGCGCGGCGTTGCCCTCGGCCGGCCTCTACCCGCTGGCCGTGATGACGCTGGCGTTCCTCGCCTACGGCGGGTCGGCCTGGCTGCACGGGTCCGGGTTCGCGGCGATCTACGTGGCCGCGCTCGTGCTCGGCAACACCGATCTGCCCCACCGCGGGGCCACCAGATCCTTCGCGGAGGGTGTCGCCTGGCTCGCCCAGATCGGGCTCTTCGTGATGCTCGGTCTGCTGCTCTCCCCGGGACGTATCGACCTGGAGACGATCGGGCTCGCCCTGGCTGCCGGGCTGATCCTGACTCTGGTGGCCCGCCCAGCGTCGGTGCTGGTCAGCATGGTCGTCTCGCCGATGTCGTGGCGCGAGACGACGTTCGTCTCCTGGGCCGGGCTGCGCGGGGCGGTGCCGGTCGTGCTGACCACGATCCCGCTGGCCGAAGGGGTCGACGGCGCGCAGGACCTCTTCGACCTGGTCTTCGTGATGGTCGTCGTCTACACCCTGCTGACCGGCCCGACGCTGCCCTGGGTCGCTCGGGTGCTCGGCGTCGCCCGTCCCAACGACCCGCGCTCCCTCGAGCTGGACGTGGCGCCGCTCGAGCAGGTCGCCGCTGACCTGATCCAGCTCCGGATCCCGCGCGAGTCGCGCCTCCACGGCGTCGAGGTCGGCGAGCTCCGGCTCCCCACCGAGTCCTCGGTCTCGCTGCTGATCCGGGACGGGCAGACCCTGGTGCCGGAGAGCACCACCGTCCTCCGCGCCCGCGACGTCATCCTGGTGGTCGTGCCCCGCCACCAGCGGGAGAAGGTCGAGCGTCGCCTCGAGCTGGTCAGCCGCAAGGGGCGGTTGGCGGGCTGGCTGCGTTGAGCTACTCCACCGGCGGGCTGCAGATCATCCCGTCGGCCTTGGCCTTGGCGGTCTTGTCGCCGCCGGTGACCTTCGGGAAGCGCTCGCCGGTGATGACCACGATGCCGGGGATGTCGGTCTTCTTCTCGACGATCTTCGCGTCACCGAGCCAGCTCGCCACGAGCGCGGCGGAGGGGGCGTCCTTGTCGGGCGTCCACACCTCGACCGTACGCAGCTTGGTGCCGCGCGGGGCGTTGCCGGTGGAGCCCTTCACGAAGCCGGCGTCGACGAGGTCGGTCATCGCACGAGTGGCGAGGCCGGCCCGGGTGCTCGCGTTGAGCACGGTCACGACCACCTGGGACGGGTAGACCTCGGACCCCTTCTTGACCGGGGTGGGCACGCACGGCCCGACGTCGACCTTCTCCGGGAAGGGTGCGGTCATCGCCTTCCATCCCCAGGCACCGGCCAGAGCGACCGCGACCGCGAGGACGGCGAGGATGATGAACGTACGGAGTCCCGTGAGGGCCGAATCGAGCATGCCGCCGAGCCTAACCGCTCGGGAGCCTTCTAACCGAGGCTGTGCACGCGGGCGTGGAGCACGTTGCGCTGCTGGAGGGCCGCGCGCAGGGCTCGGTGGAGCCCGTCCTCGAGGTAGAGCTCGCCGTTCCACTCCACGACGTGGGCGAAGAGGTCGCCGAAGAACGTCGAGTCCTCGTTGAGGAGGGCCACCAGCTGGAGGGTGTCCTTGGTGGTCACCAGCTCGTCGAGGCGTACCGTCCGAGGAGGCAGCGCGGCCCACCCCTTGGTCGTCAGACCATGGTCAGGGTAGGGGCGAGAATCGCCGACACGCTTGAAGATCACCCTCGTGACCTTATCGCCCCGGAACCAAACCTCAACATAAGGTCTTGTCATGACGGATGCTGCTGCCCTCTCAGAAGCGGTCGCGCCCGGCTACCAGTTCGAGGGTGCGGCCCTCGAGCTCGGCGGCCTGATGGCGGACGCAGAGACGTTGACGGAGACGCCGATCCGCATCCCGCTGGGGATGCTGAACAGGCACGGGCTGGTCGCGGGCGCGACGGGCACGGGAAAGACGAAGACCCTGCAGCTGCTGGCCGAGCAGCTCTCGGCCGCCGGGGTTCCGGTGTTCGCCGCCGACATCAAGGGTGACCTCTCCGGTCTGGCGACGCCGGGCACGTCGAGCGAGAAGCTCACCGCCCGCGCGGCGAGCGTCGGGCAGACCTGGCAGGCCCGCGGCTTCCCGGTGGAGTACTTCGCGCTCGGCGGCGAGGGCACCGGCATCCCGGTGCGGGTCACGGTCGAGGCGTTCGGACCGACGCTGCTGTCCAAGGTGCTGGATCTCAACGAGACCCAGGAGTCCTCGCTGGGGCTCGTCTTCCACTACGCCGAGAAGGAGGGTCTGAAGCTCGTCGGGCTCGACGACCTCCGGGCGGTGCTGCAGTGGCTGGTCTCCGACGAGGGCAAGGGCGACCTCAAGGAGCTGGGCGGTCTCTCCTCGTCGACGACAGGGGTGATCCTGCGTACGCTCATCGCCTTCGCCGACCAGGGCGCCGACGAGTTCTTCGGTGAGCCGGCCTTCGCCGTCACCGACTTCGTACGCAACGACGGCGATCTCGGGATCATCTCGCTGCTGGAGCTGCCCAACCTGCAGGACCGGCCGGCGATCTTCTCGACCTTCCTGATGTGGCTGCTCGCCGAGCTGTTCCGGGCGCTCCCCGAGGTCGGCGACGTCGACAAGCCCAAGCTGGTCTTCTTCTTCGACGAGGCCCACCTGCTCTTCAACGACGCCTCGGACGCATTCCTCGACCAGATCACCAACACCGTCAGGCTGATCCGCTCCAAGGGCGTGGGCGTCTTCTTCGTCACCCAGAAGCCGACCGACGTCCCCGACGACGTGCTCGGTCAGCTCGGCTCGCGCATCCAGCACCAGCTGCGGGTCGCGACCCCCAATGACGCCAAGGCGCTCAAGGCCAGCGTCAACACCTATCCGACCTCCTCCTACGACGACCTCGGTGCCGTCATCCAGACGCTCGGGATCGGCGAGGCGATCGTGACCGTGATGAACGAGCGTGGCGCGCCGACACCGGTCGCCTGGACCCGGCTGCGGGCGCCCGAGTCGCTGATGGGGCCCACCGAGGCTGCCGCGATGGAGGCTGCGGTCACGGGGTCGCCGCTCGCGGCGAAATACAGCGCCTCCGTGGAGGTCGAGTCGGCAGCCGACCAGATCAAGGCGAAGGCGGCCGCCGTGCTGGCCGCCAAGACGGCCGAGGTCGAGGAGAAGGCCGCTCAGAAGAGTGCCCAGAAGAGTGCCGAGAAGAGCGCCTCGACGAAGTCCTCGCGATCGCGATCTCGGTCACAGGAGGACGACGACTCGATGATCGAGACGGTGGTGAAGTCGACCGCGTTCAAGCAGGCTGCGCGGACCGCCGCCCGCGAGCTCGTCCGGGGAATCTTCAAGCGCCGCTGAGGCACCCAGGTCACTGATTGGCTCGGGCACGGGCCCACTCCTTATCGTCGGCTCATGCCCGACCTTCTCCTCCGGAACGTACGTGTCGTTCCGCTCTCGCCCCGGGCCGAGGTGCCTGCCGGGGTGGTTGACGTCCTCGTCACCGACGGTGTCGTCTCGGCGGTCGGAGAAGGGCTGTCCCGACCGGACGGTGTGGAGGACTACGACGCGGGCGGCCGTTGGCTCGTGCCGGGCCTGTGGGACGCCCACACCCACCTCGGGCAGTGGACGCTGAAGGCCAGCCGGCTGGACCTGCACGGCACCCGGTCCCCGGCCGAGGCGCTGGCGCGGGTGGCCGCGGCCGCGCGTGCCAGCGACGGGCAGCGCGACCCCGGTGAGGCGATCGTCGGGATGGGCCACTCGGCCGGCACCTGGGACCGCTGGGGCACCGTCTCCGAGCTCGACTCGGTCACCGGCGGTATCCCCGCGATCCTGGTCAACCACGACTTCCACCACGCCTGGCTCAACACCGCCGCGCTCGACGCCCTGGACCTGCCGCGACGAGACGACATGGTGCAGGAGACGGAGTGGTACCAGGTCTACCCGGAGGTGCTGGAGCGCTTCGAGAGCGCCGGCAGCACCCCGGCGGCCTATCGCCGGATGCTCCAGCGGACCGCTGCGCTCGGGGTGGTCGGGATGACCGACTTCGAGGTCGGCATCCGGCTCGACGACTGGCGCTCGCGATGGGCGTCGGGCTGCGACCTCGTCCGGGTGCGCGTGGCGACCTACGCCGACCAGCTCGACGAGGCGATCGCCGAGGGGCTGCGCACGGGCGACCCGCTGCTGCCGGGAGACGACCGGCTGACGATGGGGCCGCTGAAGATCATCAGCGACGGCTCGCTCGGCACCCGCACCGCCTGGTGCTGCGACCCCTACGCGGACGACCCGGACAGCTGTGGAGCGCCGAACCAGTCGCCCGACGAGCTGCACGGACTGCTGGGGAAGGCCCGCGCGGCCGGCCTCGACGTCGCCACCCACGCGATCGGTGACCGAGCGGTGTCGGAGGCCCTGGCTGCGTACGCGGCGACGGGGGCGCGGGGCAGCATCGAGCACGCCCAGCTCGTACGCCGCGAGGACCTCTCGCTGATGGCCGCGCTCGGCATCGTCGCGTCGGTCCAGCCGGCGCACATCCTCGACGACCGGGAGATGACCGAGGATCTCTGGCCGGGCCGAGAGGATCGCTGCTTCGCGACCCGCTGGATGCTCGACGAGGGTGTGCGGATGGTGCTCGGGTCGGACGCGCCGGTCGCGCCGCTCGACCCGTGGCTGGCGATCGCCGCCGCCGTGGGCCGCTCGCGCGACGGCAACGAGCCGTGGCATCCGGAGCAGGCGCTCACCGTGCAGGAGGCGCTGGCCGCGTCGGTGGACGGTCAGCCGACGGTCGCCGCCGGGTCACGTGGGGATCTGGCGGTGCTCGACATCGACCCGCTCACGGCATCGGTCCGTGAGCTGGCCGCGATCGCGGACGGCGGGGTCGCGCTGACCGTCGTCGGTGGACGGATCGCCCACCGCAGCGCCTGACCGACTCTCGGGTCGACCTGGTCAGAGCTCAGAATCGGCGAAGGCCCGGCTGAGACGGCCGGGCCTTGCGCAACGGGATCGTGGATCCCCCCATTTTCAGATGCCGGTCATGCGGACCAGCGCACCGAGTCGTCGACGAAGTCGGCGAACACGTGGACTCCGCGGAGGTCCTGGCGTTCCTCCATGAGCTTGGCCAGGGCACTGGCGTGCCGGAACTTGAGGCTGCGCTGCTTCGCGGCGCTCATCGCCTCGGGCTCAGTCGCGGTGAGTGTTTCCATCGAGGTCCCCCCTACAACGGATAGATGGTGTGCATCGTGGTTTGTCTGCGCATCAAGCATCCCGCTCGCGCGTCGCGGGCAGGTTGTTTGAACGTTACAAGCCGGTTTCGGTAAAAGAAATGTTCAGCGATGCCAGTCGCGGTATCTGCCGAGCGATAGGGCCGAATCTCGCTAGACAAAGGCGACGGAGGGGTCAGTCGGAGGCCGGCCTGAGCGTGGAGACCGCCTGCCGTGCCTGCTCGAGAAGGCGCAGCGCGGCGCTGGCGTCGGGCAGGTTCGGTTCCGGCGACCAGAGCTCGTCGGCGTCGTGGATCGGCTCGGCGCCGTCGACGATCGGGTCGAGGTCGGTGACGAGTGCACCCTTGGACGGGTCGCCGGCGAGCGCCGCTTGGATCACCTCGGTGTCCAGCGGGGCGGCCGACGCGATCAGGGTGGCGTTGCCGAACCGCGCACCGGCCAGCGCCGAGCCCTGCACGATCATCGCGACGTGCTCGAAGAGCGTACGCAGCGTGGCGAGCTCGCGACGGGTGAAGAGCAGCTCGGGGCCGGCGACGGAGTTGAGGATCAGCCGGCCATCCTCGCTCAGCGCGTCGCGGGCCGCGGTCATGCACTCCAGCGAGGTGAACGCCGGCGGGATCCGGTTGCCGACGAAGACGTCGATGACGATCGCGTCGTGGTCGGAGCCGGGGTGAGCCTCGAGCCACGACCGGGCCTCGGCCGTCTTCATGGTGATGCCGTCCGGGAGCGGGAACCGCGACCGGGCGAGCTCGACCAGGGCCGGCTCGAGCTCCACCACCGTCTGGGTCGCCGAGGGCCAGCGGTGGGCCAGCGCGCGGGGGAGCGCGAGCAGCGCCCCACCCAGGTGTGCGACCCGTCGCGGTGGCCGGTCTCCGAGGGCGGCCAGCATCCACCGGATGGAGGCCAGCCTGGGCGGTTGCGCGGGGTCACCGAGGTGAGACTGCGCGACGCCTCCCATCTCGATGGCCCAGCCGTCCTCCTTGCGTACGAGGTCGGCGGTGCTGCCGTCTGAGAACACGATCCGTTCGCGGCTCCCGGTCGGGCCCGAGGGTGTTGACATAGTTCGATCCTGCCAGACACCATCGCGCCCGAGCCCGGACATTCCGGTAGCCTTCTGGCGTTGTTGATCAGCGCCGAAATCACTCGGACATCAGGCGTGAGGAGTTCTTGCGGTGGAGATATGGGAGGTCGCCGAACATGCCGACGACCGCATCGAAGGTCTCACCGCAGATGGGAAGCCTGATCCGGCCTACGCCGCCTCGCTCGGTCTGAAGGATGCGCCTCTGGGACGCCGAGCGCTCGGCGCCGGCGTCGACATCGCCGTCTATGTGCTCCTGCAGGTGCCCTACCTGGTCTTCACGCTGCCGCTGCTGCTCAAGCTGGTGCAGGGCAAGTTCGGCTTCGCGCGCTTCCTGAGCCACCCCGACTTCCTGCTGGCGGCGATCGCGGGCGGCACGACCATGCTGCTCACCCTGATCTTCGTGATCGTCCAGATCGTCTTCCACGGCCGCCGCGGCGCGACGCTCGGTAAGTCCGTCGCCGGCATCCGATCGGTCAACGTCAAGACGCTCGAGCGGCCGGGGATCGGCAAGGCCCTGCTGCGCGCCTTCGTGCTGTGGGGGTCCGGCATCGTCCCGTTCGCGCCGATCGCCTTCCTGGTCTCGCCCCGCTTCGACAAGGAGGAGCGCAACCGCGGCTGGCACGACAAGGTCGCCGAGATCTGGACCGTCGACGTGCGCGAGGGTCTCGACCCCTACGACGAGAAGCGGATGCGCATCGCCCGCAAGACGGTCGCCGCCGCGCCGGTCGCCGAGCGGAAGTCGCTGCCCTCGCTGAGCACCCCGCACGCCCAGGACGCGGGCAGCTACCGACCCGCGGGCCGGGTCAGCGCCGGCGTCCTCGGTGTCTCCCGTCCGAAGCCCAAGCGCGACGAGCCGGGTGCCTCGCCCGGTGGTGCGCTCGCCACCCCGGCGTCCGGGCCGGTGCCGCCCCAGCCGGTGACGCCGTCGATCCCGCCCTCGCGCGGTGCGGTCCCCAACCAGGGCCAGACGGTGCCTCCGCCGCCTCCGACGCCCACCCCGACGCCCCACCCGGCTCCTTATCCAGCCCAGCAGCCCGCACAGCACCAGACGCCCCATCCCGCGCCGCAGCAGCCGACCCACCACACGCCGCACCCGACCCCGCCTCCCACGCCCGCGCCGACTCCCGCTCCGACGCCCGCTCCGACGCCAGCGCCCACAGGCGCCGGGCAGCAGCCGCCCGCGCAGTCGCGCGAGCGCGGCATCATGCTCAAGGTCGACTCCGGCGAGCGGATCCCGGTGGCCGGCCTGGTGCTGGTCGGGCGCGACCCGGCCCTGACGGAGAACACGTTGGGGGCTCGTACGGTATCGATCATCGACGTCTCGGTCTCGAAGACCCACCTCTCGCTGCGTCCCAGCGGTGACGGCGTGGAGGTCACCGACCGAGGCTCGACCAACGGCACCGTGGTGATCCACGAAGGCGCCACGCGACGGCTCAACGCCTGGGAGCCGGTGCTCGCTCCGGTGGGCGCGATGATCCGGTTCGGCGACCGCTCGGCCCTGGTGCGACGCGGGTGACCCCGGCCGCCCCGGCACGACCGCTTAGCTGCCACCTTGACGATGGGAACGAAGGATGAAGGTCAAGCTCACTCTGCATCGGCCCGGTGTCGCGCCTGCGGATGTGATCGTCACAGCTGACTCCACGGCGACCGCGGGTGACGTCGCTCGGCACATCGCCGACGCCGACCCGGCGCGCTCCGTGATCGCGGGTGAGCACGACATCTTGACCCTGGCGGTCGCCCCGCCGACGGCCGACCGGATGGAGCCGCTCGAGCCCGACGTACCCATCGGTGACGCGCCGATCGGGTCCGGCTTCGCTGCAGCGGTCGTCAACATGGGCCCGGACAACGAGACCACCGGGTCGCGCCGCAAGAGCGTCGGTGTGCTGCGTGCGATCGACGGTCCGGTGCGCGGTCAGGCGTTCCCGCTGACCACCGGTCACGCCTCGATCGGACGTGGTCCCGAGAACGAGATCGTCCTCGCCGACCCGATGGTCTCCAAGCGTCACGCCCGCATCGAGGTCGACCGCTCCGTCGAGCTCGTCGACCTCAACTCGGCCAACGGTGTCGTCGTCGACGGCACCCAGGTCTCCCGCGTACGCCTGGCCCCGGACACCCCCGTGGTCATCGGTGGCACGACGCTGGTCATGCAGCTCTCGGCCGACTTCCTCTCCGCCGTCGAGGACCCGGTCCTCGAGCGCGGTGGCGGCCTGCTCTTCAACCGCAGCCCGCGCGTCGACGTCCGCTACCCCGGCACCGAGCACCCGCCGCCGTGGATGCCGACCGAGATGCAGAAGAAGCTGTTCCCGTGGTTCGTGCTGATCGCGCCGATCATCATGGCGCTCTCGATCTACGCGATGACCGGCCGCACCCGCGCGCTGCTGCTGGTCGTGATGACCCCGATGATGGCGGTCGGCAACTTCATCAACCAGCATCGCCAGGCCGGCGCCAAGCAGGACCACGAGATCCAGCTCTTCGAGCGGCAGTTCGAGAAGCTGGAAGAGGTCTTCTACCGCAGCAAACCGGAGGAGGAGCTGGCCCGCAACGAGGAGGTCCCGCCGGTCGCGGAGGTCTTCGAGCAGGCGATGCAGCTCGGTCCGAGGCTGTGGACCCGGCGCCCCGAGCACTGGAACTTCCTGGCCGTACGCCTCGGCACCACTCGTGCGCTCTCGCGCAACTCGATCGCCGAGCGCGACACCCAGAACGGTCTGCCCGAGTTCATCGAGCGCATCGAGCGCCTCAAGGAGCGCTACAAGTACGTCGACGACGTACCGCTGCTCGAGTCGCTCCCCGCGGTCGGCTCCGTCGGCGTCGCCGGTCCGGCCGGCCCGGCCGCCGACGCGATGCGTGGGCTCGCGGTGCAGCTCTTCGGTCTGCACGCGCCCAACGAGGTCGTCACCGTGGCCTTCGCCGACCCCGACTGGGTCGAGGAGTTCGAGTGGCTGAAGTGGCTGCCTCACACCACCTCGGAGACCAACCGCTTCAAGGACATGCCGCTGGCCGACTCCGCACCGACGGCCAACGCCCTGCTCAGCGCGCTGGAGGAATACATCATGCGCGCGGGTCGGACCGCGGAGCACCGTGGCCCGTTCCCCGAGCGCTGGAACCCGATGCAGTACGGCACCGACGTCGCCCGGGCCGGCGAGGAGACCAACGCCCGGGTGCAGGTCTCCATCATCGTCTTCGTCACCAACGACGCTCCGGTCGACCGCGCCCGGCTGGTGCAGGTCCTCGAGCGCGGAGCCGACGTCGGCGTACACGCGGTCTTCATGTCCTCCACCGTCGAGGCGCTGCCGGCCGTGTGCCGCAGCTACCTCGACGTCAGCGAAGGTCTGGAGAACGCCACGGTCGGCCTGGTCCGCAACGGTGACCTCTTCGAGGGCGTGACCATCGAGGGCGTCTCCAACGCCTACATGGACATGTTCGCCAAGCGGCTCGCCCCGGTCGTCGACGCCAGCACGGTCGTCCACGACTCCTCCGACCTGCCCAACTCGGTCAACTTCCTCTCGCTGGTCGGCAACGAGGTCGCTGAGGACCCCCACTCGGTCATCGAGCGCTGGCGGCAGAACAACTCGATCATCGACCGCTCCGACCGCCCGCGGCCGCGCCTGAAGAAGGCCGGAAACCTCCGCGCGATCATCGGACAGGGCGCCTCGGACGCGATGACGCTGGACCTGCGTACGCAGGGCCCGCACGCCCTCGTCGGCGGCACCACCGGGGCCGGTAAGTCCGAGTTCCTGCAGGCATGGGTGCTCGGCATCGCCTCGGCCCACTCGCCCGACCGGGTCACCTTCCTCTTCGTCGACTACAAGGGCGGCTCCGCGTTCGCCGACTGTGTCGACCTGCCGCACTGCGTCGGCCTCGTGACGGACCTGTCGCCTCACCTGGTGCGGCGCGCGCTGACCTCGCTCCGCGCCGAGCTGCACTACCGCGAGCACCTGTTCAACCGGAAGAAGGCCAAGGACCTCCTCGAGCTCGAGAAGCGCCAGGACCCGGAGTGCCCGCCGGCGCTGGTGCTGGTCATCGACGAGTTCGCCGCTCTCGCCGGCGAGGTGCCGGAGTTCGTCGACGGTGTCGTCGACATCGCCCAGCGAGGCCGTTCGCTCGGCATCCACCTGATCATGGCGACCCAGCGTCCTGCCGGTGTCATCAAAGACAACCTGCGCGCCAACACCAACCTCCGCGTCGCCCTGCGCATGGCCGACGAGAGCGACTCCAAGGACGTCGTCGACGACCCGGTGGCCGCCTCGTTCCCGCCATCCCTGCCCGGTCGCGGCATCGCGAAGACCGGCCCCGGTCGGTTGACCCCGTTCCAGTCCGCGTACGCCGGTGGTTGGACCCGCGACGACGAGGTCGTCACCGCCGACGTGAAGGTCGCCGAGCTGAAGTTCGGCTCGATCACCGAGTGGGAGCCGGAGCGTCCGCCGGAGAGCGACTCGCACGACGAGGACCTCGGCCCCAACGACCAGAAGCGGGTGGTCACCACGCTCATCCGCGCCGCCGACACCGCCGGCCTGCCGGCTCCGCGGCGTCCGTGGCTCGACGACCTGGCGACCGTGGTCGACATGCGCGACCTGCCGCTCGAGGGCGACGGCCAGATCCTGCTGGGTCTCGCCGACATCCCGGAGCGCCAGCAGCAGAACGCCATCTACTTCTCGCCCGACCGCGACGGCTCGCTGCTCATCTTCGGGTCGTCGGGCTCCGGCAAGTCGACGCTGCTGAAGACGATCGCGACCGCCGCAGGCGCCCGCCCCGACCTCGGCACCGTCCAGGTCTACGGCCTCGACTTCGCCTCGGGCGCGCTCGGTGCGATCGAGCGCCTCCCGCACGTCGGCTCGATCATCGACGGTGACGACGCGGAGCGTCTGCAGCGCCTGATGCGCACCCTCGAGCGGGAGATGGACCGCCGTTCGGAGATGTTCGCCAAGGCCTCGGCGGCCAACCTCAGCGAATACCGTGAGCTCGCCGACCCCTCGGTGCCGCGCATCCTGCTCCTGATCGACAACTACCCGGAGTTCAAGAAGGAGTGGGAGATCGCCGCCGGCCGCGCGCCGTTCTACCAGTCCTTCATGCGGGTCCTCGGCGAGGGCCGCCCGCTCGGCATCCACGCGGTGATCACCGCCGACCGCAGCGGCTCCGTGCCGACCGCCGTCTTCGCGAACATCCCGCGCCGTGTCGTCATGCGGCTCTCCGACCCGAGCCAGTACGTGCTCGTCGGAGCCCCCAAGGACGTACTCAACGAGCAGTCGGCTCCCGGCCGCGCCGTGGTCGACAAGGCCGAGGTGCAGCTCGCCGTCCTCGGCGGCACGACCAATGTCGCCGAGCAGACCAAGGCCCTCGACGAGCTCGTCAGCCAGCTGCGTGCACAGGGTGCACCCGAGGTCGGCGAGATCGGCGCCCTGCCGACCAAGGTCGCGAGCAAGTCCATGCCCGCGCACGTCAACGGCCAGCCCGTCTTCGGTATCGCCGACGACACCCTGGCCCCGCGCGGCTTCGACCCGATCGGCTCGTTCATCATCACCGGCCCGCCGCAGTCCGGTAAGACCAACGTGCTCAAGGCGCTGGTCGAGTCCGTCGAGCGCTTCGACCCGGAGGTCAAGCTGTTCCACCTCGGCAGCCGTCGCGCCCAGCTGGGCGACTTCAGGCCCTGGGTACGCAGCGCCACCCGCCCCGACGACGAGAAGGCGCTCGTCACCGAGCTCGCCGAGATCGTCGCCGACGAGTCGTTCCCCGGCCGCATCATGATCGTCGCCGAGGACATGACCCACCTGGCCGACGGCCCCGCCGACCGCCCGATGCGCGCCCTGCTGCAGGCCATCAACAACTCCGACCACCTCTTCGTCGGCGACGCCGACGTCACCCGCGCCGGCGGCGGCTCGGGTGTCATGGGTGAATGGAAGGCCGCCCGCCAGGGCATCGTGCTCAAGCCGGACACCTACGACGGCGACACGCTGTTCAAGGTTCCGTTCGGCAAGCTCAAGCGCACCGACTTCCCGGTCGGCCGCGGAATCTTCGTCCAGGCCGGCCGCACGGTCACCATGCAGATGCCTCTGGCCAGCGACGCAGAAGGCGCGGAATGAACCCTTTGCATGGATCGGGCAACGGAACGGTTTTTACCCTTCACATCACCGTGAGGGTGGCCTAGCGTGACCCGCGGCGTCCGTCCGGGCGCCACCTCATCACATCCCGGGAAAGGCAACGACCGATGAGTGACTTCGGGGCAACATACGACGAGATGACCGGCACCGCCGACAAGCTCGACCAGGGCAAGGACACGATCGAGTCGGCTCTGGATGAGTGCCAGGGCTACGTGGACGAGCTCGTTCAGGACGGGTTCAAGACGGAGAAGGCGTCGGGCAAGTTCCAGGACGGCT
>NZ_BMRK01000001.1 GCF_014648595.1 Nocardioides luteus | reverse complement strand
GCCGCGCAGACGGCGGCACGACGAGCGCCGACAACCTCCAGGGCCTCTGTGAAAGATGCAATCAGGCCAAGGAGTCGCTCGGCTGGCAAGCCAGGCCAGCCCCCGACGGCAGCATCACCACCATCACCCCAACCGGCCACACCTACACGAGCCCACCATCCGACATCTGGCAACCAGCCCCACGACTCTCACCAGCAGAGCGCCGGCTCCGCCGCGTACTCCTGCAGCACACCCTCGCTGCCTGATGCTGCGAGAGATCCTCGGATCAACGCTTGACCTTGACGCAACGTCAGGCTTGCACGCTTCTTCCGTGGCCGCAGAAAGGGCCGCCACCAGGACACGAAGCGAAGGAGCAAGACGATGACAAACCGGCTGACTTGGATGATCGGCGACAAGAAGGACTGGAAGCGCATGGAGGCGCGGGCGGCCGTGACGCACGGCTACCCGAGCACGACGCCTACCGGACGAAGCTGCGAGAGGAACTGAACAAGGTCGCGAAGCGTCTCGGATGCGGTCCGAAAACGTAAGAGCCCCGCTGGCGTCTCGGGTCACCAGCGGGGCAAGAACTATGTTGCCGCATCACCCAAACCCTTGCCAATGGTTTTCGGCAAAATCTGCAGAATTTTGCATTGCAGTTTCCTGGCGAGGGTCGGATGAAGGGATTCTGTCGGTCAGATGAGGGTTCCGATGTCCTTGCCGACGATGTTGTCGAGGGCTCGCTCGGCGACCGCGGCGATCGTCATCGACGGGTTGCAGGCGCCGGTGGTGCCGGGGATGAGGGCACCGTCGAGCACGTAGAGCCCGTCCTGACCCTGGACTCGGCCGTCGAGGTCGCAGACGGTGTCCATGTTGGCGCCGCCGAGCGGATGCCAGGTGCTGTTGACGATGGCGTTGGTGTCGATCAAGGCGCCGATGCCGCCGCTGATCTTCGAGACCCGCTCGTGGATGGCGCGGTAGCTGGCCGAGTCGCCACCGAAGGGAAAGCGCAGGCTGACCGAGTCGGTCAGCGAGCTGTAGCGGAAGCTGCCACGGTCGGCACTGACCCCGAAGCCGACCAGCATCGTCGCGCCCAGGTCGAGACCGAGGGGGAGTGGTGGCAGGGACGCCTGGATGACCGTGTTCGCGGTCGCCGGGTCGGCCCAGTCCTGGCTCTGGTAGACGACGGGACCGCCCTGCGTACCGGTCAGGTTCTCGTCGAAGGGGCGCCACATGTAGATGCGGTCGCCGTTGGTGCCCCAGCCCTGACCGAGCTGCTCGGGAAGGTCGGGGATCGCGCCGGTGCCGGCGGCTCGGACCAGCAGCTTGCTGGTGTTGAGCGAGCCGGCCGCCATCACCAGCGCGCGGGTGGTGAGGATCTTCTGCTCCACGACGTCGCCGGCGTCGTTCGTACGGTCCACGTGCACCTCCCAGCGGCCGTCGGCGGCGCGCGCGACGCTGGTGACGTTGTGTCGGGTGGCGACGTGTACGCGGCCGGTGGCCTCGGCCCGCTGGATGTAGGTGACGTCGACGGAGTGCTTGCCGCCGTTGTTGACGCCGAGCGCGCAGTCGCCGTTGGTGTAGGAGGGCGACATCTCACCGCGCAGCTCCGCCAGCGCGTAGGACCAGTCGATCGGCATCGGGATCTTCTGCAGGTCGTAGCCGGCCGCCTCGACCCGCTCGCCGAACGTGCGCGAGACCCGGTAGTTGTCCGAGGCGATCAGCTCGTCGGGCGCGGTCGCGGCACCGAGCATCTTGGCCACCCGCGGGTAGTGGACCCGGTCCATGAGCTCGTAGTCGAGGCCGCCCGGCATCCACGCGTCGAACACCTCCGCGGAGGGCTGCAGCGTCATGCCCTGGTAGACCAGCGAGCCACCACCGACACCGGCCGCGCACATGGCCAGCATGTTCTGCCCGAGGACGGGCTCGAGCAGACCGACGTACGGACCGAAGTTCAGGGGAGTGCCGAGCAGCTTCTGCAGCGGCTTGAGGGCGGCGGGCGCGGTGGTGTGGAAGAGCACTCGCTTGTCGAGGCTGCGCACCGTGGGGAACGTCTTCGCATCCGGCCCCGTCGGCCAGCGGCGGCCGCGCTCGAGGACGGTGACCGGCACCCCGGCCTGGGCCAGCCGCAGCGCGGCCACGCCGCCCCCGAAGCCGGATCCGATGACGACCGCCCGGTGCTCCTCCCGCACCAGTCGTACGCGTCGGGGCGAGCCGGCAGCGGCAGGACCGGCGAGCAGTCCGCTCGCCGTCGCACCAGCGGCACCGGCGGCGCCGGCCAGGAACGTACGTCTGGAGGTTGCGGACGAGGGCTGCGTGGGCATGGTCACAGTGACTACCTCTGCTCGAAGGGGGTGGTGTGCTGCCCGGCAACGCTTGACGAACCGACCAGGTGTGTCAAGGCTCACGCGCCCGTTCTGGACAACGCTGTCCGGTACGCGCCGCATGCCGCAAGGCCCGCACCTGCAACGCAAGCGGCGCAACCACAGCGATGTAGGCTGACGGAACTTCCAACAGCTAAGGACGATCTGAACCCCGATGGACGGACCGCAACCCGGCCAATATCCATGCCCGCTGCTTGACCCGCGGCCGTACCGACCGAGGTACGTGCGGTGACCGAGATCGTGTTCATCTTGCTGGCGCTGCTCCTCGTCGCCGCATGTGGAGTCTTCGTCGCCGCAGAGTTCTCGCTCGTCACCGTCGACCACGCCCAGGTGGAGATGGCCGCCGAGCAGGGCGACAAGGGCGCCCAGGGCGTGCTGAGGGCGATGAAAGAGCTCTCCAGCAACCTCTCCGGCGCCCAGGTGGGCATCACCGTGACCAACCTCGGCATCGGATGGATGTCCGAGCCCGCGATCGCCGAGATCATCGACGCACCGCTGCTCGCCGCCGGCCTGCCCGAAGGAGCGGTCACGGCGATCGCCGTGACCGTCGCGCTGGCGCTCTCCACGATCGTGACGATGCTCTTCGGCGAGCTCGTCCCCAAGAACATCGCGCTCGCCCTGCCGCTGGAGACCGCACGCTTCACCCAGGGCCCGATGCGCGCCTTCACCCGGATCATGCGCGGCCCGATCAAGGTGCTCAACGGCACCGCCAACGCCGTCGTACGCCGGTTGGGCATGGAGCCGCAGGAGGAGCTGCGCTCGGCGCGCAGCTCCGCCGAGCTCTCCTCGCTGATCCAGCGCAGCGCCCACGAGGGCACCCTCGACGCGGACACCGCCGAGCTGATGGAGCGCTCGGTCGAGTTCGGCGCCCGCACCGCGAGCGAGATCATGACTCCCCGCGTACGCGTCAACAGCCTCGACCACAACGACCGTGCCGAGGCGCTGATCGAGCTCACCCGACGTACGGGCAACTCCCGGTTCCCGGTGCTCGACGACAACGAGATCGTCGTCGGCACCGTGCACGTCAAGGCCGCGGTGGCGCTGCCGGTGCACGAGCGGCCGACGGCCAAGGTCAAGCACCTGATGGTGCCGCCGGTGGTCGTGCCCGACTCGCTCCGGCTGGATCCGCTGATGGCGCTGCTGCGCTCGGAGGGGTTCCAGATGGCCGTGGTGCTCGACGAGTACGGCGACCAGGCCGGCATCGTCACCCTCGAGGACGTGATCGAGGAGATCGTCGGTGACATCGCCGACGAGCACGACCCGCTCAGCGCCCGCGCCCGTCTGCGCCGCGACGGGGGATGGTCGCTCTCCGGGCTGCTGCGACCCGACGAGGTCGAGGACATCACCGGCGTCGCCCTGCCCGAGGGGGAGGACTACGACACCGTCGCCGGCCTGGTGCTGAGCCTGCTCGGCCGCATCCCCGAGCGCGGAGCGTCCGCCGAGCTCACCGTGCCCGGCACCCCGCCGCCCGACTCCGATGACGACGACGTCTACGCGAGGTATGTGAAGCTCACCGTGGAGGTCATGGACGGCCGCCGGATCGACCGGATCTCGATGCAGGTGATCGGCTGATGAGCGCCACGATGGGACTTCTGCTCGGCCTGGTGCTGCTGCTCGCCAACGGCTTCTTCGTCGGCTCCGAGTTCGCCCTGGTCTCCGCCCGCCGCAGCCAGATCGAGCCCGCCGCCCAAGGCGGCTCGCAGATGGCCCGGATCACCCTGCGGGCGATGGAGAACATCAGCCTGATGATGGCCGGCGCCCAGCTCGGCATCACGGTCTGCTCGGTGCTGCTGCTGGCGATCACCGAGCCGGCGCTCGCCCACCTGCTCGAACCCGGCTTCGACCTCGTCGGCCTGCCCGACGCGCTCCACCACCCGGTCGCGTTCGTGATCGCGATGCTCGTGGTCACCTACCTCCACGTCGTGGTGGGCGAGATGGTGCCGAAGAACATCGCCCTGGCCGGCCCCGACAAGGCCGCCCTGGTCCTCGGCCCGGCCATCTACGCGGTCGTCTACGTGCTCCGCCCGATCATCGTCGCCTTCAACTTCGTCGCCAACCTGTGCGTCCGCGCGCTCGGCATCGAGCCCAAGGACGAGGTGAGCTCCGCCTTCACCCGCGCCGAGGTCGCCGCGATGGTCGAGGAGTCCCGTGGCGAGGGCCTGCTGGAGGAGGACGAGTACGGCCGCCTGGCCGGCGCGCTCGGCTTCACCGAGAAGACCGTCGCCAAGGTCACCATCCCGATCGCCGACTGGACGATCGTCCAGCGTGGTGCCTCGGGGGCCGACATCGAGGCGGTCTGCGCCTCCACCGGCTACAGCCGCTTCCCGGTCTCCGACGAGGGCGGTGCCCTGCTCGGCTACCTGCACATCAAGGACGTGCTCGAGCCCGACGAGGAGCGGCGCCACCAGCCGGTGCAGAACAAGTGGATCCGTCCGTTCGCCACGGTCACCGCCGACGACGCCCTCCACGAGACGCTCGAGACCCTGCAGCGCCGCGGCGCCCACATGGCCCGGGTCGTCCGCGAGGACGGCAGCACCATCGGGCTGGCGACGCTGGAGGATGTCATCGAGGAGCTGGTCGGAGAGATCCGTGACGCCGCCCACGCCGACGACTCCACCGGCACCGACTAGGGTTGGCGCGTGCCGCGTCCGGTGACAGAGGAGAGCCTGGAGATGCCCAACCGTCGTGCCGGTGATCCCCGCCTGCAACATGGCCGGGACCCGCGGCGACCGCTGGGTTCGAGCGACCGCAACCAGCCCGCGTTCGGCAAGCTGCTCAGCATCCTCCGGCTCGTCTACGCCCCGGTCGTGCTGTGGGCGGTCATGATCGCGAAGGACGACCGGATCGCGCTGGCCGCCTTCGGTCTGGCCGTGGTCACCGACCTGCTCGACAGCTGGCTCAACCGCAAGCAGCTCGACCAGCGCCGCACCGGTGAGCTGCTCGACGTGGTGGCCAACACGGTCTTCGTCCTCGCCGCGACGCTCGCGCTCTGGCGCATCGACGTCGTCCCCGGCCTGATCGCGCTGCTGGTGCCGTTGCGCTACGTCGCCGTGCTCGCGCTCGTCCCGGCGCTCCGCAGCCGCGGGGTGCGTACGCTGCCGGTGCATCTGCTCGGCAAGGTGGCCGCCTTCTGCCTGCTGGCCTCGTTCCCCCTGCTCTATCTCACCCATGACATCCCGGAGACCCTCGACCTCGGCCTGGAGCCCAGCCTGCCGATCCAGCTGGCGCAGGCCTTCGGCTGGGCGTTCGCGCTGTGGGGCATCCTGCTGCTGTGGTGGAGCCTGGTCCTCTACGCCCAGGAGGTGCGTCGCCTGATGGCCACCACGCCACCGCTGGAGAAGGGTGGTGCGGGCCGTGCCTGACCGGATCCCCGACTCCGAGGACCTGCGCGCCTACGTCACCAAGCCGCTCCTCGACCGGATCACCGACCAGTCGATCGACTCCGACTACCGCGCCGCCGCCGAGCGGCGCGAGCCCACCGACGAGCCCATGACCAGGCGTCGACGGCCGGGGCTGCGGGCGATGATCGTCGTCGGCCTCTTCGCGCTGCTGGCCACCACGGCCGCGGTCCAGACCTCTCGCAACGAGGACGTCCGCCAGACCAGCAGACAGGTCCTCATCGACCGCATCGAGCAGCGCCAGGACCGCATCGCCGACCTCCACCAGGAGATCGCCGAGCTCCGCGAGGACAACCAGAGCCGGGAGGCGGCGCTCAACGCGCTCGGGTCGCGCGCCGAGTCGGCCTCCTCGAAGGCCGCCGCGACCGCCGAGGAGACCGGCTTCGCCCCGGTGACCGGCGAGGGCATCAGGATCACCATCGACAACGCACCGGACGGGGTCGAGGGTGGCACCGTGCGCGACTACGATCTCGCTGTGATCGTCAACGGGCTGTGGCAGGCGGGTGCGACCGCCGTCTCCGTCGACGGCCAGCGGGTGACCCCGCGCAGCGGTGTGATCACCTCCGGCGCCACCCTCCGGATGAACGACGTCTCGCTCTCTCCGCCATATGAGGTGTCGGCCATCGGTGACACGCGTACGCTGGCCGCACGCTTCGCCGAGACGGTCTCCGGCGCGATGATCCACGCCACGACGCAGGACTACGGGATGCCCTACCAGGTCGAGAACATCGACCGGCTCACGCTTCCCGCGGCGCCGGCCGCTCTGCTCGAGCTGACCCATCTCGGCGCGAACGAGCGTGACGAGGGCGCCAAGGGCTCTGCGAAGCCCGACGAGAAGCCCAGCAAGAAGCCCAGCAAGAACACCGACGAAGACAAGCAAGAGAACACCGAAGGGGACCGCGAAGAATGATCGCCGTCATCGGCCTAGTGATCGGCATCGTGCTGGGGCTGTTCTTCCAGCCCGAGGTGCCGGTCGGTCTGGCGCCTTATCTGCCGATCGCCGTCGTCGCCGCGCTGGACGCGGTCTTCGGTGCGCTGCGCGCCTTCATGGACGGCATCTTCGACGACAAGGTGTTCGTCGTCTCCTTCATCAGCAACGTCGTCATCGCCGCCGGCATCGTCTACCTCGGTGACCGCCTCGGCGTCGGCGGTCAGCTGTCCACCGGCGTGATCGTCGTCCTCGGCATCCGCATCTTCACCAACGTCGCAGCCATCCGGAGGCACATCTTCCATGCCTGAGCGGAAGAGGCGGCCGACCGCGAAGCGCACCGCGGCCAAGCGCACCCCCGCCAAGAAGACGCAGGCGAAGAAGCCTGCGCCGAAGAAGGCCGTCGCGCCCGTGGAGAAGAACCTCCCCGAGGAGAACGTCGCCGACGAGCAGACGGCGGTCGAGCCCGAGATCGAGAAGGCGGGTACGCCGTCGGCTGACGAGTCGACGCCGAAGGCTGCCGAGGCGGCTGAGCCCGCTGAGGAGCCTGCTGAGGAACCCGCCGGGGATCCCGCGGACGAGACGCCCGAGGAGACAGCGCCCAAGGAGACAGCGCCCGAGGAGACAGCGTCGGAGGAGCCGGGCGATGACACGCCCGAGCCGGTGAGCGATGAGGCCGGCGCCGAGGTCGCGAAGGACGCGCCGGCGGAGCCGGAAGCCGCGGCCGAGGCGCTCGATGAGCCGGAGCCCGCGGAGACCGAAGAGACCACAGCGGCCGAAGAGACCACCGCGACGGCGGAAGCCGCACCTGCCGACGCGCCGGCAGACGAGTCCGTGCCCGAGGACGACGAGCCGGTCGAGGCGGAGCGGTCCGAGACCGATGACGCCGAGGCGCCCGTCGACGTTGTCGCGCCCGCCGTCTCCGAGGAGCCTGAGAAGCCCGAGGAGGCTGAGAAGCCCGCAGAGCCGGCCGAGGAGCCCGAGGAGGAGCCTGCGCCCCTGGTGGGTCGAGCCCGGCTCTTCGACGCGCTCACCCACTTCCGACGCGGCCAGGTGGCCGTGGCGGCGCTGCTCTGCGTACTCGGTTACGGCGCCGTGGTGCAGGTGCAGACCAACGACGAGGACTCGACCTACGCCGGGCTGCGCGAGCAGGAGCTGATCGACGTCCTCTCCGGCCTGGCCGGCACGACCCAGAAGGCCCAGGAGCAGATCGAGGATCTCGAGGCCACCCGCGACGAGCTGGAAGACCAGACCCTCCAGCAGCAGACCGCGCTGCAGCGCGCCGAGGAGCAGGTCGACACGCTCCGCGTCATCGCCGGCACGGTGCCGGTCAGCGGGCCGGGCATCATGGTGGAGATCGACCCCGGCGCCGACCCGCTGCGCCTGACCGGCCTGCTCGACCTGATCGAGGAGCTGCGCACCAGCGGCGCCGAGGCCATGGAGATCGAGGGCGCCGACGGTGAGGCCGTGCGCCTGGTCGCATCGTCGTCGATCGAGGTCAGCCAGCCGGCTCCGGGCCTCAACGTCAGCGGCGAGATGATCAGCCCGCCCTACCGGCTCAAGGTGATCGGCCCGCCCGACACGCTGGCCGGTGCGATCGACTTCTACCAGGGTCCTCAGGACCAGCTCGAGGAGCAGGGCGCCGAGGTGAAGGTCGACTCCGAGGAGAAGATCGACATCGAGTCGATTCACACCGTGTCCCGCTGACCGTTCCGTCGGTGGAGCGCAGTAGGGTTTCGTCAACCGGTTCGCGGGACGATCTTCCGTGGCCAGACCAAGTACGCCTGATGAGGAGATGCCCGTGTACCCCGAGGACCTGAAGTACACCAGCGAGCACGAGTGGCTGCGCAACCCCGGCGAGACCGAGGGTTCGGTACGGGTCGGCATCACCAACTACGCCCAGGACGCCCTCGGCGACATCGTCTACGTCTCGATGCCCGCGGTCGGCGACACCATCAAGTCCGGTGAGAGCTGCGGCGAGCTGGAGTCGACCAAGTCGGTCAGCGACATCTACGCCCCGATCTCCGGCGAGGTCGTCGCGGTCAACGGCTCCCTCGACGCCACGCCCGAGCTCGTCAACGACGACCCCTACGGCGGCGGCTGGCTCTTCGAGGTCACCCCGTCCGACCCCGCCGAGCTGGAGAGCCTCCTCGACGCCTCGGCGTACGAGGCATCCCTCGACGCGTAACTCAACCGAACACCTGGGCCGACCTGATAGGTTGCGGATACCATCCCTCAACGTTCACTTGAGGGTGTGTGCCCGGCCCTCGATGAACCTGGAGCTCAAATGTCCGTGTGCCCCGCTTGCGGCAGCCAGAACCCCGACGAAGCACGGTTCTGCTCGCAGTGTGGCGTAAGCCTGACCGGGACCGACCAGACCTCGACGATCCAGCTCGGGGCTGACGCCGACACCTCCGACCGGGTGCTGAGCCCGGTCGACGCGGCCACCGTCGAGGCGCTGCCGCGCGGCAACGGCATGCTCGTCGTGCAGCGCGGTCCCGGCGCCGGCAGCCGCTTCCTCCTCGACCAGGACACCGTGGTCGCCGGCCGCCACCCGGACAGCGACATCTTCCTCGACGACGTCACCGTCTCGCGTCGCCACGCCGAGTTCGCGCGCACCGGAGACACCTTCGAGGTCTCCGACTCCGGCAGCCTCAACGGCACCTACGTCAACCGCGACCGCATCGAGAAGGTCGTCCTCAAGGACGGCGACGAGGTGCAGGTCGGGAAGTTCCGGCTCGTCTTCTACGCCGGGCACGAAGGGGCATAGCCGATGGCCGCCGCCGCGATGCCCGACCCGCAACGGCCGGCCAGCGACTCGGGGGAGCGGCTCAACATCGGGCAGGTCCTGGACCAGCTGCGTCCCGACTTCCCGACGGTCACCATCCCGAAGATCCGGTTCCTCGAGGACAAGGGACTGATCAAGCCGGAGCGTACGCCCGCGGGCTACCGCAAGTTCTCCCGCCGCGACGTGGAGAGGCTGCGCTACGTCCTGCGGATGCAGCGTGACCACTACCTGCCGCTGAAGGTCATCGGCGAGCACCTCGACGCCATCGACCGGGGCCTGGAGCCGCCGGCGATCGAGCCGACCGTGCCCACCGTCCCGACGGTCGCCCTGGCGCCCGACGGCGCGCCGGGGCCGGAGACGTTCCGGCGCACCGACAACATGCGCATCTCGCGGCGCGAGCTCCTCAAGGTGGCCGAGGTCGAGGACGCGCTGCTGAGTGAGCTGGAGAAGATGGGGCTGGTGGTGCCGTTGCGCAGCGGCCACTACGACACCGACGCCCTGGCGATCGCGCGCACCGCCAAGGAGCTGGCCGAGTTCGGCATCGAGCCGCGCCACCTGCGCGGCATGAAGGCCGCAGCCGACCGCGAGGTCGGGCTGATCGAGCAGATCGTGGCGCCGCTGCGACGCCCGGGCAACGCCGGCGCGCAGGGACGCGCTGAGGAGATCGGCAGCGAGATCGCCTCGCTCGCGGTCCGTCTGCACGCCACTTTGGTGAAGTCCGGCCTGCGCGACCGCTGACCGGGCTCCTGTTGCCACCCGGACCCGGGTAGGGTGGAAGACATGCGCGAGGTCGATGTGCTCGGAGTCCGAGTGGAGATGCCCTCCAACCAGCCGATCGTGCTGTTGCGCGAGGTGGCAGGTGAGCGATACCTGCCCATCTGGATCGGTGCCGTGGAGGCGACCGCGATCGCCTTCGCCCAGCAGGGCGTTGTGCCGCCGAGGCCGCTGACCCACGATCTGCTCAAGGACGTGGTGGAGGCGACCGGCAACGAGCTGACCGAGGTCCAGATCACCTCGGTGACCGACCGTGTCTTCTACGCCAACCTCGTCTTCGCCTCGGGCGTCGAGGTGAGCGCGCGGCCCTCGGACTCGATCGCACTGGCGCTGCGTACCGGCACCAAGATCGTGGTCTCCGACGACGTCCTCGACGAGGCGGGACTGGCGGTCCCGGCCGAGCAGGAGGACGAGATCGAGAAGTTCCGGGAGTTCCTGGACGAGATCACGCCCGAGGACTTCGAGTCTCACTGAGGCAGAAGCCTCAAGTTCATGTTGAGGGTTAGGGTGGGCGACACGCCGGAGGGGGTTCTTTGACCGGGGCCCGTACGGCGCTTACCTTGTAGTTGTCTCTGTTGTAACTCCAACGGTGTGGTCCCCCCGCCGCAGCCGTTCATTCCCCGAGTGGAGTTACGCACAACGGAGTAGACGATGGAGGACATCGTGTTCGACCACGAGCAGAAGCCCGGCCACGGCGCCGACGACGCGCAACGCGCGGCGGAGCAGGCTGATGAGCAGGGCCTTCTCTTCACCGACGATGTCTCGCCACTGCCGAGCGACACCGGATACCGCGGCCCGACGGCCTGCAACGCGGCCGGGATCAGCTACCGCCAGCTCGACTACTGGGCCCGCACCGGCCTCGTCGAGCCGAGCGTGCGTGGCGCCACCGGTTCCGGCACCCAGCGGCTCTACTCCTTCCGTGACATCCTGATCCTCAAGGTGATCAAGCGGCTCCTCGACGCCGGCATCTCGCTGCAGCAGATCCGTGCCGCGGTCCAGCACCTGCGCGAGCGCGGCACCGACGACCTGACCCGCGTCACGCTGATGAGCGACGGCGCCTCGGTCTACGAGTGCACCAGCAACGACGAGGTCATCGATCTGCTCCAGGGCGGGCAGGGCGTCTTCGGCATCGCCATCGGTGGTGTGTGGCGCGAGATCGAGGGCACCCTCTCGGAGCTGCCAAGCGAGCGTACGGCCGAGGACGGCGAGCAGGTCGCCTCGATGTCCGACGAGCTGGCCGCTCGTCGCGCTGCCCGCAACGCCGGGTAACCGGCACCACAGTCGACACCGGGTCTCGTGGGCCCCGCAGCTGCGGGTCCGCGAGGCCCTGTCGTTTATGCTGGTGGTGCTGACCATCCCGCACGGGAGAGCCCCACGCGCTGGGGCGCCGAAGGGGCAATTCCTCCCCGGAAACTCTCAGGCACCCACGACTGTGCGGAGCAGGCAACTCTGAAGCGTGCGCGTGACAGAGGGGGAGGGCGTACGAGTTGTCCTCATGCCCCAGGAGCCACAGTGTCCGACACGCCCACCCTGTCCGAGCTCGACGCCGCCTCTCCGTTCGTGGAGCGCCACGTCGGACTCTCGGCCGCCGACGAGGCGACGATGATGTCGCGGCTCGGGTACGACTCGATCGCCGCGATGATGGAGGCCGCGGTGCCGGCTGGCATCCGCTCGGTCGAGTCCCTGGACCTGCCGGCAGCGCTGAGCGAGGCGCAGGTCGCGTCGCTGGCGCGTGAGATCGCGGCCTCGAACAAGCCCGGTGAGGCGATGATCGGGCTGGGCTACCACGCGACCGTGACGCCCCCGGTGATCCGCCGCAACGTGCTCGAGGACCCGAGCTGGTACACCGCCTACACGCCCTACCAGCCGGAGATCTCCCAGGGTCGGCTCGAGGCGTTGCTCAACTTCCAGACCATGGTCGGTGACCTGACCGGCCTGCCGGTGGCCAACTCCTCGCTCCTGGACGAGGGCACCGCCGCGGCCGAGGCGCTGGCGCTGGTGCACCGGGCCAACCGCAAGGGCTCGGGCCCGTTCGTCATCGACGCCGACGCGCTGCCGCAGTCGATCGAGGTCGTCAAGGTCCGCGCCGAGGCGATGGGCCTCGAGGTCGTCGTGGCCGATCTGTCCCAGGGTCTGCCCGAGGGTGATCTGATCGGCGTGCTGGTGCAGTATCCCGGCGCGTCCGGCCGGGTGCCCGACCTGAAGCCGGTCGTCGACGCCGCTCACGAGCGGGGCGCGCTCGCCGTGGTCGCCGCCGACCTGCTCTCCCTGACCGTTTTGGAGGCGCCCGGCACGCTCGGTGCCGACGTCGTGGTCGGCTCGACCCAGCGCTTCGGCATCCCGCTCTTCTACGGTGGCCCGCACGCCGGCTACATGGCGGTCCACCAGGGGATCGAGCGTCACCTGCCCGGTCGCCTCGTCGGCGTCTCCGTGGACGCCGAGGGGCGCCCGGCGTACCGGCTCGCGCTGCAGACCCGCGAGCAGCACATCCGCCGTGAGAAGGCGACCTCCAACATCTGCACCGCCCAGGTGCTGCTGGCCGTCGGCGCCTCGATGTACGCCGTCTACCACGGCCCCGCCGGCCTGAAGTCGATCGGCACCCGCACCCACCGCTACGCCGCCGTCCTGGCCGCCGCGCTGAAGGCAGCCGGCCACTCCCTGGTCTCGGAGACCTTCTTCGACACGCTGGGTGTGACCGTGCCGGGCCGTGCGGCCGACGTCGTCACCGCGGCGCGTCGCCTCGGCGTACACCTGCGGCTCGTCGACGAGGACACCGTCGGCATCTCCACCTCGGAGGCGACCACCCGCTCGACTCTGTCGGCGGTGCTCAGCGCGTTCGGCGTCTCGGGCATGGACCTGGAGGAGATCGACCGCACCACGGCCAACGCGCTGCCCGACGGCCTGCTGCGCACCACCGACTACCTCACCCACGAGGTCTTCAACGCGCATCACAGCGAGACCCAGATGCTGCGCTACCTGCACAAGCTCTCCTCGCGAGACTACGCGCTCGACAAGGGCATGATCCCGCTCGGGTCGTGCACGATGAAGCTCAACGCGACCACCGAGATGGAGCCGATCTCGCTGCCCGGCTTCGCCGATCTGCACCCGTTCGTGCCCGCCGAGGACGCTGCCGGCTACAAGCGGCTCGTCGGGGAGCTCGAGGGATGGCTGGCCGAGGTCACCGGCTACGACGAGGTCTCGATCCAGCCCAACGCCGGCTCGCAGGGCGAGTTCGCCGGTCTGATGGCGATCCGTGGCTACCTCGAGGCGCAGGGCCAGGGCCACCGCAACATCTGCTTGATGCCTTCCTCGGCTCACGGCACCAACGCCGCCTCCGCGGCGATGGCCGGGATGAAGGTCGCGGTGGTGAAGTCGGCCGAGGACGGCACCGTCGACCTCGCCGACCTGCGCGCCAAGCTCGACCAGCACGGTGAGAACGTCGCCGCGATCATGGTCACCTACCCCTCGACGCACGGCGTCTACGAGGAGGGCATCACCGAGGTCTGCGAGCTCGTGCACGCGGCCGGCGGTCAGGTCTACATCGACGGCGCCAACTTCAACGCGCTCCTGGGCTACGCCAAGCCCGGCGAGTTCGGTGGCGACGTCTCGCACCTCAACCTCCACAAGACCTTCTGCATCCCGCACGGTGGCGGCGGCCCCGGTGTCGGCCCGGTCGCGGTCCGCTCCCACCTCGCCCCCTACCTGCCCTCCCACTCGCTGCACCCCGACGACGCGAAGCGCTCCGGCATCGGCGCGATCTCGGCGGCTCCGTACGGCTCCGCCGGCATCCTGCCGATCTCGTGGGCCTACATCCGGCTGATGGGTGCGGAGGGGCTGACCCGGGCGACGTCGGCGGCGGTGCTGTCGGCCAACTACGTGGCGGCTCGTCTCAACGAGCACTTCCCGGTGCTCTACCGCGGTGAGACCGGTCTGGTCGCCCACGAGTGCATCCTCGACCTGCGGCCGATGACCAAGGCGACCGGCGTCACCGTCGACGACGTCGCCAAGCGGCTCATCGACTACGGCTTCCACGCCCCGACGATGTCCTTCCCGGTGGCCGGCACGCTCATGGTCGAGCCCACCGAGTCCGAGGACCTCGCCGAGCTCGACCGGTTCATCGACGCGATGATCGCCATCAAGGGCGAGATCGACCGGGTCGCCTCCGGCGAGTGGACCGCCGAGACCTCGGTCCTGCGCGGCGCCCCGCACACCTCGCGCGCCCTCGTCGGCGACTGGGACCGTGCCTACTCCCGTGAGGAGGCCGTCTTCCCGCGCGGCATCGACCCCGACAAGTACTGGCCGCCCGTCGCCCGCATCGACAACACCTACGGCGACCGTAATCTGGTCTGCTCCTGCCCGCCGGTGGAGTCCTTCGCCGAGTAGGCACTCACGTCGGCCGAGGCGTCAGTTCTGCAGGCCGAGACGTCACTTACGTCGTCCGAGATGGCACGGCGGTGACTTCTCGGCCTGCGTACGTGACGTCTCGGCCTGCGTACGTGACGCCTCGGCCGTCCGGGGTGACGGCTCGGCCTGCGGGGGTGACGCCTCGGCTAGACGCCGAGGACCTTCAGGGTGGAGCCCTCGCGGCCCTTGGTGACAGAGAGCTGGGTGGGGATGCGCTCGCGCATCTCGGTGACGTGGCTGACCACGCCGATGATGCGGCCGCCTTCGCGGAGGGTGTCGAGGACGTCGAGTACGTCGTCGAGGGTGTCGGCGTCGAGGGAGCCGAAGCCCTCGTCGACGAAGAGGGTGTCGAGCATCTGGCCGCCGGCCTCGTTCATGATCACGTCGGCCAGGCCCAGCGCGAGGGCGAGGGAGACGACGAAGGTCTCACCGCCGGAGAGGGTGGCCGGGTCGCGTGACTCGCCGGACCAGTCGTCGCGGACCAGGAGCGCCAGGCCGCCGCGGCGGTCGCCGGCGCCCTTGGCGGCGGAGTGCTCCAGGGCGTAGCGCTGGTCGCTCATCTTCGCCAGCCGCTCGTTGGCGGCGGCGACGACCTGGGTGAGACGGTAGGCGACGACGTAGGCGGACAGGCTCATGTGGAGCTGGTTGTCGCTGCTCTTGCCCTCCGCGAACGAGGCGACGCGGACCGCGACCTCGAGGTCGTCACGGACCGGCGCCCACACGGCGAGGGCGGTGGTCAGGTCTCGGTGGAGCGAGTCGAGACGAGCGGCCCGGGTGGCGGCGGTGTCGGCCGCGGAGCGGGCGGCGTCGGCAGCGTCGGCGGCCTTGCGGTGCGCGCCGGCGAGCGCCTGCAGGTCGGGCTCGTCGGTGGCGAGGATCTCGGCCGCGCCGGGGGAGTCCAGGGTGGCGCGGGCGGCGGCCAGGCTGTCGGCGTACGTCTTGATCTGCCGGTTCAGGGCGGCGATCTGCTCCGGCGGGAGAGCCGCGGCGAGCGCGCTCTCGGGGCTGTCGAACCCGGCGCGGGTCGCGGTGGCGGTGAGGGTGCGCTCGGCGCCGGTGAGCGCTTCGGCGGCGCGGGCGACCGTCTCGAGGCGTTCGAGATCGGTGGTGGCCGCGCGGTGCTCGCGCTCGAGGGTGGAGAGCAGGGCGGCGAGACCCGGGTGGTCGGCGCGTACATCACGCAGCTGCTCCTCGAGGCGCTCGCGCTCCTCGGTGAGGTGACGCACGGTCGTCTCGAGCTCGGCGGCGCGGGTCTCCAGCTCGGTCCGCAGCGACGCCGAGCGTTCCTGGCTCTCCTCCGCGGCGGAGAGCTCGGCACGCAGGCTCGCCTCGCCGGAGGCGGTGCGCTCCAGGCCGGCCAGCCGCTCGGCGAGCACCTCGGCCGGCTCGTCGGTCTCGCCGGCAGCCTCCTGGGCGATCTGGAGCCGGGTGGCGAGGTCGCGCACGTGCTGGTCGCGAAGATGCTCTTCGGCGCTGGCGTCGTCGTAGGCCTTCTCCGCCTTCTTCTCAGCAGCTGCGTCAGGGGCGCCGTCGGCAGGTGAGGCCTTGCGCGGGTGGTCGTGAGAGCCACACACCGGGCAGTCCGCCCCAACGGCCAGATCGCCGGCGAGTTCCGCTGCGATGCCATCCAGCCGCGCCTGGCGCACATCGAGGTGGTGAGTGCGCGCCTCCATGGCTGCTGTCCTGGCCGCTTCGTGCCTGGCCCGAGCCTCGACCAGCTCTGCGGTGAGACGACGGACCTCGTGGACGGCGGCGACCTGCGCGCGCAGCACCGGGATCGCCGCGGCGGCCTCCGTGGCGGCGGCGAGCTGCTCTCCGAGCGCCTTCGTACGCTGCGGCAGCTCCTCGGTGAGCCGCGACTGCTCCCGGGTCTGGGTGAGCACGCGGTCGCGCTGGGCGGCGGTGGCGGTGAGCTCGCGGGCGACCTCGTCGAGCCTGCGCTGCACCGGCTCGAGGGCGCGCGCGTGGGCCAGGCGCGCCGAGATCTTCTCGACGGCGGCCTTCGCCTCGCCCACGGTCAGATCGCTCGGCGCGAGCGAGGCCGCTCGCTGGTGCTCGCGGCGCGCCTGGTCGGCGAGCTCGCTGACCCCGGCGACCGCCTCGGCGCGCTGGGCGGCCTCGACGCGGCGTACCCGCTCCTCGTGCTCGGCGGCCGTGGCCAGCAGGCGGCTCTCCGCGGCGGCAGCGGCACGCAGGTCGCGCTGCTTCTCGGCCATCGCCCGGGCGGCGTCGAGGGCGGTGAGGGTCTCCGACTCGGCGGCGAGGGCCTCCATCGCGGCGCCGGAGGTGACCGCCTGGGCCTCGGTGGCCTCCTCGACCAGGGTGCGCGCCCAGGAGGCGATGGTGCCGTCGCCGGCAGGAAGACCGAGGTCGTGGACGTCCCAGTCGTCGGGAAGGGTGACGGCGGCGGTCTCGCTGATCCGGCTGACCACCTCGGCGACATCGGCGTTGAGCTCCTCCGAGCGTCGCCGCAGCTCGACGCGACGCTCGCGGAGCCAGCGCTCGACGTCGGCGAAGCGCTCGGTGCGGAAGAGCCTTTCGAGCAGCCGCTTGCGCTCCTCGGCCGAGGAGCGGAGGAAGGCCTGGAAGCGGCCCTGGGGGAGCATCGCGACCTGCACGAACTGGGTCAGCGTCATGCCGAGCAGGTCGGAGACCAGGTGGCCGGCCTCGTCGAGACGTGTGGTGAGGGTGCGCCACTCGTCCTCGACCAGCTCCATGAGCA
Organism: Nocardioides luteus; assembly: GCF_014648595.1. Classification (GTDB taxonomy): domain Bacteria; phylum Actinomycetota; class Actinomycetes; order Propionibacteriales; family Nocardioidaceae; genus Nocardioides; species Nocardioides luteus. Next base: position 492,306 of record NZ_BMRK01000001.1, on the reverse strand, counting down.
CGACCGAGGCCTGCTGGGTGGTGGTGCCGGAGCCGCGCCGCTTGGGCCGCTCCCAGGAGGGGGAGCGGGTGATGCGGAAGCGCCGTTGGGCCAGCGTCGCCTCCAGGACGACCCGGGTGGCGACCTCTACGGGCGCGCGGTCGCTGCGCAGCCGCTTGGCGACCGAGCGGTCACCGGGAACGTCGCCGTAGAGCGCGAAGCAGACCGCGTCGAGCACGCTGGTCTTGCCGGCGCCGGTCGCCCCCGAGAGCAGGAAGAGACCTGCCTGGGAGAGCTCGTCGAAGTCGACCGAGACGGTGCCGGTGAAGGGGCCGAACGCGGTCACCTCCAGGTGGTGGAGACGCATCAGAAGAGCACCTCGAGCCATTCCTCTTCCTCGGCGCCGCCGGCGCGCGAGTCGAGGGTGTCGACGTCGGGGTCCTCGCAGCAGGCGTCGACAGCGCTCTGCAGCAGCGCCAGCTCGGCCTTGGCCGCGGGCTCGCCGCGCAGCTCGGAGACGAACTCGGTGACCAGGTCGATGTCACGCCGCGGCTGGGAGACGTCCGGCCGAGAGAGCGCCCCCAGGACCGGTGCGGTCGACTCGAAACCGAGCACGAGGGTGTGCGGGAAGCGCCGGCGGAGCCGCTCCATGGCCTGCGCCGGGCGGATCCGGTCGGTCAGGGTGATCTGCAGCCAGGAGCTCTCGTGGGCCTCGTGGCGGGCGTCGCCGAGCAGCTCCTCGAGCGTGCCGCGCAGCTTCGCCAGCCGGCGCGGCACCGGCGCCTCGACGAACTCGCTCGCCACGTAGCCGGACTCGTCCAGGTCGACCAGCCAGGAGCCCTTGACCTGGTTCACCTCGGAGAAGGAGTAGGCCAGCGGGGAGCCGCTGTAGCGCACCGTCTCGGTGATCGTGTGACGGCCGTGGAGGTGGCCGAGCGCGGCGTAGGAGACGTCCTCGAAGAGGCTGGCGGGCACCATCGAGACGCCACCGACCGAGATGTCGCGCTCGGAGTCGGAGGGCTCCGCGCCGGTGACGAAGGCGTGGGCCATCACGACGCTGCGCCCGCCCCGGCGGCCGAGGTCGGCGCCGACCCGGCGCATCGCCTCACCGAGCGCGGCCTGGTGGGAGCGCGACTCCAGTCCCCACGAGCCGCGAGCGGCGTCGGGGTCGAGGTAGGGCAGGCCGTAGAAGGCGACCTCGCCGTGGTCGTCGGGGAGCAGCACCGGCCGGCCGACACCGGCCAGGTCGGTGCGGATGAAGATGCCGGCGGCGTCGATGAGCTGCGACCCGAAGCCCAGCCGCTGGGCGGAGTCGTGGTTGCCGCTGGTGATGACGACCTTGGCTCGGGATGCGGCCAGCCGGGCCAGCGCCTCGGAGGCCAGCCGCACCGCGTCGACCTGCGGCAGCGCCCGGTCGTAGATGTCGCCGGAGACGCACACCACGTCGACGGACTCCTGCTCCACCACGGACAGCAGATGATCCACGTACGCCGCCTGGTGCTCGAGCATGCCCTCCCGGTGGAAGGACCGGCCCAAGTGCCAGTCGGAGGTGTGCAGGATCCGCATAGCCGAAAACTATCGGTCAGCACGGACATCCGAGCCTGCGACCCGCGCGGGACGCAACGCGAGGAGGTCGAGCGAGCGCAGCGGGTCGAGCCCCAGTAGCGTCCGAGGAGACGGGACGCTGTGCCGTTAACCGCGCGGATAGGTGAGCTTGATCGCCAGGTGGCGCTGCAGGTTGTCGGCGGCGTCGGAGACCCGGCGACGCACGCCCGGGTCCAGATCCTGCTCGACGACCGCCCGTGCGGCAGCGACCGTCGCCTCGGTCACCGACCCGGCCGGGAAGAACGCCTCGGCGGCCTCGGCGAGGCTCCAGCCCGAGCGCTTCTCGGCGGTGGCGGGCAGCTCGGCGAAGTAGCGCTCGACATAGCCCTCGGTGAGCTCGGCAGGTCCCGTCCAGAAGGCCCGGCCGGCGGCCAGGATGTCGTAGTTGGGCAGATCGGTCTCGCCGGTGAACACCGACCAGCCGTAGGCCTTGGCCTCGGCGTCGGGGATGCTGACCAGAGCGCCGTTGAGGTGGATGCGCGCGTCGTTGGCGGGCTCGGCGTCGTAGGCGGCCTGCAGCTCCTCCCGGGTGGCGAAGCCGTGCTCGGCGAGCTTGCCGAGCACACGCCAGCGCAGGTCGAGGTCGGTCTCGATGCCGTCGGGCGGAGACTCCAGCCAACCGCGCAGCCGCGACTCCGAGGTGGCCGAGCGGATTGCCGTGCGGTAGGCCGACAGCTGCAGCTCGGAGCCGGGGGCGACCTCGTCGAGCTTGCGCAGGGCCGCCTGGTGGAGCCGTTCGAGCGACCCCGCGGGCGCCAGCGGCACGACGGAGCCGAAGAGCCAGGGCATGGTGCGCCGAGGGGTGTCCTCGAGGTCCTCGATCGGCAGCGACGCCTCGGCGATGTCCACGACGTCGGCCGGGTCGATCGCGGCGTTGAACCAGGCGCTGCGCAGGTTGTTCCACACGCCCGCGCGCAGGCCGCCGTCGGTGATTGCGGCGATCGCCCCCTTCAGCGCCTGCACGGTCTCCCAGTCGGGGATGGCGGAGGCCCAGGTGTCGTCGTAGGGGTCGAGCACGACGGCGTTGGCGGCGACCTGGAACGGCGTCTGGTCGCTGCTGACCGTGATCTCCTCGGTGCTCCAGCGGGTGCCGTTGAGGACCGCGGCGCGGAAGGTGTGGGAGCGGTCGGCGGGGTGCTTGGTCGGGGTGGTGCGGTTGATGACCATCTTGGCCGGGTCCCACGACAGCGTGTCCGGGCCGGCAGTGAGCAGCCACTGCGAGGTGAACGCGTCGAGGTCGAAGTCGACACCCGCCTCGGCCGCGGCGGAGGCCCAGGAGCCGAACAGGTCGTGCATCGTGGCATTGCCGAAGCGGTGCTTGGTGAAGTGGTCGATCGCCCCGGCGAAGAAGACGTCGTCGCCGAGCGAGGCGGCCAGCTGGCGCAGGATCGCCGACCCCTTGGTGTAGGAGATCCCGTCGAAGTTCTGCAGCGCGGAGACCGCGTCCTCGGCCCCGTTGCCGGCGACCGAGTGGGTCGAGCCGCGCTGGTCGGCGGTCAGACCCCACTGACGGCGGGCGTAGGAGACGTCGGCCCAGGCGTCGGCGTACTCCGTCACCTCGGCGGTCACCCGGTTGCCCATGTACTCCGCGAAGGACTCGTTGAGCCACAGGTCGTCCCACCACTGCGGGGTGACCAGGTCGCCGAACCACTGGTGGGCCATCTCGTGGGCGATCGTGGTGGCGCGCTGGATGCGCATGCCACGCGTGACCCGCGAGGTGAAGACGAGCGGGTCACGGAAGGTCACGCAGCCCGGGTTCTCCATCGCGCCTGCGTTGAACTCCGGCACGAACGCCTGGTGGTAGCTGCCGAACGGGTAGCGGATGCCGAAGAGCCGGTGGAACTCGTCGAAGCACTGCTTGGTGAGGGTGAAGATCTCCTCGGCGTCCTTGTCGAGGTCGGCGGCGATGCTCTGCCGCGAGCTCAGCGACAGCGGGATCCCGTCGTGCTCGTCGTGGATCATGTGCCACGGCCCGGCCACGAGCGTGACGAAGTACGTCGAGAGCGGCTGGCTCCGCTCGAGCTCCCACACACCGGGCGCCGTCTGCGTGCCCGGGGCGTTGCCGATGACCGTCCAGTCCTCCGGAGCGGTGACGTGGAACGTGTAGGGGGCCTTGAGGTCGGGCTGGTCAAAGCAGGCGAAGATCGTCGGGGCGGCGTCCATGAAGCACATCCCGTAGACGTAGGCCTTGCCGTCGGCCGGGTCGACGCTGCGGTGGAGCCCCTCACCGTCGTTGCGGAACGGCATCGTCGCCTCCACGACCAGCTCGTTGACGCCCTCCTGGGTGTCGATCGGGAGACGGCCCTTGGCCAGGGTCGCCGGATCGACCGGGCTGCCGTTGAGGGTGATCCGCTCCACCGAGACCGGCTTCAGGTCGACGAACGTCGGGCCTCCCCGGGAGGTGAACCGGATGGTCGTCACCGACTGGTAGGTCTCCTCGCTGGAGGCCAGGTCGAGACGTACGTCGTAGTCCTCGATGCTCAGCAGACCGGCTCGGGCGGCCGCCTCGTCGCGGCGCAGGGGAAGGCTCTGGGTGCTCACGTCGCACAGGCTAACGGGCAGGTGGCACTCTGTGCTCATGACTGACTCTGCCGCAGACCTGCGTTCGGTTTCCCTGGAGAAGGCCGGCGAGCATCGCTTCCGGGCGACCAACGTACGTGGGGGCACCATCGACATCGGCCACGGCGAAGACTCCGACTTCACCCCGGTCGAGCTGCTCCTGGCCGCGCTCGCCGGCTGCAGCGCCATCGACGTCGACTTCATCACCGGCAAACGGTCCCCGATGGAGACCTTCGAGGCCCTCGCCGCAGCGACCAAGATCCGCGACGAGCAGGGCAACCGGCTCGTCGACATCTCGGTCACCTTCGACATCACCTTCCCCGAGGGGGAGGCCGGCGACGGTGCACGCAAGGTGCTCCCGGACGCTATCAAGAAGTCCGAGACCCGGCTGTGCACCGTCGGCCGCACCGTCGCCGTCGGCACCCCGGTCGGCTACGGCGAGGGCGCCCTGTCCTAGCCGGCGCCCTCAGGGGAGCAGGAGGGCGGAGTCGCCGAACTCGTGCCACAGGTAGCCCTGCGCGACGGCTGCGTCGTAGGCCGCCTGGGTGAGCTCGGCTCCGGCGACCGCCTCGACGAGCAGCAGGTGACTGGCCTGCGGGTCGTGCCAGCCGGTGATCAGCCCGTTGACGACGTATGGCGGGTTGGCGGGCGTGATCACCCGGTCGGTCCAGCCGCTCGAAGCCTTCACCGCACCGGTCGCCGGGACGACCGCGGACTCCAGGGCCCGGGTGACGGTGGTGCCGGTGGCGACGACGCGGCCACCGGCGTACCTGGTCTGCTCCACCAGCCGTGCGGTCGTCTCGGAGACCTCGAACCACTCCGCGCCGGGCGCCTCACCGGCCTCCTGGGAGGAGACACCGGTGTGGAGCGTGATCGGCGCGATCTGGATGCCGCGCGTGACCAGCTCGGTGACGAGCGGATGGGTGAACGGCCGCGCCGCCGAGGGCATCTCGGCGCTCCCGGCGCGATGGCCGAAGACGGTCTGGTAGGCCGAGAGCGGGTAGCGCCGGTCCAGATAGCCGTACGCGATGGGCCGGCCCGCGTGCGCGAGCTCGGCGATCACGTCGCCGGTGACCTCGGCGCGCCAGAGCCGGTTGCCCTCGCCGGTGGGGGAGGACGGCCGGCCGCCGGGGTAGGGCTCCAGCAGCGTGACCCGGAGACCCCCGGTGACGACGACGTCGCCTTCGTTGGCATCGAGCACCGAGCGCGAGGCGTCGGGGGCCGAGCGGATCTCGACCGCCCAGCCCTCGTCGAGCCGCTGCGCGAGATGGAGCACCACCCGGCCGCGGCCGACCATGTCGGCATCGAGCTGGCGCGCCTCGGTCACCGAGTCGTTGACCACGACCATGTCTCCGGGGGAGAGGTGGTCGGCGAGGTCGCGGAAGCGAGCATGGCGTACGCCGCCGGGGGAGGCGAGGAGCAGCCGCACCTCGCCGGGGGAGGCGAGGAGCAGCCGCACCCCGTCGCGCTCGAGCCCGCGCCAGTCCGAGGGGGCCGGAGCTGTCGTGTCGTCAGGGGCGGGAAAGGTCGTGGTGGGCCGTTCGGCGAGCATCGTCATCGGTTCGCTCCTACGGGCGCGAGGTCGGCGGCGCGGTAGCGCCCGGTCGGCTGCACTCCGGAGAGCAGCTCGAGAAGGTGCGGAATGACCGATTCCGGCAGCGGCCGGTCGGAGATGTCCTCACCGGGGAACGCGGCCTGGTGCATAGCGGTGCGCATGTCGCCGGGGTCGACGGCGTAGGCACGCACGCCGTTCTCCTCGCCGAGGGTCAGGATCAGGTGGTCGAGCGCGGCCTTGCTGGCCGCGTAGGTGCCCCAGGTGGGGTAGTGCTCGACCGCGGCGTCGCTGGAGATGCCGAGGAGGATGCCGCGCGAGGCGATCAGATAGGGGAGGAGCCGCTGGGTCAGTGAGAGAGGGGCGAGCAGGTTGGTCTCCAGCACGCTCGTGAAGAGCGGCTCGGGCACCTCGGCCAGCGGGAGCATCGGGCCCAGCTCGCTGGCGTTGTGAACGAGGAGGTCGAGACGACCGTGCCGCGCGACGGCGGCCCCGATGGCGTCCTGGTGCTCGGGGTCGCGTACGTCGCCGGCCAGGCTGGTCACCCGTGGGTGGTCCGGGAAGGCGGCATGGAGGCGGTCGGGGTCGCGGGCGTCGGTGACGACGCTCCACCCGCGCTCCAGGAGCGACTCGGCCAGGGCGAGCCCGAGGCCGGCGGAACCACCGGTGATGACGGCTACTTCGTTGTGTGATCTGTTCATGGCCGCTAGCATTCAACCTAAAGTGAACTTGAGATCAAGGGCTCTGCCGGAAAAGGTTGCGATGAACAAGCACGACCTGCTCACGATGGGCGAGGTGACCCGCCGCAGCGGCTACGCGGCCTCGGCCGTGCGCTACTACGAGAGCCAGGGGCTGATCCGGGCCGAGCGGTCGAGCGGGGGACAGCGTACGTTCGAGCGGAGCGTGCTGCGCCGCCTCGCCTTCATCCGGGCGGCGGCGAACGTCGGCCTCTCGCTGGAGGAGATCAAGGCCGAGCTCGACTGTCTGCCGGGGGACCGCACTCCCACCAAGGCCGACTGGGCGCGGATGTCGCGCCACTGGCGCCGTCGCCTCGAGGAGCAGATCCACGCTCTGGAGCGGCTGCGCGACAACCTCGACTCCTGCATCGGCTGCGGCTGCCTCTCCCTGCAGCGCTGCGGCATCTCCAACCCGAACGACGCCGCCGCGGAGCAGAGCTCCGGGGCCGCGTACCTCCCGAAGGTCCTACGCCGCGAGCCCCCTCGCCGTCGCGCCTGACGGATCAGCCGACGGTGACGGTCTCGAACTTCACCGGCTTCTTGGGGGCTCCGGTGCCGTCGGGGCCCGCCTCCGCGACGCCGGCCTCGCCGACCTTCTGGAGCGTCTTGATGCCGGCCTCGTCGAGGGTGCCGAAGACGGTGTAGGACGGCGGCAGCTGGGTGTCGCCGAAGACCATGAAGAACTGACTGCCGCCGGAGTTGGGCTGGCCGGTGTTCGCCATCGCGAGGGTGCCGGCGGGGAAGGTGTCGCTGTCCTTGAACTCGTCGGGGATCGTGTATCCCGGGCCGCCGGTGCCCTGGCCGGTCGGGTCGCCGCACTGGAGCAGCTCGAAGCCGGGATTGGCGCCGAGGCGGTGGCAGCTGGTGCCGTCGTAGTAGTCCTGCGAGGACAGCGAGAGGAACGAGTTGACGGTGCAGGGCGCCTTGTCGGCGTCGAGCGTCACGCCGAGCGGGCCGGCCGAGGTGTTGATCGTCGCCGCGACCTTGCCGGTGTACTGCGCGGTCTCCTGCGGAGCGTCGACCTCCTTGGATGCGCCGGTCGGGTCCTCGGCGTAGTCGCACTTCGTCGTGCCGGGCTTCACGATCGACTTCCAGTCGCTGGACTCGCTCGACTTCGGACCGTCGCTCTCCGCCTGGGAGTCATCAGACCCACAGGCGGAGAGCGTCAGGAGCAGGGCAGCGGCGGCAGCGGCCGGGAGCGCACGAGAGAGCATGCGCAGATGGTAGGGGAGCCCGCCGCATCTGCGCTCCTCAGACCCCTGGCCCGGGCGGCGTCGACAGTCGCCTCGCGCATCGGAGCGTGGCACTATCGCACAGCCTGGTTGCGTGCCGCGATACTGCACCAGCCTCGTCGCCCCGGACAGCCACGACAGGGGAGGGTTCGGTTAATCTCCCGCCGTGACGCTGCGTTTCGAGCTCGACGACCTGACCCGGCCCGAGGTGGTCCGGCTCTTGGAGGAGCATCTGGAGGACATGTACGCGGTGACGCCGGCCGAGTCGGTGCACGCACTCGATCTCGAGGCGCTACGGGTGCCCGAGATCGCCTTCTGGTCGGCTTGGGAGGAGACCGAGCTGGTCGGCTGCGGCGCTCTGAAGCGCCTCGACGGCGGGGACTTCGAGCTCAAGTCGATGCGCACCACGGCCGCCGCCCGTGGCCGCGGTGTCGCGACCAGGCTGCTGCGCCACCTGCTGGACGAGGCCAGGTCGCGTGGCGGCCGTCGGGTGCTCCTGGAGACCGGCACCGAGGACTTCTACGCGCCTGCGCGCCGGCTCTACGCGGGCAACGGCTTCACCGAGCGCCCGCCGTTCGGGAGCTACGTGCTCGACCCCAACTCGGTCTTCTTCGAGCTCTCGCTGTAGTCGTCCAGGGCAGCGTCCCGGCGGAACAGCAGGTCGTCGAGGGCGAGCTTGGTGCGGCGAACGACGATCAGGTAGACGGCGATCGCCAGCCAGCCGAGGTCGCGGATGGTGTCGGCGAGATAGCTCGGGTCGGCCGAGGCGCCGCCACCGCCGAAGCAGCCGCAGTCGATGTTGAGCCCGCGCGCCCACGCCGAGGTGATGCCGACGATGAAGGAGGCCATGCCGAGCGCGGTCGCGGTCGCCGCGGAGCGGGTGAAGAGCCCGAGGATCAGCAACCCGCCGAGGACGATCTCTGCGATCGGCAGCGCCAGTGCGTACGCAGGGGCGATCTGCCACGGCAGCAGCTGGTAGCTGCGCACGGCCTGCTCGGTGATCGTCGGCTCGGGGAGCTTGGCGATGCCGGCGGTGAGGAACACGAAGCCGAGGTAGAGGCGGCCGGCGAGACCGAGCCAGCCCAGGCTGTGCTCGTTGAGAAAACTCGTCCTCATGAGAGCACCACCCACGACGTGCGGACGACCCCGAAGACGACGAAGGCCGCGACGACCGCGTAGCCGGTCCACAGCACGAGCGCGGGGGAGACCTCGTCGCGGATCTCGCGCCGCACGAACCACACCCCGAGCGCCAGCACGGCCGCGGAGACCGCGACCAGGCCGATGACGTACCCAACCTCGTTCACGCGGCCAGCGTGCCACAGTCCGAGCGCCGTGCCACCGCCTGAGCGGCGTCCCTCAGCGCATCTTCAGGATGGGCGGCACCTTCTTAGGAAACCGCCCGCCTCAGAGAGCCGGCTCGGGTCGCTGTCGCCGTCGGATCAGCGTTCAGGTCAAAGATCGGTGAAGTCGGCGTAGAGACAGGCGTGGTCGGACGCGGCGTGCTGCTCGGCGGTCAGCGTCGGGAACAGGTCCCACGGGTCCTTGGTGCGCGGCCCGTGCCACACGCCCTTGCGGAAGACGCCGCCACCGGTCTGCTTCGCGCGCAGCGCGGGGGAGAGGAGCAGGTAGTCGATCTTGTCGTCCTCGTTGCCGGAACCGTACGTCCCGCGGCGGTGGTTCCAGTCCCAGTGCTCGTGGGCGCTGGCGTCGAGGAGACCGTCGACCGAGAGCAGCGGCTCGAGCGACTCGCTGGACGGGGAGTCGTTGAGGTCGCCGGCGATGCAGATGTGCTCGACGCCCTCCTCCAGCAGCCCGCGGTAGATCTCCGCCACCCGGGTGGCCTGCCGGGTCCGCCGCTTGGCGCCCTGCGGGTCGTTCTTCTCCGAGTAGCCCTTGGACTTGAAGTGGTTGGCGAGTACCACGACCGAGGTGCCGCCGGGGGTCTCGAGGTGGTACTCGCAGCAGTCGCGGGAGAAGATCACGCCCTCCTCGTCGCGGTCGAAGATGTGGGTGCGCATCTGCGCCAGGCGGTAGCCGTCGCCGACCATCACGCCGACGTCGATGCCGCGCGCGTCGTTGCCCTCCACGACCATCACCTGCTCGTACGCCTCGGCACCGACCTCGGGCAGCAGCGTCTGCGAGAACAGGTGCAGCCCGGGACGGTCGTCGGCCTCGACGACCACCGCGACCTCCGCCCGCAGCTCAGCGAAGACGCGCGCCGTGTTCTCGGTGGCGACCTCGTCGACGGCTGTGGTCTTGAGCTCGACGAAGCCGACCCAGTCGTTGCGCCCCTCGGCGACGAGCTGCACTGGACCCGACCGCGGCCGCTTCAGCAGCGCGCCGCGCATCTTCCGCAACCTGGCGTAGGCGCCCTCGTCGCTCTTCAGCAGGCCGAGCTTCTCGAGGTTGTCGAGGATCTCCTGCTCCTCGCCCGCATAGCTCGTCTGGGCGAGCAGCGTGGAGACACGAGCGTGCGCGGCGAGGACCGTGCGGCGCGTCTCGGCGTCGGCGACCTCGGCGTCCATCGCCTTGGGCCGCGCGAAGAGGTTCTCGACGTTGAACGAGGCCAGCCGCACCTCTCCAGGCTAGGACACCTTGCCGGTCAGCGGGTCCCGATCGGTGAGGCAGTAGATCTGTCCGTACGGAGCCCGCATCACCGTCCAGCCCTCGGTGACGTCGAGGGACTCGGCGCCGAGCGCCACCTGACGCCGGGTCTCGGCGTCCCGGTGGGCGACCGCGAAGTCGGGATGTGCGCGCACCTCGCCGTGATCCCCCTCGAGGAGCTGCAGCAGGATCCGCAGGCCACCGTGCGGGTCAGGCTCGGCCAGGCGTACGAACTCGGGCGACCTGGTCTGGTCGAGCTCGCGTCCGGTGAGCGCGGTCCAGAAGGCGACCTCCGCCTCCCAGCGGGAGCGCGGGATGTCGATGCACACCTGGTCCAGGACCCGTTCAGGCTCCGAGCGGGCGAAGCTGGGCGCGGCGTCGTCCCCGACGGTGTGGCAGAAGAGCAGACCGCCGGGGGAGCGCATGACCGGCACGCCGTCGTACGTCCACGCCGGAGTGGCTCCGAGCGCCATCGACCGTGCGACCGCGCCCTCACGGTCCGGTGCGTCGAGGTCGATGTGAATCCGAGGTTGTTCGCCGTCGATCGCCTGCAGACGCAACCAGGCGTCACCGCACTGCGGCTCGAGGGTGATGAACTGCCCGTTCTCGCCGCGTGGGTGCGAGAGGGCCCATCCGGTCGCCGCCGACCAGAACTCGACCGCCTCCTCCCACCGCTCGCGCGGGAGGTCGAGGAACATGTGGAGCCACGCAGGCGCGCCGGGAGTGCTCATGTCCGCGACCCTACGCCGTGACGGCGCGGCCGTCGGCGGGAAATGACGAACGCCGGGTGCGCCGCCACTGCGGCACACCCGGCGTCGAGTCGGATCAAGCCTGCTGCGAGATCCCGAACTGCACGTTGCCGGAGGCGTCCATACCTGCGTCGAGGACCTTGTCGTCGAGCTCGGCGGCAGCGGCCTGGTCGAGGAAGACCCGCGCACCCTCCTGCTCGACGATCTGGTCGTCCGCCTCGGCGTTCGGGACCAGTGCGGCGCTCATAGCACCATCGGGTTCTGTGTTGGAGGCGAGCCGGAGGCCGGCGCCCTGGGACTGCTCCGCGATGGAGCGGACGATCGTGGTGGCGTTCTCGGTCAGCTGAAGCATGTCGAGATCTTCCGTGGTTGGGTTCGGAGTACCCGCTCCACCATTCCTCACGATCCAGCCGCATTCAAGCCCGGGCCTGCCCGGGCGCGCCACGCGCTATCCGGCCCAGCCGTGCGGACGGATCTTCTTCGGCAGCTTGGCGACGACCGTCGCGTACGACTCGTCGACCGCCTCGAGGATCTCCTCGTCGGGGATCTCCCCGCCCCAGGCGAGGTCGTTCCAGCCCGACCGCCCGATGTAGCCGGTGACCGTCGCATCGTCCGGGTAGCGCAGCAGCCACTCGTCGGCGACGTCGCGCGACGGGCCGCACTTCAGACCCACCTTGGCGGCTCCGAGGAAGGCGAAGATCTTCCCGCGCTCGCCCGGTCCGACCTTGATCACCGGGTGCTCGTGGTCCCAGGGGTTGTCCGCCCAGGCCCCTGGTTTGGCGAGGCAATAGGCCTGCAACGTCGTCACGTCCATGACGGCCATGCTGCCACCGCCGCGGCCCCTCACGCTCACCTATTTGGGAGGGTCGATCGGCGCCCCGGAGTCCTAGAATGTTCGACGAGGACAGTCGTCTTCCTGTGGCATGGGGCTGAGGAGGTGATTCACAAAATGTCGTCTGAAAACCTGTCCATCCAAGAACACCCCGACATCGCCGCCCTCCGGGACCGTTTCGATCTGACCGGTTCCTCCGCCACCGCTCAGGTGGTCGACGGTGTCACGCTGATGGCCGGCCTCTACCTGGCCATCTCGCCGTGGATCGTGGGCTTCAACACCACGGCATCGCCCTTGATGGTCAGCAACCTGATCGTCGGCCTCTCGGTGGCTCTGCTGGCGCTCGGGTTCGCGTCGGCGTTCGGCCGTACGCATGGTCTGGCCTGGACCGTCCCGCTGATGGGGATCTGGGCGATCGTCTCGCCGTGGCTGATGAACGGCGTGGACACGACCGGCGGAATGATCGCGTCCAACGTGATCGTCGGGGTCGTCATCGCAGTGTGCGGGCTCGGTGCGTCCGGGTTCGGCACGAAGTTCGATCCGCGTAGGTGACGCTCGCGGGTTCGCTACCGTATCGACCGGTCGAGCGGAGAGCGCTCGGCCGGCCTCAGCCGCTTCGAGCAGGGACTTCCTTCTTCCTGCGCGTGTTCCGGAATTCAGAGGTGCGCCGCGCGCGGGTCGGCTAGGTTGCCGAGAACCCGCCTCGAAGGAGAGAGCCCATGCGTGCACTGATCGGCCGGCTTCTGGTGGCGATGGGGCTGATGTCCCTGGTCCTCGTCACCCCCGCCACCCCTGCGACCGCGGCCGAGGAGGACATCCTCGACCGTCTGCTCGCCATCGAGGGGGTCAGCCTGATCCAGGAGAAGCCGGTCGACGGCTACCGCTACTTCGTCCTGAGCTTCACCCAGCCGGTCGACCACCGCGATCCCGGCGGGGAGACCTTCCAGCAGCGGATCACCGTGCTCCACAAGGACACCGCCCGCCCGACGGTCTTCCACACCGGCGGCTACAACGTCTCCACCAACCCCAGCCGCAGCGAGCCGACCCGCATCGTCGACGGCAACCAGGTCTCGATGGAATACCGCTTCTTCACGCCGTCGCGACCCGAACCGGCCGACTGGGACGACCTCGACATCTGGCAGGCCGCCAGCGACCAGCACGCGATCTTCGAGGCGCTGAAGCCGATCTACTCCGCCAACTGGCTCGCCACCGGCGGCTCCAAGGGCGGCATGACCGCGACCTACTTCGAGCGCTTCTACCCCCGCGACATGGACGGCATCGTCGCCTACGTCGCGCCCAACGACGTGGTGAACCGTGAGGACTCCGCCTACGACGAGTTCTTCGCCACCGTCGGCACCCAGGACTGCCGCGACCGCCTCAACGGTGTCCAGCGGGAGGCGCTCGTCCGCCGCGAGGCGCTGAAGGCGATCTACTCGGACCTGGCCGCCGCCGATGGCTACACGTTCGAGACGATGGGCAGCCTGGACTCCGCGTACGAGATGGTGGTGCTCGACTACGTCTGGGCCTTCTGGCAGTACGCCGGCACCGACGAGTGCATGAACATCCCCGCCGACGCGGCGACCGCCACGGACCAGCAGATCTGGGGCTCGATCGACTACTACTCGGGCTTCAGCTTCTACACCGACCAGGGCCTGAGCCCCTACACGCCGTACTACTACCAGGCCGGCACCGAGCTGGGCGCTCCCACGATCGGCTTCCCGCACATCGAGAAGAAGCTGATCCGCTACGGCTACCAGCCGCCACGCAGCTTCGTCCCGCGCGACATCGAGATGAAGTTCGACCCCTCCGCGATGCGTGACGTCGATTCCTGGGTGCGCAAGCACGCCAACCAGATGCTCTTCGTCTACGGTGAGGTCGACCCGTGGGGCGCCGAGCGCTTCCGCCCCGGCCCCAAGGCCAAGGACTCCTACGTCTTCACCGCACCGGGCATGAACCACGGCGCCAACGTCGCCGGTCTGGTCGAGGACGAGCGCGAGCTCGCCACCGCCCGCATCCTGGAGTGGGCCGGCGTCGCCAGCGCCGCCGTCGCGAAGAACCCGGAGAAGGCGAAGCCCCTGGCCGGCTACGACGCCGACCTCGACAAACGCGACCTGCGCCGCGAGCGGGCACTGCGCTGAGTCCTTCTCGTCGTGGGCGGTGCGGTGACCTCGACCACGAGGCACCGCACCGCCTGAGCGACGAGGCGAACTGCGCGGTCGTCGGCGCCCTGGGCGGCGGAGCGGTGGCCCAGGTGGTCGGCCTCCGCCCGGCGCTGTGGGTCGCGGTCGTGATGTTCGTCGTCGCCACGCTCATCGTCGCCTTCTCGCCGCTGCGTACGGCTCGACACGACTGAAGGCCTTGCCTTAGAGCGCACTCGAAGGCCTAGCGTCAGGGTTATGGACCTTGGACTCCACTATTTCACCTTCACCCACCCCGAGTGGGAGACGACGCTCGCCGAGAAGCTGACCGAGACGGCCAAGATCGCCGACCAGGGAGGTGTCGACCTGTTCACCGTGATGGACCACTGGTTCCAGATGGAGCAGGCCGGCGGCCCGTTCGAGCCGATGCTCGAGGGCTACACGACCCTCGGCTACCTGGCCGGCATCACCGACAACGTACGCCTCAGCCTGCTCGTCACCGGTGTGACCTACCGCCACCCAGGGCTGCTCGCGAAGACCGTCACCACCCTCGACCAGCTCTCCGGCGGCCGTGCCCTCCTCGGGATCGGCGCTGCGTGGTACGAGCGCGAGCACCAGGGGCTCGGCGTGCCCTACCCGCCGACCGCCGAGCGCTTCGAGCGCCTGGAGGAGACCCTCGAGATCTGCCGTCAGATGTGGTCCGACGACGACGGCGCCTACGAGGGCAAGCACTACCAGCTGGCCGAGACGATCTCGCTCCCGCAGCCGGTCAACGGCACGGTCCCGGTCCTGATCGGCGGCGGAGGCGAGAAGAAGACGCTGCGGCTGGTCGCCAAGCACGGACAGGGCTGCAACCTCTTCGGCGCTCCCGGCGACGAGGCCCTCGAGACCGTCCGTCACAAGCTCGAGGTGCTGCGCGGCCACTGCGACGACCTCGGCACCGACTACGACGCGATCGAGAAGACGATGCTCTACCAGGGCCCGACGATCGAGGACCCGGACGCGTTCCTGAAGGACATGGAGGCCTACGCCGCTCTCGGGATCACGCTCGTCGGCCTCATGCCGACGCCCTACGTCGACCCGGTGCCGTGGGCGACCACGGTCGTCGACCTCGTGCCGCGGCTGAAGGCGATCTAGGCGCGGCGGAGCGTCGCGGCGATCACGGCACGCGTCTCGGCCGGGTCGATCACGTCGTCGATCTCGTGCATCCGCGCGGCGTTGAGCGCGCTGGCCTGCTTTCGGTACTCCTCGGTGAGCGCGGCCACGCGCTCCTCACGCTCATCCTCCGGCAGCGCGGCGAGCTCGCCGGCCATCGAGAGGCGTACGGCGCCCTCCAGGCCCATCGGGCCGAGGTGTGCGTCGGGCCAGGCGACGGTGATCAGCGGACGATGGGTGCTCCCGCCGAGCATCGCCTGGGCGCCGAGCCCGTAGCCGCGACGCAGGATCACGCCGACCAACGGCGTCGACAGCTGCGCACCTGCGACGACCATCCGGGATGCATGCCGGACCAGACCCGTGCGCTCCGCGTCGGGGCCGACCATGAATCCCGGGGTGTCGACCAGGGAGACCACCGGCAGGTCCCAGCGCCCGCAGAGCGCGAGGAAGTCCGCGCCCTTGACCGACGCGTCGCTGGTGAGCGCTCCGGCCAGGTGTGTCGACTGGTTGGCGATGACGCCGACCGGGATTCCGTCGATGCGCGCCAGCGCCGTGACGAGCTCCGGGGCGAAGCCCTCGCGCAGCCAGGTGACCGAGTCGGTGTCGGCGAGCGACTCGACGACAGGACGTACGTCGAACCCCTCCCGGTCGTTGTCGGGCAGGAGCGACCGCAGCTCGTCCTGATCAACAGCATCGCCGCTCTCGGCGGGCGTCTCGAGGCAGGAGAAGAGGTCGCGTACGGCGGCGACGGCGGCTGCCTCGTCGTCGACGAGGATGTCGATGACGCCGTTGGCGATGTGGTCCGAGACCGGGCCGATCTCCTCGGGGGCGAAGGTGCCGAGGCCGCCGCCCGCGATCATCGCCGGACCCGCCATGCCGAGGTTGGCGTCCGGGGTGGCGATGCGGAGGTCGGCACATCCTGCGAGGACCGCGTTGCCGGCGAAGCAGCGGCCGGAGACGACGGCGATGCGGGGCACGACCCCCTCGAGCTCGCCCCACAGCGCGAACGACTCCACGTCGAGCGCCGAGACCAGCGGGATGTCCGTGTCGCCGGGGCGGCCGCCTCCGCCCTCGGTGAAGAAGACCGTCGGCAGCCGCATCCGCTTGACCGTCTCCAGGAGCCGGTCCGACTTCCGGTGGCCGCGCATGCCCTGGGTGCCGGCCATCACCAGGTAGTCGTAGGAGAGCACCGCGCACGGCTTCCCCGCGATGGTCGCGGTGCCGCCGATGATGCCGTCGGCGGGTGTCTCGACGACGAGATCGGCCAGGTCTCGGCGGCCCTCCTGAGCAGCGGTGATGAACCGTCCGTACTCGACGAACGAGCCCGGGTCGACCAGGTCCGCGATGTTCTCCCGAGCCGTACGTCGCCCCTTGGCGTGCCAGCGGGCGACCTTCTCCGGTCTGGCCGCGTCGGTGGTCAGGAAGCGGCGGGCGTGCAGCTCGGTCAGGCCGGTGGCGGGGGCGTCGTCGGTCACCGGGCCATGGTGCCAGTCAGGAGCGGTCCTGTGGGCGAAGGCCGTCGAGGAAGATGTCCAGGAGCCGGTCGGCGCTGACGGTGTTGCCGGGCTGGTGAGCGACGGTGAAGATCCCGATGAGGCCGGCGGAGACCTCCTCGGCGGTGACGTCCTCGCGCAGGTCGCCGGCTGCTGCCCCGGCCTCGAGGATGGTGGAGACGGCGGCGAGCAGCTCGTCCCTGGTCCGGGTGTGGGCCAGGTCGCCGGCGTCGATCATCGTCAGCAGCGTGGCGAGCATCCCGCTCTTGGCAGCCACCCACTCGCCGAACCGGTCCATCCAGTGCCGTAGGGCCACCGACGGTTCCTCGGCGGCGAGCAGCTCCTCTGCTCCGGTCGTGAGCCGTGCGACCTGGTCCTGGTAGACGGCCGCCACCAGTGCCTCACGGGTGGGGAAGTGGCGATAGAGGGTGCCGATCCCGACGCCGGCCTCCCGGGCGATGGCGCGCATCGACGGCTCGCCCTCGGCCTCGGCGAGCACCCGGGTCGCCACGTCGAGCAGCTGCTGGCGGTTGCGGGCCGCGTCGGCGCGCAACGATCGGGAGGTCGGGGTTGTCAAATGGAACACGCTCCGTTTATCGTGAAAGTGATAACCGGAGCATAGTCCACATAGTACTGCTCCGCCTGGACGAAAGAAGACGCACCATGCCACACCACAGCGACGACCACCGGGGGAGCAGGAGCCGGGCGGTCCTCCTCGAGCGCTTCGGCGGGCCGGAGAACCTGAGCGTCCAGGAGGTGCCGGAGCCGCACGCAGGCCCCGGGCAGATCCGGGTACGGGTCAGCGCCGGGGGTCTCAACCCCATGGACTGGTTCATGACCTCCGACGACGAGACCGCGGCGCGGTTCGGGCTGAGCGCACCCTGCGGCTTCGGCACCGACTACGCCGGTGTCGTCGACGAAGTCGGTCCGGACGTGACCGGCTATGCCGTCGGCGACCGGGTCTTCGGTACGGCTCTGTCCCGTGCCCTCGCCGACCATTTGGTCATCGACGCGGACGGGAACATCTCCACCGGAGTCGCCCATCACACCCCGCACGGTCTCGACGACCGCACCGCCGCGACACTCTCGATCGCAGGCAGCACCGCTGCCGCCGCTCTCGATGTGGTGAGGGTCCGAGCCGGTGACACCGTGCTCGTCGGCGGGGCCGGAGGAGGGGTGGGCGTCTTCGCGGTCCAGTTGGCGCGGATCGCCGGCGCACGTGTGATCGGCACCGGCTCGGAGTCCTCGGCGGACTACCTGCGCAGCCTGGGTGCGGAGCCGGTGACCTACGGCGGGGGACTGGCCGACCGGGTCCGCGAGATGGGCTCCGTCACCGCCGCCCTCGACCTGCACGGAGCCGACACCGTCGCGGTCGCCCGCGAGCTCGGCGTCCCGGACGGCCGCATCTGCACGATCGCGGGCGTGGTCGAAGGCGTACCGGCAGCCAACGGCGCGAACGCCGGGCCGGAAGCTCTCCTGGACATCGCGAAGCGGGTCGCGGCAGGCGAGCTGCGGGTGCCGATAGCGGCCACGTTCCCGGTCGAGGAGGTCCGCGCGGCCGTAGAGATGCAAGCCGCCCGACACGTACGCGGCAAGGTGGTCGTCGAGCTCGCCGGCTCTGCTCAGACCGACTGAGCGGGCTCGAGGCGTGGTTCGGGGTGCAGGTCGGCTCCGAAGACCAGCGCCGGCCCGCCGCCCTTGTGGACCTCGCGTTCGAGAGCCAGGCCGATCTTCGTCGCCACACGCTGAGAGGCGATGTTGTCCGGCCGGATGATCGCGATCAGGTGCTCCACCCCGGCTGCAGCCGCGGCGGTCCGGACGGCCTGGGCTGCCTCGGTGGCGTACCCCTGACGTTGGAGCGAGGAACGCACGTGCCAGCCGACCTCCACGAACCGCTCACCCGCGACCTCCTGCACGGTCAGCCCGCAGTCACCGACGAAGCCTCCGTCGCGGGTCTCGATGACCCAGAGTCCGAAGCCGTGCCGCTCGTAGTTGTCCTGGTTCCAGTCGATCCAGCCGGCGGGGCCGCGCGAGCCGCCCAGCTCCAGGGTGGCGATGTCGGGCAGGTCGGACGAGGTCATCGCGCGGAACCGGAGCCTCGTGGTCGGAGCGGGAAGCACTCCGACACCCTATGACCTGCAGTGATGCTGCTCGTACAGATTCCTTGAACCACCGCCAGCTGCGTTGTAAGAATGATTACATGCTTACGTCAGAGTTGCGCGGGTGGTTCGCCGGACGGCTGCCCGAAGGTGTGTACGACGAGGTCGTCGATGTCGTGGTCGACCGCGAGGAGATCACTGTCACCGGACGGATCAACGAGCCCAAGCTCGCCGACGACGCTCCCGAGGAGGAGCGCGCCGCGGCGAACCAGGGGAGGGCCGCCGAGTTCCGCGAGCGGACCCGCGAGGACCGGATGGCGGTCGCGCGTCAGGCCGAGCGGAAGTTCGACCGGAAGGTCTCCTGGGCGGTGGAGATAGGGGGAGAGCGCCACCTGTTCACCAACGTCTCCGCCCCGGTCATGACCCGCCTGCGCCAGCCCGAGCGCGCGGTGCTCGACCTGCTCGTCTCCGGAGGGGTCGCACGTAGCCGCAGCGACGCCCTCGCCTGGTGCGTGAAGCTCGTCCAGCAACACTCGAGCGAGTGGCTCGACGAGCTTCAGGAGTCGCTGGTCAACGTCGAGCGGGTCCGCGCGAACGGCCCCGACAAGGACTGATCCCTACGCTCCGCGCGGCGGCACGTTCTGGTTGTGACCGAAGAGGTTGCCCGGGTCGTACTCGTCCTTGACTTCCCGGAGCCGCGCGAAGTTGCTGCCGTAGTTGTTGCTGACGCGGCCCTGGTCGTCCTCGGACATGAAGTTCACGTAGCCACCGGCCTCCGAGTGCGGCGTGAGCGCCTCGGCGTACTCCCGCACCCAGCCGATGTTGGCGGCGTCGTCCGCGGGGTCGGTCCAGGCGGAGACGATGACCGTCGAGAACGTCGCGTGCCGGTAGGAGAACGCGGTGTCCGTCGCGCCGACGCGAGAGGCGGCGCCGTTGATCGGGTAGAGGTGCATGGTCGAGCTCGCGTTGGGTGCCTTCGGGCCGTGGGCCAGGTGCACCTCGATCGCCTCGTCGGTCAGCTCCGTGACGTAGTTGCCCTTCCAGTAGCTGCGTACGCCGCGAGGGAACAGGTCGTCGAACGCGCTGTTGAGCCACGGGTAGGGCATGGGAGAGACCATCTCGCCGACCCGCGGTGCGAGGTCGCGGAACGGCTGCATCGCCGCCTCGCCCTCCTCGACCGGCCCGCTCCAGTGGACGACGGCGGCGCAGAAGGTGTCGCCGTGGCGCTCCTCGGGGAGGAAGGGCAGGGGAGGAGCGACCTGGAAGGCGGGAAAGGCGCCATAGCGCTCGTCGGCCTCCTGAACCCAGGTGCGGAAGAAGCGCAGCAGGTCGCCGACGTGCTCGAGCTCGTAGAAGAAGAGGCCGACGACGACCTCGTCCACGGGGTGCAGGTCGAACTCGAAGGTCGTGACGACCCCGAAGTTCCCGCTGCCTCCGCGCAGCGCCCAGAACAGGTCGGGGTTCTCGGACTCGCTGGCGCGACGCACCTGGCCGTCCGCGGTGACCACCTCGGCAGAGCGGAGGTTGTCGATCGAGAGCCCGAACCCTCGGGTGAGGTAGCCGATCCCGCCGCCCAGCGTGAGTCCACCCACGCCGGTCGTCGACACGATCCCGCCGGGCGTGGCGAGACCGTGCTTGTGGGTCGCCTCGTTGAGGTCGCCCAGGGTCGCACCGCCGCCCGCGCCTGCGGTTCGAGCGGTGGGGTCGACCTCGACCGAACGCATGGGGGAGAGGTCGATGACCAGGCCGTCGTCGATCGTCCCGAAGCCCGGGGCGCTGTGCCCGCCGCCGCGCACGGCCAGCGGGAGGCCGCTCTCCCGGCAGAAGTTGACCGCGGCGACGACGTCGCCGACCTCCGCGGCCTGCACGATGGCAGCCGGACGGCGGTCGATCATCCCGTTCCATACGGCCCGAGCCTCGTCGTAGCCGGAGTCCTCGGGTGTGACCACCCGGGCTCGTACGCTCTCGTGGAGCTGGTTGATGGTTGTCATGCCGCCAGCGTCGGACTGCGACAGCTGCCGCAACCAGTCCTGAGATGACACCTGGCCAGTACAGTTTTCGTACTATCGGCGCCGGGGGAGCGGTGGCACGATCTCGAGCATGCCCGGTTACGGCCGCTACTGCCCGGTCGCGATGGCCAGCGAGGTCATCGCGGACCGCTGGACGCCGCTGATCATCCGTGAGCTGATCCTGGGCAACGTACGCTTCAACGACATCGCTCGTGGCATGCCCGGGATCTCGCGCTCGCTGCTGGTGCAGCGGCTGCGCCACCTGGAACGGATGGGCGTGGTCGAGACGTGGCCGTCGCCGACGGGCAAGGGGAACGAATACCACCTGACCGCCGCCGGCAAGGACATGGAGCGCGTGGTGGATGCGCTGGGTAGGTGGGCGGTCGAATGGTTGTTCGACGACATTCGTCCGCACGAGATCGACCCGGTCACACTGACCTGGTGGATGCACCGCAGGATCAGGCCAGAACGCTTCCCGCCACGACGCGTCGTCATCGAGTTCCACTTCACGGCGCCGGAGCCGGAGACCATCTGGATCGTGCTGGACCGTGGCGAGGCGTCGGTGTGTGCACAGCACCCGGGGTTCGAGGCGGATCTGGTCGTCACGACGACGACCGCCGCGTTGTCGGATGTCTTCAACGGGTTCTGCCACTGGGAGAAGTCGCTGGCGGACGGGTTGATCGACGTCGCCGGTTCGCCACGGCTCGTCCGGGGGCTGTCGACGTGGTTCGTGTGGAGCCCGTTCGCGGAGGCTGTTCGTGAGCGGGCGAGCCGTTAGGGGAGCCGCTCCTGTGCGCGGTTTCCTACGTCAGTTGACATAATGTGCATTATCGGCGAAATACGTCGCTGAGCCGTCCCGCGACGACGAGGTGGCTGCTCGGGACGGGCTGTCGTTGCAGACCGCGCTGGGTGACATGCGTGACCTCGGAGCCTTCGACGACGCCGCCTTCGACATCGTCTTCAACCCGGTCTCGACGCTGTTCTGCCCGGATCTGAGGCCTGTCTGGGCTGAGACGTTCCGGGTGCTGCGCCCTGGCGGCACGCTGATGACCGGTTTCATGAACCCGGACGTCTACCTCTTCGATGAGGTCGCGCTCGACGCCGATGAGCTGGTCGTACGCCACCGGCTGCCGTTCAGCTCGCTGGATCTGACACCGGCGGATCGTGAGCGTGCCTATGGCGACGGCCCGATCGAGTACAGCCACTCGCTGAGCGCGCAGATCGGTGGACAGCTCGCCGCCGGGTTCGCTCTGACCCACCTGGTCGAGGCACCGCACCACGCGGACGCCACCTCGCGGCACATGTCCGGTTACATCGCCACCAGAGCGATCAAGCCGTAGTCTCCGCCGTCTCCCGCAGCACCTCGCGCGCCGGTGAGAGCAGCACGGCATCACGAGTGTCGGCCGCAGTCGCCTTGACGTAGATGCCGGTCGTCTTCAGGTCCTCGTGGCCGAGGATCCCCTGGACGGCAGGTACGGGCACGCCGGAGCGGATCAGTCCCTTGGCTGCGCTGTGGCGGAAGGCGTGCGCGGCCTCACCGGGCTGCTTGGGGACGCCGGCCAGCCGGATCCAGGTCTCGACCAGGTGGTTGAGCGCCCCTGGGCGAAGCTGCTTGCCCGAGGTCAGCAGGAACAGGCTGTCAGCGGAGTCGCGAGCGCCGAAGCGAGCCTCGAGCTCGGTCAGATAGACGTCGACCGCGTCGACGGCCTCCGGAGGCAACGGCAGGTTGCGCTGCTTGTCGCCCTTGCCGATGACTCGTAGCAACGTCTCGCCGTCGGGTTCGCGCCGGATCGATCCCACGGTGAGGCTGCACAGCTCGGCAGCACGTACGCCGGTGGTGACCAGGACCGCGAAGATCGCCCGGTCGCGCGCCGGCCAGCGGCGTCGGTCGGTGCCCTCCCGTGGCGTGGAGGCGACCCGAGCCAGGCGGCGCAGCTCGTCGACACTCCAGCCCGCAGGCAGCCGGCTCGGCCGCTCAGGAGCCTCGATGCGCAGCGTCGGATCCACCAGCAGATGTCCCTCCAGCTGGAGCCAGTGGGTGAACAGCCGCAACGTGCCGACCCGCCGCTGACAGGTCGCCGCGGCCGAGCTCTCTCGCAGCGACCGGTAGGCGATGCGTACGTTCTGGTCGGTGAGCCCGGAGATCGGGACCAGGGCCAGCACGTCGTCGGCCTCGGGGTCGCCGCCCGCATCGGCGTGCAGCTGGCGCGCCCAGGCGGTGATGTCCTGACGGTAGGCGGCACGGGACTTGTCGTTGAGCCCGCGGCGGGTGAGCGTCGCTCTGTCGGTCAAGAAGTCCTCGACGACATCCCCCAACATCACTGGTTCCTCAGATACGCTCACATCCCCCGATTCTACAGTCTTTTCGAACATTTCTGCGATAGGGGGTACTATCGCGGAAATTGCTGGCTCTCGCGATCGAGACCCGCTTGGATGGGCCTCATGCTCGAGGACATCCGAACGCTGTCGGTGATCGTCGCGACCATGACCATGGGTCTGATGGCGGGCTACTTCGCGCTCTACGCGCACACGATCATGCCCGGCCTCCGCCCGACCGACGACCGCACCTTCGTCGGCGCCTTCCAGGCCCTCGACCGGGCGATCATCAACCCGTGGTTCATGGTGAGCGGGTTCCTCGGTGCACTCTTCTTCACCCTGCTGGCTGCGGCGCTGAGCCTCGGCTCCGACCAGCGCCGGCTGCTGGCGTGGAGCCTGGTGCTCCAGGGCCGCCTGACCGCGTGAGAGCAGTGCGTCAGAAGCGCACCGGGAACAGCTCGGTGCGAGCGATCGCCGCGTCCCGTTCGGCTGCGAGCGAGGTGCGCCGCTCGTCGTTCATGTAGCCGTCGAGAGCAGCCTGGTTCACGAACCGGAAGAACTGCACCTCGTCGGGCTGGCCGGGGGTGTCGGCCAGCGCTCGCTGCACCACCTCTCCCCCGTGCTCCTCGATCAGCTGGAGGACGGTGTCCTCGTAGGCGTGCAGGGCATCGGTCTTTCCCGGGTGCGCCCAGAGCAGGCAGCACAGCAGGATCGGATTTCAGGGGCTTGCGACATGACCACCTTCCGTCGGGAGGCGCCATCCTACGGATCGGAGCTCACCGTCGCGTGGACGCACACGCGATGCAGGTGCGCGCCACAGGACGGGCCTCGAGGCGCCCTTCGGCGATCGGCTCACCGCAGCTCTCACAGATCCCGTACGTCCCGGCCTCCAGCCGCTGCACGGCCGCGTCGATCTCGTCGAGATGTCGGCGTGCCTGGCGCACGAGGGCGTCGACCTGGGAGCGTTCGAAGGCGATCGTCGCACCCTCCGGATCGTGCTCGTCGTCGGCGTTGGTGTCCCGCGAGGCCGCGACCACGGCATCGAAGTCGCTGGTCAGGTCGGCGAGACGGGCCCGCGTCTGCTGCCGTTCCGACCTCAGCCGTTCGCGGATCCTGTCCATGACCTCGATCTTGGCACGACCGGAGTCAGAAGAAGACCGACCAGCAGATCTCGTTGCGGATCCGCTGGTCGTCGAGGACGAGCTCACGGACCTGCTCGGGGAGCTGCTCGCGCTGCCAGGCGCACTCACGTCGCCCGGCCTCGATCGCCTCGCCAGGAGGAGCGGCGTCGCGCACCGCCTTGATCGCGTACGCGGCAGCGCCCAGGTCGTGGGCTGCGACATGTGCGACCACGCCGGCCTGACCGGCGGCGTACGCAGCGTTGCGGGCCGCGCCGCGCAACGGCCGGGCCGCGCCCATGGCGTGACCACCCAGGGCGCGTGCCTCCATCATCTTCAGCTCACCTCGCGTCCAGGCTCGTGCGGCTTCGATCGCCTCGCGCGGTCTCGGGTCATCAGGCCGCTCGGCCTCGAAGAGCGGGAGCACGTGCTCGGCGCAGGTCGCCGCCCACGACGCGAGCAGACGGTGGTCGGCGTCGGCGAGGGTGCCGCCGCGGCGGATCGTCACCAGGCGGGGATCGCGCTCCGGGGAGAGGATCACTGCTCTCCCCCGCTCTCCGGACGATCCGGGAGATCGAGCCCGGGGCCGCCGGGATGGGTGAGGTCGTAGGCCGCCGAGAGCTTCTTCGGCACGCACAGCCGCCAGGCGTCCACGACGAACTCGCAGGCCTCGACCGGGTCGAGCGCGGCCAGGCTCGACTCGACCCAGTTGAACCGCATCTCCGACTCCCGTGGCAGGTGGAACTTCTCGGGCGCGCTCGCGACCAGCGCGGCACGCTCCTCCTTCGGGAAGCCGAAACCCATCTCGGTCTCGTCCAGGGAGAAGGCGACGTAGACGATCGAACCGACCCGGAACTTCAGCCGGTTGCGTACGAAGACCTCATAGGAACGCTCCAGGCTCGAGCCGAGCCAGCGGACGTCGTCCACGGTTGCCATGCCAGGAGCGTAATCATTGGTTCATGGCGGTGAAGACGGATCTGAAGAAGACTCTCGACGGGTTCCGGGCGCGGCAGGGCGAGTTCCGGGTCCTGGAGCTGGCACCGCTCCCCTATCTGATGATCGACGGGCACGGCGATCCCAACACCGCCCAGGCGTACGCGGACGCGCTCGCGGCGCTCTATCCGGTGGCGTACAAGCTGAAGTTCGCCAGCAAGAAGGACGGTCGTGACTACGTGGTGCCGCCGCTGGAGGCGCTGTGGTGGGCCGAGGACATGGCCGCGTTCACCTCGGCGCGCGACAAGTCGCAGTGGGACTGGACCGTGATGATCATGACCCCCGAGTGGATCACCAGGCAGATGTTCGAGGAGGCGGTCGTGACCGTCGGCGCCAAGGACCGCCCGGCGAGCCTGGAGAAGATGCGCTGGGAGACGCTCGCGGAGGGAACCTGTGTGCAGACCCTGCACGTCGGGCCCTACGACGCCGAGGGCCCGGTGCTCGCGGAGATGCACGAGCGGTTCATCCCCGGCCAGGGCCTTCGGATGACCGGCAAGCACCACGAGATCTACCTCGGTGACCCGCGACGCGTGGAGCCCGCCAAGCTACGAACGATCCTTCGGCAGCCGGTGCTGCGGGCGTGACTGTTCCGCTCCCCGGATTTCGGTGTACGAATGTTGACTCAAACTCTTGTCGAGGTGAGCGCGCTCACATTACTCTTCAGTAACTCGGGACGGAGTGTCCCGCTTACTTGAGGAGACCCCCATGCCTCAGCACTCGTCGAGGATGTTCGTCAAGCGCTCCGGAAAGCACGCCGTACGCGTCCTTGCCACCGCCCTGGCCGTCACCGCCGTCGCCCCGGCAGCCCTGTCCGCCCCCGCCGCAGCCGTCGAACCCCAACCCACCGCCGTCTCCCGCGGCGTCGAGATCCCGGAGTTCTACGACCCGCCGGCGACCCTCCCCGATGCTGACGGAGCGCTGGTACGCAGCGAGCCGCTCCGCCTCGGCGTCGGCCTCTCGATCCCGGGCGTCGGCTCCCTGCCCGGCACCGCGACCCGGGTCATGTACAAGACCACCGACAACAACGGCTCCCCCGCCGCCGTCACCGGTGCCTATGTCGAGCCGTTCGCCGCCTGGCGCGGTGAGGGCGAGCGACCGCTCGTGGTCGTCGCGCCCGGGACGATGGGTCAGGGCGACCAGTGCTCGGCCTCGCTCGGCCTGGAGCGCCCCATCGTCTTCAACGGCAAGACCGTCTCGGTGGGCTACGAGGACATCGGGATCTACCGGCTGCTGGCTCGCGGCGTCGCGGTGATGGTCACCGACTACGTCGGACTCGGCACCACCGACCGGCTGCACACCTACGTCGACCGCGTCGACGGCGGTCACGCCGTCCTCGATGCCGCCCGAGCAGCGTCCCAGGTGTCCGGCGCCTCGGTGACGAGCGAGTCGCGGGTCGCGCTCTACGGCTACAGCCAGGGCGGCGGTGCGACCGGCTCGGCCTCCGAGCTCGCCTCGACGTACGCTCCCGATGTCAACCTCGTCGGCGCCTACGTGGGCGCGCCGCCGGCCGACCTGCGGGCCACCGCCGAGGGGATCGACGGCTCGGCGCTGGTCGCCGCGCTCGGTTGGACGATCAACGGTCTCGCCCAGTCGAACCCGGAGCTGCAGCCGATCCTCGACGAGAACCTCAACGAGGCCGGCCAGGCAGCGCTCGAGGACCTCTCGACCGCGTGCATCGGCGACGGGATCTTCGGCTACCCGTTCCAGCAGAGCAAGCGATGGACGAACACTGGCGAGAGTCTCGACGACATCATCGAGCGCGAGCCGACGGTGCAGGCGATCATCTCCGAGCAGAAGCTCGGCAACCTCTCGCCGCAGATCCCGGTGCGGGTCGCCACCGGAACGCAGGACGACATCGTCCCGCACGCCCAGGCCCGCCAGCTCGCCGTGGACTGGTGCGCGAAGGGCGCGGAGGTGACCTACAAGCCGGTCATCCTGCCGAACCTGGGCGACGGGCTGGTCACCAACCACCTGGTGCCGCTGCTCACCGACCAGACCGCTGCGGTCAACTGGGTCACCGACCTGGTCGGCGGCGCCGAGGCGTCGTCGAACTGCGCCTCGCTGCCGCGTCAGCCCTGAGGTCAGTCCTGAAGTCAGTCCTGAGCAGCGCGTAGCCGCACGGACAGGCAGGTCACACAGCCTTCGAGCTTCTCGAACTCGGAGATGTCGACGGCCACGACCGTGTAGCCACGCTCCTCGAACATCGCCCTGCTCCGCGGCGCCGCGGATGACATCAGCAGGGTGCGCTCGTCGAGGACGACCACGTGGGAGCCCGGTTCCTCCGGGACAGGAAGGAACCGGGCACCCCACACGCTCGGGTCGTCGACCAGCGGCTCGTACCCGATCACGGTGCCGTCGGGCAGCGCGGTGACCGCCGACTTCAGGTGCAGCACCTTCGAGGTCGGGACCGCGATCACCTCCGCTCCGAGTGGTTCGAGCAGCGCGCGCAGCTGGGTGATCCCCTCGGCGTTGGTACGACCGCCCTCCCCCACCCACACGGTCCGGTCGTGCTTGAGCACATCTCCCCCGTCGAGCGTCCCCGGCGCCTCGATGTGCGCGATCCGGTATCCCCGCTCCCGCACCGCCTCCTCGGCCGCCGTGATCTCCGGCCGCCGCTCGGCCGCGCCCGGCCGGCTGATCACCGCCAGGTCGTCGAAGACGACCATCG
The DNA here is from genome assembly GCF_014648595.1 of Nocardioides luteus. Taxonomy (GTDB): domain Bacteria; phylum Actinomycetota; class Actinomycetes; order Propionibacteriales; family Nocardioidaceae; genus Nocardioides; species Nocardioides luteus. The sequence continues at coordinate 464,468 of NZ_BMRK01000001.1, read as the reverse complement.
TGTCCTCCACGAAGACCGAGTCCGGGCAGTCCTCCAGCGGATCGACCTCGTGCGTCGTCCACCCCGTCGAGCGCATCGCCTCGACGTAGGTCGCCCACTGCTCGCGGGCCAGGTCGACGTCGACCGCGCTCCGTTCGATGTGCGTGATCAGTCCGTCGGCGAGGCGGGGCGAGGGACGGCGTACGAGTGCGTGCATGCGGACAGTCTCTCTCAGCCGGTGTCACCCGATCGGCAAGCGCCTGATCCGCATGGTCTCGTCGCCGAACACGACGACGGCTCCCGCAAGAAGATCGGCTTCGACGTCTTCAAGGTTGTCGACGATCACGCTGGCGATCTCGGGGACGCGTCTCCCGATAAGTCGCCGGATGAGCACGAATGATGGGGCCGTGGCGTCGTGATCCGCAGCCTCGAGCAGAGGCACCAGCTTCTCGGAGAGATTCTCGTCCAGGAGGAGTCTCATGCGCTCGGGCGAAGGGGGAGCTCCCGCTCCCGCACTGCCTCTGCGGCATAGCGAAGGGCCTCGGCGACATCTTCGACGACCAGATCAGGGAGGTCGTCAAGGATCTCGTCGACGGTCATCCCGTCCGCCACCATCGCGACGACGGTTGCTACGGGGATGCGCATGCCCCGGATCGTGGGCGCTCCGCCCATTCGATCCGGATGCACTGTGATTCGCTCGAAGGTCACGTTCCGAGGCTACATCTCAGTTGCGGACCTCCGGTGCCGATGCGTGTGCGTAGATTGAGTCCATGAGCGAGGACGACGGGCGCAGGATGTTCGAGCCGGAGTCGTGGGAGGAGCGCTACGCCGGTGAGGAGAAGGTCTGGAGCGGTGATCCCAACCCGCAGCTCGTCGCCGAGGTCGCAGGGCTCACACCCGGCACCGCGCTCGATGTCGGCTGCGGCGAGGGCGGGGACGTCATCTGGCTGGCGCAGCAGGGGTGGACGGTGACCGGCGCGGACTTCTCGGCGAACGGGCTGGCCCGGGCGCATCGGCACGCGGAGGAGGCCGGGGTCGCCGAGCGTACGTCCTGGTGGCAGGTCGACGCCCGCACCTTCGACGCGGGCGGTCGTGAGTTCGACCTGGTCACCTGCCACTTTCTGCACACACCCGACGGGAGCATGGTCGACGTCGCCGGTCGCCTCGCCACCGCCGTCGCTCCGGGTGGCCACCTGCTCGTCGTCGGCCATGCGCCGTCGGAGGTGTTCGCACACCACAACCACCACGACGCGATGTTCCTTGCCGAGGACCTCCTCCCCGGGCTGCCGGAGGGCTTCGAGGCGGTGGTCGTCGAGCAGCGGCCGCGCTCGGTCGTGCGCGACGGCGTCCAGGTCGACATCGACGACTCGACCCTGCTCGCCCGAAGGCCCCGCCTGATGTGAAAGAAACACTTCTTTCACGGGACGGGACCTCAGCCGCGGATCATCCGCAGCTCGACCCCGACCGGCTCGGTCTTGGCGACACCGTCGAACCTGAACCCCTGACGCTCGTAGAACACCGTCGCACGCTTGTTGCCCTCGAGCACCCACAGGTACGCCGCGCGCTCACCGATCGCAGCCTCGAGGAGCGCCTGACCCAGACCTGATCCGTAGCACTCCGCGCGGACGTAGAGCGCGGTGAGCTCCAGCGAAGGCAGCCCGGGGTCGGAGTCGCGACCTGGGCCGGCGCTCGAGAAGCCGAGCAGCCGTCCCGGCTCGCCGTCGGCCACCAGCGTGGTGATCGGGCCGGCGGTGACGTTGGTGCGCCAACGCCCGATTCGCTCCGTCCGCTGTGACCGGCGCTCGGCGAAGATCTCAGGCGGCATCAGACCCGCGTAGGCCTCCTCCCACACATCGAGGTGGAGCTCGGTCAACGCCTCGGCGTCATCGCCCGTGGCGGGCCTGATCAGCATGTCAAGAGGATAGAGAGGAGGTCAATCGAGGCACCACTCGTTTCCCTCGGGGTCCTGCATCACGATGAAGCCGTTGCTCATCGGCGGCTCCGGCTCGTGGCGGCTCACCCGGGTGGCGCCCAGCGCGACGGCCCGCTCGCACTCGGCCTCGAGCGCAGCCATCCGCTCCTCACCCATCAGCCCGGGGGCGCCGCGGACGTCGAGGTGGACGCGGTTCTTGACCGTCTTCAATTCCGGGACGCGCTGGAAGAAGACGCGGGGGCCGACACCGGAGGGGTCTTCGATGGCAGAGGCGTCGTTGCGGCGTTCGACCGGTACGCCGGCCGTCTCCAGGAACTCGTCCCAGGCCTCGAGCGGGTCGACGCCGTCGGCGACCTCGACTCCGGGAGGGCCCGGGTGGACGTAGCCGAGGACGTCGCGCCAGAACGTGGAGAGCGCGCGTGGGTCGTGCGCGTCGAAGGTGACCTGGAAGGCGCGGATGTCGGATGCCATGGCTCCACCATGACACCCATTCAGGACGAGAGACGTCCGCTATCGACGGTGAGCCGGAGCGGGCAGCCCGAGTCCGCGGCGCTCTTCCATCCGCACGGCGATCATCGGCACCACGATCGCCGCCGCGACGAGGTGGGTCAGGCACAGGAACCCGACGAAGGCCAGGTCGAACTCGAAGACGGGCAGCACGTCCGGGATCAAGGAGAGGCCGGTGAGGACGATCGTGGTGATCTGGAAGGTGGAGCGCGGCATCGTGGCGATCCGGATCATCGCCTCGGCGATGATGATGCCGACCACCGAGCAGTAGATGGTGAGCAGCGGGAACGCCGAGAGCGGCACCTCGCCGACGCTGCTGCCGAAGTCGACCCCGACCGCCTTGGCGGTCACAGCCATCACCGTCGTGGTGACGGCGGCGATGGCGGTGGCCACCAGTCCGCGGGGCCACACCGGGACCAGGCGCCCGGACTGCCCGGGCGCCTGCCGGTGCTCGGGTACGTAGACGGCCATCTGAGGAAACTCCTTCGTTGATGCGGAAACCAATCCACGTTAAGTGGGTCGGGCATGGTTGACCGCATCCAGATGGCCTCAAACGGGCGTGATTCCCGACACCCACGGGCTCACGACCTCAGGATCCGACGTACGCCGCCAGGTGCTCGCCGGTCAGGGTCGACTTCTTCGCCACCAGCTCGGCGGGCGTGCCTTCGAAGACCACCAGACCGCCGTCGTGGCCGGCGCCGGGGCCGAGGTCGATGATCCAGTCGGCGTGCGCCATCACGGCCTGGTGGTGCTCGATGACGATGACCGACTTGCCGGCGTCGACCAGCTGGTCGAGGAGCGCGAGCAGGTTGTCGACGTCGGCCAGATGCAGGCCGGTGGTCGGCTCGTCCAGGACGTACGTCCCGCCCTTCTCCCCCAGGTGCATCGCCAGCTTGATCCGCTGCCGCTCGCCGCCGGAGAGGGTGTTGAGCGGCTGGCCGAGCTTGAGGTAGCCGAGACCGACGTCGGACATCCGCTCCAGGATCTTGGCGGCTGCGGGCACCTTCGACTCGCCCTCGGAGAAGAAGGCGTGCGCCGTGGCGACCGAGAGGTCGAGCACCTCGGCGATGTTGAGTCCGGCGAGCCGGTATTCGAGCACCAGCGGCTGGAACCGCTTGCCGCCGCAGTCCTCGCACGGCGAGGCCACGGTCTCCATGAAGCCGAGCTCGGTGTAGATCATCCCGTTGCCCTTGCAGGTCGGGCAGGCGCCCTCGGAGTTGGCCGAGAAGAGAGCGGGCTTGACGTCGTTGGCCTTCGCGAACGCCTTGCGGATCGGCTCGAGCAGACCGGTGTAGGTCGCCGGGTTGCTCCGCCGGGACCCCTTGATCGCGCTCTGGTCGACGAACTCCACGTCGGCGCCGGCTGCCCCGGAAGCCGAGCCCAGCGAGCCGTGGATCAGCGACGACTTCCCTGACCCGGCGACGCCGGTGACCACGGTGAGCACGCCGAGCGGGATGTCGACGTCGACGTCGCGCAGGTTGTGGGATCTCGCCCCACGGATCTCGAGGTGGCCCTTGGGCGTGCGGACCGTCTCCTTCAGCGACGCCCGGTGGCCGAGGTGTCGCCCGGTGAGCGTGTCGGCGGCGGCGAGCCCCTCGTAGGAGCCCTCGTAGCAGATCGTGCCGCCCTCGCTGCCCGCACCTGGACCGAGATCGACGACGTGATCGGCGATCGCGATCGTCTCCGGCTTGTGCTCGACGACCAGGACGGTGTTGCCCTTGTCGCGCAGGTCGAGGAGGAGCTTGTTCATCCGCTGGATGTCGTGCGGGTGCAGACCGACGGTCGGCTCGTCGAAGACGTAGGTGACGTCGGTCAGCGCGGAGCCGAGGTGGCGGACCATCTTCGTACGCTGCGCCTCACCGCCGCTCAGTGTCCCCGACGGCCGGTCGAGGGAGAGATAGCCCAGCCCGATCTCGGTCATGGAGTCGCACAGGTGCAGCAGCGAGCCGATCAGCGGGGCCACCCCCGGGTCCTCGATCCCGCGCAGCCACTCCGCGAGGTCGGTGACCTGCATGGCACAGACCTCACCGATGTCGAGGCCGCGGATCTTCGAGGACCGGGCCGACGCGTTGAGCCGGGTGCCGTCGCAGGTCGGGCACGGCGCGAAGACGGCCGCTCGCTCCACGAACGCCTTGATGTGGGGCTGCAGCTGCTCGGGGTCCTTGCTGAAGATCGACTCGCGCAGCTTGGGGATGAGGCCCTGGTAGGTCATGTTCATCCCGAGCGCCTTGATCTTCCCCTTCTCCTTGTAGAGGAAGTCGTGGCGTTCGGTCTCGGTGTAGTCCTCGATCGGCTTGTCGCCGTCGAGCAGCCCGGTCTCGGAGAAGCCCTTGACCATCCAGCCGTCGGCCTTGTAGCCCGGCACGAGGATCGCGCCCTCGTTGAGCGACTTGGACTCGTCGACGATGGCACCGAGGTCGAGGTCGGAGACGACGCCCCGACCCTCGCACGCCGGACACATGCCGCCGAGGTAGATCTCCTGCTTGATGACGTTCTTCTTGCCCGACTCGGTGACCGAGACGCCGCCGACCTTGGTGGTCGGGATGTTGAACGAGAAGGCGGTCGGTCCACCGATATGAGGCGTACCCAGCCGGGAGAAGAGCTGTCTGAGCATCGCGTGGCCGTCGGTCACGGTGCCGAGCGTCGAGCGCGGGTTGGCGCCGAGCCGCTCCTGGTCGACCAGGATGGCGGTGGTCAGCCCCTCCATCGCGTCGACCTCGGGCCGCGGCAGGCTGGGCATGAAACCCTGGATGAAGGTCGAGTAGGTCTCGTCGATCAGCCGCCGCGACTCCGCCGCGATCGTGCCGAAGACGAGCGAGGACTTCCCGGACCCGGAGACCCCGGTGAAGACCGAGAGGCGACGCTTGGGGATCTCGACGGAGATGTCCTTGAGGTTGTTCTGCCGGGCGCCCTGGACGCGGATCAGATCGTGCGTGTCGGCGTCGTGTGCGGCCGTGCGGGGATCGCTCATGGCGGTCAGGCTAGCCGGAGGATTGAACCCGGGCGTGCACATTTTCCGGCCTCACCCGATCTGCTGGAGACGGACCGTGTTGCCCGCCGGGTCACGGAACGAGCAGTCACGCATGCCCCAGTCCTGGTCGGTCGGCTCCGACATGATCTCGCCACCGCTTCCCTCGATGCCGGCCTGGATCTTCTCGAAGGCGGCGTCCACGTCCGGGGAGGACAGCATCAGGCTGGCGAAGGTGCCCTTGGCCATCATCTCCAGGACGACCTGACCCTCGGCCTCGGAGATGTTCGGGTCGGCCAGCGGCGGGTAGAGAACGATGCTGATGTCCCGCTGGGAGGGCGGGCCGATGGTGAGCCAGCGCATCGACTCGTAGCCGACGTCCTTCCTCACCTCGAAGCCCAGCAGGTCGCGGTAGAAGCGCAGCGACGCCTCGGGGTCGTTGTGCGGCAGGTAGCTGAAGCTGATCTTGATGTCCATGGGCATCAAGATATGTAGGGATCCGGCACCTTCGCTTCTCCATTCCTGATCGGTCTGGTGACCTGCTTCGACACGCACGGCGGGATCCCGACGTCGCCCCTGGTCGCGGTGTCACGGTAGGCGCTCGGGGACATCCCGACCAGCTCGCTGAACCGCGTCGAGAACGTGCCCAGCGACCCGAAGCCGACCGCGAAGCAGATGTCGGTAACGCTGAGGTCTCCGCGCCGCAGCAGCGTCATCGCCCGCTCCACCCGCCGCGTCATCAGGTAGGAGTAGGGCGGCTCGCCGTAGGCCTTGCGGAACTCCCGGCTCAGGTGGCCGGCGGACATGTGTACGCCGCGGGCCAGCGCCTCCACGTCCAGGGGCTGCGCGTACTCCCGGTCGATGCGGTCCTTGACCTGGCGCAGCAGCTTCAGGTCACGCAGCCGTTGCTCCAGGTCGGGCTTGTTGGTCACGCTGCGATCATCCCATTTTGATGAATCTGCCGCGTGTCATCGACGAAGTGTCGAATTCGCAGGCACACACTCGTGGAGTAGGTGAAGGCACACGACGCAGACAGGAGAAAGTCATGTGGGACACCGCGCAGAACCCCGAGAACGGCAACGTACGCAGCTTCCCGATGTCGCACTTCCTGCAGTGCCCGCGATGCGGTCACGAAGTGCACACCTACCTTGCCTGCAGCGACACGTGCGCGTGCGCACCGGTCGTCATGCCGGGCAGCGTCCCGCTCGCCGCCTGACCAGTCGGGCTAGATCTTCAGGCCCGACTCGATCGCGAAGACGACGAGCTGGGCGCGATCTCGGGCATGCAGCTTCACCATCGCGCGCGAGACGTGCGTGCGGACCGTGTCAGGACTGACCACGAGCTCCGCGGCGATCTCCGCGTTGGAACGTCCGGTGGCCACCCAGGCCACCATCTCCCGCTCACGCTCGGTGAGGTCCCCGAGCCGCGGATGTGGATTGGCCGCCCGCCGCGACGAGCCGAACTCCTCGATCACTCGCCTGGTCACGGTCGGCGCCAGCAGCGAGCCACCCTCGGCGACCACCCGGATGGCATCGAGCAGCGTGACCGGCTCGGCATCCTTCAGCAGGAAGCCGCTCGCTCCCAGGCGCAGTGCCTCGAAGACGTACTCGTCGAGCTCGAAGGTCGTCAGCATCACCACCCGCACGTCGGCGAGCGAGGCGTCACGGGTGACCTGCTCCAGCATCCCGAGCCCGTCGAGGACGGGCATCCGGATGTCGCAGAGCACCACGTCGGGGTGGGTGCGGCGCAGCATCGGCAGCGCCGCGCTGCCGTCGGAGGCCTCCCCCACGATCTCCAGGTCGGGCTCGGCGCCGATCATCGTCGCCAGACCCATCCGGACGAGGGGCTGGTCATCGACCAGAGCAACCTTGATCAGCTCACTCATGCCAGCCCCTCCGCGCCACCCGCCGAGGACCCTGAAACCGGGATGGAAGCCCGCAGCCGGAAGCCCCGTACCTCCGGCCCCGCCACTAGGGTGCCGCCAAGTGCCTCGACGCGCGACCTCATTCCCACAATTCCCATGCCTGGGCGCCGATCCCCGCGGGAGGTGTCTGAAACCCGCCCGTCGTCATGCACCGTCACGACCAGCGACCCCCCTCCGGAGGTCGAGCTTGTCGAGACCGTCGAGCCCGTCCGCACCACCGACACCTCCGCCCGGGACGCGGCAGCGTGCCGCAGCACGTTGGTGAGCCCCTCCTGGATCACCGCATACGCAGCCCGCTCGACGTCGGCCGGCACCGTCCCGGGGTCGGCGTCGAGCCGCAACGAGACCTCCAGCCCGCCGGTGCGTACCCGCTCCACCAGAGCCGGTACGTCCCCGAGCCCGTGCTCCGGCGTCCGCGGGCCGGAAGAGCCGACCGAGCCGGCAGGGCCGGCAGGGTCGGCAGGGTCGGCGTCGGTGAGCCGCGACAGCTGCCGGCGCAGCAGGTCGAGGGACTCCTTGCTCTCGGCGCGGATGGCCTCCAGGTTGCGGCGAGCCGCCTCGGGGTCGCGGTCGAGCACGTGCAGCGCAGCACCGGCCTGCATGGCGATCACCGCGAGCCCGTGGCCGACGCCGTCGTGGAGGTCGGCGGCCATCCGCACCCGCTCGTCGCTGACCGCTCGGCGCTGCCGCTGCGCCCGCGCCTCGTTGCGTGAGCGCAGCGCCGTGCCGACCGCACCGAAGGCGGCCACCAGCGCCACCTGACCGAGGGCCTGCCACAGCGAGACGTCACCCTCCGGCCCGCCGGCCGGCCCCCACGGGCCGCGGCCGTCCTCGAAGCGGGCGGCGTCGGCGGGGTTCAGCATGATCCCGGTGGCCGCCAGCGCCGCTCCCGCCAGCGCCCAGCCGACCCACCGGCGCGGCGGCAGCGACCACGCCGCCGCGAAGGTGACCGCCGGGAGCGCCATGAAGATCGGGCTCTCGGCGAAACCGAGCGTGAAGTAGATACCGACGCACAGCCCGCTGAACGCGACCACCCACCCGGGCGGCCGCTGCAGCAGCACCGGCACGACGGCGAGGAGAGCGAGCAGGGCGGGCACGACGGCCGGACCGCGGGTGTCTGCCTGGGCGTTGCTGCCCAGCGAGCCGACCAGCTCCACCACGACGACCAGCCACGGGAGCCAGTGGCGACGGATCCGGGACATGGACACACCGTAGTTCGATCGAGCGCGCGAGGCGTACGACAGAACCGTTCGCCCGTCTACGCAGATCTGCGTAACCGTGAGCCGCCACCACGCCGACGCCGGGACCACCGGAAAGCGGGAGCGTGGGAGCCATGAACGAACTCGTGGTTGAGACCGACGGGCTGACCAAGCGGTACGGCGACAGGCTCGCCGTCAACCGGGTCAGCATGACCGTCGTGCGTGGCGAGGTGTACGGCTTCCTCGGCCCCAACGGGGCCGGCAAGACGACCACCTTGCGGATGATGCTCGGCCTGATCCGACCCACCGCCGGATCGGCGCGCATCCTGGGGCTCCCGGCCGGCAGCCCCGACGTCACTGCCCGCATCGGCGCTCTCATCGAGGGCCCTGGCTTCTATCCCTACCTCAGCGGCCGCGACAACCTGCGCACGCTCGCGCGCTACCAGTCACTGCCGAGCACCGAGGTCGACCGGGTGCTCGAGATGGTCGACCTGACCGACCGGGCCAAGGACGCCTTCAAGGGCTACTCGCTCGGGATGAAGCAGCGGCTCGGGGTCGCCGCCGCGATGCTCGGCGACCCCGACCTGCTGGTGCTCGACGAGCCCACCAACGGCCTGGACCCGGCCGGCATGGCCGACATGCGTGCCCTGGTCGTCTCGCTCGCCGAGGCCGGCCAGACGGTGATCCTCTCCAGCCACATCCTGGCCGAGGTGCAGGAGATCTGCGACCGCGTCGGCGTCATCAACGACGGACGGCTGCTGCGGGAGTCGACCGTCGCCGAGCTGCGCGGTGGCGCGACCCTCCGGGTCCGGGCCACCCCCGAAGACGCAGCGCTCGCCGCCGTCATGCGGATCGCCGGCGACGAGGGCGTACGCCGCGTCGGCGACGGGACGCTCGAAGTCGACCTGCCTGCGACCGCGGCCCCCGAGGTCGTACGCCAGCTGGTCACCGACTCCATCGATGTCCACGAGGTCACCGTCGCGGAGCGTTCCCTCGAGGACGTCTTCTTCGAGATGACCGGTTCCGAGACGAGCAGGAAGAAGGAGGTCGTGTCATGAACGCCTTGGTGAACAGCACCCGCGCCGAGCTGCTGCGGCTGCGCAAGTGGTCGGCGGTCTGGGTGATCGTCGGTGCCTGGCTGGCGCTGTCGCTCTCCTTCGGCTACGTGTTCAACTACGTCGCCTACAAGACCGGCGACGACAACTTCGCCGGCGACGGCGCCAGCAACGCCCAGCTGCTGGCCGGGCTGATGCCGAGCGCGATCCCGGACGTGATCGTGAGCGGGCTGCCGATGTTCGGCGGGGCGCTGGCGATGGTGGTCGGCGCGCTGGTCGCCGGCAACGGGTTCGGCTGGGGCACCTGGAAGACGGTCTTCACCCAGGGACCGAGCCGGTACGCCTCGGTGGGCGGCTCGCTGGTCGCGGTGACCCTCTTCGTCCTCACGATGATGGTCGCGACCCTGGCCCTCTCGGCAGGCGTCTCGGTCGTGATCGCCGTGAGCGAGGGCCAGACGGTCTCGATGCCGGCGCTCGGTGACCTGGCGCGAGCCTTCGGTGCCGGGTTCCTGGTGCTGGAGATGTGGGCGCTGCTCGGCTTCCTGGTCGGCGTGCTCGCCAAGGGACCGGCGCTCGCGGTCGGGCTCGGGCTGGTCTGGTCGCTGGTGGTGGAGAACCTGCTGCGTGGTGTGGGCAGCCTCCTGTCCGGCATCGAGACCGTCACCGAGGCGCTCCCCGGCACCGCCGGCGGCTCGCTGGCGGGCGCGGTCGTCGGCGGACCCAACGGCACGCCCGGCGTGCTCGACGCCATCTCCGGCGAGCGGGCGCTGATCACCGTCGCCGCGTACGTGGCGGTCGCCGCCGTCGCTGCAGTGGTCGTGATGAGGCGGCGCGACCTGGTCTGACCTCGGGAAATACTCCCCTAGCACACGCCGAGGCGGGTCCGTGACTCGTCTCGGCGTGTGACCGACAATGCGAGTGTGACCTGCGTTAAGTCTACTGTTTTGATGGACAACAATCCGCTGTCCAGCCACTCTCGTCGCCGAGACTCACCCGTCTAGAAGAGGTTCCACCCGTGTCCTCCAACACGCCTGAGCCCACCCCGCTCATCGAGGCTCCCAAGTCCAAGCTCCCGCTCATCATCGGGATCGTCGTCGTCGCCGCGCTCGTGATCGGCGGCCTCGCCTTCTTCCTCACCCGCGACGACGACTCCGGCAGCGACCTGACCAAGGTCACCATCGGTGTCGTCGGTGCCGACGACCCCTACTGGGAGACGTTCCAGGACGCCGCGCGCGAGGAGGGCATCGACCTCGAGGTCAAGAACTTCGGCGACTACAACCAGCCCAACCCGGCGCTCTCGGAGGGCGAGCTGGACCTCAACCAGTTCCAGCACATCATCTTCCTGGCCGACTACAACGTGCAGAACGACGACGACCTGGTCGCGCTCGGCTCCACGGCCACCTACCCGCTGGGGCTCTACTCCTCGAAGTACAAGAGCCTCGACGAGATCAAGGCCGGTGACGAGGTCATCGTCCCCGACGACGAGACCAACCAGGCCCGCGGCCTGGTCCTGCTCCAGAGCAAGGGCCTCATCAAGCTGACCGACGGCGGCACGCCGTTCAGCACCGTCAAGGACGTCGACACCGCCGCCTCCAAGGTGAAGATCCGCGCCGTCCAGGCCTCGATCACGGCCTCCTCGCTCCCCGACGTCGCCGCGGCGATCATCAACAACGACTTCGTCGAGGACGCCGGCCTGAAGTTCGAGGACGCGCTCGCGACCGACGACCCCTCCGACCCGAAGGCGCTCCCCTACGTCAACATCTTCGCCGTACGCGCCGAGGACAAGGACAACAAGACCTACAAGAAGCTCGTCGAGATCTTCCAGAACAACGAGGACGTCCAGAAGGGGGTCTACGAGACCTCCGGCGACACCGCCGAGCTCGTCAAGATCCCGGTCGAGGACCTGCAGAAGTCGCTCGATGACACCGAGAAGCAGGTTCGGGAGCGTCGGTGACGACACACGCTGGCCATGTTGCGGAGCCGCTCGTGCGGCTCCGCAACGTCATCAAGACCTACCCGGCCGCCCGTGGGCGCAGCGAGGTGTGTGCGGTCGACGACGTCGACCTCGACATCGCCGCCGGTGACGTACAGGCCATCGTCGGCTACTCCGGCGCCGGCAAGTCCACCTTGGTGCGGCTCCTCAACGGCCTGGAGCCGGCCACCTCGGGCTCGATCCAGATCGGCGGCACCGAGCTCGTCGGTCTGCGTGAGCGGCAGCTGCGCAGGCTCCGTCTCGACATCGGGATGATCTTCCAGCAGTTCAACCTCTTCGAGTCGCGTACGGTCTGGGGCAACCTGGCCTACCCGCTCGACATCGCCGGCGTCGGCAAGGCCGAGCAGCAGCGCCGCATCTCCGAGCTGCTCCACTTCGTCGGGCTCCCCGACAAGGCACACACCTACCCGCGCAACCTCTCCGGCGGGCAGAAGCAGCGCGTCGGCATCGCCCGCGCGCTGACCACCAACCCCTCGCTCCTGCTCGCCGACGAGGCCACCAGCGCGCTCGACCCGGAGACCACCCACGAGGTGCTGCGTCTGCTCAAGCGGGTCAACGCGGAGTTCGGCACCACCATCGTCGCGATCACCCACGAGATGGAGGTCGTGCGCGAGCTCGCCGACCACGTCGCGGTCATGGAGAACGGGCGGGTGGTCGAGACCGGTCGCGTCTACGACGTCTTCTCCGCCCCGCAGCAGCCGGTGACCCGCCGCTTCGTCGGCACCGTGGTCGACGACGAGCCCTCCACCGAGGCGCTCGCCGCGCTGCGTACGCGTCATCCCGGCCGGTTCGTGAAGCTCGAGCTGCGCGAGGGCGGTCCCCGCCAGACCGATGTCTTCGCGGTGCTCCACGAGCGCGGGGTCGCCTTCGAGCTCGTCTTCGGCGGCATCGAGGAGATCCAGGGCGCCACCTTCGGCAACCTCACGCTCGCCCTCGACGGTCCCACGGCCTCGGTCGACGAGGCCGTACGTGAGCTCGCCGCCCTCGTCCCCGCCAAGGAGCTGTGATGCTGACCGCTCTCCCCACCGACACCCGGGTCGGCGAGCTGTGGCCCGACATCTGGCAGGCCACCGGCGAGACGCTGCTCATGGTCGCCCTGACCATGCTCATCGGCGGCATCCTCGGTCTGCTGCTCGCGCTGGGTCTCTACCTGACCCGTCGAGGCGGCCTCTACGAGAACCGCGTCGTCTCCGCGGTCCTCAACCTGCTGGTCAACTTCTTCCGGCCGATCCCGTTCATCATCTTCATCGCCGCCGTCCAGCCGGCCGCCCGCCTGGTCGTCGGCACCGGCATCGGATTCCCGGCGGTGGTGTTCTCGCTGATCCTGGCCTCGATGTTCGGCATCGCCCGGATCGTCGAGCAGAACCTCGTGACCGTCCCGCCGGGCGTCATCGAGGCCGCGCGGGCGATGGGCGCCAGCCGCGCGCGGATCGCCGCCACCGTCGTGCTCCCCGAGGCGATGGCGCCGATCATCCTCGGCTACACGTTCGCCTTCGTCGCGGTCGTCGACATGTCGGCGGTGGCCGGTCTGATCGCCGGTGGCGGTCTTGGCAGCTTCGCCCAGACCTTCGGCTACCGGCAGTACGACCCGACCGTCACCTGGGTCTGCGTGCTCATCCTGGTCGCGCTCGTGCAGGTCATCCAGCTGCTCGGCAACACGCTCTCGGCGCGGATCCTGCGCCGCTGAGCCAGGCTCTGCTGACCTTCGGTGCTGACCCGGTCCTCAGGGGCGCGCCAGGATCTCGCCGTGGAGGACGGAGAACCAGCCGTCCTCCGCCTCGGCCCACGACCGCCACCCGTCCGCGACGCGGGCGAGGTCGGCGGTCGTGGCCTCTCCGGAGTCGACGAGCTGGCGGGCGACCGCGGAGTCGGTGAACCGGTCGGCCCACAGCCCGCCCCACCAGGACCGCTCCTGCGGAGCCGAGTAGCACCAGGTGCTCGAGTTCGCCCGGATGTCGGTGAAGCCCGCCTCGCGTGCCCAGGAGAACAGCCGCCGGCCGGCATCGGGCTCACCGCCGTTGGCGCGCACAGCGAGCCGGTAGAGCCGCAGCCACTCGGTCAGCTCCGCCGACTCCGGCCACCACACGAACCCGGCGTAGTCGCTGTCCCGCACTGCCACGAGCCCGCCCGGCCTGGCCACCCGACGCATCTCCCGCAGCGCCTGCACCGGGTCGGCGACGTGCTGCAGCACCTGATGGGCGTGCACGACGTCGTACGCATCGTCCTCGATGCCCAGCGCGTGCACGTCCTCGACCCGGAAGTCGACGTTGGTGACTCCGCTCTCCTGCGCCGCCTGCCGGGAGAGGTCGAGCTCGCTCTCCCCGATCTCGGTCGCCGTCACCTGCGCGACCCGGCCGGCGAGGTCGACCGTGATCGTCCCCGGCCCCGCACCGACGTCGAGAAGCCGCTGTTGCGGGCTCAGCTCCGGCAACAGGTACGCAGCGGAGTTCTCCGCCGTCCGCCACCTGTGCGAGCGCAGCACCGACTCGTGATGACCGTGGGTGTAGGTCGACATGGAGCCGACTCTACGGAGCGGCTCAGGTCGAGATCAGCCTGTTCAGCATGCGGTTGGCCCAGCTCGGCGTGACGCCGGAGAGGGCGAGCAGGGTGCGCGCCTTGGTGCCGACACCACGGTGGATGCCACCGAGGAGTCCGTGGCCGCTGGTCGCGGCGGCGTAGACGGACTCGGCCACGTCGTCGGGGGTCAGCGACACCTTGAGCCGGCGCAGCGCCGGGAAGTCGTGGCCCCACACCATGGAGGTGTCGGCGAACAGCGGCCACAGGGCGGTCACGGTGATCCCTTCGCGCGACCACTCCAGGTCGAGCGCCTCGGAGAGGCCGCGTACGGCGAACTTGGTGGCGGAGTAGATCGCCATCCCCGGCTGGCCGTAGATCGCCGAGGCGGAGGCGAGGTTGACGACGTGGGAGCCCGGCTGCAGGTAGGGCCGCGCGAGATGGCAGCCGTTGACGACACCCTTGACGTTGACGTCGACGACCGCCTGCTGGCGCTCCAGCGGAAGGTCGGAGAAGCTGCCGATCTGGATGATGCCGGCGTTGTTGACGAGCACGTCGAGGCTGCCGCCGGTCTCGGCGGCGAAGCCGTCCAGCGCGGTCTGCCAGGAGGTCGCGTCACGGACGTCGAGGGTGCCCGTGACCAGCGTCCCCGGCAGCGGCTCGACCGCCGTGGCCAGGGAGGCCAGGCCGTCCACGTCGATGTCGAAGGCGCCGACCAGCCAGCCCTCACGGGCGAAGCGGAGCGCGGTCGCGCGGCCGATGCCGGCGGCTGCGCCGGTGATGAGTACGGATCTGGGCACGGTGTGGGTCAGGCCCCCGCGAACTCGGCGCTGGTGTCAAAGAACCAGACCGTCGAGTCGGTGCACACGATCCGGTCGAGCTTGCCGACCGCGACCTGCGAGCGCGGCGTCTTGCCCGAGGCGAGCACCACGTCGTAGGCGTCGCTGGTGCGCAGCACCGACCACGGAGCCGCCTCGGTGCCCTCGCCGGTGCTGATGATGCTGTCCAGGGCCGCCTGGGCCAGGATCGACTCCCGCTGGGCCTGCTCCTGGTTGCCGAGACCGCGCTGCGCGTCGGCGAGGGCGGCATGGGCCGAGGGGCTGAAGATCGCCCCGGGCATCAGCCCGTGGATCGCCGACACCGCGCCGGCGTAGTCACCGGCCGCCATCATCGGGGCGATCATCTCGGTGATCTCCAGGTCGGGCCGGAAGTTGGGCGCCTCGAGGATGGCCTCGCGCAATGCCCTCAGCGGCTCCGGAGCAGGTTCGCGTAGATAGGCATCGAGCAGCTCAGCGTAGGTAGCCAACAGGTTCCCCCTAGATCAACGGTCGCGGTGCACGGTAGCCAATTTGAAGAGCCACGTGGGGTGGATGACAACGATTATGCGCCCTTTTGTAACTCTCCAGCTCGGCGGTCCGCCCGCTCTACCGCCAGCCGAGCCCCGGCGCGACGTGGGTCAGGATGCTCTCCAGGACGTGCGCGTTGTAGTCGACGCCGAGCTGGTTCGGCACCGTGAGCAGCAGCGTGTCGGCGGCCTGGATCGCCTCGTCCTCGGCGAGCTCCTCGATCAGGACGTCCGGCTCGGCGGCGTAGGAGCGGCCGAAGATCGCCCGGGTCTGGTCGTCGATGTTGCCGATCTGGTCGGAGGTCTGCCGGTCGAGACCGAAGTAGCGACGGTCCTCCTCGTCGACCAGGGCGAAGATGGACCGGGAGACCGAGACGCGCGGCTCACGCTCGTGGCCGGCCTCCTTCCATGCCTCCCGGTAGGCCTCGATCTGCTCGCGCTGCTGGATGTGGAACGGCTTGCCGTTCTCGTCGTTCTTCAGCGTCGAGCTCTGCAGGTTCATCCCCAGCGTCGCGGCCCAGCGAGCGGTCGCCAGCGAGCTCGAGCCCCACCAGATCCGGTCGCGCAGGGTCTCGGAGTAGGGCTCGACGCGGAGCTTGCCCGGCGGGTTGGGGAACATGGGCCGCGGGTTCGGCTCGGCGAACTGCGCACCCTCGATGATCTTCAGGTACGTCTCGGTGTGGGCGCGCGCCATGTCGGCGTCGGTCGCCTTCTCGCCGGGGTCGTAGCCGAAGTAGCGCCATCCCTCGATGACCTGCTCGGGTGAGCCGCGGCTGATGCCGAGCTGCAGCCGCTCGCCGGAGATCAGGTCGGCGGCCGCGGAGTCCTCCGCCATGTAGAGCGGGTTCTCGTAACGCATGTCGATGACACCGGTGCCGATCTCGATCTTCGAGGTGCGCGCGCCGATGGCGGAGAGCAGCGGGAACGGCGAGGCGTACTGGCGGGCGAAGTGGTGGACCCGGAAGTACGCGCCGTCGACCCCCAGCTCCTCGGCCGCGACCGCGAGCTCGATCCCCTGGACCAGAGCGTCGCGAGCCGAGCGCGTCTGCGAGTAGGGCGACGGTGTCCAGTGTCCGAAAGACAAGAATCCGATGTTCTTCACGAGTAGTGGAACTCTCAACGGCCCGACGGGATTCCCGCGAACCGGACCCTCGAGCGGTCCAGCCCGACGGGCCGGACGAGCCGGGACCTTCGCCCCTGGGTGTTCTGCCCTCCGGAACCGCGCCGGAACAGTCACCACCTTGTCGGTGGTGACAGGCCGGTATGCGTTCTTCTTTCAATCCGTCAACACGCCGGAGCGCCTTCGAGCGCGCAGTAAATCGAACATCCACACGGCATCCACAGGTGCCCCTTATGAGTTTATCTATCGGTCGACCGAATAATCATATCGGTCGACTGACCAGGGAAAACAATGTCTCGGCGTGTTGTCCAAGGCCTTCCAAAGCCGAGGATTATCGTGTTACATATCAGACAGCTTCACCGATAAACATCAATCACCATTCTCTGGGGGATGAATAGATAATGTGGGACACCGTTGAGGTGCAGAGCTTCACGCTTTCTCACGACATGCCGTGCCGCGACTGCGGGCACGCACGTCATCGCTTCTTGCCGTGTGATGCCGACTGCGACTGCCGCGCCCACGAGGTCGCGGAGCTACTGGAGGTCGCCGGCGCCCGCTGAACGACCTCGACGTCCGGTTTCAGGGACGTCCGGATGAGGTGACCACCGCGCTGCGGTGGTCACCTGTTCTTTTGTCGGGAGAATCTCGAGTTCACGGAAGCGGATCGTCCGCAACCAGGTCGAAGATCGGGCCATGGACATCGTTCTGGTACCCGGCCTCTGGCTGGACGCATCATCATGGGACCTCGTCGTCCCCCGCCTGACCGCCGCAGGCCACACCGTGCGCCCGCTCACCCTTCCCGGCCCCGAGTCGGCCGAGACGGACCGGTCCGACGTGCACGTCGCCGACCAGGTCGCCGCGGTGGTGGCCGCCATCGACGAGTCGGACGGGCCGGTGCTCCTCGTCGGACACTCGATGGGCTGCGCGGTCGCGGGCGCGGCGCTCGA
Organism: Nocardioides luteus; assembly: GCF_014648595.1. Taxonomy (GTDB): domain Bacteria; phylum Actinomycetota; class Actinomycetes; order Propionibacteriales; family Nocardioidaceae; genus Nocardioides; species Nocardioides luteus. The sequence goes on along the minus strand of NZ_BMRK01000001.1, from coordinate 446,984 downwards.
CGCCCGCATCGACAAGGTCGCGAAGGTGGTCTACGTGGGCGGCTGGCCCGCCGAGCCGGGCATGATCCCGGCCAAGAACTTCTCGACCGACGGCGCCGACATGCCGCCGGTGCCGTGGGAGGAGTTCGACGAGGCCGACGTACGCGACCTCGACCGAGCCACCTTCGAGTCGTTCCTGCGGCCCTCCCCCGCCAGCCTGACCACCGAGCCGTTCGAGCTCGGCGACGAGCGCCGCTACGCGGTCCCGGCCTTGTTCGTGTGCCCTGAATACACCGCCGCCGACCTCAAGGGGTGGATCGCGGAGGGTGCCGAGCCGACCGCCGCCATCCCGAAGCACACCGAGGCCAGCTTCGTGGACCTCCCGACAGGTCACTGGCCGCAGCTCTCCAAGCCGGCCGAGCTCGCGGAGATCATCCTCCGCAGCGTCGGGTAGCGTCGGGTGCGTGCGCACCCGGCTGGCAGTCTCGAGCGCCGTCACGGCCCTGGCGGCGCTCACCGCCGGCTGCGGCAGCGAGCCGTCCTCTGAGCCGGTCCGGACGCCATTCACCTCGCCCTCGACGCTGGCGGCCCCGACGCCGTCGGAGTCTTCGTCGAGCGTAGGGCTCGATGACGAGTCGGTGCCGCTGGCCGAGCGCCTCACCCATGCGCTGAAGGTGGTCTCCTCCGCTCCTGCGGGGTCCGCCGAGGTGCGGGAGGCGGCTCTCTTCGAGCAGACCGCCGCCCGCGACCTGGCCCGGAAGCCGAAGGCCGAACGGGCAGACGTGCTGGGTGCGCTCGGCGGCGCCGACCGCACCCAGCTCGAGGCGGACATCGCGGCGGCGCGCGAGCTGATGGTGATGACCGACCCTCAGCCGAAGCTGCCGCAGTGGCGGATCCTGACACCGCCGAAGCCGGAGGAGCTGAAGCCGCTCTACCACCGGGCGCAGCGCGAGACCGGCACGCCCTGGCACTATCTCGCCGCCATCCATCTGGTCGAGACCCGGATGGGACGCATCCGCGGCACCAGCACCGCCGGCGCCCAGGGCCCGATGCAGTTCCTGCCCTCGACCTTCGCCCAGTACGGCGCCGGCGGCGACATCAACGACCCCGCGGACGCCATCATGGCTGCGGGTCGCATGCTCGCCAGCAACGGCGCGCCTCGCGACATGGCGGGTGCGCTGTGGTCCTACAACCATTCCGACCGCTACGTGGCGGCCGTCAGCACCTACGCGCGGCAGATGAAGCGGTCCGAGGTCGCCTACGACCTGTATTGGCACTGGCAGGTCCTCTACCGCCACCAGGACGGGACGATGATGCTCCCGGAGGGCTACCCGAAGACGAAGCCGGTGAAGATCGCCGACTAGTAGGGGCGTTCGACGGCGTACTGGACGAGGCTGACTTCCTCGCCGCGGTAGGTGTCGGTGCCGTGGCGGCCGGTCTCGATGAAGCCGGTCGCGTCGAAGAGCTTCTTCGCGCGGGCGTTGGTCTCGTGGGTCTCGGCCCAGATGCGGCTCAGGTCGAGGACGGAGAAGCCATAGGTGAGCGCGGTCTTGATCGCGCGCTGCCCCAGGCCCTGGCCCCAGCGGGAGCTCGGACCGATCGCGATGCCGAGCTCGCGGGTGTCGGGGGCGAGACCGTGCAGGTCGGCGTAGCCGACGACCTCCTCGTCGACCTCCACCGCGAGCCGGATCAGCTCGGGCGGCGGAGCCTCGATCAGCCGCCGCCAGTGGCGGAGATGGCCGTCGTGGTCACGTTCCGGCCAGCCGTTGGCCGCCCGGAACTCCTCATCGCGTGCCCACTCGGTGAAGACGTGCTCGTCACCGAGTGACAGCGGGCGCAGGCGCATGGTGTCGGTACGAGGCATCAGTTCATCCTCTCAGACGCGCCGAAGCGCCCCCGTCGGCCGGGTCAGTAGGTGAGCTGCACCTTCGTCGCCAGCCGCTCGTCCATCAGGCGGTAACCCTCGGCCGCCTCGGTGAACGGCAGCGCCTTGTCGAAGACCAGACCGGGGCTGATCGTGCCGTCGAGAGTCAGGCGCAGCAGGTCGGGCAGATAGCGGCGTACCGGCGCCATCCCGCCCTTGAGCCCGACGTTGGTGCGGAAGAGCGCGTTGACAGGGAGGTTGACGTCGTGGGGCACGCCCACGAACCCGACGGTCGCGCCGGGGCGGGCGACCTTCGAGGCGGTCTTGAAGGATTGGTCGGTGCCCACGCACTCGAGGACGTAGTCGGCGCCGACGCCGCCGGTCAGCTCGCGTACGGCCGCCTCGCCCTCCTTGCCGCGGGCCGCGACGATGTCGGTGGCGCCGAACTGCTTGGCGATCTCCTGGCGCGACTGGTGGCGCGACATCGCCACCACGCGCTCGGCGCCGAGCTGAGCAGCCGCGAGGACGCCGCACAGACCGACCGCACCATCGCCGACCACGACCGCGGTGCCGCCCTTCGGCTCGCCGCCGAGGCCCGACATGACCGCGGCGTGCCAGCCGGTGGCCATCACATCGGTGAGGGCCAGCAGGTCGGGGTGGCTGGCCGGGTCGGGCGTCTCGTCGAGCTTGACCAGCGAGCCGTCGGCCTGGGTGACCAGGGCGTACTCGCTCTGGCCGCTGACGGTGAAGCCGAGGTTCTCGCAGACCGACTGGACACCGGCCAGGCAGTGCGGGCAGGTGTTGTCGCAGTGGTCGAAGGGGACGATCACGAAGTCGCCGGCCCGGAAGTCGCGTACGTCGGCACCGACCTCCTCGACCACGCCGATGCACTCGTGCCCGATGGTTCGAGGCTCCTCGATCTCTCCGTTGGCGCCGCGGTAGTTCCACAGGTCGGAGCCGCAGATGCAGGAGGCCACGACGCGTACGATCGCGTCGGAGGTCTTCTTCAGGACCGGATCGGGTACCTCGGTGGTGCGGATGTCGCCCACCCCGTGGATCGTCGTCGCGCGCATGATGGCATCCTGTCACCCGGCGTACGTGATGTTGCACACGGAGTCCCCTCTCGGGCGCGGCAACAGGCTTGAAACGAATCGCCGACACTTCGCGGGGAATCCAGGCTTATCTCATATATGAGTTACGGTGGTGCACCATGACCGACGGATACAAAGGTCGTATCGGGAATCTGATTCGCGATGCGCGCAAGCACAAGGGCCTCACCCAGGCACAGCTCGCCGACCTTCTCAACACCAGCCAGAGCGCGATCAACCGCATCGAGCAGGGACAGCAGAACCTCTCCCTCGAGATGATCGCTCGCGTCGGGGCTGCGCTCGACTCCTCCCTGGTCGACATCGGGGCGGGGCCCACGCACCTGCGCGTCACCGGCCCGACCACCCTCTCCGGTGAGATCACGGTCAAGACCTCGAAGAACGCCGGCGTCGCGCTGCTGGTCGGCTCGCTCCTCAACCGGGGCCGCACCACGCTGCGCAAGGTCGCCCGCATCGAAGAGGTCAACCGCATCATCGAGGTGCTCAACTCGATCGGTGTGCAGACCCGCTGGCTCAACGAGGACAACGACCTCGAGATCGTGCCGCCCAAGGAGCTGCGCCTGGACGCCGTCGACGAGGCCGCCGCCCGCCGTACGCGCTCGGTCATCATGTTCCTCGGTCCGCTGCTGCACCGCCTCGACACCTTCGAGCTTCCCTACGCCGGCGGCTGCAACCTCGGCACCCGCACGGTCGAGCCGCACATGTCGGCGCTGCGCCCCTTCGGCCTCGAGGTCAAGGCCACCGACGGCGCCTACCACGCCAGCGTCAACCGGGACATCCAGCCGGGCCGCCCGATCGTGCTGACCGAGCGCGGCGACACCGTCACCGAGAACGCGCTGATGGCGGCCGCGCTGCACCCCGGCACCACCGTGATCCGCAACGCCTCGTCCAACTACATGGTCCAGGACCTCTGTTTCTACCTGCAGAAGCTGGGCGTCGAGGTCGAGGGCGTCGGCACCACCACGCTGCGCGTGACCGGCCGCGAGGTCATCGACGTCGACGTCGACTACGCGCCGAGCGAGGACCCGATCGAGGCGATGTCGCTGCTGACCGCCGCGATCGTCACCGACTCCGAGATCACCATCAAGCGGGTGCCGATCGAGTTCATGGAGATCGAGCTCGCCACGCTCGAGGAGATGGGCTTCAACTACACCCTCTCCGAGGAGTACCTGGCGCTCAACGGCAAGACCCGCCTGGTGGACATCAACACCTTGCACTCGATCCTGCACGCGCCGCTGGACAAGATCCACCCGCTCCCCTTCCCCGGCCTCAACATCGACAACCTGCCGTTCTTCGCCGCCATCGCCGCGGTCGCGCAGGGTCAGACGCTGCTGCACGACTGGGTCTACGAGAACCGGGCGATCTACCTGACCGAGCTCAACAAGCTCGGCGGCAACGTCACCCTCATGGACCCGCACCGGGTCATGATCGAGGGCCCGACCCACTTCTCCGGCACCGAGATCGTCTGCCCGCCGGCGCTGCGCCCCGCCGTGGTCGTGCTGCTCGCGATGCTCGCCTCGAAGGGCACCTCGGTGCTCCGTTCGACCTACGTCATCGCCCGCGGCTACGAGGACCTCGCCGAGCGGCTCAACCAGCTCGGCGCCAACATCACGGCGTTCCGCGACATCTGAGGTCGTTGCGTGTCCAGGGATACCCGGTCGACCGGGTATCCCTGGACTTGACGGGTGTTCCAGTGCCCGTCAAGTCCACAAAGTGCCCGTCAAGTCCCCCGGCGCTTCCCATACTGTGAGACTCGCGAGGGTGGTCTAATGCTCCCCGTGAAGCACCAGCGACGACGCGTACGCGCCTATGCGCACCGTGGTGGAGCGCTCCATCCCGACCTGGTCGGGATGGAGAACACCATGGAGGCGTTCCGCCATGCGGTGGCGCTCGGCTACACCCATCTCGAGACCGACGTCCACGTCACCCGTGACGGGGTCCTGCTCGCCTTCCACGACGAGGCGCTCGACCGGGTGACCGACGTCAGCGGGCTGATCGCCGAGATGACGTACGCCGAGGTGCAGGCAGCCAGGATCGGCGGCCTCCACGGTGTGCCGACCCTGGCCGAGCTCTTCGCGGCCTTCCCGGACGTCACCTTCAACATCGACCTGAAGTCCGACGGGGCGGTGACGGCGCTGGCCGAGCTGCTCGCCGCCACCGACCGCGAGGACAGGGTCATCGTCGGCTCGTTCTCCGCGCGCCGGCTGAAGAGGTTCCGTCAGCTGACCGAAGGACGCGTACGCACCTCGGCCCACCCCCGCGAGGTGGTGGCCTACCTGCTGGCGCCGACCACCGGGATCGCCAAGCGGCTCGTCGGTTCGCAGTTCGACGCCTTCCAGATCCCCCACCATCAGCGTCTCGCCGGCCCGCTCTCGATCCGGGTGGCCTCGCGTGCGCTGGTCCGCCGGGCTCACAAGGTCGGCAAGGAGGTCCATGTGTGGACCGTCGACGACCCGGTCGAGATGGAGCGGCTCATCAGGCGCGACGTCGACGGGCTGATGACCGACCGCACCGACCTGCTGAAATCGTTCCTCGAGGAACGCGGCCTGTGGGAGGCTGCACCGTCTCGGGTCGAGTCCACCGAAGAGACCAACTCCGTTGACCATGGCGAGGAGCCCGAGAAGTGAGCACATCAGCCGGGATCGGCGATTTCAGGCCGGTTGAGCGGGCGCGGGAGCAGAAGGGCTGGTACTTCACCGACTGGGCCGTCTCCGCGTTCCAGACGACGGTCGCCGGGGTGCTGTTCGCGCCCTACCTGATCGAGATCGCCAAGGCGGCGGCCGTCGACAACCGCATCGACGTGCTCGGGCTCTCGGTCGCGCCCGGTGCGCTGCCGTCGTACGTCATCACGTTCTCCACCATCCTCTCGGCACTCATCTACCCGCTCGTCGGCGCGATCGCCGACCGCACCTCCCGCAAGCCCGACCTGATGGCCGGCTTCGCCTGGGCCGGTGCGCTCTGCGCGGCGCTGATGTTCTTCATGAGCGGCGACAACTGGCTGTTCGGGTCGCTCATGTTCATCATCGCCAACCTGTGCGCGGGCGCGGCGGTGGTGGTCAGCGACTCGATCCTGCCGCTGATCTCGACCGAGAACGAGCGTGACCGGGTCTCCTCGGTGGGCTGGGCCTATGGGTACGCAGGCGGCGGGCTGCTGCTCGCGGTCAACTTCCTCGTGGTCACCTTCGCCGATCCGCTCGGGCTCGGCACCGCGCTCGCGGTGCGGATCTCGATGCTCTCGGCCGGCCTGTGGTGGGCGGGCTTCATCATCATCCCGTGGCGCCGCATCCGCCGTCACGAGCCGGCCGACGTCGAAGACGTCTCCGGCGGCGTGGTGGCGCGCTCCTTCGGTCAGCTGTTCGTGACGATCAAGGAGCTTCCGCAGTATCCGGTCGCACTGACCTTCCTGCTGGCGTACCTCTTCTTCAACGACGGCATCTCGACCGTGATCAGCTCGGCATCGACCTACGGCGTCGAGGAGCTCGGCTTCGAGACCGGCACGATGCTCGGCATCTACCTGCTGGTGCAGTTCGTCGCCGTGGGCGGCGCGATCTTCTTCGGCCGCCTCGCGAAGAGCTTCGGTGCCAAGCGGGTCATCCTCGGCGGGCTGGGCGGCTGGATGATCATCGTGATCATCGCCTACTTCGTGCCGGAGCGTACGCTGCTGCCGCTGCTGGTCGTGGCGGTCGGCATCGGGCTGGTCATGGGCGGCACCCAGGCGCTGGCGCGCTCCTACTTCTCGCTGTTCATCCCGGCGGGCAAGGAGGCGGAGTACTTCAGCCTCTACCACGCCATGGGCCGTGGCACCTCCTGGCTCGGCACCCTCGTCTTCGGCCTCGTCTACCAGCTCACCGACTCCTACCGTCCGGCGATCCTCGCGCTGATCGCGTTCTTCCTGGTCGGCGGTGTGCTGCTCGCGCTGGTGAACACCACCAAGGGCGTCGAGCAGGCGGGCAACCAGGTGCCGGAACGCGTCTGAGACCGAGAGCACAGCGTGGCGCCCTGGCTGGCGGATTCGAGACACGCCCCGCTCAGGACTTTCTCAGCGAGTTCCGCAGGTCAGGCGGGATGCGTGTCGAACAACACGGCGACGATCCCGATAATTCACGGAATCATCACCTCCTCTGTACCGTTGACGATGTGAAGAGGCCTGACCGGTCTGCGTCATGAGTCCGCAGATCGATTTGCTCTTCAGCTCATTCAACGGGGGACGATCGACTCAGGAGGTGCTTCATGGCCGAGCGCACGCTGCGCGGCGCCCGACTGGGCGGACAGAGTTTTGAGGACGAACGCGGCATCGAGTTCGCGGGACGTCAGCAGGTGGCATACCGCTGCCCGCAGGGCCACGACTTCGAGATCACGATGTCGGACGAGGCCGAGGTGCCGGCGATCTGGGAGTGCCCGCGCTGCGGCATGGAGGCTCTCAACCTCTCCGGTGCCAAGCCGGAGGAGAAGGCCGAGAAGCCGGCGCGTACGCACTGGGACATGCTCCTGGAGCGGCGCTCGGAGAAGGAGCTCGAGGACATCCTCAAGGAGCGCCTCGACCTGCTTCGCGGTGGCGAGATCGGCCCGGCCCATCTGCACCGCAAGGGCCCGGGCAAGAAGAAGGCCAACGCCTGACCCAGTCTCACGCCGAGACGTCAGAAAACGAGATCGAGTGGTCGCTACGGCGACCACTCGATCTCGTTTTCTGACCTTTCGACGGCTCTAGGCGGGCTCGTCCTTGTCGATGACCTCGCCGGTCACGATGTCGTCGTTGCGCGGGCGCTGCGTCGCAGGGCCGAAGCCCGAGGGCATCGCGGAGACGACGATCCGCTTCTGGACGACCGTCGATAGCACGCGGCGGAAGATCGGCCGGGTGAACGGCAGGATCAGCACGATGCCGAAGACGTCGCTCACGAAGCCCGGGCTCAGCATCAAGGCGCCGCCGAGCACGATCAGGGCACCGTCGGCGATCTCGTTGGACGGCAGCTTGCCGCTGGAGAGGGCCGTCGTCAGAGCGTTCCAGGCGCGCGCGCCTTCGCGTCGCATCAGCCAGGCACCGAAGATCGAGTCGGCGACGAGCAGCAGGATCGTCCACCACACGCCGATGACCTGCCCGACCTGGATGAGCACGAAGAGCTCTGCCAGCGGCATCACCAGGAACAGCAGCACCAGCACCCAGGAGAGCCGACGGCGGCGAGTGGTCATCGCCGGGCTCCCACGAGGCGCTCGAGCCCGAAGCGGCGCATGAGCCGGATCAGCTGCTCACGGCGCTCGGCCAGGCCCCAGCGGGTGACCCTGCGCATCGACTCGGCGGCCACTGCCGGGCTCATCTTCGACTCGCCCCGGACCCGCTCGATGAACTGGATCGGGACCTCCTTGACCGTCAGGCCGGCCCGCAGCGTACGCGTCACCATCTCGGTCTGGAAGACATAGCCGGTCGACTCCACACTGCTCAGCTGGAGCTTCTCCAGGGTGGTGCGGCGGAAGAGGCGGAAGCCGGCGGTGGCGTCGTGCACGCCGATGCCGAGCAGGAGCCGGACGTAGAAGTTGCCGCCCACCGACAGCAGCCGGCGCGAGAGCGGCCAGTTGACCACGGAGCCGCCACGGACCCAGCGGGCACCGATCACCAGATCGGCCGAGGTGAGCGCGTCGAGCAGGAGGTGGAGCTCCTCGGGCTGGTGGGAGCCGTCGGCGTCCATCTCCCCCACCACGTCGTAGCCCTGCTCGATGGCCCACGCGAACCCGGCCAGGTACGCAGCCCCGAGACCGGCCTTCTCGGTGCGGTGCAGCACATGGATCTGGTCGTCGTTGTCGGCCAGCTCGTTGGCGATGGTGCCGGTGCCGTCCGGGGAACCGTCATCGACCACAAGGACGTCGACGCGCGGCTGCGCCTTGCGCAGCCGGCCGACGATCCAGGCGAGGTTGTCCGCCTCGTTGTAGGTCGGGATGACCATCACCGCCCGGCCGATCTCGGTCCAGGGTGGAAGCTGCTCGTTCGTCACGTACGCCGGCCTTGTCGAGGAATGGGGTGGAGATCACAGGATATCCGGCCGCTGGTCAGTTGCCCGAATGCCAGTCAGCAGATGCGCGGGAGGTCCAAGACGACCTTCGGGCCGTTCCGATCCCGGCTGGCGACCGGGAGACGGTCGTTGTCTAAGGGCACCTTGGCCCTCCCACGTTGCCCTCGCGGCGCTCACCGCGCCCGCGAAAACGAGTCGAAGGTATGCCTGGCGCGACACCCCCCGACCCGATCCGTCGAGCGCCGATCCGCCTACCACGATCTGCATGGGCGAACGCTGTCACCATCACCCGATCGTTCGGCGTAAGTCAACACGGCGCTGACCTGCAGAAACATAAGTTTTCGCAGGTCAGCAACAGCCTGGCCGACCCGCAAAAAGCAACAAATTCCCCTGCGTCACGGGCGTGTCGTATCCGCGTACCGTCACCGGGTTCAGGGAACGACCACGGTACCGCGTGCGGAGGTCGCCAGGATGGGCTCGTCCAGCATGTCGGCGGCCCCCGGGCGGTCCTCGGTCGCGGCCCCGCGAGCCACCACGTGCACGGCGAACACCATCACCCGCGACCGGGTGCCCGCCCTGACCAGTTCGCAGGTGATCTCCAGGACGTCGCCGGCCCGGACGGGCGCCTTGAACTGCACGTCGTCGTAGGAGGCGAAGAGCCCCTCGTCGCCGTCGGTGAGGATGCACATCTCCGTCGCGACGTCACCGAAGAGACCGAGGCTGTAGGCCCCGTCGACAAGGTTCCCGGCGTAGTGGGCGTGGGAGTAGGGCACGTAGCGGCGGTGGACCACCTTGGTGCCGACCTCGGGCGAGCGGACGGGCTCGGTCATGCTGCGGGCTCCTTCGCGGTGGTGCGGTGGACGAGATAGGAGGCGACCTCGGCCGGGGTGGTGCCCCGGCCGAAGATGCGGTCGACGCCGAGCTCGGCGGTCATCGACTCGTCGAAGCGCGGACCGCCGGCGATCAGCAGCGGCCGCTCCCCCGCCGGGTAGGCCTCACGGAAGGCCGCCGACATCTCCCGGGTGTTGAGCAGGTGAGCGTCGCGCTGGGTGACGACCTGGGAGACGAGCACGGCGTCGGCCCGGTGGGTCACCGCGGCCTCGACGAGGGCGGGCACGGAGACCTGGGCGCCGAGGTTCACCACCTCGATCTCCTTGTAGTACTCCAGGCCCTTCTCCCCCGCGAACCCCTTGATGTTGAGGATCGCGTCGATGCCGACGGTGTGGGCGTCGGTGCCGATGCAGGCGCCCACGACGACGAGCGGGCGGCGCAGCGTCTCCTTGATGACCGCGTTGGCCTCCTTGGGGGTCAGCAGCGGGAAGTCGCGCTCGACGACCTGCACCTTGTCGGTGTCGACCAGATGGTTCACCTGTCCGTAGACGACGAAGAAGGTGAAGTCGTCGCCCATCGGCTTGGAGTGGACGACCATCGCCGGCTCCATGCCCATCTTGTTGGCCAGCTGCAGCGCGGCACCGTCGGCGACCTTGCTGTGCTTGATCGGCAGTGTGAAGGAGACCTGCACCATCCCATCGCCGGTGGTGTCTCCGTACGGCCTGATGATGCTCATTCCTCTTCCTCGCCCTCCAAGATCGAGCTGGCCGGGTTGTAGTAGGCCTCGGACTTCTCGGCCACGCCTTCCAGCCCCTTGCCCGCGTCGGCAGGACGCTTCATCAGGCCGAAGGTGCCGTCCGCGATCGCGTCCAGGAGCCCGTTCGGCTCGTCGATGATCTTGCCGAGCAGGTCGATCGACTCCCCCAGCACCTCACGCGCGCGGTTGGCGATGAAGCCGTCGGGAGCCGGGTGGAAGTCCTCCCCGAGGCGGCCGGCGGCGTCCATGACGTAGCGGACGTTCTGCAGCGCCAGGTCGCGGTCGGAGATCCACGGCGTCACCACGGCCTCGGTCATCATGCCCACCAGGAGGATGCCCTGGTCGGTCATCGCGCCGGCGAGGTTGAAGAACCCGTCGAGCAGGTAGCCCTTGAAGATGTCGCCGGTCATGTGCCGCGTCGGCGGCATCCACTTGAGCGGGGCATCGGGGAAGATCGTCTTCGCCAGCAGCGCGTGCGCGAGCTCGAGGCGGAACGAGTCGGGCACGTCCGGGTTGATCTCGAAGGCGTGGCCCAGACCGAGCTGCCAGTCCTCGAGGCCGGCCTCCTTGGCGAAGTACTCGTTGAGGAGCTGGGAGGTCGTCACCGTGTGCGCCGCCTCGACGGCGTCCGCGGTGGTGAGATAGTTGTCCTCGCCGGTGTTGATGATGATCCCCGCCCGCGCGTGGATCTGGCGGGAGAGCCGCTGGTCGACGAACGTACGCACCGGGTTGATGTCGCGGAACAGGATCCCGTACATCGAGTCGTTGAGCATCATGTCCAGACGCTCCATGCCCGCCAGTGCCGCGATCTCGGGCATGCACAGCCCGCTGGCGTAGTTGGTCAGGCGTACGTAGCGGCCCAGCTCGCGGCTGGTCTCGTCGAGCGCCGCCCGCATCAGCCGGAAGTTCTCCTGCGTCGCGTACGTCCCGGCGAACCCTTCCCGCGTCGCGCCCTCGGGCACGTAGTCGAGGAGCGACTGGCCGGTCGAGCGGATGACCGCGATGATGTCGGCGCCTTCGCGGGCGGCCGCCTGGGCCTGCGGGATGTCCTCGTAGATGTCGCCGGTGGCGACGATCAGGTAGATCCAGGGCTTGCGGGGCGCGTCGCCGATCTCGCTGATCATCCGGTCTCGGGCGATCCTGCTCGCGTCGAGCCGGGCGATGCCGGCCCCGACCGCCTCCCGGGAGCGCTTCGCAGCCAGGTCGGCGTCGGCGCCCTCCGGCAGCCGGAAGCTCACCTGCCCGGCGGCGGCCTCCTCGGCCAGTCGTGCGAGGTCGTTGTCGTAGCCGGCGAGCGCGTGCCAGACCGGCAGGGCCACGCCGTGCTCGAGGCCGATGTCGGCGCGGACCGCGTCGACGAGGTGGTTCACCCACGGGGTGCCGTCGGGGTCGGCGCCGCCGAGGCCGGCCAGCCGCAGGGTGGCGCGCTCGACGGCGACCGTGGTGTGGCGCTTGGCCATCTCCACGATCGGCTCACCGGCGCGGGCGGCCAGGTTGCGGGCGCGGGCGATGGTCGCCGGGTCCAGGTCGAGTCTCACTGGGCCAGTCTCCCTTCGAAGAGTGCTCGGACCCCGGCGTTCGCGCGGAGCAGATCCAGGGCGTAGGCGGCATGGCCGGGGACGTAGCCGTTGCCGACGAGCATCGTCACGTCGGCGGCGAGCCCCTCAGCGCCGAGCGCGGCGGCGGAGAAAGAGGTGGCCATGGAGAAGAAGATGACGGTGCCTTGCTCCGCGGTGGCGAGGATGGCTCCGCCCTCGCAGCCGGGGACGTCGACGCAGACGACGGTCACGTCGGCGGGGCCACCGCTCTTGGTGACGGCGTCGCGCAGCGCCACCGGGTTGCGGGCGTCGGCGACCACGACCTCGTCGGCCAGACCCGCCTCGCGGAGGCGATCGGCCTCGGCGTCGGTCGGGACGATGCCGATGAGGTGGCCGGCTCCGGCGTCCCTCGCGGCGGCCAGGGAGAGCGAGCCGGACTTTCCGCCACCACCGATCACCGCGACGACGCCCCCGGCGTAGCGCTCGGAGACGACCCGGCGGGTCAGCGCCGGGGCGCCGCAGACGTCCATGACCGACAGCGCGAGCTCGGGGGCGAGGTCGTCGGGGAGGACGGCGGCGATCGAGCGGCCGAAGAGGATGGCGTAGCCGTCGCAGGGCACCTGCTCGGAGTCGCCGCCCCAGCCGGCGAGGCCGTCCTCGATCACCAAGGGGGTCAGGGTCAGCGAGACCAGGGTCGCGACGCGGTCGCCCGCCTTCACGCCGAGGGGCGAGTCGGGCCCGACCTCTTCGACCACACCGACGAGCATCCCGCCCGAGCCGGTGACCGGGTTCTGCATCTTGCCGCGCTCGGCGACGATGTCGAGCACCTCGCGGCGTACGGCATCACCGTCGCCGTCGTGGGCGGCCTCGAGCTGGCGAAAGGAGGCGGCGTCGAGGTTGAGCCGCTCCACCCGGATCCGCACCTCGTCGGGCCACAGCTCCGATCGGGTGTCGAGTCGTCTGGCCGCCTGGGGCAGCGGCAGCGAGCCGCCCACCGGTTCGTCGAGCACCCGGTGCAGGCCGGTCGGGTCGGATGTGGTCATCGTCGTACGCCTCCTTGCGTGCATCTCACGGCGGACCCTACCAGCGGAGCGCGTAAGAATTGCGGCCGATGCTTGCAAATGCCGGAGGATCTCCCGCTATGGTGGAAAACATGACGGCAACCATCGAGCCCAACCGCCGAAGCGAAGCCCGAGGCGACCAGCACAGTCGAGACGGACAGCCCTACGCCTACCAGCGCGTCGAGCTGGTCGAACCCGACTGGACCCGTTTCCCCGGCTGGGCCGACGTGACCGAGGAGCAGTGGCGAGACGTGCAGTGGCAGCGCGTCAACTGCATCAAGAACATCCGCCAGCTCCGCGCGCTGATGGGCGATCTCCTCGACGACCGGTTCTACGCCGACCTCGAGCGCGACCAGACCGAGCGCGCGACCATGTCGATGCTGGTGCCGCCGCAGATGATCAACACGATGGTGCCCTCCGGTGCCGCGGCCGGCCAGGAGTTCACCGACGCCTTCTACGCCGACCCGCTGCGCCACTACATGATCCCGGTCTTCTCCGACCGGCGCACCGACTGGCCCTCCCACCCGCAGGCGAGCCGCGACTCGCTCCACGAGCACGACATGTGGGTCGCCGAGGGCCTGACCCACCGCTACCCGACCAAGGTGCTGGCCGAGCTGCTCTCGACCTGCCCGCAGTACTGCGGCCACTGCACCCGGATGGACCTGGTCGGCAACTCGACCCCGGTCATCGACAAGCTCAAGCTCACCGGCAAGCCGGTCGACCGCCACGAGGCGATGCTGGAGTACCTCCGCAACACCCCGCAGGTGCGCGACGTGGTCGTCTCCGGCGGCGACGTGGCCAACCTGCCCTGGCCGCGGCTGGAGGACTTCCTCACCAAGCTGATGGAGATCGACAACATCCGCGACATCCGGCTGGCCACCAAGGGTCTGGTCGGCCTCCCCCAGCACTGGCTCCAGGAGCCGCTGCTGGAGGGGATGAACCGGGTCACCACGATCGCCCGCGAGCGCGGTGTCTCACTGGCGATCCACACCCACGCCAACCACGCCAACTCGGTCACGCCGCTGGTCGCCGAGGCGACGCGCGCCCTGCTGGACGCAGGCGTGCGGGACGTACGCAACCAGGGAGTGCTGCTCGCCGGCGTGAACGCCGACACCCACAGCCTGCTCGACCTGTGCTTCCGCCTCCTCGACGGCGCGCAGATCATGCCCTACTACTTCTACATGTGCGACATGATCCCGTTCAGCGAGCACTGGCGGGTCTCGGTCGCCGACGCGCAGCGGATGCAGCACGACCTGATGGGCTACCTGCCCGGGTTCGCCACCCCGCGCATCGTCTGCGACGTACCTTTCGTCGGCAAGCGCTGGGTCCACCAGATCGCCGACTACGACACCGAGCGCGGCATCTCCTACTGGACCAAGAACTACCGCACCTCGATCGAGGCCTCGGACCCCGAGGCACTGACGCGGACCTACGAGTACTACGACCCGATCCACACGCTGCCTGAGTCGGGCCAGCAGTGGTGGCGCGAGCACCAGCACGCCTGAGGCCGACCTGCCGGCCGGCCCTCGCTCATCCGTGGCGCAGGGTCGGCCGGTTCTCGTAGTAGGTGTACATCGCGATGGTGGTGCGCGTGGAGACGTTGGCCGCCGAGCGGATCCGGCCGAGCAGCTCCTCGAGCGCCTCGGGGGTGGCCACCCGCACCTTGAGCATGTAGGAGTCCTCGCCGGCGATCGACCAGCACGCCTCGACCTCGTGGAGGTCGGCGATGCGCTCGGGGGTGTCGTCGGGCTGGGAGGGGTCCATCGGCTGCACCGCGACGAAGGCGGTCAGCGGGACGCCGATCGCGGCGTAGTTGACGGTGGCGCCGTAGCCGGTGATCAGCCCACGCTGCTCGAGCCGCTTGACGCGCTGGTGCACCGCCGAGGTCGACAGGCCGGTCGCCTTGCCCAGGTCGGTGTAGGACATCCGACCGTCCTCAGCGAGCAGCTGAAGGATTTTACGGTCCGTGGCCTCGATCTCAGGTGCAGTCACGGCGACAGCGTACCCACTGCAGCAATATCTCCGCCTCAACGTCCAGACATGTGGTCTGTGTCGAAAGATTTCCGGCCGCCGCCGGCTCGACCATTCATTAGGCTGCTCCTGTGGCTGAACCTCGAATGCTCCTGCTGGACACCGCTTCGCTCTACTTCCGGGCCTTCTTCGGCGTCCCCGAGATCAAGGCGGACGATGGCACCCCGGTCAACGCCGTACGCGGCCTGCTGGAGTTCATCTCCCGGTTGGTCAACGACTACTCCCCCACCGACCTGGTCTGCTGCTGGGACAACGACTGGCGTCCGCAGTGGCGGGTCGACCTGATCCCCTCCTACAAGGCCCACCGGGTGGTCGAGGAGGTCGAGACCGCCCCTGACGTCGAGGAGGTCCCGGACCCGCTGCAGGTCCAGGTGCCGATCATCCGGGAGGTGCTGGCCGCTGCCGGGATCTGCGTCATCGGCGCCGACGGCTACGAGGCCGACGACGTGATCGGCACCCTCGCGACCGACGCCGGCATGCCCGTCGACGTCGTCACCGGCGACCGCGATCTCTTCCAGCTGGTCGACGACGCCGCCGGCGTACGCATCCTCTACCCGACCCGCGGCGGGAGCGACCCGGACCTGGTCGACGAGAAGTGGGTGCAGACCAAGTACGGCATCCGAGCCGACCAGTACGCCGACTTCGCCACCATGCGCGGCGACGCCTCCGACGGCCTGCCGGGGGTGAAGGGCGTGGGCGAGAAGACCGCGGCCAAGCTGCTGGAGCAGTTCGGCGACCTGGAGGGGATCATCGGCGCGGTCGCCGACCCCACCAGCGCGCTGACCAAGACGCAGCGGCAGAAGTTCATCGACGCGGCCGGATATCTGGCCCTCGCACCCAAGGTCGTGGCGGTCGCCCGCGACCTCCCGCTGGACCGCAGCCGTACGGCGCTGCCCAGCGCCCCGGCCGACGCCGACCGGCTGCACGAGCTCGCCGAGACGTACAACCTCAGCTCGCCGGTCGCGCGCCTCGAAGCCGCTCTCGAGCAGCGCTGACGAGCCCTCTTGGACCGCTCCAGAAAACTCGCACAGAAAATTCGGAGAATCCACGTCATCCGACGGGTACTGGTCCGTCTCCTTGGCAAGACAACCAACAAGGAGCGGACGAATGAGCGACATCAAGCACCCGGTAGTGCAGCAGGACATCAAGATCTCGTGCCTGGACCCGTGGGGCCGCACGGTCAACGTGCCCACCACCTTCGGCTACCGCGAGAGCGACCCGTACGCGGTCAGCCTGACCTTCCATTCCGGCTCCGGTGACGTCGAGTGGGTCGTCTCCCGAACCCTGATGTTGCAGGGCCTGGCCGCGCCGGCCGGCGAGGGTGACGTGAAGATCTACCCGAGCATCGACGAGGACGCCAGGGCCGTCGCCGTGCTCGACTTCAGCTCCCCCGACGGCCGCCTGATCGCGACCGCCGACTCCCGCGAGGTGCAGACGTTCCTCGGCAAGACCTTCTCGGCCGTCCCGGTCGGCTCCGAGGGCCAGCACCTCGACCTCGACGCCCTCGTCGCGGACCTGCTGGGCACCTCCACCGACGCCGAGTAGGCACCCGCCCGCCTCCTCATTCGTCTGAACCCTCCCGATCCCGGATGTCCGGGGCGGGAGGGTTCGTGCTTTTCGCTCGCCGGAAGTCACCCCTCGCGGTTGCCAGATCAACTGTGGTAGTGATGTGCATCACCCCCACTCCATCTCGGAGGTCAATGTGCTGCCAGCTTTCCTGTCTCGTGAGCGAACGGTGGCCGGCCCCGGCTACAGCCGCTGGCTCATCCCGCCCGCCGCGCTCGCCGTGCACCTCTGCATCGGCCAGGTGTACGCCACCAGCGTCTACAAGACCGCTCTCGTCGAGCACTTCGACACCAGCCAGACCGCGATCGGCGTGATCTTCTCGATCGCCATCGTGATGCTCGGTCTCTCCGCCGCCGTCATGGGCACCTGGGTCGACCGCAACGGGCCGCGCGCCGCGATGACCGCGGCCGCCGTCTTCTGGGCCTCCGGCTTCTTCATCGGCGCCCTCGGCATCGGGACCGGTCAGCTGTGGCTGGTCTACCTCGGCTACGGGTTCGTCGGCGGCATCGGTCTCGGGATCGGCTACATCTCCCCCGTCTCCACGCTGATCAAGTGGTTCCCGGACCGCCCCGGCCTCGCCACCGGCATGGCGATCATGGGCTTCGGCGGTGGTGCGATGATCGCCAGCCCGCTCAGCGGCCGGCTCCTCTCGCTCTACGACCCCTCCTACACCGGCGACGCGAGCACAGTGCCCGACGGTCACGCGGTGATGCTGCTCTTCCTCACTCTCGGGGTCGTCTACCTGGTCTTCATGTCCTTCGGCGCGGCCACCGTCCGGGTGCCACCCGAGGGCTGGACCCCGCAGGGCTGGGACCCGGCCAGCGTCAAGGAGAAGAAGCTCGTCACCACCGCGAGCGTCTCGGCGAACAACGCGATCAGGACGCGTGCCTTCTGGCTGGTCTGGATCGTGCTCTTCTGCAACGTCACCGCGGGCATCGGCATCCTCGAGCAGGCCGCGCCGATGATCCAGGACTTCTTCCGCACCGACGGTGTCTCGTCCGTCAGCGCCGTCGCGGCCGGCGGCTTCGTCGGCCTGCTCTCGATCGCCAACATGGGCGGCCGCTTCGTCTGGTCCTCGACCTCCGACGTCATCGGCCGCAAGCCCATCTACATGATCTACCTGGGCGTCGGCCTCATCCTCTACCTGCTGCTGGCGACCGTCGGCGACGCCTCGATGGCCCTCTTCGTGCTTCTCGCCGTGGTGATCCTGTCCTTCTACGGCGGCGGCTTCGCGACCGTCCCGGCCTACCTGCGAGACCTCTTCGGTACGTACCAGGTCGGCGCCATCCACGGCCGCCTGCTCACCGCGTGGTCGGCCGCAGGAGTCGCCGGACCGCTCATCATCAACGCCTTCCTCGACGCCCAGGGCGAGCCGGGGACCCTCACCGCGGCCGCCTACCGCCCGGCGCTGCTGACCATGGTCGGCGTGCTCGCGGTCGGTCTGGTCGCCAACCTCCTCGTCCAGAAGGTGAACGAGAAGTACCACGAGCCCGCCACCGACCCGGCCGGCGCCGAGAGGAGCGCAGCATGAACCCGAAGATCGCAGGTGCCTGGGCGTTGGTCGGCACCCCGCTGGCCTACGGGGTCATCGAGACGCTGCGCCGGGCGGCGCAGCTGTTCACCGGCTGAGCCGGTCGGCTCCGGTCAGAGGCCGAGCAGGCTCGGCTCGTTCTTGCGCCACGCCTCCTGCGCGGCCTGGGTGACCGGGCCGCGCGGGAGGGTGCGCTCGCCCCACTGGGTCACGGCCTGCACGTCCCGCAGGCTGGAGGTGAGGAAGACCTCCGTGGCGCACTCCTCGACCTCGGCGAGCGGCTCGTCGGCCTCCTCCGCCCCGAACCACTCCAGCACCAGCGCGCGGGTGATCCCGGCCAGCGGCCCGCTGGAGAGCTTCGGGGTCTTCAGCACGTCGTCGAGCACGTAGAAGACGTTGCTCCCGGTGCCTTCGCACAGGTCACCGATCGTGTTGGCGAAGATCGCCTCGCTCGCCCCGTGCCTGTGGGCCTCGGCGAGCGCGATGACGTTCTCGGCGTACGACGTCGTCTTCAGGCCGGTCGTCGCCCCACGCTCGTTGCGGCGCCACGGAACGCTGACGACCTTGGTCTCGACCGGGGTCGGCTCGGTGTCCTCCAGGCCCACGATGACCGTGGGCTCGACCTCCGCCCGCCCGGACCCGAACGGCGCCGGCCCGCCCGTGACGGTGATCCGCAGCCGTCCGTACGCCGTCGGCTCCGCCCCCAGGACAGCCTCGACGCCCTTGGTGATGAACGCGCGGTCGAGCGGCGGAAGCCCCAGCCCGCTCGCGGACCGCTCGAGGCGGTCGAGATGGAGCGCGAGCGCGAACGGCTGGTCCTCGATCACCTTCAGCGTCTCGAAGACGCCGTCGCCGACGACCAGACCGTGGTCATGGATGGAGACCGCCGGGGCGGCCGAGTTGTCGAGAAAGTGACCATCGATCCACGCGCGCATACGACAACTCTATGACGTCCCTGGTCAGAGCCAGGAATGGCCGCTCCGGCGATTCGCTCGATCCCCTGCGAATGACACGCAGGTGACCCCCGATTTGTACGCCGGGAGCGGCTCCGTTAATGTTCTTCTCGTCGCCGAGGGCACGGGAAACCGGGCCTGAAGCAACAAGCGGACGTAGCTCAGTTGGTAGAGCGCAACCTTGCCAAGGTTGAGGTCGCGAGTTCGAGCCTCGTCGTCCGCTCGGAGTAGGTCTCCACCGGAGGCAATGCCTCCAGCGGTGGGTTGGCCGAGAGGCGAGGCAACGGACTGCAAATCCGTGTACACGGGTTCAAATCCCGTACCCACCTCGAAGCACCACCCTGATATAAACTGAATAACCACGGACGATTGGCGCAGCGGTAGCGCGCTTCCTTGACACGGAAGAGGTCACTGGTTCAAACCCAGTATCGTCCACCATAGAAATCGGCCCCTGACCAGCGGAAACGCTGACCAGGGGCCGGTTCGATTTCAGAGATTCGAAAGAGCGTTCGACAGTGCCTGACAAAGTGCCTGACTAACTGGCTTCCGGACGATTTTCCTTATCCGGCTTGCCGAATACGGCGTCCATCGCCTGAGCGCCGGTTTCCATCACCGGGCGCAGCTCGTGACGGTAGATCAGTTCGGTGACCTTGCTTCCTCCGGTATGACCAACCAGGCGGGCGATCTCCTCGACCGATACCCCGTACTCGGAGAGCAGCGAGACGAACGAGTGCCGCAGCTCGCGCGGGGTCCACTCCTTCGGCTCGATTCCCTCGACCTTCGTGAGAGCGCGCCTGAAGCTGCGGCGGACATTCGCGGCGTCCAAGGCGGTCCCGATCGTCGTCGTGAACACGTAGTCGTTCTCGATCCATTCGGATCCGGCGAGGCGCTTCCATCTGGCTTGCCGGACCCGGTGATCCTGGAGCACAGCGGCAACCTGCCTCGGCAGGGCAAGAGTCCGCTTGGACTTCCGGGTCTTGGTCTCTCCTCCCTCTCGGTCGGAGCGCCACACGAACATGTGCGGCGGCATCGGCGGATCCGCGTCAGGATCGCCGTCGAGGTTCACGTGATCCCAGCGGAGCGCACGGACTTCCTCTGTGCGCGCGCCGGTGAGCAGCGACACCACGATGTATGGGTGCATCGTGTCTCCCTCTGTCGCGGTCAGAATCGCCTTTGCCTGAGCGAGCGTGAGCGACTTGGACGGGCGGCCGGCCCGACCTCTCGGAAGGTCGACTAGGTCCGCAACGTTCTTCTCGACCATGCCGTGGATCATCGCTCGTCGGATCGCTTGGCGCAGTAGCCGGCGAACCTGGCGGAGGCTGTCCGTGGCGAGCACCTCGGCTCTCCCGGCGAGCCACTCGTCCAGGTGCTGAACTGTCAGGCGCTGGAGCTTCTGACCGCCGATGAACGGGATGATGTGGGTTTCGCAGATGATCCGGTTCTTCTCCCGGGTCTTCTCCCCCGCTCGACTCCCCTGTCCGTACTGCAGCCAGTTCTCGACAGCCTTCCGTACGGTGTAGTGACGGGCCTCCGGCACCAGACCCTTGCGGTACTTGTCCACCGCAGCGCGCATGTTGCGGAGTGCTTCGGTCTCGCTCTTGCCGGAACCGCTGCGGACGATGCGCTTGCCGTTGGCGTTGTAGTCAACCGTGGTCTCGGCGATGTACCGCTGTCGGCGCTCGTCCCAGCGGACACCGCCTTCACCGCGTCCGCGGCGCTTCTTGTCTTTGGTCATGCTGCGTTCTCCTCGATCAGTTCGGCTACGTACTCGGTCAATGCGGTGACGGGCACGAGGCGGCGGCGTCCTTCCTTGACCGTTCGGAGGCGGCCGGAGCGGATCAGCTCGTAGACGACGGATCGGCTCATTCGTAGTGCCTCGGCGGCTTCCTCGACGCGGTAGAGGATGGGCGGGATCTCCCGCTTCAGGTCGGTCACCGGTTGGCCTGCTCGGCGGTCTGGTTGCGGCTTGGGTCGGCGGGTGCTGGTGCTGCTCGATGGGTTCCGAGACATTGGGATCTGTTCTCCTGTGGTTGGTGGTTGGGGCGGTGCTGGGGTGAGTTGCTGGACCATGGGGGCGGGAAGTGATGCCGCAAACCCCGCAAATACCGCAAATGGGGTCTGACCTGCGAAAACAGGTGCGGTATTTAGAATCTGCGGCTTGTTCTAAATACCGCAAACACCGCAGATTTGCGGGGTTTGCGGTATTTGGCGGGATCACCCCGGTTCCAAATACCGCATGCTGTTTTCCCTGGTCAGGTGGGGGTTTTGCGGTGTTTGCGGTATTTGCGGGTTTGATTCGGGGTTCGGGAACAGACCGGTCTCGACAGGTGCCGCTCCTGCCCCTGGTCCAGCCGCTCTTGAGGTCTTCGGCTGGGTCTTCTCGGGGCGTCGTTCGACGTAGTAGGCGCGGGCTTTGGTGTGGGTGTCGGTCTCGGCTCGGAGGACGACGGTGCCGCGCCAGCGGCCGATCTGTCCGGTGAGGATGCGGCCGAGGCTTTTGGGTGAGAGCAGGCGGCCGTTGTTGGTGGTGGGGAAGGTGCCTTCCCACCTGTCGGGCATGCCGGGGTCGGGTTCGGCGCTGGCGCGGAGCTCGGCGGCAGTCATGCGGCGTTCGCCGGTGAGGTGGTGCCAGCGCAGCAGGAACGCGCGCCATTCGGCGTAGTCGTCGTCTAGGTCGCGGGCCTCGGCGTGGTTGGCGAGGAACGCGGGCACTTGGTGGTGCTCGAGGAAGCCGCCGAGGTAGCGCGCCCAGCGGGAGAACTGCCGCATTTGCGGCACCTTCTTGGATACGGGTGCGCCGGCGCGGGTCCAGTCCAGGATGAGCACCAGCAGGTGACGCAGGACGATGGCTTGGTTGGCGGGGTCGAGGATCCAGGTGTCGAGGTCGGGTATCCCGAATCCGGTGCGTTCGGAGGGGTCGGGGCAGTCGGGGTCGAGGCGTACCCACACGGTTCGGGAGGCCATGTCGCCGCCGGTGCGGAGGTTGTTGCCGGTGGCCAGCCAGAGCCGGTCGTTGGGGAAGGATGCGGCGGAGTTGGTGCCGAGGCGGCGGTCGGTCCACTTGTGTTCGGTGACCAGGCGGGCCAGGACGGCGGAGTTGATGACCTGGCCTTCTTCCAGGTTGTCCCACACGATCACGCCTACCTGGTCGGCCAGAACGGTCGTGATCGACTTGCGGAGTTCTTCGTCGGAGTCGGTCCAGGTCAGCACGCTTTGTCCGACCATGAGCCCGATGCAGCTGGTGAGGATGGTTTTGCCGGATCCGGGCATGGTGGCCTCTACGACACCGAACGGGCTCAGGGCTCTGGTGAAGGGATGCAGGATCGGCGTGGCGAGCAGGGCGAGGTAGTTGGCTTTGTCGGCCGGGGCGAGCCAGGGGAAGTCGCGCAGGAACTTTCCGAGGAGGAAGTCGCGGGCTTCGCTGACCTGTTCGGCGGTGGGGTGCTCGGGGATGGGGTCGTGGGTGACGCGTCCGGCGAGGTAGTAGCCGGTCGCCTCGTCGTATCCGGGGGTCTGCAACAGGGTGCCGTCGGGTCGCAGGACGGGGGTGGTGATGACCTTGTGCAGCACGGGCAGGCCGGGCCACGAGGTGCGTGTGAGGACGGATTCGAGGACGTGGCGGGGTGGGGTGATCTCCTCGTCATAGGTGGCACCGCCGTTGGCGCGTTGGCGGGTGCGGTAGACCTCGGCCTGCTCGGCTAGCAGTCGGGCCAGCAGCGGGGGGCGGAGCTCGGTGGAGCGCAGGGGCGGCGGCGCATCCTCGTCACCGGCGACCAGCTCGGCCGCACCGGAGACCTCCTCCAACACGACGGGTGATCCGTCGCGGACGTAGGTGGCAGAGAGCAGCCTCTGGTCCAGCGCCTCAGACAGCGCCTTGATGGAGGCCGGGTCGGAACCGACCTTCACACGCGGCCGTCCGTCCTCCGACAGTGACCGCAGCGCGGGGCGGTTTGCTCGGTGCTCGTGCTGTTCGATGGTGTGCTCACTCATCTGGTGACCTCCCGTGGTCGTGTTCAGGCGGCGTTCTGGTGGGTGCGGCGGGCCGTGCCCCAGCCGAGGGCGTCAGCGACGCGACGGCCGAGCCAGGCGGCGACGTTGACGGCGACGGCATTGCCGGCCTGCATCTGCTGCTCGCCCTGGTTGCCGGTGATCACATACTCCCGGCCGAACCGCTGGGCCCAGGCAGCCTCACGAGGCTTGAGCATCCGGAAGTAGCAGTCCTCGACCTCGACCGCGGCTTGAAGCAGCGCGTGCTGCTCCCTGGTCGCGAGGGTGGAGAGCGCGTCAGCGGTGGCCGAGTAGGGATTGGCACCCTTGCGGTACGGGATCACCAGGGACTTGTTGACCTGGGCGGTCTGGGTGCGCAATGGCTCGGTGACGGGTTTGTTCATCGAGGGGTCGGCGGTGGCGTAGCCGCCGTGGTGGGCCGAGACGAACGCGCCGGGCGGGATGGTGAGGCCGTGGTGACGTCCACCGGCCGCCAGCGTCGGAATGGGGCCGGCGGCGACGGGGTGGTTGCGGCCATGCTTGCGGCTCATCGTCACGAACGGCTCGCTCATCGCGATCCCGTTCTGGATCGCGGTCACCTGCGCCGGGGTCGGCGACCCGAGCAGCGGCCATGCGCGCAGGTAGGAGTTCTTCGCACCGCTGGCGGCGTCCCAGGTGTTCCCGCCGGCACCGATGAGGACCGGGTCGGCGATCGTCTGAAGACCAAGCTTGATCCGAGCCATCGTCTTCGGCCCGAGGTCGCGCAGTCCGTGGGCTTCGCGGTCGCCGATGCGGACGCCGAGGTCGGTCCAGTCGATCACTGTCGCGGCGGGTGCGACGTAGGGCTCGACGGGTCCGTGGTCGCCTTCGGGGCACACGTAGATGTATTGCGGCCCGTACTTCCCGACCGGCATCCCGTTGATCCGCTTCGTCTTCGGTTTCCACCACTGGCGGGCCTCGACGTCGTGGCCGCATTTCTCGCACCACGCCGCCGGGCGGGGCTCCAGGTCGAGCAGGGGCACGTCGGAGCGGGTGATCCCGAAGTAGATTCGGTCACGCCACTGCGCAGCCGGGGCGTTGTCCTCGCCGCCGACGTGGGCGGCGGAGACGCACACGAGCTGGACGTCGTAGCCGAGGGTGGTCCAGCCGTGCAGCCAGGTGCCGATCAGGTGCCAGTCGGCGGCCTCGACCACGTTCTCGACCAAGACCACGGCCGGGTTGTGGACCTCGGCGTAGCGCAGCACCTCCCAGAACGTCACCCTTGTGCGTTCGAACGCTTTGACAGGGACGTGGCCGTGCTCCTCCCACAGCCCGGGCTGGTCCGGGTCACGGGGCTTCCTGCGGCCGCCAGCCTGGGACAGCTCGGTGCAGATCGGGCTAGCCCACAGAAGGTCGGCCTTGGGCAGATACCGGACGTCGACCTGCTGGATATCGGCGCACAGATGCTCGGTGTTCGGGTGATTCGCGGAGTGGGTCTCGATCGCCCGCGTCCAGTGGTTGGCCGCGACCTTGACCTCGAACCCGGCCTCGACCAGGCCGCTCGAGGAGCCGCCCATGCCACAGAAGTAGTCAACAGCGGTCAGCGTCATCAGGCAGCCTTCCTCGGGTCGGTACGGGAGTTGTCGCGCTGGCTATGTGGGGTGCGGGGGTTGCGGGCGCCGGTGGCGAACCCGGAGCGGATGGTGGAGTCGACCTCGCCGGGGGTGCAGTTGCAGCCACCAGTCATCAGGACGTGGGCGGCGTCGGCGAGCGCGTCGTAGGCGGTGGCCTCGGCCAGAGCGCCACCAGCCACGAGCTGACCGAGGGCGACCGCGGCACAGAACAGAGTGTGGTTGTGCTGGCCCGGCATCGCCTCGGTCACCTTGCGGGCCTCGCCGTTGACGGCAGCGGCGACGTAGGCCGGGACACGCTCGGCGCTGGCATCGAGACGCTTCGGAGCCATGGTGGGCGCGGCGTGACGCTGCGGGCTGAGGAGGTCGAGCAGGAACAGTGGCAGCGGAGCCGGCGGCCGATCCTCAACCACGGCGTAACAGCTCGCGCCTGTGCTGGTCGCGATGATCGTCGGAGGGGCGACGACGTAGCCACCCTGTGCCCGGGTGTCGACCAACCAACCGATCGTGCCAGCTGTGTTCCCGAATCGAGCACCCTCCGGTGCTTGGTAGTAGAGGTGGGTGCCGCCGGAGGG
Organism: Nocardioides luteus; assembly: GCF_014648595.1. GTDB lineage: Bacteria > Actinomycetota > Actinomycetes > Propionibacteriales > Nocardioidaceae > Nocardioides > Nocardioides luteus. The sequence goes on along the minus strand of NZ_BMRK01000001.1, from coordinate 421,593 downwards.
CGTGCGCACCGTGAAGGTCGGTGTGATGGTGCCGCCGCGGGCTCCGGCGATGTGGTCGAGGACCTCGGCCCCGGTGGTGATCCCGAACCGGTTCCACGGTTCCGGGATCACGGTGTCGGGCTTGGCGGTGTCCAGGTCGACCACGACCAGGCCGGAGGGGCCGGTGGCGATCCCGAGTCCGTAGGTGGGGGCGTCGTTGGCCCAGGCGCGCTTGATCCGGTCGGTGTTGGTGGTGGCGCGGGCGTCCCAGCCGATGTGGCCGTTGCGGCAGCGCGGGTCGGTGCGGTTGCAGTCGGCGGCGCGGTGGTCGGGGCGTGCGGGGCGCTTGGTGTTCGGAAGGAGGGGGAAGACGTGCCAGCCACGGGCAGCGGCGGCTAGCGCTCCGGCGAGCATCGGGCGGGTCTGGGGTGCGGGGTACATCAGGCGGCCCTCCTCGAGCTCGTGCGGGTCCGGCGGGCATCGGAGGCGGCCTTGGTCGCGCGGCGGGCCTTCTGCCGGCACAGGTCGCCGCAGTAGACGGCGTTCGGGGCGGTGGCGGTGAACGGCTCCTCACAGCCGCGGCAGATCTGCTGCAGCCCCGTGGCGCGGGCGGCGCGCTTGAGGTCGCGGCGTTCGTTCTCGGTGGTGCCGCCCCACACGCCCATGACCGCGCCAAGGGAGAGCGCCAATGCGAGACAGTCGGGGCGGACCTCGCAGGTGGCGCAGACCTTCTTCGCTGCCTGGGGGCTGGCGCCGATCTCGGGGAAGAAGAGCTCGGGGTCGGTCTGCGGGCACAGCGCCCCCGGCAGGTCACCGGGTGACACGGTGCGAAGCACCGGGGTGGTGTCAGGCGACGTCATCGCGGTTCGCCTCCTTGGTCCAGCGGTAGACGGTGCGCTCGGTGACCCCGAGCAGCTCGGCCACCTCGGGCACGCTCATCACTCGTCGCAGCTCGAGGGCGGCGCAGGCGGGGTGGACGTGGTTGCCGTCGTCCTCGCCCAGGTCGGTGTCGCAGATGGCGCAGAGCCCGGTCTCGACCTCGCCCAAGTGGTCCTGGTCGCCTTCGACGGACTCGGTGTGGTGGGTGTCAGGGATGACGGTCAGGACCGGTGTGGCGCTGACATCCGGGGTGACAGCAACCGGCGAGGCCATGGTCGCTTCGGGCTCGTGCTCGGGGGCGGTGTCACCCTCGATGTCAGCCCGCATGTCAGGTGCTGTGTCAGGGGTGGCAGCGGCCTGGCGGCCGAGGAGTTCGCGGTAGGCGGTGGCGCCGGCTGAGTGCTTCTCGGCGGAGGTGGTGAGGCGTTTGGCGGCCTTGTTCTCGGCGCGTTCGACGGTCACCTTGATCTCGGCCAGGGCGTGGGTGCGGGCGGCGAGACGAGCCGACTCGCGGTAGCCGGTGATGGTCTCCATGTGGGCCTCGTGGCGAGCCTCGATAGTGGCGAGAGCGCGCTGGTCGCGGATCTCAGCGGTACGGGCGCGGATGATCTCGGCCGTCTCCGGAGAGACGGTCACCTGATCGCGGACCCCGTCAGCGACCAACAACAGCGCCGCGAGCGCCGGGATCGCGGACCAGGGGCCCATGTGCCCGACGGCGGCCAGCAGGACGGTGGAGATGGCCACGGCGATCGCGGTGGCGGCGCCGAACCCGTAGGCGGCGGCCCGCTGGCCGGACTTGTAGGCATGAATCGTGGTGTGCCCCAGTGCCGCCCACACGACGTCAGCGGCGAGCGCGACGGCGACACCGACGGCGGGGGCTGCGGAGCCGGCGGCGGGGATCATCTGGGCGACCTGGGGTGCGATGGTGACCGCGACCTGGACGAATCCGACGGCGGTCATGCCGTAGCCGACGGCCGCGAGACCCGAGAGACGGGTTCTGGTGGGTGTGTGGCCGTGCGGACGGCCCTCGGTGTAGCTGGTGTGCGCGTTCATGACGGTGAGTGCTCCTCATCAGGGCTGAGTTCGAGCTGGAGTCGGGCTGTTTCAGGCATGGGAGAGGTAGGGACGTGGGCCATCGAGCGTGTTTCGGAGGGTTTCTCCGCTACCGGTTCTGGTGGCGGGTGTGGTGGGTAGCGGTAGCGGGTGCTGGAGGGGTCCGGATCGGCCCAGATCCGGGTTCGAACAGGCGTGCGAGCAGGGGTTCTACTGTGCTACGCCGCAGGTCAGGTAGCAGTTTGGGTAGTAGCAGGGGTGCTACGGGTAGCAGCCGCTACGGCTACCAATCTGGGCTGTTTCGAGGGCTCATTCGGTCCTCCCGGCGTCGTCTTCGTGGGTCTCGGTTTCGGTGTGGCCGAGGGTGTCGGTGAGGTCGCGGCGGACCAGGCCGCGCTTGTTGGTCTGCTCGCCGTCGAGGTTGCGCTTGACCTGGACGGTGCGGATGCCGTGGGGCTTGACCGCGGCGGTGACCTGCGCGCCGGTCCACCCGGCATAGAGCGAGCCCTTGTGCTCGGCGAGGCGGTTGGCGAGCTCGTCGCACCAGACCTTGCCGTTGGGCCACTCCGGGTCGTGCTCGGGCCACACCGCGAGGAGGTGGTCGAGGATCGAGCCGGTCTCGTCGTCGGGCAGCTCTTCGCCTGCCGCCATCCCGGTCAGGCGACCCGCGGCGATGCGGGCGGCGCGGGCTCGGGCGGCGATGGCCTCGGCGGCGGGGGCGTCGACGAAGGAGGAGCGGACGATGACCGGGTCGTCGCCCTCGCCGACGAGGTAGGCAATACCGAGGTCTTTGCGGCCGAAGGTGGTGGCGCGGATGCCGGCCTTGTACATCGAGGTACCGAGGACCATGTCGTTCTCGGTCTGACCCATCACCTTCAGGCACAGCCGCAGGACCGCGTTCGCGCTAATGCCGGTGGGGATGGACTTGGCATCAGGGCGCTGGGTGGCGCACCAGACCATGATCCCCACGGCGGGGCCGCGCTTGACCAGGTCGGTGACGATCTCGGTGATCTCAGCACCGTAGGTGGGGTGCTCGAACATCACCTGGGTCTCATCGAAAGCCCAGAAGATCGGGTGCAGCCCCAGAGACTTATCGCTAGCGAGTGCGTCGGTGACCTTCGACTCCGGGCACACCTCACGGGGCAGATTCTTGATCGCCTTGTAGCGACGACGCATCTCGATCGCACCCGCCCGCAGGTCACGGATCAGGTAGTCCATGTCCTCGGGGTCATCACCCGACCGGTTCGCGTGCGCGACCGCGTCGAGCGGGGTCAGATCGGAGCCGCCCTTGAGGTTGTAGGTGTGCAACTCGACCCGCGGATCCAGACCGGCGGCCAGGCACAGCAGGCGCAGGGTGAAGGTCTTACCCATCCGCGGCAGCGCACCGATCAGACCCGCCGCGAACATCAGCGTCACGGTCACAGGGCGGCCGCGCTGGTCGACACCGATCGGGATCGGCTCGAACACGTTGACCTTCCCGGCCTTCGCGAGCGGCCAGGGGGCGGGCTTGGACTGCGCTAGCGACTTGTCCGCGACGTAGAGGACTAGGCGGCCCACGTGGACCTCGGGGTCGGTCTCGGGCCACACCTTCCCCAGCGACCGGCGCAGACCAGACGCGAGCCGGTCACGCTGCTCGATCACCTCCGAAGCAGTCACACCCGGGGGCAGGTCGAGCTCGGCACGGAACCCGGCACCGTCGCGCATGATCGGGGAGACGAACGCGATCGCCTTCGACCCCTCCTTGCTGATCGCCTGGTTCAGCCGCGCCAGACCCAGGGAGGACAGGGCGTTGATGATCAGCTCCGAGGTCAGCCGCGGTTCTTTAGCGGTCTCCACGGCACGGCCGGTGATCGGCTTGTCCGGGTTGCGACCCAGAACGCCCAGACCAGCCAGAGCCGCAGCCGCCAGACCGACCTGGATCAGAGCAGAGTCGATCCCGAAGACGACGAACGCGGCCAGGCTGGCGACGCCCAGCAGGGCCAGGAACGCTAGGCACAGGCGGGCGCGGATCTGGTTGCGGTGCGCCTCCTGCAGCCGCAGGTAGGCCGATGCGTCGGTGGTGTTGCCGCGCACCGCGAGCCGGTTGTCCCGGTCGGCGGTGTCGAAGATCCACCCCCAGCACCCAGCCAGCACGCGCCCCAGACCGAGCGGCGAGCGGGCGGCGAGCTTGGCGTAGTACGCCGGCAGCCGCACACCGTGATAGGTCGTGGTGTTCCCGTAGTGCTTGGCTGCCCACAGCGCCGCGGACTTGGCCGACTCCCGGTCCTTCGCCCAGGCGGGCAGGATTTCCCGGTGCGGAGCGGCGGCGCGCTGGGCCGACTTCGGGCGCTCGTCGACTACGGCCAGCACCTGACCGTCAACGGTCTCTACGGCCTCGGACTCCTCGTCGGCGGTTGTGGTGTCCTGAGCGTCCTGAGCGCGCTCAGAGGCAGCCTGAGTGGCCGGCGAGCCTGCCTCGGAGCCGGTTTCCGGCGCGGCCTCGCGGGCGCGTCGTGCGGCGTCGAGGTCGTAGACCCCGATCTCGGTGGTCTCGTGGTTCGAGGTGGTCGTCATGATCAGAACCAGCCCTTCGAGAGTCGCTTGTTCAGCTTCCGGATGGTGCGCTTGGCCTTTCGCAGGCGACGGCGCACGGTCGGGTCTTCGGTGTCGATGCCCTGTGCGGTCAGGACGTTGACGACGTCGTCGCCGTTGGTCATGGCCTGGTTGGTGGCCACGATCTTGTTCAGCTCGTTCATCGAGGGAGGCCGACGCCGACGGTTGGCGCGGTTCTTGTGCTCGCTCACGGGGACTCCTCAGATCTGTGCCTAGTCCTTGTGCTTGAAGATGACGTCGGCGATGAAGTAGATGACGGCGATGGCCAGGAGTGCGGTGCCCATCAGGCCACCGCCTCGGACCAGACCCGCTGGGTCGTGGTGATCTCCACCCACACATCGACCTCGCTCGAGGCGGCGGGCTCCCACCCAGCCCAGGTGTGGCGCACCAGCAGGCCGTAACCGTCCTCGGTGTCAGCGGTCATGTGCTCCGACAGATGCAGGGACTCAGCGAGCGTGGCTGCGGCGGTATAGCCGGCCGGGCGGATCGACAGGCGCACCGCCGGGCGACGCTCATCAGAAGCGTCAGCCTTGAGTGCGACGCTGGGCAGGGTCGGCTCGACGTCGACGGAGATTCCGTGGAGCTCGACGTTGGGGAGACCTTCGAGCATGGTCGCGACCCAGGTCAGGTCCCAGGACTTCGCGGCGCTCATCGGGCACCCCCAGCGATGTTCGCAGCAGCCGAGAGAGCCGCCGACATGCCCGTCTCAATCCCGTCCAGGATCGGGCCACCGAGCGTGGTCGAGGCCAGCGAGAGGCCGAGGACCGCGCCGAACGCAAGGACACCGGGATGGGTGCCACCCCACTTGACCATGCCGAAGGCGACGAGCAGAAAGATGATGAACAAAGGTGCGGTGATCATTGATCTGGTTCCTTCCGAGAATCAGGCAGCCTCGACCGGGAGAGCCGAGCCAGGGGTGGTCATTGCATGGGCAGGCGCGACACCAATCGCCGCGTCGTGGTTGGCCTGCTGGACCAGTAGGGACAGCAGGGCGCTCATCGCCCGACGGTGAGCCCGTCGAGCGAGCACATCTCCCGGATTAGTCAGGACGCGGCACTCCGCGTCGACCAGTTCGACACCAGCCGTGATTGAAGGCATCTCGGCCTCGATCGCTGCCAGTTCGTCGAGCGTGGGTTCGCGCTCCAACATCGCTAGGTCCTCTCAATCGAACACAATACAGCGTTGCGCTGTAATGTCTAGCCCGCTACCCTCAGTTCGGCGGCGGTTCTTGCTCGATATAGACGCTAGGAGCGGTTTCGCCCGACAGCCCGGAGGAAAATTCCGGGGTCGATACCTCTCGGGAGGCGAGGGTTGAGGCCATGCGAGGAATGACGACACAGCTCACACTCGGAGAACGGATTGCCTGGTACCGCCAGCGTCGAGGCCTCACGCAGGAAGTCATCGCCGGCCGCGTCGGTCGAACGGTCGATTGGCTCAGCAAGATCGAGAACGGCCGAATGGATCTGGACCGGCTCTCGGTGCTTAGCGCGCTGGCCGAGGCGCTCGACGTCTCGCTAGCCGACTTGATCGACGAGCCGCGCTTGATGGAGTGGACCGAGGGCAGCGGCCAACAGACGGTCCCGGCTCTGCGTTCGGTCCTCATGGACTACCGACATGTCACCGGCATGAACATCGGTACGGAGCGCGACCACGAACCGATGAGCCTGGATAGTCTCAAATACGCGCTGGACGACCTCTGGGACGGCTACCAGCGAGCCAAGTTCGGGTACGTCGTCAGCCGCCTGGTCGACTTTATTCCGGAGGCGCGCTACTCGGTAAGCACTCAGAGCGGCGACGCTCGCCGCACCGCGTCGGGACGACTCGCCTTGGCCTATCAGCTTGCCGCCACGGTGCTCACCAAGCTCGGTGAAGCCGACCTTGCGTGGAACGCCTCCAATCGGGGTATCGAAGCGGCTCACCAGAGTGAGAATCCGGTGGTCATCGGCTCGCTGATGCGATCCGTCGCACACTCACTTCTGTCGACGGGCTCCTACGCGGAGGCGGTCAACCTGACGAACCATGCTGCTGAGTTCCTGGAGCCTCACCTTGTGAAACCAGGGGCAACACTGTTGTCGGTGTACGGCACCGGCCTCCTCGCCGGTTCGATGGCAGCGGCGCGTAACGACGACCGTTCGACTGCGCGTGAATTTCTCGACGTGGCCGAACGCACGGCGACACGGCTCGGACGTGATGCCAACTACCTCTGGACGGCATTCGGGCCTACCAACGTCGGAATGCACCGCGTCTCAACCGCGATGGAGCTCGGCGACGTCCAGCAAGCCCTGAACCTGGGGCCAGCCCTAGACACTTCGGGGGCCACGACCGAGCGACGCGTACGTCATGCGCTTGAGGTCGCGCGAGCGCTGAGCACCGCAAATCGCCGCGAGGAGGCGCTGGCCGAGGTCCTAGGGGCCGAACAGCTTGCCCCGGAACAGGTTCGCTACCACTTCCTCAGCCGCCACCTGGTGCAGACCTGGGTCCGGACCCAGAAGGGCAAGCCGAGCCATCAGTTGAAGGGACTCGCGGATCGACTCCGCGTGACCTGAGTGATGGTGATTACTTCTAGGGTGGATGCATGACGACCCCGCCGATGGCCAAGCCCCGCGTCGCCGCTGGCGCCCTGTTCTTCGATGCCACGGACCACGTGCTGCTCGTCAAGCCCACATACAAGGAGGGGTGGGAGATCCCTGGCGGATATGTCGAGCCCGGCGAGACACCCATCGGTGCATGCCAGCGCGAAGTCAAGGAAGAGTTGGGCCTGGATCGCCAGATCACCAAACTCCTCGTTGCCGACTGGGCGCCTTCGGAGAAGGAAGGCGACAAGATCCTCTTCGTCTTCGATGGCGGAACGCTCTCGCAGCCAGAACGCGACGCGATCGAACTCCCTCCTGACGAGTTGGAGAGGTACGCCTACTTCCCTGACTCCGAGCTGCCGAACCTACTGATCCCCCGCCTCGGTCGTCGAGTTCAGGCAGCGATCGATGCGCGTCGCGAAGCGCGGATGGCCTACCTCGAACACGGAGTGGCAACCCACGAGACTGACCTGGACTGGTGGACGACCGAGGACGTGGCGAAACACCTCAATGTCGCGACGTCCACGATTCGCGCATACGCGGCTCGTGGCCAGATGCCCAGCCCAGGGAAGCACGTTGGCCGCACAGCGCTTTGGCGGCCGGAGGCCATTGGCTCTTGGAACGCAGAGCGCTCTCGCAAGCGGTTCTAGACGGTCCCTACGTGCAGCATGTCGCCCCGACGCTACTACCCCACTTGAATGAGTGGCCTAGCGACGGTGGCGGTCGCTCCATACATTGATGTCGCTCTTGGCTGGCCGGATTTGATCCACCGGAAGCCAAGCGTGCCGTATCTCGGGCTGGGGATAGACCGTGTCGACCCAGATGACCCAAGCGCGCCATCGGCCCTTGTGTAGCTCCCACTTGAGCACCAAGCCGGGCATCGGCGGCGGATAGTTTCGCCGCTGCCTATGCACCCAGACATGCAGCCAGGCTTTCGGGTCGGGCCAGGCGTCATTCTTCGGAGGGTTGGCGGACATACTCAAGGATATCGAACACGCGTTCGGTTTCGCGTGGGTCGGGTTCCTCGACGCCATCCCCGCCTTGGCTACCCGGCTCCCTGGAGCGCGGGCCGCCTGACCCGCGCGAGCACCCAGTGGCGCGATGCTTCGGTAGGGCTACGCACGGTTCACATTTGCACTACGGTATGTCGATGGACCTGTCATCCACAGTTCCATCACCTCAGCGTCGCGATAAGTGCATGGGACGCTCCGAACGACCGTCAATGACGATCCGGCGGGAAGTTAGAGATAGTGAAAATTCTTACCGAGCACGTCGGGCTCGTTGCGAGTGTCGCAGGCATCTTGTTCGTCACTGTCCGACTCGTGGTCATTTCTGGCGGATCCTGGGAAACCGCCGCCTCGGTACTCCAACTACAGGGCTCGGGTCCGGTTCTGGCGGCAGCACTCATAACAATAGCGGCCGTGATTCCGATAATTGCAGCTCACGCCTGGATAATATGGTCCGGCCATGAGGGCCGAAATTTTGGAATGTTTGACGCTGGATTCTACCTAGTGATCGTCGCCCTTACATTGCTCGTAACTCCATGGACCATCGGAATCGCGTTCATCATGATCTTGACTCTAGGAATAACTAGCGTCGGAATCATCCGCCGTTGGCCAGGCTGGAAATCGACGGCCTGGCCAAAGTGGAAGACCAAGATTAGGCAGAGCAAGAAGGCTTTCTTGTTCGCCATTCGAAAGCTGTTTCGGATACGCACACGGCGCGATGCTCAGAGAGCTCCGGACGCCACTGCTCCACAGAAATCCGCAGACCGAACCAAACGCGTCACTCAGGGTCTGGAAGACCTCCTTGATCGACTCGCCGACTATCGCACCGCTCCGGGACTCGACATTTTTTATGAACTTCGAGATATCGCAGCGGACATCGATTCGAACTCACCCAAGAGGTGGCTACGCGTACCTGCCAGATTGCATGCAGTATCCACCCGGATCGACGGGTTGCGCTCAAGCGACGTTCGCGCCGCCCGAGAGGATTTCAGAGCCCTCGTTCGCGCACTAGAAGAGTCTCACGACCGCCAGAACTCATTGATGCTCAGGCTATTTAAGGTGCAGCAATTCACCCTGATGGTCGTGACGCTCGCCACATTACTGTTCGTGCTTGGATTTTCGCCCGTCTGGATTCCGCTGGAAAGCGTGGAGACCAAGACTGACACCTACGTCGGATACGTCCTCAAAGAGTCGGAGGACGAAATCGTCCTACTGCAGGATGAGCCACGGGGGGTAATCCGAATCTCCGGAAAGACTGAACGGACGTATTGCACGAGACAAATCTCCCCTAAAAGCCAGTCGCAGCGTCGGCGAAGTGATGTCGCACCGGCCGTCTCTTTCCTGACGTCTCCGCGCTTCGAGTACCCGGTATGCCCTCTCCCCTGATGCTCATTGTCCAACACCCAAGGCAGGGTGCGTGAGACCTCCTCCCTGGTGACTCAAGGCGCTCCGGGTGAGAGCGTGCGGCCTGGTACCCGGTCCCCTAGGCGCCGCGCAAATATAGAGGAGCGCTCAGCCCGTAGACCAAACGCTCACTCTCCAGGCGTCGACCAACCCGGCTCATCCACATCGACCGGCAACACTGGCATCCCGAACGGCAACTCGAGTACGTTCCCGTACGCCTCCTGCCACGCCGCCCACTCCAGATCGCTCCGAGCCGTCATCCGATCCACCCGCTCCGGCAACGGCAGCGACGGATCGTCCAACAGTTCCGGCGGGAACTCGACCACAGGCTTCCTCATACGTACCTTCTACCCCGACTCGAGCGGTTCTAAACCGAACTGCGAAAAGTCCCCCGACGCACAGCCGCAGGCCCGACCATCGACGCCGGCGGCTACAAAGGGCCAGTGCCGGTGTCATGCTCTTGGTCCCTCTGGGCATCCCCCCGGTCAAGGTCCTCCTTCATCCACAACAACTCTCGCGTCTCGGCTTCGTAACCGGGCTTGCCCAAGTTTCGGAATGGGTTCGGGTCCGCGTCGGGCAGGTTGAAGCGGTATGCCGCGTTCTTCAGCGGTACACCGGGGATGCCTGCCTTCATGGTCTTCTCCACGGAATCGAAGGCTCGCCGAACCTCCGAAGGCAGGTCGTCGCGGTCGCGGCTTCTCATCCAGCCCAGGTCGTCCTCCGTGAGTGGAGCCATGCCCGCCTCTTGCTTGTCTTGCCGCTTTCCCTCGATGTGCTCGCCTAAGCGAAGCTGCCAGCCGATTTGGTGGACGTAGGCGACCACCTCGCGCAGTGCTTGCTCATCGGCGACGTCTGTCGGCGCCAGCACGTTTCCAGTCTTTCCGAGATCAACATAGAAGCCCCGTTGCTTGGAACGGTCATGGCGGCGTGACCATGCCTTGATGGCTCCTAGGGTCGCGGCGTTCGCCGCCGGGTCGGCGGGCTCCGTGCCGAACCAGTATTGCTCCTCGACAAGGAAGCCGTGGACCTTCTCCAGTTTCTTCTGATGGCTGGCCCATAGTTCGTCCAGCCACAAACAACTGAAGGGCTCGCCTTCTCGCTCTGACGTCATCTCCACTCGGCGTTCATGGACCGCTATGGCTTTCCCGGACTCCTCCATGCCCAGGATGGCCAGTGACCTAGCCAGCGCGACGTGGCCCAGGTCCAGGACAGCTAGGGCGGAGGTCAGGAGGGCATCCGCGTTGGCCAGCAACGCGTCTTGGAGTTGGACCACGCGCTCGGGGGTGAGGTCGGGGAGCTTCCGCAATGCCATATGGCCAAGTCTGCACGGAACGACCGTCGGTACGGCCCAGAACTCGCGGGCTGGGCACCATATGGAGTTCACGGTGCATGTTCCGGGCGGAAGCAAGAGTTTCTCCGGGAAACCTCGCTACTCGACTGACGAGCCAATGGAGCAGCAGCGACGGACATCGTGTGCCGTACCTACATACCCAGTATTAGGTACAAGTTGACGAGACGCCCGCAAACGCCAGGCATTGGAACTCGCTGAGGGCGATGATTCGACAGAGTCTCATCGGCGAGCCAATCTCCGGGAGAGTGGATGAGAGTGACATCCAGTGAGTTGGGTTGGGCTAAAGAAAGAAGGGCGGTATCCCATTGGATCAGATCTCGTTCGAGCAGCATCCCATCTGGTCCACGGCTGATCGCCTTACTGCTTTCTTAACCGAGGCAGCAAACCGAGCCGACCCTGATTCGGTCGATCTCCTTCAGCAACTCAGATACGTCTTGTCGGCCGTTCGGTCACACGCTCATCCGACCGATACATCGCCGTATGCACGAGCCTCCCTCGACACAGTAAACAACCAACTGGCTGCGGTCGAGCAAGAGGTCCGAAACTACGTGTCAAACGGTAACCGCGCCCATCTGGGAAACGCTGGTGGTCACGCTGATGGGGCACTCCACCATCTAGGGTCCCTGCCCGTCGGAGCCTTGCGAGGAGGGGCTGCCAAGCAGGCGACGCAGACATTCAACGAGTATCGCGACCTTGCCGATCAAACGATCGCAGAACTCACGAAGCAGTCACAGGACTTGCAGCAGCGAATCGCTGAACAGCAGGCTGTGATGGATCAGCATGTCCGAGACGTCCACACTCAGCTGGATGCCTTTCGAGCTCAGATCACCAGTGACGAGACCCGACTCGACGAAGCACTGACCAGGAATAACGAGGTATTCACCGCAAAGCAGACTGAACGCGAGGATCGATTCCGAGAAGCATTGGATAACCAGGCATCAAGGCTTGAAGAGATCGTCGCCGGGAGACTGCAACACATGCAAGAACTCGAAACTGACGCAAACGAAGCTTTCGCTGCGATTGATCAACTTCGCCACGACACAGAGAAGGTGTCTGGACTCGCGGCTGCGGACATTCTCGCCGGAAAATTCGCCGAGCACTCAAAGCAACGCTGGGCTTGGGGAATCGGCGCGAGCATAGTTGGACTCGCTGCGCTGATCGCTGGCGTCGTCTTCCTCATACTCGCTTTGCGTTCCATAGGTGCTGACGACTCGATCAGTTGGCAGTATGCTGTCCTTAAGATCGGCGCAACTGTGACGATTGTTGGCGCCTCCGCGGTTGCTTTTCGCCTAGGTGGGCAGTTCCTTTCTGAGTCCAGTGCCAACAAACGTATGGAACTCGAGTTGAGGGCAATTGGACCGTTCTTCGCAGACGTGCAAGACCCGGCCGTCCTGCAAGGTGTCAAGCAAGCGTTTGTCGAACGCGCGTTCGCCGCTGGTGCTGGAGGTGCTGGCGCAGCCGACCAGTCGGCGCTGAGCGGCCAAGATGTAGCCGCGCTGCTTCGCGATGCATTAGACGTCGTCAAAACGATCGGTGCGCGCGGCGCATGACCCTAGGGGCCACACCACGGGGCGTTCCTGCCGAGGAGTCTGCCTGACAATCTGCCTGACAATGACGCTAGCCAACTGCCGACATTCGCGGACGTTCACGGACAGTTGACCTAGCGACGCGAATCGCGCCCCGGCTGCCCAACTCGATTGACACGGAAGAGGTCACTGGTTCAAACCCAGTATCGTCCACCACCAAGAACCCCGCCCGCCAGGCTAGATGCCTGGTCGGCGGGGTTCTTCTCGTTCTCAGCCCGCCGCTCGAAGAGCGGAGTCGAGGATCGCTTGCCACGGCAGAGCTTGGTCCGGTGGGGTCTGGCGCGGCGGGTGGAGGGGCCAGAGGTCGGGGCCTTCGATGAGGTGTACGCCGGCGCTGCGAAGGGCTGCCATGTGGGAGGGCCACGCGGAGTGCTGGGCGTGAGCGGCGTTGATGAGAGGGAAGAGCACGACGGGCGTGGTCGCGAGGTTCTCGGTGACCACCGTGAGCGCTTGGTTGTCGGCGAGACCTAAGGCGATCTTGGCGGTGGTGCTGAAGGTGGCTGGGGCGACCACGATGACGTCGAGATGGGCTGGGTGGGTGCGGGGCTCCCACGGGAGGCGGCTTGTGCCGCGCACCTCGAAGCCGGTGGCCGCCTCGATGCGGGCGGCCTCTCCGTTCTCGCTGAGCCAGGTGAACGCCGTGGGGGTCAGGGTGACCGGCACCTGATGGCCGGCGTCGACCAGCGGCATCACCAGCTCGTCGCACAGCTGGTCGACGCCGCCGGCGGCGCTTGCGATGACTCCGATCGTGGCCATGCGGGGAGCGTACGGGACCCCCGGGACTATGACCGAGGGTCTGAGCTCGTGAAAGATTCACAAGGTCAGACCCTCGGTCATAGTGCAGATCAGGGCGGTCAGTCGATCAGGCCGGCCTCGCGTGCCATCCGGACGGCGTGGACGCGGTTGTTGGCGTTGAGCTTGCGGGTGGCGCTCTTCAGGTAGGACTTCACCGTGCTCTCCACGATGCCGAGGGCGTCGGCGGCTTCTCTATTGCTGTGGCCGAGGGCGACCTGGCGCAGCACGTCGATCTCGCGAGCGGCGAGGCGTACGGCAGGAGCGGCTGGGGCCGGTAGCGCTGCGCTCCGCTCCCCCGGCGCCGCTGTGAGCCGCAGGACCATCGCCTCGAGGCGCGCCCGGACCTCGGCGTCGGCCACCTGGCCGGCTAGGGAGGTGAGCTCGGCGGCCATCTCGCGGCGCTCGGCAAGATCCTGGCGCGCGGCGGGCTCGGCGGGACGAACCGTGACCGGCGGGGTCGGAGCGGGCGCGAGGCGGGAGAGCCGGTTGCGGACCTCGTCGTCGATCAGGATCTCGCGCTCGAGGGCACGGATCATCGGCCGCAGGGAGTCGTACCAGACCGGTCCGAGGCCGATCCGCGAGCGCGAGGCCAGGTAGATCAGCATCCGCGGCGTCCGGTCGACCAGGATCGGCAGGGCTGCGACGGTCTCGAGCTGCTCCTGGCGTACGACCGTGTCGTAGCGGTGGGTGATGCCGCGCGCGGTGTAGTAGTGGTCGACCGCGCCGGGCTGCAGGGTCTGCAGCGTCTTCCCGCCGAGCCCCTCCCCGCTGAAGATCCGGAGGCCGCGCAGCGCGCTCCCTTTGGCGCCGCAGGTCGCGGTGATGTCCATGATGCTGCCGTCACCGCGTACGGGACCGCCGAAGGCGAGGTCGAGCCCGGACGCCGCGCGGAACGAGGCGAGCGTCTGGGCGATCCGGGAGCCGTCGTAGGGCGCCTCGGCGGCGATCACGCTGCTGCTCATGATGACGAGGGTAAGTGACCGTCATCACAAGCAACAACTGGCGGGCACCCTCCTTCGAGGGCATCCGCCGAAGAAATGTACGCGATCCACCCCCGTTGGGGGGTGTGAGTGTGACCCCGGTCTCGGTCAAGATCGCGACATGACCGAGACCTCATCCACCATCGCCTCGTCGGCCCGAGGCGACATCGACGTCCCGCTGCTCGAAGAGACGATCGGCGCGAACTTCGAACGGACCGTCGCCCTGCACGGCGAGCGTGAGGCGCTGGTGGAGATCGCCACCGGCCGCCGCTGGACCTACGCCGAGCTCGACGCCGACGTGAACGCGCTCGCGGTGGGCCTGCGCGAAGCCGGTATCGGCAAGGGCGACCGGGTCGGCATCTGGGCCCCGAACTGCGCGGAATGGACGATGACCCAGTTCGCCACCGCCAAGATCGGCGCGATCCTGGTGAACATCAACCCCGCCTACCGGACCCACGAGCTCGCCTACGCGCTCAACCAGTCGGGCGTACGGCTTCTGCTCAGCGCGACCTCGTTCAAGACCAGTGACTACGCCGCGCTGGTCGCCGAGGTCGAGGGTGACTGCGGGACGCTGGAACGGACGGTCTTCCTGGGTACGCCGGAGTGGGACGCGCTGCTGGCCGCCGGCCGTGGTGAGCAGCTGAGCGACCATGTCGACTACCCGCTCGACCCGAACGACCCGATCAACATCCAGTACACCTCCGGGACCACGGGGTTCCCGAAGGGCGCCACGCTGAGCCATCGCAACATCCTGAACAACGGGTTCTTCGTCACCGAGACGATCCACTTCACCGAGCAGGACCGGCTCTGCATCCCGGTGCCCTTCTATCACTGCTTCGGCATGGTGATGGCCAACCTCGGCTGCACCACCCACGGCGCCGCGATGATCATCCCGGGCCCCGGGTTCGACCCGGCCACGACGCTGCGGACGGTCCAGGAGGAGCAGTGCACGGCGCTGTACGGGGTGCCGACGATGTTCATCGCGATGCAGGACGATCCGGAGTTCGCCTCCTACGACCTCTCGACGCTGCGTACGGGCATCATGGCCGGCGCGCTGTGCCCGATCGAGGTCATGAAGCGCTGCGTCAACGAGATGCACATGAGCGAGGTCGCCATCGCGTACGGCATGACCGAGACCTCGCCGGTCTCCTGCCAGACCCGCACCGACGACGACCTCGAGCGGCGCACCGAGACCATCGGCCGGGCCGCACCGCACGTCGAGATCAAGATCGTCGACCCGGCCACCGGTGAGGTGGTTCCGCGAGGCACGGCCGGTGAGTTCTGCACACGTGGCTACTCGGTGATGCTCGGCTACTGGGACGACGACACCAAGACCGCCGAGGCGATCGACGCCGACGGCTGGATGCACACCGGCGACCTCGCCGTCATGCGCGAGGACGGCTACTGCGTGGTCGTGGGGCGCATCAAGGACATGGTCATCCGAGGCGGCGAGAACATCTATCCACGCGAGATCGAGGAGTTCCTCTTCACCCACCCCGACATCGCCGAGGCCCAGATCGTCGGGGTTCCCGACGAGAGGTACGGCGAGGAGCTGTGCGCCTGGATCCGGATGCGCCCGGGGGCCGAGCCGTTGGACGCCGAGGCTGTGCGAGCCTTTGCTCATGGAAAGCTCGCCCACTACAAGGTTCCGCGCTACGTCCTGCTCGTCGAGGAGTTCCCGATGACCGTGACCGGGAAGATCCGCAAGATCGACATGCGCGAGCAGAGCATCGCGCTGCTCGGTCTGTGAGTCGCCGATGACGTACTGGCACCGCACAGGTCCGCACACCTTCACCCCGACCGAGCACGTCGGCGGTGCCTGGGACCTCGAGACCCAGCACATCGCCACCTTGCTCGGGGTGATGGCCCACGAGGTCGAGCTGGGCCGTGACGCCCGCCGCGACGACGGGCTGCAGGTGAGTCGGATGAGCTACGACATCCTCGGCACGATCCCGATCGAGCCGGTCTCGGTGGAGGTCAGCGTGCTCCGGCCCGGCCGCACCATCGAGCTCGTCGAGGCGCGGGCCTGCCACGGCGGCAGGCCGGTGGTGCTGCTGCGCGCCTGGCTCACGGCCGACTATCCGACGGACCAGATCGACGGCACCCGCCACCAGCCGATGCCGCCGGTCGAGGACGTGCCGGCGTGGGACATGACGAGCCTGTGGCCGGGTGGCTTCATCGCCTCCGTGGAGGTGCGCCGCGAGGACCTCGGCCCGGGCCGCGCGCGCTCCTGGGTGCGTACGCCTCACCCGATCGTGGCCGATGAGCCGGTCAGCCGGCTCTCCCAGGTCGCCGGGCTGCTGGACATCACCAACGGCGTCGCGGTCCGGGTCGATCCCGAGAAGGTCAGCTTCCCCAACCTCGACCTGACCGCCCACCTCTTCCGCACGCCCGAAGAGGGCTGGCTGGGGCTCGACACGACGGTCTCCTTCGGCCCCACGGGCGCGGGCGTGACCACGACCGTGCTCCACGACGAGCGCGGCGTGTTCGGGGTGAGCACGCAGATCCTGACCGTCCGCCCCTGAGGCCCCTGAGGAGGCGGACGGCCTGGGGTCTCAGCTGCGGGTGAAGAAGTCCTCGTAGCGGTGCTCGCTCGCCGGACGCTGATCCACCACGTCCTGCTCGCGAGACCGCAGCTCCACGCGGCGGATCTTCCCGGAGATCGTCTTGGGCAGGTCGAAGAACTCCAGGCGTCGCACCCGCAGGTAGGGCGGCAGGTGGTCGCGCGCGAACTCGAGGATCTCGCGGGCGGTCTCCGCGGTCGGCTCGTGACCGGGCGCGAGCGAGACGTACGCCTTGGGTACGGCCAGCCGCACCGGGTCCGGTGCGGGGACGACGGCCGCCTCGGCCACCGCGGGATGCTCGATCAGCACCGACTCCAGCTCGAACGGCGAGACCTTGTAGTCGGAGGCCTTGAAGACGTCGTCGGTGCGCCCGACGTAGGTGATGTAGCCCTCCGCGTCGCGGGTGGCGACGTCACCGGTGTGGAAGAAGCCGTCGCGCATGGCCTCGGCGGTGCGCCGTTCGTCGTCGCGGTAGGCGGTCATCAGGGTCGCCGGCTGCTGAGAGAGGTCGAGGCAGAGCTCGCCCTCCCCGGGGCCCTCGATCACGGTCCCTTCGACCGGGTCGACCAGCGCGACCGGGACACCCGGCAGCGGTCGCCCCATCGACCCGGGCCGGACCGGCTGGCCGGGGCTGTTGGCGATCGTCGCGGTCATCTCGGTCTGCCCGAAGCCGTCGCGGATGGTCAGTCCCCAGGCGTTGTGGACCTGGCTGATCACCTCGGGGTTGAGCGGCTCGCCGGCGCTGATCGCCTCGCGCAGCAACCCGCAGCCGCCGCTGAGGTCGGCCTGGATGAGCATCCGCCACACGGTCGGCGGCGCGCAGATGCTGGTCACGTGCTCCTCGCGGACCCGCTGCAGCAGGGTCGCCGCGTCGAAGCGGGAGTAGTTGAGGACGTAGACGGTCGCCCCGGCGAGCCAGGGCGCGAAGAAGTTCGACCAGGCGTGCTTGGCCCAGCCGGGGCTGGAGATGTTCATGTGCACGTCGCCGGGGCGCAGCCCGAGCCAGTACATCGTGGAGAGGTGACCGACCGGGTAGGTGTAGTGGGTGTGCTCGACCAGCTTTGGGCGGCTGGTGGTGCCACTGGTGAAGTAGAGCAGCAGCGTGTCGCTGGTGGCGTTGCCGGGATGGTCGAGCGGGTCCTGGCTCTCGGCGGTCGCCGCTGCGTACTCGTTCCAGCCGGGGTGCTCCCCCACGCTGATCCGGACGTAGTCGCCCGGAACGCCGTCGAACTTGCCCGCGTCGGCGGCGTTGCAGACCACCGCCCGCGCCCGGCCACGCTCGAGGCGGTCGACCAGCTCGGCGGTCCCGACAGCGGTGGTGGTCGGCGTCAGCACGGCACCGATCTTCATCGCACCGAGCATCGTCTCCCATAGTTCGACCTGGTTGCCGAGCATGACGATGACGCTGTCGCCCCGCTCCACCCCGAGGCGGCGTAGGTGGCGTCCGACCGCGTCGGAGCGCCGCGCCAGCTCGTCGAAGGAGTACGCAGCGCGCGACCCGTCCGCCTCCGAGATCACCAGACCGGCCGCGTCGTTGCCCCGCGCCATCGGGTCGAACCAGTCGTGGGCGAAGTTGAAGCTCTCCCCCACGTCGGGCCAGCCGAACGTCTCGACCGCCTCGGTGTAGTCGAGACGCTGCGCGATCAGCGCGTCCCGGGCGGCGAGCAGGGCGTCGGTCGCGGTCGAACCAGTCATGGCGGTCATCATCACCACGAGTCCGGGGGCGGACATACCCCCGGAAGGAGGGGACTAGGGCCGTTCCAGTCCCCCGAGGATCACCGTCGGCTCGACGTCGACCGGGAAGTTCACGCTGTTGGCGATGAAGCAGTCGAGGTGTGCCTGGTGGTGGGCGGAGGTGGCGGCCTCGATCATCGACTCCTCGGTGACGGTGACGACCGGGTGGAGCACAGCGCGGGTGAAGCGGCCGCCGGTGCCCTCCGTCTGCATGGTCGCGGTCGCGTCGTCGTGATAGTCGACCACGACGACGCCCACCTTCACCGCCTGGTGGAGGTAGGAGAGCATGTGGCACTGCGCCAGCGAGGTGAGCAGCAGTTGTTCGGGGTTGTGTCGGCCGGCGTCGCCGCGAAAGGTGCGGTCGGCGGAGCCGAGGATGTCGGGCAGTCCGTCGATGCGTACGACGTGGTCCCGGGTGTAGTCGCGGTAGCCGCTCGTCCCTGTGCCCCGGTTGCCCGTCCATTCCACCGAGACCGTGTAGTCGTGGGTCAGCGCCATGGGCGCCACGGTAGCGGCCGCCACCCAGCGTGTATGCGTGGCCTCCCACTCGGTTACCGACCACGGGGACGACCTCTTGACAGCGAGACAGGAGCCAGCATGACCTCGATCCCGACCGCACCCGCTCGGCGCACCGGCCCGGGGTGGTGGCGTTCCGCCGTCGTCTACCAGGTCTATCCGCGCAGCTTCGCCGACGGGAACGGTGACGGCATCGGCGATCTCCGCGGGATCCGGGACCGCCTCGACCACCTGCAGTGGCTCGGGGTCGACGTGCTGTGGATCTCCCCCGTCTACCCCTCGCCGATGGCCGACAACGGGTACGACGTCAGCGACTATCACGACGTGGACCCGACGTACGGGACGCTCGAGGAGCTCGACGGGCTGATCGCCGACCTGCACGAGCGCGGGATGAAGCTGGTCATGGATCTGGTCGCCAACCACACCTCCGACGAGCATCCGTGGTTCATCGACTCCAGCTCGAGCCCGGAGAGCGAGAAGCGTGACTGGTACTGGTGGCGCGACGAGCCCAACAACTGGGGCTCGTTCTTCTCCGGCCCGGCCTGGACCTACTGCGAGGGCCGGGCGGCCTACTACATGCACCTGTTCGCCAAGAAGCAGCCGGACCTGAACTGGGAGAACCCCGAGGTGCGGCATGCGGTCTACGACATCCTGCGCTGGTGGCTGGACCGCGGCGTCGACGGCTTCCGCATGGATGTGATCAACCTGATCTCCAAGGACCCGGAGCTGCCGGAGGCACCGGTGATGCCGGGGCAGAAGTACGGCAACATGCGCCAGTCGGTGATCGACGGCCCGCGGGTGCACGAGTATCTGGCGGAGATGCACCGGGAGGTCTTCGACAAGTACGACCGCGACCTGCTGCTGGTCGGCGAGACCGGTGAGACGACGGTCGAGGAGGGGCGCAAGTACACCGATCCGGACCGACGCGAGCTCGACATGGTGCTCCACTACGAGCACGTCGAGATCGACCACGGCGCCTTCAAGTGGGACGTACGCCCGTTCGACCTCGGCCGCCTCCGCGAACGCCTCGCGGCTTGGCAGACCGGGCTCGCCGACGCGGGGTGGAACAGCCTCTACTGGGACAACCACGACCAGCCGAGGATCGTCTCCCGCTACGGTGACGACGGCCGCTGGCGGACCGAGTCGGCCAAGCTGCTCGCGACCGTGCTCCATCTCCAGCGCGGGACCCCGTTCGTCTACCAGGGCGACGAGATCGGGATGACGAACTACCCGTTCGTCTCGATCGACGAGGTCGACGACGTGGAGGGCGTGAACTACTACCACGAGGCGGTCGCCGCGGGTGAGGACCCCGAGGACGTGATGCGGTCGCTGCGGGCGATGTGTCGCGACAACGGCCGCACGCCGATGCAGTGGGACGACGGCCCGGGTGCCGGCTTCACCACCGGCGATCCCTGGCTCGCGATCAACCCGAACCACACCGAGATCAACGTCGCCGCGCAGAAGGACGACCCAGACTCGGTGCTCTCCCACTACCGCAGGCTCATCCGGCTGCGCCACGAGGACCCGGTGGTCGTCGACGGCGACTTCACGCTCCTCGACGACGTCCATCCGCAGCTCTTCGCGTTTCGACGGCGTCACGAGAGCGGCGAGCTGGTGGTGCTCGCGAACTTCAGCAGCGAGGAGGCAGAGCTGGGCGATCTCGCTCAGGAGTGCCGCGGCGAGGTCGCCCTCGGAGCCGAGGGCGGGCCGGTGCTGGCGCCGTGGGAGGCGCGCGTCTACCGCCGCTGACGCCGGTGGGCGGAGGCGCTCAGCCGTCGGCGAGCAGCCAGGCGGCGGTGTCGGGCGGGAGGTCGGAGCCGAGCTTCTCGCCGCTGCACATCACGAGCTCGCCGTCAGGCAGCGGCGTCGGAGTCGACCCACAGTTGAGCACGACGACCAGCCGGCCACGCCGGAACGAGATGACGTCCGCGGGGGCGTCGAGGAACCACATCTCGCTGTCTCCGCGGGCGTAGCGGCGGCGAGCGGCGAGCGCGGCCCGGTAGAACTCCAGCGTCGAGCCCTCCTGGCCGGTCTGCGCGGCCACGGTCAGGTCCGCCCACTGGGTCGGCTGCGGCAGCCAGGGCTGCTCGTCGCCGGGGCCGAAGCCGAACGGTGGGGCGTCGCCGCTCCACGGCAGCGGCACCCGGCAGCCGTCGCGGCCGTTCCCGCCCTCGGCCCATGGGTCGCGCTGGTGCTCCGGCGGCAGCTGGACGTGCGGCAGCCCGAGCTCCTCCCCCTGATAGAGGTACGCAGCCCCCGGGAGCGCAAGCATCGTCAAGGTCGCCGCCCGGGCCCGGGCCAGCGCCTGGGCGCCGTCGCCGTAACGGGTGCGGTGGCGTACCGCGTCGTGGTTGGAGAGGACCCAGGTCGGCCAGGCGCGCGAAGGGCTCAGTGCCTTCAGCGTCGACAGGATCGCCTCGTTGAACTCCTGCGCCGACCAGTGCGACTGCAGCCACCTGAAGTTGAACGCCTGCTCGAACTCGTCGGTGCGCAGGTAACCCCGCAGGTCGGAGGGCCCCTTGGTCCACGCCTCGGCGACGAGCATCCGGTCGCCCGGATAGGCGGAGACGACCTCGTGCCAGTCACGGTAGACGTCGTGGACCTCGGGATGGTTCCACATCGGGTCGTCCTCGACACCGATGTCGTACATCACCGCGGGGTCGGAGTTCGGCGCTGTGCCCTCGGGCACCTCCTGGTCGCGCAGCGCCTTGACCAGGCCGTGGGCGACGTCGACCCGGAAGCCGTCGACACCCCGGTCGAGCCAGAACCTCAGCACCGAGCGGAACTCCTCGGCCACCTCGGGGTGGCGCCAGTTGAGGTCGGGCTCCTCCCGGTCGAACATGTGGAGGTACCACTGCCCGTCGTCGACGCGGGTCCATGCAGGCTGACCGAAGACCGACTGCCAGTTCGTCGGTGGCTCCTCGCCGTCTCGACCTCGTCCATCACGGAAGATGTAGCGCTCGCGCTCCGGTGAGCCCGGGCTCGCCCGCAGCGCCTCGACGAACCACGGGTGCGCTGACGAGGTGTGGTTGGGGATCAGGTCGATGATCACCTTCAGCCCCGCCTCGTGCGCCGTCTCCAACAGCTCCTCGGCGTCGGAGACCGTGCCGAAGAGCGGGTCGACGCCGCGCGGGTCGGACACGTCGTAGCCGTAGTCGTGCTGGGGTGAAGGATAGAACGGCGACAGCCAGATCGCGTCGACTCCCAGGTCCGCCAGATAGTCGACCCGCGAGGTGATTCCGGCGAGGTCACCGGTGCCGTCACCGTCCGCGTCGGCGAACGAGCGCGGATAGATCTGGTAGGTCACGGCCTCACGCCACCATGGTGCATCCACCCGAACTCGGTAACCGTGGATCACGCCGGTCATGCCCTCGAGACCCGTCGCCGCCGTGGGGCTCCATGTCCGATACCGAAGTCGGGGTCGAACGAGTCTCTGGACGGATGCGGTGAGACTCGAGGATCGCTTGGATCAAGACATGGCGACCCTCGAGCACGAGCCGACCCCGTTGGGCGCGGGCCGGCCGGCGGTGCGGCGGCTGCTGTGGCGGCGCAGTGGGGTCCTGATCCTCATCGGGGTGATCGACGGCTTCCTCTTCTACGTCGGCGACCTCCTCGCGATGTACGGCATCTTGTTGCTGCTGGGCGCCTGGGCGGTCTTCTGGCGTGACCGCTGGCTGCTGGTGGGGGCGGTCCTGTTCTTCGTGCTGACCTCGCTGCCGAGCGCGGACGCCTTCTCCACGCTGGGGCCGGACAGTGCGATGCTGCCGGCCGATCCTGCGGCGATGCTCACCGACCGGATCGCCGGCGTCGCGTTCGTCGCGCTCCTCGGCCCGCTCGGGTTCGCCTGCCCGTTCCTGGTCGGACTCTGGGTCGGGCGCCGCCGCGTCCTCGAGCAGCCCGCCGCCCACCGGGCGCTTCTCATTACGACCGCCGCCGTCGGGATCGCGGCCGCGGTCGTCGGCGCGCAGCCGCTCGCACTGGCGGTCGCCGGGGCGATCGAGGTGCCCGGGGCCGACGCCCTCGCCGGCATCGGCGCGCTGCACACCGCCACCGGCGTGCTCGGTGGGTTCGGGTACGCAGCGCTCATCGCGCTCCTGGCCGAGCGGATGGGTCCTCGGCGTGGTGTGGTCGTGGACTCGCTCGCGGCCACGGGCCAGCGGTCGATGACCTGCTATCTCATCCAGTCACCGGTGTGGGCGGTGACCTTCACGCCGTTCCTGCTCGATCTCTCCGACGAGCTCACCGTGACCACGACCGCACCCCTCGCCCTCGTCACCTGGCTGGCGACCGTCGGCCTGGCCGGATGGATGAGCCGCGCCCGTCTCCGTGGACCCTTCGAGACGCTGGTGCGGCGGGTGACCTACCGGCAGCGATGAGCTCAGTGGTCGTGGTCGGCCGGGTGCAGCTGGGTGCCGCTCACGCCGCAGTGCGGGCACGTCTCGATGTGCATCCGATGCTCGTCCGGCGAGGTCGCGGCGGCGAGCGGGCGGCGAACGAAGAGCACGGCGAGCACCGCGCCGAGGACCAGCAGGCTCGCGTTGATGATCATCGCCGCGCCGAAGCCGTCGTCGAAGGTGCTCGGGTCCGTGTAGTCGTCGCCGGCGATGCCGACCGCAGCGGGGACGACCGCGACGGCCAGCAGCCCGGCGGTCCGGGCGATCGCGTTGTTCACGCCGGAGGCGATGCCGGCGTGGCGGTCGTCGGCGGCGTCGAGCACGGTCGCGGTGAGCGGCGAGACCAGCAGGGTGAGGCCGACGGCGAAGAGCAGCACGGGCGCGAGGACGTCGGGCACGTACGACGCGTCCACACCGATCCGGCCCATCCAGAGTGCGCCGCCGGCGGCGAGCAGCGGTCCGACGGTCATCGGCAGCCGCGGGCCGATGCGCTGCGCGAGCGCGCCCGCTCGCGCCGAGAAGAGCAGCATCACCACGGTCACCGGCAGCAGCGCCGAACCCGCCGCCAGAGGTGTCCAGCCACTGACGACCTGAAGCTGGAGGACGAGCAGCACGAAGATCACACCGAGGGCGGCGTACACGAGCAGGGTCACGGCATTCGCCGCGCTGAACTGCGGGTTGCGGAAGAGCTCGAGCGGCACCAGCGGGTGGGTCGAGCGGCCCTCGACGACCACGAAGGCGACCAGACCCGCGACCCCGACGGCAACCGTCGCGGCCGCTGCGCCGGCGAAGCCCACCTCGCCGGCGCGGGTCAGGCCGAAGGTCAGCGCGCCGAGCGCGGCCGCCGCGAGCACGGTGCCGGTCAGGTCGAGGCGATCGCCGGCTTCCGGGTCGCGGCTCTCCGGTACGTGCCGGGTCGCGACGACGACGATGAGCACCGCGACGGGGACGTTGACGAGGAAGACCAGCCGCCAGTCGAGCTCGACCAGCCAACCGCCGACCAGCGGGCCGACCGCCGCCGCGATCCCGCTGAGACCCGACCAGGCGCCGACCGCGGCGGACCGGTCCTCGGGATGGAAGGACGCCGCGATGATCGCCAGGCTCCCCGGCGTCAGCAGCGCGCCGCCGACCCCTTGCAGGCCGCGCGCCGCGATCAGCAGCCCGATGTCGGGAGCGAGCCCGCACAGCAGCGACGCGGCGGCGAACCAGACCACGCCGACGAGGAAGACCCGGCGGCGACCGAAGCGGTCACCGAGCGAGCCGCCGAGGAGGATGAGCGCGGCGAGGCTCAGCGTATAGGCGTTGACCGTCCACTGCAGCCCGGAGAAGCCCGCGTCGAGATCCTCCCCGATCCGGCCGAGGGCGACGTTGACCACGGTCGAGTCGAGCATCGCCAGACCCGACCCCAGGACCGTGGTCGCGAGCACCCATCGTCCGCGTGCGGTGCCCAGCCGAAGATGGCCGTCGCCCGGCTCGTCAGCCATGGTCGTGCTCCTTCCGGAGGGGGCGCTGCCAGCAGTATCCCAGCCGGGCGCCCCCGTGCTCCGGGCTCAGGAGCCGTCGGCCACCCACGTACGCAGATCGGTGCCGTGCTGGTCGAGCGTCGGTGGCGCCGCGTGGCCGGACGGGGTGACGTCCTCGCCCTCGGCGAAGAACCGTAGCGGCGGTCCGGGCAGGGTGAGGTGGCCGAGGGTCGCGTGGTCGACATCGATCAGCAGTCCCTGGCTGGCGGTCTGCTCCCAGGCGTACACCTCGTCGAGGGACCGCACCTTGCCGGCCGGGACCCCGGCGTCGGCCAGCTTCGCCAGCAGCTCCTCGGCCGGCCACGGTGCGAAGAGGCTCTCGACGAGCTCGACGACCTTCTCCCGGTTGGCGGCCCGCTCGGGGTTGGTGGCCATCCCCTCCAGGTCGGGCGAGATGTCGAAGGCGGTGCAGAAGCGCCGCCACAGTCCCTCGCTCCCGACCGCGATCTGCACGGTGCCGTCGGCGCAGCGGAACAGGCCGTACGGCGAGATGCTCGGGTGGTGGTTGCCCTGCGCCCGGCCGACCTCACCGGCCACCGTCCAACGGGTGCCCTGGAAGCCGTGCACCCCGACGACGGCCGAGAGCAGCGAGGTGCGGACGACGGTGCCACGGCCGGTGCGGTCGCGCTCGTGGAGAGCAGCGAGCAGGCCGTAGGCGCCGTACATCCCGGCCAGCAGGTCGGCTATGGGGGTGCCGACCCGCTGGGGGTCATCGGGGCCGGAGCCGGTGATCGACATCAGGCCGGCCTCGCCCTGGGCGATCTGGTCGTAGCCGGAGCGTCCGCCCTCCGGTCCGTCGTGGCCGAAACCGGTGATCGAGAGCACCACGAGCCGCGGGTTGCGAGCCTGGAGCTCGCCGATGCCGAGGCCGAGCCGCTCCAGGACGCCGGTGCGGAAGTTCTCGATGAGCACGTCGGCACGGTCGACGAGGCCCAGCAGCACCTCCTTGTCGGCGGCGTCCTTGAGGTCGAGGGTGATCGACTCCTTGTTGCGGTTGGCGGAGAGGAAGTACGTCGCCTCCCGCTGCCCCTCCTCCCCCACGAACGGCGGGCCCCAGCCGCGGGTGTCGTCGCCGTGGCCGGGCGCCTCCACCTTGATGACCCGGGCGCCGAGGTCGCCCATCATCATCGCGGCGTGCGGTCCGGCCAGGGCCCGGGAGAGGTCGAGGACGGTCACGTCGTCGAGCGGTCCACGCATACGTGTCACCAGCCCGGGAGGACCATGGTGGCCCAGACGAGGAGCGGACCGACGAGCACGACGATGACGCTGTAGCCGAGGATCTGCTTGTAGTAGCGCTCCTCGGTGATCGTCTCGGGCCGGTTGGCCAGCATCAGCGCACCGTTGGTGGAGAACGGGCTCACGTCGACGATCGTCGAGGAGATCGCCAGCGCCGCCACGAACATGGCAGCCGAGATCCCGCCCTCGGCGATCAGCGGCACCGAGATCGGGATGATGATCGGGAGCAGCGCGGTCGAGGAGGCGAAGGCCGAGACGACCCCGCCGACGTAGCAGAGCACGAGCGCGCCGATGGCGGCGACGCCCAGGCCGGCTGCCCAGCCACCCACGAACTCCGGCGACCCGGCGGTGTTGAGGATCGTGGCGTACGTCGAGACGCCGGCGACCAGCAGCACGGTCGGCCAGGCGATCTGGCGGATCGCGTCCTTGTGCTGGCTCGGCGAGAGAGCTGCCAGGACGGTCGCCGCGGTGATCGAGGCGAAGCCGATGTTCTTGTCGAAGAAGAGCGCGACGGCGGCCACGATCACGAAGGCGGCCAGGGTCAGGACCTGCTCGGTGCGGATGCCCGGCTTGGTCCCGGTCGGCGCGACCGTGCCGTACCCACGGGCCGGGACGGTCACGCCGCCCTCGTTCAGCTCCTCGGGTACGCCGGCGGCGGCGTTGCGTGCCTCGTCGGGGTCGAGGCGCATGCTCATCAGGCTCCGCCCGCCGAGGGCGAAGAAGAGGATCGTCGCCATGATCAGGTTGACCGCCAGGCTGGTCAGGAAGACCGTCATCTCGCTGGCCGGCAGGCCGTTGTCGACCATGACCGAGTTGGTGATGGTGCCGTAGATGCTGATCGGCGAGAAGCCGCCGCCCTGGGCGCCGTGGACGACGAACATGCCCATCATCAGCGGGTTGATCTTGTAGCGGCCCGCGAAGCCGAGCGCGACCGGGCCGATGATCGCGCAGGCTGCCGGGCTGGCGGCGCCCATCGCGGTCAGCAGGGCCGTCACGCCGAACATCACCCACGGGATGAGGGCGACCCTGCCGCCCACCGCTTGCACCGCTTTGCTGACGATCAGGTCGACCGTGCCGTTGTTGCGAGCGATCGCGAACAGATAGGTGACACCTATCAGCGTCAGGATCAGGTCGGCGCTGACGCCGGCCAGGATCTCCTTCTCGTCGAGATTCAGCGCGAACATCCCGACGAGCCATGCCGCGACGTACGCCAGGGCTCCCATGTTGATCGGCAGCAGCGTGCCGGCCACGAACAAGGCGACCAGCGCGATGATCGCCACCCATTCAGGTCCCATCGGACTTCTCCTCCTGTTGGCCCCCAACCGGCGCCTGTGTGACTCGGATCACAGACGGCTCAGTGGCCTAGCCAATAGGACAATCGGCGGAACGTCAATACCCTGTAGCCATGAGTGAGTCCGCGCGCTTTCCACGCCCGCTCCAGCGAACCCGCCTCTACGAGCAGGTCGCCGAGCAGATCACCGCCTGGATCTCGGAGAACGACCTGAAGGCGGGCGACCGCCTGCCGCCGGAGAGGCAGCTCGCCACCAGCCTCGGGGTCAGCCGCGCGACCCTCAGCCAGGCGCTCGTCGCGCTGGAGGTGATCGGCGTCGTCGCCGTGCGTCACGGCGACGGGACCGTGCTCACCGACAAGCCGCGGGCCGAGCGGATCACCGACGCCATCCGCGCCCACGCCGAGCGGATCCCCGACGTCATCGAGGCACGGGACGCGCTGGAGACCAAGATCGCCGCGCTGGCCGCCCAGCGGCGTACGCAGCAGGATCTCGAACGCATCGCCGCCGCCCTGAAGGCGATGGAGCGCGACATCGAGGCCGGCGGACGCGGCGTCCAGGGTGATGAGCTGTTCCACCGTGCCGTCACCGAGGCCGCCCACTCCCCCTTGCTCGAGCAGATGATGACCGAGATCAGCGAGCTCATCCGCGAGACCCGGATCGAGTCGCTCTCCCAGCCCGACCGGCCCCGCTCCTCACTGGCCGGCCACCAGAAGATCGCCGACGCGATCTCCGCCGGTGACGCCGAGGCCGCCGCGGCCGCGATGCACGGCCACGTGATGCTGGTCAGCGACGTCGCGCTGCTGCGCGGGGATGCATGACGGGGCTCGACCAGCTCGCGGTGCTGGCCGCGGGCCTGGGTGCAGGCATCCTGACCTCCACCGTCGGCGTCGCCTCCCTGCTCAGCTTTCCCGTCCTGGTCGCCGTCGGCCTCCCACCGGTGGTCGCGAACACCTCCAACACCGTCGGGATGACGCCGGCCGGGCTCAGCGGCTCCTTCGGCTACCGGCGGGAGCTCGCCGAGCATCCCGGCGTCACCGCCGCCGTGCTGATCACCGCCGGCACCGGCAGCATCGCCGGGTCCCTGCTGCTCCTGTGGCTCCCGGGATCCGTCTTCGAGTCGGTCGTCCCGTGGCTGATCCTCGGCACCTGCGTGCTCGTCGGCGTACAGCCCCGGCTGAGCCGCTTCGTCCGCGAGCACACCGGCCACAGCGAGCCACGACTGCGGGTCTCCCCCGGCACGGGCGTCTTCGCCACCCTGACCGGTCTTTACGGCGGCTACTTCGGCGCGGGCTCAGGCGTGATGATGATGGCCGTCCTCGGCCTCGGCACCGACCTCGAGTTCCGCACCGTCAACGCGCTGAAGACCTTCGCGGTGATGGCCTCCAACGTCGTCGCGACCATCATCTTCCTGGCCATCGCCGACCTCGACTGGCGGGCCGTCGGCCTCCTCGCCGCAGGCTCGGTCATCGGCGGCTACGTCGGCTCCCACATCGGCCGCCGTCTCCCCGCCACCGTCCTGCGCTCGCTCATCGTCGTCGTCGGGATCGGCGCGGCGATCCTCATGCTGGTGCGCTGACTGCACGACGGCGAACGTCCGTCTCGTACGGACGAATTTTCGTTCGCACTGCTCACCGGTCCAGTCCTCAGCGGAAGGCGGACTCCCCGGTCAGCGCCTGACCGATGATGAGCTGGTGGACCTCGCTGGTGCCCTCGTAGGTCAGGACGGACTCGAGGTTGTTGGCGTGGCGCAGGATCGGGTATTCGAGCGTGACGCCGGCGGCGGCGAGGATGGTGCGGCACTCGCGGGCGATGGCGATGGCCTCGCGGACGTTGTTGAGCTTGCCGAGGGAGATCTGCTCGGGGCGGAGAGTGCCCTCGTCCTTGAGGCGCCCCAGCTGGAGGGCCAGGAGCATCGACTTGCCGAGCTCGAGGCTCATGTCGGCGAGCTTGGTCTGGGTGATCTGGAAGCCGGAGAGCGGCTTGTCGTAGATCTCGCGGGAGGCGGCGTACGCGATGGCGGACTCGAGGCAGTCGCGGGCAGCGCCGACGGCGCCGAAGACGATGCCGAAGCGGGCCTCGTTGAGGCACGACAGCGGACCCTTCAGCCCCCTGACCTCGGGAAATGCGGCTGAGGCGGGGAGGCGTACCTCGTCGAGCACGATCTCGCCGGTCACCGAGGCGCGCAGGGAGAGCTTCTGCTTGATCACCGGGGCCGAGAAACCGGGGGTGTCGGTGGGGACCACGAAGCCGCGCACGCCCTTGCCGTCCGGGCCTTCGTCGGTCTGCGCCCACACGACGGCGACGTCGGCGACCGGGGCGTTGGTGATCCACATCTTGGTGCCGGAGAGGATCCAGTCGGCACCCTCTCCCGCACCATCACGACGGGCGCGCGTGCGCATCCCGGCCGGGTTGGAACCGAAGTCGGGCTCGGTCAGCCCGAAGCAGCCGATCGCCTCACCCGCCGCCATCTTCGGCAGCCACTCCTGCTTCTGCTCCTCGCTCCCCCACTTCCAGATCGCGAACATCGCCAGCGAGCCCTGCACCGAGACCAGCGAGCGGATCCCGGAGTCGGCGGCCTCGAGCTCCATGCAGGCCAGGCCGTACGCCGTGGCCGAGGTGCCCGCACAGCCGTAGCCCTCCAGATGCATCCCGAGCACGCCCAGCTTGCCGAGCTCAGGGGCCAGCTCGCGGACCGGGACGTCGCCGGCCTCGAACCAGTCGGCGAGGTGGGGCTGGATCTCTTTCTCCGCGAAGGATCGCACCGTGTCGCGGATCGCGCGGTCCTCCTCGCCGATGAGGGCCTCGGTGCCGAAGAGCTCGAGCGGGGTCTGGGGCATGGGGAGTCTCCTTGGGGTCGATCGGGCGCGCTGCCGATTGTGTCACCCGTCTCGGAAAGTCGTCTGAACCGTTCACCCCGGCGCCCCGTAGTAGAGGTGAAGGCCGTCATCGGGTCGGCCTCCAGGCGAGAGGAAACGGCGTGCGGACACGTACGAAAGCAGCCATCGGGGTCGGTGCGGCAGTGGTCGTGGTCGGCGGAGTCGCAGTGATCTTCGGGCCGGGCTGGTACGCGGACCGGGCCGAGAAGGCAGCGGCGGACGAACCCAGCCTCAGCGCATCGGCGGCCCCGGCGGTGGCCGGCGAGAGCAGCGGCACCTGGACCGTCGCCGACGGCTCCTACGCCGGCTACCGCGTCGACGAGGTGCTGCGGGGCAAGGACGTCACCGTCACCGGCCGCACCGAGGACGTGACCGGGGAGGTCACCCTCGCCGAGGGCGAGGTCACCGAGGCGAGCATCGAGGTGAAGGTCGCCACGATCGCCACCGACTCCGGCAACCGCGACGGTTACTTCCGCGAGAACGCGATCGAGGCCGAGGAGTTCCCCACCGCCACCTTCGAGCTGACCGAACCTGCTGCCCTCGCCGACGGCGCCACCGCGGTCGAGCTCGTCGGCGACCTCACCGTGCACGGCGAGACCAAGACGGTCACGGTCGACGCGGAGGTCGGCGGCGACGGCGCCCGCGAGCTCCAGGTCGTCGGCAGCGTACCGATCGTCTTCTCCGACTTCGACGTGGACGCGCCCGATCTCGGCTTCGTGCGGGTCGAGGAGTCCGGCAGCGTCGAGTTCTCGCTCGCCCTGGTCAAGGGCTGAGCGGGGCGGTCTGGAGGTCTGGGACGCTTGGGTCGTGCGAGGAGGTGACATGGGCGCGGAGGACGAGCTGCTGGTAGCGGTGCACGACGCCCATTCGGAGGCGCTCTACCGCTACGTCGCCCGCCGCACCGGCGACGCCGAGGAGGCACGCGACGTGGTGCAGGAGACGCTGCTGCGCGCCTGGCGCAACCCGGCGGTGCTGCAACGCTCCGACGAGGGCGTACGCGCCTGGCTGTTCACCACCGCCCGCAACCTCGTCATCGACGACCTGCGCAGCGCCCGCCGCAAGCGGGAGTACGCCACGGAGTCGCCGCCCGAGCACAGCCGGGCCGACCAGACGCGCGCCGACCAGACCCAGGCCGTCCTGGACTCCTGGGTCGTCGCCGACGCGCTGCTCGCGCTCTCCCCCGACCACCGGGCGGTGGTCGTCGGTGCCTACTACGGCGGCCGGTCGGTCAACGAGCTCGCCCGCGAGCTCGAGATCCCGCCCGGCACGGTCAAGTCTCGGTTGCACTACGGTCTGCGAGCCCTGCGTCTCGCCCTGCAAGAGAAGGGGGTCACCTCATGAACGACGACCTGGACGCCTCCGCACACGAGACGTTCGCCGAGTGGGACGCGTCCTACGTCCTCGGCGCGCTGAGCCCGAGCGACCGGCGGGCCTACGAGCGACACCTGAGCAGCTGCGGCGCGTGCCGCGACGCCGTTGCCGAGCTGGCCGGGATGCCCGGTCTGCTCGGGGCGCTTCCGCGCTCTGAGGCCGAGGAGCTGCTCGAGGGTCCTGCCGCCGAGGTCCCGGTGCCGCCGGTGGCCGAGCTCGCCGGGGCCGTACGCAGGTCGCGGCTGCGCCGCCGGGTGCTCGCCGCGGCAGCTGCCGTCGTGCTCCTGGCCGGTGGCACCGCGATCGGCGGGCTGCTGCTGGACCGCGACGGCACCGAGCCGACGGCGACGCCGACCTCCTCGACCCCCGCCGACCCGAACGTACGCACCGTCGACCTGCGCCCCGTGGGCAGCGTCGACATGTGGGCCCAGCTCGTCGTCACCCCGACGTCGTGGGGCACCAAGCTCACCTGGAGCTGCCACTACCCGCCCAAGCCCGGGCAGAGCCCGCCGTCTTCAGCCGACTACCAGGGCGAGCCGGTCAAGTACGACCTGGTGCTGGTCGGTCGCGACGGCTCTCGCACCGTCGCCGGGTCGTGGACGTGGGCCGGCGGCGAGACGCTCGGTCTGGACGCCTCCTCCGCCGTGCCGATCACCGATGTCGAGCGGGTCGAGATCACCCTGGACGACGACGGCACCGCGGTCGCGGCGGCGTCGTTGACCTGACAGTCACAGCCCGAGCTCGGAGACGGTCTTCTCCCGCATCTCGACCTTGCGGACCTTGCCGGTCACGGTCATCGGGAACTCCTCGACGACCAGGACGTAGCGCGGGATCTTGTAGTGGGCGAGCTTGCCCGTGGCGTACGTCCTGAGACTCTCGGCCGTCATCCGCTCGGCGCCGGGGCGCAGCCGGACCCAGGCGCAGAGCTCTTCGCCGTACTTCTCGTCGGGGACGCCGATCACCTGGACGTCCTCGATGTCGGGGTGGGTGTAGAGGAACTCCTCGATCTCGCGCGGGTAGATGTTCTCGCCGCCTCGGATCACCATGTCCTTGATGCGGCCGACGATGTTGCAGTAGCCGTCGTCGTTCATGACGGCGAGGTCGCCGGTGTGCATCCAGCCCTCGTCGTCGATCGCGGCGCGGGTCTTCTCCTCGTCGTCCCAGTAGCCGAGCATCACCGAGTAGCCGCGGGTCTGCAGCTCACCGGCCTCCCCGCGCGGCAGGATCTCGCCGGTGGTGGGGTCGACGACGCGCACCTCGACGTGCGGGTGGACCCGGCCGACGGTCGCGGTGCGGTGCTCGAGGTCGTCGTCCATCCGGGTCTGGGTGGAGACCGGCGAGGTCTCGGTCATGCCGTAGGCGATCGAGACCTCGCTCATGTGCATCTCGTTGACGCACCTTTTCATCACTTCGACCGGGCACGGGCTGCCGGCCATGATCCCGGTGCGCAGCGTGCTCAGGTCGAAGGTGGCGAAGTCGGGGTGGTTCTGCATGGCGATGAACATCGTCGGTACGCCGTAGACCGCCGTGCAGCGCTCGTCCTGGACGGTCCTCAGCGTGGTGGCCGGGTCGAAGGCCGGCCCCGGGATGACCATCGTGGCTCCGTGGGTGATGCAGCCGAGGTTGCCCATCACCATGCCGAAGCAGTGGTAGAAGGGCACCGGGATCGCCAGCCGATCCTGCTCGGTGAGGCCGATCGTCTCGGTGGTGAAGTAGCCGTTGTTGAGGATGTTGCGATGGCTCAGGGTGGCGCCCTTGGGGTAGCCGGTGGTGCCCGAGGTGTACTGGATGTTGATCGGGTCCTCCGAGCTCAGCTCCTCGGTGACGTGGTCGGCCAGGCTCTCGCCGGCGCCGGCCTCGAGAAGGGCGGTCCACTCCGGGTCGCCGATGAAGACGGTCTGCTCGAGGTCGGGGCAGTCGCCGCACACCTCGGCCACCATCGCGCGGTAGTCGGAGGTCTTGAACTCCTGCGCCGAGATCAGCAGCCTGATGCTCGACTTGGTCAGCGCGTAGGCCAGCTCGTGGGTGCGGTAGGCCGGGTTGATGTTGACCAGGATCGCGCCGATCTTCGCCGTCGCCAACTGGGTCAGGGTCCACTCGGCGCAGTTGGGCGCCCAGATGCCGACCCGGTCGCCCTTCTGGATCCCGGCCCTGCGCAGGCCGACGGCCAGGGCGTCGACGTCACGGCTCAACTCGGCGTACGTCCAGCGGCGGCCGGTCGCCACCTCGACCAGCGCCTCGCGGTCGCCGAAGCGGGAGACGGTGCGGTCGAAGCTCGCGCCGATCGTCTCCTCGAGCAGGGGGGTGGTCGTCTCGCCTGCGGCGTAGGAATCCGTCATGGGTCCAGTGTGACCTGAGTCACGCATGGGTCCAAGGGTCTGGCCGGGTGTCTGCCGGGCTCAGGCCTTGGCGATGATCTCCGCTGCGCGCTCACCGATCAGGATGGCGGGTGCGTTGGTGTGGCCGCGCACGATCCGGGGCATGACGGAGGCGTCGGCGACGCGGAGGTTCTCCACGCCGCGTACCCGCAGCTGAGGGTCGACCACGCTCGCCTCGTCGGTGCCCATCCGGCAGGTGCCGGTCGGGTGGTAGAGGGTGTGCGTGTGTCGCTCGAGGAGCGCGGTGGCGACCTCCTCGGCGGTCGCACCGTCGGGGAGGTCAGGGCGCAGCATCCGGCCGAGGATCGGCTTGAGCGCCGGCTGGGAGGCGATGTCGAGCGCGACCCGGACGCCCTCGACGAGCGCGGCGCGGTCCTTCCCCTCGGGGTCGGTGAGATAGCGCGGGTCGATGATCGCCTTGTCGGCCGGGTCGGTCGAGGCGAGCGTGACCCGGCCGCGGCTGGCCGGATCGACCAGGATCGGACCGGCGACGACGGCCTCGCCGGCGAACGGCACCAGTCCTTCGTCGAAGAAGCCGACCGGGGCGAAGATCATCTCGATGTCGGCGGCCTTCAGCCCGGGCCGCGAACGGAGGAAGCCGTAGGCCTCGCCGACGTTGGAGGTGAGCATGCCCCGCCGGCGCAGCAGGTAGTTGACCAGGTGACGGGGCGCCTCAGCAGTCGCGAGCGAGCCCTGCTCGACCTCCCAGCCGATGCCGGCGACGAGGTGGTCGGCGAGGTTCTCGCCGACCTCGGCGGAGTCACGGACGACGTCGATGCCGTGCTCCCTCAGGTGGGCGGCCGGGCCGATCCCGGAGAGCATCAGCACCTGTGGCGTGTTGATCGCACCACCCGAGAGGATCACCTCGCGGCGCGCCGTGATCGTGGTCTTCTCGCCGTCGACGACGGCCTCGACTCCGGTGGCACGGTCGCCGTCGAAGGCCACCCGGGAGACCAGGGCGTCGGTGACGACCTTCAGGTTCGCGCGCCTCGCTGCGGGCTTGAGGTAGGCAGAGGCAGTGCTCCAGCGGGCACCTCGCCGCTGGGTGACCATCGTCTCCACGTACGCCTCGGGGTTGGGGCCGTTGGCCCGCCCGCGCGGATAGCCGGCCTGTGCGGCGGCCTCGAGGAAGGACTCGGTGTAGGGCCGCGGGCTGCGCTGCTGCTCCACTCGCATCGGGCCGCCGGTGCCGTCCAGGCCGGTGGGGTTCTCGACGTCCTCGAGCGCGAGATAGGCCTGCTTGACCGCATCCCAGCCCCACTCGGGCCCTGCCGCCACGCCCCACTCCTCGTAGTCGGCCTGGAGCCCCTTGACCCACATCATCGCGTTCATCGAGGAGCATCCACCGAGCATCCGGCCACGGGGCCAGTAGATCCGTCGGCCACCGAGCTCCGGCTGCGGCTCGGTGTGGTAGTCCCAGTCGAGCTCGGTGCGGAAGAGCTTCGAGAACGCCGCCGGGACGCTGATTTTCATGCTCTTGTCGCGAGGCCCGGCCTCGAGGAGCGTCACGTGAACGCTCGGATCCTCGCTCAGCCGCGCCGCGACCACGGCCCCCGCCGATCCCGCCCCGACCACCACGTAGTCGCTGGTGAATTCCTGACTCATGACCGAATCTCCTTCGCCACGCGGACCGGGCTTTCGAGGCTACCGCCGAGACGTCAGTTATTGCGGCCGAGACGTCAGAAATCGACGGCGAGTGGTCACGGTTTGTGCCGTCTCGCGGTCGATTTCTGACGTTTCGGCGTCGATTTCTGACGTTTCGGTGGGTGGGTCAGTCGGACAGGAAGGCTCCTAGGGCGTATGCGGGGTGGCGGTCCAGGTTGTGGCGGCCGCGGTCATAGCGGCGGGTGGTGCGAGGGTCGGCGTGGCCGGCGGCGTCCTGGACGTCTTCGAGAGGTACGCCGGCCTCGCGGGCGAGCGTGACGAACGTGTGGCGCAGGCTGTGCGGGGAGAGTTTGTCGCTGTGCTCGATGCCAGCCGCGGCGCCGAGCTTGCGAATGAGGCGGAAGGCCTCGGAGCGGTGCCAGCGGTTGCCGGTGCTCGTCACGAAGACGGGGCCGTCGGCGCGGGCGTCGAGGTAGGTGTCGAGAGCCTGCGAGGTGGCCGGGTTGAGGACGACGTCGCGACGGGCACCGCCCTTGCGGGTGATCGTCAGGATGCGATGGCCGCGGGAGTGGCTGAGGTCGGTCACGTCGGCGCCGAGGGCCTCGGAGATGCGCAGACCGTCGTGGAGCAGGAGGGTGACCAGAGCGGCCGCCCTGCTGGAGTGGTCGCGCGCGGCGGCGAGGAAGGCCTTGGCCTCTCCCCTGTCCATGCCCAGCGTCTGGGAGTCGTTGCTGGTCTTGGGGCGCTTGACGTGCTCGGCCGGGGAGGTGCTCAGCACGCCTTCCGCCACGCCGTAGCGGTAGAACCCGGCGATGGCGGAGAGGCGGCGGGCGATCGTGGCGGGGCTCCGGCGGGTCTCCAGGTGGCGGGCATAACCGTCCACCATCGCCCGGTTCGCGGCGAGGGGGTCGATCTCGAGGGCGGCGCACCAGCCGAACCAGTCGGCGAGGTCGCGGCCGTAGGCGGCGCGGGTGTGTCCTGCGTACGACAGCAGGAACCGTCGGGCGAGCGCTTCGGCCCTCTTCTCGTGGGGTAGCTCCCCCAGGTCTTCGAGGAAGAGCTCGCGGACGGATTCCGTCACCGCGAGGGCCGGGCCGGGGCTCTGGGGACGGTGCTCGATGGCGCTCACGAGCACACATCATAATGCCAGTTATGTTGTGCCCGCGACGGGATCACTTTCCGGGATCTTTTCCGTCTGTGTTTCGTCTTTCGTCACGCTATGATGACGTAATGACTCAGACGGTTGCCTCCGAAGAGAAGCCCTGCCGGTTCCCTGGCTGTCCCCTGCCCGCAGCGTCCTCGGAGAACGGGAGCGGGCGCCCGCCGGAGTACTGCGACGACCCCACCCACAACCGCGCAGCGGCGTGGCGCGAGCGGAAGCGTCTGCAGCGCCTCGCAGTGAGCCGCTCCCCCGAGGAGACGTCGCGCCCGGTGCAGGCAGCCCAACAGCGGGCCACGGAGATCACGACCCAGCTGACCCAGCTCGCCGACAGGTTCCTCGACCAGCTCCCGAAGGCGCTGGAGGAGCTGCGTACGCTCGGCGACCTGACCGCCGCTGAGGCTCAGATCGCCACCGTTCAGAGCGAGGCGCAGGAGCAGATCGCGGCCGCGAGCGCCCGGGCGGTGCGTGCCGAGCAGGCGCAGCGCGCCGCCGAGGCGGAGCGTGACGAGGCCGATGCCGCTGCCGCGGAGGCATTGGAGGAGTCGGAGCGCTCGGCCGAGGTGCTGCGGGAGGCGCTGGCGGCGACCGCGGCGGCCGATGAGTCCCGCCAGGCCGCGCAGGCAGAGCTGGAGATGGTCCAGGCCGAGGCGTCGGCGGCGGCCGAACGGGCCGAAGCGACCGTCGCGAGACTCGAGAAGCAGGTCGCGGAGATCACGACCTCTCGAGCAGCGCTGACGGAGGCCCTGGAGAAGACGAAGGCCGAGCGCGACGCGGCGGTGCAGCGCCGCCGCAGCGAGACTGCCCGCGCCGACCACGCCGAGAAGGCGACGGCCCGGCTGCAGGAGCAGCTGTCCGCTGAGAAGAAGGCAGCCGAGAAGGCGGCAGCCGGCGCCGAGTCGACGATCACCGAGCTGCGTACGCAGCTGGCCTCTGCCGACGAGCAGATCGATGCGCTTCGGGAGCAGGTCGCCGACCTGCGCGGCAGCGAGGCAGCCGCCAAGGCGGACCGGGACGCCACCCGCGCCGAGCTGGAGCGCGAGCGCGCCCACGCGCGCGAACGCCTCGAGGATCTCAAGACCGCCCACCAGGCCCAGGTCGCTCAGCTGCTGGAGCAGATCGAGCGACGTACGCCTCCGGCCGAGGCCCCTGAAGAGGGTTCGTGACACGCGGTACCCCCAGTTGGAGGTGAACGAGCAACATCCGCTACTGTTCTTCTCGCAAGCGGACGTAGCTCAGTTGGTAGAGCGCAACCTTGCCAAGGTTGAGGTCGCGAGTTCGAGCCTCGTCGTCCGCTCCACTTTCGAGGGCCGCCCTTCAGGGCGGCCCTCGACTCGTTCTGAGTCGAATTGTTCCGTGGCGAAGCCATCATCTCGGCGCATCTGCTCTAGGATTTCTTGGTCACCTGGCGTGGACGCCAGGTGGAGATGGTGACAACCGAAGGACTGTGCGTGGGGGGCGCTGAGTGAGCGGAAAGTTCATCGACGCCTACGCCGTGCTCCAGATCGGACCGGACGCGGACGACGCGGCCGTGCGCGCCCGTCATCGTGAGCTGGCG
The DNA here is from genome assembly GCF_014648595.1 of Nocardioides luteus. Classification (GTDB taxonomy): domain Bacteria; phylum Actinomycetota; class Actinomycetes; order Propionibacteriales; family Nocardioidaceae; genus Nocardioides; species Nocardioides luteus. Next base: position 383,188 of record NZ_BMRK01000001.1, on the reverse strand, counting down.
AAGCAGTATCACCCGGATCGGGGTGGTATGGCCGCCGACGGTGAGCTGATGATGCGCATCAACCGGGCTCGCGACGTCCTGCTCGACCCGGCCGCCAGGGCGACCCTCGACGAAGAGCTCGCCCGGCGCCGCCGCGAGGCCGGCCCCGGCGAGCCCGTGGGCAGCGCCCCGGAGTCGCCTTCGGGCACTCCCCCGCTGAGCCGCGACCGGCGCTGGCGCGCGGAGTGGGGCACGACCTCGCCCTGGGCCACCCCTCCGGCCGGCAGCAGCAGTCCTGGCTCGGTGCCGCCACCTTCTCGCGTACGTCCCTCGGCCAGCCGGCTGCGCCAGGCCGCTCGACAGACGCTCGCGGCGAATCCCGCGTTGTCCTCCCGTCAGCGCGGCGGCGCGCCGAAGCCGCCTCCCGCGGCTCCAGCAGCGTCTCCCGCTCAGCCGGCTGCACCGCAGGCCTCCGCGCCCAAGCCCGCTCCCGCTCAGCGCGCTCCTGCCCAGTCCGTGCCCCAGCAGCAGAGCACCCAGACCCCGCCGAAGCAGCAGCCGGCCTCATCGAGCGAGAAACAGGCCAACGCCTGGTCGCTCTACTCGGTGCCGCTCGACGGCGTATCGGTCGCATCGCTGATCGCGAGCGTGCTGATGTGCAGCCCGCTGGGGTTCGTCCTCGGCATCTTCGGGTTGGCGCGCACCGCCGACGACAAGCGTCGCGGCCGCTGGGCCGCGGTCGCCGGCCTCGCCATCAGCAGCCTGACGATGCTGGTCGTCATCGGCTACGTGATGCAGCGAATCTCGGCTCCAACACCCTGACCGAGCCCTCCGCGGGCGAAATCGGGCGCATCCCCAATAGAAGGGATGGCTCCGGCATGTAAAACCGGCATGGCGGGTCTCTACCTCACATTGGCGACGGCCCGCAGGCGTTCGACACGGGGGAAGAAGCTCACCGTGCGCCTGCGACCCAGTCGTCAGTAGAGAAGAACTCGCCCATGAAGCAACACATCGTGCGCATCGCCGCGCTCGGACTCTCCACCACCGCCATCGTCGGCGTCGGCAGCGCGTTCTCGCCCGGCTACGCGGCGACCGCGGAGTGCACCGCCGTCTCGCCGAAGCTCGTCGAGACGATCGCCGCGGTCACCCACACCGAGTCGCGATACGCCAAGACCGTCCCCGGCGCTCACCACGATGCGGTCACCCGCGTCGTGCACCACGAGGCCGAGACCCACGAGGAGGTGGCGCCGGGTGGGTACGCCTTCACCCAGCGCTCCACCGGGAAGGTCGAGTTCAAGGACTCCGAGAGCTGGAACCCCGGTAAGGGCTGGTTCCGTACGCCCTCGCTCGACAAGATGATCACCGTCGTCGACAAGGCGGCCTACGACGAGGAGGTCGTCGACGTCGCCGCCTACGACGAGCCCGACACCGTCGTCTACTACACCGGCAAGCCTGCCGGGTCGACGAGCGCCGAGGACGCCGCCTGGGTGCGGTACGCCCCCACCGGCTGGCCCACGAAGGTCGACACCCGCACGATCACCGACGTGCCCGAGGCCTACGTCTGCGACTTCGTCAAGCCGGTCACCACCCTGCTCAACCCGACGCCGCTGGTGCGCCCCGGGTTCGTCTTCGACCTGCAGACGACCGACGACCACGCGGTGGCGAAGACCGTCGGCAACATCTACCGCGACGGCGCGCTGTTCAAGTCGTTCCAGTCTGCTGGTGGTTCGCTCTCGGTGCCGGCGAACCTGCCTGACGGCGCCTACACGCTGCGCTACAACGGGCTCGACTCGGTCGGCAACGTGGCCACCACCTCGACGTACGACTTCGTGGTCGACGGGACCGCTCCGACCGTCACCGACAAGGGCACCGCCGGTGCGGCGGCGCAGTCGAAGTCCTTCAAGCTGTTCGACGCCCGCCGCGTCGACAAGGTCACCATCAACGGGGTCACCAAGGACCTCACCAACAGCGTGTGGTCCGACATCAACGACATCAGGCCCGGCCGCTACGGCGCCGTGGAGGGCAAGAACACGCTCGTCGCTTACGACGAGGCCGGCAACGCCTCGGCGCCCGTCGAGTTCATCCTCGACACCACCGGGCCGGAGATCACCGACAAGGGCGCCGCCGGCAAGGCCGGACAGAGCAAGTCGTTCAAGCTCCACGACCCGCGCCGTGTCGACAAGGTCACCATCAACGGCGTGACCAAGGACCTCACCAACAACGTGTGGTCGGACGTCAACGACATCAAGCCGGGACGCTACGGCGCGGTCGAGGGCGAGAACACCCTGGTCGCCTACGACGAGCTCGGCAACACCACCGAGATCACGTTCATCCTGGACCAGACCGGCCCGACCGTCACGGTGAAGGATGAGGCCCCGGCGATCTCGAGGTCGAAGTCCTTCAAGCTGTACGACCGCTTCAACGTCGACAAGGTCACCATCAACGGCGTCGTCAAGGACCTGACCAACAACACGTGGTCCGACGTCAACGACGTGAAGCCCGGCCGCTTCGGCGCCGTGGAGGGCAAGAACACCCTGATCGCCTACGACGAGGCGGGTAACGCCTCCGAGGCGGTCGAGTTCGTCCTCGACACCACCGGCCCGGCGATCACCGAGAAGCCGGGCTCCTCGGAGACCAACCGCTCGTTCAAGCTCGACGACGGAGTGCTCGGCTCGAAGGTCGCCGGCGTTCGGGTCAACGGGAAGGACTTCCCGCTCTCGGAGAACCGTTGGTCCGACGTCAACGACCTCCGGCTCGGCAACTGGTGGGGCGTCCAGGCCGGGGAGAACACCCTCGTGGCCTACGACGGCCTCGGCAACGAGACGACCGTGACCTTCACGGTCGCGGCGCCGGCGGAAGAGGCGCCCGCCACCGACGGGAACTCTCAGGCTGAGGTTGAGCCTGAGGCTGGCGGGCAGTCCGAGACCGGGTCTGGTTCGGACGGCGAGGGTGCTGAGAACGGCGCTGAGACGGGCATCGAGACCGACACCGAGACGGGCAACGACGCCGAGACCGGTGGCGGCCCGACCGGTGAGGCGGCACCCCAGACCGAGGCGGCGCCGGTCGCCCTCGGCGGCAACAGCGTCGGTACGCCTTCCGACGCCGGCCCCGTGGCGACCAGCCCGGTGCTCGCCGGCCCGCGGTCGGCGGCAGCGACTGCCTTCGCACCGGAGCTCGTCTTCGAGGCGGCCGGCATGAACACCGCACCCCAGGGCGAGGGACGACGTAGCGAGGCGAAGACGACCGCCGAGCTGATCGCCGATCCCGGTCAGGTCGAGACGGTCGACACCATCCAGGCGGCCGCTTCGGCGCCTGCACCGATCGACGAGAGCCTCCCCGGCCTCGGGATCGCGATCACCGCCGGAGGCGCGATGGTCGCCTTCGGCGCGGCGCTCGGCATGCGCCGGCGCCGTCGTTCCTGACCAACCAACCCGTTGCCGGCCGTGGCCTCACCACGGCCGGCAACGGCCTGTCCGGGTCACCCGCCCAGGGCCCACTCGGCGATCACGTGGCAGTCGTCGTTGACGTACCACTGCAGGCTGATCCGGTCGGCACGACATCGAGCAGGCAGGAACGGAGCCAGAGAGGTACGCGTCGAGCCCAGGTCGACTCCCCCGGCGGTGTGGTCGACGGTCAGGTGCGGCACCGGCTCGAACGTCCCCGCATAGGGCGGGCAGTGCGGGAACGCCGCGCTCAAGGCGGCGGTCAGCGCCGCGAACGGCCCAGAAGGCTCGGGATGCAGATAGATCGTCCCGCCCGCGAAGACGCGTACGTCCTCGAGCACGAAGTCGAACGCCGCCGTCGCTGTCGCGATCTTCTCGACGAGCTCCAGATCCGCCGTCGTCGGCGCGTCCAGGAACGGCGCGAGCAGAGTGATGTGCGCGTGCACGAACGCCGGGTCGGTCGAGACGAACGAGGCGTCGTAGTGGTGCGTCCGCTCCAGGACGTACGTCTCCAGCTCGGGCACCGGGACGACGAGCACCGAGTGGCCGCGGCTCACGCCTCCACCAGGCCGATGGAGCGTCGGAAGTTGCCCAGGCCGTCGATTCCGGGCGGGTGCCCGAAACGGACGAGCTCCTCCGGCGTGAGCGCGAGCTTCTGCACCACGGCGAGCTCGCCCTCTCGCCGCTCGACCCGGTCGCGGCCGTTGTCGTGGTAGCCGACCTTGCGGCTGACGCCGAGCGCGGCGGGGTTGTCCGTGAAGGCACCGGAGGTCACCTCGGTCGCGTCGAGGTGGTCGAAGGCGAACGCACAGAGCACCTGTCGCATCGCGGCCCCGATCCCTCTGCCCTGGTGCGCACGCCCCAGCCAGGCGCCGGTCTCACCGTCGGCGGGCGCGATCGACCAGGGCACGTAGAACGGCATCGCGTCGGGGTCGTGGATCCCCGCCACGACGATGTCTGCCAGCGGCCCGAGGAGGCCGTCGGTGATCCCGCGCATTTCCAGCGGCCCAGCATTGATCCGCAGGCCGAGCATGGGCAGCGCCTCGGCGATGGTCGTCATGGTGCGATTCTCACCGAACCCGGGCACCGGCTCGCAACCGGGTATTCGACGTCTCGGTCTCGGTTTTCGACGTCTCGGCGTCAGAATCCGACCTCTCGGCGTCGATTTCTGACGGCTCGGCTAGGGTGCCCGGGTGTCCACGCCTGAGATGCCCGCCGACCTGCTCAAGCACGCGCTCGATGCCACCGGGTTCATGCCGCCCGAGGAGGGTCGCGCGCTGTTCGAGTACGCGGTGGAGCGGCTGCCGCACGGGCCGGCGGTGGAGATCGGGACGTACTGCGGGAAGTCCTCGGTCTACCTGGGTGCGGCCGCGAAGCTGACCGGCGGCACGGTGTTCACCGTCGACCACCACCACGGCAGCGAGGAGAACCAGGCGGGGTGGGAGCACCACGACACCAGCCTGGTCGACGAGCGCACCGGGCGGCTTGACACGCTGCCGACCTTCCGCCGCACCATCGAGCAGGCCGGCCTCGAGAACGAGGTCGTCGCCGTGATCGGCGCCTCGACGACCGTGAGCCGGTGGTGGACGACCCCGGTCTCGTTCCTTTTCATCGACGGCGGCCACGGCGTCGAGCCGGCGCGGCAGGACTACCGCGGCTGGGCCCCGAAGGTGATGCCCGGCGGCCTGCTGCTGGTCCACGACGTCTTCCCGGACCCGGCCGACGGCGGCCGGCCGCCGTACGAGGAGATCTACCTTCCCGCGCTCGCCTCGAAGCAGTTCGAGGAGATCGACGCGGTCGGCTCGCTACGCGTGCTGCGACGCCTCTGAGGTCTCGCAGCCGCACTCCAGCGCCAGCTCCTCGAACGGAGCCGCGAGCGAGGTGCCGCGCATGATCCCCGACCCCGGGGTGGAGCCGCCGTAGCGCTCCCCCAGGGCGTCCGCGGCCAGGATGACGGCGGCGGCGGTGAAGGTGGAGTGCTCCTCGGGCCAGAACGCGTTCGGGTTGGGGTTCGGGTATTCGGGCGACTCGTAGACCCAGCCGGTCCAGTAGCCGCCGTCCTCGGCGCGCATGTACTGCATCTCGGTCAGCAGCTGGAGTCCGCGACGATGGTCGCCGATGTTGTCGAGCGCCATCACCAGCTCGCAGGTCTCCGCGCCGGTCACCCACGGGTTGGTGTCGACGCAGAGAGCGCCGAGGCCGGGACGTACGAAGTGGTCCCAGCGCGACGCGATCAGCTCGTGGCCGGCGGCGCCGACGACGGCACCGCCGAGGACCGGGTAGTACCAGTCCATGGAGTGGTGGGACTTGTCCTCGAAGGCGTCGCGGTGGTGGCGCAGCGCGTGGCCGAGCCGGCCGCCGACGATCTCCCACTCGGGCTGCGGGTCGTCGATCAGGTCGGCGAGGGCGACACCGGCGCGCAGCGCCTGGTAGATCGAGGACGAGCCGGTGAGCAGGGCAAACGGGTCGCGCGGGGTCCAGGCGATCCCGCCGAAGGGCAGCTGCAGGCCGACGACGAAGTCGAGCCCGGCGCGTACGGAGGGCCACAGCCGCTCCACGAACGCGCGGTCGCGGCGGATCAGCCAGTGGTGCCACAGGCCGACCGCGAAGTAGGCCGACATGTTGGACTCGCCGATCGTCTCGACCGCGACCCCGTCGACGATCTTCATCGGCCAGGAGCCGTCGGCGTTCTGCAGCGACGGGATCCAGTCGTAGGCGGCCTCGGCCTCCTCGACCAGACCACCGACGAGCAGGCCCATGGCGGCCTCGACGTGGTTCCAGATGTCGGTGTGCTGACCGGGCACCCACGGGATCGCCCCGGAGGACTCCTGGGCGCGGGCGATCGACCCGGCCGTGGCAGCGATCTGGGCAGGGGTCAGCACCCCGTCGACGTACGGGATCTCCACTCTCATCCGAGGATCAATCGGTCGCGGTGGGGTCGGAGGCGACGCGGCCCGGCTTGCGGAAGTAGAGGACCATGCTCTTGCCGATGACCGGGTCGAGGACCTTGCCGGCCAGGCGCAGCGGGAGCGGGTTCTTCATGATCTCCCAGACCAGGACCTGGTGGTAGGCCTTCACCAGCGGGTGCTTGTCGTTCTCGACGCCGACGGCCGACTTCAGCCACCAGTAGGGCGCGTGCAGGCCGTGGGCGTAGGACTTGCCCTCGAAGATCATCTCCTCGCCCGGGGTGCCGTCGTTGGGACGGCCTGCCTTGGTGACCTTGTCGATGAGCTCGTGGTCGGTGTAGATGCGGATGTGGCCGCCGGTGGTGTTGTGGTAGTCGGCGGAGAGCTTCCAGTTGACGACCTCGGGCAGCCAGCGGGGCACCGAGATGGCCATGGTGCCGCCCGGGCGGAGCACGCGGACGAGCTCCTTGATCGCGTCGACGTCGTGGTGGATGTGCTCGAGCACCTCGGCGGCCACGACTCGGTCGAACTCGCCGTCGGCGAAGGGCAGGGAGAGCGCGTCGCCCTCCTTGACCTCGGCGTTGGCCCCGGCCGGGACCTCCTCGCGCATCGCGAAGAACCACTCGCTGACCTTGGCCAGCTCCTCCGCGTCCTGGTCGAACGCGATCACGTCCGCGCCACGGCGGTACATCTCGAAGGCGTGCCGGCCACCGCCGGCGCCCATGTCGAGCACGCGCTCTCCGGCCTGCAGGCCGAGGCGGTCGAAGTCAACGGTGAGCACGGCTCACTTCCTTTCGCTGATGGAGCTGGTCGAGCTGATGGTCGATCCGGTGGTCGAGCCTGTCGAGACCCGGAACTCGTCGATGGTGTCCTGGTAGAGCGCGGTCATCCGCTCGGCGACGGCGTGCCACGAGAAGTGCTCCTCGACGCGGGCTCGCCCGGCGGCCGAGTAGCGGGCGCGGCGGTCGGGGTCGTCGAGCAGGGCAGCGATGGCTCGCTCGAGCTCCTCGGTCTCGCCGGGGGTGACCTGGGTGGCACAGAGGTCGTCGGGGCCGACGACCTCGGGGATCGCGCCGGCGCGGGAGACGACGAGCGGGGTGCCGCAGGCCATCAGCTCGGCGGTCGGCAGCGAGAAGCCCTCGTAGAGCGAGGGCACGCAGGCGATCTCCGCCGACCCCATCAGCTCGACGAGCTCGGCGTCGGAGATGCCGTTGACGAAACGTACGTGGTCCTCGATCGCGAGCTTCTCGATGAGCTCCTCGGTCGGACCGCCCTTCTTGGGCTTCGAGACGAGCACGAGCTCGAGATCGCGCTCGGTACGCAGCTTGGCGAACGCCTCGAGAAGGAAGGAGATGCCCTTCAGCGGGGCGTCGGCGCTGGCCATGGCGAGGATGCGGCCACGGACGCGGGGGCCGGTCGGCGGGACGAACTCCTCGGGCACGCCGAGGTGGACGGTCTCCACCCGGTCGGAGGGGACGTTGAAGTCGGTGAGGATGTCGCGCTTGGAGTTGTCCGAGGGCGTGATCACGTGGCGCAGCTGTGCGGCGACCTTGGCCTGCATCGTGACGAAGGAGTACCAGCGCCAGACGCCGAACTTCTTCTTCCAGCCCTTCGCGCTCTCCAGCTCGATGCGGCGGTCGAACGAGATCGGATGGTGGATCGTGGTCACCAGCGGCAGGCCGAGGCCGGACTCGAGGCGCAGCAGCGGAGTGGCCAGCGTCTGGTTGTCGTGGACGATGTCGAAGTCGTCCTTGCGTTCCTTCAGGACCTTCATGACGCGCTTGGCGAAGGTCAGCGGCTCGGGGAACGCACCAGTGCGCATCCGCGCCCACTCCTCGACGTCGACGAGATCGCGGATCTCGGAGAGCTTGGGGTTGCCGAACGGGTTCGGCTCCTCGTAGAGACCCAGGCTCGGCACCTTGGTGAGGGTCACGCCCTCACCCTCGAGGTCGAGCTCCGGGTAGGGCTGGCCGGAGAAGACCTCCACGGTGTGCCCGAGCTTGGCGAGCTCCCTGCTCAGATGGCGGATATAGACGCCTTGACCGCCGACGTGCGGCTTGCTGCGATACGACAGCAGAGCGATCCGCATCCGCCACCTCCCTCGAAAACTGCAGAAAAGCAAAAACTAGAACGTGTTCTATACTAGCAGGTAGCCAGCACGCGCCACTCTAATGCAGCCGCTTCCACGGACGGTGGTCAGGCATGGCGTCTAGGCTGGTGGCGTGGAGGGATTCTGGAGCCGGTTCCGTCTGGACCCGAGACAGGCCGACAATGCACGCATGCGCGCCTCCGACGCCGATCGGGAGGTCGTCCGCACCGTCCTCGCCGACGCCTTCGCCGACGGACGCCTGACCCGCGAGGAGCACGACGAGCGCATCTCGACGCTGCTGGAGGCTCGTACGCTCGGTGAGCTGCCCGCGCTCGTCGACGATCTCGTCGCCGTCGAGCCGCCGTCCGCGGAGCTCGAGACCCGGCTGCCCTCCTCCCCCAGCTTCCGCGAGCAGGGTGCGGCGGCCTACCGCAAGGAGCTCCAGGAGGCGCTCGCCACCTTCTTGATGGTCAGCCTCATCACCTGGGGCATCTGGCTGTTCACCGGCGGTCCCGGCAGTCACCCGTGGCCGATCTACCCGATGCTGTTCCTGGTCGTGAACCTGGTCGGCACCGGCGTACGGCGTGAGGCGATCGTGCAGCGCGAGGTGCAGCGCCTGGAGAAGAAGGCCGCGAAGAAGGCGGCGAAGAAAGCCGCCAAGGCCGAGCTCGAGGCCGCTCCTGAGAAGTCCGAGCCGATCCTGGAGTCCCCCGCCGAGGAAGAGCAGCCCGAGAAGGACCGGCCCGCAGACCCCTCCTAGAGGTCGGCGACCATCGAGGAACCGGAGGCGACCTGCTCGCGAGTCGTACGCCGGCGGACGTCGCGCCGGTGGCGCCAGATCTGCACGGCGCCCAGGCCCCAGAACAGGTACTGCACCGACATCGCCCAGTGGAAAGCCTCCGGCGTGTAGGAGGTCGAGGCCCCCGGCGTACGCCAGTCGAGGATCCAGCCGACGAGCACGATCACCAGCAGCGCCGCCACGAAGCCACCCTGGTTGATGATCCCGCTGGCGCTGGCCATCCGGGCGGGCGGGTTGCTGGTGCGGCCGACGTCGAAGCCGATCATCGAGGTCGGTCCACCGATGCCGACCACGCACATCAGGAGCAGCAGGACCGGCAGCGGCGCCGCGCCCGGCCAGAGGAGCACGACTGCCCACACCGAGGCGATCACGGCGATCATCGTCAGCGCCACCGTCGACCGGTACCACGGGAAGCGACCGGCGATGATGCCCATCACCGGGCCCGCGGCCAGGGCGGCGACGACGGTGACCGAGAGCAGCGTGCCGGCCAGGGTGTCGGAGAGGCCCTCGGAGGTGACCAGGAACGGGAAGCCCCACAGCAGCCCCATCAGGTGGGAGCTGAACGGGGTGGAGAAGTGGATCCAGAAGCCGAGTCGGGTGCCCGGCTGGTACCAGGACGCCTTCAGGCTCCGGCCCACCTCGCGCGGCTCGAGCGCGGTGCCGCGGAGGTTGCGCTGGCCGGGGACGTCATGGACGAAGAGCAGCAGCAGGACGATGAGCACTGGGCCGACGAGCGCGGCGGTCAGGTAGGCGCGGGACCAGCCGAGGTGGCCGAGCGCCCAGGTCATCGGGACGGCTGCGGCGATCGCACCGAGCTGGCCGATGGTGCCGGTCAGCTGGCTGACCAGCGGGACCCGCCGGGCCGGGAACCACGAGGGCACCAGCCGCAGCACGCAGATGAACGTCATCGCGTCGCCCATCCCGACGAAGGTGCGCGCGAGCAGCGCCAGCGGGTAGGAGTCGGCGAACGCGAAGCCCGCCTGGGCGGTCGCCAGGATCAGCGCGCCGGCGCAGAGGACCGTACGCGAGCCGTACCGGTCCACGAGCAGCCCGACCGGCACCTGCATGCCCGCGTAGACCAGCAGCTGCAGCATCGTGAACGCGGCCAGCTGGCTGGCGCCGATGTCGAACCGCTCGGTGGCCACCAGACCGGCGACCGCGAGGCTGCTGCGGTGGAAGACGGCCAGACCGTAGACGGCGACGGCGATGCCCCACACGAGCCATGAGCGTGCGGACGACTGGGGATCTTCGTGGCTCACATAGAGAGGCTACGTTGGCCTCGAGGTACGTGCGTCGGCAGTGCTGTCCTGTGGGCGGTCGCGCGCGATGTCTGTCACAGGTGCGACGGGCGCTGGTGCGGTGTCGAACTCGCTCGGCTGCATCCGGCGGCGCAGCTGGGTGGCGACGTACGCCGCGACCGCGAACATCACCAGGTCGGCCGCCACCAGCGCGGCCAGCGCGAAGGTGCTGCTCACCGGCCCGTCGACGTGCTGCTCGGTGTCGAGGTGGCACATCAGCCCGACGACCATGAAGGCGAGCGAGACGCCCAGGCCGATCCGTAAATCGCGCGTCTCGTCGTCAGCCGGTGCGCGTTGCGGGACGAGGCGCCCCAGGCGCAGGGCGGCGAGCGCCGCTCCGGCAGCGAGGAAGGGCAGGAACGGCACCGCGTACCGGGCATGGATCCAGCCGCCGCCGGCGACGAACCCGGCGACGTTGACCAGGATCAGCAGGCAGTAGCAGCCGAGCAGGGTCCAGATCACCCGGTCCTGGCGGTGCTCGGCCGTGGCCTGCGGAGCGAGCCGGGTGCGCTGGAGGAACCCTGCCCCCGGCGGGCCGGACCTGGCGACGACCTCCATCACGAGACCGATGGCAGTGAGGGTGAGGACGACAGCGGCGACCTGGCCCCAGGCGTTCGAGATGTTGCCGTCGGCCCACAGGCTGCTGAGCAGGTGGCCGTAGAAGCCCGGGTCGACCAGCTGGGAGAAGGTCGTGCCGTCGGGCTCGCGACCGAACTTCTCGAAGAGGAAGCCCGACGCGGTCGGGTTGCCGTAGAGGCGGATGTTGCGCAGGTAGAACCAGCCGAAGACCACCACCGGCGCCAGTCCGACGCACGCCGCGAGACCGACCGCGCGCCAGAGCGTGGTGCGCAGGAACGTACGCAGCGACGGCTCACGCAGCCACATCGCCATCAGCACGCAGGCGCCGAGGAACAGCACCGCCACCAGGCCCGTCGACCGGAACCCGGCGGCCGCGACCCCGACCGCGGTCGCGGCGACCAGACGTTCGCGGGTCACCCCGCGGCGTACCATCCGGAAGCCGAGGTAGAGCGTGAGGAAGGCCGCGGCCGAGGACCAGCCGTCGTTGTAGATCCCGCCGCCGACGAAGGTCATCGCACCGCAGCCGAGGGCCATCGCCGAGGCGATCACCGGCACCACCGGGCGCCGCGGCACCAGCTCGCGGGCCACGAACCCGACCATGATCGTGGTCAGCGCGAACCCGAGAGCGTTGAGCAGCCGCATCCCGAGCAGCGTCACGCCCGGCGACCCGACCGCGTCCCCCAGCCAGACCAGAGGCAGGCTCATCACGTAGAAGAGCGGCGGGTGGTTGGCGACCCAGATGTCACGGTGGGCCTCGTCGGCGCCGAAGAGGCTGTCGGCCAGCTGCGGGTAGCGCACCGGGTCGTCGGGGATGTCGGTGTCGATCGTCGGCAGCGTGCCCTGGGAGAGTGCCACCGCGTACGCCGCGTGGGCCCGCTCGTCGGCCTTGAACAGCGCCGGCATCGCGATCGCCACCTGCGCGCTCATCATGAAGCCCAGCACGCCGAGGAGCAGGACGCAGATCGTGGACTGGGAGGTGGAGACCCGAGCTACAGACACCCTTCGACGGTAACCAGCCGATCTGACGGGATACCCCGGCGAGGGATCACGGGCGGTGAACAGCGCGCTACGAGCGAGTGTGCGCGACGCGCCGAAACTCGTTCGCGCCGTCATCGGCGCGCCGGATAGCGTCCCTCGGGAGATGACTACTTCGACACCGCGTCACATCGCCATGATCGCCTCTCCTGCGATCAGCCACGTCCTGCCCAGCATCGAGCTGATCAAGGAGCTGGTCGCGCGCGGCCACCGGGTCACGTACGCCACCCACGACTCGATGTTCGACACGATCAAGCCGACGGGGGCCGAGCTGATCCCGGTGCCGACGGTGCTGCCCGTGGAGGACCGGCTGTGGCCGGAGGACCCGGTCGCCGGGATGAGCATCTTCCGCGACGACGCGATCCAGGCGCTCCCGCACCTGCACGCCCACTACGACGCCGACCCGGCCGATCTCTACCTCTATGACATCGGCGGGTACGCCGCGAGGGCGCTCGCCGAGCAACAGGGACGCCCGTTCGTACAGCTCTCCCCCACGTTCGTCGCCTGGGACGGGTACGCCGAGGAGATGGCTGCGCAGGTGCGGCAGCTGCCCGGCTACGGCGGTTACCTGGACGGTCTCGCCCGATGGCTCGAGACCTGCGGGGCAACGACGCTCGACCCGGAGGAGTTCGTCGGCGCGCCGAAGCGTGCCCTCGCCCTGATCCCGCGCGCGATGCAACCCCACGCCGACCGGGTCGACGAGGACGTCGTCACCTTCGTGGGGCCCTGCTTCGCACTCGACCCCGAGGAGACCTGGGCCCGGCCCGAGGGCGCCGAGAACGTTCTGCTGGTCTCGCTCGGGTCGGCCTATGCGGCCGGTGCGGGCTTCTTCCGCGCCTGCGTCGAGGCGTACGCGTTCCTGCCCGGATGGCACGTGGTGATGGCGATCGGCACCCGGCTCGACCCGGCCGAATTAGGCAACCTCCCGGCCAACGTCGAGGTCCACGGCTGGCTGCCGCAGCGCGCCGTGCTCGCCCGGGCCGACGCGTTCCTCACCCATGCCGGGATGGGCGGGAGCAGCGAGGGCCTCATGGCCGGCGTACCCATGATCGCGGTGCCGCAGGCCGTCGACCAGTTCATGAACGCCGACAAGCTGGTCGAGCTCGGGGTCGCTCGACGACTCGATGCCGAGGAGGTCTCCGCGGAGACGCTGCGGCGTGCTCTCGTGGAGCTGCTCGACGATCCTGCTCGGGTCGAGCGGTCGGCTCGGCTGCGGGCTGATGCGGTCGCCGAGGGCGGGACGCGTCGGGCGGCTGAGCTGATCGAGGGCATGCTCGGAGGTTGAATCCTGCCGCTCGCTGGTCGAGGCGGGAGGCCGCCTGCGGCCGAGCGTGTCGAGACCAACACGGTTCCTATCGAGCGCCGATAGGACTGTGTTGGTCTCGACACGCTCGCTGGCGCTCGCGGCTCGACCGACGGGGCTGCCGGAGCGCGGGGCTGGTCGATCGCTGAGCGACTACTTCGTCGCCAGCGCGCTCGCTGCGCTCGCGCGCAGCTCCTCGCTCGTCGGGAGTCGGCGTAAGCCCTTTGGAGGCGCCTTCGGCGCAGAGGGGGGGGCTTACGCCGACCCCCTCCTCACTTCGTCGCTTCCATCATCTGGCGGAGTTCCTTTTTGAGATCGGAGATCTCATCACGCAACCGGGCGGCGACCTCGAACTGGAGCTCGGCGGCGGCGCCCTTCATCTGCTCGGTGAGGTCGCCGATGAGCTGGGCGAGGTCGGAGGAGGGGAGGCCGACGAGGCCGCGCTCGCGGGCCTCCTGGGCAGCGTCGCCGAGCATCGGGGTCGGCGACTTGGCGGCGGTCTTGCCGGCGCGGCCCTTCGCCTCGGTGCCGGCCCAGGTGTTGAGCAGCTCCTGGGTGCTCTCGTCCTCGCGGGCGAGCATGTCGGTGATGTCGGCGATCTTCTTGCGCAGCGGCTGCGGGTCGATGCCGTTGGCCTCGTTGTAGGAGATCTGGATCGCGCGGCGGCGGTTGGTCTCCTCGATCGCCGACTCCATGGAGGGCGTGATCTTGTCGGCGTACATGTGCACCTGGCCGGAGACGTTTCGCGCGGCTCGACCGATGGTCTGGATCAGCGACTTGTCCGAGCGCAGGAAGCCTTCCTTGTCGGCGTCGAGGATGGAGACCAGGGAGACCTCGGGGAGGTCGAGACCCTCACGGAGCAGGTTGATGCCGACGAGGACGTCGTACTCCCCCAGCCGTAGGTCGCGGAGGAGCTCGATGCGCTTCAGCGTGTCGACCTCGGAGTGGAGGTATCTGGTGCGGATGCCGGCGTCGAGGAGGTAGTCGGTGAGGTCCTCGGACATCTTCTTGGTGAGCGTGGTGACCAGGACGCGCTCGTTCTTCGCCACCCGGTCGTTGATCTCGCCGATCAGGTCATCGATCTGGCCCTTGGTCGGCTTGATGACCACCTCGGGGTCGACCAGGCCGGTCGGGCGGATGATCTGCTCGACGGTGTCGCCGCCGACCTTGTCGAGCTCGTAGTCGCCCGGGGTCGCGGAGAGGTAGATGGTCTGGCCGATCCGCTCCAGGAACTCCTCCCACTTCAGTGGGCGGTTGTCCTGGGCGCTCGGCAGCCGGAAGCCGTGCTCGACCAGGTTGCGCTTGCGGGACATGTCGCCCTCGTACATCCCGCCGATCTGCGGGACCGCGACGTGGGACTCGTCGACGACGAGGACGAAGTCCTCGGGGAAGTAGTCGAGCAGACAGTTGGGCGCCGAACCGGGAAGACGACCGTCGATGTGCATCGAGTAGTTCTCGATGCCGGAGCAGGAGCCGACCTGTCGCATCATCTCGATGTCGTAGGTGGTGCGCATCCGCAGCCGCTGGGCCTCCAACATCTTGCCCTGCTTCTCGAAGGCGCTCAGCTGCTGCTCGAGCTCGGCCTCGATGCCGTTGATCGCACGCTCCATGCGCTCGGGGCCGGCGACGTAGTGGGTCGCCGGGAAGACGTAGAGCTCCTGGTCCTCGGTGAGCACCTCGCCGGTGACGGCGTGCAGCGTCATCAGCCGCTCGATCTCGTCACCGAAGAACTCGATGCGGACCGCGTGCTCCTCGTAGACCGGGAAGATCTCCAGGGTGTCGCCGCGCACCCGGAACGTGCCACGGGTGAAGGAGAGGTCGTTGCGGGTGTATTGGATCTCCACGAGGCGGCGCAGGATCGAGTCGCGGTCGTGCTCCTCCCCCACGCGCAGCCGGATCATCCGGTCGACGTACTCCTGCGGGGTGCCGAGGCCGTAGATGCAGGAGACGGTGGAGACCACGATGACGTCGCGACGGGTCAGCAGCGAGTTGGTGGCCGAGTGGCGCAGCCGCTCGACCTCCTCGTTGATCGAGGAGTCCTTCTCGATGTAGGTGTCCGTCTGGGGGACGTAGGCCTCGGGCTGGTAGTAGTCGTAGTAGGAGACGAAGTATTCGACCGCGTTCTCCGGGAAGAGCTGGCGCAGCTCGTTGGCGAACTGGGCGGCGAGCGTCTTGTTGGGCTGCAGCACCAGCATCGGACGCTGCAGCTGCTCCGCCGTCCAGGCGACGGTCGCCGTCTTTCCGGTGCCGGTCGCGCCGAGGAGGACGACGTCCTCGACGCCGTCCTGGATGCGCTTGGAGATCTCCGCGATCGCTGCCGGCTGGTCGCCCGAGGGCTGGTAGTCGGAGACCACCTTGAACGGGGCGACGCGGCGCTCGAGATCAGTGACTGGACGCATGAAACCCAGGCTACGCGGGGCCACCGACAATTTCGGATCGAGCGACAGTGACCCCAGACTCAGCGGCCCGGATCAGAGCTCGAAAGCCTCGCGGACCTGCGCCTCGGTGAGCCCGTAGTCGGCCAGGCTGTAGTCGTGCTTGGGCCGGGCGCTGCCGGAGCGGGACTCGGCATCGATCCGGGCGACCTCGGCACGCGCGGCCTCGCTCCACGGGATGTCGAAGTGGGTGTAGATCCCTTCGACGGTGCCGACGGGGTCCTTGACGAACGAGCGGTAGTCGACGTCGAGGAACTGCACCGGGTCGTACTTCTTCCGGGCCTCACCGAAGGAGCGCCAGGAGCGGGAGAGCATCTCGAGCTGGGTCTCGCCGATGGTCTCCCCGACGAACGTCGTCGACATCCCCGCCGTCGCCTCGGCGGACAGCGAGCAGCCCGAGGCGACCGAGACCACCGGGTCGCGGTGGGTGACGACGACGAGCGCGTCCGGGTAGACCTCCATCAGCGCGTCGAGCGCGACCAGGTGGGAGGGGTTCTTGAGCACCCAGCGCCTGTCGGTGTCGTTGAGGCCGATCAGCTGGAGGGTACGGCGATGGAGCTCGTACGCGTCGCGCCAGTCCTGCTTCGCCAGCCAGGCTGAGTAGCGCGGGACGTGGGCGAGCGACTCGAAGGAGATCGACTTGCCGCTCTGACGCAGCACCCGCCAGCACTCCTCGACGCTGGTGGCGTCCATGTAGTGGATCCCCATGAACTCGGGGTTGGTGACGTGGTGCTGGCGGTAGGCGTTCTGGAGGGCGGTGAAGACCGGGTCGTCGTCCCAGGTCTCGCGCGGCGGGCGCGGCTGGGGGAACTCGGTCAGCCAGGTCTCGAGGCCCTGGTGGGCCGGGTCGGCGGCCAGCAACCGGTGCAGGGCGGTGGTGCCGGTGCGGACGAGGCCGGTGACGAAGATCGGCCGCTCGATGCGTACGTCCTGGTGCTGGGGGAACTCGGCGAGCCGGGCGTGCGTCATCAGCCGCCCGACGAGGGCCGACTTCACCTGCGCGCGGTGGAAGTAGTTGCCGACAGGGGTCAGCCCGGCCTCGGGCGAGGCGAGGTCCTCGACAAGCAGCCGCAGCCCCTCCTCGTGACCGGTCCCGCCGAAGTCCGTCAGCCCGGTGGTGCGAGTGGCTGCGGCACAGATGTCCTCGTAGGTCCCGACGTCCGCGCGCTCGCGCGGCGCCTCAGTCATGGAACTCCCCGCAGTCCACGTTGAGCACGGTGCCGGTGACCGCGGAGGCCAGGTCGCTGCCGAGGAACAGCGCCGCGCGGGCGACCTCCTCAGGGGTCGCGAGCCGCTTGAGGTCGGTCGGCTCGGCCTTCTCGGCGTAGACCTCCTCGTGGGTGCGCCCCGACTCCGAGGCGATCCAGTCGAAGTAAGCCCTGTTGACGTCCTCGTAGATGTAGGACGGCGCGACGGAGTTGACCCGGATCCCGCGGGGGCCGAGCTCGGTGGCCAGCGAGGAGGCGAGATGGGCGAGCGCGCCCTTGGAGAGCTTGTAGCCGGCGAACTCGGGCTGGCTCTGGTAGAGCACCGCGGAGTTGATCATCACGATCGAGCCGCCGGGCTTCTCGGGTGTTGCTGCCAGCGCGTCGGCGAAGAGCGCGGAGAGCCGCAGCGGGGCGTAGACGTTGGACTCCTGGGCCAGCCGGAGCGCGTCGAGCGGGATCTGGGTGAGCGGATCCATGGGCGGGATGCCGAAGGCGTTGTTGAGGAGCACGTCGACGTGGCCGAACTTCTCCAGCGCCGCGTCGACCAGGTGTCGGCGCGCGTCCTCGTCGGTGATGTCGGTCGGCACCACGAGCGCACGGCGCCCGTGCTCCTCGATGACGCCGGCCATCTTCTGCAGCCGCTTCTCGGTGCGGCTGGCGAGCACGAGGTCGGCGCCCATCAGCGCGGCCTGCTCGCCGAGCGAGCGTCCGAGCCCGGGTCCGACGCCCGAGAGCACGACCACCTTGCCGTCCAGGAGTCCAGTCATGGCGCCTAGACTAGAACGTGTTTCACTGTTCGGGAAGGGGTGGCAGCGGTCAGGTCGGGAAGCTGAACCTGGCGACCTCGTCGACCCATTCCGCGTACGCCCCGACCTCCTGAGGCACCTCCTGGACCCGGACGAGGTCGGCATGGGCGCGGAGCACCCGTGACCAGTCGGCGCACGGTCCGCAGGTCGCGCGGCCGCACTCGGCGGTGTGCTCGCGCGCGACCTTCTCGAGGAGCTTGCGGAAGGTGCCGCCGTCCTCGCCCGCGGCGAGCGCCTCGACGACCGCCCCGAGCACGTGGACCGACTGCGCCGGCGCGCCCACCAGGATCGCCATCAGGATCCCGAGGGCGTGGTGGCCGGCCGGGTCGGCGCCGCCCTTGACCGGCGCGGTGCGGGCCAGCCGGTAGACCGCCAGCAGCTTGCGCGCGCCTCCGGGCGTGGCGCAGAACCTGGCGAGCTCGCTCATGAACAGCGCCTCACCCGGGGTCATCTCGTGACTGTCGACGGCGATCGGGCCCTGGTCACCGGCGCCGGCGGCCAGCGCGGACGGCCACGACGGCACCGCCTGCCGCATCAGCGAGCGCATGAACCGCACGGCGGGGTCGCCGGCGAAGGCCCGCAGCCCGAACGGCACGTCGAAGACGCGCGCCAGGTAGGCAGCAGGCTCTGCCACTCGGCCCGCGATCGAGCGCTGCGTCGCCTGAGCGTCGACCGCCGCGACGACGGCGACACCCTCCTGCGTGCCCAGCTCGTCGATCGCCCGCAGCACCCCGGCCGCGGTCGCCGGGTCGCACCGGTCGAGGTCGTCGACGTAGACGATGGTGCGCAGCACCGGCGAGCTCGGCGGTGGTCCCGGTGGGGCTGCGCGCAGGGCGGCCTCGTAGGCGGCGACCTCGCGGTCCATCGCAGCGAGCGCCATCGTGGTGGTCATCGGCTGTGCGCCCCGGCGCTTGCCGCGGGGCCCGTCCTCCTCGGGCAGCCCGGCCAGGGCGGCGCGCAGCTCGGCGGTGCGCCGCTGCGCGGCCTGGTGCTTGGCGACCAGCGGCGGCGGGGTGCTGCGCCCGTCGCCGCGAACCGCGTCGAGCACCGCACCGGCGACGTCGCCCTCGGCGAAGCGACGGGCGTCGAGGCGTACCTGGCGGGTGCGGGCGGAGTAGGCCTCGTCGTGCTCGCCGAGCCAGTCGATACGCTCCTGGACCTTCCGCAGGAAGGTCGAGCGACCGCTGCCCGGCTGGCCCTGGATCGCCACCGAGAGCGGCAGCTGGGTGTGGTCGGAGGCGAGCAGGCGCGCCACCCGGTCGACGTCGGCGCGGTGGCCGAGCACGTCCTCGTCGTCGTCGGGCCACTCCGGCACGGCGACCACGGGGTCGATGACGATCGGCACCTCGGCGGTGTCCCCCGAGGCCTGCGTGGTGTCGAACGCCGGTGACTCTGGCGGCGACGGGATGGGCGCCGGGTCGGGAGCCAGCTCGGACCGTGGCTTCGTGATGGGCTCTGGCTCTGGCTCCGGCTCTGGCTCGGGCCGCGGGTCGGACTCTGAGGTGGGCCCGGCGTCGGGATCGGGATCGACCATCTCCGCCAGCGGCGTGACGGGAAGCCCCAGCTCCTTCTCGACCCCCTGCAGCGCCTTGGCGAAGTCGGCGGCGCTCCAGTGCCTCCCCGCCCGGCGCTTGAACATCGCCTTGCGCAGCGCCTCCTGGAAGGAGCCCGGGAGGTCGTCACGGTCGATGGCGCGCGGGTCGAACTCCCGGATCCGCTCGGCGAGCGCGTCGGAGGTGTCGGGGCCGTCGGCCTCGAACGGGGTGTGGCCGGCCAGCAGGGTGTAGCAGGTCGCTGCGAGGCTCCAGATGTCCGCCCAGGCGCTCGGCTCGGGCGGGTCGGCGAGCATCTCCGGCGCCATCCACGGCAGCGAGGTCGCTCCGGTGCCGCCAGGACGTCCGGCCGAGGAGAGGTTGCCGAAGCCGACCAGCTGCGGCTGGCCGCCTCGGGTCATCAGGATGTTGGCGGGCTTCACGTCGCCGTGGAGGATGCCGTGCCTGGCGGCGACGTCGAGCGCACCCGCGATCTTGATCGTGATGCTCAGCGCCTCGTCGACCGGCAGCCGCTCACGTTGCCAGCGCTGCTGGAGATCACCGCCGGCGCGATGGTCCATCACCACGAAGCTGCGGTCGTCGTCGGTGACGCCGACGGCGTGCAGGGGCAGCACATGGGGATGGGCGGCGAGCTCGGCGACCTCCTTGGTCTCCCGCGACAGGACGTCCTGGGTCTCGCCGCTGAGCCGGTCGTTCCAGACCTTGACCGCGACGTCGACCTCCTCGTCCGGCCACTCGTAGAGGAAGACGGTGGAGGATCCGCCCGCGCCGATCAGCCGGCGAAACCGGAAGCCCGGGATCGTCGGTGGCTCGTGGTGGGGGCTGGCCATGGGGCGCAAGCATAGGGGCCCTACGCCCGTACGTCTCGCCCGCTCCTCAGCTGAGCATCCGGCGCGCAACTGCCCGTTGACGTGCGGCGATCCTCTCGGCATACCCCCCGGGGCTCATCTCCTCGGTGTGCGGGAGCAGGCCGCGTACGTCACCGAGAGGCACCCGACGCACCGTCGGCCCGTCGGCGGCGGTGAGGTCGCGCTCGAGCCGCTGCCAGCGCAGCATCAGCGCCCCGGTGCGGTGGCCGGTGGTCTCGAGCCAGTTCGCGATCGGCGCGCCGCCCAGCGGCGGGCGCTCGGAGATCACGAAGCGCATCACGCCGTCGGGGTCGGTCTCGGCCTGGGCCTTGGTGAGGCTGGTCTGGTGCGTCTCGTAGTCGGTCGAGGCATACCAGTCCGAGCCGATCTGGATGGCCTGGTAGGAGCAGTCGTCGCAGCGCGGCACCTCCACCACGAGCGCCTCGTCCTCGGCGATCTCGTAGTGGCCGATCGAGGAGAACTGCGACTCGAGCCCGCCGGGGGTGCGCGCAGGGACGGTGAGGGTGTTGACCGGTTCCTTGTACTGGAAGAACTGGGGGAAGGCGAACCAGGTCTGGATCGAGCCGGTCAGCGTGCGGGCGGCGACCTCGTACTTCTTCCGGAGCAGCTCCTGGGTCAGCGGGCGGCGCGGGCGGCCGAGGGTGTCGGGGCGCTCGATGGTGATCGTGCCGCGGGTCTCGGTGTCCCAGTCATTGAAGACCTCGCGCACGATCATGGTCTTCGCGCCCGGCTCGGCGACATAGGTGAACTCGAACCCGCCGTCCTCGTCGAGCTGCAGCTCGCGGTCGTCGAACGCCATCAGGCTGGTGGCCGCGGACTCGGCGGTGTAGGCGCCGCCCATCACCTGGAAGGACAGGTCGGCGCTGGTGCCGCGACGACCGCGGACGACGTACTCGACGCCTTCGCGCAGGTAGGCGTTGAGGTAGATCGCATCGGGGTTGTCGAGGCCCTGCTTGGAGAACTGGTGGGTCGGGTTCACGAATAGCGGCTGCTCGAGGTCGTAGTCGAACGCGGTCTGCATCGCCATCCGGATCCGGCCCGACAGGTACTCGTACCCCTCGAGCCGGTCGGCCTCGGTGCGGATGAACGGCGCGTTCGCGATCAGCTCCTCCGCCTCCGCGATCGCCTTCTGGAGCGGCTCGGTGAGGCCGTACGCCGCGCTCTGCTCGGTCACTGGGTGCTCGGTCACTGGGCGGCCTTGGCGATGATGTTCTCCGCGTACCACTCCAGGTGCTTGATCTTCTTCTCCAGCGGCTCCGGGTCCGCGCCCTTCACGTAGGGGTCGCGGAAGCCGACGATGCAGTCGGTGACGCCCTTGTCCTCGAGGCGCTTGATCCCGTCGAGGTCGTACGCGTCGTAGCTGATCACGTGGACCTCGAAGTCGTCGCGGGTGTCGCCCTCCTCGCGCCGGATCTCGGCCAGGCGGACCAGGAGCCGGCCGAGCTCCTCGCCGTCACCGCCGGCGTGCATCCAGCCGTCGCCCTTGCGCACCGCCCGGCGCAGGGCGGCGTCGGCGTGGCCGCCGACGAGCAGCGGGATCTTCTCGCTCGGCGCAGGGCGCTGCTGGAGCGGCTCGAAGCTGTAGAACTCCCCGTCGTACCCGAAGAAGTCGCCGCCGGGGTCGGTGAGCCCGCGCAGGATGTCCATGCACTCGTCCATCCGCTTGCCGCGGCGCTTCCAGTCGACACCGAGGGCGGCGAAGTCCTCCGGCCACGGGGAGAGACCAACACCGAGCCCGAGCCGGTTGCCGGAGAGGTAGGCGAGGCTCGAGGCCTGCTTGGCGGCCAGCACCGGCGGACGCACCGGCAGCTTCACCACGAACGGCGTCAGCCGCAGCGTCTCGGTCACCGCGAAGAGGTGGGCACACAGGATGAACGCCTCGATGAAGTCCTTGCCCTGCAGGAACTCGCGGTCGCCGGTGTCGGTGTAGGGGTAGGTGGAGTCGGACTCCTCCGGGTAGATCAGGCTGTCGGCGACGGTCATGCTCGTATAACCGGCTCGCTCGGCAGCCTGCGCCAGCGGCGCGTAGTAGTCGGCCTGCGTCATTGCCTCGGCATAGGTGAAGCGCATGGCCCAACAGTAGAACGTGTTCTATGTTTGTGCTACCCCGATGGTCGAGCCTGTCGAGACCCCTGAAGCCCCGGAGGTCGAGCCTGTCGAGACCCCTGAAGGAGACACCATGCCCACATCGCTCGAACGCCCGCCTGGCCTCGACTCACCCCTGACCGCAAAGATCATCAAGTACGGAGCCCGCGCCAACACCGCGCTCTTCAAGCTGACCAACGGTCGCATCGGCGGGAAGTGGCGGATCATGGCCGGCTGGCGCAAGCCCGCCCCCGTGCTGCTCCTGGAGCACGTCGGCCGCAAGTCCGGCCGCACCTTCACCACTCCCCTGCTGTTCATGCGGTCCGGCCCCGATCTGGTCGTGGTCGGTTCCCAGGGCGGGCTGCCGAAGGACCCGCAGTGGGTCGCCAACCTGCGCGCTCAACCCGAGGTCGCGGTCCGCGTCCCGCGCCGCGGGCGCGTGCTCGTCCGCGCCCGGATCGCCGACCCCGCGGAGAAGGCCGAGCTGTGGCCACGACTGCTGGAGACGTACGCCGACTTCGAGACCTACCAGACCTGGACCGACCGGGAGATCCCGGTCATCGTCCTCTCACCCCGCTGAAGGAACCCTCCATGGACATCCAGACCCTTGCCGACCGCGCCGAGATCGCCGACGCCCTGACCCGCTACACGCTCGCCGTCGACACCGGCGACTGGGACTCCCTCGACACCGTCTTCACCCCCGACGCCGTCATCGACTACTCCGAGTCGGGCGGCACCGTCGACGCGTACGCGCAGGTCAAGGCCTGGTTGGCCGAGATGCTCCCGGCTTTCTCCAGCAAGCGGCTGCACACCATCGGCCAGATCTCCTATGCGTTCGCCGACTCCGGCGACGAGGCCGAGATCGTGGCCTACTTCGACAACCCGATGGTCATCTCCGACGGCTCCGGCGGCGAGCGGGTCGTCGAGGTCGGCGGCCTCTACCGGCACACGTTCGTGCGTACGTCGGACGGCTGGCGCTCGCGCAAGCTGCACGAGCAGGTCGTCTGGACGCGCGGGTTCTAGGCGGTCCGCGTTCTAGGCGGCGGTCCCTCGAACCACCCAGTCCGCGAGCCCACCGAGCGGCACCAGCAGCTCCTGCCCCCGTTCGCTCAGTGCGTACTCGACGCCCGGCGGGACCGTCGGGAAGACCGTACGCGTCACGATCCCCTCCTCCTCGAGCGTGCGCAGGGTGCGGGTGAGCATGCGCTGGCTGATCCCGTCGACCCGGCGACGCAGCTCGTTGTAGCGGTGGGGCCGCTGCGCCAGCATCGTCACGACCAGCAGCGTCCACTTGTCACCGAGCATCTGCAGCGTCCGGGTGACCGGGCACGCCTCGTACTCCTCCGCCGGCACCTGCTCCGGCAGCCCGGCCTCGCGTGCCATCCCGACGATGTGGGTGGGGCGCTGGGGCACATCGGTGTTCCCATCTGACATTGAAGTGCCTTCTTCCGCGATCGCCGCGCGGCGGCGAGGGTTGCTGACACCAGCAACCTACCCATGAGGGAGAAGTCGATGAGCACGATCGCAGTCCTGGGCGCCGGCCCCGGCCTCGGCATGTCGGTGGCGCAGCGGTTCGCGCAGGAGGGGTACGACGTCGGGCTCGTCTCGCGCAGCGCCGACCGTCACCCGGGCTACCTGGAAGCCCTGTCGGCGAACGGCGTACGCACCACCGCGGTCGCCGCGGACCTTCGCGCTCCCGGCGAGGTGCTCCGGGCTCTGGAGGCGATCTCCGAAGAGCTCGGCCCGATCGACGTCGTCTACCACGGCCCCGGCGCCCAGGACCTGACCGCGGCCTCGGTCGGCATCCTCGAGACCGGGCCTTCTGATGTGCGCGCGGCGGTCGCCGAGGTGGTCGAGCCGGCCGCCGAGGTCGCCTCGCTGGTCCTGCCTGCCATGCGCTCCCGCGGCAGCGGTTCACTGATCTTCGTATCCGGCCTCAGCGCCCTCGTCCCCCTGCCTTTCCTCGGCCCGTACGCCCCCGCCTCCGGCGCCCTGCGCACCTATGTGCGGACCTTGGCTGCTGCCACCTCCGATGACGGAGTCCGGGTCGGCTCGCTCGTCGTCGGTGGGCTCATCGAGCGCGGCGACATCCATCAGATGCTCGCCGGCGCCACCTCGTACCGCACCCTTGATCCGGACGAGGTCGCCGACGCCGTCTGGCGTCTTGCCTCCGGCGAGGAGGACGAGGTCGTCTTCGACGTGCTCACGCAGGCGCCGTCCTGACGCAATCCCGGCCGGTTCGGCATCCACGACGGTCCACCACCGAGCGACGTCAGCGCTCACCTGGTCCGTCGTAGGTGAAGTCGACCGGCTTGCCGCTCTCGCGGGCGTAGGCGATCTCCCGGCTCGTGGACTCCCCGATGTAGCCGCCCGGGTTGACGACCAGAACCCGGTCGGCCAGGTCGATCTTGCGCAGATGAAGTGCGTCCAGCGCCGCCTTCTGCTCCGGCGGGATCGCCCTGCCGGCCTCGCGCTCCGCGGTGCTCAGGAAGACGCCCGGCGCAAGGACGATGACACCGGAGAAGGTCAGGTCGCGGTTCGCTGCGTTCATCTCTTCTGCGAACCGGGTCGAACCGCAGATGCAGACGATCTCGGGTCGGTCAGGCAAGGCTCGTTCCTCGGGCAGGCGGGAGATCGCCGACAGTCTAGCCAGCACGACCGGCCTCGATCGGTCGCCGCGCTGAGGTGGTGGAGCCGTCGAAGAGGTACGACGGGGAGTTCGGCAGGGGTTACCGCCGCGTAACCCCTGCCGAACTCCCCGTCGTACCCGAGGGCTGCGTCAGTCCTGGGGGCCGGTGATGCCTGTCAGTGTCCAGAGACCCAGGGCGGTGGGGGCCAGGGTTGTCCAGGTCGCCTGCAGCTCGGCGTCTCCTGAGGAGAGACCGAGGCCGATCAGCGTCACTACCGGCGCGACGGCGGTCGCGATGCAGACGGCCGACCAGAATCGGCGCGGGCCCGGGGTCAGCGGCACCAGCACGGACAGGACGCCCAGCGCCATCACGAAGCAGAGTACGACCGTCGCGACCAGGCCGGTGAAGACCCAGAAGTGCGACGCACGGCTCCCGAAGCTCGCGTCCGGGTTGCCGACCAGGACCTTGCCGTACGACAGCGCCGCCCAGATCGCCCTGACTTCGCGGCGGTCGTTGCCCGCCGAGTCGTCGACGCTGACCAGCACGGGCGCGGTCAACGAGACGACGAGCAGGATGATCCCGCCCACCGCCTGGGTCGTACGCAGCCGCTCGTCCAGCTTCGCCACGGCGCGTTCGACGCCGCGGCCCTGCTCGCTCGTGTTCGTCACGACGCAAAGTTAAACCGTCGAGAGACGACCGGTGGCGTACGGCAGCGGCGAGTCCGCCGGCAGGGAAGACGGGTCAGCCGAGACCCGGACGCGCGTGCAGACCGCCACCGGACTCGTAGAGCAGGCCCTTGTCCTTGATGAGCTGGCCCGCGGCGGCGAGGATCGGGCTGTCACCGACGGCGGAGCCGGCCATCGAGACGATCGCCTCGAACATCTTCGCGGCGGCCTCGTCGACGGCCGGCCAGTTCCACTCGGAGGGAGCGGCGCCGATCGGCTCGACGGCGTGCCAGCGGGCGGCGCGGGCCTCGGCCATCGTGTTGAGGGTGCTCCAGCCGAGGCCGCCGAGACCGACGACACCGCCGAAGTTGAGACCGATCAGGCCCCAGCCATTGCACTGGTACTCGTAGGCCGAGGGGCCGAACTCGGCCTCGTCCAGCTCGACCCGGGTGATCACGGGCTCGGGGCCGGTGTTGGGTGCGTAGAGCTTGAACGCCGGCCGTGCCGCGAGCAGCGAGGCCGATGCCGTCGTGGTGATCTCGCTCAACGGCTGGCCAGGGGCGGAGTAGGCGTCGAAGACGCGGAATCCGAGGTCGAGGGCATAGCCGACGACGAAGCGTCGGTCGTCCTGGGCGGCGTAGAAGTTGCGATTGAACACGTTGGGGGAAACCTCGCTTGGGCCCACCCGGCGACCGACGTACGTCGACGTCGAGCGACCCGGCGGGATGTGGTTCGGGCAGCGGCGACTGTATCGCGCCGGGCCGAGTGACCCGGTAACCGGTTGGTGATCTGTATCTCTTGCGAGTCCCTCAGGAGTAGGTGCCGCGGACGGTGTCGGTGGTCGGCAGCGACTGGCAGCCGAGCCGGATCCCGTCGTCGAGATCCTCCTGCTCCAGCACGTCGTTGCGGACCATCTTGACCTCGCCCTCGAGCAGCCGGAAAGCGCATGCCGAGCACTCACCTTCCCGGCACGAGTACGGCGCTTTGACACCCTTCGCCTCGAGGAACTCGAGCATCGGCGTGCCCGGGTCCCAGTCGTCGAAGGTGCTGGTGGTGCCGTCGAGCTCGATCTCCAGCTCGACCGGCTGTCTCGCGACTCCCTCGGGCGCCTCGACGACCTCCGCCTCGGCCTCCTCGACCGGAGCGATCTCGCCGAACGGGTTGCCGCCGAGCGAGGCGAACTTCTCCTGGTGGCGCCGCGCCCGCGGGAACTCCAGCTCCTTGAGCGCCGCGACGGTCGCCTTCATGAACGGCGCCGGACCGCACACGAACGCGTCGTACGTGAGCCGGTCGGCCGCGAACGCCTTGAGCTGCTCCGGGGTCGGCAGCCCCTGGACCGACTCGAGCCAGTGGACCACCTGGAGCCGGTCGGGGTGCTCGGCGGCGAGCCGCGCCCACTCCTCGGCGAAGATCACCGACCGCTCGTCGCGGTTGGCGTAGAAGACCACGATCCTGCCCTTGCCCTCCCGCAGGGCGGTGCGGGCGATCGAGATGATCGGGGTGACTCCCGACCCGCCAGCGAAGAGCAGCAGGTCGGCGTCGATGTCGGCAGGGGTGAAGATCCCGCTGGGCGGGAGCACGCGGAGCGTGTCGCCCGGACGCAGGTTGTCGCAGATCCAGTTGGACGCGTAGCCGTCGGCGGTGCGCTTGACGGTGACCGTGAGCGGGTCACCGGGAGCACTGGAGAGCGAGTAGCAGCGAGCCGCCAGCCCGTCGCGGTCGCTCGGCACGGCCACGGTGAGGAACTGACCGGGCTTGGGCTGAAAGGCGTCCTTCAGGTCGTCGGGGAGGTCGAAGACGATCGAGTGCGCCTCCGCGGTCTCCTCGACCACGTCGCTGACGGGCAGCAGGAAGGAGTCAGTAGCCATCCTCGGCTCCGATCTGGATCCGGCCGTCGGCGACGGCTGCTTCGATGGACGCGGCCAGACGAGGGCAGCGGGCGTGGACGAGGCGGGCGCCGTCGGCGGCCGCCTTGCGGCGTACGAGGTCGGGGCACTGGGCCTGCGCCTCGGCCGTCCACTGGACGGAGGTCTGGTGCTCGCTGTTCTTCTTCACTCCGACGCGGGCGAGGCAGTCGAGACACTCCACCTCGACCAGGCGGGCCTGTGTGTAGAGGCGCTGGTCCTCGAGCGTCTCCGGGGAGCGGGGGACGAAGGAGGCCATCAACTGGCTCCCTCGGAGGTCTCGACAGGCTCGACCACCGATGCCTCCTTCTCGGCCTCGATCCGGCGGAGGTTGTCGGCGACCTCCTCCTGCCAGAACTCGTTGGCCTTGGTGGTGTCGACCTCGAACTCGAAGCGGGCACGCATCTCGGGCTCGATGTCGGCGACGTCGACGTAGAACTGCTCGTACCAGCGGCGCAGCTGGTAGACCGGGCCGTCCTCCTCGCACAGCAGCGGGTTCTGCACCGGCGCCTTGTTCTCCCAGATCGCCACGTCCTGGAGGAACCCGTCGCCGAACATGTCGGCGTACTTCTTGCCGATGAAGTTGGCGGTCTTGTCGTCGAGGCCCTCGGGCTTCTTGACGGTGATGCCGTACTGCAGCAGGAACGAGTCGGGGCCCGTCGGGATGTGGCAGTTGATCAGGATCACCTCGGTGATGAAGCCCTTGTAGTCGACCTCGAGCCAGTTGATCATGTACGCCGGGCCGTAGTAGGTCGCCTCCGACTTGAGGAACATGTCGGCGTCACCGTAGCCGCCGGCGACGTCCGGGCGGCCCTTCGACGCCATGTACTGCGTCGCGGTGTGGTCCTCGAAGACGTTGCGGAAGTCGGTCGGGAAGGCGAAGTGCACGTAGTAGAAGTGCGCCATGTCGACCACGTTGTCGATCAGCTCGCGGCAGTGGCTGCCCTTGATCGGGACCGTGTTCCAGATCCAGTCGGTGTAGATCTCGCGGTTGCTGACGTCGGGCAGCTCCGGCGGCAGGATGTCGTAGTCGGCCTTCGACCCCTCCGGATCGTGCCAGATCAGCAGCGAGTCGTTGCGGATCACGGTCTCGTACGCCTTGGTGCGGGCGCGCAGCGGGACGCGGCGGGCGTACGGGATCTGCTTGCAGCGGCCGTCGGCGCCCCAGCGCCAGTCGTGGAACGGGCAGCCGACCTCGTCGCCCTTCACGGTGCCCTGGGTGAGATCGCCGCCCATGTGGCGGCAGTAGCCGTCGAGCACGCCCAGCTCGCCCTTGGTGTTCTCCCAGACGACGAGCTTGCCGCCGAACGCCTCGACCGCGTGGGGCTTGCCGTCCTTGAAGTCGCGGGCCAGACCCAGACAGTGCCAACCGCGCGCGAAGCGCTCCGGCTGCGTGCCGTGGTCGAGCGTGCGGGTCTGGGTGGTGGGGTCGGCCATGGTCGTACCTTCCGCTGGTATGAGCCTGTTCAAAACGTAGAACCTGTTCTAGTTTTATCACATGCATGTGGCCTTGACACCAGCCCAGGAGCAACTCCGCTCAGAGCTCAACGCCTATTTCGCCGAGTTGGTCACGCCCGAGCGCCGCGCGGCGCTCGCGCGGGCATCCGGCGAGTTCGGCGACGAGGAGGACAAGGAGGTCTACCTCTCGACCATCCGGCAGATCGGTGCGGACGGCTGGCTCGGGATCGGGTGGCCGAAGGAGTACGGCGGCCAGGACCGCTCCGTGGTGGAGCAGCTGATCTTCACCGACGCCGCCGCCGTGGCCGGGGTGCCGATCCCGTATCTCACGCTCAACACGGTCGGGCCGACGATCATGCGGTTCGGGACCGAGGAGCAGAAGGCGTACTTCCTGCCGAAGATCCTCGCGGGCGAGCTGCACTTCTCGATCGGCTACTCCGAGCCCGGCTCGGGCACGGATCTGGCCTCGCTGCAGACGAAAGCGGTGCTCGACGAAGGCGCTGGCGAATGGGTCATCAACGGCCAGAAGATGTGGACCTCACTGATCCAGTATGCGGACTGGATCTGGCTCGCCTGCCGGACGGAGCCGGACGCGTCGCGCCACAAGGGTCTCTCGATGATCCTGGTGCCGACGTCGGCGTCGGGATTCGCCTACACACCGGTCCAGACCGTGGCCGGGGTCGGTACGTCGGCCACCTACTACACCGACGTGCGCGTGCCGGCCTCCAATCTCGTCTCCGAGCGCGGCGGCGGCTGGGCGCTGATGACCAACCAGCTCAACCACGAGCGGGTCGCGCTCACCTCGGCGGCGCCGCTGGTGCACTCGCTCGGGATGGTGACAGAGTGGGCACGTGCGACCGAGGTGCCCGGCGGTGGCCGCGTCATCGACACCGAGTGGGTCCAGCTCGCCCTCGGGCGGGCGCACGCACGCATCGAGGCGCTCTCGCTGGTCAACTGGAAGCTGGCCTCCGACGCCGACCACGGGGTCGCGCTCTCGCCGGCCGAGGCGTCGGCGACCAAGGTCTACGGCTCCGAGCTCGCCACCGAGGTCTACCGGACGCTGATGGAGATCGTCGGCCCGCACGCCGGCGTGACCGCCGACTCCCCCGGCGCCGTGCTCGCCGGCCGGCTCGAGCGGTTCCACCGCTCCTCGCTGGTGATGACGTTCGGCGGCGGCACCAACGAGATCCAACGAGACATCATCGGCTACGTGGGCCTCGGCCTCCCCGCCGCCAAGCGCTGACCAACGACTCGAGGACACCTCATGGACTTCTCCTTCACCACCGAATCCGACGACGCCGCCGAGCTCGCGGCGAAGATCATCGGCGATGCGACCTCGGTCGAGCGGCTGCGTACGGTCGAGGCGGAGGCGGGCGACCGCGGACGTTTCGACGCTACGCTGTGGTCTGCGCTCGGCGAGGCCGGACTGCTCGGTCTCCATCTCCCCGAGGAGCACGACGGCGCCGGGCTCGGTCTCGTCGAGCTGTGCCGCGTGCTCGTCGAGGCCGGCCGGCGCGTGGCGCCGGTGCCGCTCGCGGTGCACGGGCCGTGCGGGCTGCTGCTTGCCGAGGCCGGCCCGTCGGCGCTGAGCGGCGTCGCCGACGGCTCTCGGCTGCTGGCCGCGGCAGCCGCCGAAGAGCACTCCCACCTGCCCGACTCCCCCACCGTCACCGCTGACGGCGAGACGATCACCGGGGTGAAGACGCTGGTCAGGGCCGGGATGATCGCCGACGCCTTGCTGGTGACCGCGTCCGGCCCTGACGGCGAAGCCGGCGTCTACCTGGTCGAGGCCGACGCGTCCGGCGTAGACCGGCGCGCACAGCACACCAGCGACGGCGACGTCACCGCGCTGGTCACGTTCTCGTCCGCGCCGGCGCTGCGTCTCGGGGGCGCGGCGACCGCTGCTCGCTTCGGTGAGCTGCTCACGGTCGCCGCGGCGGCGGAGCTCCTCGGCGTCACGGAAGGAGCCCTGTCGCTGACCTCGTCGTACGCGAAGACCCGCGAGCAGTTCGGCCGCGCGATCGGCACCTTCCAGGCGGTGTCCCAGCGCCTGGCCGACGGGTTCATCGACGTACTCGCCCAGCGCCTGACCCTCTGGCAGGCGGTCTGGCGGGTCTCCTCCGGCCTTCCCGCCGCCGACCAGGTCGCCGTCGCCAAGCTTTGGGCAGCCGATGCGGCTCACCGTCTCGCCCACACCACCGTCCACGTCCACGGCGGCGTCGGCATCGACCTCGACGGAGAGGCGCACCGCTACTTCACCGCCGCGAAGCGCTTCGAGTTCGTCCTCGGAGGCGCCAGCGAGCAGGCGCTGCGTATCGGCCGGGCTCTCGCCGCCTCCTGACCTCAGCCGACATCTGAGGGGCTCCGGTTTCCGCTGGAGCCCCTCTCGTCGTGGCTGGTGTTCGTGCAGTATCGCGGCGAGCAACTAGGCTGTGCGATAGTGCGTAGGGCTATCTGTTCCCGACAAGGCGGTTGACGCTCAGCATGTGAGATGTCTCCGCCTGCTTGACGGGCACTTTGTGGACTTGATGGGTGTTTCAGTGCCCGTCAAGTCCAGGGATACCCGGTCGACCGGGTATCCCTGGGGCCGTCATCCGCCCGGACACCCCTCGCTGTCGCCACCGGAATAGCAGGGCGGCGCGTGCGGCCGGTCCCCCGCCGGACCAGGCGTGGGCAGGTCGACGGCGCCGGGGATGTAGGCGAGCGCTACGAAGGCGGCGACAGCGAGGGCGAGAAACGTCTGCCAGATGGTGCCGATGATCCGACGGTTGCCGGTGAGGAGATGGGTGGTGGCTCCTCCTAGGACGGCTGCGATCGCGACCGCTGCCCAGACCCGATACGTGGTGATGTTGCCGGGGCGGATCTTCGGCTGCTCACCGAAGAAGACCAGGTAGACCTCCAGCCAGTTCGAGACCAGGATCGCGATGGCGAGCAGCGCCGTGCACGAGGTCAGGACGGGGATGACGGGGAGCCAGCGGTTCAGGGGCGCGCGGCGGGGAGCGAGCATGCGTACGAGTCTTGCGGCGCGGGAGCGCGGCGTGATGAGCCTGCGTACTCAACCTTGACCTTCAGGCCGGGCGAAGCCCGAGGCTCGGAACGTGCCCACGACACCTGCCACCGACCCGACCATGACCGCCATCACTACCGCCGTGACCCGCGGCCGCGACGGTGACGTCGCTCGAGCACGCGAGGACCTGCTCGCGATCTGGGCCGACATCGGCGTGCTCGGAGACCCGCTCCGCCGGTGCACGCTCGCCCACCACCTCGCCGATCTCTACGCCGACCCAGCGGCGGCGCTGGTCTGGGACGTACGCGCCCTCGACGCCGCCGTGGCGCTCACCGACCAGCGGGCACAGGAGCACCACGCGAGCCTCCAGGTCGCAGGCTTCTATCCGAGCCTGCACCTCAACCTCGCCGACGACCTCCGGCGCCTCGGCGCGTTCGAGACCGCAGCCGAGCACATCACCGCTGCCGAGGAGCACACGGCGGCGCTCCCATCAGGGGCGTACGGAGACATGATCAGCACCGCGATCAGCGACGTGCGTGCGGCGATCGCCGCACGCGACACGGCGTCTCGGGCCAGCTCCCCCAGCGTCGGCTGACGCTGCCGGGTGCCTCAGGCGGCCTTGGCGATGGTGCCGAGGATCGCCGAGGCGGCGGCCTCGGGCGCCTTGGTGGGGATCCAGTGGCTGACGCCGTCGAGCTCGATGAACTCGAACGGACCGGTCACGAAGTCCTCGATGCCCTCGAACGCGGTGCGGCCGATGGCGACGTCGCGGTTGCTCCAGAGCATGGTGGTCGGGACCGAGACCCGGCCGACCTTGGGAGCGAGCATGAGGGCGCGGTACCACCCGAGGCCGCCCGGCAGCGCTCCGTACTCGACGATCTCCTCGCGGAAACGCTGGACGTCCGCGTCCTTCCAGCCGCTCCCCCGCATCATCCGCTCCATCCGGCCGTTCGGTCCGGCGACGAGCTCGGGCAGGAGCGGGATGTTGAAGAGCGCCATGTAGGTCGACTTCTTCCGCTGCGGCCCCTTCATCGAGCGCGCGAACGGCACCGGGTGCGGCACCGACATCGCCGTCCAGCTGCGCACCAGGTCGGGGCGCTTCGCCGCCACTCCCCAGCCGACCGCGCTCCCCCAGTCGTGGCCGGCCAGGTGCACCGGCCGGCCGACCTCGTCGATGAGCGCCACCACGTCCTCGATCAGGTCACGCGCGCCGTAGCCGAAGCGGGTACGCGGCCGCGCGCCCGGCGAGTAGCCCCGCTGGTCCGGGGCGATCGTCCGGAGCCCGGCATCGTGCAGGATCGGCGACACCTCGCGCCAGCACGTCGCCCGCTCCGGGAAACCGTGCAGCAGCACCACCGGGTCGCCGTCGGCGGGGCCGGTGTCGATCACGTCGAAGGTCAGTCCGTCACGTACGTAGCTCGAGATCGTCACGCGCCCATCCTGTCAGTCCCGCGCCCCTTCGTGGCGGTTGTCCTGTGCGATAGCGGCGTCGGCGACCACGGTGTGCGATAGCGCAACGCGGTAGGTGCGGCGGAGACCGAGGCATGAGAAACCCCCGCTCGGTGTTCCCGAGCGGGGGTCTCGACGAGCTCGACCTCCGGAGAGTGAGGGCTATCCCTCGGCGATGGCGTCCAGCTTCTTGACGGTCGCCTCGAACTCGGCGATCAGGTCGGCCATGACCTCGGCGACGGGGCGTACCTGGTTCATCCGGCCGACGATCTGTCCCACTGGCATGGCGACGACATCGGGGTCGCCGGCGGCGTTGATGCGGTTGTGGGCGTCGGAGACGAGCAGGTTCTGCAGCGGCATCGGCAGCGGGGCCGGGGAGCCGTCGGCCTCCCAGGCGTCGGTCCACTTCGACTTCAGCAGGCGGGCCGGCTTGCCGGTGTAGATGCGCATCCGGCGGGTGTCGGCGGAGGTGGCGCGGGTGAAGGCCTGCTCCCAGCCGGCGTGGGTGTTGAGGTTGCGGTACTCCGATGTGCCGAGCCAGATGGAACCGGTCCAGACGCCCTGGGCACCGAGCGCGAGCGAGGCGGCGATCTGCCGGCCGGAGCCGATCCCGCCGGCACCGAGCACAGGTACGTCGGGGCCGACCGCGTCGACGATGTCGGGCTGGAGCACCATCGAGGCGATCTCACCGGTGTGGCCGCCGGCCTCGTAGCCCTGGGCGACGATGATGTCGACGCCGTTGGAGACGTGCGAGACCGCGTGCTTCGGGGCGCCCGCGAGAGCCGCGACCTTGACGCCGTGCTCGTGAGCCTTGGCGATGACGTCGTTGGGCGGGGTGCCGAGCGCGTTGGCGATCAGCACCGGGCGGTGCTGCAGCGCGACGTCGACGTGGGAGCGAGCGGTGGAGTGCAGCCAGCCGAGGACGCCTTCGCGCCCCTCCCCCTCCGGCAGCGGCGGCACCCCCATGGCGAGCAGCGTCTTGTCGACCCACTCGGTGTGCTCGGCGGGGATGTAGGACGACAGGTCGGTCGAGGTGCCCTCGGTGGGCACCTTCATCGGCATCACCACGTCGACGCCGTACGGCTTGCCGTCGGTGTTCTCGTCCATCCAGGTCAGGGTGCGGTCGAGCTCTTCGGCGTCGTTGAAGCGTACGCAGCCCAGCACGCCGAGGCCACCGGCCTTGGAGACCTCGGCGGCCACGTGCTCGCTGGGGGTGAACGCGAAGATCGGGTAGTCGATCCCGAATGCCTCGCACAGTGCCGTACGGATCATGCCTTTGCTCCTTCAGAGTCCTGCTCGGTCGCGGTGGTCTGGGTGGCCAGGGCGATCTCCTTGGCCTTGGGGTACTGGGCCTTGCCCGTGGCGTTGCGGGGCACCTCGTCGACGATGGTCAGCGCGCGCGGCAGCTTGTAGCCGGACAGGTGGGCCCGCAGGAACGTACGCAGCCCCTCGAGCTCGACGGTCGCGCCCGGTCGGGGCTCGACGACCGCCGCGACGGCCTGGCCGTAGCGCTCGTCCGGGATGCCGACGACGAGCGTGTCGTAGACGTCGGGGTGGGCCTTGATGGCGGCCTCCACCTCCTCGGGGTAGACCTTCTCGCCGCCGGTGTTGATGCAGTTGGAGCCTCGTCCCAGAAGGGTGAGGCGGTTGTCGGTCTCGATGCGGGCGTAGTCGCCGGGGATCGCGTAGCGCTCGCCGTCGATCTCGACGAAGGTCTTCGCCGACTTCTCCGGGTCCTTGTAGTAGCCGACCGGGACGTGGCCCTTGCGGGCGGTGCGGCCGATTTTGCCGACGTCGGTGGTGAGGTCGAGCGGGTGGCCGTCGTCGCCGATGACCGCGGTGTGGGCGCCGGCGGTGACCACCGGGCCGTCGGTCGAGAGCGCGGAGGCGTCCTGGAGACCGGTGCCCTGGAAGCCGGTCTCGGTCGAGCCGACCGAGTCGGTGAAGACCGCGTTCGGGAAGTGGCTCATCCAGCGCTCCTTGACCGACTTGGAGAAGATCGCGGCGCTGGAGGCGATGGCGAAGAGCGACTGTCCGTCGAAGCTGTTGCCGTCGCCGGGCCCGGCCTCGTAGGCGTCGATGAGCGGCACCGCCATCGCGTCGCCGGTCATGAACATCATCTGGACCTTCTCGCGGTCGACGATCTCCCAGGTGCGTACCGGGTCGAACTTCGGCTCCAGGATCGTGATCTGGCCCGCGAAGAGGTGCATGAGCAGCGAGGCCTGCGCGCCGCCGTGCATCAGCGGGCTGAGCGGGAGCGTGATCAGCCCGTCGCCCGCGGCCTGCTTGGACTGGTCGTACTCCTCCAGCGGCTCGCCGGTCATGAAGTCGATGCCACCGCCGAGCACGCGCCAGAAGTCCTCGTGGCGCCACATCACGCCCTTCGGGAAGCCGGTCGTGCCACCGGTGTAGATGACGTGGATGTCGTCGGCGCTGCGCTCACCGAAGTCGCGGGCGTCCGACTGTCCCGAGAGCGCCTCCTCGAGCGTGATCCCGCCGAACGGGCTCAGGTCGGACTCGTCACCCGGGTCGAGCGGGTCGGGCACCGAGACGAACGTCTTCAGGCCCGGCAGCTTCGGCGCGACCTCGGCGACCAGCGGTGCGTACACGCGGTCGTGGACCAGCGCCTTGAGGTCCGCGTTCTCGAAGAGGTACTCGAGCTCGCCGGCGACGTAGCGATAGTTCACGTTGATCGCGACCGCCCGGATCTTGAGGATCGCGAGCAGAGCGACGACGTGCTCCACGGAGTTCTTGGAGTAGAGGCCGACGTGGTCGCCCTTCCCGAGACCTTGGCCGGCCAGGTAGTGGGCCAGCTTGTTGGACTCACGCTCCAGCTCTGCGTAGGTCACTTTGCGGTCGCCGACTTGGACGGACACCTTCTCGGGCGCGGCGTCGACGGCGTGTTCGAAGAGGTCAGCAAGGTTCAGCGCCATGACTGCGAGACTAGAACACGTTTCAGTTTTCCGCTAGGGTCTGGTGTTATGCCGATCACAGAAACTTCCGGATCCGCTGCCGAGCCCGAGGCCGCGCCGCACGCGATCGTCGAGCAGGACGGCCACAAGCTCATCGTCACGCTGAACCGTCCCGAGCGCCGTAACGCGCTCTCCGCCGAGATGATGCGGATCATGGAGGACGCCTGGGACCGGGTGAACTCCGACCCGGCGATCCGGGTGTGCATCCTCACCGGAGCCGGTGGCTACTTCTGTGCCGGGATGGACCTGAAGAAGGCCGACGAGAAGCCGCCCTCGGAGTCCTTCGACGAGGGCTTCGACCCGTCGGTGATCAAGGGGCTCCTCAAGGGCTTCCGGCTCACCAAGCCGCTCATCGCCGCCGTCGAGGGGCCCGCCATCGCCGGCGGCACCGAGATCCTGCAGGGCACCGACATCCGGGTCGCCGGCGAGTCGGCGAAGTTCGGCGTCGCCGAGGCCCGCTGGTCGCTCTACCCGATGGGCGGTTCCGCGGTCCGGCTCCCCCGCCAGATCCCCTACACCGTCGCCGCCGAGCTCCTGCTGACCGGACGTACGCTGAAGGCCCCCGAGGCCAAGGAGCTCGGTCTGATCGGCCACGTCGTCCCCGACGGCACCGCCTTGGAGAAGGCCCACGAGCTCGCCGACATGATCGCGGCCAACGGCCCGCTCGCCGTCCAGGCCATCCTCCGCACGATGCGCGACTCCGAGGGCAAGCACGAGGAGGACTGCTGGGCCGACGACGCCAAGGTCGGCGCCGCCGTCTTCGCCTCCGAGGACGCCAAGGAAGGGCCCAAGGCGTTCCTGGAGAAGCGCAAGCCGGAGTTCCAGGGCCGCTAGTCGGAGGGGCGGCCCGCCCGCGTGCCGGGCAGCATCCGCGGAAGCAGGCCCCGACGAAGCACCAGCAGTACGTGTGCTGCCAGCGACACGTAGAACGCGATGTGGGCCGCCACATGGAGCGGAACGAGGTCGTCGGAGACCGCCACCAGCGCGAGGCCGGTGAGCGGGACGACGAACATCAGCATGAGCAGCGTCCGCTCGGTCACGTGGGCCACCCGTCGATCGGTCGCGGTCAGCCGTGGGTCCCACGGCGGCAGCGACGCGATCAGTCGTCGTGCGACCCGGAGGCCGCCGAGCAGCAGGATCGTCAGGCCGAGCAGGAGGTGCAGCTCGGGGAGGGTGACGCCGTCGAGGCCGATCCGGCCGTCCCACAGGTCGTCCCAGGCGGTCGCCAGCGCGCCGCCCTCCTCCGCCTGCGCCTCGCAGACGTCCTCGAGCCGCTCGAAGCGCTCCTCCTCCGCCTCCGAGGTGTCGCCACCGCTGCGGTCCTCCCCCGGCGGGTCGCAGTCGGCATCGGCCGACATCACATAGCCGACCACGAGCTGGAGCACGAACGCGGCCACGGTCGACCAGTGCAGCGTCTTGGCGACGCCTCCGTAGCCGTTCGCCGGCGTGCCTGACATGACAGGCGAGCCTAGCGCGCCGAGCGGTTGTCGGATCGGGACACAGCCGTTCGTGGCACTGGTGAGCGTCGCCGCCGGTGGCGCCACCACCAGGTGGAACCATGTCCGGCACCGCAGCCACCACCCGCACACCCGTCCGGCTGACCATGTCCATGACGCTGGGCGGGTACGTCACCGGTCCCGACGACCGCCACGGCCAGGGCCTCGGGCGGGGCGGGGAAGGATCTTCGACTGGCTCGACGACCGATGATCGCCCAACAGGTGCCTCAGCCCGAGAAGCGTGCGCGCAGCGCCTTCTTGTCGGGCTTGCCGAGGGCGGTCATCGGGATCGAGTCGACCTCGATGACCGACTTCGGCGCCTGCACCGAGCCCTTCTTCTCCTTGACCAGGGCCTGGATCTCGGCGATGACTTCGTCGGAGAGGGTGGTGTCGGGACGTACGACCACGACGGCCGTCACCGCCTCGCCGAACTTCTCGTGCGGCGTGCCGATGACCGCCACCTGGGCGACGGCTGGATGCGTCGCGACGACGTCCTCGACCTCGCGCGGGAAGACGTTGAATCCGCCGGTGACGATCATGTCCTTGGTGCGGTCGACGATGTACCAGAAGCCGTCCTCGTCCTGGCGTGCCACGTCGCCGGTGTGCATCCAGCCGTCTCGGAAGGTCTCCGCGGTGACCTCGGGCAGCTGCCAGTAGCCGCCCGAGAGCAGCGGGCCGGCGACACAGATCTCGCCGGCCTCGCCGGGGGCGACCGGGTTGCCGTCGGTGTCGAGCAGGGCGGTACGCACCAGCGCGGACGGGCGCCCGCAGGAGGTCAGGCGGTGGGTGAGCGGCTTGCCATCGGCGTCGACGTGGTCGCCCTTGGCGAAGTAGGTGATCGCCATCGGCGCCTCGGACTGGCCGTAGTACTGCGCGAAGATCGGGCCGAACCGCTCGATCGCCTCCGCCAGCCGTACCGGGTTGATCGCGGAGGCCCCGTAGTAGACCGTCTCGAGCGAGGACAGGTCGCGGGTGTGGGAGTCGGGGTGGTCCATGAGCGCGTAGAGCATCGTCGGCACCAGCATCAGCGAGGAGATCCGCTCGCGCTCGATGGTCTCCAGGACGGCGGCCGGGTCGAACTTCGGCAGCACGAACAGGGTGCCGCCCTTGATCACGACCGGCACGAAGAAGGCGGCGCCGGCGTGCGAGAGCGGCGTGCACATCAAGAAGCGCGGCGACTCGGGCCACTCCCACTCGGAGAGCTGCACCTGGGTCATGGTCGCGAACGAGCCGGCCTGCCCGATCACGCCCTTCGGCTTCCCGGTCGTGCCGCCGGTGTAGGTGATCGAGGTGATGTGGTCGGGCGGCAGCAGCCGCGCCTGGAGCGGCTGGACGTCGTAGGTCTCCGCCGCGGCGACCAGGTCGACCCCGACCTCGGCCAGCTGCGGCGGGACCGGACCGATGGTGAGCACCCGCTCGAGCTTGGGGCACAGCTCGAGCAGCTCGACGGCACGGTCGGCGAAGTAGGGGTCGATGACCAGCCCGGTGATGCCGGCATCGTTGATGACGTACGCCTGGTCCTCGGCGCTCCCCAGCGGGTGCAGCGAGGTGCGCTGGAAGCCCTGGGTCTGGCCGGCGCCGAGGATGAAGAGCACCTCGGGCCGGTTGAGCGCGAGCAGCGCGGTCGCCGTGCCGGTGCCGGCGCCGAGCTCCTCGAACGCCTGGATGTACTGGCTGATCCGGGCGGCCACCTCTCCCCCGGTCAGGCTGACCAGCTCGTCTGAGCTCGAGCCGAGATGGAGGATCGGACGGTCCTTGTGGCGCTCCAGCGCCGAGACCATCAGATGACCGTTGTGGGGACCGATGCGGCTGGTATCCATGTCCGCACCCTACCGCGAAACTAGAACGTGTTCTAGGGGGTGCAGGGTGTGGACAGAAGACGGCTCAGGCGTCGCCGACGTGCTCCCTGTTCCCCTGGTCGACCTGCTGGCGCGCCCAGCGGGGCAGGATGAAGATGCCCTCGGCCTCGACGCAGACCTGCGGGTCGGAGCCGTCACTCGGGCGGGTGAGCAGCCGACCACGGATGATCGACTTCACGCCCTCCTCGGAGTGGAGCTTGGCTTCGCCGCGCAGCGGCCCGAGCGGGGTGCCCTGGCGGTAGCGGACGGTCAGGGTGCCGGTCATCCCCGGCTTGCCGCCGGCCGAGGCGGCCTCGCCGAGGAGCTGGTCGAGCACCATCGCCGAGACGCCGCCGTGGACCAGACCGGGAGGGCCTTCGTACGCCGGACCGAGCTCGAACTCGGCCCAGACTCCGCCGTCCTCGCGCTGCACGTCGAGCGGCGGCGCGAAAGCGTTGCCGCGGCCGACGACCGGGTTGCCGTAGTTGCGGTAGCCGCCGTCGCTGCCGAAGCGCACGCCGTGCGGTCCGGGCAGGGCGTCGGCGAGCAGCCGCTGGGTCAGCTCGTCGACCAGGTCGCGTACGCTCTCGAGCTCCTTGGCCTCGACCTGGGTGCGCACCACGGCGTCGACGAGGCCACGGACCGAGTCGGTCAGCGGCACCAGCGAGGCCTCGCGCTCGGCGACCTCGGCCGCGGTGAGCTCGTCGTGGACGTAGCCGGGCGGGGTCTCGAGGTCACGCGCGCGGCCGTAGTGCATGGACATTCATGTCCTCGTCTCAGGTGTGTCGGCCGGTGCGGGACCGGCGAGGATCGGATGAGCCTCACCGTAGACGTGCTCGGTGTCGAGGTGGCAGTGGGTCCCCGGGTAGATGGTCGACATGCACAGGTTGCAGTGGATGCACTGCGACAGGGTCGACGGGTCGTCCTGCAGGCGGTTGATCAGGTCGGGCTCGCGCAGCAGCGCGCGGGCCATCGCGACGTACTCGAAGCCCTCGTCCATCGCGGTGCGCATCCCGGCGAGGTCGGTGACCCCGCCGAGGAGCACCAGCGGCATCTTCAGGGCGCGGCGGAACTCGCGGGCGTTGTCGAGGAAGTAGAGCGGCTTGTAGGGGTACTGCTTGAAGAAGCCCTTCCCCACCATCCTCATCCCCATCCGGATCACCGGGTGCAGCGGCATCCTGGCGGCCATCTCCTTGTAGGGGGCGTCGCCGCGGAAGAGGTACATCGGGTTCATGAACGAGGAGCCGCCGGTGAGCTCGAGCGCGTCGAGATGGCCGTCGGACTCCAGCAGCCGGGCGAACTCGACCGACTCGGGCATGTCGAAACCGCCGCGGTAGCCGTCGCGCATGTTCATCTTCGCGAGCACCGCGACCTGGTCACCGACCGCACCGCGCACCGCCTCGAGGAGCCGGCGCGGGAACGCCGAGCGGTTGGCCAGCGAGCCGCCGAACTCGTCCTTGCGGGTGTTGAGCCTCGGGCTGAGGAACGAGCTCGGGAGGTAGTTGTGGCCGAGGTGGACCTCGATCGCGTCGAAGCCCGACTCGACCGCCATCCGGGCCGCGGCCGCGTGCTGCTCGACGACCCGGGCGAGGTCCTCCGCCGTCGCGGCCTTGTTGAAGGCCATCCCGAGCGCGTTGAACGAGCGCGCCGGCGCCAGCGAGGGAGCGCCGTTGGACTTGGCGTTGGCGACCGGGCCGGCGTGGCCGATCTGGGCCGAGACCTTTGCGCCGGTGCGGTGCACCTCCTCGGTCAGCCGCCTCAGCCCGGGCAGGGCCTCGGGGCGCCAGTAGATGCAGTCGGAGTGCGTACGTCCCTCCGGGGCGACCGCGAGGTAGGCGACCGTGGTCATCCCGACGCCGCCCTCGGCGACAGCGAGATGGTAGTCGATCAGCCGGTCCGAGACGAGCGCGCCGGGTGAGGCGCCCTCGAAGGTGGCGGCCTTGATCACCCGGTTGCGCAGCGTCACCGGTCCGAGCGTGACGGGGGCGAGCGGGTCGGTCGTCGAGCCTGTCATGAACGCACCTTCTTGAACTCTCGCATCCTGCGTAGGTAGCCCACCAGCCGGCGGCCGGGGACGGGGCGGGGCCAGTCGTCGGCGCGGAACCAGGCGTCGCTGCCGCCGTCGACGATCACGACGCTGCCGACCATGAAGTCGGCGGCCGGCCCGAGCATGTGGACGACCCAGTCGGCGAGCAGCCCCGCGTCGCCGTAGCCGCCGGCGGGCACCGGGAACGACTTGATCGCTCTCGCCTCCCCCGGCGTGGCCAGCTGCTTCTCCAGGAGCGGGGTCAGCACCGCGCCGGGCGCGATCGCGTTGAGCCGGATCCCGGCCCTCACCCACTCCGGCTCCACCGAACGGCGGCGCATCCAGTGGGTGACCGCGACCTTCGAGGCGCCGTAGGCCATGGTCGGCGCCATCTTCGCGAACGGCCGGTACGCCCTCAGCGCCCGCTCCGCGTCGCCGTCGAGCAGCGCGGCGATCGCCCGGTTCGGGACCATCGGCATGGTCGTCGTGGAGTTGCTGGAGAAGACCACGACCTTGGCGTTCCCGGTTGCCGCGAGCGCCTCGCGCCAGCCCTCGAGCAGGTCGACGACACCGAAGTAGTTGACCTGGGTGATCAGCCGGGGGCGGTCACGGCCCGGTGAGGGGCCGAGCCCGGCCGCGAGCACCGCGCCGTCGAGGCGCCCGCCGCAGGCGGCGAGCACCTTCTCGGCGGCGTCGCGGCGGCCGCCCGCGGTGGAGAGGTCGGCGACGACGTCGGCCTGCGCGATGTCGACGGTGATGACCCGGTGGCCGGCGTCGATCAGGCGCTGCACCACGGCGGCGCCCATCCCGGAGGCGGAGCCGGTCACGGCGTAGACGCCCATCAGCGAGCCCCGCTCGTGCCGACGACCTCGGCGATGCGGTGCACGTCGGCGGCCGAGCCGAGGCTGAGGAGCAGCGTGGTCACGCCGGTCTCCTCCCACTGGGCGACCTTGTCGCGCACCTCGTCCTCGGTGCCGATGATGTGCAGGTCGTCGACGAGCTCGTCGGGGATGAGCGCAGTCGCCTTCTCCTTCTCGCCGGTCAGGTAGAGCGCCTGGACCTGCCCGGCGAGCTCGGCGTAGCCCATCCGCTCGAAGACCTGGTTGTGGAAGTTCTGCTCCTTGGCCCCCATGCCACCCATGTAGAGCGCCGCGAACGGCTTCATCGCATCGAGCGCCGCCTGCTTCTCCGCGGCGTTCGCGACGATCTGCAGGTGGCAGGTCGCGGCGATCTCGAAGTCGTCGGCGGTACGCCGCGCGCCCGGTCGCGCGAAGCCCTCGGCCAGCCACTCCGCGTACATCGGGGCGGACCTGGGGGTGTAGAAGATCGGGATCCAGCCGTCGGCGATCTCAGCGGTCTGAGCGACGTTCTTCGGACCCTCCGCGCCGAGCCAGATCGGGATGTCGGAGCGCAGCGGGTGCACAATCGGCCTGAGCGGCTTGCCGAGGCCGACCGAGCCTTCACCGGTGAACGGCAGCGGGTAGTGCGGGCCGTCGTTGGTCACCGGCGCCTCGCGGGCGAGCACCTTCCGGATGATCGAGACGACCTCACGGGTGCGGGCCAGCGGCTTGCCGAACGGCTGGCCGTACCAGCCCTCGACGACCTGCGGCCCGCTCACGCCGAGGCCGAGGACGAACCGGCCGCCGGAGAGGTGGTCGAGGGTCAGCGCGTGCATCGCGATCGAGGTCGGGGCGCGCCCCGACATCTGCACGATCGAGGTGCCGAGACGTACCCGGGAGGTCTCCTTGCCCCACCAGGCCAGGGGCGTGAACGCATCGCTCCCCCACGCCTCGGCGGTGAAGATCGCGTCGAACCCTGCCTCCTCGGCGGCGGCGACGAGCTCGCCGACCCCGCTCGGCGGCTGTGCTCCCCAGTAGCCCAGCTGTAGCCCCAACTTCACTCTCATCGACTCCTTCGTCGCCATGTCGTCGCCATGTACGGGTTGTGAGCAATACTAGAACGTGTTTCACTTTCTGTCATGAGTCGCACCCTTCAGGCACCTGTGACAGTCGCTTTCGACTACACCAGATCCACGGGCCCGGTGATCGGCCGTTTCCTCACCGGACTCAAGCAGGCCACCATCGTCGGCGGTCGCCTCAGCGACGGTCGAGTGGCCGTCCCACCACCGGAGTACGACCCGGTCAGCCATCAGGCCGTGACCGAGTTCGTCGAGCTCCCGGACACCGGGACGGTGACCTCGTGGACCTGGGTCAGCGAGCCCGTCGCCGGTCAGCCGTCGGAGTCCGCCTTCGCGTACGCCCTGATCACCATCGACGGGGCCGACACCCCCTGGCTCCACGCCGTCGACGTCGCCTCCCCCGACGACATCTCGACCGGGATGCGGGTCCGCGCGCGGTGGGCGGCCGAGCGCACCGGCGCGGTCACCGACCTGGTCTTCGTGCCCGACGACGGCACGACTTCTGCCGACCGACCGACGGAGCCCGATGCCGAGGAGGTCAGCCGGATCATCACCCCGGTCAGCCTCGACTACCGCTACGCGGCCTCGCCTGAGGAGTCCTCGTTCTTCCGGGGTCTCGCCGAGGGACGGATCCTGGGCCAGCGCTGCCCGAAGTGCCGCAAGGTCTACGTGCCGCCCCGCGGCGCGTGTCCCACCGACGGGGTCCCGACCTCGGAGGAGGTCGAGCTCTCCGACGTCGGCACGGTGACCACGTTCTGCGTCGTCAACGTCCCGTTCATGGGGCAGAAGATCAAGCCGCCCTACGTCTCCGCGTACGTCCTGCTCGACGGTGCCGACATCGCGCTGCAGCACCTGATCCTGGAGATCCCGGCCGAGGAGGTCCGGATGGGGATGCGGGTCAAGGCGGTCTGGAAGCCGCGCGAGGAGTGGGGCACCAGCATC
Source organism: Nocardioides luteus (assembly GCF_014648595.1). Taxonomy (GTDB): domain Bacteria; phylum Actinomycetota; class Actinomycetes; order Propionibacteriales; family Nocardioidaceae; genus Nocardioides; species Nocardioides luteus. The sequence continues at coordinate 338,496 of NZ_BMRK01000001.1, read as the reverse complement.
GAGAACATCAGCCACTTCGCCCCGACCGGCGAGCCCGACGCCGACTTCGACACCTACAAGCACCACCTCTGAGAGCGGCTCGACCACAAAGGAATGAGTATGAGAGACGTTGCCGTCGTCGGGTTCGCCCAGCGACAGATGAAGGACTTCGACGGGTCGCCGAGCATGGCCGAGCTGCTCGTGCCGATCCTCGGCGAGTGCTACGAGCAGACCGGGTGGCAGAAGAAGGACATCGGGTTCTGGTGCTCGGGGTCCTCGGACTACCTGGCCGGCCGGTCGTTCTCGTTCGTGAGCGCGATCGACGCGATCGGGGTGCTGCCCCCGGTCAACGAGTCCCACGTCGAGATGGACGCCGCCTGGGCGCTCTACGAGGCGTGGCTGAAGATCCAGACCGGCGAGGTCGACACCGCGCTGGTCTTCGGGTTCGGCAAGGCCTCGGCCGGCGTGCTGCGCCGGACCCTGGCGCTGCAGCTCGACCCCTACACGATGACGCCCCTGTGGCCGGACACCGTCTGCCTCGCCGCCCTCCAGGCACGGCTCGGGCTCGACGCCGGCCTCTGGGACGAGAACGCGCTGGCCGAGGTCGTCAACCGGTCGCTGACCGACGCGGAGAAGAACGAGTACGCGGTGCGCGCCGGTGGCTCCTCGGTCGAGGAGCTGCTCGCCCGGCCGATGTTCGCCGACCCGCTGCGCAAGCACGACTGTGCTCCGGTCACCGACGGCGCTGCCGCGATCGTGCTCGCCGCCGGCGACCGCGCCCGCGAAGCCAACCAGCGCCCGGCCTGGATCTCCGGGATCGCGCACAGCTCCGACGGTCTCCACCTCGGCACCCGCGACCTCACCACCTCCGGGTCCGCCGAACGGGCGGCCGCCGCCGTCGGCGGCACCGACGGTGTCCAGATCGCCGAGCTGCACGCACCCTTCAGCCACCAGGAGCTCGTGCTCCGCTCCGCGCTCGGGCTGGGTGAGGACGTACGGCTCAACCCGTCGGGTGGCGCGCTCGCCGCCAACCCGATGTTCTCCGCCGGCGCGATCCGGATCGGCGAGGCCGCCAAGAAGATCTGGGACGGCACCGCCGACAAGGTGCTCGGCCACGCGACCAGCGGGCCGGCGCTCCAGCAGAACCTCGTATGTGTCATGGAAGGCCGGTGATCCGCATGTGTGGTCTCGACAAGCTCGACCACCGGTCGCGCGGCGTGATGGAAGGACGCAGCTGATGAGCAAGACTCCCGCGGCCGTGATCGGGATCGGCCAGACCCACCACCGCGCCAAGCGCGAGGACGTCTCGATGGCCGGACTGTGCCGCGAGGCGATGGACCGCGCCCTCGAGGACGCCGGGCTCACCCTCGACGAGGTCGACGCCATCGTCATCGGCAAGGCGCCCGACCTCTTCGAGGGCGTGATGATGCCCGAGCTCTACCTCGCCGAGGCGCTCGGCGCCGCCGGCAAGCCGCTGATGCGGGTGCACACCGCCGGATCGGTGGGCGGCTCGACCGCCATCGTCGCCTCCTCGCTGGTCCAGGCGGGCGTCCACAAACGCGTGCTCACGGTGGCCTTCGAGAAGCAGTCCGAGTCCAACGCGATGTGGGCGCTCTCGGTGCCGGTGCCGTTCGTGATGCCGGTCCACGCCGGCGCGGGCGGCTACTTCGCACCCCACGTACGCTCCTACATCCGCCGCTCCGAGGCGCCCTCGCACATCGGCGCGATCGTGGCGGCCAAGGACCGCAACAACGCACTCAAGAACCCCTATGCCCACCTGCACAGCGAGGGCACCACGGTCGAGTCGGTCCTGGCCTCGCAGATGCTCTGGGACCCGATCCACTACGACGAGACCTGCCCCTCCTCCGACGGCGCCTGCGCGATGGTGATCGCCGCCGAGGACGTCGCCAAGACGTACGAGGCGCCCGCCTGGATCCATGGCACCGTGATGCGCTCCGAGCCCACCTCGGCCGCCGAGCGCGACCAGGTCAACCCGCAGGCCGGCCGCGAGGCCGCGGCGGCGCTGTGGAAGGCGACCGGCATCACCGACCCGGCGCGCGAGATCGACTGCGCCGAGATCTACGTGCCGTTCGCCTGGTTCGAGCCGATGTGGATCGAGAACCTCGGCTTCGCACCCGAAGGGGCCGGCTGGAAGCTCACCGAGGCCGGAGAGACCGCACTGGACGGCAGTCTGCCCATCAACATGAGCGGCGGAGTGCTCTCCTCCAACCCGATCGGCGCCTCCGGCATGCTCCGCTTCGCCGAGGCCGCCCTGCAGGTGCGCGGGCGCGCCGGCGAGCACCAGGTCGACGGCGCCCGCCGCGCCCTCGGCCACGCCTACGGCGGCGGCTCGCAGTTCTTCTCGATGTGGGTCGTGGGGGCGGAGCCTCCGTCGAACTGACGGTGTGAGTTGGGATAGTCCAGGGAGCTTCCGTCGGAGTACTCGCAAGTAACCGACGGAAACTCCCTGGACTACCACTTTCTCGACCCGACCACACGTCTACAGGACCCCACGAAAACCAGGGTCGGCTAACGTGCCGTGACATGGATTGTCAGACCTGCGCCATGGCCGCAGCCGAGGCGGAGACGCCTCGTGGATCGATCATCACGACCACTCACTGGCGGGCGGCGCACGCCTACAACACGTCCCTGCCGGGCTGGCTGGTCCTGGTCACCCGCGAGCACCTGACCGCGATCGACGAGCTCGATGCGGAGGGGCACGCCGAGCTCGGCACGCTCATCGGGCAGCTGTCCGGAGCGCTGCGGACCCTGACCGGCTGCGAGAAGACGTACGTCATGCAGTTCTCCGAGGCGCCGGGACATCAGCACGTGCACGTCCACCTGGTGCCGCGGATGCCGGACCAGCCCGAGGACCGCAGGGGCCCGAAGGTGTTCGGCTACCTCGACGTCCCCGAGGACGAGCAGATCTCGGAGCGTGAGCGCGACCGGATCGCGCTCGCCCTGCGGCGGGTCCTGGCCGACCAGCTCGAGAGCGAGCTCGGAGGAGCGCGATGAGCTACGTCGGCCTGAGCAAGCTGCTCGCCATCCCGAACGGGTTCGAGGCACCGCAGGTGCTCACCCACGGCGACCTGACCGCACGACCGCTCTCCCGGGAGTGCCTGATTGATGACGTACGTGCCATCAACGCCGATCGCGAGCTGATCAACGCCACTCGCGGCGGCGGCTGGCCCGAGGGGCCGACCTCGGAGGCCGACGACTACATCGACCTGGTCTGGCACGAGGGCGAGTGGAAGGAGAACAAGTCGTTCTCCTACGTGCTCTCCACACCTGACCTCGGCTACGTCGGGTGTGCCTATCTCTATCCGCTCGGGGTCCGGCAGGAGCTGAGCGAGGAGCTGGCGACCTACGACGTCGACGTCAGCTGGTGGGTGACCACCGAGGCCTATGAGCAGGGGCTCTACGAACTGGTCTTCGAAGCGCTGAGAACGTGGGTGCCCGCGCACTATCCGTTCCGCCGGCCCCACTTCTCCAACACAGTGGTCCCAGGTCAGGCCTAGGAGCCGGCCACCGCCGGCCGAAACCGCAGAAGTGGCGGACGAAACTGTCGTCTCGTCCGCCACTTCCGCCTACTCGCCCACCGTTCTCGGGGTCCGGCGAGAACGAGGGTCTCAGGCGTAGGTGACCGGCATCTCCTTGATGCCGTTGATCCACGCGTGGCGCAGGCGGCGCAGCTCGCCGTTGGGCTTGAGATCGGGCATCCGGTCGGCGATCACGTCGAACATGATCCGCACCTCCATCCGCGCGAGGTTGGCGCCGATGCAGTAGTGGGCGCCGTGGCCACCGAAGGCGAGGTGGGGGTTGTGCTCGCGGGTGATGTCGAAGGTGTCCGGGTCGTCGAAGACGTCCTCGTCGTGGTTGCCCGAGGCGTAGAAGATGCCGACTCGCTGACCCTTCTTGACCAGCTGGCCGCCGACCTCGACGTCGTTGAGCGCCGTACGCTGGAAGACCGTGACCGGGGTCGCCCAGCGGATCACCTCGTCGACCATGGTGTCGGGGCGCTCCTTCTTCCACAGCTCCCACTGGTCGGGGTGCTCGAAGAACGCCTGCATGCCGTGGGAGATCGCGTTGCGGGTGGTCTCGTTGCCGGCGACCGCGAGCAGGATGACGAAGAAGCCGAACTCGTCGTCGCCCAGCGCGCCACCCTCCAGCTCGGCGTTGACGAGCTTGGAGATGATGTCGTCCTTGGGATCCGCCTTGCGCTCGGCGGCCAGGGCCATCGCGTACGTCAGGATCTCGATCGAGGCCGCCTCGGGGTCGGCGTCGTAGTCCGGGTCGTCGTAGGCGAGCATCTGGTTGGACCAGTCGAAGAGCTTGCGACGGTCCTCCTGCGGTACGCCGAGGAGCTCGGCGATCGCCTGGAGCGGCAGCTCCGCGGCGACCTCGGAGACGAAGTCGCCCTCCCCCTTGGCCAGCGCGTCGTCGATGATGTTGTTGGCCCGCTCGACCAGGCGGTCCTTGAGCGCGTTGATCGCGCGCGGGGTGAAGCCGCGGCTGATGATCTGGCGCAGCTTGGTGTGGTCGGGTGCGTCGTGATGGATCAGCATCGCGCGCTGCAGCTCGACCTGCTCACGGGTCATGTCCGGCGCGAACCGGATGATCACGCCGTTCTCGTGGGTGCTGAAGTTCTCGTTGTCCTTGGAGACGGCGAGGATGTCCTCGTGCTTGCTCACCGCCCAGAAGCCGGTGTCGAGGAAGCCTGCGCGAGCCTCCGGCGTCTGCTCGACCCACCACACCGGCGCGGTCTTGCGAAGCTCGAGGAACTCCTGGAGCGGGACGCGCTCCTCGTTGAGCACGGGATCGGTCGGATCGAAATCCACGGGGAGAGCGGTCACGGGTGTGCTCCTTCGAGGTCATTTCTGTAACACGTTCTAGTTTATCGTCACACAGCCCCGGGCATCGCACAAGGGTTGCGCCAAACGAGAACACGTTCTACTTTGGGACAATCGAGTGTAACCCGAGTCACGTCACCCAGGACGTGACCCAGCGCGGCCGCGCACCAGCGACTTGATCGACACCCCCGAAGAGCGAGGTTCCATGGGCACGCCCGTCATCGTCGAAGCCGTCCGTACCCCCATCGGCAAGAGGAAGGGCTGGCTGGCCGGTCTCCACCCGGGCGTGCTGCTCGGCGCCGCGCAGCTGGAGGTGCTCAAGCGCGCCGGAGTCGACCCTGACCTGGTGGATCAGGTCATCGGCGGCTGCGTCTCGCAGGCCGGCGAGCAGTCCAACAACATGGTCCGCCGCGCCTGGCTCCACGCCGGGCTGTCGATCCACACCGGCTCCACGGTCATCGACGCACAGTGCTCCTCGGCCCAGCAGGCCACCCACCTGATCAACGCGATGATCGCCTCCGACCAGATCAAGGTCGGCATCGCCTGCGGCATCGAGTCGATGTCGCGCATCCCGCTCGGCGCCAACGTCCCCAAGGGTGCCGGCGACCCGCGTCCCGCGGACTGGAACATCGATCTGCCCAACCAGTTCGAGGGCGCCGACCGGATCGTGAAGAACCGCGGCTTCTCCCGCAACGAGGTCGACGAGTTCGGGCTGTGGTCGCAGGTCAAGGCCCGTCAGGCGCGCGACGCGGGCCGGTTCGAGAGCCAGATCTTCGCCGTCGAGGCCCCCGTGCTCGACGAGGAGGGCAACCCGACCGGCGAGCTGCGTACGGTCACCGAGGACCAGGGCATCCGCGACACCTCCCTGGAGAAGCTGGCCGGGCTGAACCCGGTGCTCGAGGGCGGCACCCACACCGCCGGTACGTCCTCGCAGATCTCCGACGGCGCCTCGGCGCTGCTGCTGATGGACTCAGAGGTCGCCGCCTCGCTCGGCCTGAAGGCCCGCGCGCGGATCGTCACCTCCAACCTGGTCGGCTCGGACCCCTATTACCACCTCGACGGGCCGGTCCAGGCGACCGAGAAGGCGCTGAAGGACACCGGGATGACGATCGGCGACATCGACATCGCCGAGGTCAACGAGGCGTTCGCGGGCGTGGTCATGTCCTGGGCCAAGGTGCACCAGGTCCCCGAGGAGAAGATCAACGTCAACGGCGGGGCGATCGCGCTCGGCCACCCCGTCGGATCCACCGGCACCCGCCTGCTCACCGCCGCCCTCCACGAGCTGGAGCGCCGCGACGCGAGCACCGCCCTGGTCTCCATGTGTGCCGGCGGCGCGCAGGCGACCGCGACGATCATCGAGAGGATCTGAGATGGCGCGCGCGAAAGTAACCGAGGCCGAGTACGTCGTGGTCGGAGCCGGATCGGCCGGCTGCGCGGTCGCCGGCCGCCTGGCCGCGGCCGGGAAGTCGGTCATCCTGCTCGAGGCAGGCAAGAACGACAAGCACAACTACCTGGTCACCAAGCCGGGCATGATCGGCCCGCTGCACGCCGAGCCCCGGCTGAAGAAGCTGGTCGACTGGGGCTACCACACGGTGCCGCAGCAGCACGCCCGCAACCGCCAGCTGCCCCAGCCCCGCGGCAAGGTGCTCGGCGGCTCCTCCTCCATCAACGGCCTGCTCTGGGTCCGGGGCAACCGCGCCAACTACGACGCCTGGGCAGCCGAGGGCAACACCGGCTGGGACGCGGACTCGGTCAACGAGGCGTACCGCCGGGTCGAGGACTACGAGGGCGGCGGCTCCGACTACCGCGGCACCGGCGGCCCGATCAAGGTCATGAAGCACCCGCGGCCGACCGAGGCGTCGCTCTCCTTCCAGCGCGCGGCCTCCGAGACGCTCGACGTGAAGGTGCTCGACGACTACAACGGCGCCGAGCAGGAGGGCGTCTCGACCTTCCAGCAAAGCGGCATCGACGGCCTGCGCTACTCCACCTCGCGCGGCTACCTCCACGACCAGGAGCTGGCCAGCCTCACCACGCTCACGCGCGTGCACGTCTCGAAGATCGTGATCGAGAACGGCCGCGCGACCGGCGTCGAGATCCTCGGCAGGCAGGGCCCGCAGACGATCTCGGCCACCAAGGAGGTCATCGTCTCCGCCGGCGTCTTCGGCTCACCGCAGCTGCTGATGCTCTCCGGGATCGGCCACTCCGCCCACCTCGCCGAGCACGGCATCACCACGCTCCATGACCTTCCGGTCGGCGACAACCTGCACGACCACATGTTCGTGCCGACCACCTGGGAGATGCCGACCGCGGTCCACCACGGCACCGCGGCCTACTTCGGCAAGGCGGTGCTCAAGGAGCAGACGGTCGGCAGGTCGATCCTGGGCCACACGGTCTTCGAGACGGTCGGCTTCGTACGCACCTCGCTGGCCACCGACGTACCCGACCTGCAGCTGCATGTCCTCCCCTGGGCCTACCCCTCCCCCAACCAGGACGCGCCGATCCGCCACGACGTCGACCCGCGGGCCGCGCTGACGGTGATGTCGTCGCTGATCTACCCGCGCTCGCGCGGCACCCTCCGGCTGCGGAACAACGACCCGCTGGCCGAGCCGCTGATCGACTTCAACTACCTGGCCGAGCCCGACGACAAGCGCGTGCTCCTCGAGGGCGTCGAGATGATCCGCGAGATCATGGCCGCCCCGGCCTTCGGCGACCAGGTGAAGTCCGAGATCCATCCCGGGAAGGCGATCGACGCCGAGGCGATGAAGGACGAGGTCACCAACCGGGCGACCTCGATCTACCACGGTGTCGGCTCCTGCCGGATGGGCGTCGACGAGCGTGCCGTGGTCGACCCGCAGCTGCGCGTACGCGGCGTCGAGGGGCTCCGCGTCGCCGACGCGTCGATCATGCCCTCGATCATCGGCGGCAACACCAACGCTCCGGCGGTCATGATCGGTGACCGTTGCGCCTCCTTCGTCCTGGGCGAAGACTCCTGAAACGACCTCGACAACACAGCTGATCGGAAGCAGACATGAGCACTGAGACCGCGAAGACAGCAGCCGTACGCCGCCCCGACTGGATCACCGAGGAAGTGCTGGGCGAGCTGGTCTCCCGGGTGCCGTCCTCGACGGGTGCGTCCTGGAAGCTGACCGAGGTCTACACCGGCGAGGTGCTGGTGGCGCTGCCCCAGTCCTCGCCGGCCGATGTGGAGCGGGCGGCCGCGGCCGGACGGGCCGCCCAGCGCGAGTGGGCGGCCACACCGCTGCCTGAGCGCCTGGCGGTCTTCAAGCGCGCCCACGAGCTGATCCTGCGCAACCAGCACAAGATCGCCGACCTGATCCAGGCCGAGTCGGGCAAGGCGCGCCGGATCGCCTTCGAGGAGGTCTGCGACGTGCCGATGGTGATCTCCCACTACCTCAAGCGGGCACCGAGGCTCCTCAAGGACAAGAAGCGCCCGGGCGTGATGCCGGTGCTCTCGAGCTCCATCGAGCGCCACCCGCCGCGGGGGCTGATCGGGATCATCGCGCCGTGGAACTTCCCGTTCGCGACCGGACTCTCCGACGCGGTCCCGGCGCTCATGGCCGGCAACGCGGTGCTCCTCAAGCCCGACAACAAGACCGCACTCTCGCCGTTGTTCGGGATCTCGCTGCTCGAGGAGGCCGGGCTGCCCAAGGGGCTGTTCCAGGTCGTCTGCGGCGAGGGTCCCGACGTCGGCCCGACGATGATGGACAACGTCGACTACGCGATGTTCACCGGCTCCACAGCGACTGGCCGCGTCATCGGGGAGCAGGCCGGGCGCAACCTGATCGGCGCCTGCCTCGAGCTCGGCGGCAAGAACCCGATGATCGTCCTCGACGACGCCGACATCGACGAGACCGTCGCCGGCTCGATGTTCGCCGTCTTCGGCAACACCGGCCAGATCTGCATGCACATCGAGCGGATCTACATCCCCGACGCGATGTACGACGAGTTCCGCGACAAGTTCGTGGCTGCGGTCGAGAGCATGCGGATCGAGGCTGCGTACGCCTTCGGTCCGGATCTGGGCGCGCTGGTCTCCCCCGACCACCTGGCCCGGGTGCAGTCGCACGTCGAGGATGCGGTCGCCAAGGGCGCCACGGTGCTCACCGGCGGCCAGGCACGGCCCGACGTCGGTCCGACCTTCTTCGAGCCCACCATCTTGGAGGGCACCACCAAGGAGATGCTCCACGGCGTGACCGAGACCTTCGGGCCGGTCGTCTCGCTCCACCGCTACTCCACGCTGGAGGAGGCCATCGAGCTGGCCAACGACACCGACTACGGGCTCAACGCCTCGGTGTGGACCACGAACTTCAAGCGCGCCCAGGCGATCGCGGCACGCATCGAGTCGGGCAACGTCAACATCAACGACGGCCTGGCCACCGCGTACGCCTCGAAGTCGACGCCCTCGGGCGGGATGAAGCAGTCCGGCGTCGGTGCGCGTCACGGCGACCAGGGGCTGCTGAAGTACACCGAGACCCAGAACGTCGCGACCCTGAAGAAGCAGGTCATGGGGCCGCAGGGCAAGCAGACCTTCGACGACTACGCCAAGCAGATGCAGACATCGCTGCGGTGGATGCGGAAGCTCAGGATTCGTTGAGCCCTGCAGCGCCCGCCGTCTCCCGCTATGCCGACCTGAGCCGGGAGGAGCTCGCGGAGGTGGTGCGCGAGCTCCTCCTGATCGGCCAGCTGATCGACCGCTCGGGGATGGCCTGGTGCATCTCCGCGTTCGGGCGCGAGGAGATGCTGCAGATCGCGATCACCGAGTGGGCGGCGGCCTCGCCGATCTACACCCGGCGGATGCAGGCCGCGTTGGGCTACGCGCCGGATGTGCCCGGTCGCGGTGACGTGCCGACCATCTTCAAGGGGCTCCAGATCGACATCGGCGCCCCGCCGCAGTTCATGGACTTCCGCTACACCGTGCACGACGAGCACCACGGGGAGTTCCACCTCGACCACTGCGGTGCGCTGATGGACGTGGAGCCGATGGGCGAGGAGTACGTCCGCGGCATGTGCCACGACATCGAGGACCCGACCTTCGACGCGACCGCCATCGCCACCCACCCGCGGGCGCAGGTGCGGCCCGTGCACCGGCCGCCGCGGGTGCCTGCCGACCGGACGCCGCACTGCCGTTGGACGGTCACCATCGACGATGCCCACCCCGAGGCGGTCGCGGTCCCGGAGCTGGCGGTCAACGAACAGTCGCGAGCGGCACGGCTCGAGCTGACGTCGATCGATCCTGCTGACGAGGGGGTCTCCGACTACTCAGGTCCGCTCCTCTCCGACCTCGACCTCGCTGCCTTCTCCCGCTCGGCGCTGGTGCGGATCGCCGACGAGGTCTGCCTGCAGATGGCGCTGCTCGACCGCGGGTTCGTCCTCGCGCTGCAGCAGCGGGCGACCTCGCCCGAGCAGCTCCTCGACATCCGTCGCAAGCAGCTCGTCGGGGTCGCCGGTATCGCCGGGGCGCGCCTCGCGCGGGTGCTGTCGTTCTCGCCGGACACGGAGGGTGCGCTGCGACTGCTCGCGCTCCACCCGATGCTCAACCCGGCTGCGTACGTCTCGGTGGAGGTCGCGGGTGATGCCCTGATCGTCCGGCCGGCTGCCGCCGATGAGGACGGCGCCTGGGTCTCGCTGATGGGGCCGGCATGGTCGGTTCCGCTGCGGGCCGCGGTGCGGGCGCTCGACCCCCACCTCGACGTCGACGTGTCGCCGCTCGGTCACGAGGACGGCTGGCGGGTCGAGGTCGTACGCCGCCCCGAACCCGCCCCCGAAGCCTCCGAGGTCGCGGTCGTGCGGTTCAGCACCGGCGCGGACTTCGCCTTCGAGCCGCGCCGGTCGCTGCCGATCACACCGGTGTGAGGCCTACCTGCGGCGCAGCGCGAGCACCGGGATCACGCGGTCGGTCTTCTTCTCGTAGTCGGCGAAACCCGGGCTCATCTCCTTGAACCGCTCCCACGCCGCGTCGCGCTCGGCGCCGGTGAGCTCGCTGACCTCGACCTCGACGACCCCGTCGTCCGGCGTCTCGATCTTGGTCTCCGGGTTGGCCAGGAGGTTGTGGTACCATGCCGGGTTCTCCGGCGCGCCCGCCTTCGAGGCAGCGATCAGCCAGGTGTCGTCGTCTTGGCGGATGTGGGCTACCGGCGACACCCGCTCCACGCCCGACTTCCTGCCGACGTGGTGCACCAGCACCAACCCGCGCCCGAACGGCACCGAGGTGACGTTGCCATCGTTCGACCGGAACTCGTCGATGATCGCCTGGTTCCAGTCCTTGTAGCTCTCTGACATGGAGTGCCTTTCCCCCGAGGAACGGTTTTCACCCACTCTTGCAGAGATCTCCAATGGGCGTGGGTGCATCGTGTGGGATACCCGGTCGACCGGGTATCCCTGGACTTGACGGGCACTGACACACCCGACAAGTCCACAAAGTGCCCGTCAAGCCACGCCGGACGTCTCACTCCCCGGACACTCGAGGCCCGTCAGGCGCGGACCGGTGCTGCGATGCGTACCTGCTCCTCTGGGTCGGTGACCTTCAGGCGCGGGCGGCCGATCTCCTTGCCGGACTTGCGCTCGTGGGCGTCGAGGGCGTTCCAGCCGGCGTGGTCGATGACGGTCACCCCGCGGTCGGTCAGCAGCTCGTCGAGCGGCTGCCCGGTCGGGGCGGGGAGCGCGCCGGCGGCGTGGTCGTCGAGGAGGGTGCGTACGGTCTCGGCGGCGCAGGCGCGGTTGGTGCCGATGACACCGCTGGGGCCGCGTTTGGCCCAGCCTGCGGTGTAGGTGCCTTCGACGCCGGTCACCCGGCCGGCCTCGTGCGGGAAGCGGCCGGTGCCCTCCTCGGTGGGGACGCCGTCGACGCCTGCCGAGCGGTAGCCGGTGGCACGGACGACGAGGCCGGCCTCGATCTCCTCGCCGCCATCGAACCGCACCCCGGTGACGGTGTCGGTGCCGAGGATCTCGATCGGGGTGAGGCCGAAGCGGAGGACGAGCCGCTTCGCGGCGTCCGTACGCGGCCGGGCGGCCAGGCCGCGGAGCAGATCTGCCTTCTGGAGGGCCGCGAAGGTGCCGGCGGTGCGCTCGGGCAGGTCGGCTTCGATCGGCAGCGTCGCCAGGTCCGCTTCGTCGACGACGACCTCGATGCGCGAGTCGTCGGCCAAGGCGCGGAGCTCGGGGCTGGTGAACGCTGCGAACTCAGGGCCGCGGCGGGCGGTGACCACGACCTCGCGGATGCCGCTCGCGCAGAGCGCGTCGAGGGCTGCCGGGGCCAGGTCTGAGGCGGTCAGCACGTCCTCCTCGGCGAGCAGCAACCGGGCGAGGTCGAGGGCGACGTTGCCGTTGCCGATGACGACGGCGCGCTCGTGGTCGAGCGGGAAGGTGAGCGCGACCCGGTCGGGATGGCCGTTGTACCAACCCACGAGCTCGGCCGCCGACGTCGAGCCGGGCAGCTCTTCACCCGTCAGGCCGAGCGTGCGACCCTCACCCGCGCCGGTCGTGTAGACGACCGCATGGTGGGCAGCGAGGAGCTCCTCATGGGTGACGTCGCGGCCGACCTCGACGTTGTAGCGGGTCCGCACCCGGCGGTGACGAGCGGTCTTCGCGAAGCCGGAGACGACCTCTTTGGTGTCGAGGTGGTCCGGCGCGACGCCATGGCGGACGAGGCCGTAGGGAGTGGCCAGCCGGTCGATCACGGTGATCTCGACGTCGCAGCGGCGGGTCGCGGCGAGCTCCTCGGCGACGTACCAGCCCGCAGGGCCGGCGCCGACCACGGCGACCTTCAACGGACCGTCGCCGGCGACCTTCGCACCCGGAGACGGAACCGGCGCGGGCTCGCCCTGCTCGCCGGTGAACTCGAAGAACGCGGCGTTGATGTCGGTGTAGGGCGCGAACGCGTCCGGCACCTCGTAGTCGGGGAAGATCGCGTTGACCGGGCAGGCGTCCTCGCAGGCGCCGCAGTCGATGCACTCGTCGGGATGGATGTAGAGCATCTCCGCGGCCGCGAACCCGGGCTCGTCGGGCGCCGGGTGGATGCAGTCCACCGGGCAGACCTCCACGCAGGAGGCGTCGTTGCAGCAGGACTGGGTGATGACGTAAGTCATGAGCGCTGTGCCTTTCCCTGGGCCCCTTCCCGGGCCTCTCCCTCGGCCTCTTCCCGGGCCTTCCTCCGAGCTTCCCTTCTGGCCTTGCCGATGGTCTCCTCGACAACGGTGTTGATCCTTGCACCGTGGGGCCACCCCGCGTAGTGGGACAGGAAGACCACGATTTCGCGCAGCTCGTCCTCGGAGAGCTCACCGTTGGCGTACGCAGCGGGGATCTGGATCCCGAGCACGTCCGCGGCGCCCTGGCCGGCGAGCAGGCCGACCAGCAGGAGCCGCCGGTCGCGCGTGGTCAGGCCCGGGCGCTGCCAGATGTCGCCGAAGAGGTGGTCGGCGGTGTAGCGGAAGAAGTCGCCCTCGCCGTCGGCCATGTCGAAGCCGTAGACCTCCTCCATCTTGCGCAGCCCTCGGGCGCGCAGCGCGGGGAGGTCGGCGAACTTCTCGTCCTCCGGAGGTCGAGCCCCCAGCCCGAGCCCCGACGCAAGCCGCTCCAGAGCCAGCCGCGCCAGCGGCACCTCGACCCCGAGCTCGTCGGCGAGCTCGATCGCGAAGCCGAGGTCCTTCTCCCCCAGCGCGACGACGTGCCCGAAGACGCCGTGCCAGAAGTCGGTCTCCTCGATCGGCGCGGTGGTGTCGCGGTGCATGATCGCCCCCGGGCCGCCGGTGATGGCGTCGGTGTGGCGTACGACCTCGCCGAGCTCCACCAGGTCCAGCCCGGCCGCCTCGGCCAGCCGCTGGGCCTCGGTGGCGGCGGTGAAGGAGGCGAAGTGGAGCAGGTTGCGGGCGAGCTTGAGCCGGGTGCCGGCGCCGACCGGGCCGGCGTGGACCACTCGGGTGCCCATCGCCGCCAGGACCGGGGCCGCGGCGGCATACCCTTCGATCGGACCGCCCACCAGGATCGCCAGCGTACCCTCGGCGGCGCCCATCGGACCGCCGGAGACCGGCGCATCGAGCACGTGCACGCCGTGGGGCTCGGCGCTCGCGGCCAGCTCGGCGGGGGTGCCCGGGGCGACCGTGGAGTGCACCAGGACCGTCAGCGGATGCTCCCTCGTCCGGTTGCCGACGGCGCCGAGCACCTCCGCGATCACCGCACGCACCTGGTCGTCGTCTCGCACCATCACGCCCAGCACGTCGACCTCGACCGCCATCTCGGCGACGGAGGCTGCCGCCTTCGCCCCCGCGGCAGCGAGCTCGGCGACCGGTTCGGCGGCGATGTCGTGGACCCACAGCTCGATCCCGTCGGCATGGGCGAGCTGGAGCGTCATCGGCTTGCCGATGGTGCCGAGGCCCACGAATCCTGCGCGGAGGTCGTCCATCGTGCTCACAGCCGGAACGTCCCGCCACCGTCGACGGCGATGATCTGGCCCGAGATCCACGAGGACTCCTCGGAGAGGAGGAACTTCAACGTCCCGACCATGTCCTCGGTGGTGCCGAGGCGTTTGATCGCCATCTGCCTGGTCATGTCCTGAGCCGCCTCGCCGGCCTGGATGCGCGTCGCCTCGGTGTCGGTCGGCCCCGGCGCGATCGCGTTGACCCGGATGTTCATCCCACCGAGCTCGTGGGCGAGCTGCTGGGTCAGCCCGTTGATGCCGACCTTTGCGAGACCGTAGAAGCCGGAGTAGAGATAGGCGGCGGTCGAGGACTGGTTGACGATCGCTCCGCCGCCCCGCTTCTGCATCGCCGGGTAGACCGCGCGGGTCATCACCAGCGCACCGTCGAGGTTCACGCTCATGAATTTCTCGTAGTAGTCCCAGTCGACCGTGATCAGCAGGTCGAAGGCCATGTCGCCGTAGATGGCGGCGTTGTTGACGAGCCCGTCGATGCCGCCGTACGCCTCGGTCGTCTCCTCCACCAGCGCGGCGGCGGAATCGCGGTCGGAGACGTCACAGCGCACGAACCGCGCCACCCCGCCCAAGGCCTCGATCTCCTTGGCGACCTGCTGCCCCTTGTCCGCGTGGATGTCAGCCACGACGACGGCCGCGCCCTCGGCGGCCAACCCCTTCGCGTACGCCTCACCGATCCCCTGCGCCGCGCCGGTGACCACCACGACCTTGTCCCTGAACCTCATCGTGCCCCTTCCTCTCCCAGACCGCCGACCCGGCGCATCTGCCTCACGTGAGGGCGCCCACTCGGCGCAACTGCCTCACGTATCGATGCCCAGCCGGCGCATCTGTCCCACCCGAGCGCGTCGAGTCGGCGCATCTGCCCCAAGGTCAGCTGCCCATTCGGGGCAGTTGCGCCGACTCGGCGTCCCACAGCGGGGCAGTTGCGCCGAGTGGGCGTGAATTTCTGGGGCAGTTGCGCCGAGTGGGCGATCATGCGGGCTCCGCGATCAGCTTGGTCTCGAGGTACTCCTCGAAGCCTTCGACGCCCATCTCCCGGCCGAGGCCGGACTGCTTGTAGCCGCCGAAGGGGGCGTCGGGGCCGAACCACTGGCCGCCGTTGACGCCGATGGTGCCAGTACGGATCCGGGCGGCCACCGACGTGGCCCGCTCCAGCGAGCCGGACTCGACCGAGCCGGAGAGGCCGTAGGGCGAGTCGTTGGCGATGCGTACGGCGTCGTCGTCGCCGTCGTGCGGGATCACGGTGAGCACGGGGCCGAAGATCTCCTCGCGGGCGACGCGGGCGGTGTTGTCGAGGCCGGCGATCACGGTGGGCTGAACCCAGAACCCGTCAGTGAGATCGCCGGACTGGACCGCCACCGACCCACCGGTGGCGAATCGGCCGCCCTCCTCCTCGGCGAGCGCGAGATAGCCGAGGATCCGGTCGCGCTGGCCCGCGGAGATCACCGGGCCGCAGATGGTGCCCGCATCGGCCGGGTCGCCCGCACCGAGCGAGGCCATGGTCGCGGCCGCCGACTCGACGGCCGCGTCGTAGGACGCCCGCGGCACCAGCAGCCGGGTCGTCAGGGCGCAGCCCTGACCGGCGTGGACCGCCACCGAGAAGGCCGCCATCGAGGCTGCAGACGCCACGTCGGCGTCGTCGAGGACGATCGCGGCGGACTTGCCACCGAGCTCGAGGAAGACCTTCTTCAGGCTCGGTGCGGCCGCGGTCATGATCGCCCGGCCGGTCGCCGTCGAGCCGGTGAAGGAGACCAGGTCGACCCGCGGGTCCTCGGCCAGCATCGCGGCCACCCGGGTGTCTCGCGGGGTGACGACGTTGAAGACGCCCGGCGGGATGTCGGTGTGCTCGGCCACCAGTCGGCCGAGCTCCGCGGCCAGCCACGGGGTGTCGGGGGCGGGCTTGAGCACGACCGTGTTGCCCGCTGCCAGCGCGGGGCCGATCTTGGCCAGGTTGATCTGGTTGGGGAAGTTCCACGGTGTGATCGCCGCGACGACCCCGACGGCCTCTCGCCGGACAGTACGCCGCGAGGAGATCCCCATCGTCACCCCGACACCCAGGTCCCGCGACCACTCGTAGGACTCGGCGAGGTCGATCGTCCAGCGCAGCGTCTCGACCGGGGTGTCGAACTGTGGCCCGGCGACCAGGAAGGCCGGTGCGCCGACCTCGGCGGTGGTCAGCTCGCGCAGCGCGTCGGCCTCGTCGAGGAGCGCCTGGTGGAGCTGGCGCAGGCAGCGGATCCGGAAGGTCAGGTCGGTGGACCAGTCGGTCTCGTCGAAGGCCCGGCGCGCGGCGGCGATGGCCGCGTCCATGTCCTGCGCCGTGGAGTCGGGCGCGCGCCCGATCTCGGCGCCCGTGGCCGGGTTGAGGATCGGGTACGTCTCGCCGGTGGCGGCCGCGCCGAGCTTGCCGTCGACGAGCTGCTGGGCGGGCGGGTTCGTGGGGGCGCGGTTGGTCACGAGGGCTCCTGGGTCACGAAGCTCCCGGCCGCGACGGGCGGGGGCCAGACGGTCGAGGGCAGGTCGGCGAGGCGGTAGTGGCCGGGCTGTGCCATCCCGTCGAGCGACATCCGCTCCAGCAGCCCGGCGGTCGCCTTCTTCGCCTTCACGATGTCGAGGAAGGTGGTCGCGGTGGAGCCGAGGTCGAACCAGTCGCGCTGCCAGGCGAACTCCAGACCCTCGCCGTCGGGACGCCGCGCGACCCCGAACCAGGAGCCGCCGATCCCGAGGATCTCGTACTCCTCGCCGGTGGCGTCATCGACGATCCCGGCCCGCTGCCGCCAGAAGCCGATCACCATCGCGTTGACGTCGTCGATGACGGTCGCCTGGTAGTCGTAGTGCCAGCCCTCGAGGCCGGCCATCTCGGTGCCGAGCGCCCACTCCCGGATCTGCTCTCGCCCGACCGCCATGAAGTGCTCGTCGGGGGTGTACATCCAGCCGTACGTCGCGTCCTCGGCATACACCTCGGCCAGCTGTGCCCAGTCACCCTCAGCCTCAGCTTTACGGTTGAGGTCGAGCCAACGGGACCAGAAGGCCTCGATCTCGGCACGGTTCAGGTCAGACATTCAGTCCTCCAGTGAAAGGGCGAAAGCAGGGCAGTACTTCACGGCCGCCCGTGCCGCACCGAGCTGGTCGGCGGCAGGTTCGGGGACACGTACGACGACCTGGTCGGTGTCGTCGTCGAAGCCGAAGAGCTCCGGTGCCTCGGCGAGACACTCCTGGTGCCCCTGGCATAGCCCCAGATCAACGGAGAGCCTCATGACGACCGCCGCCGATAACGGACCCGACAGGGCTGCTGGAGCTGGATCACCATCTTGGTGAAGTCGTCGGCGTAGGAGTCCAGCGGTTGCGCGGCCTGGAATGTGTAGTCGCGCAGGATGACCGAGAAGATCGCCTTCATCTGCATCATCGCGAACGCGTTGCCGACACAGCGGTGCTTGCCCGCGCCGAACGGGATCCACGTCCAGCGGTTCTGCATGTCCTCCTGCCGCGGGTCGATGTAGCGGCTCGGGTCGAACGATCCCGCCTTCGGGAAGTCGGCCTCGATCCGGTTGGAGACCCGTGGGGAGGCGGCGAGCAGGGTGCCAGCGGGGATCGTCTCGCCGAGCAGCTCGAAGTCCTCGCGCACCAGCCGCATCAGGATGATCAGCGGCGGGTGCAGCCGCAACGTCTCCTTCAGCGCGGCCTCGAGCACCGGGATGGAGCGGAGCGCTTGGAAGGAGACCTCGCTGCCGTCGGCGTAGAGCTCGTCGAGCTCGCTGACGACTTCGCCCATCGCCTCCGGGTGGCGCAGCAGCTCGATCATCGCCCAGGAGGCGGTGCCCGAGGAGGTGTGATGGCCGGCGAACATCATCGAGATGAAGACGCCGGTGATGGTGTCTACATCCATGCCGATCCGGATCAAGACGTCGAGCAGGTCGCGCTGCTCCCGTTCTTCGGTGGTCGAGCCTGTCGAGACCCCACGTGCGATCCGCTTGTCGACGATCGCCTGCACCAGCCCAACGAGCTCCTCCCGCGCGGCATCACGGCGACGGAAGCTGTCGATGTCTGCGTACGCATCGACGTACGCGATCGCGTCGGTGCCGTGCTCGAGCTCGTGGTAGTGCCGGGCGAAGGACGAGTCGAGCTCCTCCCGGAACGGCTTCCCGACCAGGCAGGCCGAGGTGGTGTAGATGGTCAGCTCGGCGAAGAAGTCGAGCAGGTCGATCTCGCCCTCGTCGCCCCAGCCGGCGATCATCCGGCGGATCTCGGCCTCGATCGTCTGCGCGTGGCCGCGCATCATGTCGCCGCGCAGCGCCTGGTTCTTCAGCATCTGCTGGCGCTCCTCAGGCGAGGCGTCGAAGACGACGCCCTTGCCGAAGATCGGCGTCATGAACGGGTACGCGGCGGCCTGGTCGAGCACCTCGTCGGGGGCCCGGAAGAAGGCCTCGTTGGCCTCTGCCCCGGTGACCATCACGACGTCCTTGTCGGCGAGCCGGAAGCGACCGAGGTCGCCGCACTCCTCGCGGACGCGGGTGAACAGCGAGATCGGGTCGACCCGCATCTCGGGCAGATGACCGGTGCCTCGGATGATCTCGGGAACGCTGGGGTCCTGGTCGTCCAGGACCGTGGAGACGGTGGGGATCATCGGGCCTCCTCGACGAGTGTCTCGATGGGTGCTTCGGGGTCGACGTCGACGGTGCTGATGTGGACCCCGCGGGCCGCGGTCACCACGGTCGTGATCGCGTCGGCCAGCGCGCGGGCCTCGAGGAAGTGCGGGTGCCGCGCCAGCCCCCAACGAACCCACTGCTCGAGCACGAACCCGCCGAGCTCGGCGGGCCACTCGTTGCCGATGTCGGAGTGGGTGGGTCCGGGCCGCACGAGCGAGGCCCTGACCCCGGTGCCCTCCAGCTCCATCCGGAGCGCGTTGACCATGCCTTCCAGGCCCCACTTCGAGGCTGCGTACGCTCCCATGAACGGCCGCGGTCGCACCGCCACGTCGGAGGAGAGGAAGACCAGGTCGCCGCGCCGGCGCTCGATCATCCCGGGGGCGAAGGCCCGGAGCAACCGGTGGGAGCCGAGCAGGTTGACGTCGATCTGGTCGGCGAAGTCCTCTGTGGTGACGTCGACCGTCGCGCCCGGGTGGGTGACGCCGGCGTTGCTGACCACGACCTCGACCTCGCCCAGGTCTGCGGTCACCTTGGCGGCGAACTCGGCCACCGAGTCGTCCGAGGTCACGTCGAGGGGGTGGGCGACCGCCTCTCCCCCGTCGGCGCGGATCGCGGCGGCGATCTCCTCCACGCGGCCGACCCGGCGGGCTCCGAGCGCGACCGGGAGCCCGGCCGCGGCCAGCGCCCTCGCCGTCTCCGCGCCGATCCCCGACGACGCGCCGGTGACCACCGCAGGTCGGCGGTCGGGCTGGGCGTACTTCTCGGACGCGCTCATCAGCGACCCCTGGGGACGAAGGTGACCGGGAGCTCGGCGAAGCCGCGCACGCTCGTGGAGTGCACGCGCACCGAGCGATCGGGATGGACCACGAAGCCGGACGTACGCCGCACCAGCTCCGCCAGCACGACCTTCGCCTCGAGCCGGGCGAGGTTGGCGCCGAGGCAGAAGTGCCGGCCGACGCCGAAGCTCATGATGCGGCCGAGCTCGTCGGGCGAGCGGTGGATGTCGAAGACGTCCGGCGCGGTGAAGACCCGTTCGTCGCGGTTGGCCGAGCCGAGCAGCACCAGCAGCTTCGACCCGGCCGGGACGACCTGGCCGTGGAGCTCGACGTCGGTGGCGACGTAGCGGGCGAGCATCTGGCTGGGAGTGTCGTGGCGCAGCGTCTCCTCGATCCACGGACCGACCAGCCCCGACTCGGGGTCCGCGAAGACCTCCGCCTGCTGATCGGGATGGGCGCCGAGGTGGAAGAGCGCGTTGCCGAGCAGCTTGGTGGTGGTCTCGTTGCCGGCCACGACCATCAGGAACAGGAACGCGATCACCTCGTGGTCGAGCAGCCGGTCGCCGTCGACCTCCGCCTCGATGAGCGCCGAGGTGAGGTCGTCGCTCGGCTGCCGGCGCCGCTGCGCGACCATCTCGGAGTAGTAGCCGATCAGCTCCAGGGCGGCCGTCATCCCGGCCTCCGGCACGTCCCGTACGCCGTCCTCGCGGTGCACCACCAGGTCGGCCAGCCGCTGCACCTCGTCGCGGTCGGCGACCGGCACGCCCATCATCTCGGAGATGACGTCCATCGGGAGCTTGCCGGCCAGGTTGGCGATCCAGTCGGCCTCACCGGTCTCGGCGCACACCGCGACGACACCGTCGAGGTAACGGTCGGCGAGCGCCTGGATGTGCGGCGTCAGCTCGCGGACGCGGCGCGGGGTGAAGCCGGCCGAGACCAGCTTGCGCAGCCTGGTCTGCTCGCGACCGTCCAGGGCGAGGAACGACATCACCCGGTGGGCCTCGGGGTTCCAGGCGCTGGCGTCGAGGGAGACGCCCATCCGGTTGGAGAAGGTGACGTCGTCCTTCATCGCGGCGTGCACGTCGGCGTGGCGGGAGAGCGCCCAGAAGTCGTCGGAGGCGTTGTAGTGCAGCGGTGCCTCGTCGCGCAGTCGCGCGTAGACGGGGTAGGGGTCTTCGTGGAAGTCGTAGTCGTAGGGGTCGAAGATCTCGGTGGCGGTGCTTGTCATCTCACTCCTCACCGACGATGACGGCAACGACCGGAGCGAGCCGGTCGGCCATCTCGTCGTAGGTCATCAGGCCCATCCCCGCCTGCAGCAGCGCCCCGGAGAAGGCGAGCAGCAGTGCCTGCCGGACCGCGTCGGTCGTTTCGCGCCCGAGCGCCTCGTCGAACCGGACCACGAACTCGGCCCCGATCCGCAGTCGCAGCCGCTCGACGTCCGTGTCGCTGCCCAGCAGGGCCGGGGTGACTGCCGCCGCGAGCGCGGGCTCGGCCGCGATCCGGGTGGTCAGGCTGCGTACGGCCGCCTGCACCCGCTCCGCGCGGGACCCGGTCTCCTCGACCGCCGGCGCATCGGCCAGATGCCGCCAGAAGAGCTCGACGAAGAGATGGTTCTTGGAGGCCAGGTAGGTGTAGGCCGTGGCCGAGGAGACGCCGGCACGCGCCGCGACCGAGCGGATCGTCAGCGCCTCGTGGCCGACCTCGCGCAGCTCCTCCAGCCCCGCCGCGAGCAGCCGCTCGACCGTCTCCGCCTGTCGTGTGCTCGTTGCGCTGGACACGTGTCCAGATTAGAACACGTTCTCGTTTCCGACAAGGGGGTCGCGACGGCCGATATCGGGTACCGACACGGGATGCCCGCACGGGCGCAACCAACCAGAGGAGCTGATCACCGATGAGCACCGCAGTCATCGCGCTCACCGTCGGGATGATCGTCGTCTGGACGATCATCATGCTGGTCGCCGCCTTCCTCGACCGGCGCCGAGGCCGCCAGATCCAACGCGACCTGACCGAGATGGAGCGAGAGCACCATCTCGACGGCCACGACCGCTTCGGGAGCTTCGACAACCCACCCCGCTGACCTCACACGCCCGGCGGGAGCCCGGCGAAGTCGGGCTCGCGGCCCTCGGCGAAGGCGGTGAGCGCCTCGAGGTTCGCGGGCCCACCCATCAGCTCGGCGAACTTCGCATTCTCGAGCTCGCGCGCGGCCGTGATCCCGGGTCGCAACGGTGCCGTCATCGTCTCCTTCACCGCGACCAGGCTGCTGATCGGCCGGGCGGCGAGAGTGGCCGCTCGGCTCCATGCGGCATCGAGGAGATCCTCGGGCTCGACCACCCGCCAGACGAGGCCCATCTCGCGTGCCTCCTCGGCCCCGACCCACTCCCCCGACAGCAGCATCCAGGCGGCGTTCTGACGCCCGACCAGCCCTGGGAAGAGGAAGCTCGAGGCCGCCTCCGGCGCGACTCCGAGCGTCGTGAACGGCGTCTTGAACCGGGCCTTCGTCGAGGCCAGGACCAGGTCGGCGAAGCCGATGAGCGTCGCGCCGATGCCGAGCGCCAGCCCGTTGACGGCCACGACCAGCGGCTTGCGGAACGCTGCCAGCGCGTCGACCAGAGCGATGAACCCGTGCCCCGCGCTGTCGTCGGCGCCGGTCGCGGTCTCCTTCATCTCGACCAGGTCGGTGCCGGCGGAGAAGGCCCGACCGGCGCCGGTCAGCAGCACCACGGCCACCTGTGGGTCCTCGT
Organism: Nocardioides luteus; assembly: GCF_014648595.1. Taxonomy (GTDB): domain Bacteria; phylum Actinomycetota; class Actinomycetes; order Propionibacteriales; family Nocardioidaceae; genus Nocardioides; species Nocardioides luteus. The sequence continues at coordinate 316,062 of NZ_BMRK01000001.1, read as the reverse complement.
CGGCCGCTCGCAGCGCGTCGGCGAGCGCGACGTAGAGCGCCTGGCTGAAGGCGTTGAGCTGGTCGGGTCGGTTGAGCGTCAGTGTCCGGACCCGGTCGCGGTCTTCGCTCAGGAGCAGATCGGCTTCGTTCGTCGAGCCCGTCATCAGGCCCCCAGGATCAGGTCGGCGGCGCGCTCGCCGATCATGATCGCCGGCGCGTTGGTGTTGCCCCCGGTGATCGACGGCATCACGCTCGCGTCGGCGACGCGCAGGCCGTCGATGCCCTTCACGCGCAGCGACGGGTCCACCACGGCACGCTCGTCCGAGCCCATCCGGCAGGTGCCCACGCCGTGGTAGACGCTGTGCACGATGTTGGGCAGCAGCTCGCGGGTCTCGCGGTCGCCGGCGTAGTCGGGGCCCGGCGTGATCTCGCCCTGGTTGTCGCCGAGGCCGACCATCATCTCGCGCACCTTCGCGATCCCGTCGAGGAGCACCTCGGTGTCCTTGCCGGCGGTCAGGTAGCCCGGGTCGAGCAGCGGGTGCGCCATCGGGTCGGCGCTGGCCAGGCGTACGGTGCCGCGGCTCTCGGGGTAGATCAGCGTCGGCAGGATGCACAGGCCGGGCTTGTTCGTCGGCGGCCGGATCGCCTTCTCGCCGTCCTGGTTCGGGAACGGGTAGACCCAGTACAGGACGTGCAGCTGCAGGTCGGGCAGACGGTCGGCCAGCTCGCTGCGTACGAAGCCGAAGGCCTCGAACTGGGAGCCGGCCGCCCAGCCCTTGCGGGTGAGCCGCGACTTCGCGAAGCCCGCGGCGAAGTAGGCCGGCGTCGGCTTGCGCAGCGCGGAGTCCATCCGGAAGGAGACCGGCACGAAGAGGTGGTCGTGGAAGTTGTCGCCCACGGGGAGGTCGGCGTGGACCTCGATGCCGTGCTCGCGCAGGTGGCCGGAACGACCGATTCCGGAGAGCATCAGCAGGTGCGGCGAGCCGTAGACGCCGGCCGAGACGATCACCTCGCGGGTGGCACGGATCGTCTGCTTCTCCCCATCGGCGCCGACGACCTCGACGCCGGTGGCCCGCGACCCCTCGATGCGTACGCGGGTGACCTGGGCCTTGGTCAGGATCAGCAGGTTGTCCAGCGGCTTCTCTCGCAGGTAGGCCTTCGCGGCGGAGTAGCGGCGGCCCTCGGCGGCGCTGAGCTGGACGACGCCGACGCCCTCCTGCTGTTTGCCGTTGTAGTCGTCGAGCGCGCTGACGCCGAGCCGCTTGGGTGCCTCGTCGAGCCAGGTCTGCGTGGCCGGGGTGAGGCCCTGCTGGTAGCGCACCTTGACCGGGCCGCCCTCGCCACGGAACTCGTCGGCGCCGCCCTCGAAGTCCTCCATCCGCTTGAAGGCGGGCAGCACGTCGTCGTAGGACCACCCGGTCGCGCCGTCGGCGGCCCAGTCGTCGAAGTTCTGCCGGTTGCCACGCACCCAGAGCATGCCGTTGATCGAGGACGAGCCGCCCAGCACCTTGCCGCGGGTCATCGGGATGACCCGGTCCAGGGCGGCGCTCTGTGGGACCGACTTGTAGCCCCAGTCGACCAGCTTCTTCAGCTGGGGCGTGGAGAGCATCGCAGCGACCGCACCGGGGAGCTCGAGAAGGTTCTTGATCCCGAAGGCGGTGTCCTTGGTGCCCGCCTCGATCACGATGACGCTGGCCCCGCTCTCGGCCAGCCTGCGGGCGGTGGCACAGCCCGCGCTCCCGGCTCCCACGACAATGTAGTCGGCTTCCATGTCCTCTTCTCTCTCCCGGTGGTCCCTTCCGCAAAGACTAGAACACGTTCTACTGTTGTGTCATGCGCCACGGCATCGTCCTGTTCACCTCGGACCGAGGCATCACGCCCGCCGAGCTAGCCACCGCAGCGGAAGAGCGCGGCTTCGACACGTTCTACGTGCCCGAGCACACCCACATCCCCGTGCGCCGCGACGCCCTGCACCCCACCGGCGGCACCGAGCTCCCCGACGACCGCTACCTGCGTACGCTCGACCCCTGGGTCACGCTCGGCACCTGCGCGGCGGTGACCTCGCGGATCGGGCTCTCCACGGCGGTCGCGCTCCCGGTCGAGTCGGACCCGATCACGCTGGCCAAGTCGATCGCGACCCTCGACCACCTCTCCGGCGGCCGGGTCTCACTGGGGGTCGGCTTCGGCTGGAACACCGACGAGCTCGCCGACCACGGCATCCCCGGCGACCGCAAGCGCACCGCCCTGAAGGAGTATCTCGAGGCGATGCGGGCGCTGTGGACCGAGGAGGAGGCGGCGTACGACGGCGAGTTCGTCGCGTTCGGCCCGTCCTGGGCCTACCCGAAGCCACCGCAGGGCCGGATCCCCACGATCGTCGGCGCGGGAGGTGGCCCGAAGACGCTGCGCTGGATCGCCTGCAACGCCGAGGGCTGGATGTCGACGCCGACCGAGTCCGGCATCGGCGACAAGGTGAAGGCGCTCCAGGACGAGTGGGAGTCCGCCGGCCGCGCGGGCAAGCCCGAGGTGCGCGTCCTGGTCGCGAAGAAGCCCACCCCCGAGGACCTCGCCGAGTGGTCGGTCGCCGACGAGCTGATCTGGGGCGTACCCGACACCGAGCCCGCCGGGGTGCTCACCTACCTCGACAAGCTCGCCGGCCGACTGGGGCTGGCCGCATGAGCGCCGCCGACATCGGCGGAGACGTCCGCGAGATCGAGCAGCTCAAGTTCCGCTACGTACGCCTGCTCGACACCAAGCAGTGGGACGAGTTCGCGACCTGCTTCGCACCGGACGCCACCGCCGACTACGCCGGGCTCTCGTTCACCTCGCCGGACGAGCTGGTCGACTACATGCGCACCAATCTGCCGGCCGAGATCATCACCATGCACCACCTCCACCACCCGGAGATCGCCGTGGACGGCGACGAGGCGACCGGGCGCTGGTATCTCTACGACAAGGTCTTCGCGCCGGCCTTCGAGTTCGCCCTCGAGGGTGCCGCCTTCTACGCGGACCGCTACGTGCGTACGCCGCAGGGCTGGCGCATCGCGCACACCGGCTACGAGCGCACCTGGGAGCTCACCACCAGCCTGAAGGACCAGCCCAGTGCGAAGCTGACCGGACCGGGAGGACCGGCAACGCACGCCTGATCGGCGACGGGCTCCCGGGGCTCGATAGGTTCGAAGCATGCAGATCGCCTTCGGAAGCGACGACGAGAACGAGACCACGCGGGCGGTGCTCGACCACCTGCGCGAGCGTGGCGATGTCGACCTGATCGAGACCGACTCCTGGCCCGACCTCGGGGCCGGCGTCGGTCGTGCGGTCGTCGAGGGCCGGGCCGATGTCGGCGTGGTGATGTGCTGGACCGGCACCGGCACGGCGATCGCGGCCAACAAGGTCCCTGGCGTTCGCGCCGCGCTCGCCTGGGAGCCGTGGATCGCTCGCAACGCGCGGCTGTGGAACGACGCCAACGTGCTCGCGATGAGCCTCAAGCGGCTCGCGCCCGATGTTGCTGTCGAGGTCACCGAGGCGTTCCTCGACGAGACCGCGCCGGATCCCGAGGAGGCTGACGCGATCCGCCGGCTCGGCGACCTCGACCGCCGGTAGGTAGGTCTCGACAAGCTCGATCACCGGAGACCCCATTGTCGCCCGGCGGATTCAGCCCAGCTCGCGATAGTCGCTGCGGAAGAACAGCAGGGGCTCGGTCGCAGGGCCCTCGGCCAGGTCGAGGACGCGGCCGACGACGAGGTAGTGGTCGCCCTCCTCGTGGACGGAGTGGACGGCGCAGTCGAGGTAGCCGACGGCGCCATCGAGGTGCGGGTCGCCGTGATGGGCCGAGGGGGTCCAGGAGATATCGGCGTACTTGTCGGCGGCTCGCGAGGCGAACTGGTTGGAGACCGCCTCCTGGCCGGCGGCGAGGATGTTGACGGAGAAGTGGCCGGCGCGGCGGATCCGGGCCCAGGCACGCGAGGACTTCGTCGGCGCGAACAGGATCAGCGGCGGCCGCAGCGAGACCGACGAGAACGACTGGCAGGTCATGCCCACCGGCCCGTCGCCGGTCTGCGCCGTGATCACGGTGACGCCCGAGGCGAAGCGGCCCAGCACCGTACGGAACCGAGCGTCGGCCTCCGCGTCGGCGGGGGCCTCCGGCGGGGACGGCGGCGCCTCGAAGTCGAAGCGGCCGTGGAAGGACTCGATCAGCTCCGGGTGCGGCCAGCTCTCGGCGGCATCGGGAGACATCCCATCAGGCACCTCTATACGCATACCCGATCACTGGCCTACACCGAAGTCGTGACCCCAGTAGGAGACCGCGGTGGACTCCCTGGCGACCCACTTGCTGTCGTCGACCTGGAGCCCCTCGGTGCCGAACTCGATGTCGAAACCGCCGGGCGACTTCACGTAGAACGAGACCATCTCGTCGTTCATGTGGCGGCCGAGCGTGGCGGACAGCTTCGCACCGTACTTCTTCACGCGCTCGAGCGCGCGGCCGACGTCGTCGAGCTTGTCGACCTCGAGCATGATGTGGACGCACTTGGAGTCGTTCGGGAACGGCAGGAACGCCAGCGAGTGGTGGCGCGGGTTGATGCCCAGGAAGCGCAGCCAGATCTTGGTGCCGGGCTCCTTGCCGGCGAACTCGCCGGGCATGCTCATCGAGTCACGCAGCCGGAAGCCGAGCGTGTCGCGGTAGAACTCCAGCGCCTCGACGTCGTCGGAGACCGGGATCACCACGTGGCCCATCCCCTGGTCGCCGGTGACGAAGGTGTGGCCGTAGGACGAGACCGCGGGGCGGCGCTCATAGGTGATGCCGTGGAAGAGCTCGAAGACGTTGTCGAAGGGGTCACGGAAGCGCAGCATCTCCTGCACCCGTCGCTCGGCGAGCTCTTCGGCACTGCCCTCCTCGACCTCGACACCGGACTTCTCCAGGTGCTCGCGGGCCTCGGCCAGCGCGGTGTGGTCGGCGACCTCCCAGCCGACGCAGCTGAGCTGGTCCTTCTCGCCGGGCTCGATCACCAGGCGGGCGGAGACCTCGTCGATCCGGTAGTAGAGGTGCTCCTGGTGCGGCCCCTTGGCCGGGATCAGCCCGAGCACCTTCTCGGCGAACGTCCGCCACTCCTCCAGGTCGGTGCTGGTGACGCGTACGTAGCCCATGGACTTGATGTCGATCATGCGCGCTCCTCGGGTCGCTTCGACCTGTGCCGTTTCAAGAAGGCCACCGCGACCTCGCGGAACTCGTCGGCGGCCTCGATCTGTGCCCAGTGCCCGCAGCGCGGGAAGACATGCAGTTGCGCCTTCGGGATCAGCTTCAGCGCCGGGAACGCACCGTCGAGCGGGTTGACCCGGTCCTCGCGGCCCCAGGTGAGCAGCGTGTGATGGCGCAGCTGGTGCGCCTCGCGCCACAGCATGCCGTCCTCGGCGGTCTCGGGGTTGTAGAACGACCAGCCCATCGAGGCCATCGCCTCCCGGGCGCCGGGCGCGGTCGCGTCCGCGAAGCGTTCCTCGACCAGCTCGTCGGTGACCAGCTTCTGGTTGACGACCATCGTCGAGATGAACGCCCGCAGCGCCTCGCGGGTGGGGTCGCCGGAGAAGTCCATCAGGCGCTGTACGCCCTCGGTGGGATCGGCGTGGAAGAGGTTGAGCGAGAGTCCGCCCGGTCCCATCAGCACCAGCCGGCCGACCCGGTCGGGGTAGGTCAGCGCGATCCGCATCGCGGTGCCGCCGCCGAGCGAGTTGCCCAGCAGGTGGACCTTCTCCAGGCCGAGCTCGTCGAGCAGCGCGATCACCGCGTCGCCCGCGAACCGGTAGTAGTTGCCGACCACCTCGGGCTTGTCGGAGGCGCCGAAGCCCGGCTGGTCGACCAGGATCGTGCGGAAGTCGGCCGCGAAGCCCTCCAGTGCCGAGCCGAAGTTGGACCACGAGGAGGCGCCGGGGCCCCCGCCGTGAAGCATGACCAGCGGGATCTCGGCGGCCTCGTTCGCCGAGGATCCCCGGACGTCCAGGTCGTAGTAGCGCAGCGAGATCTTCCCGGCTGCCTCGGTCTCGATCCTGACGTCGTGGGCGACGTCGTCCTTCACCAGAGCCATCAGTACATCCCCGGGTCGACCTTGTGCCCGAACTCGGAGGCGCCGTACATCTGCAGCGCCCGCTCGGGGTCGTTGGCGGCGTGGACACGACCCGCGTGGGCGTCGCGCCAGGCGCGCTGGAGCGGGGTGCCGGTGGCCAGCGCCCGGCCGCCGGAGGCCTCGAAGAGCAGGTCGATCGCGTCGATCGCCCGCTGCGTACCGAGGACCTGGTCGCGGCGGACCCGCAGCCGCTGGGTGATCGGGATCTTCTCGCCGCGCGCGACGTAGCCCTGCTGCTCACGGATGTTGTTCATCAGCAGCGCCCAGGCGGCGTCGATGTCGGAGGAGGCGGTGGCCACCCGGACCGCGGCGAACGGGTCGAGCGAGGCCTTCTCTCCGTAGGAGGCGCGGACGCGGTTCTGCTGCATCGTCACGTGCTCCTCGTAGGCACCGCGGGCCATGCCGATGATCGGCGTGGTGATCGTGGTGGTGAACAGCGAGTGGAACTGCAGCTTGTAGAGGTCGCCGGTGTTGACCGCCTGGCCGGGCCCCTTGCAGCGGCCGGTCTCGGCCATCGAGAGCGTGAACGTCTCCGGGATGAAGACCTCCTCGACCACGATGTCGTTGGAACCGGTGCCGGCCAGGCCGACGACGTTCCAGACGTCGACGATCTCGTAGCGCTCGCGGGGCACCAGGAAGGTACGGAAGTCGACGACCTGACCCTCCTCGTTGAAGACGAGGCCGCCGAGGAGCACCCAGGTGGCGTGCGCGCAGCCGGAGGAGAACGACCATCGCCCGGAGAGCGTGAAGCCGCCCTCGGTGATGACCGCCTTGCCCATCGGCGCGTACGAGGAGGAGACGCGGGTGTCGGTGTCCTCGCCCCACACGGCCTGCTGCGCCTCGTCGTCGAAGAGCGCGATCTGCCACGGGTGGACGCCGAGCACGCTGGAGACCCAGCCGGTCGAGCCGCACGCCGAGGCGATGTCGCGTACGCAGGTGTAGAAGTCGACCGGGTCGGCCTCGAGGCCGCCGAAGCGGGCCGGCTGCAGCAGCCTGAAGAAGCCGACCTCCTCGAGCTCCTTCACGCTCGACTCGGGCACGACCCGGAGGCGCTCGGTCTCCTCCGCGCGCTCTCTGATGGTGGGCAGCAGGTCCTGCACCCCGTCCTTGACGGCCTGTGCGTCCTTGTGGGGGCGCTGTGTCACTTCGCTCACCGCTCTGCCTTCCTGCATGGGTGTACCAGATGTCGATCGAGCGGCGCTTCGGACGCTGCCCTGGGATCAATACTAGAACACGTTTCAGTTTTGTCGAGTCCCCGGACACGATTCGCGCGTCGTCGTCTATGGTAGAACGTGTTTCAGTTCTGGGACAGTCGAGGTTGAGGGAGCACCATGGGACAGACGAACGGAGCGAGCGATGCGGAGCAGCCGGTGACCGGTTCCACCGAGGGGCCCGCCGACGCCGAGGAGACCTACGACGTCGTCGTCGTGGGTGCCGGAGGCGCCGGGATGACCGCAGCGCTGGCCGCCGCCCGCCGCCACGGCCTCGAGACGCTCGTCGTCGAGAAGAGCGCGTACTTCGGCGGGTCGACCTCCCGCTCGGGCGGTGGGGTCTGGATCCCCCGCAACCATGCTCTGGAGGCCGCCCACCAGCAGGACACCGCGGAGGCCGCGAGCCTCTACCTGGAGTCGATCGTCGGCGACGTCGTGCCCGCCGAGCGCCGCGAGACCTTCCTCGGCCGCGGGCCGGAGGTGCTCTCCTTCGTCTGCGAGAAGACGCCGGTGCGGTTCAAGTGGGTCCCCGACTACGCCGACTACCACCCCGAGGCGCCGGGCGGGCGTGGCGCGGGCCGCTCGGTCGAGCCGGTGCCGCTGGACGCCCGCCTGCTCGGCCCCGAGCTGGAGCGGCTGCACCCGCCCTACACGAAGTCACCGGCCAACATGGTCGTCACCCAGGCCGACTTCCGGAAGATCAGCCTCGGCATGCGTACGCTCCGGGGCCCGATCACGATGGTCAAGATCGCGGTCTCACGGATCCTGGCGGGCCTGCTCGGCAAGAAGATGTACGCCATGGGCGCAGCGCTCGCGATCGGGCTGCGCAAGGGGCTGGTCGACGCCGGCGTACCGGTCCGCTACGAGACCGAGCTCGTCGGCCTGGTCACCGAGAACGGCCGCGTGGTGGGCGTCGAGGTGCGCGAGGGCGAGTCCGGCCCCACAAAGGTGATCCGGGCACGACGCGGCGTGATCCTCGGCTCCGGCGGCTTCGAGCGCAATCTGGAGATGCGGGAGAAATATCTGCCCGCCCCCACCTCGGTCGACTGGACCACCGGCGCGTTCTCCAACACCGGCGGCGGGATCCTGGCCGGGATCGCGGCCGGGGCCGACACCGACCTGATGGACGAGTCCTGGTGGGGTCCGACGATCCCGTTCCCGGGGCGGCCGTGGTTCGCGCTCGCCGAGCGCAACCTGCCCGGCTCGATCATCGTCAACGGCGCCGGCAAGCGGTTCATGAACGAGGCGCTCCCCTACGTCGAGGCCGTCCACGAGATCTACCGCGGCCAGGCTGAGAACATCTCCGGGGCGGGCGTCTCGCACGTCCCCGCCTGGCTGGTCTTCGACCAGCGCTATCGCAACCGCTACATCTTCGCCGGCCTCGGCCCGGGTCAGCCGTTCCCGGGCCGCTGGCTCAAGGACGGCGTGGTCGTGAAGGCCTCCTCGGTCGAGGCGCTCGCCGAGAAGATCTCGGTGCCGGCAGACGGCCTCCGGGAGACGCTCGAGCGGTTCAACGGGTTCGCCCGTACCGGTGTCGACGAGGACTTCCACCGTGGCGAGTCGACCTACGACAAGTACTACTCCGACCCCACGATCAAGCCGAACTGCTCGCTCAACGTCATCGACCAGGCACCGTTCTACGCGGTCAAGATGGCGCCCGGCGACCTCGGCACCAAGGGCGGCCTGGTCACCGACTCCCGGGCCCGTGTGCTGCGCCCCGACGGCTCCACCATCGAGGGCCTGTACGCAGCCGGCAACGTCTCCTCCGCCGTCATGGGCCGCACCTATGCCGGCCCCGGCGCCACCATCGGCCCCGCCCTCGTCTTCGGCTATCTGGCCGCCGAGGACTGCGCCGTCTCTCTCATCGACCCCGACAAGGAGCACAGCTGATGCCCATCGACCCCACCAAGGCCATCGGCGCCTCGCTGCCGTCGCAGTCGTTCTCGTGGACCTCCTCCGACGTGCTGCTCTACCACCTCGGCATCGGCGCCGGGTCGCGTCCGGGTGACGCGACCGACCCGGCCGCGCTGCGCTACACCCTCGACTCCGACGATCTCACGGTGCTCCCGTCCTTCGGCGTCGTCGCACCGACCTTCCACGTCACCGAGCCGCCCTCGCTGGACCTGCCGGGCTGCGACATCGACCTGGCCTCGGTGCTCCACGGCTCCCAGGAGATCCGCGTCGACGGCCCGATCCCGACCTCCGGCGACGCCGTCGTCAACACCCGGATCGCCGAGGTCTGGGACAAGGGGAAGGCCGCCGTGATCGTGCAGGAGGGCGTCGCCACGACCCCGGGCGGCGACCCGCTGTGGACGGTGCGCAGCTCCATCTTCGTGCGTGGCGAGGGCGGCTTCGGCGGTGAGCGCGGACCGTCGACGGCGCTGCCCGTCCCCGACCGCGCGCCGGATGCTGTCGCTGCGTACGACGTGACGGAGCAGCAGGCGCTGCTGTACCGCCTGTGCGGCGACCGCAACCCGCTCCACGCGGACCCCGCCTTCGCCGCGAAGGCGGGCTTCCCCAAGCCGATCCTGCACGGCCTGTGCTCCTACGGGATCGTGCTGCGCGAGGCGACCGGCCTCCTGCTGGACGGCGACGCCACCCGGGTCACCGGCTTCGGCGCCCGCTTCGCCGGCATCGTCTTCCCGGGCGAGACGATCTCGATCGAGGCGTGGGACGAGGGGACGCGGATCCTGCTCCGCGCCACGATCTCCTCCGACGATCCGGACCGTGATGGCGCCCCGGTCCTGGCCGACTGTTTCCTGGAGGGGTCGCGATGAGCCGCCGCGCGAGCTGTAACACGTCGTTCGTAGGACTACTCGCCCTATTGGAACGACCGGATAGTCCTACGAACAGCGTGTTACAGGCAAGGAGGCCGGCATGAGCGGCACCGGGCTCCCCGACGTGCTCTCCCCCGCCGACGTCGAGGAGCGCTTCGGCGGTTGGTCGGAGGAGACCGACGTGATCGTGGTCGGCTTCGGCGTCGCCGGCGGCGCTGCCGCCCTGGAGGCAGTGCGTTCCGGGGCGCGAACGATCCTGCTGGAGCGTGCCGCCGAGCCCGGCGGCACCTCGGCGATGGCCGGCGGTCACTTCTACCTCGGCGGCGGCACCGCGGTGCAGAAGGCGACCGGGGTCGAGGACTCGGCCGAGGAGATGTTCAAGTACATCCACGCCGTCTCCAAGGAGCCCGAGGACGACAAGATCCGGGCCTACTGCGACGACTCGGTCGAGCACTTCGACTGGCTGGAGTCGCTCGGGTTCGAGTTCGAGCGCAGTCTCTGGCCGGGCAAGGCCGTGATCCAGCCCGGGACCGAAGGGCTGATGTACACCGGCAACGAGAAGGTGCATCCCTTCCGTGACCTCGCGGTCCCCGCGCCGCGCGGCCACAAGGTACCGGTGCCGGGCGACACCGGGGGCGCCAAGCTGGTCGTCGACCGGATGGCCGACCGGCTCGCCGAGACGACCGCGGAGATCCGCTACGAGACCGGTGCCACCAACCTGGTTACGGAGGAGGGCCGTGTCGTCGGGCTGGCGTGGCGCCGGTTCGAGGAGCGCGGCGCGATCCGGGCGAAGGCGGTGATCCTCGCCGCCGGTGGGTTCGTCGGCAACGCCGACATGGTCGCCGAGCACACCCCGCGCCTCGGCGAGAAGCTCTTCCCGTTGGCCTCGACCTACGACGACGGCCTCGGCCTGCGCCTGGGCGCCTCGGCGGGCGGTCGCTGGCGGTTCATGGACGAGCCGTTCCAGACGGCACCGTTCTACCCGCCGTCGATCCTGCTGACCGGGATCATCGTCAACAAGCACGGCAAGCGGTTCGTCGCCGAGGACTCCTACCACGCGCGTACGGCCGCGTTCGTCATGGAGCAGCCCGACTCCGCCGCCTACCTGATCGTCGACTCCGCGCACATCGAGCACCCGACGATGCCGCTGTGCCCGTTCATCGACGGATGGGAGACGGTCGAGGAGATGGCGGCCGGGCTCGGCGTACCCTTCGACGCCCTGAACGCGACGCTGACCTCCTACAACACCCACGCCGCCGACGGCGAGGACCCCGAGCTCCACAAGGCCGCGGAGTGGACCGAGCCGCAGGACACCGGGCCGTGGGGCGCCTACGACCTCTCCCTGGGCAAGGCGATGTACGCCGGCTTCACGATGGGCGGCCTGTCGACGACCCTCGAGGGCGAGGTACGCCGCGAGGACGGCTCCGCGGTCGCCGGTCTCTACGCGGCCGGCGCCTGTGCTGCCAACCTCGCCCAGGACGCCAAGGGATACGCCTCCGGGATGCAGCTCGGCGACGGCTCCTACTTCGGCCGGCGAGCCGGTCGCCACGCCGCCGGACGGTGACCGGTGACCGGCCTCACAGACCAGGGTCGTCCAGACGGTCCCCGCGCCGGAGCCGGGAGGCCACGCGGTAGCCTTGACAGGCGTCCAGCCGACGAACTGTTGCCATATCACATATCCATTCGAAGGTGAATGGGTTCGGTAAAATACAGGACCTTGGACCCTACGGCAGTGAGACGCTGACTGGTTATGTATACGCGACGCCACGGGCTCGGAGCCTCCGCTCGATCCTGTTGCGTCCGCAGGCCCCGTTCCCCCTCGACGCCTGTCGCCGAACTAGCCGAAAGGAATCCCCATGTTCGACTTCCGGAGCCCGGCCGGCCTGATGGTCATCGCCGCCCTGGTCGTCATCACGCTCGTGGTGGTCGGCGCCGTCGCCGGCAACAGCCCGTCCTGATCCTGACGTCCGGCTTCCTCACCGGGAAGCCGCAGGCCCCGGCTCGAGGAGCCGGGGCCGCGTCCGTTCTCACGCTCCTCAGCGGGTGAAGACCGCCACCGTGCGGGCCGGCACCGTGAAGGTCCCCGAGCCCGCCTCGAACGAGGACGACCTGACCGTCTCGTCGGAGCCTTCGGCCTGGATCGGGTGCAGCCGGTAGTCGGCGCCCTCGGCCTCCCCCACCGTCTGCTGCTGCGTCGTCGGGGTGGCGTTGAAGACGACCACGAGGTCGCCGAGCGTCATGGTGATGACGCCGGGCGTCTCGTCCTTCCCCGACAGCGGGAACCCGAGCCGCTCCTGCACCTGCTCGGCGGTGCCGAGGTGGAACGACGGCTCTTCCGTACGGATCCGCAGCAGGTCCCGGTAAGCCGCCGAGGCCCCCTCGATCTCCGCGCACCCCGGCGTCGGCACCGAACCCAGCAGCGGCTTCGCGAACGGCCACTTGTCGGTGTTGTCCGCCGCTGGCGGCAGGCCGCGGCCGAAGCCGTTGCCGTCGGTGCAGTCCCAGTGGATGGCGTTGAACCAGTCCCCGGAGTCGTAGGAGTTGCGGTCCAGCGACTTCGAGCGCAGCAAGTCGGAGCCGGCCTGGGAGAGTGCCGGGCCCTGGGAGAGCGCGGCGGTCGCCATCGCGAGCACCTGCATCCGCGAGCGGCCGGCGGGGCTTGTCGAGGCGGGCAGCTTGAAGGTGAGCGCGTCGTAGAGCGACTCGTTGTCATGGGCGTCGGCGTAGGCGAGCGCGTCGCCGGGTCGCTCGGCATACCCGGCGGGCGAGCCGTTGTAGTCGACCTCCGAGCCCGACACCCGGTCACCATTGGTGTCCGTGAACGAGTAGTCGGCGAGGTTGCCGGACAGACCGACCTTGATCAGGTCCTGGTAGTGGAGCAGCCGCGCCCGCTGCTCGGCCTCGGTGCCGTTGGCCTTCGACGAGTTCGGGTCGGTGAAGAGACCGCTGGCGAAGCCTTGGACACCCGGGTCCTCGTCGAAGGGCCCACCGCCGCGTACGGCGTCTCGGGCGCGGTCGCTGAAGGTGGCGATACCGGTGCCGGCCATGTTCTCCTGCGTCGCCTGCACGAAGCGGCCGTCATCGGCGACCTCGCCGAAGCTCCACCCCTCGCCGTAGAGGATGATGCTCTTCCCGTCGACACCGTCCTTCGCGAGCGTGAGCGCGTCGAGGGCCTTCCGGGCCGCCAGGATGTTGGCCTTCGGGTGGTGGCCCATCAGGTCGAAGCGGAACCCGTCGACCTTGTAGTCACGGGCCCAGGTGACGACGGAGTCGACGACCAGCTTGCCCATCATCGCGTTCTCGGGCGCGGTGTTGGCGCAGCAGGTCGAGGTGGCCACCGACCCGTCCTCCATCAGGCGTTGGTAGTAGCCGGGCACGATCCGGTCGAGCACCGACGTCTTCGCCTGGCCGCTGCTGGTGGTGTGGTTGTAGACCACGTCCATCACCACCCGAAGGCCGTCCTCGTTGAGCGACTTGACCATCTCGCGGAACTCGACGGTGCGGTCGGTGCCGTCGGGATCGCTGGCGTAGGAGCCCTCCGGCACCGTGTAGTGGTAGGGGTCGTAGCCCCAGTTGTACGCATCCCCGGCTGCTGCCGCGGCGACGCACTCCTGCTGCTTCTCGCTGTCGGAGGTGTAGGAGGCCAGGTCGCAGTCGGGCGTGGCCTGATCGCTCCTCTTCTCCGGGATCGTGGCGATGTCGAAGACCGGCAGCAGGTGGACGTACGACGTGCCGGACTCGGCCAGCTTCCGCAGGTGCCTCGCCCCGTCGCTGTCCTCGTCGGCGAAGGCGAGGTAGCCGCCGGGATGCTCGCTGGTCTCGTCCTCGACGGAGAAGTCGCGGACGTGCAGCTCCTGGATCTGGGCGTCCTTCATGGCGACGGGTTCCGGCTTCTTCAGCGCCGACCAGCCCTTGGGAGCCAGCTTCCGATCATCGAGATCGACGACGAGGCTGCGCTCGGAGTCGGCGGTGAGCGCGACCGAGTAGGGGTCGGTCACCTTGTTGGTGACGACCTCCTGCACGCTGGGCGCCCAGACCTTCACGGCGTAGCGGTACTCCTGGCCGCGCCAGGCCGCGGCCGATCCGGTCGCCGACCAGACGCCGCTGGCGTCGTCGCGGCGCATCGGCACGGTCCGTTTGCCGAGCTCGAGGCGTACGTCCTGGGCGGTCGGCGCCCAGACCGACAGGGTGACCTTCGAGCCGTCGAAGACCGGTCCGAGCGCGGCCTTCGTGGCCTTGGCCGCGTAGAGGTCGTCGAGGATGCCCTGGGTCTGCACGCCGGTGCCCGTGACCAGGGCACCGTTGCCGATCCGCTGGGTGAGCACGACCTGGCCGCCGAGCGCCTCCCGGACCCGGTCGCGGTCGCGCCGGTCGACACGGAAGGCGGCGTAGTCCTTCAGGTGCGGGAACCTCTTGGTCTGCTCGTCGCTCAGGGACGCCTCCTCGAGCCGGAGCCAGCGGCCCTCCTCGCTGAGCGCACCGTCCTCGACGGCGATGCCTCCGTCGCGGTCGTAGACCAGCTGGGTCGAGAGCGCGGAGTCGCTGGCCGTGTCCTTCGGCAGCACCACGGTGTCCCGGTCGATCCACTGCGCCTGCGCCGCGGTCAGGTCGAGATCCGGCGCGGAACCGACCGACGGCAGCAGATAGCTCGTCCGGCCGGACTCGAGCCAGACCTCGTGGCCGTTGGTGGTCAGGTCGAGCGAGCGGTCGGTGGGGATGTCCTTCTCGTCGCCCTTGTGGACGATGTAGCTGAGCGAGGTGGCGCCTTCGACCAGTGGCACCTCGAAGGTGACGCCGTATGCATCCTCGCCGATCGGCTGCAGCGGCTTCGACCACTCGGTCGGCTGTGCGGCGCCGGCCCAGGTGTGCAGGCCCCAGCCGTCGTAGTCGCCGTCGGGGCGGTGCAGGTGGATGGTCGCCGTGGAGGTATCGGGCTCGGGGTAGACACCCTCGGGACGGGTGGTCTCCTGGCCGTCGGTGCCGGCCTCGACCCAGACCTCGCCGGTCTCGCCGAGGTCGATCGTCCGCTCGGCGCCGTCGGCGGTGCCGTCCTTCTCGATCGTGTAGCCCACCGAGGACGCACCTCCGGCGAGTCGCACCCAGGCGAAGGCGCCGTAGGCGTCGCGGCCGCTGAACGCTCCGCTCTGCTCGTCCGCCCGGAGCGTCCACCCGGTGTAGTCGCCGTCGGCGCGGCGGTAGTGCACGACGGCGTAGTCGCGGTCGACGGCGCTCGGCCGCTCCGGCGCCGGGGTCTCCCCCGACGTGGTCTCGGCGAGGTCGCTCGCGGTGCGGCCGTCCCGGTCGACGACGACGGCCTTGTAGCGCAGCGGGGTGCCGGCGGCGACGGTCGGCGGGAGGTACTGGGTGATCTTGTAGGGGGCGTGGTCGACGGAACCGAGCGTGCGCCACTTCCCGTTGCCGACCTGGGCCGCGACGACGACACGGGCGCCGTCGGTCGTCCCGGGGTCCGCGGTGAGGGTCACGGTGCCGGTGGCCCCGGCGTCGGGGGCGGTCAGCTCGACCGTGGGCTTCGCGCCGGCCTCGGGGAGCTCGTTCTCCGCCCGCAGCACGACGGAGGAGAGCGCCGGGACGGTCACCTCGATCTCGCCGCCGTCGGCGGCCACGGTCCCCTCGCCGCCGTAGATCGTGGAGAAGGCGGCCGACTCCACGGGGAGAGTGACCGTCTTCGCCGCCTCCGCGTTGTTGACCGCGACGACGTGCTCCCGGTCCTCGCCGGTGCGGGAGAAGGCGTAGACGGAGCCGTCGGCGTGGAGCTCCTGCTGGGCGCCGTCGGCCAGCGCGGGGTGGTCCTTGCGGAGCTTCGCCAGCGCGGCGATGGCCCGGTAGAGCGGGTGCTCGGTGTCGTACGCATCCTCGGCATGCGTCCGGTCGGTGCCGAGCTGGTCGTCGTCGCGGTAGTCGGCGACCTCGGAGCCGAAGAGCGTCTGACGGGCGTCCTTGTCGCCGCCGGCGCCGGTGTAGCCCTGCTCGTCGCCGTAGTAGACGACCGGGTTGCCGCGGGAGAGGAACATCAGCTCGTTGGCGAGCCGGGCGCGCTGGACGAGCTCGGCGTCGGTCGCGTCGGGGTGGTCGGCAGCCAGGAAGGTGCCGATCCGACCCATGTCGTGGTTGCCGAGGAAGGTGACCTGCTCGTAGGCGTTGGCCTTGTCCGTGGCGTACTTGTAGTCGTCGGCGAACACCCGGGCGAGCCGGTCGGCCGGGGCGCCCTGCGAGGCGTAGGCGCGGGCGGCGTCCTGGAACGGGAAGTCGAGGGTGGCGTCGAGACGGCCGCGGGTGACGTACGGCGAGGTGACGTCGGTGTCGGCGGAGAAGACCTCGCCGAACATGAAGAAGTCCTCGCGGCCGCGCTTCGCCGCGTAGGCGTCCAGGGCGGTCGCCCACTGGGTCCAGAACTCCATGTCGACGTGCTTGACGGTGTCGATGCGGAAGCCGTCGATGTCGAAGTCGCGCACCCAGCGCTGATAGATCTTCGTCATCCCCTCGACGACCTCGGGACGCTCGGTCCACAGGTCGTCGAGGCCGCTGAAGTCGCCGTAGGTCGTCGACTCGCCCTCCCAGGTCGAGTCACCGCGGTTGTGGTAGACCCGCGGGTCTTCGAGCCAGGACGGCACCAGATCGCCGGTGCTCTCCGGGGTGTAGGGGAAGGAGTCCTCGTCGACCTTCACCTCGTCCGCGCCGGGGGCGGCGTCGTCGAAGGGGCGGCCCTCGGCGTCGAGGTAGGGGAAGGCGCCCTTGGGGCGGTAGCCGTACTTCTTCTCGGCGTAGTCGACGTTGTCGGCGGTGTGGTTGGTGATGACGTCGAAGTAGACCTTCATGCCCTTGGCGTGCGCCGCGTCGATGAGGTTCGCGAGGTCGTCGTTGGTGCCGAAGTGGGGGTCGACCTGGGTGAAGTCGGTGATCCAGTAGCCGTGGTAGCCGGCCGAGGCGTCCTCCCCCGCGCCCTGGACGGGCCGGTTCTTGAAGATCGGCGCCATCCAGATCGCGGTGGTGCCGAGACCCTTGATGTAGTCGAGCCGCTCGGTCAGGCCCTTCAGGTCGCCGCCCTGGTAGAAGCCCTTGTCGGTCGGGTCGAAGCCGGTCCGTTCCCGCCCGCCGGTCAGGCCACCCCGGTCGTTGCCGGTCGCGCCGTTGGCGAACCGGTCGGGCAGCACGAAGTAGAACTGCTCCCGGGTCGCGTCGTGGCGGGCCGGCTCGGCGGCGAGCTTCGCGTCGGAGGGCGGCTTCGGCGCAGCGGCTACGGCCGTGCCTGCCGTCCCCGCCTGCAGCATCGTCGCGAGCAGGGTCGCAGCGACCGCGACGGCCGCCTTCCGGGGCACGCTGCGCGCGCCGCTTCGTCGATTCACCGTGAGGCCTCTCTGGGTCTGTGGGGGAGGTGAGGTGGGTCAGCAGTGATGGGTCAGCAGTCCGTCGCGCCGACGTGCAGCGCGACGGCGGTGTCGGGCCCGAGGGTGGCGGTGAGCTGGCCGGAGCCGTTCACGGTGACGGTGCTGCCGCTCTGCACGTCGCAGTAGGTGCCGGCGGGGAGCGACGTCTGGAAGGTGTGGGTCAGCGGGGAGGTCTCGTGGTTGATCGCGACGTACGCCTTGCTGCCGCGCCCGAACGCGATGGCGTCGGCGCCGTTGTCCCACCAGTCGGTGACGGCCTGGCCACGGGCGGCGTTGCGGAAGGCGACCATCGACTCGATCTCCGGCCAGGCGTGCTGGCACTTCCAGCCGTCCTGCCAGCAGGCGCTCACGGCGCCCGCGTTCGGCGGGCCGGCGTCCTTGTCGCTCCACTCGTAGCCGGAGTTGACGTCGGGCGAGCCGTAGGGCCAGGCCAGCATGAAGACGTTGGCCAGCGTGTAGCGCGCGCCGTCCTTGTAGCTGAGCGTGTCCCCGCCGCGCTCGGTGTCGTGGTTGTCGACGAACACCGCCGCGCCTCCGGAGGGCAGGTAGCCCCAGCCCTCGCCGTAGTTCTCCAGGTAGGCGAGGTTCTCGCTGTTGAAGACGCGCTTGAGATCGCGGGCGTAGCGGAACTCCTGGACGTCGCCGTTGCCGACGTACTCGCTGGGCGAGACGGCCTCGTTCTCCCCGTGGATCACCTCCTGCTTCCAGTAGGCGCCGGGGTCGCTCAGCCGGGACTTGATCGCGGCCAGGTCCGAGGCGGCCATGTGCTTGGCGGCGTCGATGCGGAACCCGTCGACGCCGAGCGAGAGCAGGTCGTTCAGGTAGCCGGCGATGGTGTCGCGTACGTAGTCCTCGCCGGTGTCGAGGTCGGCGAGGCCGACGAGCTCGCACTCCTGGACGTTCGTCCGGTCCTGGTAGTTCGTGATCTCCGCGGTGCAGCTGTCGAGGTCGGCGGAGGAGTAGAGCCCCGGGTAGTCGTACTTGCTGTAGGAGGATCCGCCGGTGCCGGAGCCGGAGCCCGCAGACATGTGGTTGATGACCGAGTCAGCCACGACCTTCACACCGGCGGCGTGGCAGGTGTCGACCATGTTCTCGAAGGCGGCGCGGTCACCGAGGCGTCCTGCGATCCGGTAGCTGACGGGCTGGTAGGAGGTCCACCACTGGCTGCCCTGGATGTGCTCCTGGGGCGGGGAGACCTGGACGTAGCCGTAGCCGGCGGGGCCGAGCCGCCGGGTGCACTCCCTGGCGACGGAGTCGAAGCTCCATTCGAACATCACCGCGGTGACGTCCTTCTCCCCCGGCGGCGCAGCCGCGGCCTGCTGTGGGGCCGGGGCCGGGATGGTGAGCGCGGCGACGGCGCCTGCCGAGAGGGCAAGTGCGGCAGCCATGGCCTTTCCCGAGACGAGCTTCAGCGCCATGGTTCCTCCCAAGAACGAATGAATCTTGCTGCAAGATCTTGCAGGGAGACCGTAGAGTGATCGCCGTCACACGTCAAGCCGTTGGCTCTCGCTACTGCAAGAGCTTGCGCAAAATTTCAGCGCATCAGGAGGAGGTGAGCACCAGCCCGCTCGTGGGTACGCCGGTGCCGGCCGTGACGAGCACGTGAGCCGCGTCCTCGACCTGGTTCACCGAGGAGCCGCGCACCTGGCGCACGCCCTCGGCGATGCCGTTCATACCGTGCAGGTACGCCTCGCCGAGCTGTCCGCCATGGGTGTTGACCGGAAGTCGGCCGCCGAGCTCGATGGCCCCGTCGCGTACGAACTCCTTCGCCTCTCCCCTGCCGCAGAAACCGAGCTCCTCGAGCTGCATGAGGACGTAAGGGGTGAAGTGGTCGTAGAGGACGGCGGTGTCGATGTCGGGCGGGGCCAGACCTGACTGGCGCCACAGGTCGCGGGCGACCACGCCCATCTCGGGGATGCCGATCTCGTCGCGGTAGTAGGAGGTCATCACGTACTGGTCGGCGGCGCTGCCCTGGGCCGCCGCGGCGATGCGGACCGGAGGGTTGGGCAGGTCGCGGGCGCGCTCGGGGCTGGTCACGACGATCGCCACGGCGCCGTCGGACTCCTGGCAGCAGTCGAGCAGGTGCAGCGGGTCGGCGATCATCCGGGAGGCCTGGTGGTCCTCGAGGGTGATCGGCTTCCCGTAGAAGAAGGCGGCTGGGTTGGTCGCCGCGTGACGCCGGTCGGCGACCGCCACCGCACCGAAGTCCTCGCTGGTCACGCCGTAGTCGTGCATGTAGCGGCGCGCCTGCATGGCGACCGTGGCGGCCGGTGTCGAGAGACCGAGCGGGTAGGTCCAGGAGTTGTCGATGCCGTTGGTGTTGACCTGCTGGGCGGCCCAGGACTGGACCTGCCCGAACCGCTGGCCCGAGCGCTCGTTGAAGCCGCGGTAGGCGACGACGACGTCGGCGACGCCGGTCGCGACCGCCATCGCGGCCTGCTGGATCGTCGCGCAGGCGGCACCGCCGCCGTAGTTGATCCGCGAGAAGAACCGCAGGTCACCGAGGCCGAGCTCGCGGGCGAGCGCGATCTCGGAGCTGGTGTCCATCGTGAAGGTGGTCAGCCCGTCGACGTCCTGCGGTCTCAGACCGGCGTCGGCGAGTGCAGCTCTGGTCGCCTCCACGCTGAGCTGGAGCTCGGAGCGCCCTGACTCCTTGGAGAACTCGGTCGCGCCGATGCCGACGATCGCGGCCTTTCCGCTCAGGCTCATGCCGCCACCCTCACGGTCCCGGTCACGTGCGCCCCGAGGGAGACGGAGCCGGTGACGGCGATGGTGGCGACGCCGTCCTCGACCTCGGTGACCTCGCCGGAGAACGAGAGCGTGTCGTAAGGGTAGGCCGGCGCGCCCAGCCGGATGGAGATGCCCCTGATCTGGACGTCGGTGCCGGCCCAGTCGGTGACGTAGCGCTCGCAGAGCGCCGTCGAGGTCAGGATGTTCATGAAGATGTCCTTCGAGCCGGCCGCCTGGGCCCGGTCGCGGTCGTGGTGCACGTCTTGGAAGTCTCGCGTCGCCAGCGCGGTCGAGACCACCAGCGTCGGGGTGATCGGGAGCTCCCAGCCAGGGAGCTTCTCTCCGGTCTGCAACTTCACGGCCTCCTCCAGATCGGGAGCGTCAGCTCCTCGTCGCGATGTCCTGAGCCTGTTGGAGGGATCACGTTCCAGTCCACGACCAGCCGTTCGCCGATCCTCAGGCCGTCCTCGCCCTCGGGTGGCACGCCCGT
The DNA here is from genome assembly GCF_014648595.1 of Nocardioides luteus. Taxonomy (GTDB): domain Bacteria; phylum Actinomycetota; class Actinomycetes; order Propionibacteriales; family Nocardioidaceae; genus Nocardioides; species Nocardioides luteus. The sequence continues at coordinate 295,354 of NZ_BMRK01000001.1, read as the reverse complement.
CACCTCCGCCACCATCCGTACGCCCTCGGGCAGGTCCAGCAGGGCGATGACCAGCGGCAGCTCCTTGCCGGGCAGCTTCGGGGCGTGCACGACGGTGTAGGAGTAGACGGTGCCCTCGCCGCGCGCGACGACGTGCCCGCGGTCGTAGGCGTCGCAGGCCGGGCACGCCGGACCCGGCGGGTGCCGCAGCGTGCCGCAGGCGTTGCAGCTCTGGATCCGCAGCTCCCGCTTGGCGGTGCCCTCGAAGAAGTACGCGTTGTCCCGGCCGATCACCGGCCGCACCGGGCCGCTCATGCAGTGTCCTTTCCGGAAGTCTTGGGGATGAACTTCAGGACGCGGAAGAGCATCGTGGCGACCCGCTCGTCCCCGACGTACCAGGTGCTCCTGGAGGTCACGAAGTAGCCGACGCCCATCCCGGTGCTCTTCGGGCCGACCACCGAGTCGAGCGCGGTGGTGATCCGCACCTGCTCGCCGACGCGGAGGTAGCGGTCGTAGGACTGCTCGGAGTTGGTGCCGAGGACGCCGTTGAAGCCGGCGTCGGTGAGCACGTTCATCATCGCGTGCAGGGGGTCGCGGTACCCCTCGGTGGTCGAGCTTGTCGAGACCCCGCCCTGGCCGTACATCGTCCAGACCTGGGCCATCGAGGGTGGCGCCTCGCCCTGGTGGAACCGCTGGGACTCCAGACCCATCGCCTCGAGCCAGTTGTTGATCGTGGGCTGGTTGACCAGGTCGCGGGCCTCGCGCTCGGCGGCCTCGCCCCACCCCCCGATCTCCTCGGCGGCGGCCATGATCTTCTCGTGGATCGCGCTGACCACGAGCCCACCGGTGGTCGAGCCTGTCGAGACCCCCATCGTCTGCTTCGGGTCGCTCATCGCGGCACCCTCGGCATTCCGAGGCCGAACATCGCGATCAGCTCGCGCTGGACCTCCTGGACGCCGCCACCGAAGGTGAGCACCGTGTTGCGCTTCGCCTGGGCGTCGAGATAGTCGAGCAGGCTCTTGGTGACCGGATCGCCCGGATCCCCGTGTCGGTGGACCAGCGTGATCAGGTCGGCGAGCAGGTGCTGGACCTGGTCGGCGGCGAAGACCTTCGAGGACGACGCGTCGGCGACCTCGATCTCGCCCGCCTCGCCCGCCTTGGCGACCGCCCAGTTGAGCAGCTCGTTGACCCGGAAGACCGCGGTGGTCTCCCCGATCAGGGCACGTACGTCGGGGTTGTCGGTCACGCCCTGCGACTGCGCCCAGCGGAGGACGCGGTCACGCAGACCCTCGATCCGGCCGGCCGGGCCGAGCATGACGCGCTCGTGGTTGAGCTGGGTGGTGATCAGCTTCCAGCCCTGGTTCTCCTCGCCGACCAGCATGTCGGCCGGGACGCGGACGTCGTTGAAATAGGTCGCGTTGACGTGGTGGGATCCGTCGGCGGTGATGATCGGCGTCCAGGAGAAACCCGGGTCGGAGGTGTCGACGATCAGGATCGAGATGCCCTTGTGCTTGGGCGCGTCCGGGTCGGTGCGCACCGCCAGCCAGATGTAGTCGGCGGCGTGGCCGCCGGTGGTCCACAGCTTCTGACCGTTGACGACGTAGTGGTCGCCGTCCCGCCTCGCGGTCGTGCGGAGGCTCGCCAGATCCGTGCCGGCCTCGGGCTCGGAGTAGCCGATCGCGAAGTGCACCTCACCGGCGAGGATCCGGTTGAGGAACATCTCCTTCTGCATCGAGGTGCCGTAGCGGATCAGCGTCGGACCGACCGTCTGCAGCGTCACTGCGGGCAGGTGCACGTCGGCGTACTGGGCCTCGTTGGCGAAGATCGTCTGCTCGACCTCACCGAGGCCGTGGCCGCCGTACTCCTTCGGCCACCCGACGCCCATCCAGCCGTCGTCGCCGAGCTGCTTGATGAGCTTCTGGTAGGTCGGTCCGTGCCGGTCCCAGGAGCCCTCGGGGCCGGGGTCGGCCGGCTCCTCGTCGTGGGAGAGGTTCGTGAAGTAGGCCCTGACCTCGGCCTTCAGCGCGCGCTGCGCCTCGGTGAGCTCTCGGTTCTTGGCCTCGGGCGCCTCGACGGGCACCGCCTCGGCCGGGGTGTCGGCGAGGTGGGCGATGTCGGTGCCCCAGGTGGTGAAGCCGAGCAGCGGGTAGGTGATGTCGACGCCCATGCCGCCGTGGAGGTGGTGGCAGGTGCGGAACGCCTGCGGCGCGACCTGGCTGGCCCAGTAGGCGGCGACCTTCAGGTCTACGGCGGCGTCCCGACCCTCGGCGATGGCGGCGACCGCGTTGTCGGCGGCCAGGTCGAGCGTGCGGGAGGTGACGTAGACGTCGGCCATCTGCAGCGCCACCGCCTGGAACTCCGCGAGCGCCCTGCCGAACTGGCGCCTGTTGGAGACGTACGCCGCGGTCAGGTCGCGCGCTCCGGCGAGCACGCCCGCGGCGGTCACGGCCAGCCCGGCGGTCGCGCGCGCGGTCAGGGTCTTGAAGGCCCCCTCGGTCAGCGGCTCGGCCGGCGCATTCTCGAGCACCACGGTGTGCTGCGGCACCTCGCCGGAGACGCTCGACGCGTTGAGCGTGACACCCGGGCCGTGCGGGTCGACGAGGACGACCACCGGCTGCTGGGAGTCGGTGTCGGTCGCGGTGACCAGCAGATGCGTGCTCTCAGCTGCGTACGTCACGGCGGTCTTGCGGCCACTGACGGTGCCGTCGCGGAAAGTCGCTGCCGGCGCCTCGGGGCGACCCGGCTCGAGCCAGGCCGGGGTCAGCAGCGTCTCGCCGCTCGCCACGCCCGGGAGGATCGCGCTCTGCTGCTCGGGCGTCCCGTGCTGCGCCAGGGTCAGAGCCCCGACCGCGAGCGTCTCCCACACCGGCACACGGACCGCATGTCGCCCCGCCTCGCGCAGCAGGACGGCGATCTCGGCCAGCCCGAGGCCCTCTCCCCCGTGCGCCTCCGGCACCGGCAGCGAGGTCAGCCCTGCGCCCGCCCAGGCGGACCAGTCACCCCGGTCCGATTCCCGCGCGAGCACGTCCCGGACAACAGCGAGCACAGCTCCAAGTTCGTCATCCACCATGCCAGAACTGTAACGCGTTCTAGTTTCGAGAACCACGTCGAGTGGTCGAAAATCGAGCGCGAGAGGTCACTTTCTGGGCGAGTTCGCTCAGAAAGTGACCTCTCGACGTCAAAGATCGACGTCTCGGCGCCGATCTCTGACCTCTCGCGGGCTATCTGGGGAGGCCGAGGATCCGTTCGGCGGCTACGTTGCGGAGCACCTGGGTGGTGCCGCCGGCGATCGAGAGGCAGCGGGTGAGCTGCGACTCGTGGAGGTCCTCACGCACCTGCGGGTCGTCGGTGAGTGCCAGCGCTCCGAGGAGGTCGACGACGAGCTCGGAGGCGTCCTGGCGGTTGCGCACGGTCAGGAGCTTGGCCACCGACGACTCGGCGCCCGGGCCGCGACCGGCGAGCGCCTTGAGGGTGGAGCGTACGCCGAGGAGCGAGCAGACCGTGGAGAGCGCGACCGCGTGGCCGACGCGGGCGAGGTCGGCCTCGCTGCGACCCCCGACCAGCGAGACCGCACGCTCGACGCTGCCGCCGAGGTTGGTCGAGGCCATCGCGACGCGCTCGTTGGCCAGGGTCGTCCGAGCGAGCCGCCAGCCACCGTCGACCTCGCCGACGACGAGCTCGTCGGGCACGAAGACGCCGTCGAGGAAGACCTCGTTGAAGAGTGCGTCACCGGTCAGCTCACGCAGTGGACGGACGTCGATCCCCTCGCTGCGCATGTCCACGAGGAAGTAGCTGATGCCCTTGTGCTTGGCCACGTCGGGGTTGGTACGCGCCAGGCAGATCGCCCAGTCGGCCTCGGCAGCGAGCGAGGTCCAGACCTTCTGTCCGGTCAGCCGCCAACCGCCGTCCACCCGCTCGGCGCGGGTCGCGAGCGAGGCCAGATCGGAGCCGGCGCCGGGCTCGCTGAAGAGCTGGCACCACACGATCTCCCCGCGCAGCGACGGCTCCACGAACCTCTCCCGCTGGGCGTCGGTACCGTGCTTCAGGATCGTCGGCACCGCCCACCCGGCGATCTTGATGTCCGGCCGCGTGATGCCGGCCGCGGCGAGCTCCTCGTCGATGACGAGCTGCTCGACAGGACCCGCACCGAGGCCGTACGGAGCAGGCCAGTGCGGCGCCAGCAGCGCCGTGTCGACCAGCGCGTCCCGGCGTTCGGGCTCCGGCCGCGCGGCGACGGCAGCGACCGCCTCGCGCACCCGAGGACGTACCTCCTCGTCCTTGCCGTCCAGGCCGACCCGCACCGAGCGGCGCACGCCGTCGACCGCGAGCCTCGACAGCGCGGCCGCGTGGGCGTCACCGCTGTCGAGCAGGCTGCGGAGCGCGACGGCACGGCGCAGGTAGAGATGAGCGTCGTGCTCGAAGGTGAAGCCGATGCCGCCGAGCACCTGGATGCAGTCCTGGGCCGCCCGGACCGCACCGTCGAGCGCGGTGGCCCCGGCGACCTCGGCAGCGAAGGACCACTGGTCGGAGTCGTCGGCGGCGGCCGACGCGGCGTCCCAGGCGGTCGCCGCCACCGCCTCGGCCGTCTCGAGCATCTGCGCGCACAGGTGCTTGATCGCCTGGAACGAACCGATCGGAGCGCCGAACTGCTCGCGCACCTTGGCGTACTCGACCGCCGTCGTCAGGCACCACTGCGCGATCCCCGAGGCCTCGGCGGCCGCGAGCGTGAGGGCCGTACGCCGCACCGCAGTGCCGCTCAGCCCCGGAACCTCGACCGCCGTGCCGGCGTCCACGTCGACCTGCACCTCGGCGACCCGCCGGGTCAGGTCGGGCCCGGCCTGAGGGCGTACGTCTGCATGCTCTGCGGCGAGGAGGAACCATCGCTCCTCGCCCTCGGCACCGCGCGCGCCGAGCAGCAACTGGGCCGCCCCGCCCCCGTCGTAGGCGACCCGGACGGTCCCCCGGAGGCGGTCACCCACCTCGAGGACAGGGTCGAGCCCGATCCCGCAGCCACCGGCGGCGATCGTCTCGACGAGGTCGCCGAGCCCGCTCGCACCCGCGTGGTAGGCAGCGACGGCGCTGCCGAGAAGCGGGCCGGGGAGCAGCTCGTGGGCGCAGGCCTCCAGCGCGACCGCGGCATCGAGCAGGGTCCCGCCGCCTCCGGCCGGTTCGGGCGCGGCGATGGCGGCGACGCCGTACTCCTCGACACCGCGCCACACCTCCTCGAAGGCGGCGGATGCGTCGCCCTCGGCCGCCCGCGCGAGGGCGATCCCACCCAGGCCCTTCGCCCAGTCACGCAGGCTCTCGCTGAGGGCTTGGTGTTCGTCGGTGATGCCGATCGGCACAGGGACCTCCAATGTTTCCGGAGCCTTCGGTGGAATACACCCTGATGTAGAACGTGTTACAAGTCTAGACTCACGGCAGAACGTGTTTCACTCTCGGGCGCCGATGCGGTTAGCCTGATATCCACAGATCGAGATCCGGTCATAGTCCTAGGGGGACAACCAGTGACGTCCGTCAGCACGGAGCCACGCGACACCGATGGCCCCACCCCGGCCACCCCGCCCACCGGCGGGTCCGCGGCCCAGCGAGAGCGCCGTCGGCGCATCCTCGACGCCACCATCGCGCTCGCCGCCGAGGGTGGTTTCGACGCCGTGCAGATGCGCGCCGTCGCCGAGCACGCCGAGGTCGCGCTCGGCACTCTCTACCGCTACTTCCCCTCGAAGATCCACCTGCTGGTCTCCGCGCTGGCGCGCGAGTTCACCAAGGACGTCGAGCGCTCCGCCGTCCGCGCCACGCCGGGCGACACCGCCCACGAGCGGATCATGTACGTCCTCAACCGCCGCACCCGCGCCCTGCAGAAGCAGCCGAAGCTGACCGAGGCCCTGGTGCGCGCGTTCATGTTCGCCGACCAGTCGGTGACCGGCGAGATCCACGAGGTCGGCACCAGCCTGACCACCGTCATCGCCCGCGCCATGCACGGCACCCCGACCCTCGGAGAGGTCACCGAGGAGGAGGCCGCGATCATCCGGATCATCTCCGACGTCTGGCTCTCCGCGCTGATCTCCTGGGTCACCGGCCGGATGGACGCCGAGGACGTCGAGAAGTCCATCGACGTAGCCGTACGCCTGCTGCTGCGCTGACGCGGTCCGCTCACCGAGACGTCAATTCCGTCGATCGAGACGTCACCTACGTCGATCGAGACGGCACGTCGACGCCAACTCGACCGGCGGAAGTGGCGTCTCGGCCGACGTACCTGCCTGTTCGATCGACAGAGCTGACGTCTCGGCCGGCAGGGATGACGCCTCGGCGAGAAGGGGGTCAGCCGCCGTACGCGTGGGTGGCGGTGGCGCCGCCGTCGATGGCGATCTCGGCGCCGGTGACGTAGCCGGACTCGTCGGAGGCGAGGTAGACGTAGAGGGGGGCGATGTCCTCGGGGTGGCCGACGCGCTTGAGGGCGACCTTGCCGGCGCCGAACTCCATGGCGGCGTCGTCCGCGCCGACGCCGCGGGTCATGGGGGTGTCGATCATGCCGGGATGTACGGAGTTGACCCGGATGCCGCTGGGGCCGAGCTCGAGAGCGGCCGCCTTGGTCATGCCGCGGATGGCGAACTTGGTGGAGGTGTAGCCGGCGACGAACGCCATCCCGGCGAGGCCCTCGATGGAGGAGGCGTTGATGATCGAGCCGCCGCCGTTCTCCTTCATCGTCGAGATCACCGAGCGCATCCCGAGGAAGCAGCCGAGGGTGTTGACCCGCCACAGCAGCTCGAACTCCTCGACCGGCTGGGTCAGGATCTCGCCGAAGCGGAGGATCCCGGCGTTGTTGGCGAGGACGCTGACCGGACCGTACGCAGCGGTGGTCTCGGCCACCAGCGACGTCCAGGACTCCTCCGAGCTCACGTCGTGGTGGACGAAGAGCGCCGACTCCCCCAGCGAGTCCGCGAGCAGCTTGCCGGGCTCGTCGGCCACGTCGGCGATGACCACCTTCGCGCCCTCGGCGACGAAGGCGCGCGCGATCGCGGCTCCCTGCCCCTGCGCGCCACCGGTGACGATCGCGATCTTGCCCTCGAGACGTGCCATGACTGCTCCTTAGTCCTTCAGCTTCAGCTGCATGATCGAGTCGGCCGAGAACCCGGCCGAGGGGTCACGGTCGGCGAACCAGCCGCCGACCTGCTTGTCGAGGGAGTCGAGGTCCCAGGCGGCGTTGTCGAACCGCTCGGCCACGGTCGGCGGCGCGAGCACGGCGATCATCCCGCCGTAGACGACGAAGACCTGGCCGGTGATCGCGGCGGCGGCCGGCGAGGCGAGGTAGGTGACCAGCGGCGCGACGTGCTCGGGGCCGTAGGAGTCACCGGACAGCACACCCTCGGTCATCGCGGTCGCCGCCCGCGGGCAGATCGCGTTGGCGCGTACGCCGGAGCGGCCCATCGAGCGGGCGGTCGACATGGTCAGAGCGGTGATGCCGGCCTTGGCGGCGCCGTAGTTGGCCTGTCCGGGAGGCCCGGAGAGGAACGCCTCCGAGGAGGTGTTGACGACCGCGGCGTCCACGGGCGCCCCGGCGGACTTCGCGACCGAGCGCCAGTGGGCCGAGGCGTTGCGGGTGAGCAGGAAGTGGCCTCGCAGGTGGACGCGTACGACGAGGTCGAACTCCTCGTCGGACATGTTGAAGAGCATCTTGTCGCGGGTGATGCCGGCGTTGTTGACCACGATGTCGAGACCACCGAGGTCGTCGACGGCGGCGGCCATCATCGCGTCGGCGGTGGCCCGCTCACCGACGTCGCCGGCGGCGATCACCGCCTCGCCACCGAAGCCGCGGATCTCCTCGGCGGTCTCCTCGGCCGCGCCGGGCAGGTCGTTGAGCACGAGCCGCGCGCCCGCCCGGGCCAGGGCGACGGCCTCGGCCCGGCCGAGACCGGCTCCGGCACCGGTGACGATCGCGATCTTATCGGTCAGATCAACACTCACGTGGGGCTACTCCTCGATCCTCAGGGCCGCCTTGGGGCAGCCGGCAACGGCCTGCTCGACGCGGTCGCGGTTCTCCGGGGTCACGGTCGGGTCCGCGATCTGCAGGAAGTCGTCGTCGTCGATCTCGAACACGTCGGGAGCGAACGCCTCACACATCCCGTTCGACTCGCACAGGTCGAAGTCCGCGATCACCTTTGCCATGTCCGTCATCTCCTCGTTGTCGTCATCCTTGACCGGGCAGCGCACCCAGCTTGCGATGGTCCCAGCTTGCGATCTTGTCGGGCTCGATGACGATGCCGACGCGCTTGTGTGCCTGCTTCGAGACCAGGTCGTCGCCGAGCTCACCAAGATCCGCACCGCCGGCCATCCGGGTCATCACCCGGGAGCCGATGTCCTTGATCTCGTCGTAGTCCTCGACCAGCCGTGCGTGACCGGTGATGCTGACGCCACGCAGCTCGAAGTAGTCGACGCCGTCCTCGACCAGGCAGGTCACCCGGGGGTCGCGGCGCAGGTTGCGCACCTTCTGCGAGGACCCGTAGGTCCAGAAGGCGATCTTCCCCTCGTCGAGCACGTAGAACAGCGTGGTCAGATGTGGCGCGCCGTCGACACCGACGGTGGCGACCTGCACCTTCATCTGCGATCCGAGGAAGTCCTCGATCTCGCCATCGGTCAGCTGTACGGACTGGCGGGAGCCGGCCATGTGCCCTCCTCGAGCATGAGAACTAGAACACGTTCTACCATATCAGGGACAGAGGTGCCCCCGAAGGGGACCGCTGCGCGAGATCTACGAGGCAGCCTTCATCTCGGAGATCAGCCAGCCGCCATCCTCCTTGACGAGCGTCAGCACCTCCCAGGTAGGGCTGACCACTGTGTTCTTCGTCTTAGGTGCGCTCGCGCTCTGGTTGACGAAGAGCAGCACCTCGGCCTCGTCCTCGGTCGCCGAGATGATCGAGGCGGCACAGTCCTCTTCGATGCACGCTTTGCCCTTCTCGCCCGCCTTGGCGCCCTCCTCGGAGAGCGGGGCGACCTGCGCGGAGACCTTGATCCCCAGCTTGGCCTGCTCCTTGCGCTTGTCCTCGCCCGGGAGCGTCTTCTCGTAGTCCTTCTGCATCCCCGGCGTCATCAGCTTCTTCGCGGCCGCGATGTCCTTCTCCGCGCTGGCCGCCTGGTAGGACATCACGGTCTGCGTCAGCCCGACCGAGTGCTCCATGATCGCGGCCCGCGACCCGGCCGCGGTCAGCTCACCGCCGGGCGCCACGTCGTCCTTCGAGACCAGGTCGACGGCCAGCCAGAGCGCTGCGCCGGCCACCAGGACGAGTACGCCGAGCACGGCCGTCAGCGTCCGGCTGCCATCGCCCAGCCACCGCTCGGCGAAACCGGCCCGCTCTTCGGGGCTCTCCTCGGTGCTCTCCTCGGCCTCGTCACCGGCGTCGTCACCAGCCTCACCCTCGACCTCACCCTCAGCTTCAGCCTGAGGCTTGGTGTCGACCTCCGCCTCCTCCGGCGCAGCGACCTCGTCGCGTACGTCCTCCGGCTCGTCGGTGGGCGGCAGCAGGTCGGACCCGCAGTAACGGCACTTGATCGCGGCCGCCTTGATCGTCTCCGCGCAGAAGGGACATTCCTTCTGGTCGCTGGAGACGGACCCGTTCGCTCGTACGCCTGTCATCAGTTGACTCCTGCCAGGTCGGACATGCGCCATCCGTCCTTCGTCTTGTCCAGCGACACCTTGAAGCGGTACTTCGAGCACCGCGCACCCTCGTAGGGGCAGGTCTCGCTCTTCTTCAGCTCAGCGGTCTGGCTGCTGGTGACGACCGAGTCGACGGCGACCAGCACGACCGCCTTCTTCGGGCCGATCGTGCGGATGCCGACCTGCTTGACCTTCCCCTTGGAGACGGTCTGGGCCGGGATCGCAGCCTGCCGGATCTGCTCGGCGATCGCGGTGTACTCCTTGCCGAAGGTGCCGGTGGAGATCTCCTTGACCGCCTGGATCCGCGGGTCCATGTCGCGGTAGTCGACGTCGAGGAAGGCGATCACACCCTCCTCGGCGACCGACTTGGCCTCGTCGTAGTCTGCGGCCGCGGCCTCGGCGGAGGTGGTCCAGGGCAGCATCCGGGCACCGCCGATGAAGACCGCCGCCGCCAGCACGACCAGGATGACGACCACCGCCGCGAGGACGGTGTTGAGCCGCCCCAGTCTGGCCATCGACAGCTTCACGTCGAGGTTCTCGGCCGTTTCGGGGGTAGGTGGCATCGAGCTCACTCCTCACCCAGGATCATCGATCGCCAGGAGTCGTCGGACAGGGCGGAGACCAGGCCTCCGTCATCGTTCGGGGCGGACATCGTGACCGTCTTCCCGTCGGGAAGGCGGGTGCGCCCGGTCTTGGGGTCGTAGGACGTCACGTACTTCTCCACGCCCTCGGGCTTCGGCACCATGTTGACCCCGCGCTGCATGATCGGGTTGTCGCCCTCGTAGTCGGGCTGGGCCCGCTTGTCGGTGCACTTGGCCGGGTAGAGCGGCTGCTTCTCGGTCACGGTGCCGGGGATCCACTGCTCCGGGGGCTTGTAGCCCTTCTGGCACGGCGGCGTGGTGTAGACGAGACCCATTGACAGGTGACCGTAGCCGTCGCCGGGCGAGCCGGTCCACCCTGTCGCCACGACCCGCGGGAACGTCACCAGCGTCTGCTCGATCGCCGGCAGCCGGGCGGTGAGCACCTCGTTGACGGTGCTGAGGTTGGCCAGGAAGACCGGCAGCAGCGGCTGCAGGCCGTCGACCAGCGACTGCACCTGCAACGCGGTCGCCTCGCCGCCCTCGAGGATCTCGCGCAGCTCCGGGTCGCGCTTGTCGAGGGTGGCGGTCACCTTCTCAAGCCCGTCGGCGAACTCGCGGATGTCACCGCTGTGCTCCTTCTGCGTCTTCAGCACCGTCTGGCTGGTGTCGAGGAGCCGGATGGTGTCCTTCTGGTGCTTGGTGGCGTCGTCGACCAGCGTGGAGCCGGAGTCGAGCAGCGTACGCAGGTTCTCGGCGTTGCCGCGGAAGAGCGTGCCGAGCTCGGCGACGACGGTGCTGAGGTCCTCGCCGTTGATCGAGGTGGTGAAGCTGTCGAGCTGGGTGAGCAGCTCGTCGGTGGTGCCGGGCATCGACTCGGGGCCGGCGGTGACGACGTCGCCCTCGGCGAGATAGGGCCCGGAGGCCGACTCGGGGATGAAGTTGATGTACTGCTCCCCCACCGCCGAGAGGTTGTGCACCTCCACGGCAGCATCGCGCGGCACCTCGGTGCCGGGGTCGAGCTCCAGGCCGACGCGGACGCCGTCGTCGGTGACGGTCATCGAGGAGACCCGGCCGATGCCGAGGCCGCGGTAGTTGACCTCGCTGCCGACGTAGAGACCGCCGGAGGCCGGCAGGTCGACGGACACCTCCACATGGCGGCCCAGGATCCGGTCGACGAGACCGAGATAGGCGGCCGAGACGTAGAAGATGCCCACCGCGGCGATCACCAGGAAGACCACCAGCTTGTTGCGTACGCTGCGGGTCATCGCTTGCCCCCTCCCAGGAGTCCTTCGAGCAGGCCCGTGAGGCCGCCGGTCGTCGGCTCGGCGCTCGGCGTGTCCGCGTCGGCGGGCGCCGAGAGTCCTTCGGCGATCTCCGGGACGAGGCCGCTGAGCCCCGGCGTCTTGGTCGAGGTCGAGGTCGAGCTCTTGGGCAGCAGGTCGGCGACGTCGGGCAGCTTCGGCGTCTTCTCACCGGGCTTGGCCGGGGTGTCCTCCTTGCCGACGACCGAGCAAGTCAGCTGGAGGTTGGTCAGGTCGCAGAGCGCCTTGGCCAGCGGCTGGATCGCCTCGCAGCCCTTGGAGTAGGACAGGCACAGCTGGAAGACCTGCGGCAGCAGACCGGGGGACTTGCCGTTGGTGAGGCTGCCGACGAGCTTGCCGAGGTCGAGGTCCATGTGGAACAGCGCGTTGGAGTAGTCGCCCATCGCCAGCCCGGCGGCGTTCTCCGGGAACGGGAAGCTGGCCGCCATCATCAGTCCGCGCGGTAGCGAGGCACCGGCGTCGGCGAGCTCGCGCAGCGTCGGCGCCAGCTCGTCCAGCGCCGTGGTCAGGTTGGCGCCGCTCTGGTTGATCACCCGGGTGGCCACCACGCCGAGCCGGTCGAGCGCCTTCATCATCTTCAGCAGGTCGGCGTGCTGCTGGCGCAGCACCTCGAGGGCGGGCCCGAAGGAGTCGATGGCCTCCTCGATCTTCTCGGACTCCTTGTTGAGGGTGCGGGTGAGGCGGTCGACCTGCTCCATCGCCCGGATGATGGAGCTCTTGTGCTGGTTGAGCGAGGCGACCGTGGTCTCCAGGTTGCCCAGCAGGTCCTTCATCCCGCCGGTGCGCCCGTCCATCATGGTGTTGAGCTCGTCGCTGATCGTCTTCAGCTGACCGACGCCGCCGCCGGCGAGCAGGAAGGAGAGCGCGCCGAGCACCTCCTCGACCTCGGGGTTGCGGTTGGTGCGGTCGAGCCCGATGACCGCGCCGTCGCCGAGCTTGCCTGCGCTCGCAACCGTGGAGCCCTGGGGCGGCACCAGCGAGATGTACTTCTCGCCGAGCAGGCTGGTCTGGCGTACGTTGGCCAGCGCGTCGGCCGGGAGCTCGATGTCCTTGCGGATGGTCATGGTGACCTTGGCGTGCCAGCCCTCCCGCTCGACCGCGTCGACCTGGCCGACCGGGACGTCGTTGGCCATCACCTTGGTGCGCGGCACCACGTCGACGACGTCGTTGAACTTCGCGGTCACGACGTAGCCGTCACCCGAGCCGACCTCCTTGCCGGGAAGCGGCAGATCATAGGCCTGTACGCCACAGCCGCTTCCCAAGGCCATCAGACCCAGCATCGCCAAGAAGACCCGCGTCCTCATCTCTTGCCTCCTGACATCAGGTCCTGGAGGGACCCGCTCAGAGCGCCGATTCCGCCGTCCTGGACCACCTGGGGCTTCACCTCGGGCTTCTTCTTCGCCTTGGCGCCCTTGGCGGGGCTCTCGGCCTGGGTGTTGCGGTCGGTGGGGACGCCGGCGTCGGTGATCGCCTGTCCGATCGGCGCGGTCGCACTGGTCGGCAGCAGCGCCTTGAAGAGTGCGCAGATCTGCTTGGCGGCCGGGATCTTGTCGTTCTCCACGGCCATGCAGAGGATGTTGGCCAGGTCGGTGCCCATCGGGCCCACCTGGAGCCGGAAGCCGACTGACCCGGAAGCCGGGTCGAACGCCTCGGCCAGGTTGCCGAGACCGAGCGGCGCCAGGTCGATGACGGTGCCGAGGGTCTTCTTCTCCTTGGCCAGGATGTGGAGCGTCTTGTTGAGCTCCTTGACGTCGCCGACCAGGGCGTCGGAGTTGTTCTCGACGAACGACTTGGTCACCTTGACCGCCTGGGCGATCGCGACCAGCGCCTGGTCGAGCTCGTCGCTCTCCCCGGCGAGCTGCGTGGAGACGGTCGAGAGGTCGGTCAGGAACTTCTCGGTCGTCTCGTCGTTCTTCGCCAGCGTCGTGGTGACCTCGGAGAGCTGCGACAGGGTGCTGAAGAGCTGCTCGGAGTTGCCGCCGAGCACCTGGGCCGCCTCGGACATGTCCGCGATCGCCTGGTTGCCGACCTTGCCGTTGCCCTCCAGCGCGGCCGCACCTTCACGCAGGACGTCGCTCAGCGCACCGTTCTTGTTGGCGCCGTTGGGTCCGAGCGCGGTGGTCAGCTCCGAGAGGCTGGAGTAGATGCGGTCGAGCTCGACCGGGACGGCGGTGCGCTCGATCGGGATCTCGCCGCCGTCGGCCATCGCCGGGCCGCCGGTGTAAGCCGGGGTCAGCTGGATGAACCGGTCCGCGATCAGGGTCGGGGTGACGATCGCCGCCTTCACGTCCTTGGGCAGCTTGTAGTCGCTCTCGTACTCGATCACGGCCTCGATGTGGTCACCCTTGGGCTCCAGCGACGCGACCCGGCCGACCTTGACCCCCATGATGACGACGTCGGAGCCCTCGTAGACGCTCACCGCCTGCGGGAAGCTCGCGGTCACCAGCTTGGTGTCGGGCGCGGCGACCTCGGAGACCAGCAGCAGGCCGCACATCAGCACCAGAGCGAGCGGGAGCGCCGCCCACTTGGACCTCAGGCTGGGCCGCGAGGTCCGTTCGGTGCCGGCGACCGCGACCGGCGCCTTCGTACGCCGTCGGCCCCTGCCGCGCGGCACCTCGGTCAGTCGTTCGATGATGTTGGTCATTCCACGATCCCTGGTCGTCGTCCGGGCACGAACTCGCCGCTCGCGATGCCGGTCAGGTTGCCGAGATAGGCGTCGAACCACGGGCCGGTGCCGATGATGTTGATCAGGATCGACGCGTACGGCCCGTAGTTCTGGATGGTCTTGGTCAGGTCCTTCTCGCGGGCGTTGAGGAACTTCAGCGCCGTCTCGAGCGCGTCCAGCGCGGGCCCGATCTGCTTCTCGTTCTCCTTGACCAGCGCCTGCAGCTGCTCGGAGAGCGCGGTGGCGTTGACCAGCAGCTGGTGGATGGCCTGGCGGCGCGAGATGAGCTCGGCGAAGACCTGGTCGCCGTTCTCCATCACGCTGACGATGTCGTGCTTGCGCTGGTTGACGAGCTGGACGACCTTCTCGGCGTCCTGCAGGAGCGACTCCAGCTCGTCTCCACGGGAGGCGATGGTCTGGGAGAGCGCCGCGATGCCCTGGAAGGCACCCTGCACCTCGGGCCCGGCCTTGTCGAGCGTGCCGGACATCGTGGTCAGCGCCTTGGCCAGCTGCTGGGTATCGATCGCCTCGGTCGTCTCGGTGAGGTCGCCGAAGGTGCCGACGATGTCGCTGCCCGCGCTGGTGCGCGCCAGCGGGATCGTCGATCCGGCGTCGAGCAGGTGGCCGCCCTGCGGCTTGATGTCGAGGTACTTCTCCCCGAGCAGGTTGAGCACCCCGATCGTCGCCTCGCTGCGGTGACCGATCTCGGTGCCCTCGACCGAGAACGAGACCACGACCTTGGCGCCCTCGATCTCGATGTCGCTGACTCGGCCGACCCGGATGCCGGCGATCTCGACCCGGTTGCCCACGTGCAGGCCGCTGGCGTCGGAGAACTCCGCCTGGTAGGTCGTGCCGGCGAACCACGGCAGCTTGCGCAGGTTGAACGCCGCCGTCAGGACCAGCACGATCGCGACGATCGTGATCACGCCGGTGCGGGTGAGCTTCGTGTTGGAGTGGTGACTCACAGCTTGCACCTCTCGGACTTGCTGTAGAAGGCCACGTTGTCGAGCTGCTTCTGGATCGCCTTGACGGCGGGCGAGTTGTCGAGCAGCTCGCCGAGGGAGGGCAGCTTGATCGAGAAGTCGAGGTCGCAGAGGTAGTAGTTGTACCAGGAGCCGTAGCTGCCGATCCGCGCCTGCGACTCCAGGGTCGCCGGGAGCCGCTCCAGGGTCCTGTCGAGAAGCTTTTGGTTGCCCGGCTTGTTGAGGACGGCCATCACGCGCTTGAGCTGCTTGATGTCCTCCTTCAGGAACGGGCGTACGTCGGTGAGCAGCCCGGCCAGCTCGTCGGTGAGGTCGCCGATCGATGAGATCGAGTCGCCGATCGCCTCCTTGTCGCGGGCCAGGTCCTTCATCCAGCCGCTGAGCTGCTGGATGAGCTCGGCGAGCTCGGAGTGGTGCTCGTTGACGGTGTTCAGCGTCTTGGAGAGGTTGGTGATGACGTCGCCGATCAGCTCGTCGCGCTCGGCCAGCGCGCTGGTGAGGGAGGCCGTCTGCGACAGCAGGCTCGCGACGGTGCCGCCCTCTCCCTGCAGCACCCGGATCAGGTTGAGGGAGAGCTTGTTGACGTCCTTGGGCTGCAGCGCCTGGAAGAGCGGCTGGAACCCGTTGAAGAGCTCGGTCAGGTTCAGCGCGGGCGTGGTGTTGGCCAGCGCGATCGCCTGGCCCTTCCGCAGCGGGCTGGGATCGCTCGCGCCCTGGTTGCCGGCGTCCTGCGTCAGCGCCAGGTAGCGGTCGCCGACCAGGTTCAGGTAGCGCACCTGGGCACCGCTGGCGGTGGTGAGCGGCACCGACTTGTCGACGCGGAAGGTGACCATGGCGTGGTCGCCGCCCTCGATCTCGACGGCGAGCACCTCCCCCACGGTGATGCCGGCGACGCGTACGTCGTCACCCTCGCTCAGGCCCGAGGCGGTGGTGAACTCGGCCCGGTAGGAGACCCGGTCACCGAACCCGACGTTGCCCATGATCGAGGCGAGGGTGCCGGTGACGAGGATCGAGACCAGGGTGAAGACGACCAGCTTGGTGCCGGCGACCGCGGTCTTCAGATCGCGCTTGTTCACTGCAGACCTCCGTTCCCCGGCGCCCACGGGATGTCCTCGGTGCCGTTCTTCAGCTCCTTGGGCCCGGCGGGCACCTTCGGGGTCGGCAGGCCGTCGCACCACGGCCCGTGGCCGACCTCGCCCCACTCGGGGCGGTCGGCACGGCCGTACGCCGGCTTCTGGGTGCCGTCGAGCACCATCGTCTGCCGCACCCGGTTCTGCTGGAAGACGGTCGCCAGCAGCTCGGTGTAGTCGTCGAGGCCGCGCAGCAGGCAGGTGTATTCCGGGGAGTAGTCGGCCAGCAGCTTCAGCAGCGGCACGGCCAGCTCCGTCTCGTACCTGATCTCCTTCTCGTTCTCGGCGAGCAGGTTCTCGGAGGTGTCGGCGACGCCGGTGACGGAGGTGAGCAGGCCACCCAGACGGGCGCGCTGGTCGGTGACGGTCTTGGCGGTGGTCGTGGTGTTCTCGAGGACCTTGACCAGGTCGGGGGCGGCCATGGAGTAGGTCTCCGCGACGTCGGCCATGTCCTCGAGGTCCTTCTCGAGCGTGGGGAGGTGGACGTTCATCTCTTCGAGGTAGTCGTTGAGCTTGACGAGGGTCTCGCCGAGCTTCTCCCCGTTGCCGGAGAGCGCTGTGGCGAGGGCGTGCAGGGTGCTGTTGAGGTCCTGGGGACGGATGGACTTCAGCAGCGGGAAGAGCCGGGCGAGGATCACGTCGAGCTCGACGCTGGTGCGCACCCGGTCGGCGGGGATGACCGTGCCGTTGCTCAGCGCTCCGGTGCGGTCGCCGCTGGGGTCGATGACCTCGACGTACTTCTGCCCGAACAGCGTCGTCGGCTTGATCTGGACGCTGACGTTGGCGGGGATGCGCTCGGCCTGCTCCGGCTCGAGACCGAGCTCGATGACGGCCTTCTTGCCGTCCTGGTGGATCTCGCGGACCTGGCCGACGATGACGCCGTGCATGCGTACGTCGCCGTAGCGCGGCAACTGCAGGCCGGCCTGCTCGGCCTCGACCTTCACGGTGGTGAACTGCACGAACGCCTTCTGGTAGATCGCCACGCAGAGCGCGATCAGCAGGGCCAGGGTCACCGTGAAGGCGATCCCGGAGACGAAGAGCTTGGAGTGCTCGGCGCGGGTGTCGCGCTGGATTCCGATCAGCATCTGGTGGGCACCGACCTCATCCTGTGATCCGGACAGTGGTGGTCGAGCCCCAGATCGCGAAGCTCAGGAAGAAGTCCGCGACGACCACGGTGACGATGGAGGTGCGGATCGCCTTGCCGACCGCGATGCCGACGCCGGCAGGGCCGCCCGAGGCGGTGTAGCCGTAGTAGCAGTGGATCAGGATGATCGCGACCGCGAGGATGATCAGCTTCAGGAAGCTGTAGAGGATGTCGATCGGTGGCAGGAAGGCCAGGAAGTAGTGGTCGTACGTCCCGCCCGACTGCCCGTACATCAGCGTCGTGATCAGCCGCGGGCTGAGGTAGGAGGCGCACAGCGCGACGACGTAGAGCGGGATGACCGCGAGAAACCCGGCGATCATCCGGGTGGTGACCAGGTAGGGCAGGCTCGGGACGCCCATCGCCTCGAGCGCGTCGATCTCCTCCGAGATCCGCATCGCGCCGAGGCGGGCGGTGTAGCCGCAACCGACGGTCGCGGCGAGCGCGATCGAGGAGATCAGCGGGGCGACCTCACGGGTGTTGAAGAAGGCCGAGATGAACGCGGAGAACTTCGCGACACCGATCTGGCTCAGGCTCGCGTAGCCCTGGATGCCGACCTCGGAACCGGCGAAGAACGCCATGAACGCGATCACGCCGACGGTGCCGGCGATCATCGTCAGGCCGCCGGCGCCGAAGGCGACCTCGGCCAGGATGTTGAGCACCTCCCGCTTGTAGCGGCGCACGGTGCGGGGCGCCCAGGCCAGTGCCTTGGCGTAGAAGAGCAGCTGGTCGCCGTAGCCCTCGACGGCCTCGCGCTGCTCCTTGACGATCTGGTTGCCCACCTGGGCGAGCGTGTTGGACACGGGGGGATCACAACCCGTCCTGAGGAACGATCTGGAAGTAGACCGCGGTCATGATGGAGTTCAGGACGAACAGCATCATGAACGCGATGATCACGGCCTCGTTGACCGCTCGCCCGACCCCGCTGGGGCCGCCCTGCGCGTTGAGGCCGTTGTAGGCGCCGATGATCGCCGCCAGGAACCCGAACAGGGCCGACTTGACCATCGATATGTAGAGGTCGGGAAGGCTGGCCAGCGCGGTGAAGCTCGACAGGAACGCACCCGCCGAACCGCCCTGGACGATCACGGTGAAGAAGTAGCCGCCGCCGATCCCGGTCGCGATGACGATGCCGTTGATCATCACCGAGACGAACAGGCACGCGAGCACCCGCGGGATCACCAGCCGGATCACCGGGTCGATGCCCAGCACCTCCATCGCGTCGATCTCCTCGCGGATCTTGCGAGAGCCCATGTCGGAGCAGATCGCCGACCCGGCGGCTCCCGCGATGATCAGCGCGGCCGCCATCGGTGCGGCCTCCCTGACCACCGCGAGCACCGCGGTCGCACCGGCGAAGGACTGCGCACCGAGCTGACCGGCGAGGTTGCCGACCTGCAGCGAGATCACCGCTCCGAACGGGATCGAGACCAGCACCGCCGGCATCATCGTGACGCTGGTGATGAACCACGCCTGCTCGAGGAACTCGCGCAGCTGGAACTTGGTCGTGAAGGTGCCCTTGACGACCTCTCCGGTCATCAGCCCCATCCCGCCGACACCTCGGACCAGCGAGGCGAACTGCACTGCCATCCTTCACCTTCCGCACGCGGTCTTGTGACTCGGCTCACGCTTGTGAACCAGTAGTAGAACATGTTTCAGTTCTGAGGGCAACGACCCTTCCTGACAAGTCCGAGAACAGGGTGGGAGGTATTTCGTTCCCACGACTTACCCGCCGGTAGGTGACGGCGGTCACAGATCCTCCACCCCGGCGGCGCGACTCGTGAAGGTCGTTCTCGCATGCTGGTCCCGGCCTGTGCGTGCGATGAGAGACCACCGGCTCGAGGTAGAAGTCCGCACCGGTGTGTATCGACAGGATGCGCCAGTTAGATTGGGGACCGTGATGAGACCTTCGCCGGGGGGCGTCATGAGGTTCCTACGCCGCCTGCTCCTCGCCGTGTTCGGCGTTCCGGTGGCGCTCGCTGTCGTGATGAGCCTCGTCGACGGCTATCGCAGCCGTGGCGCCCGCGGCCGGAGGGGCAAGCCGTTCCCGGTCACCCCGCCGCGCACCAACGCGGTCGGCGACGGCACCGTGACCACCTACACCTTCGGCAACGACCTCTACGAGGACATGATCGCCGCCATCGACGGCGCCAAGAAGCAGATCTTCTTCGAGACGTACATCTGGAAGGGCGACGACGTCGGCCAGCGGTTCAAGGAGGCGCTGGGCGCAGCCGCCGAGCGCGGCGTCGAGGTCTACTGCATCTACGACGAGCTCGCCAACCTCGTCGTGCCCTCGCGCTTCAAGCGGTTCCCCGAGGGCGTGCACGTGCTGCGCTACCCCACCTACGCGGCGGGCCTGCGCTTCTTCGACCTCTCCCGCTACGGCCGCGACCACCGCAAGATCCTGGTCGTCGACGACACCGTCGGGTTCGTCGGCGGCTACAACATCGGGAACGCGTACGCCACCGAGTGGCGCGACACGCACGTGCGCATCACCGGCCCCGGGGTATGGGACCTGCGCCGCGCCTTCGCCGACTTCTGGAACCTCAACCGCCGCCGCCCGCACCCGCTCACCCACCGCACCGACGCCGAGGGCCCGCTGCTCATCGAGACCGCGCCGTCGTGGGACCCCGACCTCCGGTTCCACCGCAACGTGCCGCGGCTGTGGATGTTCCCCATCCGGTCGATGTACCTCGAGGCCATCAACCGTGCCTCCCGCAACGTCTACCTGACCACCGCCTACTTCGTCCCCGACGAGGACTTCGTGGACGCGCTCAAGGCCGCGGCCCAGCGCGGGGTCGACGTACGCATCCTGCTGCCGCTGAAGTCCAACCACGTCGTGGTCGACTGGATCTCACGCGGCTACTTCTCCCAGCTCCTCGACGCCGGCGTGCGGATCCTGCGGTTCAAGGACGCGATGATCCACGCCAAGACGGCCACCGTCGACGGCTTCTGGTCGACCGTCGGCACCGCCAACATCGACCGCCTCTCCCTGACCGGCAACTACGAGATCAACCTCGAGATCTTCGACCGCGACGTCGCCAAGCAGATGGAGGAGATCTTCTCCCGCGACGAGTCCAACGCGCTCGAGCTCACGGCCGACGAGTGGGCCGCCCGCGACATCCACCGAAAGTTCACCGAGCTCGTGCTCACCCCTCTGCGACCCTTGCTCTGAGGCATGCCGAGTCGGCGCATCTGCCCCGTCTGGTACTGCCGAGTCGGCGCATCTGCCCCCGTGCCGCGCGAAGCGAAGCGAGCGCGAGGGGGCTGATGCGCCGACTCGGCGCGGGGTATGAGGGGCTGATGCCCGACTCGCCGCGAGGCATGAGGGGTTCACCGAGGCAAGTGCGTACGAGGCGACATCCGAGGCCCCCGCCGAGGCCGCTTCCCAGCCGCCCGATAGACAAGAGCGACGACCCGCCCCCGATGCGGCCGGAATTTCTCCAGATACTCCCGCAGCTGATCGTCGCTCCAGGTCTGGTTGGTCAGCGCCCAGCCCATGTCCTTGGCGATGTGGTAGTCGCCGAAGCTGACCGCGTCCGGGTCGCCGAGCGCACGCTGACGTACTTCTGCGACGGTCCACTCGCCGATGCCGGGGATGGTGGTGAGCCGACGTTCGACCTCGTCGCCGGCCAGGTCGACGGTGCGCTCGATCGCGGAGGCGACCCTGGCCGCCTGGAGCACCGCTTTGGAGCGGGCCGGGTCGACAGGCATACGCAGCCAGTCCCAGCTCGGGATCGTCCGCAGTGTCTGCGGCGACGGCTGGACCCGGAGCCCATGATCGGGGCCGGGAGCGACCTCGCCGAAGCGGCGCACCATGGCGCCGAAGCCGCGGAACGCCTCCTGGCTGGTCACCTTCTGCTCGATGATGGCGGGGACGAGGGCCTCCATCATCAGCTGCGTGCGGCCGAACCGCGGCACCTCGAAGCGCTCGAGCAGACCGGCGAGCAGCGGGTCGTCGGTGTGGAACTCCTCCGGTCGGTCCTCGGCCCCGAGCAGCGCCGGCACCTGCTCCAGCACCCACTCCGCTCCCTCGCCCCACGCCTGGGACTCGACCTCGGTGCCGCGCTGGCGCAGTCTGAGCGTGGCGGTGCCCTGGGGCGTACGGACGGCGCGCCAGTGGTCCTCGCCGATGATCTTGTAGGTCGGGTCACCCGGACCGCGCCGCAGCGGCCGCAGCATCGAGGCGACGCCGACCGGGTACCCCGGCCGGACCGTCCGCTGCGAGCTCATGAGTCGAGGCTAGCCCGCGGGATCACCCGGCTGGTGGTCAGATGCGTCGCCCGCCCGGAGTCGTCGCGGCCGGTGAAGCCGAAGACGTGGTGGGCGCCGTGCAGCGCGTGGCGCGTGACGACCTGGTCGACGGCGTACGGGACGACCTCGTAGCTGTGTGGTTTGTCGCCCGCGGCCGCGGCCTCGGGGCCGGGCAGCTCCTCGACCCAGAGGCGGCCGTCAGGGGCCTGTCGCAGGTTCCAGTCGACGATCCGAGCGCGGTAGGTGCCGAGCAGACGCCCGGCGTCGAAGCCGTGCGGTGGCTGGTCGGGCGACGTCGGGTCGGCGGCGATGCGTACGCCGGCGAGCTCGTCGAGGAGACGGCCGACGACGTCGTGGTAGAGGCCGTGGGTGTCGCCTCCGTTGGTGAGCAGCGCGACCGCCACCCCCTGCTCGGGCACGACCCGGAAGAAGGCCGACTGGCCGATGGTCTGACCGTCGTGGCCGACGATCCCCTGCGCGAGGTCGTCGAGGGACCAGCCCAGGCCGCGTGCGTCGGATCGGGTCGACGCCGGGTGGTCGACCTGACGGGTGAGCACCTCGGCGCACGCATCTGCGGAGAGGATGCGAGTGCCGTCCCCGGCCATGCCGTCGGCGAGATGCATCGCGGCATAGCCGAGCAGGTCGCGTACGCGCATCGAGAGCATCGCTCCCACCGGCCCGCTGGCGCGGGCCATCCCCCACGACGGGCCTGGGCGAAGCACGTGGTCGGGGGCGGGGTCGATGTGGCCCATCGCGGCGCGGAACCGGATCGCGTCGTAGGCGGTCGTCGCGACGTGGGTCAGGCCCAGCGGGGCGGCGAGCCGCTCCTGGAGCGCCCGGTCCCAGGTGGCCTCGCGCAGCACCTCGACCAGTCGACCGAGCACGGCGAAGCCGGTGTTGCAGTAGGAGAACCGCTCCCCCGGCGCGAAGATCTGCGAAAGGTCGCCCATCGAGGCCACGAACCGCTCCACGGCGTCGTCGCCGGGGCCGTGGTCGGTGAACACGTCGCCCTCGAAGCCGGCCGTGTGGGAGAGGAGATGGCGCACGGTGATGGTGCGGGCGGCCTCCTCGTCGGCGACCCGGAAGCCCGGCAGATGGCGCTGGATCTCGTCGTCGAGGTCGATCCTGCCCTCGTCGACGAGCTGCATCACCAGGTCGGTGGTCCACAGCTTGGTGATCGAGCCGACCTGGAACAGCGAGTCGGTCGTCGCCTCCACGCCGGTGTCGAGGTTGAGGATGCCGCTGGCATGGTCGACCACCTCGCCGTCCTGGAGCACCCCGACGGCTGCCGCGGGCACCCGGTGCTTCTCCAGCAGGGCCGGCAGCTCGTCCTGGAGCCAGGCGTGGGCGGTCGTCGGTGTCATGGTCCTCATCGGTCGGTCTCGGCAAGGCTGGTCAGGGCACGCTCGAAGCCGGCGCGGTCGGCAGGGTCGAGGTCGGCCAGCAGCTCGGTCTCCATCGCCTCGATGGCCTCTCGGCAGCGACGCAGGACCCGCGAGCCGGCCGGGGTCAGCGAGACGATCCGGTTGCGGCGGTCGGCGGGGTCCGGTCTGCGCGCCACCATGCCCTCGGCCTCGAGTCGGTCGAGGTTGCCGATCAGGCGGGTCTTGTCGCGTCCCGTGGTCGCGGCGAGCTGCGCCTGGGTGGGCGCGGCGGAGTCGGCCAGCGCGGTCAGCACCGCGTAGTCCCACATCTCCAGCCCGGCTGCCTCGAGGATCGGCTTCTCACGGGCCATCACCTCACGCATCAGTCGGGACAGCAGGAAGCCGAGCTCGGGTCGATCCACCGGGGAATCCTAACCGCTCGACAGATAATCTACGCGCGCTTACGATATACCTATGCTTACTTTTACTGAGATGCTCGCGGAGTACGACCACGCGCTCGACGACACCACCTCGCTCGCTGTCGACGCCCTGGACCTGAGCGTGCCGACGCCGTGCGCGGAATGGGACCTCGCCGACCTGTTCGGCCACATGATCGGCCAGAACCTCGGCTTCGCTGCCGCCGTCGCTGCCGGTGATGCGCCGGTCGAGGCGTACGTCTCGGTGCCGGTCACCGCCGACGACGTCGCCCGGCGCTGGAAGTCGTCTTCCGACGCCGTTCGCCAGGCGTTCGCCGCCGCCGACCCGGAGGCGACGATCCATCTCGCCGAGTTCGGGTTCCGGCCGACCGTCGCGGTCGCCCTGGGCATGCAACTGCTCGACGCGGCGGTGCACGCCTGGGACGTAGCCGCCGCGCTCGGGCGGACCTACCGGCCCACCGAGGCGACGATCGACGTGGTGCTCGATCTGGCGCGACAGATCGCCGCCGGTCCGGGCGACACGGCGGTCTTCGCCACCGCGCTCGAGGAGCGCGGCGACAACACCTGGGACGACGCGCTGCGCCTGCTGGGACGCGACCCCGGCATGTGGCCGAAAGCCTGAGGTCAGGGCGATCTCGGCGCGTTTGTCGGTGGTGTGGGGTTCACTGGGAGCATGCTCCTCGCCGAGATCGTCTCCACCTCCAACGCCGTCGCCGCTACCCGGTCGCGCAAGGCGAAGGTCACCGCGCTGGCCGAGTGCCTTGCCGCCACCTCGCGCAACGAGCTGCCGGTGGTGACGGCCTACCTGTCCGGCACCTTGCTGCAGCGGCGCACCGGACTGGGGTGGCGATCGCTCAACGATCTCCCTGCGCCGGCTGCAGAACCGTCCTTGAGCGTCGAGGACGTCCACGAGGCGTTCGAGCGGATGTCACAGGTGGCGGGCGCCGGTTCGCAGGTCGAACGGAAGCGTGAGGCCGACGCGCTCTTCGGTGCCGCGACCGAGGCCGAGCAGGCCTGGCTGCGCGGCGTCGTGACCGGCGAGGTCCGCCAGGGGGCGCTTGACTCGCTGGTCCAGGAGGCGATCGCGGCGGCGGCGGAGGTGCCGTTACCGGCCGTACGCCGCGCCGCGATGCTCGCCGGATCGACCGTCGTCGTCGCCGGACTCGCCTTCGACGGCGAGGAGGCGCTCGCCGAGGTGGGCCTGGTGGTGGGGCGGCCCGTGCTGCCGATGCTCGCCTCGTCCGCAGGCTCGGTCGAGGAGGCGATGTCCAAGCTCGGCGAGGCCGTCCTGGTCGACACCAAGCTCGACGGCATCCGGATCCAGGCCCACAAGTCCGGCTCGGAGGTACGCATCGCGACCCGCACGCTCGAGGACATCACCTCGCGGCTGCCCGAGGTCGCCGAGATCGTGTCGGGATTCCCGGCGGAGTCGCTCGTGCTCGACGGCGAGGCGATGACACTCGGCCCCGACGGCCGACCGCGACCGTTCCAGGAGACCGCCTCGCGCACGGCCACGAGGTCGGCGGCCGACGCCGTGGTGGCGCCCTACTTCTTCGACATCCTCCACGTCGACGGACGTGACCTCATCGACCTCTCGCTCGACCAGCGGATCACCGAGCTCGACCGGATCGTCCCCGAGCAGCACCGACCGCCGCGGCTGGTCACGGTCGATGCCGAGGAGGCCGAGCGGTTCGCCGCCGACGCCATCACCTCCGGCCACGAGGGCGTGGTCGTCAAAGGCGTCGGGCTCCCCTGGGAGGCTGGCAGGCGCGGGTCCGGATGGATCAAGGTCAAGCCCGTCCACACCCTCGACCTGGTCGTTCTCGGCATCGAGTGGGGCTCGGGGCGCCGCAAAGGCTGGCTCTCCAACATCCACCTCGGCGCACGCGGTCCGGACGGCTTCGTGATGATCGGCAAGACGTTCAAGGGGATGACCGACCAGATCCTCGCCTGGCAGACCGAGCGCTTCACCGAGCTCGCCGTCGACGGCACCGACGACTGGCAGGTGCGGGTGCGGCCGGAGCAGGTGGTGGAGATCGCCTTCGACGGGGTGCAGCGCTCCACGCGCTATCCGGGCGGCGTCGCGCTGCGCTTCGCCCGGGTGGTGCGCTATCGCGACGACAAGAAGCCGGAGGAGGCGGACACGATCGACACGGTCAGGGCGTATCTACCTTGAGCTGATGTGGATACCGGGTGCCCGTGCCCCCGACTCATCCCATAACCTCACTCGGCGTGCCCCCACACGCTCGCCTCCTCGCGCTCATCGCGACGCTGACGATCGCCTTCGGGACCAGCCACGTCACCCCGGCGTCCGCGGCCGCTGGAACCGCCGCGGACGACACCACGCTCGCAGCACCGGAAGCCGACGTGGTGCGCCCGATCATGGGTGAGACGTTCCGGTTGAACGGCTCGGTCGGCACCGGGCAGAGCCGGGAGGTGCTGCTGCAGCACTTCCAGCACGGCGAGTGGCAGACCGTGCAGCGACAGGAGGTGGCGGACTCCGGCCGCTACTCGTTCGTCGTGACGCAGCCGTCCTGGCGATCGCGCTGGCGAGTCCTCGCACCGGCGGTCGAGGGTCCAGGATCGGCTGGGGCGGAGCTGGTCTCGACGCCGCGTACGCTCTTCGGGCAGGGTCAGAACGTCACCACCAGCGTGCAGCGGTCGGTGCGTGCCGGCGGGACCGTCCGGATCACGCTCTTCGCCTCGCCGGCCCGACCGGGTAGGCAGCTGACGCTCCAGCGCAACAGCGGAGACGGCTGGAAGAAGGTCACCGACCTCAGAGCCGACGCGACCGGCCACGCTCGGCACGTCTTCAAGACCGCGGACGTGGCGAAGACCCGGTTCCGCACGGTCGCTCGGGCGCATCGGGGCGCACCTCAGTTCATCGGGCGGGCCGCTGCGGTGTACGCGCTGGGGAAGAAGCCCGTCGGTGTGATGGCCTGGCGCGGCGACTCGGCGAACTATCCGGAGAACACACTCGAGGCGTACCGGAGCGCTGTGCGGCATCGCGCCGACTTCATCGAGATGGACTTCCAGCCCACCGCCGACGGTGAGTGGGTGCTGCTGCACGACAGTGACTTCCGGCGTACGACCGATGTCGAGGAGCGCTTCCCGGAGCGCCGGACCGACAGCCCGCGGGAGTTCACGCTGGAGGAGGTGCGCTCGCTCGACGCCGGCTCGTGGATGGGGACGGAGTTCGAGGGCAGCCGGGTGCCGACCATCGAGGAGGCGTTCGACGCGATCGAGGCCGCCGAGCGGCGCTACCGGCACCGGGTACGGCTCGTGATCGAGCTCAAGGGGGAGAGTGCCGCCGAGATGCAGGCGCTCTATCGCAAGGTGGTCGGGCTGCGTCCGACCTGGGTGTCGAAGAAGGGCCACGACGACAAGGCGCTCTTCATGAGCTTCGAGGCGCGCCATTTCGACTTCCCCGGCGTCGAGCGGACCGGCATGGAGAAGATCGCGGTCAAGGACGAGCCCGACCCGGCCGACGACTACCGGCGCCCCTACGCGCAGGTGCACATCCACACCCGGCTCCTGGACGCAGAGCACGTCGACCGCTTCCACCGCCGCAAGGCGAAGGTCGGCACCTGGCCTGCGGTCGGGACCGCTGCGGTGCTGCGAGCGGCGGTGGCCGGAGTCGACTTCGTCACGACCGACGACGTCGCAGGTGCTCGACGAGCGCTGCTCCGGTAGCCCGGTGTGAGCACGTACACTTGCACTGCAACTCCGAGTTGCACACCGCGTACAGTGTGCCTGTGAGCACCCGACCAACCTCCTCCGGATCCGCTTCTCCCCGTGGGACAGAGGCCGACGGCCGCCGCTCCGCCGCCGCCGCCCGCCGCCGCGCACGCGAGGCCGACATCGTTGCCGCCACTCGCCGGCTCTTCGACGAGCGCGGGGTCAGCGACGCCCAGATCGAGGACATCGCCAAGGCGGTCGGCATCAACCGCGCGATCGTCTACCGCCACTTCACCGGCAAGGACGAGATCTTCGCGCTGACCCTGGTCGGCTACCTCGACGAGCTCCGTGAGCAGATGCTCACCGCGACCGAGGGCGACAGCACCCCCACTGACGTGGTCCGCGACGTCGTCGGCGCCTTCGTCGACTACGGCATCGAGCACCCCGCCTTCGTCGACTGCGCCCAGACCCTGATGCGCCGCAGCGGCTCCG
Organism: Nocardioides luteus; assembly: GCF_014648595.1. Classification (GTDB taxonomy): domain Bacteria; phylum Actinomycetota; class Actinomycetes; order Propionibacteriales; family Nocardioidaceae; genus Nocardioides; species Nocardioides luteus. The sequence continues at coordinate 267,682 of NZ_BMRK01000001.1, read as the reverse complement.
ACCTGCTCGACGAGCTCTCCGAGAGCGCGCTCTTCCGCCTCGGCCGCGCGATGAACGGTTGCCTCACCATCCTCACCACGGTCTTCGAGGACGGCGCCGCCTCCGGCGAGCTCCACGTCCAGGACGCCAACCTGCTCGCCAACACCCTCTACGCCTCCGGCCTCGGCGCCCTCCAGCTCGCTCGCGTCGGCATCCTCGTCTCCGAGTCCGCCCCCGGCGTACCCACCGTAGGCTCCGTCTCCCCCGACCAGGTCCGCGACTTCCTGGTCACCTCCGCCCTCGCCCTCACCGCCAAATAACCCCGCCGAGACGTCACTTCTGTCGACCGAGACGTCGCGTACGTCGGCCGAAACGGCAGTTAGGTCGGCCGAGATGGCACACACGGCGGCCGAAACGGCAGGCCCGAAACGGCAGTTGTGGCGGCCGAAACGGCAGGTACGTCGCCCGAGATGGCAGTTGTGGCCGGCCGAGACGTCACTGCGCACGATCGAAACGGCAGGTACGTCGTTCGAGATGTCACCTTGCGCACTCGGACGACCTAAGTGACGTCTCGTTCGAGAGAACTGCCATCTCGACCGACAGAACTGCCGTCTCGGCCGACAGAACTGCCGTCTCGACCGACGCAGCTGACGTCTCGACCGACGCAGCTGACGTCTCGGCAAACGACGACGGCGCCCGGCAGAGCCGGGCGCCGCGTACGTCGGGGAGGGGGTGGATGTTCCCGAGGTCTACTTCTCCAGGATCGCGACGACGCCCTGGCCGCCGGCGGCGCAGATGGAGATCAGGCCGCGGCCGGACCCCTTCTCATCGAGCAGCTTGGCCAGGTTGTTGATGATGCGGCCGCCGGTGGCGGCGAACGGGTGGCCGGCGGCGAGGCTGGAGCCCTTGACGTTGAGCTTCTCGCGCGGGACGGTGCCCAGCGGGGCGTCGAGGCCGAGCTTGTCCTTGCAGAAGTCCGGGGACTCCCACGCGGCGAGGGTGGAGAGGACCTGCGAGGCGAAGGCCTCGTGGATCTCGAAGAAGTCGAAGTCGTCGAAGGTGAGGCCGTGGCGGGCCAGGAGGCGCGGTACGGCGTAGGCGGGAGCCATCAGGAGGCCCTCGCCACCGGCGACGTAGTCGACAGCGGCCACCTCGGCATCGACGAAGTAGGCCAGGACCGGGAGGTTCTTGGCGGCGGCCCACTCCTCGCTGGCGAACAGCACGGCGGAGGCACCGTCGGTCAGCGGGGTGGAGTTGCCGGCGGTCATGGTCGGGTTCTCGCCCTTGACCCCGAAGACGGGCTTGAGGGTGGAGAGCTTCTCGACGGTCGAGCCGGGGCGGAGGTTGTTGTCCTTCTCCAGGCCGCGGAACGGGGTGATCTGGTCCTCGAACCAGCCGGCCTCGTACGCAGCAGCCAGCTTCTGGTGGGAGGCGGCGGCGAGCTCGTCCTGGGCCTCACGGGTGATGCCCCACTCCTGGGCGGTCAGTGCGGCGTGCTCACCCATGGAGAGCTTGGTGCGCGGCTCGACGTTGGCCGGGATGTTGGGGATCACGTCCGCCGGGCGGAGCTTGGCGAAGGCCTTGACGCGGTCGACGTTGGTCTTGGCACGGTTGGCCTCGAGCAGGATCTTGCGGAGCTTCTCGCCCAGCGCGATCGGCGCGTCGGAGGTGGTGTCGGTGCCGCCGGCGATGCCGGAGTCGAGCTGGCCGAGCGCGATCTTGTTGGCGATGTAGGTCGCCGCCTGCAGACCGGTGCCGCAGGCCTGCTGGAGGTCGACGGCGGCGGTCTCAGGAGCCAGACGCGAGCCGAGAACGGACTCGCGGGTCAGGTTGAAGTCGCGCGAGTGCTTGAGCACCGCGCCGGAGGCGACCTCACCGATGCGCTCGCCCTCGAGGCCGAAGCGCGCGGCGAGACCGTCGAGGACGGCGGTGAACATCTCCTGGTTCGACGCGGTCGCGTACGCGCCGTTGGAGCGGGCGAAGGGAATGCGGTTGCCGCCCACGATGGCGACACGGCGAGTGGTGGTCATGGGTTCATCCTTGTCTGATGACGCGCTTTGGAGAAGGGTATGTCAGGGAGATCACGAAAAGTGGACACCGAGTTACACGCCTAGTTACAACTGGCCAGTAACATACCAACGTACCCTCCGAGACCACGTCCAGAAGGATCAGAGCAGACCATGAGCGACAAGTACCAGAGCTTCACCCAGTCGGCGATCGGCAAGATCCTCGTCAAGAACCTCGGCCTGCCCAACCCCGCCAAGCTCGAGAGGTACGCATCAGGCGCCCCGCTCGTCAAGGGCACGGTCCTCGTCGGCGGCCGTGGCCGTCTGGCCGAGTCGCTCACCGGCCTCCTGGGCGAGCTGGACATCACCGCGACCGACACCGCGGCGACCGGCGCCCGGTTCAAGGGTCTCGTCTTCGACGCCACCGGCCTCACCTCGACGGCCGACCTGGTCGCGCTGCAGGAGTTCTTCACCCCGGTGATGCGCAGCCTGGAGAACAACCCGCGCGTCGTCGTCATCGGCACCCCGCCTGAGCAGCTCGAGGGCCGCGAGCGCGTCGCCCAGCGTGCCCTGGAGGGCTTCACCCGCAGCCTCGGCAAGGAGATCGGCAAGGGCGGCACCGTCCAGCTCGTCTACGTCGCCGAGGGCTTCGAGAGCTCGCTCCTCTCGACCCTCGCCTTCCTGCTCTCCCCGAAGAGCGCCTACGTCTCCGGCCAGGTGGTCCGGATCGGCACCAAGAACGCCTCCCCCGCCGCCGAGCAGGTCGACCCGAAGAAGCCTCTGACCGGCAAGGTCGCCCTGGTCACCGGCGCCGCCCGCGGCATCGGCGAGGAGATCGCCAAGGTGCTGCAGCGTGACGGCGCCACCGTCGTGGGTCTCGACATCCCGCCGTCGGAGGACGACCTGAAGAAGGTCACCCCCGACTACATCACCGCCGACATCACCGCCGAGGACGCACCGGCGACCATCGCCGCCTACCTCCAGGAGAAGTTCGGCGGCGTCGACATCGTCGTGCACAACGCCGGGGTCACTCTCGACAAGAAGCTCGCCAACCAGAAGCCCGACCGCTTCGGCAAGGTGCTGGAGATCAACATCACCGCGCCCGAGCGGATCACCGCCGAGCTGCTCGAGCAGAAGCTGATCCGTCCCAACGGCCGCATCATCGGCGTCTCCTCGATCGCCGGCATCGCCGGCAACCTGGGCCAGACGTCCTACGGCGCCTCGAAGGCCGCCGTGATCGGCTTCGTCGACTCGCTGGCCGAGGAGCTCCCCGACGGCATCACCGTCAACGCGGTCGCCCCCGGCTTCATCATCACCCAGATGACCGCCGCGGTGCCGTTCGCGACCCGTGAGGTCGGCCAGCGCCTCAACGCGATGTCGCAGGGCGGACTCCCGGTCGACGTCGCCGAGACGATCGCCTGGTACGCCTCGCCGGCCTCCACCGCCGTCAACGGCAACGTCGTCCGCGTCTGCGGCCAGATGATGCTGGGGGCCTGATGAGCGACATCTACTCCGGCCGGTCCGGCCCCGCGCTGCTCCTGCGGGCGGCGCTGCCGGCCATCCCGGGCGTCAACACGCTTCCGGGCGTCAAGAAGACCGGCGTCGACTACGAGGAGCTCAGCCTGGCCCGCGAGCCGGTCGTCCTCGAGCGGGAGGACGTGGCTGCGTACGCGGAGCTGTGCGGCTTCCCGATCAAGGACACCGTCCCGCTCCCCTACCCCCACATGCTGGCCTTCCCGCTCCACATGGCGCTGATGTCCTCACCGGACTTCCCTTCGCCCGCGATGGGCATGGTCCACATCGAGAACTCCATCAGCGGCTACCGGCCGATCGCGGTCGGCGAGGCGGTCGCCGTGACGGCGACCGTCGGTCAGCCCGAGCCGCACCCCGTCGGCAAGGCCTACCGGTTCCTGACCGTCGCCACCGTCGAGGGCGAGGTCGTGTGGGAGTCCACCTCGACCTACCTCGTACGCGGCCGCCGCAACCCGGACGCGACCTGGCCCTCCGATCTCGTCGACGTCGCGCCCTCCGGTCCGGTCTTCCCGCTGAAGGCCGACCTGGGCCGGCGCTACGCGAAGGTCGCCGGTGACTACAACCCGATCCACCTCTACCCGCTGACCGCGAAGGCGCTCGGGTTCAAGCGGCAGATCGCGCACGGGATGTGGACCAAGGCCCGCTGCATCGCGGCGCTGGAGAACCGGCTCCCGGATGCCGTACGCGTCGACGTGGCGTTCAAGAAGCCGGTGTTCCTGCCGTCCTCGGTCGCGTTCGGGTCGCTCAAGCACCTCGACGGCTACGACTTCTCGCTCCACAAGCGGGGCTCGGACACCCTTCATCTGCTGGGGCGCACCACCGCCTTGTGATCTCCGTCGGGTCCATCACCGACCGCCACGGGCGCCCCAGTCGGCTATAACCCGTGGCGGTCGGCCTCGGGCAGGTGAGAACGTGTCGCCATGCCTGCCCCGCTCCACCTCCCACCTCGCTACGCCGAGCGCCCGCTGACCCTCGCCGACGCCGGCGCCGTGGCTCGCCTGATGGCCGCTGACGAGCTGGCCACCACCGGCGAGGTCCACATCGAGGAGGCCGACATCGTCGCGGAGTGGCAGCGGCCATCGTTCGACGTGGGCGCGGCCACCGTCGGCGTCCTCGGGCCGTCGGGTGACCTGGTGGCCTACGCGGAGTGCTCCGGCGGCGCCCGCGCCGATGCTGCCGTCCGCCCCGACCACTGGGGCCAGGGCATCGGGACCGCCCTGGCCGGTTGGGTCAGCGCCCGCGCGGCCGAGCTCGGCGAGCCGGTCATCGGGATGCCGGTCCCCCAGGACTCACCGGGCGACCGGCTGCTGGACTCCCTGGGCTGGTTCGTCCGCTGGGAGTCGTGGGTGCTGGCGCTGCCCGAGGAGACAGCGATCCCGGCACGGGAGCTGCCCGCTGCGTACGCTGTCCGGGCTGCCACCACGCAGGACCACGAGCAGGTCTGGACCGTGATCGAGGACGCATTCCTGGAGTGGTCCGAGCGTGAGCGCGAGACCTACGCCGACTGGGTCGCCACCAACGTCGAGCGTCCCGGCGCCGAGCCGTGGAACATCCGCGTCGTCACCGACCCCGAGGGCGCCGTGGTGGCCGCTGCGGTCCTGGTGATGACCGAGAACGGCCGGGAGGGCTTCGTCAGCAGGCTGGCGACCCGCAGAGACCAGCGCAACCGCGGTCTGGCGCAGGCGCTGCTCGCCGACGCCTTCGACGCCGCCCGCGCCCACGGGGCCGCCCGTGCGACCCTCTCGACGGACTCCCGCACCGGCGCTCTCGACCTCTATCGCCGCGTCGGCATGGAGGTCGAGTCGACCTGGGTGCACCGCGCGACCCGCCCCTGATCCCGCCTTCGGTGGGTGCTCTGGGCTAGCATCGTGCCCCCAGGAGGTGGACAGACATGTCCGACGTACTGATCCGAGGCCTCTCGGATGACGAGCTCGCGCGCATCGACAGCGAGGCGACGCGGCTCGGCCTGACCCGCAACGAGTATCTCCGGCGGTGGTTCTCCCCCGACGCGCTGCGTCCGCTCCCGCCGGCCCGCCCTGTGGCCGGAGCCGACTTCGAGAAGTTCGCCCCGCTGGTAGACCGGGGTCTCATGCGTGACGCATGGTCGTGAGTCGACCCTGGCTGATGCACCGCTCGGCGCTCGCCCGGATGTCATCCAGCCCCGACGCCGACAAGTGGTCCCGTCTGATCGAGCTGGGACAGGTACGCATCACCACCACGACGCTGCTGGAGATCGGTCACCTCGCGCGCTCCGAGCGTGAGTGGTCCGAGCTCGTCGAGGACGTGCCGGTGATCCACATGCCCGTCGCGAGCCTCACGCCGCGTACGGAGGCCCGCGCGCTCGAGATCCAGCGGCTCGTGCTCCGCGACGGCCGGCTCCGCGCGCCGTCGGTGCCCGACCTGCTCGTCGCAGCGGTCGCCGAGGAGGCCGAGCTCACGGTCCTGCACGCAGACAAGGACATCGCCCTCATCACCCGTACGACCGGCCAGCCGGTCGAGCGGCTCCGCGGCTGAGCCCGCACGCACACGACCGTCAGAGGATCTCGCGCACCTTCTCGACCGGCCGGGCCAGCACGCCACGGTCGCCCTTGAGCACGATCGGGCGCTGCATCAGCGCCGGGTGCTCGACCATCAGGTCGACCAGCTCGTCCTCGGAGAGATCACGCTTGTCGAGCTCGAGCTCCTTGTAGACCGGCTCCCGCTTCCGCAGCACCTCGCGAGCGCTGAGACCCGTCTTCGCGAGGATGTCGCGAACCTCCTCGGCCTTCAGGCCGAGCACGTGGTAGTCGACCTTCTCGAAGTCGATGCCCTCGTCCTTGAGCAGAGCGAACAGGTTCCGACAGGTCGTGCAGGTCGGCTTCTCGTACACGGTGATCTGGTCCACGCGCTCACCTTAGCCCGCGGGCTCGGTGCGCTATCGCGGCGGGCGACCAGGGTGTGCGATAGTGCGTCGCCCTACTTGGAGCAAAGGTGAGGCAGACGCGCCGACTCGGCGTCCCACAGCGGGGCAGACGCGCCGACTGGGCGTCCAGATCTGGGGCAGATGCGCCGAGTCGGCGGAGGGGTCAGGAGCGGGGTGGGCGGATGAGGCCCTCTTGGGCGACCGTCGCGGCCAGGACGCCGTCGGCGGTGAAGACCCGGCCGATGGAGAGGCCGCGGCCGCCGTACGCCGAGGGGCTCTCCTGGTCGTAGAGCCACCACTCGTCGGCACGGAAGGGGCGATGGAACCAGATGGAGTGGTCGAGCGAGGCCATCTGGACGCCCTTGTGGTCCAGCGAGTGGGCGGCCATGGAGGCGCCGAGCAGGGAGATGTCGGAGGCCCAGGTGAAGGCGCCGCGCTGGATGTCGGGGTCGTCGGGGAGCGAGGCGCCGAGGCGCATCCACAGGCGCTGCTGCGCGGGCCGCTTCGGGTCGGGCTCGATGCCGAGCAGGGAGTTGCCGACGGCGCGTACCTCGACGGCCTCCCACTCGCGGGCGAGCGAGACCGCCTCCGGGCTGCCGGAGTCGGCCATCACCTTGAGGAAGTCGACGCACTTCTCGGGCGCGGGCACGTCGGGCATCGCGTCCTGGTGCTCGAAGCCGGTCTCGGCGCGCTGGAAGTTGGCGCTCAGGTAGTAGATCTCCCGACCCTTCTGCCGCGCCCGGACCCGCCGGGTCTCGAAGGAGCGTCCGTCGCGGATCCGCTGGACGTCGTAGACGATCGGGTAGGACGGGTCGCCGGGCAGCAGGAAGTAGGAGTGCAGCGAGTGCACCGTGAAGTCCGGATCGGCCGAGCGCACCGCGGCCATCAGCGCCTGGGCGGCCACCATGCCGCCGTAGGCGCGTCCACGGGAGTTACGGGTCGTGGTGGCACCGTGGTAGAGATCCTTGTCGATCTCGACCAGGTCGAGCACGCCGACCAGCTCCGCCACTGCCTGCGCCGCCGGTACGGCCTCGGTCGTCATTCTTCGGATTCTCTCAATCCTTCTCAGGGTCATCGGGGTCGGGGCCGTTCAGCCCGGCCAGGAACTGCTCGAACTGCTCACCGAGCTCGTCACCCGTCGGCAACGGCTCGTCCGGCGCCAGCAGGGACCGCCCGGACTCCTCGCCACGCTGGAAGGTGTCGTACTGCTGCTCGAGAGCGGCCACGACCTCCCTCACCTCGGCATTGTCCTCGATGTAGGCAGAGATCTCCTCCTCGCGGCGTTGCGCCTCGGCCTCGAGGTCCGAGACCGGGATGGTCAGCCGGGCGGCCCGCTCGAGCTCCTCGACGAGCACGACCGCCGCAGCGGGGAAGTCGCTCTGGGCCAGATAGTGCGGCATGTGGACGACGAAGCCGCCCGCGGGGTGGCCCCACTCCCCCAGGCGTACCTCCACCAGGGCCTGGGCGGAGGACGGGATGCGGATCTCGCCCTTCCACGGGCTCTCGAAGACCTGGCCGGAGAGCTCCTGGGCCGGGTCGTTGGCGTGCCGGGTCGTGGTCAGCGGACGGGTGTGCGGCACCGCCATCGGCACCGAGGTCAGCGAGATCACCTCGGTCACACCGAGGCGCTCGACGACCTCGCGCACGGCGCCGGCGAACCCCTCCCAGCGGTTGTCGGGCTCGGGGCCGTGGAGCAGCAGGTAGGGCGTGTCACCGGTGTCCTTGAGCAGCCGGACGACCAGCCGTGGCGCGTCGAAGGACTCGTAGTGGTCGCTGACGAACGAGATCGCCGGGCGTCGCGCACGGTAGTCGTGGAGCTCGTCGACCTCGAAGGTCGCCACCACGGGCGCCCGCCTCGAGGTCTGGATCAGATGGGCGGCGGCGCGCTCAGCCGCCTTGCCCGCGTCGAGGAAGCCGTCCAGGACGACCACCAGCGGCAGCCGGTCACCGCCGGCGAGGAGGATCTCCTCGGGCAGGTCGTCCACGATGTGCACCAGTCGCGATCCCGCCATCGGTGCCTCCTCCCGTCGCGTACGGCCCGTACGGGCCACGCTCTCGTCTGCGCCGTCGTCTGCTCGGCCGTCTGCCCGGCCCGGGGTCTCGGCCCGCGAGCTCAACCTTCTCAATACACGCTTCCACATGACGTCAGGGCAGCATTCTGGACGCCCACGATATTCCCAAGCCGACGCGCGGACGCGGCCGGGCTCCCCTCTGCCGGACCGTGTGACCTCCCCCTCGGTGCGCTCGTTGTTACTAGCGGGTAATGTAAGCGCTCGGGCACCACCCGTGCCCGAATCGACAACGCCGTTCAGCGGCAACCGACCGGCAATTCACATGGAGTGACACGGTGACCCGACAGCTGCGAGAAGTCGTCTTCGTCGACGGCGTACGCACACCTTTCGGCAAGGCCAAGGGCCAGTACGCCGAGACCCGCGCCGACGACCTGGTCGTCAAGCTCATCCGTGAGCTCACGCGCCGCAACCCCGAGCTTCCCCCCGAGCGGATCGACGAGGTCGCCATCGCCGCGACCACGCAGATCGGCGACCAGGGCCTGACCATCGGCCGCACCGCGAGCCTGCTCGCCGGACTCCCCCAGTCCGTGCCCGGCTACGCGATCGACCGGATGTGCGCCGGCGCGATGACCGCGGTCACCACGACCGCCGGTGGCATCGCCTTCGGTGCCTATGACGTCGCCATCGCCGGCGGTGTCGAGCACATGGGCCGCCACCCGATGGGCGAGGGCGTCGACCCCAACCCGCGGATCATCTCCGAGAAGCTCGTCGACCCCTCGGCGCTCGTCATGGGCAACACCGCCGAGAACGTCCACGACCGCTACCCGGCGATCACCAAGGACCGCACCGACGCGTTCGCCGTGCGCTCCCAGGAGCTGGCCGCCAAGGCGTACGCCGACGGCAAGATCCAGCCCGACCTGGTCCCCGTCGCGACGCGCAGCGCCGAGAATGGCTGGGGCCTGGCCACCACCGACGAGCCGATGCGTCCCGGCACCACCACCGAGGACCTCGCCAAGCTGAAGACCCCGTTCCGCCCGCACGGTCGCGTGACCGCGGGCAACGCGGCGGGCATCAACGACGGCGCGACCGCCTCGCTGCTGGCCTCCGAGGAGGTCGCCCGCGAGCTCGGTCTGCCGATCAAGATGCGGCTGGTGTCGTACAGCTTCGCCGGTGTCGCCCCCGAGGTCATGGCCGTCGGCCCGATCCCGTCGACCGAGAAGGCGCTGGCCAAGGCCGGGCTGACCATCGACGACATCGAGGCCTTCGAGATCAACGAGGCCTTCGCGATCCAGGTGCTCGCGTTCCTGGACCACTTCGGCATCGACCAGAACGACGACCGCGTGAACCCCTACGGCGGTGCGATCGCGTTCGGTCACCCGCTGGCCTCCTCCGGTGTGCGGCTGATGATTCAGCTCGCCCGCCAGTTCGAGGAGCGCCCCGAGGTCCGCTACGGCCTCACCACGATGTGCATCGGCCTGGGTATGGGCGGCACGGTCATCTGGGAGAACCCCAACTGGACTGGAGAGTCGAAGTGACTGACATCAACACTCTTCTCGCCGACGTCGAGAAGCTCTACTCCGACGACGAGGTCGTGACCGCGGCCAAGCTGGCGAAGGTCAACCTGCCGTCGGGCAAGGTGCTGGGCCTGGTCACCCTCGACAACGGCCACGACCACACCCGCCCGAACACGTTCGGGCCGAAGTCGCTGGTCGAGCTCAACACCGCGTACGACGCGGCGCTGGCCGACGACGAGATCGACGCGATCGCGGTGACCGGCAAGCCGTTCATCCTCGCGGCGGGCGCCGACCTCACCTCGCTGCAGGCGGGTGGCCCCGACGGGATCCGGACGATCGCCGAGCTCGGCCACGCGGTCTTCCGCAAGCTGGGCGACGGCGCGAACGGCGTCAAGAAGCCCTCCTTCGGCTTCATCAACGGGCTCGCGCTCGGTGGTGGCCTCGAGGTCGCGCTGCACGCCGACTACCGCACCATCCTGGACTCGGTGCCGGCCGTCGGCCTGCCCGAGGTCATGCTCGGCCTGATCCCCGGCTGGGGCGGCGGCTACCTGCTGCCGAACCTGATCGGTCCGGCCAAGGCCGCCAAGGTGTTCATCGAGAACCCGCTCAACAACGGCAAGGTGCTCAAGGGCGCCGAGGCCTTCGACCTCGGCATCGCCGACGCGATGTTCGGCGGCGCCGACTACCTCGAGCAGTCGCTGCTGTGGGCCGACCGCGTCCTGTCGGGCGAGGAGAAGGTCGAGCGCGAGCCGATCGACCGCGGCGAGGGCTGGGACGAGGCCGCCAAGAACGCGGGCTTCTTCGCCTGGGCCAAGACCGGCGACGCCTCCCCCGCTGCCAAGAAGGCCGTCGAGCTGCTCACCCTGGCCAAGACCGCCTCGCGCGACGAGGGCTTTGCGGCCGAGGACGACGCGCTGGTCGCGATGTCCAAGACCCCGCAGCTGCTCGCCTCGCTCTACTCCTTCGACCTGGTGCAGAAGCGCGCCAAGCGGCCTGCCGGTGCGCCCGACAAGGCGCTCGCGCAGAAGGTCACCAAGGTCGGCATCATCGGTGCCGGTCTGATGGCCTCGCAGTTCGCGCTGCTCTTCGTCCAGCGCCTGAAGGTGCCGGTCGTCATGGTCGACCTCGACCAGGAGCGTGCCGACAAGGGCGTGGCGTACGTTCACGCCGAGCTCGACAAGAAGCTCGCCAAGGGCCGCGCCTCGCAGGACGCCACCAACCGCCTCAAGGCCCTCGTGACGGCTTCGGTCGACTACGAGGAGGCGTTCTCCGACGCCGACTTCATCATCGAGGCCGTCTTCGAGGAGATGGGCGTCAAGAAGACCGTCTTCGCCAACGCCGAGGCCGTCGCGCCGGAGACCGCGGTCTTCGCGACCAACACCTCCAGCCTCTCGATCACCGAGATGGCCGCCGAGCTGAAGAACCCCGAGCGGGTCGTGGGCTTCCACTTCTTCAACCCGGTCGCGGTCATGCCGCTGCTGGAGATCATCCGCGGCGAGAAGACCTCCGACGCTGCGCTGGCCACGGCGTTCTCGGTCTCGAAGTCGCTGAAGAAGACGTCGATCCTGGTCAAGGACAGCCCGTCCTTCATCGTGAACCGCCTCCTGGGCCGCTTCATGGGCGAGGTCTCCAAGGTCGCCGACGAGGGCACCCCGATCGACGTCGTCGAGTCGGCCTTCGCTGGTGTCGCGCCCATGGGCCCGTTCGCACTGATCGGTCTGGTCGGTCCCGCGATCGCCTACCACAACAACGAGACGCTCGCGAAGGCGTTCCCCGACCGGTTCTACCTCTCGGAGAACCTCCACCGTGTGGTGGAGGCGAAGAAGAGCTCCTTCTTCGGCCCCGACGGCCGCACCCTCGACCCCGAGGTCGAGGCGCTGCTCACCTCCGGGGACGTGGTCAAGACCGCCGAGCAGGCCCGCCAGCAGTCGCTGGAGGCCATCGCCGACGAGATCGGCCGGATGCTCGACGAGGGCGTCGCCCAGGCCGCCGAGGACATCGACCTGGCGATGATCACCGGCGCCGGCTTCCAGTTCTGGAACGGCGGCATCACCCAGCTCCTCGACCGCGAGGGCATCTCCGAGAAGGTCACCGGCAAGAAGTTCCACTGACGGCCCGACTCCGGAGAACCGGAAACCCGCCCTCGTCCGACGTGAGTCGGTCGGGGGCGGGTCCGATTTCGCCGAGAAGTCAGATTCTGGCGGCGAGACGTCAGTTCTCGACGCCGAGGCGTCAGATATCGGCCGCGAGACGGCAGTACGTCAACCGCACCTGCCGTCTCGTACCGCGGCTCAGGCCTTGTCGCTGGAGGCCTGGGCGCGGCGTACGGCTCGATCCGACGTGGTGGCGCTCTGACGCGCTCGAGGGCGCTGCTGGCGGCCGGCGGCCTGCGGTGTGCCGCGCCGGCTCTCGATCTTCTTGCGGATCATCTCATCTGCCGCTCTGAGATCGAACGGCGCCGACATCTGCTCGGGTGACCAGCGGAACTCGGCCACGATGTCGTCATAGAGCATTGAACCCCCCGAGTGCTGTAGTGAGAATGCCGAGGGTCCTCGTCGCCCCCGACGGACTCCACTCTAAGCCCAAACCAGGCCGTCCACGCGAGTGGCTCGACCAGAGAGATCGACCTCTCGACGTCAAATTTCGACCGTTCGGCGTCGAAAATCGACCGTTCGGCGTCAGATGCTGACGTCTCGGGGGAGGGACTCGGGGGTCAGCGTGGCCAGGCGGTCGATCGTGTCCAGGGCGATCGCCTGAGGGGTCAGGCCGATCGCCTCGAGGATCTTGGGGCGCTTGGCGTGATCGAGGAACTCCTGCGGGATGCCGTGGATCCGGACCGGCGTGCGCACGTCGGCAGCGGTGAGCGCCTGCAGGAAGGAGGATCCGACGCCGCCGGCGACGCCGTTGTCCTCGATGGTCACGACCAGGCGGTGGTCGGCGGCCGCCTCGACCAGGGCCGGGTCGACGGGCTTGACCCAGCGCGGGTCGGCGACGGTGACGCCGATCCCCTGGGCGGTGAGCCGCTCGGCCACGCCCACCGCGACCTCGGCCATCGAGCCGACACCGAGGACGAGCACGTCCTTGGTGCCGTTGCGGACGAGGACGTCGGCGTTGCCGAGCCTGTCGATGGTGGGGATGTCCTCGGGAGGCGGGCCCTTCGGGAACCGCACGACCGTGGGTGCGTCGTCGACCTCGACGGCCTCGTCGAGCAGCTCGTTGAGCCGGGTGATGTCGCGCGGGGCGGCCAGGCGGAGGCCGGGCACGACCTGGAGCAGCGACATGTCCCACATGCCGTTGTGGGAGGCGCCGTCGTCACCGGTGACGCCGGATCGGTCGAGGACGAAGGTGACCCCAGCACGGTGGAGGGCGCAGTCCATCAGCACCTGGTCGAAGGCGCGGTTGAGGAAGGTCGCGTAGACCGCGAAGACCGGGTGCAGGCCGCCCATCGCCAGGCCGGCGGCCGAGGTGGCGGCGTGCTGCTCGGCGATGCCGACGTCGAAGGTGCGCTCGGGGAACCGGGCCTGGAAGGCGTCCAGCCCGACCGGGTGCATCATCGCGGCGGTGATGCCGACGATGTCGGGACGCCGCTCGCCCAGGCGAACCATCGCGTCGGAGAAGTGGTCGGTCCAGATCCGGCCCTTGGGCTTCTCGGCGCCGGTCTGGACGTCGAAGGGACCCGGCGAGTGGAACTGGTCGGCCTCGTGACGCTCGGCGGGGTCGTAGCCGTAGCCCTTGCGCGTGATCGCGTGCACGATCACCGGACCGCCGAAGCGCTTGGCCGAGGCCAGCGCCTGCTCGACGGCGTGCCGGTCGTGGCCGTCGACGGGGCCGACGTACTTCAGGCCGAGGTCCTCGAAGAGACCCTGCGGCGCGACCGCGTCCTTGAGCCCCTTCTTCACCGCGTGCAGTGCGTCGTAGGCGACCGCGCCGATCCCGGGCACCGCGTTGAGGCGGCGCTTGACCATGTCGAGCAGCACCTCGTAGCGGGGGTTCGTACGCAGCGAGGTCAGCGCCGTGGCCAGGCCGCCGATGGTCGGGGTGTAGGAGCGGCCGTTGTCGTTGACGACGATGACCAGCCGCGAGTCGTGCTGGATCGCGATGTTGTTGAGCGCCTCCCAGGCCATCCCGCCGGTCAGCGCGCCGTCGCCGATGACGGCGGCCACGTGACGGTCCTCGCCCCTGATCGTGAACGCCTTGGCCAGACCGTCGGCGTAGGAGAGGGCGGTGGAGGCGTGGGAGTTCTCGACCAGGTCGTGGTCGGACTCGGACCGGCTCGGGTAGCCGCTCATCCCGCCCTCGCGGCGCAGCGTGTCGAAGTCGCCGGCGCGGCCGGTGACGAGCTTGTGCACGTAGGACTGGTGGCCGGTGTCGAAGACGATCTTGTCGCTGGGGCTGTCGAAGACCCGGTGCATGGCCAGGGTCAGCTCGACCACGCCGAGGTTGGGACCGAGGTGGCCGGTGTTGGTGGCCACGGTCCGGATCATCAGGTCGCGGATCTCGCTCGCGAGGAGGTCGAGCTGGTCGTCGGAGAGATCACGCAGATCCTGCGGCGCGGCGATGCGTTCGAGGAGACCCATGGGCCGGATTCTACGTCTCGGCCCTGAGCGAGGCGGATCCGGATAGCGCCGCGTGCTGGGCCGATCCCAGGAAGGACGGCAGCGCGGTCCTGGCCGAGTCGCTGAGGTCCAGGTCAAACGCCTTCGCCGGGTCGACGAAGACGATCTGGCGACCCTCGTGGCACACGATGTCGGCGTCGGTGAGGTCGACCCCGGCCGCGAAGAGATGGATCTTGTCCTCGCTGCCGGTCTCGGGGTGGCGTACGTCGGCGACGGTGACCAGCTCGAGGTCACCGGGGCTCAGCCGCACCTCGGTCTCCTCCTCGAGCTCGCGGATCGCCCCGGCCAGCGGGTCCTCCCCCGGCTCGAGATGTCCGCCGCTGAAGGACCACTTCTCCGGCGCGATCCGCGGGTGCTCGTCCCGCTCCTGGAGCAGCACCCAGCCACGTCGGTCGACAAGGATCACGGCAGCGAACTCGGTCATGAGGAGCGAGCCTAGTCACCGCCCCCGGACCGCGACGTCGACGGCCGCCGGCCCGGGACACGCAGACGAGACGTACGTCCCTTGACTGGACACAAGCCAAGGCAAAGACTGGCGACATGGCACTGACCTCGAAGCAGAAGGCGATCATGACCACCGGCGCGCTCGCGCTCCAGGCGGCGATCGCGCCGGTGATCCTCAGGGACCTGCAGCACCGCTCCGACGACCAGATCCGCGGACCGCGGCTGCTGTGGCGTCTGTGGGGCACCACCAACCTGCTCGGGGCGGCCGCCTACTGGTTCATCGGCCGGAAGCCGGCCTGACTCGTCCCCGGGCGCCGGTGAGCAGCCGGATCGCGAAGAGGAGCTCCTCGACGTCGGCGAACCGGCGCAGGTCGCAGCCGGTGCGCTCGGCGATCCGCTCGAGCCGGTAGTAGGCGGTGTTGACGTGCATGTGCAGCCGTTCGGCGGCCAGCTTCGCGTTGAGGTCGCTGGCGACGTAGGCGAGCAGCGTCTCGATCATCGCGCCGTCGCGCGCCTGGTCCTCGAGCACGAACTGGCGAAGCCGCGGGCGGACGAGCCGCCGTGCGGTCGGGTCCTCGCGCAGCACCAGGTAGTCGACGGTCGAGAGCATCGGCAGCGCCACCACCCCCGCCTCCTCGCCGAGCGAGTCGCGGGCGATCCCCGCCTCGGCGTACGCAGCAGGCACCCCTGACCACCCGGTGTGGACCGTGCTGACCCCCACTGCCAGCTCGATGCCGTACCTGGCCACCTGGCCGTGGACCCGGCGCATACCGGGCACGACCGTCGTCGCGTCGTCGTGGGCCATCGGCATGATGCCGACCAGCTGCTCCTGGCGGATCACCGCGAGGCCGTCCTGGGCCGGGCCGAGCTCGGTGCGGACGATGCGGAGCACCTCGCGCAGGTTCTGGCCGGCCTTCAGCGGACGCACCGGCACCGCGACCATCACGACTGCGCGGCCGTCGGGCTCGAGCCCGCCCGCACGCGCGATGTCGAGCCGCGGGCCCGCCGGCACCTCGCGGCCGGCGAGCAGGTCCTCGACGAGGTCCCGCCGGATCCGGTCGCCCTCGGCGAGCTCCATCTGCTGAGAGCTGAGGTAGGCCTCGGCCGCCACGGAGCTGCCGACCTCGATCACCTGCATCACGTGCGAGGCCGCGTCCAGCGCCGCGCGGCCGGTGTCCGGATCATCGGCGGCCACGTCGACGATGCTCTCCCAGAGCGCGACCTGGCCGAGGCGGAACGCCTGCAGGAAGTCGGCGAGCGTGATCCCCTGGCGCACCCGGCTGGCGGCCTGGCCGGTGCTCAGGTCGAAGTCCTCGCGGACTGCGGCGCGGCCCTCCTCGAGAGTGACCAGCACGGCCCGGAAGACGGCGTCGGCGTGCTGGGCGACATCGCGGCGCAGGTCGGGGTCCGGGCTGGCCGCGTACGCCGGCACCTGCTCCCAGGTGCGCTGCAGGAAGAGCGCCACAGTGGCCGGAAGGTTCTCCCGGACGCCTTCGACGATGCGGTTGATCGGCTCGGTCCTCACTGCGATCCCCTCCTTCGAGGTTGTGGGCCGGCGACAAGGCGATCGACGCCCCGCGCTCGTGGCGTGCCGGCCTGCCATGACCGTGGCGCGATGGCTCTCACGCACGACATCCTGCCGCACGACAACGTTGACGCCGCAACGAAGGGATACCCGGCGAGGCATCCGGAGACATATATAGCCGGTCACCAGGCTATTTATGACGAACTCACACATTTCCCGACGCGCCCTTTTCAAACGCGCTACGGCTGCTGAATGGTGCTAGCCATGTGTCAAGGGTCACAACGATCTCGGCCCGCTAGACCCAGGAGTGAACACACCATGGAGAACCACCCCACTGAGGGCCCGTCTCGGGTCTCCCGCCGCTCGTTCGTCGGCTACGTCATCGGTGGAGCGACCCTCATCGCTGCCGCTGACCTGGGCCTGACGCCGGAGGCGGCGCACGCGGCGCCGATCCCGTCGGTGCCCCAGGTGCCCGAGGTCTACGACCTCAACGACTTCCTCACCCACTGCACGCTGCCGACCTCGAACCTGATCGCGATCGAGATCGACGAGAAGGGTCACGCCCACTTCGCGCTCCCCCGCATGGAGGTCGGCCAGGGCATCACCACGGCCATCGCCATGCTGATCGCCGAGGAGCTCGACCTCCCCGTCGACCACGTGCACGTGACCCTCGCCCCGGCGCGGCCCGAGCTGCTCTTCAACCAGCTGACCGGCGGCTCCAACTCGATGATCTCGATGTACACGCCGGTACGCGTCGCCGCGGCCATCGCCCGCAAGTCGCTGCTCGAGGCGGCCGCGATCCTGCTCGGCACCAACGTCGCCCAGCTGGTTGCCAAGGGCGGCGTCATCGGGCTGCCGGACGGCTCCTCGGTGACGTACGGCGAGGCGGCGGCGAAGGCCGCCAAGCCGAAGACCGAGAAGGTCGAGGTGAAGCTCAAGAAGACCTCCGACCACAAGGTCATCGGCAAGCCCCACCGCCGTATCGACGCCCTGGAGGCGGTCACCGGCAAGAAGCAGTTCGCGATGGACGTGGACGTCCCCGGCGCGCTGCCGACGATGGTCTGCCGGGCGCCGGAGCTCAACGGCACCGCGCACTCGATCAACAACAAGGGCGAGGTCCTGAAGATGCCCGGCGTCACCCACGTCGCGATCATCCCGACCGGCGTCGCGGTGCGGGCCAAGACGTTCGGGCAGTGCATCGACGCCGTGCGCGCCCTCGACGTCACCTGGAACTCCGGCACCGTCACCACGAAGTCGGCCAAGGACATCAAGGCTGAGCTCAAGGCGGGTCAGATCCCGCTCGCGGTGCCGAAGATCGGCGCGACCTCGGTCGACGGCGAGTTCACCTTCCACTTCCGCAGCGGCTCGTCCCTCGAGCCCAACTGCGCCGTCGCCGACGTACGCGACGGCAAGGCCACCATCTGGGGTGGTCTCAAGTCGCCGGTCACCGCCCAGGAGAAGATCGCCGCGGCTCTCGGCATGCTGCCGACCGACGTGACGGTGAACGTCGTCCAGGGCGGCGGCTCCTTCGGCCGCAAGCTCTTCTTCGACGCCGCCCTCGAGGCCGCGCACGCCTCCAAG
This sequence comes from Nocardioides luteus, assembly GCF_014648595.1. GTDB lineage: Bacteria > Actinomycetota > Actinomycetes > Propionibacteriales > Nocardioidaceae > Nocardioides > Nocardioides luteus. The sequence goes on along the minus strand of NZ_BMRK01000001.1, from coordinate 249,570 downwards.
GCGTTCAAGGTGCCGGTCAAGCTGATGTGGCACCGCGCCGACGAGCCGCGCCAGGGCCGCGTGCACCCGATGGCGGTCTCCCGGGTCCGGGCGACCGTGCTGGCCGGCGGCGTGCTCACCTTCGAGCAGCGCCACTCCAGCGTCGCCACCGACTTCACCCACGGCCTCGGTGAGCGGATCACCGCCGAGGCGGCCGCGCTGCCGACCGGCCTGTCGAACCTGACCTTCTCCGAGACGATCTTCATGCTCGCCACCGAGCTGCCCTACAACTTCGGGGTCGTCACCCAGCTGCTCAACGAGCCGAAGCCGGCCGTCGACCGTTTCAACACCAGCTCGGTGCGCAACATCTACTCCCCCGACGTCGCCACGGCCAGCGAGCTGATGGTCGACCAGCTCGCCGAGAAGCTGAAGCTGGACCCCGTCTCCTTCCGCCGCAAGTACCTCAAGAGCGACACCGTCCGCCGAGTGCTCGACCGGGCCGCCGAGATCGGCGGCTGGGGCAAGAAGATGCCTGCCGGCACCGCGCAGGGCATCGCGATCCACAAGGAGTACAAGGGCGCCACCGCCGTCCTCGTCGAGATCGACTGTCGTCCCGAGACTGTCAACCGCGAGGTGCGCGACGCGGTCACCGGCCCCCGCGTCACCAAGGCCGTCGTGGTCGCCGACGTCGGTCTGGTGATCAACCCCGCCGGCGTGAAGGCCCAGATGATGGGTGGCTTCTCCGACGGGATGTGCCAGGCGCTGACCTACAGCAACCACCTGGTCGACGGGCACTTCCTCGAGGCCAGCTGGGACAACTCGGCCTACACCCGCCAGTGGAACACGCCGTTCGAGTTCGAGTGCGAGGTGATGGAGTCGCACGGCAGCCAGCCCGGCGGCGTCGGTGAGGCCGGTGTGGCCGCCTCGATGGCCGCCGTCGCCTGCGCCTACGCCCGCGCGACCGGTGAGATGCCGACCGAGTTCCCGATCAACTTCCACGAGCCGCTCCACTTCGAGCCCAAGTCCTTCATCCCGTCCGTCCCCGAGTCGCCGACCGACGGCCTCGCCTACACGTTCTGAGGTCCCCCAAGATGCCTTCTCACACCTTCCAGCTCAACGGAGAGACCGTCACCGTCGACGTCGAGGACGACGTCCGCATCCTCTGGGTCCTGCGCGACATCCTCGGCGTCACCGGCCCCAAGTACGGCTGCGGCATCAACGTCTGCAAGGCCTGTACGTCCCACATCAACGGCAAGGCGTTCAACCCCTGCTCCGTGCGGGTCGCCGACATCAAGGCCGACGACGAGATCACCACCATCGAGGGCCTGGCCGACACCGCCCCCGGCGACGGCCTCCACCCGATGCAGGACGCCTGGCTCGAGCACGACGTCGCCCAGTGCGGCTACTGCCAGCCCGGCCAGATTATGGCCGCGGTCGCGCTGGTCAACAAGGTCCGCGCCGAGGGTCGCGCCATCAACGAGGCCGACCTCGACACGATCCGCAACGTCTGCCGCTGTGGCACCTACTCCCGCATCCGCGAGGCCATCAAGACCGGTCAGGAGGCGATGGCGAAGGGGCTCTGATCCCCCTCCCGCCACGAGCACCAGCCTTCTCCTCCAGGACCACGCACAGTCCCGCTCCGAGCCCGGAGCGGGACTGTGTCGTCTGTGCTGCCCGGCAGCTGTTCAGACCTTGCCTACCCGGACCTCTCCGGACCGGCGCTTGCGTCGTCGCCTCGATAGACCGCCGTCACGTTCGCCTCCAGCTCGGCGAGGAGCTCCCGGGCCGCCTCGACGCGGGCAGGTGACATCCCGCCTCGCGTCGCCCGCTCGAGCTCTGCCCAGGCCTCCCCGACCAGCCTCTTGAGCCCCTGGCTCTCCTCGGTGGCCTCGACGATGACTGCGCGCCGGTCGGTCGTCGAACGCGTACGCCGCACGAGACCGGCGCGCTCCAGCCGGGCGATCCCGCGGGTCATCGTCGCGGCATCGCTGTCCAGCGTCTCGGCGAGGTCGACCTGGCGCTGGGGGCCGTCTTGCCACAGCGTCATCATCACCAGCTCCTGACCCGGATGGAGCCCGTGCTCGCGGAGCAGCCTCCCGGCCAGCGCCTTGTGCACCCGCGCGACGCGGAAGATCGCCGAGCTCAGCGGGCCTGCCTCCATGCGTGGTTCGCCGTTCATGGCTCGATCCTATCGCAATTAGTTGTTCGGACAGGGAATGCGAGATACAACTTACTTGTTCGAACAGGTAATCACGGAGCAATCCATTCCCATCGAGGAGAACGCTGATGATGAACCAGATAACCGACCAGCCTGCCGCCGAGGCCGCCACCGCCTTCGAGCCGATCACGGTCGGCGACCTTCGGCTGCGCAACCGGATCGTGATGGCGCCGATGACCCGGAGCCGGGCCTACGACACCCGGGCGACCGACGACATGGCGACCTACTACGCCCAGCGCGCCGGCGCCGGGCTGATCATCACCGAGGGCATCCAGCCCAGCCCGGTCGGGCAGGGCTACCCCGCCACCCCTGGTCTGCACACCGATGAGCAGGTCGAGTCGTGGCGGCCCGTGACCGACGCCGTGCACGCCGAGGGTGGCGTGATCGTGGCTCAACTGATGCACACCGGCCGGATCGGCCACCCCAGCAGCACGGAAGCTGTCGGCAACGGCGGTCTGGTCCCCGTCGCCCCCTCGCCCGTCAGAGCCGCGGGGCAGATCTTCACCCCGACCGGCCCCCAGGACCACGTCGTCCCCCGGGAGCTGGACGAGGTCGAGATCGTCGCGACGATCGCCGACTTCGCCGACGCCGCGCGCAACGCGATCGCGGCGGGGTTCGACGGTGTCGAGATCCACGGCGCCAACGGCTACCTGCTCCACCAGTTCCTCGCCACCAACGCCAACCAGCGCACCGACGAGTGGGGCGGCAGCCCTCGCAACCGCATCCGGCTGACCGTCGAGATCGTCAGGGCCGTGGCCGAGGCGATCGGAGCGGCGCGCACCGGACTGCGGATCTCGCCGAACAACAAGCTCGGCGACACCCTCGAGGACGACTACGCCGTGACGTACCCGCTGCTGGTCTCCGAGCTCGACGACCTCAGGATCGGCGGCCGCGGCCTGGCCTACCTGCACCTGGTCGAGGCCGGTGACCCCGCGCTGACGCCGGTGATCCGCGAGGCCTGGGGCGGCGCGCTCATCCTCAACGCCGCGACCCCCGACCCCCTCGACCACCCCCACCGGCTCACGCTCGTCGACGACGGAGCAGCCGACCTCGTCTCCTACGCCCGGCTCTTCATCTCCAACCCCGATCTCGTCGACCGCCTCGCAGCGGGCGCCGAGCTGGCGATGCCCGACCTGAGCAAGGCGTACGGCGGGGACGCGACCGGCTACACCGACTACCCCACCCGCACCGGCCCCGGCACGGCGAAGTGACGGAGCCGTCGCCCACCCTCAGGGGCTCAGAGAGCCCGGAAAGAAGGACCTCATGACCACCACATCCACTTCCGAGACGAGCAACCCGCACAGCACCGGGCGGGTCGTCGTGATCACCGGCGCCGCCGGCGGCATGGGCGCAGCCCTGACCAAGCGGTTCCTCGACAACGGTGACCGCGTCATCGCCACCGACCGCTCCGCAGACGCTCTCGACGAGACCGCCGCCGATCTCGATGCCGGCGGCGACCTGGTCACGGTGGCCGGCAGCATCGCCGACGAGGACGACGTCGGCCGCCTCGCCGACGCCGCGAGGGCGGCCAGCGGTGTCGACGTCCTCCTCAACGTCGCCGGGTTCTTCCCCTTCGACGCGTTCGCCGAGATGACCGCGGAGCGCTGGCGCACCGTGATCGACATCAACCTGACCGGCTACTTCCTGGTCACCCGAGCACTGCTCCCGCTGATGAGCGCTCGCGGGTGGGGACGCATCGTGAACGTCGGCTCGGCGTCGATGTATCCAGGCGTGGCCGGCCAGGTCCACTACGTCACGGCCAAGTCCGGGCTGGTCGGATTCACCCGCAGCCTGGCGCGGGAGGTCGGCGGCGGCGGCATCACCGTCAACCTGCTCACGCCGGGCGTGACACTGACCGGGCCGGTGCTCGAGCACTTCCCGCCCGAGCTCATCGAGTCCCAGCGGGAGAGCCGGGCCATCCCCCGCGACCAGCATGCCGAGGACCTGGTCGGTCCGATCTTCTTCCTCGCCTCTCCGGAGGCGGACTTCATCACCGGCCAGACGCTGAACGTCGATGGCGGCATGTTCATGAACTGAGCACGTGCCTCGTCCCCTTCAAGGTCGGGGACGCGGCACCGTCAGCTCTCCCGCAGCGTCGACTCGATCCGCTCGACCTTCGCCGTCAGCTGCCCCTCCCGGCCGGGCCTGATGTCGGCCTTGATCACCAGACTCACCCGCGGAGAGACGGCGGAGACGGCGTCGACGCACTGCTTGATCACCGCCATCACCTCGTCCCAATCGCCCTCGAGGTTGGTGAACATCGAGTTGGTCTCGTTGGGCAGACCGGACTCACGCACGATCCTGACCGCCTCGGCGACCGCAGCGGTCACCGAGCCATCGGCAGAGTCCGTCGTCGTCGGCGCGATCGAAAAGGCGACAAGCATGCTCTCAACCTACCCACCTCGAAGGCGATCGGTTCTCGAACCGGCGAGATCTCGGCGTGCTGAGGCATCGCGTGAGACGACACGCGAACGGCCGCCCCACGGACTCCTCGGCCTGCCTATAGTTGCGCCACCGGGGGCCGACGGTGCCACCCCGGCAGAAAGGGATCGATGAGTGAGGGACTCGACCGGCTCGCTGCCACGCTCGGCGTGCCGACCACGCGGCTCGCGCCGCTGGAGGCGTACGACGACGAGCAGCTGCGCCGCTTCGACGATCTGACCCAGGGAGCGATGCGCGCCGAGGACGAGGCCTTCGACGCCTCCCTCAACCAAGCGCTGCGGATGGTGCCGAAGATGCTGCGCGGCGTCGTCCAGAGGATGCTCGGAGGTGCCCGATGACCGCGCTGACCAGCTCCCTGGAGATCACCAAGCTCGCCCACGAGATGCACGTGGACGAGGCCGACCTCGCCTTCCTGGCCGCTTCGTCCCCCGATGATCTGCGCGAGCTGCGCGGGATCGTCTCGCACGCGATGTTCAGCCGTCACGAGTCGCGGGTCAAGGGGCTGGCCGCGGTCAGCACCAAGCTGCCCGCCCCGGTGGTCGCGAAGATCACCGAGCTGGCGATGGGACCGATGCTGAGCGCTCGGGTGGCCGCGGTGATGGACCCGGTCGACGCCGCGAAGCTGGCCGGTCACCTCAAGCCGCAGTTCCTCGCCGAGCTCTCCGTCCACCTCGATCCCAGCAGGGTGAAGGGCATCGTCGCGAAGCTCGACCAGGCCGTCGTCGTGGACATCGGCCGCCGCCTCCTGGCCGCCGGTCATGTCCTCACGCTCGCGCGGTTCACGGGCGTCGTCTCCCCCGAGGTCTCGCTCCAGGTGCTGGAGGGCGCCTCCGGCGCGGAGATCCTGCAGGTCGCGGTCTTCCTCGACGACCCCTCGGTCCTCGACCCGATCCTCGCCGACCTCTCCGACGAGACCCTGGCAGCCGTGGTCGCCGCCACCGCCGACCACGGCGAGGCGGCGGATGCCCTCCTGGCCGCGCTGTCGGCCGAGAACCGCGCGCGGATCGCGGCTCTGGCCTGAGGCCGCTGCGTACGACGGCGTCAGCTGGCTCGGGGATGGAGGTACTTCTCCTCTTGCGCGGCTGTCAGGCGGCGTCTGGCCGCGACCGTGGTCGTCGGGGTCCACCAGGGTGGCGGGGTGATGGTCCAGCGGTCTGTGGTGCCGCCGGTCGCGCGGCGGCAGGCGTCCAGGGTGCGCTGGAAGAAGTCGGTCGGGTCGTGACGGTCGGCGGCGACCATGGTGACGTACTCCAGCCCGACCCGACGGAAGGCGCTCTCGCGGCGGATGTCCTTCGCGCGCTGCCTGCCCTGGAGATGGAGGGCACCGTCGTACTCGCCGACGGCCCCGTGCTCGAGGTCGAGCAGGTCCGGCGTGCCGATGTGGTTGCCGGCGGCGTCGAAGACCGGGTGGTTGCTGACTACGGCGACCAGGCCGATCCGGCGCCACAGCAACCGCATCTCGGTCTCCATCGGCGACCAGGTGTTCTCGTTGCCGAGCACGATCGCGTCGCGGCACTGGCCGACCCCGGTCCACGCCGTCAGGCGCCTCACGTAGTGCGCCGCCTGGTTCCTGGAGACGAGGTCGGAGTACGCGGCGAGGTCGAAGATCTTGACCGCCTCGACCAGCGACGCGGCGTACCGCATCTCGAAGCAGACCGAGCGCAGCGGGTGGGTCACCATCAGGCCGTCGATGCGTCGCCGGTCCTCGCTCTGGCGTCGCTCGGCGGTGACGAACGCGCCCGGCGGCGGGTCGATGCGGTGGCCGATCGTCAGCAGCGGCACGGGCACCTCCCCGCCGAGATCGACGCCGTCGAACCCGACCCCGCCGAGCCAGCGCAGTGCCGCCCAGCCGGTCACCGCGTCGTCCGGGCCGAGGGTGACCGCGGCCTCGACGATCCGCTGCTCGGGCGAGTCGGCGTCGTACCGAGCGGGGAGGTAGAACCCGCGACTGGTGCGCCGCCACCCCTTCCCGGCCGCCTGCCCCCGCGTCGGCCCGGCCCGCCCCGCTGGATCGATACGCACAGGCCGCACCAGCCCCGGCCGACGTACATGGAAGGCAGGCGGCTCGAAGAGCTCGGCGGAAACGACCATGCCGAGATCATCACCCGCTGCCGATCTTCCTGCAGAAGTTATCCACAGGCCCGCCGGAGCCGGGGGTACGACGGGGAGTTCGACAGGGGTTACGGGCAGGTAGCCCCTGCCGAGCTCCCCGTCGTACGCGAACCGGTCAGGGCCGCTGGGTCGTCGGGCGGAGGATGAGCTCGTTGATGTCCGCCTCTGCCGTCACGGCGTAGGAGATGGCGTTTGCGATCTCGGCGGCGGGGAGGGCGTTGGCGCGGTAGGCACGCATGGCGTCGCGGGCGCCGGGGTCGGTGATCGAGTCGGCCAGCTCGGACTCGGTCACACCGGGGGTGATGGTGGTGACCTTCAGCCACGGCTCTGACTCGATCCGCAGCCCCTCACTGATCGCCCAGACGGCGTGCTTGGTGGCGCAGTAGACGGCCGCGGTCGGTACGACCTCGTGGGCACCGGTCGAGGCCACGTTGATGATGTGGCCGCTGCGCTGGGCGCCCATGACGGGCAGGGCCGCGGCGATCCCGTGGAGCACCCCGCGGATGTTGACGTCGATCATGGCCTCCCACTCCTCGACATGCAGGGCGGCCAGCGGGGAGAGCGGCATGACACCGGCGTTGTTGACCAGCACGTCGAGCCTGCCGTAGGCGTCGACGGCCTGGTCGACGGCGGCTCGTACGCTCTCCTTCTCGGAGACGTCGAGCGGGACCGCCAGTGCCGTACCTCCGTCGTCGGTGATCTCGGCGGTGATCTTCTCGAGGCGCTCGCGGCGGCGTGCCCCGAGCACGACCGTGTGCCCCTCCCCCGCGAGTCGGCGTGCGGTCGCGGCTCCGATGCCGCTCGAGGCCCCGGTGATCAGGACGACCTTCGTCTCAGTGATATCTCGCTGCTTGATCGTCATCGCATGTTCTCCCTGCGGTTCGTGGCGACCGAGACCGTCCCCGGCGTCCGAGACCCATGCTTCGCGATCATCCGAGGCGCCCCCAGGCCAGAACGAACCTAGGAGCAGCGGGACCAGGCAGCGGTCTGCCGGGGTACGACGGGGAGTTCGGCGGGGGTTACGCGCCAGTAACCCCTGTCGAACTCCCCGTCGTACCCGACCGATGCGAAACGGCCCGCCACCCACACGGGGTGACGGGCCGTTCAGCGGTCAGGATCAGGCGTTGACCAGGCTGCGCAGGACGTACTGCAGGATGCCGCCGTTGCGGTAGTAGTTGGCCTCACCGGGGGTGTCGATGCGGACGACCGCGTCGAACTCGACACCGGTGTCGGTGGTGACCTTGACCGTCTTCGGGGTGCGACCCTCGTTGAGCTCGGTGATGCCGGTGATCGAGAAGGTCTCCTCACCGGTCAGACCGAGGCTGTCGGCGTTCTGGCCCGCGGGGAACTGCAGCGGGATGACGCCCATGCCGATGAGGTTGGAGCGGTGGATGCGCTCGAACGACTCGGTGATGACCGCCTTCACGCCCAGCAGCGAGGTGCCCTTGGCGGCCCAGTCACGCGAGGAGCCGGAACCGTACTCCTTGCCACCGAGGACCACCAGCGGAGTGCCGGCCGCGGCGTAGTTCTGCGCCGCGTCGTAGACGAAGCTGACCGGGCCGTCGGGCTGGGTGAAGTCGCGGGTGTAGCCACCCTCGGTGCCCGGCGCGATCTGGTTCTTGATCCGGATGTTGGCGAAGGTGCCGCGGATCATGACCTCGTGGTTGCCTCGGCGCGAGCCGTAGGAGTTGAAGTCACGCTGCTCGACGCCATGCTCGGTGAGGTACTGGCCGGCCGGCGAGTCCTTCTTGATGTTGCCCGCCGGGCTGATGTGGTCGGTGGTGACCGAGTCGCCCAGCTTGAGCAGCACTCGCGCGCCCTCGATGTCGGTCACCGGCTCGGGAGCCTTGGCCATGCCCTCGAAGTAGGGAGCCTTGCGTACGTAGGTCGACTCCTCGTCCCAGGTGAAGGTGTCACCGGTCGGGGTCGGCAGGTTCTGCCAGCGCTCGTCGCCCGCGAAGACGTCGGCGTAGTCCTTGGTGAACATGTCGGAGTCGATCGCGGTGGCGATGGTCTCCTCGACCTCGGCCGGCGAGGGCCAGATGTCGCGGAGGTAGACGTCGTTGCCGTCCTTGTCCTGGCCGAGCGGGTCCTCGAGAAGGTTGAGGTTCATGTTGCCGGCCAGGGCGTAGGCGATGACCAGCGGCGGCGACGCGAGGTAGTTCATCTTCACGTCGGGGTTGATGCGACCCTCGAAGTTGCGGTTGCCGGAGAGCACCGAGACGACGGCGAGGTCGTTGTCGTTCACCGCGGCGGAGACCTCGGGGATGATCGGACCCGAGTTGCCGATGCAGGTCACGCAGCCGTAGCCGACCAGGTTGAAGCCGACCTTCTCCAGGTAGGGGGTCAGCCCGGCCTTGTCGTAGTAGTCGGTGACGACCTTGGAACCGGGAGCCAGCGTGGTCTTGACCCACGGCTTGCGAGCCAGGCCCTTCTCGACCGCGTTCTTCGCCAGCAGCGCGGCGCCGATCATGACCGACGGGTTGGAGGTGTTGGTGCAGGAGGTGATCGAGGCGATCGTGACCGCACCGTTCTCCAGCTCGAACTCGGTGCCGTCGGCCAGCTTGACCGGGATCTTGGCGTCCGCCTGGGAGGTGTACGTCGGCAGGTGACCCTCGAACGAGGACTTGGCGTCGGTGAGCTGGACGCGGTCCTGCGGGCGCTTGGGGCCGGCGATGCTCGGGACGACCGTGGCGAGGTCGAGCTCGAGGGTCTCGGAGAAGCGCGGCTCGGCGGCCGGGTCGTGCCACAGGCCCTGCTCCTTGGCGTACTTCTCCACCAGGGCGAGCTGCTCCTCGGAGCGGCCCGTCAGGCGCATGTAGTTGATGGTCTCCTCGTCGACCGGGAAGATCGCGACGGTGGAGCCGAACTCCGGCGACATGTTGCCGATCGTGGCGCGGTTGGCCAGCGGCAGCGCGGTCACGCCGGCGCCGTAGAACTCCACGAACTTGCCGACCACACCGTGCTTGCGCAGCATCTCGGTGATGGTGAGCACCAGGTCGGTGGCGGTCGAGCCCTCGGGCAGGTCGCCGTGGAGCTTGAAGCCGACCACGCGCGGGATCAGCATGGAGACCGGCTGGCCGAGCAGAGCGGCCTCCGCCTCGATGCCGCCGACGCCGAAGCCGAGCACACCCAGGCCGTTGACCATGGTGGTGTGGGAGTCGGTGCCGACGCAGGTGTCGGGGTAGGCCTGCAGCACGCCGTCGACCTCGCGGGTGTAGACGGTGCGAGCCAGGTGCTCGATGTTGACCTGGTGGACGATGCCGGTGCCCGGCGGGACGACCTTGAAGTCCTCGAAGGCGGTCTGTCCCCAACGCAGGAACTGGTAGCGCTCACGGTTGCGCTCGTACTCGATCTCGACGTTGCGCTCGAAGGCCTCGGGGGTGCCGAAGACCTCGGCGATCACCGAGTGGTCGATGACCATCTCGGCGGGCGAGAGCGGGTTGATCTTGGTCGGGTCGCCGCCGAGCTCGGCCGCGGCCTCACGCAGGGTGGCCAGGTCGACGATGCAGGGAACGCCGGTGAAGTCCTGCATGATCACGCGCGCCGGCGTGTACTGGATCTCGTTGACGGGGTCGGCGGTCTCGTCCCACCCGGCAAGCGCCTTGATGTCGTCGGCGGTGATGTTCGCGCCGTCCTCGGTGCGCAGGAGGTTCTCCAGCAGCACCTTCAGCGAGAAGGGCAGCGACGCGACGTCGAGGCCCTCACCCTTGACCGCATCCAGGCGGAAGATCTCGTAGGACTTACCGTCCACGTCCAGAGTGCTCTTGGCACCGAAGCTGTCCTTGCTGGCCAACGCGTTCATCTCCTTGCTCGCGTCCACAGACGTACGAATTCAAGTCTTTGGAACCCCATCCTGCCCCGGCCACCTGCACCAGGAAAACGAAGGCTCACCTAACCTTTGGGAGGCGGTCACCCGCCTCAATCTCTTGACATCAAGATACACGATATCGAACGACAATTCGAATCACCCGGCGTGCCGAGTTGTGACCACCGCCGCTGACGGCGATCCTCGGATGCCGCATGATTGGTCCGTCCTGGCCCCGGGAGAACGGTTCCCGTCGAGGCCGCGAGTGATGCGAGGAGAGCGTTGAGCACCCTGATCGCCGTCGTCGCGCTGCTGGTCGCCACGGCCGCCGCCGCTGTCGCGTGGCGCCTGCAGCGCGCCAACAAAGCGCTGCGCGCCGAGACCATCGGGCTGATGTGGCGGCTCGAGCAGGCCGACCTCTCGGCCCCGCGCACCGCTCAGGCCGAGCTGCCGCTGGAGGACCGGCTGCTCAGCATCCGCATCCTCAACCCGCTCGAGCTGGCCTCCGCCCAGTCCAAGGCCGCCGCGATGCTCCACCGGGTGCGGCCCGCGCTGCTCTCCAAGATGGTCTACGACCAGGCCGCCGAGTCGCTGCGCGAGCGCCTCGCCGACGAAGGCGTCGTGGCGGAGGTACGCGTCCATGCTGGTCGCTAGCCTCGCTCTCCTCGGCGCGCTCGGCGCAGCCGTCCTCGTCGGCCGCGCCGCTGCCGAGCAGCGTCGGCTGGAGCAGGCGCTGCAGGACGTACGTCTCGGGGATCTGAAGGCACGCACCTCCCAGGCCGAGGCGGTCCGTGCCGCCGACTGGCTGAGCCCGATCACCGACCCGCTGACCGCACCGTTTGCGGAGGCGACCCGGTCGGTGGCCGGCGTGCTGGCGCGGGTGGTTCCCTCCTCGCGCCGCCGTCGCCGCGTGCTCGACGCGCTGCCGACCGCCGGGACGCGCGAGCTGCTCGGCATCGGGCCTCAGCTAGACGAAGCCCTCCTCGAGCGTCGCCAGCTGATCACCGACCTCTCCGAGGACCCGACGATGGCGATCCAGATGATCGAGGACGCCGGGCGCTGACCGTCGCATGGGGCCCCGCCGACGGCGAGCAGGCAACGTCGGCGGTCGAGACCCGCGGTCGAGATTCGCGGTCGCGACTCAGGGTTCCCGGACGAAGCTCGCACATTCGGGGCAGTCGTCGAGGTATCGATGGCGACACTCGGCCGTGTGTCGCAAGAACGTGATCGCTTGCCGCGTACGGGTGATCTCGCCTTCCAGGTCGTCGATCTTCGCCGTCACGATCGCTTGCGCGGCTGCCTTCTTCGGCGCCATGGCGGCGATCACCTCGGGCAGCGAGAGCCCCACCCGCCGGAGCTTCAGCACCGTGCGTGCTTGCTCGACAGCGCGGTCGTCATAGGTGCGATATCCGTTCCCGTCGCGGCTCACAGTGAGTGCGCCCACCTGTTCCCAGTGCCGCAGCACATGGGGCTCGACGCCGACCTCTGCGGCCACCTCACCGATCGTCCGCACCATCACACCTTGCCTTCATGTCGACATGAACCCTTAGCGTCCCGATCATGCCTGACACACCTGGCCCCGCGGGTTCTCGTCACCGTCCATCGATCCTCGTCACCGGCGCGACCGGCAACGTCGGTCGGGAAGTGGTCGATCGGCTCGTAGCGCTCGACACGCACGTGCGATGCCTGGTGCGGCGATCGCCCGGGCCGCGACCTGACGTCGACTGGCTGGTGGGTGACCTCACGGACCCCGCTGACGTACGTGCAGCGCTCCACGGGATGGACGCGGTCTTCCTGATCTGGCCGCTACTCGATGCCAGCCCGGCTCGGAAGATCCTCGCCGAGCTCGTCAGGACCTCGCCTCGCGTCGTCTACCTGTCGTCGACCGCCATCGACGACAGCGCACCTCAGCAGAGCGATCCGATCGTCCAGGTCCATGCAGAGGTGGAGGCCCTGCTGGATGAAGCCGGCCTGGATCCGATCGTGCTGCGCAGCGACACGCTGGCGTCGAACGCACGCGGTTGGGTGGCGCAGCTGCGCGTGACCGACGAGGTCGCCGGCCCAGACGTTCCGCGTACACCCGTGGTCGACGAACGAGACGTCGCCCGCGCCGTCGCCGCCGCACTGCTCACGCCGCGCGCCCACCTCGACGACGGCCCGTATCTCCTCACCGGCCCCGAAGCCCTCACCCGCGCCGAGCAGGTGGGTCGACTAGGTGCCGCGCTGCAGCGCCCGTTGCGTTTCCGGCCGCTCCCGGTAGACCAGGCGCGGGCGCGCATGCTCACTGACGGTCGGCCACAGCCCCTCGTCGAAGCACTGATCGCGGCCTCGACGCAGCGACCGGCCTCAACCCGCATCACCGATCATCTCCAACGCCTCACCGGGCGACCAGCCACCACCTTCGCCACGTGGGCCATCGAGCACGCTGCCGAGTTCCCCGCGCCTGCCCCTAGTCGAGCGACGCCAACCGCTCGCGGAGGCGGACCCGCTCGTCGTCGGTGAGCGGCACCTCGAGCTCCTCGAGGTAGGCCATCACCTCGTCGAGCCCGATCTCGCGGTGCTCGGTCTCCTGGCCCTCGCGGCGGATGGTGACCGTGTTGTGGGTGAGGCTGACGTGGCGGTCGGCGAGGAGCTTGGTGGTGATCAGCCGGTGACGGAAGTGCACCGTGGGGTGGGTGCTGGTGTAGTGGTGGCCGATCGCTACGTCGACGGGCACCACCAGCGCCTCGTCGTGGGTGTGCATGAGCTCCCAGCCGTCACCCTTGGCGCGCTCCAGCGCCCAGCCGAACTCCCCTCGCCGCACCCGGTGGGTGATGCCGCCCATCTCGTCGACCGCGCCGTCGACCAGCGGGATCGGCCGCCACACGCTCAGCCCGAACCCGGGGTCGGCCAGCAGCCGCTCGCCGCCGAGGTCGACGGCGGCCACCAGATGCGTACGTCCTGCGGCGGTGGGGTCGCCGACCCGGGCGAGGCGGCGCTCGACGGCGTAGCCGAGGCGGTCCAGGACCGCCGCGAACAGCGTGCCGTGCTCGAAGCAGTAGCCGCCCCTCCCCCGGCCGACGAACTTCGCCTGCACGTCGGGCAGGTCGACGCCAGGGTGCTGGTCGAGCAGCACGTCGATGTTGTCGAAGGTGAAGGTGCGCAGATGGGCGTCGTAGAGCTCCTCCAGCGCCTCACGTGAAGGGCCCGGCGGCTCGGTGCGGCCGATGCGCTCCAGGTAGGCGGGCAGGTCGAGCCGGTCGGTACCCCACAGGTCATCGCTCACGGGAGTAGCACAGCGCTGATCCGGTGCGGGCGCAACAGATATCCGACCACCGGGGCAACCAGGTCTCGACGAGATCGACCACCGGAGGGCCGCTTCAGCGGGTGAGCAGCGCGACGGCCTCGACGTGGTGCGTCATCGGGAAGAGGTCGAAGGCGCGCAAGGAGCGGAGGTGGTAGCCGTGCTCGGCGAAGATCGCGACGTCGCGGGCGAGGGCGGCGGGGTCGCAGGCGACGTACGCCACCTTGCGAGGGGCCCGAGCGGCGACCGCCTCGACGACCGCGCGACGCGCGCCCTCGCGGGGCGGGTCGAGGACGACGAGGTCGAAGGGGCCCGGCTCGAGGCCGCCGAGCACGGTAGCGACGTCGCCGGCGGACACCTCGGCGGCGGGGACGTTGCCGACCGAGAGGGAGGAGGCGGTCGGGTCGCCCTCGATGGCCACGACCCGTCCCGCCGGGCCGACGCGGTCGGCCAGGAAGGCCGAGAAGAGGCCGACGCCGGCGTAGAGGTCCAGGACAGACTCGCCGGGGGCCGGCGAGAGGGCGGAGAGCACGGCCGAGACGAGCGCTGTCGGGGCGCCGGGGTGGACCTGCCAGAAGCCGTCGGCGGCGACCTTGAAGGCGTGCTCGGAACCGTCGACGGCGACCTTCTCGACCACCGTGCCGGGAGCCGGCTCGCGGGCGTCGGGCGCGGCGATGAGGCAGTCGGCGATCGGGATGACCTCGTGGGAGCGGTACTTGCGCATCGCGCGGCCGCCGTCAGGCATCCGGGCGTAGCGCTGACGGGTGCGCCAGCGGAGGCCGTCGACGTCGCCGGGGACCGCCTCGACGCTGAGGTCGGCGACCAGCGGGTCGGTGGCGGCCAGGCCGCCGAGCCGCACCAGCTGCTCGCGCAGCACGCTCGCCTTCAGCTCACGCTGGGCGGGCAGGGCGACGTGCTGGAAGTCGCAGCCGCCGCAGAGGCCGGGGCCGGCGTAGGGACAGGGCGGAACCAACCGTTCCGGCGCCGGCTCGAGGACCTCGACGGCGTCGCCGCGCCAGAACCGGTCACCGGCACGCCCCTCGGTGATCTCGACGACGGCTCGCTCGCCGGGCAGGGCGTGGCGTACGAAGACCACCCGGGAGGCGTCCTCGATCTGCAACCGGGCGACGAAGTGGCCGCCGTGCGCGACCGGGCCGATCTCGACCTCGAAGCGCCGACCGGCGTAGGACTCGCCCTTGGCCGCCTTCGGACGTGGCCGACGGCCGCGGTTGCCCCGGCTCATCGACGGCCGCTTCCGCGGCGCAGGCCGGGGGCGAGCCAGTATTCGTCGCGCATCTCCTTGGCACGCTCCTTGCCCGAAGCCAGCTGGTAGGGAACCGAGATCACCATGACGCCGGGGGTGAACAGCAGCCGGCCCTTGAGCCGCAGTGCGGTCTGGTTGTGCAGGAACTGCTCCCACCACCGGCCGACGACGTACTCGGGGATGTAGACGGCCACCACACCACGCGGGTTGGCGTCCCGGATGGCCGAGGCGTACTCGACCACCGGCCGGACCAGCTCGCGGTAGGGCGAGTGGAGCACCTTCAGGGGCATCGGCAGGTTGCGCTCGTCCCACTGCTCCAGCAGCTCGGCCGTGTCGGAGTCGGTGGTCGAGACGGTCACCGCCTCGAGTGCGTTCGGCCGGGTGGCCTGGGCGAAGGCGAGCGCGCGCAAGGTCGGCTTGTGGAGCTTCGAGACGAGCACGATCGCGTGCACCCGGGTCGGCAGCACCCGGTCCTGCTCGTCGGCGGCGAGCTCGCGCGCGACGTTCGCGTAGTGGCGGCTGATGCTGCGCATCCCGGCGTAGAAGATCACCATCGCCAGGATCGCGATCCAGGCCCCGGCCAGGAACTTCGTGACCAGCACGACGACCAGCACCACCGCGGTCAGGCACAGTCCGACGGTGTTGATCAACCGCGAGCGCTGCATCCGCAGGCGTACGCCGGGGTCGCGGGTCGTGCGCAGCTCGCGGGTCCAGTGACGGATCATGCCGAGCTGGCTGAGGTTGAAGGAGACGAAGACGCCGACGATGTAGAGCTGGATCAACCGCGTCGTCTCGGCCTCGAAGACGAGGATCAGGACCATCGCCATGATCGCCAGGAAGGCGATGCCGTTGGAGTAGGCCAGCCGGTCGCCTCGGGCGCCGAGCGCCCGCGGGGCGTAGCCGTCCTTGGCCAGGATCGAGGCGAGCACGGGGAAGCCGTTGAACGCGGTGTTGGCGGCGAGCACCAGGATCAGGCCGGTGACGACCACGACCAGGTAGAACGCGGGCGGGAACCCGTCGAAGACCGCCCGCCCGATCTGCGCGATGGCCGGGTCCTGGACGTGGCTGTCCGAGAGCGGCACGCCGTCGAGCAGCAGCCGGTGCTGTTCGGCGGGGTCGACCATCCGGATGCCCATCTCGCGGGCCAGCACGATGACGCTCATCATCATGGTGATCGCGGCCAGGCCCAGCATGGCCAGAGTGGTGGCGGCGTTCCTCGACTTGGGCTTGCGGAAGGCCGGTACGCCGTTGGAGACCGCCTCCACGCCGGTCAGCGCCGCCGACCCCGAGGAGAAGGCCCGGGCGAGCAGGAAGGCCAGCGCCAGCCCGCCCAGCGGCTCCTCCCAGCCGGGCACGGGCGCGATGTCGAGCGAGGCGCTCTCGACCTTCGGCAGGTCACCGGTCGCCATCCGGACGAAGCCGGTGACCGCCATCGCGCCGATCGCGAACATGAACAGGTAGGTCGGGATCGCGAACGCGGTGCCGGCCTCGCGGATGCCGCGCAGATTCATCGCGGCGAGCAGGACGACCAGGCCCATAGCCAGCAGGACCTCGTGGCCACGTAGGAACGGGATCGCCGCCCCTGCGTAGTTGGCGCCCGAGGAGATCGAGACCGCGACGGTGAGGACGTAGTCGACGAGCAGGGCGCTGGCCACCGTCGTACCGGCCTTGTCACCCAGGTTGACCCTCGCCACCTCGTAGTCGCCACCGCCGGAGGGGTAGGCGTGCACGGTCTGCCGGTAGGATGCGATCACCGCGATCATGACCAGGACGACGACCAGCGCGATCTTCCAGGACCACACGTAGGCCGAAGCGCCGGCGACCGAGAGCATGATGAAGACCTCGTCGGGGGCGTAGGCCACCGAGGAGAGCGCGTCGCTGGCGAAAACGGGGAGGGCGATGCGCTTCGGCAGCAGCGTCTCACCGAGCTGCGAGCTGCGGAGCTTGCGCCCGATCAGGATCCGCTTGGATACGTCACCAACACCCACAACCGCAGACGCTACGGCACATCGCCGCTTCCGTGCGCTTTCGGATCAGCGTGAAGCGCGCCACCAGCGCGAACACGCCAACCCCGCGGGCGTACGCGACGCGACAGCCGGACGAGTGCAATCATGACACGGTGCACGTAGTGATCATGGGCTGTGGCCGTGTCGGCTCCACCCTGGCCAGGAGCCTCGAGGACCGCAACCACACGGTCTCGGTCATCGACCAGAACCCCGACGCGTTCCGACGCCTCGGGCCGGGCTTCAACGGCGACAAGGTCGCCGGGATGGGCTTCGACCGCGAGGTGCTGCTCAAGGCCGGCATCAAGCGCGCCGAGGCGTTCGCCGCGGTCTCCAGCGGTGACAACTCCAACATCATCGCCGCCCGGGTCGCGCGCGAGGAGTTCGGCATCCAGCAGGTCGTGGCCCGCATCTACGACCCCGGCCGCGCCGAGGTCTACCAGCGCCTCGGGATCAGCACCGTGGCGACCGTGAAGTGGACCGCCGACCAGGTGCTCCGCCGGCTCCTGCCGGCCGGTGCCGAGCCCGACTTCCGGGACATGTCCGGCAACATCCGCATCGACCAGGTGCTCATGCCCGAGTCCTGGGTCGGTCAGCGGACGGTGAAGTTCCAGCAGCAGTCCGGCAGCCGGATCGCCTGGATCGACCGGCTCGGCGAGGGTGTCCTGCCGGTGCGCGAGAGCGTCATCCAGGAGGGCGACGTGCTCCACATCGTGATGCGCGAGGAGAACACCGCGCAGGCCTACAAGACCATCAAGCACGGCCCCGAGGACGACTGACGATGAGAGTTGCTATCGCCGGAGCGGGCGCCGTAGGCCGCTCCATCGCCCGCGAGCTGATCACCAACGGCCACGAGGTGCTCCTCATCGACAAGAACCCGGGCTCGATCAAGCCCGAGCGGGTCGCCGACGCGGAGTGGCTGCTGGCCGACGCCTGCGAGCTCTCCTCGCTCGAGGAGGCGCGCCTGGACAACTGTGACGTGGTCATCGCCGCGACCGGTGACGACAAGGCCAACCTGGTCTGCTCGCTGCTGGCCAAGACGGAGTTCGGGGTGCCGCGTACGGTCGGCCGGGTCAACCACCCCAACAACGAGTGGCTCTTCACCGAGGCCTGGGGCGTCGACGTCAACGTCTCCACCCCGCGGATCATGTCCGCGCTGGTCGAGGAGGCCGTCACCGTCGGCGACCTGGTGCGCCTGTTCACCTTCCGGCAGGGCCAGGCCAACCTGGTCGAGATCACGCTTCCGGCCGACTCCCCCTACGTCGGCAAGCCGACCGGCCTGGTGCCGTTCCCGGAGAACTGCGCGCTGGTCACGCTGCTGCGTGACGGGCAGGTCTACGTACCCACACCCGAGCAGCCTCTCGAGCAGGGCGACGAGCTCCTCTTCGTCGTCCCGACCGAGAAGGAGGACGAGCTCGAGCGGCTCCTGGCTCCGAACGGCCACGGCGGCTGACCGCTCCTCAAGGCTCGTACGCAGCAACCCCTCGATCTCGGCAGGACATTCCTTGCGCTCACCCCTCCTCCAAACGCTTCGACCTGTCCGCGGAAGGCTGCTCGGCAGCCTGCTGCTGATGGTCGCCTCGACCGTCGCCGCGCTGGTGCCGCTGGTCGGAATCGTCGAGCTGGCCCGGATCCTGCTGCCGGCCGCGTCGGGCTCTGCGGTGGACGCCGAGCGCGCCTGGGTCGTGGTCTGGGTGAGCGTGGCGGCGCTGCTGGTGCGGCTGGCGACGGTGCTCGGCTCCTCGTGGCTCTCCCACGTCGCCGACCTGGACCTCTCGATCCACCTGCGCCGGCGGCTCGTGGCGCGGCTGGGCCGGGTGCCGCTGGCCTGGTTCACCGAGCGCAACTCCGGCACCGTCAAGAAGGCGGTGCAGGACGACGTCGCCGCGCTGCACCACCTGGTCGCCCACTCGGTCATGGAGCTGACCGCGGCGATCACGATGCCTGTGGTGGTGGCGGTGTATCTCTTCGTGGTCTCGCCGCCGCTCGCCCTGGTCACCCTGGTGCCGCTCGCGCTCGGGGTGGTCGGCTTCCGGATCTCGATGCGCGGCGCGGGTGCGCTCTACCGCGACTATGACGCCGGGCTGGCCGAGCTCGCCGCGGCGACGGTCGAGAACACCGGCGGGATCGCGGAGATCAAGACCTTCGGCGCGACCGGCCGGGCCCATCAGCGGCTGGCCGAGGTCGCGGTGCGGTTCGGTGGCTTCAACCGTGCCTGGATGCGCCACTCCGCTCTCGGGATGCTGCTCATGGAGCTCGCGCTGACACCTGCGCTGACGCTGGTGCTCGTCCTGGGCGCCGGGGTCTGGATGCTGCGCGTCTCGTGGATCACCGGGCCCGACCTGGTCCCCTTCCTCGTCCTCGGCCTGGCGATGACCGCGCCCGTCACCGTGGCGGGTTACGCCGCCCGCGAGCTGCGCGAGGCCACCGAGGCGGCCCGGCGGATCCAGCGGCTGCTCGCGGAGCCGGAGCTTCCTGAGCCTGATGATCTCGGCCCCGTGCCTGGCTCCGCTCGCGTCGAGTTCCAGAGCGTCTCCTTCGCCTACTCCCCCGGCTCACCCGCGGTGCTCCGCGACGTCGACCTCGTGCTCGAGCCCGGCACCGTCACCGCGCTGGTCGGCCACTCCGGCTCGGGCAAGTCGACGCTGGCCAAGCTCCTGCCCCGTTTCGCCGACCCCGTCGCGGGGCGGATCACGATCGGCGGGGTCGACCTGCGGGAGATGACGAGCGCTCAGCTCTACGCGCAGGTCTCCTTCGTCTTCCAGGACACCGGTCTGCTGCGTACCTCGATCCGGGACAACATCCGGCTCGCCCACCCGGAGGCGCCCGACGCGGACGTACGCCGCGTGGCGGAGGCCGCGCAGATCTCCGGCCGCATCGAGGAGCTCGCGCGCGGCTACGACTCGGTGGTCGGTGAGGACGCCCAGCTCTCCGGCGGCGAGCGGCAGCGGGTCGCGATCGCGCGGGCGCTGCTCTCCGACACCCCGATCCTCGTGCTCGACGAGGCCACGGCGGCCGCCGACCCCGAGTCCGAGGCGCTCGTGCAGCGGGCGCTGTCGCGCCTGGTCGCGGGACGTACGCTCCTGGTGATCGCCCATCGTCTCTCCACGGTCACCGCGGCCGACCAGATCGTCGTCCTCGACGAGGGCCGGGTCGCCGAGCGCGGCACGCACGCGGAGCTCCTCGCACGTGGCGGGCGCTATGCCCGGCTGTGGGCGGCCGATCAGCGCGCCCACCCGGTGGACGGCTGGGCCGACGATCGGGCCGAGGAGGAGTCGGCATGATCAGCATCGTCCGGCTGCTCGCCGCTCTGGTGGACCGTCCTCACCGGCGCCAGCTCGCCCGTGTGGTCGCGCTGTTCGTCACCACCGGCGTCCTCCAGGGTCTCGCCTTCGCCTGCGTCGTGCCGGTTCTCGACGCGGCCCTGCGCCAGGACTGGGACGCCGCGACCACCTGGCTGAGTGTGCTGTTGGGGCTCTTCGTCGCCCACCACGTGGCGCTGACGATCGGCAACCTGGACGGCTACGACCTGGCCTGCGACCTGCTCGACATCACCCTCGCCCGCCTCGGCGAGCACACGGTGCGGCTGCCGCTGGGCTGGTACGACCGGGACCGCACCGGGCAGCTGTCCCGGATGGCGTCGAAGGGCGCCACCGACATCGCCTCGGTGCCCGGACACCTGCTGCGGCCCCTGATCGCCGCGGTGGTCAGCCCGGTGACGGTGGTCGTGGCGATGGCGTTCTGGGAGTGGCGGCTGGCGCTGGCGCTGCTCGTGGGTGTCTGCGCCGTGCTGGCCGCCACCCGGCTGCTCGCGGTGATCGTCGGCCGCGGCGAAGGTGCCTACGACGCCGCGATGGCCGAGGGGTCGGCGCGGGTGGTCGAGTTCGCGCTCAACCAGCCCGCGCTGCGGGTCTTCGGGCGCACCGTCCACGGCAACGAGCTGGTCGAGGCCGCGCTGCGCGAGCAGAAGCGAGCGTCTCGGCGGCTGCTGGTGACCGGGTTCGGCGGCCTCGGGATCCAGCTGCTCTCGATCCAGGCCCTGCTCACCGTGGTGATCGCGCTCGCCGTCCACCTCAGCCTCGGCGGCACGCTCGCGCCTGCCGCGGCGATCGGGCTGCTCGTCCTGACCGTGCGGTTCGTGGAGTCGCTGATCGACTACGGCGAGCTCTCCAGCGCGCTGCGGATCGCCGAGGGGTCGTTGCAACGTGTGCTCGACGTGCTCGCCGTTCCGCCGCTGCCCGAGCCGGCCGCGCCGGGAACACCGGTCGGCAGCGGGATCGAGCTGAGCGGGGTCGGGTTCTCCTACGACGGGGAGACCCGGGTGCTCGACGGCGTCTCGCTGACCGCTCCGCCGCGCTCGCTGACCGCGGTCGTGGGGCCGTCGGGCTCGGGAAAGAGCACGCTGCTGCGTCTGGTCGCTCGGTTCCACGACGTCACGGACGGCTCGGTGAGGCTGGGCGGCGTCGACGTACGCGACCTCGGCACCGAGGCCCTGATGCAGCGCGTCTCGATCGTCTTCCAGGACGTCTACCTGTTCGAGGGCACCCTTCGGGAGAACGTGGTGATGTCGCGGCCGGACGCGTCCGAGGAGGAGCTGCGGGAGGCTGCCCGGCTGGCTCGGGTAGACGACATCGTCGAACGGCTCCCCCACGGCTGGCAGACCCGCATCGGCGAGGCCGGCTCCACGCTGTCCGGCGGCGAGAAGCAGCGGGTCTCGATCGCGCGGGCGCTCCTCAAGGACGCCCCGGTCGTGCTCCTCGACGAGGCCACCGCGGCCCTCGACGCCGAGAACGAGGCCGCGGTGCAGTCGGCCCTCACCGCGCTCGCCGCCGACCGTACCGTCATCGTCATCGCCCACCGGCTGCAGACCGTCGTCGCCGCCGACCAGGTCGTCGTCCTCGACGGTGGCCGGATCGTCGAGCGCGGCTCGCACGAGGAGCTTCTGGCCCGCGGTGGGCGCTACCTCGACTTCTGGCGCGAACGTACGCAAGCGGAGGGTTGGCGCCTCCTCGAACCCCCGCAGAGCCCGGAACGACGCGAAACACACGGCGCGTGAACATTGAACATCCCCAGGTCTGGCCTACGCTGGCGATGAGCCGCATCTCGTCAACCGCTGCGGCTCGGATCAACGATTAAAGGAGATCGCATGAACCGCACCGACCTGGTGAGCGAAATCGCCAAGCAGGCCGAGATCACCCAGACGCAGGCCAACGCCGCCCTGGGTGCCGCCATCGAGGCGATCAGCGCGGCCGTCGCTGACGGCGACAAGGTCACGCTGCCTGGTTTCGGTACGTTCGAGTCGCGCGAGCGCTCGGCTCGCACCGGCCGGAACCCGCAGACCGGCGCTGAGATCAAGATCCCGGCCTCCAAGGGCCCGGCGTTCAAGGCCGGCTCCGCGTTCAAGGAGCGGGTCGCCAAGGGCTGAGGAGCGAAGCAAGGTGTCGAGCTTGCTCGTGCACTTTCGCTGAGCGACGAAGGCCCGCCGCCGAAGGCGGCCGGGCTGAGTCCCTAGCTGCATAGAAGAAGGGCCGGATCGATCCAGATCCGGCCCTTCTTCTATGCCCGCCGTGGAACGCCGAGTCGGCGCGTCTGCCCCGCTGTGGAATGCCGAGTCCGCGCATCTGCCCCGCCGTGGAACGCCGAGTCGGCGCGTCTGCCCCGCTGTGGAATGCCGAGTCGGCGCATCTGCCCCGCTGTGGAACGCCGAGTCGGCGCATCTGCCCCGCTGTGAAACGCCGAGTCGGCGCGTTTGCCTCGCTGTGGCGCGTCGAGTCGGCGCATCTGCCTCACGGACTCGGGGCAGTTGCGCCGACTGGGCGTCAGAATCTGAGGCAGTTGCGCCGACTGGGCGTCTGAAGCTGGGGCAGTTGCGCCGACTCGGCGGGTCTGGGGTCAGGCGGCGCGGTGGATGGGGCCGAGCCAGGACTCCAGGCCGTCCCAGGTCTCCTCCCAGATCTGGCCACGCTGGGAGATCTCCGCGTCGGTGAGGAGCGCGCGGGTGAAGGCGGCCTCGATCTGGCCCTGCTCGCCGAGGCCGGTCACGACGATGCGGGTGAGGGGCTGCGAGCGGCCCCAGGTGCGGGAGGCGCCGACGCTCACCTGGCCGCCGGCGCCGTCCCAGACGCAGATGTCGTCGGGGCGGGTCGGGAGCCAGAAGCAACCGCGCGATCGGCGGGGGCCGCCCCCGAGGATGTCCAGCTCCTCGCGCAGGCGCAGCGGGTGGAGGGGGCGCTCGGAGCGGAGGTCGAGCCGCCAGGCGCCGCCGGCTGGCAGCGGCGGCAGCTCGCCGCGGCGTACCTCGGCGACCCATGCCTCGACGTCCTCGTGACGATGGACACCGGCGACGAGGGCGGTGGCATCCAGGAGGGCGGGGTCGGTCACCAGCGGCGTACGTGGCCTGGCGAGCGTCGCGACCAACGTGTGCTCCGCGGGATCGGGGTCCTCGGTAAGGCAGACGACGTCGGCGTACTCGACGATGGCACACGCGACCTCGGCGACTCCGCGACGGTCCTCACGAGAGGTGGCGAGCCCGCGTTCGTCCAGCAGGTCAGAGCCGAGGAGGTCGGCGGTCACCGTGGTGCCCCCGAGTGCGGCGACCACGGCGGCGATGTCCACGTGCGGCGCCTGTCGCGGAGCCCAGGCGATGACGCGGCAGACCTGGACCGACTCGGCAGCCACGGGTAGGCACGCCACGATGCTGCTCCAGCGGCCCTGGGCGGCGAGCCGTTCGAGGGTGGGCACGATGTCCTCGCGGACCGCACAGGCGACGCAGGCGTGAGCGAGGTCGATCTCCTCGTGCTCGATCACACCGGTCAGGTCGCTGACCGTCCGGGTGAGGACCTGACGCTCCGGGTCGATGACGTGACGGACCATGACCGCGTCGGCGAGGCCGAACTGGAGCGAGATCGCCGCCGACAGCATGGCGCGCTCCTCCACTCCGCTGATCAGGATCACCGGTACCTGCTTCACGAGGACCTCCCTTGTCGTTAATGAGAATGATTCTCATCATGACACAAGCCCCGGTCCAGCACCGAGGGGGTTCACTCCTCGGCGGTGTGGGTGTGGATGCGTACGCCGTCGCGGTTGAAGATGCTCAGCACCTGCGCCGGGCGGGAGCCGACGGCGAAGAGGGCGTGAGGCACTCGGGTGTCGAACTCGGCCGCCTCGCCCCGGGTCAGCACCAGGTCGCGGTCTCCGAGCAGGAGGCGCAGCTTGCCGGAGATGACGTAGAGCCACTCGTAGCCGTCGTGGACGCGCTGCTCGGGGATCTCCGCGACCGGCTCATAGGTGATCTTGAAGGTGTTGACCGGCGATCCCTCAGGTGTCAGCGGCGCGATGACGTGGTTCTCACGGCGGATCACCGGGCGGCGGACGCGGGGATCGGGGACCGAGGGCGTCACCAGGCTGTCGAGACCCACCCCGAGGTGGCGGGTCAGCGGGATCAGCAGCTCGAGGCTCGCCTGGCGCTTGCCCGACTCGAGCCGGGACAGGGTGCTCGGCGACATCTCAGCCATCGCGGCCAGCTGCTCGAGGGTCCAACCCTTGCTGTGCCGGATCGCTCGGATCCGCGGGCCGACCTGCTTGAGCTCGTCGATCATGTGCGCCACCTCCCATTTGCCGTTTCAGCAAGAATCCTTGCTAGATCCACATTATGGCAGTCAACTGGATGACATGACCAGTTCTCTTGATGCCATCGTCATCGGCGGCAGCGCCGCCGGACTCTCCGCCGCCCTCATGCTGGGCCGATCCCGTCGCAGGACGCTCGTGATCGACTCCGGCCTTCCCCGCAACCGCTTCGCCGAGCACATGCACGGCGTCCTCGGCCACGACGGGACCGACCCCGCAGAGCTGCTCCGCCAAGGGCGCGAGGAGCTGGCTGCGTACGACGTGAAGGTCCGTTCCGGACGCGTGACCCGCCTCGACGAGACCGAGGATGGCGTCAGCGTCGCCCTCGAGGACGGCGAGCAGATCACCGCCCGCACCGCCATCGTCGCGACCGGGCTCAGCGACGACCTCCCGGACATCCCTGGTCTCGCCGAGCGCTGGGGCACCAGCGTGCTGCACTGCCCGTACTGCCACGGCTGGGAGGTACGTGATCGCCGGATCGGGGTGCTGACCACCTCGCCGCTCAGCATGCACCAGGCGCAGCTGCTCCGGCAGTGGAGCGACGACGTCGTCGTCTTCACCGCCGGCCTCGGCGAGCTCAGCGAGACCGACGAGCAGCGGCTGAAGGCCCGCGGGATCACGCTCGTCCCCTCCCCCGTCGTCGAGGTCCTGGGCGAGGGCGACCAGGTCACTGCCGTGCGTACCGCCGACGGCCAGACCACCGAGGTCGGCGCGATCTTCACCGCCGGTGAGCTGCGTCCCCACGACGACTTCCTGAGCCACCTCGGCCTCGACCGCACCGACACCCCGGCCGGCAGCTTCCTCGCCGTCGACGCGACCGGCAAGACCAGCAGCGAGCGGATCTGGGCGGTCGGCAACGTCTCCAACCCGATGGCCAACGTCCCGATCAGCATGAGTGCCGGCACCATGGCGGGCAGCTTCGTGAACGCGACCCTGGTGGGCGAGGACTTCGACCGCGCCGTCGCCGAGCAGACCGAGCAGGCCGAGCCGAGCGATCCGGTCGGCTTCTGGCAGAACAGGTACGCCGGTGACGACCGGATCTGGTCCGGCAAGGTCAACGCGGTGCTCGGTGACATCGCCGCCGGCCTCGAGCCCGGGACGGCGCTCGACCTCGGGTCCGGCGAGGGCGCCGACGTCGTCTGGCTGGCGAAGCAGGGGTGGCGAGCCACCGGCATCGACATCTCCGCGAACGCGATCGCCCGTGGCCGGGACGCCGCCCTGGCAGCCGGGCTCACCGAGGAGCGGGCGCGCTTCGTCGTCTCCGACCTGTCCGACCCGTCGGTGCTCGACCGGGGTTATGACCTGGTGACCGCCAGCTTCTTCCACTCCCCCGTCGAGCTGCCTCGCACCGAGATCCTGCGCCGGGCGGCCGCACTGGTGAACGCCGGTGGTCACCTGCTCATCACCTCCCACGCGGCCGCACCGTCGTGGGCCGATGCCGCCGCCCACGAGCACCGATTCCTCGATGCCAAGGAGGAGCTCGACGAGCTCGACCTGCCCGAGGACGACTGGGAGCGGATCGTCGTCGAGCACCGCGAGCGTGCGGTGACCAGCCCGTCCGGTGAGCCCGCGACGCTCGAGGACGCCGTCGTGCTGCTGCGGCGTCGGTGAGCCGAGCCGTCACCGACCAGCACCACAGCTCTCGGTGAGGAACTTCCCGAGACGCCCGTATGCGATCTCCTCGGCCTCGCCGCGCGCGACCGGCGCCTGGTCCTGGGCTTCCCGGAGCGCGTCGTCGATCAACATCCGGACGCCGGCGACGGCGGCAGCCGGCGTGGCTGCTGGGATACCGACCACCCGCAGCCGCCGCACCTCGCGGCCCAGCGCCGTCCCGGTCTCCTGCGTCCGGGCAGTCATGTGGGCGGCGCGGGCGTCGGCCACCGTCTGCACACCGGCGCAGAACTCCTCCAGCGAGGCGACCGGACCGACGGAGGCGGCCGGTACGGGTGGTACGTCACAGGCACCCAGGTCACGGGTGAGCACGACCACGCCGATCGCGACCGCGATCAGCACACCGACCAGAAGCCTCGGCGACCGGCCGCCGACACGCACCACCGAGGTCACTGATAGGTGTTGGCCGGCGCCTCGCGCGGCTGGACCGAGGTCGCCTCGATGGCGGTCTCCGACTCGGCACCGGGCGCGCTGCCCACGACCCAGCGGCCGGTGACCGCGACCCAGGAGTCGCGGGGCGGTACGTCGGCGTGGCCCTCGACCCGCACCCGCGAGGCGGTGGCGTCGGCGGCGCAGCAGGCGATGGCGATGCGGGTGACATACCAGCTGCCGGACTCGTCGGTGCTGACGAAGCCGGTGAGACGTACGTCGCGGTCCTCGATCGTCGAACCGTCCTCCACCCCCGCCCGCCACATGAACTCGGCGACCTCGACGTCGACGGGACCGTCGCTCGCCGGCAGGGGCAGGATCTCGGCGTCGGGGGCGGCCGCCACCGGGTCGCCGGCGCGACGCTCGGCGAGGTAGGCGCCCAGGGACGGCGGACTGGCGACGAAGACGATCACGCCGGGCAGGATGGCCAGCCAGGTCATCGCGGGCACCTTGTGGCCGGGGCCGTCCTCCGCCGAGCCGTCCTTCGAGCCATCCTCCGGCACAGGACGCAGCAGCATCCACGCAGTCAGCCCGAGCAGCACCACGCCGGTGGCGACCAGCGGCCACTTCATCCACTCCGAGACGTACCTCAGGTAGCCGTCACCGAGCGAGAGCCGCAGCAGGACGGCGCCGAGGAAGCCGATGACCAGCGCCTGGGTCGTACGCGTCACAGCAACCACCACCCGACGCCGACCGCGGAGGCGATGGCCGTGAGGATCACCAGCGGGACGAAGCGCAGCGCGAAGCCCGTGCCGAAGTGGCCGGCCTCCATCGAGGCGAGCTTGATGTCCATCGCCGGGCCGACGACGAGGAAGACCAGCTTCGCGGTGTCGGAGAAGGCGGTGAACGAGGCCGCCACGAAGGCGTCCGACTCCGAGCAGAGCGCCACCACGAACGCGAGGAGCGCGAGCGTGAGGATCCCCAGCACCGCCTGTCCGGCGACGGTGTCGACCACGGAGCGGGGTACGAAGGTGTTGACCGCCGCGGCCAGCATGGCGCCCAGCACCAGGAACCCGGAGGCGTGCAGGAAGTCATGACTGACGTTGCCGAGGAACGAGCGCTCGTGAGCGTGCTGGTCGCGGCCGGCGCCGGCGAGCCGCTCGAGCAGCAGCCTGCCACGCGCGAGCATGATCCAGCCGACCGCCACGGCGGTGACCAGCGACGCCAGGAACCGGGCCAGCACCATGACCGGCTGGCCGGGGAACGCGACCGCGGTGGAGACCAGCACCGCCGGGTTGACCGCCGGCGCTGCCAACAGGAACGTCAGCGCGACCGCGGGGGCGACGCCGCGGCGGATCAGCGAGTTGGTCACCGGCACCGCGGCGCACTCACAGCCCGGCAGCCCGATCCCGGCGAGTCCGGCGACCGGGACGCCGAGCGCCGGGCTCCGCGGCACGATCCGGCTCAGCGCCCGCTCGGAGAGGAACGTCGAGATGATCGCGCTGAGCAGCACGCCGCCGAGCAGGAAGGGCGCCGACTGCACCACGATGGCGACGAAGATCGTGCCCCAGGTGTTGAAGAGATCATGGTCCAGCAGGGGCAGCAGCCAGCGTTGCGAGAGCAGCACGGCAAGCAGCGCGACCGCCACGATCTCCGTCTGTCCCAGCCTCGGCCCAGGGTTCTTCGCCACCGCCCGATCGGGGGCACTCCTGCTCATGGACCGTGTGTCTAGCACGGCCCGGCAGCGCCGAGACCACGCCTCGCCGAGTAAGAATGATTCCGATTAGTGTTTCGGATGCGGCAGCTCGTTGCAGCGTACGGGGCACGGCACCAGCCCCTGCGCCGACTAGCATGGCGCCCATGGCAGCAACCCAGCAGGTCAAGCGGCGCGCCACCAACCAGGGTGCCGCGGTGAAGGAGGCTCTCGCCGCCGAGGACACCTTCCGCAGCGCCCAGGACGTGTACGCCACGCTGCGAGCCAACGGCGAGAAGATCGGCCTGTCCACCGTCTACCGCCACCTGCAGATCTTCGTCGACGACGGGCTCGCCGACGTGATCCACAAGCCCGACGGCGAGTCCACGTACCGGCTGTGCGGCGACGCCTCCTCCACCCATCACCACCACCTGGTGTGCCGTGACTGCGGCAAGGCGGTGGAGATCGACGGGCCGGCCGTGGAGACCTGGGCCGACAAGGTGGCGGCGCAGAACGGCTTCACCGACGTCAACCACACGGTGGAGATCTTCGGCGTCTGTGCCGGCTGCGCCGCCTGACCCGGTCCGGCTCAGCCCCTCCTGCGCCGCAGTGCGCCCAGCGCCACGTCGACGGCGAGGAACGCGACCAGGCTGATGCCCAGCAGCGGGAAGAACCAGCCGACGACCCCGGTGAGTGCCACGCCGACCACCACCAGCGGAGGCGGAAGCCGCCGCCAAGCCCCGCGCGGCACGGGCCGACCGAAGCGCAGGTTGCCAGCACCGCGGGGGCGCCGCTGCCACCACATCCGGTAGCCGAGCAGGATACCCACGATCAATCCGATCGCGACCGCCGCGAGGGCGACCTGGTTGGCGACGCCGAAGAGGATGCCGATGTGGGCGGCGATCGTCCAGGTGGTCAGCTTGGCCATCAGCGGCCAGTCGGCGAAGTCGACCCGGTCCACGACCGCACCGTGAGCCGGGTCGACCGTGACCGAGTCGAGGCTCGTGGGCCAGTCCCGTTTGTTCTCCGCCGCCGTCCAGGCGCTGCCGGCCGCGGTGGGCGGGGTCAGGTACAGCGGGTGGCCGAGCCCCTCCTCGCGTGCGGTGGCGAGCACCCCGTCGATCCCGACGCCGTCGAGGACGAGCGCGTCGGGATTATCGCTGTGGGCCGCCGAGCCCGGACCGTGGTGCTCATGCCCCGCTGGTGGCGCAGCTGCTCCGGTCGAGGTGGAGGGCAGCGGCTTCATCCAGGACAGCGCCGTACGCAGCTCGTCGACGTTGGCTCCGGCGTAGCGCGACCAGGTCACCCCGGTGACCGAGAGCGCCAGCGCGCCGATGAGCACCCAGGCTCCGACGACGCCGTGCCAGGACATCGTCCGGGCGCGACCGCGGGCCTGCGGGTCCGGGACGAGCAGCCTGCGAACCCGTCGCTCGCCGCGTCGCCTGCCGACCCACAGCGCCAGTCCACCCAGGGCGATCACCCACAACCAGCTCGCGGCGAGCTCGCTGTAGCTGCGGCCGAGGGCGCCGAGGTGCAGGTTGCGGTGGAGGTCGTCGAGCCACGCGCGAAAGCCGAGCCACTGCCCGTAGCTGCGCACCTGTCCTTGGACCTGACCGGTGTAGGGGTTCACGAAGACCGACATGTCGTAGTCGGCCGGGACGGTCTCGTCGGTGAAGACGACCCGGGTGGTGCGGTCGGCGGCCTGCGGGACGTCGACCCGGACCACCGTGCCCTCGGGGTGCGTCTCACGGGCGGCGGCGACCTGGTCGGCGAGCGGGACCGTGCTGCCGCCGGAGGCGCCGACATGGGTCAGGTCGCGGTAGGCGATCTGCTCGACCTGCGGCGAGATCGTGTAGAGCAGCCCGGTCACCGAGGCGACCAGGATGAACGGGGCGACGAGCACCCCGGCGTAGAAGTGCAGCCGCAGCACCAGCGGGCGGAGCAGCGCCCACCAGCCCGCTCGGTACGGCGGCTCGGG
Organism: Nocardioides luteus; assembly: GCF_014648595.1. GTDB lineage: Bacteria > Actinomycetota > Actinomycetes > Propionibacteriales > Nocardioidaceae > Nocardioides > Nocardioides luteus. Next base: position 219,124 of record NZ_BMRK01000001.1, on the reverse strand, counting down.
CCGTGGGGCGGGCGAGCCGGGCGGACCGGCAGGCGGGGCTGTGGGTGAGACGGGGTGGATCTGGGTCGGAACGGGCATTCGAAGCTTCTCTTCTCGCGAATTTTCGGGTACGCAAGACAGCCACCGGGACTCGCCCGGTGGTGCTCGCAGAGGGATCTCAGAGGCTCGCGAGCCTCGGCGGTCCCCTTCGCGGAGAGACGTGGGCCCACAGGGCGGGCCGTGGGACGAAAGCTCGCACCTCGGCGAGCAGGCGGCCGACGACGGCGACCCGGGGCACCGGGAGGCGGCGTACGACCACGGCGAGGGCGCGGCGATGCAGCAGCCAGACGAGGACGGAGAGCACCGCGGCACCCGCGTGGGCGGCGAGCATCGCGTCGCCGCCGGACCCCGACGAGGCGGCGAGGGCGTGGTCGTGGGAGGCACCGGGCGCCGCGGAGAGAGCTGCGAAGAGCTCGTGCAGCCCGAGCTGGGTGACGCCGGCGACGGCGGCGCCGGTGAGCAGTCCCACCCGACGCTGCAGGACCACGACACCGGCACCGAAGACGGCGAGGCCGGCGGCGACCAGCCAGCCGGCGCTGGGCAGGGCACCGCCGGCCGCACCGTGGGCCAGCACGGCGCCGGTCATGATCTCGAGGGTGGCGAGCAGCGAGAGCCACGCGCTTCCGCGCGTCGGCCTCACCACCCGCAGGTTCACTGGGCCTGGGCCTGCTGCTGGACCGGCGTGTGGTTGCGCGCGAGCAGCCAGATCATGGTGCCGTAGCAGGCGATCCGCAGCGCCCAGCCGAGGCCGGTGCGGAGGATGCCGAGGGCGAGGATCGCCCAGTCACGGTCGATCACACCGCTCCAGGCCAGGAACCAGATCGGTCCCTGGATGGCGACGCCGATCGCGCCGGGGGCGAGGAAGAGCCAGGTCAGCCGCGAGCAGAGCTTCACGATCTGCTTGTCCTGGTGCCACTCCAGCGGGTCGCCGCTGGCGACCCCGATGAAGAAGCCGAAGAACGGCCAGCCGATCAGGCACAGGCCACCGACGACGACCGTGTAGCCGAGGCTGATCAGGATGCCGGGCAGGAAGTAGGCAAGCGCCTGCTCCTCGGCCGAGCCGCCCATCGACTGGGCCAGCCGCACCACCGCGAAGCCGATCAGGATGCCGAAGATGGCGTTGCCGACGTACTGCAGGCTCGAGCGCTGCACCAGCCGCACGAGCAGGAAGACGACCGCGGTCGCAGCCGAGGCGATCAGCGCCGTCTTGAGGTCCTTGGTCACCAGCCAGGCGATCGTGAAGACCAGGCCGGGCACGCCGGCCTCGAGCATCCCGCGCACACCGCCCAGCCCGGCCGACATCTGGCGACGTACGACCGCCTCGACGGTGTCGACCGTCGGATGGTTGTGGTCGTGGTCGTCGGCTGGGCCGTCGCCGGCAGAGGACTCGGAGGTGGGGCTCACGTGTGGTTGGCTCATTCGTTGGGGTCCGGGATCAGCTCGTAGCGAGGGTTGAACATGATGCGCTGGCCGTCGTTGCGCCCGATGCGGCCCTGCACCTGCAGGGAGCGTCCCGGGTTGATGCCGGCGATGCGCCGACGGCCCAGCCAGATGATCATCACCGTGCCGGAGCCGTCGAAGAGCTCGGCCTCCAGCGCGGGGACGCCGCCACGCGGTCGCAACGTGATCGTACGCAACGTCCCCCGCAACCGCACCGGCTGACGGTCCGGCGCGTCGGCGACGGAGGCGACATCCTTAGTGACGTAGGCAGCCCGGATCTCGCTGGCGTCCATGGTGGCCGTGTTGGCCCACTCACTGATCTTCGCGCGCAGGCGCCCCTTGGCCATGGTGGCTGCTACTTCTCGACGGGACGGGCGTTGGGCGGGAGCTTCACCTCGAGGGCCTCGCCCTTCGGCTTGGCCTCGTTGCCGCGGCGCACGACGACGCGCTCGAGGAGCTGCTCCCACTCCTTGCCGGCGCTCGGCTCCATCGCCGGCCGGCCGAGCAGGGTGGCGCGGAGCATCCAGCGCGGCCCGTTGATGCCGATGATGCGGGTCTGCTGGACGGCCGGCTGGCCGTCGGGAAGCTTGACCTTCATCTGGGTGATCAGCTCGTCGCCCCACGGGCCCTGCAGGTCGGCGGTGGCCCCACCGCGCTGCTGGACGTCTTCGCGCAGCAGCGGCAGCGACTCGTTCCACAGGTCGCCGTCACGGGGCGCGGCGAAGGCCCGCAGCTCCATGGCACCGTCCTCGGCGGTGAGCATCACGGCCGCGATCTGGCCGGACGCCTCGTCCACCTGGAGGCGCAGCTCCTTGCCGGGCGCCGGTGCGAGCATCATCGAACCGAGGTCGACCCAGTCGTCCTGGATCAGGCCGTCGGGGACCGAGTCGATGTCGTAGGGCCCGATCTCGGGCGCTGCCGGCACCGGCCGCTCGTCGGGGAGGATCCGGTGATCCGACGACGCAGATGGCTCTCCGCGGTGGGAGGGCGTGGACTTGCGACGGAACTTCACGACCATCTGCTTTCAGGTTGCGGTGGGTCTTCGGGGGCCATATCTAACACTGTCCTTCAGCGGCTGGAGAAGCCCCCAGTAGAACCGTAGCCCCCATCGCCACGAACCGATCCCGGAAGCTCGGAGACCTCGACGAAACGAGCCTGCTCGACCCGCTGGATGACCAGCTGGGCGATGCGGTCGCCGCGGCGCAGCTCGATGGCCTCAACGGGGTCGAGGTTGACCAGCGCCACCTTCACCTCGCCGCGGTATCCGGCGTCGACGGTGCCGGGGGCGTTGACGATGGAGAGGCCGTGCTTGGCGGCCAGGCCGGAGCGCGGGTGCACCAGGCCGACGTATCCCTCCGGCAGCGCCATCGCGATCCCGGTCGGCACCAGGGCCCGCTCCCCCGGCTTCAGGGTGACGTCGACGGTGGTGCGGAGGTCGGCTCCGGCATCCCCCGGATGGGCGTACGCAGGGGGTGGCAGCTCCGCGTCGAGACGCACCAGGGCTACTTCGAGATCAGACACAACCTGCACCTTAGATGCTCGGAGCCTCACCCGATTCGTTACTCCCTTGACCGGCGTGAAAAACTCACGATCCGTGAGCACCCCGGCGTACGACGAGCGACTGACCGTGCCGCTGAGGTGGTGGGTCCAGGGCGTCATGTTCCTGGCGACCCTGTGGATCGCGGTCATCCTGTGGGTCCCGGCCGCGCTCGCCTGGGGCATCACCGCCGCGACCGTCAGCCTGTTCGCGCTGGCCATGATCGTCTACGGCAACGCGCGGATCACGATCGCCGACGGGACGCTCCGCGCCGGGCCCGCTCGGATCGAGGCCCAGTTCCTCGGCGAGGCGATCGCGCTCGACGAGACCGAGTCACGTCACCTCGCCGGCCGCGACGCCGACGCGAGGGCGTACCTGCTGCTTCGTCCCTACCTCAAGCGGGCCGTGCGGGTCGCCATCGAGGACCCGGCCGACCCGGCTCCCTACTGGCTGCTCTTCACCCGCCACCCGGTCGCCCTCGCCAAGACGGTCAACGCCCTGCGCGCGAGTCTCTGAGCGCCATCTTCTCGGACATGGCCTAGGCTCGATGCATGTCCAAGTCCACACAATCTGACAAGGGCGACAAGCTCTGGGCGATCATGGCCGTCGTCAGCGGCCTCGGTGCCGCCAAGGTCACCAACAAGCTCCTCTCCACGGGTTGGAAGGCGTCCACCGGACGCAAACCACCCGCCAACCCGGCCGACCCGGACGTGAGCATCGGCGAGGCCGTGGCCTGGTCGATCGCCACCGGCGCGCTGGTCGCGCTCGCGCGGATGTTCGTGCAGCGGCGGGCTGCTGACTACTTCGTGAAGTCGGTCGGGCGGTTGCCCAAGCAGCTGGAGAAGGACGCCTGAGACAAGGGGTTCCGATATAGCAGAAGGCCGCACGGGATCCGTGCGGCCTTCTGCTCTTCGCCCTGGCTTACGCCGGGCTTTCCGGCGAGTCGGCGCATCAGCACAGAGCGCTTGCTAGCGCAAGCTATGCAGATGCACCGACTCGCCGGCTTTCGACTGCGCTACGCGCAGTCGAAGCAGATCATCTTCTTTTCGTCGGCAAGCTGGCTGCGGTGGTGGACCAGGAAGCAGCTCATGCAGGTGAACTCGTCCTCCTGCTTGGGCTTCACCTCGACCGCGAGCTCCTCGTGGCTCAGGTCGGCTCCGGGGAGCTCGAACGACTCGGCCGCCTCGGCCTCGTCCTCGTCCACCTTGCCCGAGTTCTTGTCATGACGACGAGCCTTGAGCTCTTCGATGCTCTCCTCGGACTGATCTTCTTCGTTCTTACGCGGTGCGTCGTAGTCCGTCGCCATATGCGCCACTCCCCTTCTCACTCATCTTCAGTCCCCCCGCGCGCCCCCGAGGGCAGCGGCACGGCCCGTGATTGTGCACCATTGAGGCTCATTTCGCACACTCAATCGGAACCGCGTCGCCGAAACGTCTGTTCATCTGGCGGTATTCCCTATCACGGGGATCCATGATCAGTGGGTTTCGGGTGGGTGAACGCGGCTGTGGCCGACGGGGCTCCGGGGCCTTCCCGGACGCCGGCCGGTCATAGATCTACATCAACCAGCGGCTTTCAGTCCGGTACGACACCCGGGAGCGAGTCAACTGGCAGAAAACCGGCCTGAACAGCCGCTTTTCGCAGCTCATCGTAGCCGTGATCCGGCGCGACGACGACGAATCGGCGCCCACCGACCCCCGTCGTGGCCTCCCAGCGTGCACCGGCTGCCTCGGCGACCAGGCAGGCGGCGGCGTGGTCCCACAGGTGCAGGCCCTCCTCGAGGTAGCCGTCGAGCGAGCCGTCGGCCACGCTGCAGATGTCCAGGGCGGCCGAACCGATGCGACGAACGTCACGGACGACCGGGATGAACCGCACCAGCGCCTCGGCCTGGATCCGGCGGAGGCTCGCGTCGTAGGAGAAGCCCGTCGCGATCAGTCGCTGGGACAGATCGGCCGGCTGGCGCACCGCGACCGGCTCGCCGTCCTTGACCGCGGCCGCCGAGCCGTCAGGCTGGCGGAAGGCCGCGTAGAGGGTGCCTGCGGGGACGTCGACGACCGCTCCGGCGACCACCTCTCCGGCGTACTCAGCCGCGATCGAGACGGCATAGCGCGGCAGGCCGTAGAGGAAGTTCACGGTGCCGTCGATCGGGTCGACGATCCAGCGGACACCGCTGGTGCCTGCGGTCGTCTCTCCGTCACTGGCGCCCTCCTCGCCGAAGAAGCCGTCGTCGGGTCGCTGCTCGGAGATCAGCCGGCGGATCAGGGCCTCGGTGTCGCGGTCGGCCTCGGTGACGACGTCGGTCGCCGTCGACTTCGTGGCCGCCACCTCGACCACGCCGGCGGCCCGTTCGCGAACGAGGTCGGCGGCCGCGCGGGCGGTCGTCACGGCGAGCGCGAGCAGGTCTCCGGGCTTGGGCGCAGGTTGGTCAGTCATGGGGCCGACCCTATGCCGCAGGTGATCACCCGGCGTACTGAGGCGAGTCCTCCCCGGCCAGGGTCGGCAGCTGCGAGCGCTGGTTGAAGCAGCAGCCCACCGGGCAGCGGTCGGCGCTGGGGCCACGGCTGCCGAGAGTGGCCCGCTCAGCCGCCTCTCCGCGCTCCGCGGCGGCGCGCTCGAGCAGGAGGTCGCGTACGGCGGCGACGAAGCGCGGGTCCTCCCCCGCGGTCGGGCTGCGGCGGGCATCGATGCCGAGCTTCTCGGCGGTCGCCAGCGCCTCGGTGTCGAGGTCGTAGACGACCTCCATGTGGTCGGAGACGAAACCGACCGGGCACATCACCACGGCCCCGACGCCGTTGCCGGCCAGCTCCTCGAGGTGGTCGTTGACGTCGGGCTCGAGCCACGGGACGTGCGGTGCGCCCGAGCGGCTGCAGTAGACGAGGTCCCACTCGTGGGTGACCCCACGCCGCTCGGCGACCTGCTCGGCGACCACGCCGGCGACGTCGAGGTGCTGGGCGACGTACGCCCCGCCCTCGGGCCCCGCGTTGTCGTTCATCGAGGTCGGGATCGAGTGGGTCACGAAGAGGATCCGCGCCTGGTCGCGCTCGCCCTCTGGGAGGTCCTCGATCGAGGCGAGCACGCCGTCCACGACCGGAGCGACGAAGCCGGGGTGGTTGTAGTAGTGGCGCAGCTTGTCGAGCACCGGCGCGTCCGTGACGTCGCCGGTCGCGTCGCAGGCCGTGAAGAGGTTCTCGCGGTACTGCCGGCACGAGGAGTACGACGAGTAGGCGCTGGTCGCGAAGACCGCCGCCCGCTCGATCCCGTCGGCCCGCATCTGGGCGACCGTGTCGCTCAGGTAGGGGTCCCAGTTGCGGTTGCCCCAGTAGACCGGCAGGTCGATGCCGTTGTCGGCCAGGTCCTTGCGGAGCTCCGCCAGGAACGCGCGGTTCTGGTCGTTGATCGGCGACTTCCCGCCGCGGTCGAAGTAGTGATGCCCCACCTCGACCAGCCGCTCCCGCGGGATCCCCCGCCCCCGGGTGACGTTCTCCAGGAACGGCACCACGTCCTCGGTCTTCTCCGGGCCCCCGAAGGAGACGAACAGCAGCGCATCATAAGGAGAGACATCCACCGCTCCATCCTATTTCCCCACCCCGAAACGTCGAAATCTGACGCCGAGACGTCAGAAATTGACGGCGAGAGGTCGAAAAACGAGGGCGAGAGGTCAGAAGGACGCACCCGACGGGCTAAGCCGCCCACGACCTGCTCTCATTCCACAGCAGGTCGCCAGCTCCTCATCGTCCCGCCGAGCTCGGCCGTTCGTACGCAGGTACCAGGCCGAGGCCGCCATGAGGTTCGAGACGCGACCCTCTGAGTCCCGGCACCTCCCCCACGTACGGTTGAGCACCATGTCGACCTCGGCGATGTCGACCGACCGGATGGTCTGCACTCGAACAGGCCCGGCGAGGACCAAGCCGTCGCTCGTGATCACGGCCCGCGCCCGAAAGCCGACCCGCAGCCCGGTCGAGGCGATCGTCAAGACTCCGATCCACGTCCTACCGACGTACGCGATGACCAGCGCGCCGATCTTCACGCCGACACCGTAGCGGTGCCGAGTCCGTCAGGGAGCCGGACGGCAGAACCGTCGCCCCTTGTGCAGCCGGCACGTACTCGGCGTTCAGGTCTCGGCTCCAACGGCGATAACTGACCTCTGGCTGTCGACTTCTGACGTCTCGGCGTCGATTTCTGACGTCTCGGCGTCGATTTCTGACGTCTCGGCGTTATTCGACTACCGAGGAGTACGCCACGACGCCGCGTTTGATGAGGTCCATGGTCTGGCGGGCGGTACGGCGGAGGGGGACGTCGCCGGCGGCGTCGGCGACCTGGCCGCACAGGTCGATGAGCTGCTTGACCCAGCGGACGAAGTCGCCGGCGGCGAGCTCGACCTCGTTGAGCACGTCGTCGAGCTCGTCGCCCTCGGCCCAGCGGTAGGCGGCCCAGGCGAAGCCGAGGTCGGGCTGGCGGAGGAAGTCGAGCTTGTGGTCGCGTTCGAGGGCGTCGAGCTGGCCCCAGAGACGTACGGTCTCGGCGATGACGTCCTTGACCCGGCCGCCGGGCAGGCGCGGCGGGGTGGCGTCGTCGGCGCGGCGGGCCTCGTAGACGAGCACCGAGAGGGCGGCGGCGAGCTCGGACGGGGTCAGGTCGTCCCAGAGACCCTCGCGCAGCGCCTCGGCTGCGACGAGGTCCATCTCGGAGTAGAGCCGCATCAGGTGCGTGCCGCGCTCGGTGACGGTCTCGCCGTCGAGGTAGTCGAGGGCGGTGAGCACGTCGCAGACCCGGTCGAAGGTGCGCGCGACGGTGTTGGTGCGCGCCTCGACCCGACGCCGCAGGGCGTCGGTGTCGCGCGAGAGCTTGAACCAGCGCTCCGCCCAGCGGGCGTGGTCCTCGCGGTCGGGGCAGTCGTGGCAGGGGTGCACCTTCAGCTCGCGGCGCAGCTCGGAGATCTGTGTCTCGGCCGAGCTCTTGCGCTCCTTGCGGGCCTTCGGCGAGCCCTCGTAGGGCACCGGCCGCAGGTCGCGGGTCTTCTCCCGCAGCCGCGAGGCCATGTCGCGGCGCATCTGCGGGTTGCGGCCGTTGAACGACTTCGGCACCCGCAGCCGGGTCTGAGCCACGATCGGCACGTTGAAGTCCATCATCGCCAGGCGGCGGGCCTGACGGTCCTGGGTGAGCACGTAGGGGCGCGGCCCGTCGGGGTCGAAGCCCGGGTCGATGACGACCGCGTAACCCGCGAACTTGCCCGTCGGCACGTCGATGACATCGCCGATCTTCAGCTTCGAGAGCGACTCGATGATCTCCTCGCGCCGGTCGGCCCGCCGCTCACGCGAGGAGGACTTCTCGATGTCGGAGATCTTGCGGCGGATCGCGGCGTACTCCATGAAGTCGCCGCGGTCGCAGGTCGCCGCCTCCTGGTAGCCGTCGAGGGCGTCCTCCGCCTTGCGCACCTGGCGTGCCAGCCCGACGACCGCCTTGTCGGCCTGGAACTGGGCGAAGGACTGCTCCAGCAGCTCACGCGAGCGCGCCCGGCCGAACTGGTGGACCAGGTTGACCGCCATGTTGTAGGAGGGCCGGAAGCTCGAGCGCAACGGGTACGTACGCGTCGAGGCGAGACCGGCCAGCTCGCGCGGGTTGAGGCCCTGCTGCCACAGCACGACGCCGTGACCCTCGACGTCGAGGCCGCGGCGGCCGGCGCGGCCGACGAGCTGGGTGTACTCCCCCGGCGAGAGGTTGACGTGGGCCTCGCCGTTCCACTTCGACAGCTTCTCGATGACGACGGTGCGCGCGGGCATGTTGATGCCGAGCGCGAGCGTCTCGGTGGCGAAGACAGCCTTCACCAGCCCGCGCAGGAACAGCTCCTCGACGACCTGCTTGAAGGCCGGCAGCAGGCCGGCGTGGTGGGCCGCGACGCCGCGGCTCAGGCCGTCGATCCAGTCGTGGTAGCCCAGCACGTGGCGATCCTCGTCGGGCAGGTCGGAGCAGGCCTCCTCGACGTAGGCGAAGATCTCGTCGCGCTCGTCGGGCGTGGTCAGGCGCAGGTTGGCCTGGATGCACTGCTGGACCGCGGCGTCGCAGCCGACCCGGGAGAAGACGAAGTTGATCGCGGGCAGCAGGTTGTCGCGCTGCAGCGCGTTGATCACCTCGACGCGCGAGGGGATCCAGACCCGGCGACCGTTGCCGACGCGACGGTTGCCGTTGCCCTTGCGCCGGTCTTTGGGCGTACGCCGGTCCTTGATCCGGCCGGCGGCCCAGTCGTCGCGCGCCAGCCTCATCAGCTCGCCGTTGACCGGAGCGCCCTCCTTGACGAACCCAGCCGCCGCGTCGACGTCGGAGGAGGCGAACAGGTCCATGATCCGGCGGCCGGCCATCACGTGCTGGTAGAGCGGGACCGGCCGCTTCTCCTCGATGATGGTGGTGGTCTCGCCGCGCACCGTGGTCAGCCACTCGCCGAACTCCTCGGCGTTGGAGACGGTGGCACTGAGCGAGACGACCGCCACCGACTCGGGCAGGTGGATGATGACCTCCTCCCAGACCGCGCCGCGGGAGCGGTCGGCGAGGTAGTGGACCTCGTCCATGACCACGAACCCGAGACCCATCAGGGTCTGCGAGCCGGCGTAGAGCATGTTGCGCAGCACCTCGGTGGTCATCACCACGATCGGCGCCTCGCCGTTGACGACGTTGTCGCCGGTCAGCAGCCCGACCTGGTCGGAGCCGTAGCGCCGGACCAGGTCGTTGTACTTCTGGTTGGAGAGCGCCTTGATCGGGGTGGTGTAGAACGCCTTGCGGCCGGTGGCCAGCGCCAGGTGGATCGCGAACTCGCCCACGATCGTCTTGCCCGATCCGGTCGGTGCGGCGACCAGGACGCCCTTGCCGTCCTCGATCTCCCGGCACGCCCGGATCTGGAAGTCGTCGAGCCCGAAGTCGTAGAGAGCGGCAAAGTCCCGGTAGACGGGATAGTCCTTGTCACGCTTGAAAGCGGCGTACTTCTCCGCTGGCGAGGCGTCCATGCGCACGAGCCTACGGGGTGGCACCGACACCGCGCCGCCGGTGGTCGAGCTTGTCGAGACCGCTCGAGAGGCAACGGCCCGCCCAATTCAGACCAGTACGCGAAGGGCCCCCGGCACGCACTCGACATCGAGCGGCAGCGGGCCGAGCCGCTCCCCGTCGCTGTAGGCGACCACGTCCGGCGCGGTCGCGGTGATCCGGCGGGCGTGGATGCGCTCGAACGCCGGGTGGGTGAGGTGCTTGGCCTGGCGTACGCCCGGGAAGACCCGCAGGAACTCCAGCCGGGACACCGGCTTGATGAGGATCGCGTCGAGCAGCCCGTCGGCCGGGTCGGCGTCGGCAGCGATCCGCATCCCGCCGCCGTAGGACTCGGTGTTGGCGACCGCGAGCAACATCGCGGGCTGCTCGCGCACGGTGACCTCGCCGCTCGCGTCCTCGATCTCGAGGCGGTAGGGCACCGGCTTCCAGCCGCGGATGACCGCGAGCGCGGCGAGCGTGTAGCGCAGGTCGCCATGAGGCCAGCGCATCGCGTTGGCCCGCTCGTTGACCGCCGCGTCGAAGCCGGCGGCGAGGACGGTGGCGAACCAGGTGTCGCTCGCCGGGACAGAGCCCGTCCCAGCACGCCGGGCGCGGCCCAGGTCGACGCGACGGGTCTGGTGGCGTACGACCACGTCCGTGGCGGCCAGCGGGTCGCCCGTCGGGATCCCGAGGGCACGGGCGAAGTCGTTGCCGGTGCCGAGCGGCACCACCCCGAGGCTCACCTCGGAGCCCGCCAGCGCCTGGACCGCGACGTGCACCATGCCGTCGCCTCCGAGGGTCGCCACCGTGTCGACGCCGTCGGCGACGGCCTTCCGGGCCAGCTCCAGCGCATGCTCGGCGTCGTCGCCGATGAGGTGCTCGACCGACGCCCCGGAGACGGTCAGCCGCTCGGTGACCGCGTCCAGGATCCGGTCGGCGTCACCGCGGCCGGCGGTGGGGTTGGCAAGCAGGGCGATCTGGCGCGTCACGCGCCGCATCGTACTGGTCAGATCACCGACGGGACGTCAGGATCCCCGACCAGGTCCTGCTTCCGCGCGGCCTTGCGTTTGTCGTGGATGCGCGCGATGACCTCGGAGATACCGAAGAGCACGACCATCGGGACGGCCATGAGCGTCATCGTGAACGGGTCGCCGGAGGGCGTCGCGACGGCGGCGAAGACGAACGAGCCGACGATGATCCAGGAGCGGTACTTGCCCAGGGCGGCGCCGGGGAGGACGCCGATCCGGTTGAGCATGATCACGAAGACGGGGATCTCGAAGGCGATGCCGAAGACCAGGAGCGTACGGCTCAGGAAGCTGAGGTAGTCGCTGAACTCGACGATGTTGGTCAAGCCCTCGGGAACGAAGCCGAACAGGATCTCCAGGCCCTTGGGCAGGGTGACGTAGCCGAGGACGACGCCGGCGAGGAACAGCGGACTCGCGACCGCCACGAAGATGCGCGACATCTTCTTCTCGTGGGCGTGCAGACCAGGCATCAGGAAGGCCCAGATCTGGTAGAGCCAGATCGGGCTTGTGCCGATGAAGGCGGCCAGTCCGCACAGCTTGAGGTAGAGCATGAAGCCGCCGGCCGCACCGTCGACGGAGCTCAGCGACTCGGCTCCGCTCTTCATGTCCATCATCTCGACCGCTTGGAGGTACGGGTTCATGACGAGGTCGAAGAGCGGCTGGAAGAAGAACAGCGCGACGACGAAGCCGACGATCAGCGCCAGGGATGCCTTGATCACCCGCGCACGGAGCTCGCGCAGGTGGTCGGAGAGCGCCATCCGGCCGTCGTCGCCGATGGGATGCTTGGGGGTGCCGCGAAGGATCGCGACAACACCGGCGATGGACAAGGTGCGCCTCAGTTGCCGGAGAGGCGCTCGCGCTCGGCCCGGATCTCGGCCTCACGACGCTCGAGCTCGGCGATGCGCTCCTGCTCGGAGGCGGTCAGCTCGGCCGGCTTCTCGACCTTCTCACCCTTCTCCTTCTCGTCCTCGTCGCGCAGACCCTTGGTCTCGGACTTGAAGATGCGCAGCGCCTGGCCGGTGCCGCGGGCGAGCTCGGGGAGCTTGGCAGCGCCGAAGACGAGGATCACGATCGCAAGGATGATGAGCCACTCGGCTCCCTGCGGCATACCGATCAATGGAGTGAACATGAACTACCTCATCTACGTCTAGGGGGAACGCCAGAAGTCTACGCGTTCGAACGGTACAGGCCGAGAGCCTGTCGTGCAGTCGTGGCGAACGATCCGGTGAACTGTGCGTGGGCCGACCGGTCCTCGCCGTCGATCTCGACGAGCTCGGCATGGGGAGCCAGTCGCATCAGCAGCCGGGTGAGCCAGCGTTGGTCATAGACCCGCACACCCACCTCGAGCCCGCCGTCGGGCTGCTCGACCGGGTCGATCACCGAGTAGTACTCGGCCACCCAGCGGGCATCCGGCGCGAGCCGGACCCGGACCACGGTGCCTGCGTCGGTACGCTCCGCCCCGGCCTCGCTGGCGAGATCCGCGCGCTCGCCGGACTCGGGCGCGGCCACCACGGGCGTGTCGAGCACCTCGGCGCCCCGGATCCGGTCGAGCCGGAAGCTGCGCGGCGCCTCGGCCCGGTGGCACCAGGCGTCGAGGTATTCGACGTCGTGGATCGAGACCAGGGCGCGGGGGTCGACGACGCGCGAGGACTCCTCGTCGCGGGCGGGGACCCAGTAGTCGATGCGCACCTGGCGGCCCTGGTCGATCGCGGTCGCGATCGCGGCGTGGATCTGGACGAGCGAGGTGTCGATCGTCTCCTCGCCCGGGTCGACGCTGCCGGCGGCGCCCTCGGCGGCCGCCTGCTCGAGCTTGGCCAGGGTGCGGTCGACGACCTCCTTGGTCTCAGCGCTCACCGCACCGCCCCGGAGCGCGCGCAGCGCGACGATCACGGCGGTCGCCTCGGTCGGGGTCAGCCGCAGCTGCCGGTCGAGGTAGTCGGCGTTGGAGATCCGGATGACTCGGTCGCCGTCCGGCGCGGTCAGCGCGTCGATGTCGACGTCGATCAGGTCGTCGGGATAGCCGCCCGGCAGCCCGCACATGAAGAGCACCTGCAGGTCCTTGACCAGCTGCTTTTCCTCGACACCGAGGTCGGCGGCGGCCTTGTCGAGGCGTACGTCGGTCTCCTGGGAGTAGAGGTAGGGCACCAGCGTCAGCAGCCGGCCGACCTGGCCCTTCGCGCCCGAGGCGTGCTGTCGCTCGCTCATCGACCCACCTCGTCCAGCCGCGCCACCAGCTTCTCCAGCCGCGAGGCGACCTCGCGACGCAGGCTCTCCGGCTCCTCCACGTACGCATCCGGGCCATGCCCCAGCACGGTGCCGACCAGGTCGGCGGGGACCCGGGTCAGCACCACGCGGTCCCAGTCGTGGCTGCCGTCGGGGCCGGCGACCCCGGGCTCGGTGGAGTCGGCTGCGCGGCGCAAGGCGTAGCCGCTCCCCTGCCGCAGCAGGAGGACGGCCTTCCCCGTCGGCGGGGCCGGCGCCAGGTCTCGTGCGATATCGCGTACGTCGACTTCGGGCGGCACCTCGAAGGCGTCGACCTCACCGACCGCGCGGGCCTCCCCCAGGACGCGGGAGAGGCGGAAGATGCGGGTGTCGTCGCGGTCGACGTCATGACCCACGGCGTACCAGCGGCCGGAGTAGCGCACCACGCCCCACGGCTGGAGCCTGCGGTGGGACGGCTCGGTGGCGCGGGAGCCGCGGTAGTCGAACTCGACGACCTGTCGGTCCTGGGTCGCGGCGACGAAGACGTCGAAGGAGCCCTCCTCCGCGGCCAGGCGGGGCTGGACGATCTCCAGCGCCGAGACGTCGGTCTGCAGCCCGGCGGCGTTGAGCTTGCGTACTGCCTCCGCGGTCGCCTCCGCCATCGAGGCGTTCTCCCAGACCTTGGTGGCCAGGGCGACGACCGCGAGCTCGTCGGCCTCGAGGGTGATCGGCGGGAGCGCGAACTGCTCCGGGCTGATCCGGTAGCCGATCTCGTCCTCGAAGAAGGAGTCGATCACGCCGGTCTCGATCGGCACGCCGAGGCTGCGCAGCTCCTCCTTGTCGCGCTCGAACATCTTCTCGAACGCCTCACCGTGGGACGACGGGTAGAGGACCTCGCGGATCCGCTCCTTCGACACGTTGCCGCGCTGCACCAGCAGCATGATGAGCAGATTCATCAGCCGCTCGGTCTTACCCGCCGCCACGGTGTGCTTGCCCCCTAGAGACTCTCTACTGCGGCGCCGGGGACGTCTCGGCCTTCACCACGTCGATGACGAAGTAGAGCGTGCTGTTGGCCGGGATCCCCGGCTTGCCGCCCTGGCCCGGCTTCTTCTCTGCACCGTAGCCCAGCTCCGGCGGGATCTGCAGCAGAACACGGCTGCCGACCTTGACGCCCTCCAGACCGTTGGTCCAGCCCGCGACCACCTGGTTGAGGGCGAACGGCACGGCCTCCTTGCTGTAGGACTCGTCGAAGGGCTTCTTCGCGCCGTAGGTCATGCCGAGGTAGTTGGCGGTGACCGTCTGGTCGGTGGTGATCTCCTCGCCGTCGCCCTCCTTGACGACAGCCCGCTTGAGGACGTCGTCGGCCTTGGGCTTCTCGACACCCTTGAAGTCGAAGCCGGTCGGCTTGCCGTTCTTCTCCACGAGCTTCGGGAGCTCGGCGGGGTCGACGTCGTGGGGCGTCTTGTCGGCGGCCGGCTTGACCACGTCGACGACGACCAGCAGCGTGTCGTGGTTGCCGATGCCCATCTGCGGGTTGCCACCCTCGCCGAGCAGGTCGGCCGAGCCGACGATCGCCTCGATCCGGTCGCCGACCTTGGCGCCCTTCAAGATGGTGCTCCACGGCTTCTCCGCGGGCAGCTCCTCACCCTCGGGCGCCTGGCTCTCGTAGGCCCAGTCCTTGTCCAGGGTGGTCGCGTTGCCGATGTAGATCTTGGCGAAGACGCCGCGGTCCTTCGGGATCTCCTCCCCGTCACCCTCGGTCAGGGTCTTGACCTTGGGGTCCTTCGGGTAGGAGATCGCGGACTTCCACTTCAGCGTGGGCGCTTTGTCGACCGAGCTGGAGACCGTGGCCCCTTCGAAACCGGAGACGGTCTCGTCGCCGTAGCCCGTCACCTTCTCGCCGCAGGCGACGAGAGCCGGGAGGAGCAGGAACACAGTCAGCGCGCTCAGCGCGTGGCGCAGACGAGGCCGAGGAGCAGTGGGCACAGTGCAAACCTTCGTGAGGTGAGAGATGAGACGACAGCGGAGCACACCATATCCGCACGGTGGTTGCCTGATGCTAGAGCCACCCCGACACGGGGCGTAGATCTCGACGCACCCGTCGCTGTCGCGTCGCTTCGCTCCCGACAGCGGGGCTTGCTCGATCTCAAACGCCGACGCCGACAGCTCGCTCCGCTCGCTGTCGGCTGGCCTTTCACATGCCGTCGATGAGCCGCTGGACCCGCTCGTCGTACGCCCGCAGCGGGTCCTTGCACAGGACGGTGCGCTGTGCCTGGTCGTTGAGCTTGAGGTGGACCCAGTCGACGGTGAAGTCGCGGCGGCGCTCCTGGGCCTTCTTGATGAACTCGCCGCGCAGCCGGGCCCTCGTGGTCTGTGGCGGCACCGACTTGGCCTCGAAGATCTTCAGGTCGGTGGTGGCCCGCTTGACCGCGCCCTTCTTCTCCAGCAGGTAGTAGAGGCCGCGGTTGCGGTGGATGTCGTGGTAGGCCAGGTCGAGCTGGGCGACGCGCGCGTGGCCGAGCGGGAGGCCGTTCTTGGCGCGGTAGCGCTCGATCAGCTTCCACTTGATGACCCAGTCGATCTCGCGGTCCACCAGGGAGAGGTCGTCGGACTCGATCGCCTTCAGGCCTCGCTCCCACAGGTCGAGGGCGGCCAGCATGGTCGGGTCGGTGATCTCGCGGCGGTCGACGAACTCGCGCGCCTTGGTGAGGTATTCGTTCTGGATGTCCAGGGCGCTGGCCTCGCGGCCGTTGGCCAGCCGCACCTTGCGGCGGCCGGTCAGGTCGTGGGCGATCTCCCGGATAGCGCGGATCGGGTTCTCCATCGTCATGTCCCGCATGACGACGCCCTCCTCGATCATCCGCAGCACCAGGTGGCAGCTGGCGATCTTGAGCATCGTGGTCGTCTCGGACATGTTCGAGTCACCGACGATGACGTGCAGGCGGCGGTACTTCTCCGCGTCGGCGTGCGGCTCGTCGCGGGTGTTGATGATCGGCCGGGACCGGGTCGTCGCGCTGGAGACGCCCTCCCAGATGTGCTCGGCGCGCTGGGAGACCGCGAACCCGGCACCGCGAGGGGTGTGGGTGACCTTTCCGGCGCCGACGATGAGCTGGCGGGTGACCAGGAACGGGATCAGCACGTCGGCGAGCTTGCTGAACTCCCCCGATCGGCTGACCATGTAGTTCTCGTGGCAGCCGTAGGAGTTGCCGGCCGAGTCGGTGTTGTTCTTGAACAGGTAGATGTCGCCCGCGATGCCCTCGTCGTGGAGGCGCTGCTCGGCGTCGAGGAGGAGGCCCTCCAGGATCCGCTCACCGGCCTTGTCGTGGGTGACGGTCGAGATCACGTCGTCGCACTCGGGCGTGGCGTACTCGGGGTGGGAGCCGACGTCGAGGTAGAGCCTCGCGCCGTTCCGGAGGAACACGTTCGAGCTGCGGCCCCAGCTCACCACCTTGCGGAACAGGTAGCGGGCGACCTCGTCCGGGCTCAGCCGACGCTGGCCACGGAACGTGCAGGTCACGCCGTACTCGTTCTCGATGCCGAAGATGCGCCTGTCCATACCTGAAACCCTAGACGGTGGGCGGTCACTCCGGGCACGATCACAGGTACGACACGGCGCGGCGCTCCGTCCACCGGCACGTACGCCGCGGGCCGGTGCCGGGGTGGTCGAATCTCACACCGTTCACGGTGCGGGGCGCAGGGTGCTCCGACCATAGGATTTCCCCTCGTGCCGTCCCCGTCGCCCTCGTCCTCCACCGCCGCTGCGCCGAGCGTCCTCGACGCCTTCCGTTCGCCGCGGCTGCTGCGTACCGAGGTGCTCGCCGGGCTCGTCACCGCGCTCGCCCTGATCCCTGAGGCGCTCTCGTTCTCGATCCTCGCCGGCGTCGATCCTCGGGTCGGGCTGTTCGCCTCCTTCACGATGGCCGTGGCCATCTCGTTCCTGGGCGGGCGACCGGCGATGATCTCGGCGGCGGCCGGGGCGGTCGCGCTCGTGGTCGCTCCGGTGATGCGCGACCACGGTTACGACTACCTCATCGCGACCGTGCTCCTGGGCGGGCTGATCCAGGTGGCGCTCGCGCTGGCAGGAGTGACCAGGCTGCTGCGGTTCATCCCACGCTCGGTGATGGTCGGCTTCGTGAACGCTCTGGCGATCCTCATCTTCGGGGCCCAGGTCTCGCACATGATCGGCGTGCCGTGGCTGGTCTATCCCATGATCGCCGCCGGCATCGCGATCGTCGTCGGGTTCCCGCGGATCAACAAGGTGGTCCCGGCTCCGCTGGTGGCGATCGTCGCGCTCACCGCCTTCACCGTCCTCGGCGGCTTCGACGTGCCGAACGTCGGCGACGAAGGTGAGCTGCCCGACAGCCTGCCGACCCTGTTCCTCCCCGACGTACCGCTCGATCTCGACACGCTGCGGATCATCGCGCCCTACGCGCTCGCCATGGCACTGGTCGGGCTCCTCGAGTCGCTGCTGACGGCCAAGCTCGTCGACGACATCACCGACACCCCCTCCGACAAGTCCCGCGAGGCGCGCGGCCAGGGCTTCGCCAACCTGATCACCGGGCTCTTCGGCGGCATCGGTGGCTGCGCCATGATCGGCCAGACGATGATCAACGTGAAGGTCGCCGGTGCACGCACCCGGCTGTCGACCTTCCTCGCCGGCGTCTTCCTGCTCGTCCTGGTCGTGGGGCTCGGCGACGTGGTCGCGCTGATCCCGATGGCCGCCCTGGTCGCGGTGATGATCATGGTCTCGGTCAGCACCTTCGACTGGCACTCGATCCGGCCTGCCACCCTGCGCCGCATGCCGCGCTCGGAGACCGCGGTGATGCTCTCGACCGTGGTCGCGACCGTCACGACCCACAACCTCGCGATCGGCGTCATCGTGGGCGTCCTGGTCGCGATGACCCTCTTCGCCCGACGGGTCGCCCACGTGACCGCCACCCACCGCTCGCTCGTGGAGGGTCCCGACGGCTCGGTGAGTGCCGTCTACCGGGTCACCGGCGAGCTCTTCTTCGCCTCGAGCAACGACCTCTACACCCAGTTCGAGTACGCCACCGATCCCGACGACGTCGTCATCGACCTCACCGACTCCCACATCTGGGACGCCTCCACCGTCGCCGCGCTCGACGCGATCACCCACAAGTACGCCACCCGCAACAAGTCCGTACGCATCATCGGGCTCAACGCCGCCAGCGCCGACCGCCACGAGCGGCTGACCGGGCAGCTCAGCGGCATGTAGAGAACTGCGCGCGGGCTCCGTTCCTCCCTCGAAGGCACCCACCTGGACACCAGCGAGTACGAGGATGGCAGTCATGACACACACGTTGCGGTTCGACCACGTCGGCATCACCGTCGCCGACATCGAGAGAGTCACGGAGTTCTTCGTCGGTCTCGGCCTGGAGGTCGAGGGCCGCGGCTTCGTCGAGGGGGAGTTCATCGACACCGTCTGCGCGATCCCGGGCGCACGGTGCGAGATCGTCATGCTGCGCCCGCCGGGCGGCGGAACGGCGCTGGAGCTCTCCCGGTTCGTGACACCCGACCACCTTCCGGGATCGCCGGAGGCGATGGCCAACGAGCTCGGCCTGCGCAACGTCTGCTTCGAGGTCGACGACCTGGACGCGGTCCTGGCGCGTCTCGCCGCGGACGGCTACGGCCTCGTCGGCGGGGTCGGTGTCTACCAGGAGACCGTGCGGATGGCGTACGTGCGTGGCCCGGAGGGCATCGTCGTCTCGCTCTCGGACAGGATCGACTGACCGACGACGTCACCATCCGAAAACCCCGGGCCACACCCGAAGGGGGGTGTGGAACACTGCGAGCCATGACTTCGAAGCACCTCGGTCTGCTTCCGCCGCCGGTCGCCTGACCGGAGCGGCCGCGCCGATCCACCGCTGAGCGCGGGGACCGGCTCTCTTCGGCGTGCTCCAGACGCTTTCCATCCGTCTCGTCGAACCTGGAGCGCCACTTCGATGTCTTCTCTCCATGCCCGCTTCGGGCTCATCCAGATATGCCTCGCCGGGATCCTGTGGGGCACCGGCGGCCTCGTCCTGCAGATCGTCCGCGCGATCACGCCGATGTCGGTGCTCACCGTGAGCGCCTACCGCATGCTGATCGCCTCGGTCTCGCTATTCGCCGTCCTCGCGATCATCGGCCGCTTGCGCGAGCTTCGCCTCGACCGTCGCACGGTGATCGTCGGCGTGGCGACGGGCCTGTACCAGGCGCTCTACTTCGGCGCCGTGGTCGCGGTCGGCGTGACCGTCTCCACCGTCGTCAGCATCGGCATCGCTCCGGCGATCCTGCTGACGGGCGAGGCCGTCGCGGCGCGGCGGTGGCCGACGCGCCGACAGCTCATCGTGCTGGTGACCGCCCTGTTCGGGCTGGTGCTCGCTTCGGCGTACGCCGGCAGCCGGGCCGGCGGCGACCGGCCGGTGACCGGGGTGCTGCTCGCGATCGCCGCCGGATCCGCCTACGCGCTAACGACCGCCGTCGGGCGACCGCTCGCGCAGCGGCGCAGCCCGCTGCTGGTCACCGCCGGTGCCACCGGTGCCGGGGCCGTCGTCCTCGTGCCGCTGGCACTGGTCGGCGGGGGAACGTTCGTGTCCTCCTCGGCCACGGTGTGGGCCTGGCTGGTCTACCTGGGCGTCGCGACGATGGCGCTGGGCTACGGCCTGCTCTACGCAGGTCTGCGCACCACGCGCAGCAGCGCTGCCGGCGTGGCCACCCTGATGGAGCCGGTCGCCGCCGCGATCGCCGCCGCGGCGGTCCTCGGCGAGCGCCTGGCCGGACCCGCGGTCGCCGGGGTCGCGCTGATCCTGGTCGCGATCGCCGGTCTCGCGTAGGTCGACGGAGCGCGAAGCCGGGGAGCCCCGGGTGCACCTGGTGCGCCCGGGGCTCCCCGGCTTCTGGCGTCAGTCGAGCGGAGGAGCGATCGGCGGCTCGCCGTCGTCGTCGGCCGGCGGGGCCAGCGGGACGTCGTCGGCGCCCTTCTCCTCGGTCGGCTTCTCAGCCGGCTTCTCGGCCGGCTTCTCAGCAGGCTCCTCGGGAGCCGGCTCGGCCGCAGGAGGCTCGCTGCTATCGGTCTGCGCGGCCGCGCCGACCGTGGCCGATCCGAGGATCTCGACCAGCGTGGCCGGCCGGATCCTGCGGAACTTGCGCGGCTGGGTGCGGGTGCGGTCGAGGACGGCGACCTCGAGGTCCTTGGCGGCGATCTCGCGGTCGTCGGTGTCGGTGTGGCCCAGGGCGGCCACGGCCAGCTTGATGGCCTCCTCGAGGCTGGCGCCCTCGGTGTAGCGCTCCTTGAGGTAGCCCCCGACGGACTCGGCCGCGCCACCGATCGCGGCGAAACCGTGCTCGTCGACGACCTGGCCGTCGTAGGTGAGCCGGTAGAGCTGGTCGGACTCGGCGGTGTCGCCGATCTCGCCGACGAAGAGCTCGACCTCGTAGGGCTTCTCGCCACCGGAGGAGAAGATCGTGCCGAGGGTCTGGGCGTAGGCGTTGGCCAGGCCGCGGCCGGTCACGTCGCGCCGGTCGTAGGCGTAGCCGCGCATGTCGGCCAGGCGCACACCCGCGATGCGGAGGTTCTCGAACTCGTTGTAGCGCCCGACCGCCGCGAAGGCGATCCGGTCGTAGATCTCGCTGACCTTGTGCAGCGCCGCGGAGGGGTTCTCCGAGGCGAAGACGATGCCGTCGGCGTACTGCAGGGAGACCAGGGCCCGGCCCCGGGAGATGCCCTTGCGCGCGAAGTCCGCGCGGTCGCGCATCAGCTGTTCAGGACTGACATAAAAAGGAGTGCTCACTGGCCACCCTCAATCTCGGCGATGGGGCCGTCGGGCCGCTGGAGCCTCCCGGCGATGACGGACTGGGCGACGGCGGCGACCTCGGTGTCGGGCAGGGTGCGCCCACCGTCGGCGGTGATCACGTGGACCAGCGGGAAGAGCCTGCGGGACAGGTCGGGACCGCCGGTGGCCGAGTCGTCGTCGGCCGCGTCGTAGAGCGCCTGGATCAGCACCGCGACCAGGGTGTCCTCGTCGAGGTCGGGGCGGTAGAGCTTCTTCAGGGCACCCTTGGCGAAGAGCGAGCCGGAGCCGACGCCGGAGTATCCGGTCTGCTCGTAGCGGCCGCCGGTCGGGTCGTACCCGTAGATCTTGCCCGCCCCCGCGTCGGGGTCGAAGCCGACGAAGAGCGGCACCACGACCAGGCCCTGCATCGCCATCGGCAGGTTGCCGCGGACGAGCGCGGAGAGCCGGCTGGCCTTGCCCTCGATGGAGAGCGTGGTGCCCTCGATCTTCTCGTAGTGCTCCAGCTCGGTCTGGAAGAGCTTGACCAGCTCGACCGCGAGCCCCGCAGAGCCGGCGATGCCGACCGCGGAGTATTCGTCGGAGGGGAAGACCTTGCGCATGTCGCGCTCGGCGATCAGGTTGCCCTGGGTGGCGCGGCGGTCACCGGCGATGATCACGCCTCCGGGGAACGTGGCCGCCACGATGGTCGTGCCGTGGGGCGCGATGTCACCGAGGTTGTTGCCCGCGGCCGCGTTGTGGCGCGGGAGCAGCTCCGGGGACTGCGCGGTCAGGAAATCGGCAAAGGACGAGGTGCCCGGCGTCATGTAGGCCGCCGGGATGCGGGACTCCGACATCTCTTACTGTCCGCCCTTCTGGATGAAGGACTTCACGAAGTCCTCGGCGTTGGTCTCCAGGACGTCGTCGATCTCGTCCAGGATGTCGTCGACGTCGGAGTCCAGCGCTTCCTTACGCTCGTTGACGTCGGTCTCGGGCGCGGTCTCGACTGCCTCCTCGGTCTCGGAGGACTTCTTCGGCTGCTTCTGCTCCTGTGCCATGTCACCAACCTATCCACTAGGACCGACAAACCTGAGGCAAGATTGCACGATTTCGCTGAGGGAGGAAGTCGTACGTTCGAATGCGCCGTCCAACGGCACGCGGTCGCTCAGGCGCCGGTGAGCCTGTTGAAGAGATCGACGGCGGTCTCGGAAGAGTCGAGCAGGCCGCCGACGTGCTTCTTCGTGCCGCGCAACGGGTCGATGGTCGGCACCCGCTGCAGCGACTCCCGCCCGGGAAGGTCGAAGATGACCGAGTCCCAGCTGGCGGCCGCGACGTTCTCGGAGTACTTCTCCAGGCAGCGGCCGCGGAAGTAGGCCCGGGTGTCGGTCGGCGGCTCGTGCATCGCCTTCTCGACCAGGTCGTCGGTCATCAGCCGCTCGATCCGGCCGGCCCGGACGAGCCGGTGGTAGAGGCCCTTCTCGGGGCGGATGTCGGCGTACTGCAGGTCGATCAGGTGGAGCTTGGGGTCGTCCCACTCCAGACCGTCGCGGTCGCGGTAGCCGAGCAGGAGCTTGTACTTCGCGACCCAGTCGAGCTCGGTGGCGCACTCCATCGGGTCGCGCTCGAGCCGGTCGAGCACCGACTCCCAGCGCTCCAGGACGTCCTTGGTCTGGTAGTCGGCGTCGGAGCCGTAGCGCTCCTCGACGAACTTCTTGGCCAGGTCGAGGTATTCCATCTGCAGCTGGACGCCGGTCAGCTTGCGGCCGTCCTTGAGCGTGATCAAGGTCTTCAGCGTGGGGTCGTGGGAGACCGCGCGCAGCGCCGAGACCGGGCCGTCGACGCTGAGGTCACGGGTGATGTAGCCGTCCTCGATCATAGCGAGCACCAGCGACGTACTGCCGACCTTGAGGTAGGTCGAGATCTCGGCCAGGTTGGCGTCGCCGAGGATGACGTGGAGCCGGCGGTACTTCTCCGGGTCGGCGTGGGGCTCGTCGCGGGTGTTGATGATCGGCCGCTTCAAGGTGGTCTCCAGCCCGACCTCGACCTCGAAGAAGTCGGCGCGCTGGGAGATCTGGAAGCCGTTCTTGGGCCGCTCCTGCCCGATCCCGACGCGTCCGGCGCCGGCGAAGACCTGGCGGGACACGAAGAACGGGGTCAGGTGCTTGACGATGTCGGCGAAGGCGGTGCTCCGGCGCATGAGGTAGTTCTCGTGCGCGCCGTAGGAGACGCCCTTGTTGTCGGTGTTGTTCTTGTAGAGGTGGATCTGCGGGTTTCCCGGCAGCCGCTGCGCCGCCCGCGAGGCGTCGAGCATCACCTGCTCGCCGGCCTTGTCCCAGCGCACCGCGTCGAGCGGGTTGGTCACCTCGGGGCAGGAGAACTCCGGGTGGGCGTGGTCGACGTAGAGCCGGGCGCCGTTGGTGAGGATGACGTTGGCCAGGCCGAGGTCCTCGTCGGTCAGCTGGCTGGGGTCGGCCACCTGGCGGGACATGTCGAACCCGCGCGCGTCGCGCAGCGGCGACTCCTCCTCGAAGTCCCAGCGCGCTCTCCTCGCCTTCAGGGTCGAGGATGCGTACGCGTTGACGACCTGGCTCGAGGCCACCATCGGGTTCGCCTGAGGCTGTCCGGCCACGGAAATTCCGTATTCGACCTCCGTGCCCATCACCCGTCGTACGCTCATGCTCGCAAGGCTACCGGCCATGTGTGCGAAGGCACGTGAGCATCCACGCGCCACGCTGAGGTTGGTCGCCGTTGTTCGGCTGAGCGGCACTGTGAGGAGAGAGACCGCAAGTGAGACGTCGTGTCTTGGGGTACGTCATCGGAGTGCTCGTCCTCGCCGGGCTCGTGCTGTGGCCGCTGGCCGCCGCACAGGTCGGTCTCGGCGACGGCGAGGAGGTCGCCGAGGGCACCACGATCACCGACTACCGCGGCGAGTTCGTCGTCGACGAGCTCGGCCGGATGAGGGTCACCGAGACCGTCACCGTCGACTTCCCCGACTCCGAGAGCCACGGCATCTATCGCTTCTTCGACTCGCGCGACCCGAACGCGCCGGGGCTGCGGCGCGTGCCCGAGGCCGTGGAGGTCGAGGTCGATCCTCAGCTGACTCTGGATCAGCGTCTCGACCTGGCCCGCGAACGGTCGAGCCTGTTCGAGGACGACCTGGCCGACCTGATCGCGCAGTACGGCGAGGAGGAGGGGAAGCTTCGAGCGGCGGAGCGCTACAGCCCCTCCTTCGACGACACCGAGATCACCCGCCGAGGGTGGTCCGGGCGTTACACCACTCTGCGGATCGGCGACGAGTACAACCGGCTGCCCGCCGGCGAGCACGTGTACGTGATCGAGTACGAGGTGCCTGATGTTCTGCTGCCCGACGCCGACGGGTCCAGGTTCTACTGGAACCTGGTCCCGTCGGGGTGGCGGCAGCCGATCGAGAAGGCGTCGCTGTCCGTCACCCTCCCGGCCTCGTCGAGGGACGTACGCTGCGCCGTCGGCACCGGCGCACCCGGCGGCTGCGCGAGCGTGAGCGGTGAGGGCAGCACAGAGCTGCAGATCGCCACCGGAGCGCTGGAGCCCGGCACACCGGTCACCCTGCGCGCGGGAGTCGACATGGCCGCGCCGCTGGTGACCGCTGACGAGCTGCCCTGGTCCCAGGAGTGGGACGCGGTGCTCGGGACCGACCGCACCCTGGCCGCCGTCATCCTCGCGCTGGCTCTCGGGCTCGCCGTGCCGGCCGTCTGTGTGCTGGTGCGCGCCCGGGATCCGCTGCCGCAGGCGCAGCCCCGGACGATCGCGCCAGAGGGCGTGGGGCCTGCGCAGGCCGCGTACCTGCTGTCGAAGAGGGCCACGCCGAACCTGCTCGCCTCCAGCGTGCTCTACGCCGCCTCACGCGGTGTGGTCGCGCTCCGATCGACCAACAACGGCTGGCGGGTCGCCGTCGACACCGACCTCTCCTGGGACGGGGTCGACCCGGTCACCACGAAGGTGAGATCGATCGGCGGAGGGGCGATCGGCGCTCGCAAGAAGACGAAGGCGGCGAAGCGCTCGGCGAGGAAGCTCTACGACGCACAGATCAAGACCCGCAACGGTCTGCGGGAGTGGGCGATCGGCGAGAAGCTGCTCGAGGAGGCCGTCGATCCCTTCCTCTGCAGGCTCGGCTTCACCTTCGCTGTGATCGCGGCCGTCGTGCTGGCCTTCCTGCGTCCCAACGACACCACGCTTTGGGTGCTCGTGCCTGGTCTCTTCGCGGTGCTGGTCCTACCGATGCTGCCTCCCGGCGCAGGCCTGCGACGCACCGCGGCAGGTCGAGACCTGGCAGCGCAGGTGGCCGGGTTCCGGCAGTCGCTGCGAGAGCGGGCCGACGACTTCCAGAGCGACCAGGCACGCTACGACTCCGCTCTCCCCTGGGCCGTGGCGTTCGGGCTCACGCGTGAATGGTCGCGGCGCTTCCGGGTCGCGAGTGGCGTCGCCACAGTCGCCGTACCGGCGTACCTCCCCTACGACCAGCACACCCTCAACCGTCACCTCACCGCGACCGACGGCGACGGCCTGGGTCTGGTCTCGGCTCTGACCAGCGACTTCGAACGGTCCGTGGGCTCCGCGATCCGCTCCTACGAGGCCTCCTCGGCCTTCAGCAGCGGCGGGTCGTCGTCCTCGGGCGGCGGTTTCTCCTACTCCGGCGGAGGCGGCGGTGGGGGCGGCGGATTCAGCGGCGGTGGAGGCGGCGGCGACGGCGGTGGCGGGTCATGGTGAAGTGGGACCATGGGCACTCCTGAGATCCGGCGGGCCACCGCCGACGACCTCGACGACCTCTTCTCGATCTGCCTGCAGACGGCAGCGTCGGGTGAGGACGCCTCCGAGTTCTACGACGACCCGCGGCTGCCGGGGAACATCTACGCGGCGCCCTACATCGTGCTCCGTCTCGGACTCGGCTTTGTCGCCGTCGACTCCGAGGGTGTGGTCGGCTACGTCGTCGGCACCCCGTTCACGCGTGCCTTCGAGAAGGAGTGCGAGGAGGACTGGTGGCCGGCGCTGCGTGTCGTCAACCCCGACCCGGGCCCCGACCACGACCGCACCGACTGGAACGCGCGGCTCCGCTCCCAGATCCACCGGCCGCCGCGGATGCTGGCCGAGATCCTCACCGACTACCCCGCCCACCTGCACATCAACCTGCTCCCCCGCGCCCAGGGCCAGGGCGTGGGCAAGGAGCTGATCGCGATGATGCTCGGCGCCTTCCACGTCGCTGGCGTACGCGGCGCCCATCTCGGCGTCGGCGCCGGCAACACCCGCGCGATCAGCTTCTATCAGCGCATCGGCTTCACCACGCTCGTCGAGGGTGAGGACTCGAGGCTGATGGGGGTCCAGTGGACCGGCGAGATGGAAGAATGACCTTCCATGGGACTGTGGGAGCAGCGGGTCGTGCCACACATCGTGGACCGCACCTGCGGCATCCCGCAGCTCCGCCCGCTGCGTGACCTGGCCTGCTCGGGGCTGCGCGGTCGGGTCGTCGAGATCGGCTTCGGCAGCGGGAGCAACATCGGCCTCTACCCTTCGTCCGTCACCGAGATCGTCGCGGTCGAGCCCTCCGACGTCGCCTGGCGGCTCTCGGCGCCGCGCCGCGCAGAGTCATCGGTCCCGGTGACCCGCGTCGGCCTCGACGGCGCCCGGCTCCCCCTCGACGACGCCTCCGTCGACACCGCCCTGGTCACGTTCTCGCTGTGCACCATCCCCGACGTCGCCGGTGCCCTCGCCGAGCTCTGCCGCGTACTCCGCCCCGGCGGCACCGTCGGCTTCGCCGAGCACGGCCTCTCCCCCGACCCCGCCGTCGCCCGCTGGCAGCACCGCCTCGACGGTCTCCAGCAGCGCCTCTTCGGCGGCTGCCACCTCACCCGCGACATCCCCCGCCTCGTCGAGTCCGGCGGCTTCACGCTCGAGCATCTCGACCAGTCCTACCTCCCCGGCCCGACCGTCTCGCGGCCGTGGGGGTATCTGTCCGCGGGCCGGGCAGCCCTCCCGTCGTAAATCTGTCCAACCTTCCCCGAGTCGGCGCAACTGCCCCGCCGACGTACGCCGAGTCGGCGCAACTGCCCCACCCACACACGCCCAGTCGGCGCAACTGCCCCGCCGACGTACGCCGAGTCGGCGCAACTGCCCCACCCACACACGCCCAGTCGGCGCAACTGCCCCAGAGCCGTACGCACCGCTTCGACCACTCGGGGCTGACGCGCCGACTCGACGAGTTTCAGCGGGGCAGATGCGCCGACTCGGCGATCTATAGCGGGGCAGATGCGCCGAGTCGGCGATCTTGCTTCAGCGCTTGCGCGTACGCAGCGCGTGAGCGACGTTGACGCCGACGATGCCGACCCAGGAGACCACCAGGGCCCCGAGGTTGTCGGTGACGCCGAGGGTGATGCTGATCGGGATGCCGGCGACGGCCGATCCGGCGCCGAGGACGAACTGGAAGACCGAGGTGCGGGACTCGTTGCGCTCGGCGAGGGTGCGAGCCGCAGCGGTGGCGCCTACGCGCTCCTGGACGGTCTTCTCGATGCGGTCGGCGAAGCCGGCGACCAGCTCGGCGTCGAACGCGTCCCCGAGCTCATGGCGGGTCTCCAACCCGGCCTCGATGTCTTTACGACCCATCTCGTCTGCCACGTCGATCAACCTTATTCACATCAGAAGTCGGGGCCAGTGTCCCCGGTGTCGTGCTGGCTGCTGGGTTGCTCGGCGTTCGCCGGCACTCGCGGGTGATGGTGCAGGTCGAACCCCTGCTCCGGCCGCGCTCGACCGGACCGGGCCAGCACCACGACCAGGACCACGACCGCGAGGACGGCCAGAAGCAGCGCTGCTCCGACGACTACCAACAACAACGCTGCCATCAAGCTCCCCACACTCGCAGGCTCGTCCCACGAACGGTCAAACACTAGTCGGCCGAGGCTCCACCCGCAGCCGAATACCGATCGGCGCGGGCGGTGCCGAGCCTAGAACGGCTGCAGGTCGAGCCGGCCCCAGGCGACGAACGCGAACAGGCTCAGGTAGACTAGGTCCGGACCGAGGTGTTTCCAGGCGAGCCCAGACCGCACCGGACGACGAGCGGGTCTAGCTGCGCTGCGCCCGCACCACCGCAGCTTCACCAGCGGGAGGAGGCCCGGGAAACCACTCCTCGGGTTCGGGCCACTCGAATCCATCGGGGATCGAGTAGGTCTCCAACGTGGTGGTGACGGCACCTTCGGTGCTGAAGAACGCGAACGCGTTGGCATCCATGAACCTTCCGGCCTGGGAACACCGGAACCCACGACGAGCGAACTCCTCGGCCCGACTGTCCCATGCGGCCTCCCCGCAGTCGAAGGCGAGGTGATGGACTCCCTCGCCATGGCTGTCCAGGAACTCGCGGATGATCGAGGGGCCGTACAACGGCTGCATGATCTCGAAGGCCACGTCGCCGACGTCGGCGAAAGCGACCTTGAGCGCCCAGTCGGCGGGCTCACCGCCGTACTCCCGGTCAGCCACCGTCGACCCGTCGAACGTGTACACACGCCACGGACCGATACCGAGACGGACCATTCCTCGCATCGTCCGCAGGTAGTCCTCGGTGGCGAAGCAGACCTCGATCAGGTTGCCGAGGAAGGTGTTGCTCATCGCTGATGCGCTCAGCACCTGGGGGAAGACGTCGGGCTCGGACATGTGATCCTCTCGCTTTCGACCGGGTCGGCCGCGGGGCCGGGTGGTGGGAAACGCACTCATCTGGCCGCCTCGACGATGCCCAGGGTCTCGGAAGCCACCGCACGGCGCGCCAGGACCAGGTAGAGCCCACCCGCGACCAGCCCGCCGGACAGCCAGGACATGTCGGTGGCATTCATCAGCCGGGCCAGCGGGCCCTGCATGACGGGCACCATCCCGTACTGCCAGGCCCAGCCGGCGAAGATGCCGAGGGCGAGGCTGACCATGCCGGCCTTGCTGACCGAGCCGTACGGTGAGTCCGCACCGTCACGGTAGAGATCAGCTACGTCGAGGCGACCTCGGCGGATCACGACGAAGTCCACGACCACGACGGCCGCCCACGGGCTGATCCAGACCAGGATCGACAGCATCCAGTGGTCGAAGGCCTGCGCGAAGCTGTCAGCACTGACGAACACGACGAGCACCGCAGAGGCGACCGCGCCGGCGACGAGGGTGACCTTCCACCGCGCAGCCCGGACGCCGACGGAGAGCGCGGCGAGCGAGCAGGAGTACAGGTTGAGGATGTTGGTCGCGACCGGTCCGTGCATGATCAGCAGCAGGACCGGGATCGCGAGCACACCGAAGGTCGCGATCACCAGCTCGGCGGGGTCGCCGCCGTTGCCGGCGCTGGCCAGGCAGGCGCCGAGCACAGCCAGCCAGACGGTGGGGACGTACATCCCGGCGGCCGCTGCCCAGAACACCGACCTGTCGGTCGCGCCCTTGCGTACGAAACGGCTGTAGTCAGCCGAGTAGGGGATCCACGAGATGCCCCAGCCGACGCCGATCGCGGTGACGAGCTGGGTGATCGCGGTGACCTTGTCGGTCGTGGTCGTCGCCTGGCCGGTGGTCCAGTCGATGCTCACCTGCGAGAGCGCGACGACGGTCATGATGACCATGACGACCGCAGTGGCCGGCACGGTGTACTTCTCGAAGGTACGGATGGCGTAGAAGCCGTAGAGCGCGAGGCCGAGCTGGGTCAGCATGATGATGGCCGCGACAACGTACTTCAGGACCGTGCCGCCCTCGATGCCGAGCTCGGCGAGGACGCCGAGCGCGAGGTCGAGGACGACCCAGGTGTTGACGCCCACCCACCCCATGGTGAGGAGGCCCTGGATGAGGCCGGGTACGACGCTCCCGCGTCGCCCGAAGGCGGCCCGGCCGAGCACCATCTGGTTCACGGCCGTGCGGTGGCCGATGACGTTGAACAGCCCGAAGAGCGCGCAGCCGAAGAGGTTTCCGATCGCCACCACGAGGATGGTCTCGACCAGGCTGAGGCCGAGCACGATCCCGAGAGCTCCCAGGACCCAGTTGACCGGCGCCAGGTTCGCGCCGAACCAGATCCAGAACTGCTCAGACGGGGTCGAGTCACGGGACTCGGCGGGGATGGGGCCGATGCCGTGGGCATCGAACGGCACCGCCTCACTGTCGCTGGGCGGGGCCGAAGGCGAATAGTTCATGGTGGTCCTCCTGGTGTGATGACCGCCACTGAACCACCGGCCCAGCCGAGCAGTCAGTGGACATTCACACAGGATCCGCGCGGTCCCGATGTACATTTTCACCCGTCGTGGGTCCGTCCGCCAGCACAGCAGAAAGGCGCCCGGCGGGAATCCCGCCGGGCGCCTTTGAACGGCCTGCTCGGTGAAGCTGGAACGTCAGTCCGGATAGGTGTCCGGGTCGATCTCCGTGCGGTCCGGACGGACCTCACGTACGCCACCGACCTCCGCGACGCGAGCCGCGACGTCACGACACCTCTCGAAGGAGATGTCGCCCCGCTCGCGGGCCCACTCGATCAGCCGGCGCACGACGGCGAGTCGGCCCGGACGGGCGGTGAGGAACGGGTGCAGGCACAGGTTGAACAGACATCCGTACGCACTCATCCCTTCGAGCTCGTCGCGCCACATGTCGAAGACCTTCGACGGCGCCTCGATCAGACCGCCCACGAACGGCTCGGGCAGGAAGGCGTACTGCTCCCAGTCATCGAGTGACCAGTGGACCGGAAGCTCCACGACATCGGTGTCACCGAGCTTGAGCAGGTAGGGCCGGTCGTCGGCCATCATCGAGGAGTCGTAGGACAGACCGTGCTCGGCCAGAAGCTCCATCGTGGTGGCGGTCGTCTGCCACATGGCAGCGCGATACCCGCTCACCTCGATGTCCTGGCTCGCGAAGACGGACAGCGCGCGCTCGAAGTCGTCGCGCTGCGCCTGCTCCGTCATGTCCGTCGCGGTCTGGTGGCTGTAGGAGTGATGCGCCACCTCATGGCCCCGCTCGACGATGCTCGCCGCCAGGTGTGGACGCCTCTCGGCCACCCAACCGGGCACGAAGAACGTTGCCGGCACCTCGAGCTCGTCGAGCAGGTCGAGGATCCGCGGCACCCCCACATCCGGCCCGTACGCCTGGTGGGACATCGTGGTCAGATGCCGGGAGTAGCGACCACCGGCTGCGAGCACGGGAGTCTCGGCGTCGACGTCGAAGGTCAACGTCGCCACTGCGGCTGCCGACCCGCGCCATGCACCACTGTCCACATCCATGCTCATCCCGCTCGCCGCCACCGGTTGCTGGACTCGATTGTGACACTCGGGCGCAGCATCGCCGGGTCGAAGTCGGCCAGCTCGTCACCGGCTGCCAAGCGGTTCGGCAGGTCCGGGTTGGCGAGCGCGACGTGGCCGATCGAAAGGAAGTCGGCGTGCCCGTCGTGCAGCACCCGCT
This sequence comes from Nocardioides luteus, assembly GCF_014648595.1. Lineage (GTDB taxonomy): Bacteria > Actinomycetota > Actinomycetes > Propionibacteriales > Nocardioidaceae > Nocardioides > Nocardioides luteus. Next base: position 187,688 of record NZ_BMRK01000001.1, on the reverse strand, counting down.
CGGCCTGGTCGCGGTCGTGCATCCCACCGTTGGCGATCACCGGGAGCCCAGACACCTCCCGAGCCAGGCCGGTCACGGTCGAGCCGTCCTCGAGCCGGGCGGTCTCGAACCAGGACCGTCCTTCGCTCGCCACGTGGATGTAGTCGGCACCGGCCTTGGCGAGGGCCTCGGCGATGACAACGACGTCCTCGGCGCCGCCCGACCAGCGGTAGACCACGTCGTTGACCTTCGTCTGCGAGATCCGGACGCCGACGAGGAAGCCCTCGGGTGCCTCCGCGACGAGGCGCTCGACGACCTCAGCCGTCAACCGGATGCGGTTGGCGGTCGAGGAGCCGTACCCGTCGGTGCGCAGGTTGGTGTACTCGGTGACGAACTGGTCCAGCAGATAGCCGTTGGCCGCGTGCACCTCGATGCCGTCGAAACCGGCCTCGGCGGCGTTGCGGGCCGCAGCCGCGAAGCCCTCGACGACCTCCGCGATGTCATCGCTGGTGGCCTCGCGCGGCAGCGGCCACGAACCGCTGCCACCGTACGCCCGCATCATGGTGCCGAGCGGCTGGACCGCCGACGGTGCGAGCGTCTCCGTACGGTGCGGGTTGCCTTGCGAGAGAGCACCGGCGTGCATCAGCTGAGCGACGATCCTGGCGCCCGCTGCGTGCACTCGGTCGGTGACGACTCGCCAGCCCGCGACGTGCTCCTGGGTGACCAGGCCCGGCTGGTTGAGGTAGCCCTGGCTGTAGGCCGCATCGGGATAGATGCCTTCTGTGATGACCAGGCCGAAGCCGCCGGACGCGAACTCCGCGTAGTAGTCAGCCATCAGCTCCGTCGGCACGCCCGCCGGTGTCGCGGAGAGACGCGTCATCGGTGCGACCGTGAGCCGGTTGCCGAGGTCGATCGAGCCCAGCGAGCCGGACTGAAGGGCCGGGTGGAGATCAGGGGTGTCGGTCATGGGTCGGTTCCTATCTGTTGACGTGATGGGGATTCGTGGGCGCGTCATCGATCAGCTGGGCAGCCCGGATGACAGCGCGGTCGTGGCCGTCGGGGGCGGAGACGAGAAGGCCGAGGCCCCGCCGCCGACCGTCTCCTCGGGGCACGCTCACACCCGGCATGCCGAGATAGCTGAGCAGCATGGTCGTACGCAGGATGCGGGCGTTCCACCGATCGAAGACGTCCGCGGAGGCGGTCACCAGCGACACCGCGGGTGGGGCATCGCGGACGGTGGGGCACAGCAGCAGCCCGCCATCGAGCTCGGCGGCCACCCGCTCGCGCAACGTGGTCATGTGCGCACGTACCGGCCCGACGGTCGAGACCACCCGGGACGCGAGCCGGAGACGCCGCACCACCGCCGAATCGAGCAGGCCCGCCGACGTGCCGTCGAGGAGTCGGCCGTAGCCGCAGAAAGCCTCAGCCGCGACCAGGGTGCCGTGGCGATCCATCAGCTCCTGAGCCGCGGCGAGCACGGGGAGGGGACGTCGCTCGACGCGAACGTCGTCGAGCACGGAAAGCTCCTCGACCGCGCCCCGGAACCAGGCAGCCACCTCGGGCGCGACGTCCGCGACCACCTCGTCCTCCGGGACCACGAGACGTACCGGGCCGGGTGCGCGGGGACCGGGCGAGCCGACGCACGGATCGAGCGCCGCGGTGACGACGACGAGATCGGCCGCGGTCGGGACGAGGACACCGATGCTGTCCAGAGTGGGCGACAGCGTCCGTACGCCATCTCGGGGGAAACGTCCTTCGGATGCCTTGTAGCCGACGACCCCGCAGAGCGCGGCCGGCACCCGGACCGATCCCGAGGTGTCGGTGCCGACGGCGAGCGGCACCTGGCCGGAGGCGACGGCGGCCGCGGACCCTGAGGAGGACCCGCCCGTGATCAGCGGCTCGTCGCGCGACAGCGGGTTGACGGGTGATCCGAAGTGCGGGTTGGTCCCGATCCCGGAGAAGGCGAGCTCACTGAGGTTGGCCTTCCCGATCACGATGGCGCCGCTCGCCCGGAGTGCTCGGACGATCCCCGCGTCGCGGGTGGCCGATGCTTCGGCATCGACGAGCGAGCCGTTCGTCGTAGGCGTCCCGGCGACGTCGATGCAGTCCTTGACCGCGACCGGGAGGCCGTCGAGGCGCCCGGCGGGTCGCCCGTCCCGCCACCGCTCGGTGGATGCCGCCGCCTGCTCGCGCGCAGCACCCGGCATGAGGCTCGTGAAGACGTGCTCGTCGTCCGCGACGCGCCGGAGACGGTCCTCGACCACGCCGGTCGGGGTGTCCTCCAGCCGGCCGAACCGCGAGATCAGCTCGGCGATCATGACGACGGCCGCCCGCCGGTGTGGTCCGGGCACGGCCGTAGCCACAGCTCGACGTCGCGGGGCTCGTGATGGGCGCCGTTGGTCGGCGCCAGGTCCTGAGGACAGGCCGAGAGCACGACCACGACCGGTTGGACGGCACGCAACGTGACGCGGTCACCCGGCCGGCTCGTCGGGGGCTCGATGCCCAAGGAGCCATCGCCCGCCACGGGCACGTTCATGAACAGGTTGAGCGGCTGTGGTACCTGGCTCGGTACGGGAACCGCGAGCGCCTGGAGAGCGTCGCGGAAGTTCGTCGCGCAGCTGGCGTGGTGACCGACGACACCGAGCTGTCGGTATCGAGCCGGGTCGCACGCCGGGATCAGCGTGTCGTGGCGACCTCCGGAGGTGTCGGACTCGAGCGTCAGCATCGGCTCCCGGTCGGAGCCGACCAGGGTGTCGCCCGCCTCGACCGCGAGCCGCCCGTTCGCCATGCGGCTGTGCGCCATCGAGAGCACGGTCGTCGGATCGATGGCGCTGACAGCCCAGGTGTCGACCACCTGCTGGCCGAACAGGTTGACGATGGCGATCGAGTCGCCCGCGCCGAGCCGGATGGCTCGGCCGGTGCGTGCGACAAGGGTGATGGCGTCCACGAGCGAGGTCCCTTCATGCGCCGTGCTGGTCGAGTCGCCAAGACAACCAGGGGCAACCGTGCCCGGTCACTGGAGATGTCGACAGACATCTGCCCTGAAGCGGTGGATAATCACATCCATGCTGTCGCTGAATCGCCTGTTGCAGCAGGCAGAGCTCGAACTCACCCTGCTCGTCCCGGGCGACGGTGAGGGCGCGGACCGCGAACTGCTGTGGCTGCACAACACCGAGCTCGCCGACCCCGCCCCCTACGTACGCCCCGGGGAGCTGGTCCTCACCAACGGAGTCTGGCTCGACGAGACGGACCCGAGATCTTTCGTCGCCGCGGTGCATCGCGCCGACGCTGCCGGGATCGTCTTCGGACTGCGCCGCGAGTCGCCCACCACACCCGCTGACCTGATCGAGGCGTGCCGATCCGTCGGCATGCCGCTCGCGGAGATCTCCGTCGACGTGCCCTTCACCGCGGTGACGCGGGCGGCGGCGACACTGCTCGCCGAGTCGCGCCTCAGCGATCTGTCGGGGACGGTGCGACGCACCGGTGCCCTGGCCTCCGCGATCACGCGAGGTGCCGGAGCGGCCGGGATCCTCCAGGTCGTACGCCGAGAGCACGACCTCCCGCTCGTCGTGGTAGACCGCACGGGCCGCCAGCTCGCGAGTGCAAGCGCAGACCTCTCCCCCACCCAGCTCCGGGACGCGACCCGCGCCCTGACCCGCCGACCACCGCCTCTCGAGGCCGATCTCGACGGCACGTCCGCCGCGATCTTTCTCGTCACAGCCGTCGCCGACGTCGAGGCGGGCCTCTTCTGCCTGCGGCCCTACCGGGACCTGACGCCCGACGAGGTCGCCGCGCTCGAACAAGCCGGCACGTACCTCAGCCTCGAAGTCGCCAAGCAGCAGGCCGTGCACGCGATCGAGCAACGCTTCGCCGCAGAGGTCCTCGACATGGTGCAGGCAGGATCGAGCCGCGAGGCCGACGTGGCCGAGCGGCTCCGCGCCTTCGGTGTCGACCCCACCAGCCCGGTCGCGGCCCTAGCCGTCGCCGGACCGTCCGCAGCCCCGGGGCAGGTCTCCCACGACGCCGAGGCGGTGACCGACCTCCTCCTCGACCAGGGACTCGCGGCTCTGGTGGTCGGCGGATCACGGGAGACGATCGCCTTCGTCTCGTGGCCGAGGGCTGAGCGGGCCTCCCTCCGCGCGGTAGCCGAGGAGCTGCAGCGCAGGCTGTTCCGATCTCACGGCTCCGGCAGGGTGCTGGTCGCGATCGGCGGCGTGAGCCCGAACTCCACCGGTCTCGGCGCCGTTCTGCTGCAGGCACGAGAGACCTGCCGCGCCATGCAGGCAGACACGGGCGGCCCCGTGGTCCAGGAGTTCGGCGACGTCCACAGCCACCGGCTGCTGGTCTCGATGCTCGACCGCGAGACGCTCGCACGGTTCTCGGCCGGCGTCCTGGGCGATCTCCGAGAACAAGATCGCAGCGGCGACCTCGAGTCCACGCTCCGAGCCTTCCTGGATCTGGACGGCCACTACGGGGCCACGGCCGAGCGGCTGCACATCCACGTCAACACGCTCCGCAACCGCCTGACCAAGCTCGCAGAGCTCACCCGACGCGACGTCCGAACCACCGACGGTCGCGTCGACCTCTTTCTCGCCCTGCAGGCGGACGCGCTCATCTGAACAGAGCGATCGGCCCGCCCCCGATTGCTCAGGGGCGGGCCGATCCAGATGTGAACGAGGGCTACAGGTACTGACCCGTGTTCGACACCTGCTCGATCGAACGGCCGGGCTCGGTGCCCTGCTTGCCGGTGATGAGGGTGCGGATGAAGACGATCCGCTCGCCCTTCTTGCCGGAGATGCGGGCCCAGTCGTCGGGGTTGGTGGTGTTGGGGAGGTCCTCATTCTCCTTGAACTCGTCCACGCAGGCCTGGAGCAGGTGCTGCACGCGCAGACCCTTCTGGCCGGCGTCCTCGCCGGAGTCGAGGAAGGACTTGATCGCCATCTTCTTGGCCCGGTCGACGATGTTCTGGATCATCGCGCCGGAGTTGAAGTCCTTGAAGTAGAGGATCTCCTTGTCACCGTTGGCGTAGGTGACCTCCAGGAAGCGGTTCTCCTCGGACTCGGTGTACATCCGCTCCACGGTGGTGCGGATCAGCTCGTCGACCGTGGCCTGCTTGTCGCCGTTGAACTCGGCCACGTCGGTCGGGTGCAGCGGCAGGTCGGGCACGAGGTACTTCGAGAAGATGTCGCGCGCGCCCTCGGCGTCGGGACGCTCGATCTTGATCTTCACGTCCAGACGGCCCGGCCGCAGGATCGCCGGGTCGATCATGTCCTCACGGTTGGAGGCACCGATGACCAGCACGTTCTCCAGGGCCTCGACACCGTCGATCTCGGAGAGGAGCTGGGGCACGATCGTGTTCTCCACGTCGGAGGAGACGCCGGTGCCGCGGGTGCGGAACAGCGAGTCCATCTCGTCGAAGAAGACGATCACCGGGGTGCCGGCCGCGGCCTTCTCACGGGCACGCTGGAAGACCAGGCGGATGTGGCGCTCGGTCTCACCGACGTACTTGTTGAGAAGCTCGGGGCCCTTGATGTTGAGGAAGTAGGACTTGCCGTCGGCTCCCGTCTTCGCGGCGACCTTCTTAGCCAGAGAGTTGGCGACGGCCTTCGCGATCAAGGTCTTCCCGCAACCTGGAGGACCATAGAGCAGGACGCCCTTCGGTGGCTTGAGCTGGTGCTCGATGAAGAGCTCGGGGTAGAGATAGGGAAGCTCGACCGCGTCCTGGATCTGCTCGATCTGGCCGGAGAGGCCGCCGATCGAGTCGTAGGCGATGTCGGGCACCTCCTCCAGGACGAGCTCCTCGACCTCGGACTTGGGGACCTTCTCATAGACATATCCCGAACGTGGTTCGAGCAGCAGCGAGTCACCTGCACGGATCGAGTCCTGCAGGAGCGGCTCGGCCAGGCGTACGACCCGTTCCTCGTCTGCGTTGGCGATCACCAGGGCGCGCTCGCCGTCGGCGAGCAGCTCCTTGAACATCACCACCTCGCCGACCTTCTCGAACTCCATCGCGGCGACGACGTTGAGCGCCTCGTTGAGCATGACCTCCTGGCCATACCGGAGATCGTCGAGATCGACGTTGGGCGACGCGGTCACCCGGAGCTTGCGCCCACCGGTGAAGACGTCGATCGAGTCGTCGTCGTTGCGCTCGATGAAGGTGCCGAAGCCTGCCGGCGGCTGGGCCAGCCGGTCGACCTCCTCCTTGAGCTTGATGATCTGGTCCCGGGCGTCACGAAGCGTCACGGTGAGTCGCTCGTTCTGCGACGTGACGGCGGCCAGGGAGCGCTGCGCGTCAGCGAGCCGCGCCTCCAGGCCACGCGAAGATCCCGGCATCTCGGTCAGTCTGTGCCGTAGGTCGGTCACCTCAGCTTCGAGGAAACGGACATGACTCTCGAGCTCCTCGGGGCTGCGCCCCTCGGACTGGAATCCATCGGATGTCGACATCAGCACACCTCCTCTACTTCTTCGACCCTACAAGGCTGAGGGGTAGGAGAGGGGAGAGATTTATCGGTGTTGGACACTATTCAGTCGACATCGACCGGTTCGTGTCGACCCGCGGCACGGCCCAGGCCGCGGTGTGCCGCGGAACCGGCTCAGTCGACGTCGGTGCCGGTCTCCGGAACGACGTCGGCGATGGGCTCGGGAGACGTCTCTCCGCGGCGGCAGCCGGTGTCTCGACCCGCTTCGCGGGTTCGCAAGCTCACCCGCTGCGCTCGCTCGACCCCTTCGCGTTCCCACCCTGCTCGTCCCTCGCAGGGTCGGGAGGCTCAGGCATGTCGGCGGGTCGCGGACCCGTGTAGTCACGCCCGTACGCACCGGGGGCCGGTCGCCGCGTCTTGCGAGGCGCGCGCTCGCCCGGCGCCAGCCGCCTGGCCGTCACCAGGAAGGCGGTGTGGCCGATCATCTTGTGGCCCGGACGCACCGCGAGCCCCTCGACGTGCCAGTCGCGCACCAGCGACTCCCACGCCTGCGGCTCGGTGAAGCCGCCGTGGGCACGGACGGTCTCGACGAAGCGGGAGAGCTGGGTGGTGGTCGCGACGTAGGCGCAGACCATGCCGCCGGGGTAGAGCGCCTCGGCGGCCGCGTCGATGCACTCCCAGGGGGCGAGCATGTCGAGGATGAGCCGGTCGCAGCGGATCTGCTGGCGCGGGAGCTCCTCCTGCAGGTCGCCGAGGTTGAGCGACCAGCTGGGGTGGATCTCGCCGGCGGGGGTGCCGAAGAACTGGTCGACGTTCTTGCGGGCGACCTCGGCGAACTCCTCGCGGCGCTCGAAGGAGGTGACCTTGCCGAACGGGCCGACCGCGCGCAGCAGCGAGCAGGTCAGCGCGCCGGAGCCGACGCCGGCCTCGACGACGGAGGCGCCCGGGAAGATGTCGGCCATGGCGACGATCTGGGCGGCGTCCTTGGGGTAGACCACGGCGGCGCCGCGCGGCATGGAGACGACGAACTCGCTCAGCAAGGGGCGGAAGACCAGGTATTCACCGCCGGTGGAGGCGGTGACGGTGAAGCCCTCTTCGCGGCCGATCAGCTCGTCGTGGTCGATGTGGCCCTTGTTGGAGAAGAAGCGCTTGCCGGCGACGAGCTCGAAGTTGTGACGGCGACCCTTGGTATCGGTCAGCCGCACCCACTCGCCTTCGCGAAGCGGCCCACGGTGCACACCCGCACGGGCCTCGGCCGGAATGTCTGGGATCTCAGCGCTTGACACCCGCCGAGGCTACCCGTTCCCCCGGCCAACCAGGCAAACCGCGACGCCGCCGGCTCAGGCTCCGGCGCTGAAGGCGGCGTCGACGTCGGAGGTGACCAGCACGCCGTAGATCGACCCGTCCTGCTCGACGAGGAGGTATTCGGGTGCAGGGGTCTTGGAGATCGCCTGGATCAGCGCCTCGCCGTCGATGTCGGCCGGGAGGGTGAGACCCTCCTCGAGCCGCCGGGTGACCGTCGAGGTCGCCATCCAGGGCCGACGCTCCTCCGGGGTCGCCAGCAGGGCGCCCTCGTGGACGAGACCGATCGGCTCACCTGCGCTCGAGACCGTGACGATGCTGCCAGCCTCGGCCTCCTGCGCGCGGCGTACGGCCTCGGCCAGGGGCAGGTCGGCCGGCACGGCGAGGGTGCGCCGGGCGAGGTCACGGGCGACCAGGAGCGGCAGCCGGAGGCGTACCTTCCCGGACATGATCGCCGCGGAGGCGCCGCTCCAGAGGAAGACGCCGATGATGACGGCGAGGACGTAGTCGGTCAGGTCCGGCTGCACGCCGAGGATCTGGCCCTGCGTGAAGGGCCACAGCAGCACGATGATGGCGAGCACCCGGCCCGCCCAGCCGGCGACGATGCTGCCGCGGTTGGGGTTGCCGGTCACGCCCCACACGCCCGCCTTCAGCAGCCGCCCGCCGTCCAGCGGCAGACCGGGGACGAGGTTGAGGACGCCGACGAAGAGGTTCGTGATGCACAGGCCCATGACGAGCAGACCGATCAGCCCGTCGGGCGTCAGGAACGAGACTCCGAAGGCGGCCGCGCCGACCGCCAGCGAGACCAGCGGCCCGACCACGGCGATCCAGAACTCGTCGCGGGGCCGCTTCGCCTCGCTCTCGACGGCGGTCGCGCCGCCGAGGAAGTGGAGCATGATCACGCCGACCGGGTAGCCCAGCCGCTTGGCGACGACGGCGTGGGCGGCCTCGTGGAGCAGCACCGCGCCGTAGAGCACGATCGCGAACGCGAACCCGGCGACGTAGGTCAGCCAGCCCAGACCGGGCTCGGCGGCCTCGATCCTCGGGGCCATCAGCCAGGCGATCAGCGCCGCGATGAGAAACCAGGACGGGGTCACCAGGACGTCGCTGCCCGCGATCGAGCCGACCTTGATCGTGCCGGGGGCCCGGTAGGTGGGCGGCGCCTCGTCGACGGCCTTGTCGCGGTCGGGGCGTGGGTCGGGGTCTGCCACGTTCAGAGCCTACTTGAGCGGCGGTCGCCGGGCAGGGCCGACCCGAGACTGTCGGTGGTCACGCCTAGTGTCGTTCCCATGAGCACCTCACCAGCCGACGCGCGGTCGACCCCTGTCGACGGCGTCGAGGTGCTCGGCTCGCTCTCCCCCAGCCGTGCGGGCGACTTCACCTCGTGCCCGTTGCTCTACCGGTTCCGCACCATCGACCAGCTCCCCGAGCCGCCCTCGGAGGCGGCCGCGCGCGGGACAGTGGTCCACAAGGTGCTCGAGGACCTCTTCGACCTCCCGGCCGACGAGCGCACACCTCGGCAGGCGCGGTCGATGGTGGAGCAGGCCTGGGAGGACGTACGCAGCCTCGACCCTGCTTTGGCCACGCTGTTCACCTCGGCGACCGACGAGGCCGAGGAGAGCTGGCTGGACTCCTGCCGGCAGGTGCTGCGGCGCTACTTCGACCTGGAGGACCCACGCCGGCTCGAGCCCGCCGAGCGCGAGCACTACGTCGAGGCGCTGCTCGACTCCAAGCTGCTGCTGCGCGGCTTCATCGACCGGGTCGACGTCGCTCCCGACGGACGGATCCGGGTGGTCGACTACAAGTCCGGCAGGGTGCCCAGCGAGGCCTACGAGGCGAAGGCGCTCTTCCAGCTCAAGTTCTACGCCCTGGTCATCTGGCGCACCCGCGGCGTCGTGCCGGCCATGCTGCAGCTGATCTACCTCGGCTCGGGCGACATCTTGCGCTATGTGCCCGACGAGGCCGACCTGCTGGCGACCGAGCGCAAGGCCGAGGCGATCTGGCGGGCGATCCGCACCGCCCAGGAGACCGGCGACTGGCAGCCGAGCCCGAGCCGCCTGTGCGGCTGGTGCGCCCACAAGGCGCTGTGCCCCGCCTTCGGCGGCACCCCTCCCCCGATCCCACCGACCCCCGGCCCCGTCACCGCGGGCGATGACCGCGATCTCGACTAGGGGCCTAGGCGCGTCTACCGGGATCGACCGGTTACGGGAGTTATCGTCGCGACGAATGTGACCGTTGCGCTTGGCTGAGGGAGGTGCGGCTGCTCGTGGTCTCGACAGAATCGACCACCGGCTCGTCCACCGGCTCGACCCCTGGGACCGCGACCTCCTCCCGCCATCGACCCGACATCCAGGGTCTCCGCGCGATCGCCGTGCTCGCGGTCGTCGCGCTCCACGTGGGCTTCGGTTCGCTCACCGGCGGCTTCGTCGGCGTCGACGTCTTCTTCGCGATCTCCGGCTTCCTGATCACCCAGCAGCTGATCCGCCAGGTGCGCACCGAGGGGCGGGTCAGCCTGCTCGGCTTCTACGCCCGCCGCGCCCGCCGGATCCTGCCCGCGGCGACCCTGGTGCTGCTCGCCACGGTCGTCTACGCGGCCCTGTTCCTCGGATTCGTACGCACCCGGGTGATCGCCCTCGACGCGCTGTGGTCGGCGGCCTTCGCCGCCAACTTCCGGTTCGCGTCGTTGGAGACCGACTACTTCTCCGCCGCCCTGCCGCCCTCGCCGCTGCAGCACTTCTGGTCGCTCGCGGTCGAGGAGCAGTTCTACCTGGTCTGGCCGCTGGTGATCCTCGGCTGCGTGTGGGCGATCCGGAAGCGGCGCCAGGCCGCCGAGACCACCTCGGGGAGCCCCGAGGGCCTCGACCGGCTCGACCTCCGCAGGAGGCGGGCCCTGGTCATCGCCCTCGGCGTGGTGATCGTGGCCTCGCTGCTCGCCTCGGCGGTGCTGACCCGGACCAGCCCCGAGGCGGCGTACTTCTCCCCCTTCACCCGCGGTTGGGAGCTCGGTCTGGGCGCGATCGCAGCGATCGCGTTCCGCGACGACGGGCCCCAGGACGCCACCGCGCGGTGGCGGGCCCAGATCCTGTCGGCGTTCGGGATGTTCTTCATCGTCTGCGCCTGCCTGCAGTTCAACGACGCCACCCCGTTCCCCGGCACCCCAGCCCTGGTGCCGGTGCTCGGCAGCGTCTTCATCATCGTGGCCGGCACCTTGTGGCACGGTCCGACCGTGGTCGGCCGGCTGCTGTCCGTGAAGCCGCTGCAGGTGGTCGGCAACTGGTCCTACTCGCTCTACCTGTGGCACTTCCCGGTGCTCGTCCTGGCCGAGCTGCAGCTCGGCCGCGAGCTGCGCTGGTGGGAGCAGGTGCTCCTCGTCGCGCTCGCGTTCGCGCTGGCCGGGCTCTCCTACCACTTCGTCGAGGAGCCGTTCCGGCGCGGCGTGATGTGGCGCCGTCCGCTGCTCAGCCGGGCCGGTGCGCTGGGTCCGGTCGCCCTCTACCCGCTGAGCATCACCCTGGTCGCAGTGACCTGCTTCGGCGCCAACACCTACGCCACCGGCACCGCTCGCGACGGCTACCAGCCGGCGATCACGCTCGCCGAGGCAGACTCGTCCGACCAGCCCGAGCGGCCCGCGGCGAGCTCGGCCCCGCCGGCGGCGAAGGTGGAGGAGCCGCCCGATCCGCTGCCGGCGCTGCTGAAGGCCTCGGTCCTCGCCGCCCGCAAGAACCAGCCGATCCCCACCAACCTCGAGCCGGGGCTGACCCACCTCTCCGACGACGTGGAGACGGTCGGCGAGTGCAACTACTACTCCACGAACGTACGCAAGCTGTGCCCGCGCGGGGACACCGACTCGGAGAAGACGATCGTCGTGATCGGCGACTCCCACGCGCGCCACTGGACGCCCGCCGTCGAGGAGATCGCCGAGCGCGCCGGTTATCGCGCCTACATGCTGGCGATGCCGCAGTGCACGGTCTCCTTGGTCACGCCCGACAAGATCGACAGCACCGACCCGATGACCTCGTGCGACGACTTCCACGACTTCATGCTCGCCTCGGTCAAGAAGCTTCGGCCCGACCTGCTGCTGATCTCCTCGCGGCCCATCGGTGCCGCCTACCACGACTCCTCGGGCCGTCACACCGACCGCCAGGTCGTCCGTCGCGGCGTCTACCGCGGCTACGAGCGGCTCCTCGCCCACGTGAAGCCGGTGGCCAAGCGGACGGTGTGGCTGCGCGACGTACCCGCCCTCGAGTTCGACCCGGCCACCTGCCTGAGCAGCAACAAGACGCTCTCGCCGTGCACCTACAAGCCGCTGGCGAGCCAGCAGGACGGCGCCGACCTGCAGATGCAGGCCGCACGGGCGGCGCATGTGCCGACCATCGACCTCGACGACATGTTCTGCGACTCGGTGAAGATCTGCACCACCGTCGTCGGCGACACCGTGACCCACCGCGACAGCCACCACCTGACCGCGACCTACTCCCGCGAGCTAGGCCGCACCCTGGGCGAGCGGCTCAAGATCTGGTGAGTCCCGGTCGCGACCGGCTCGACCGCCGGGGTCACTCTGGCGTCTCGGCGCCCTCGCGCTCGTCTCGCTCGGCCCACTCCAGCAGCGGCTCGATCGAGAACGGATGGTCGTCGATGTCAGCGTGCAGGTCGCCGATCTCGGCGAACCGGGCCGGCACCGTACGCATCGTGAAGTCACGCGGGTCGACGTCCTTGGTCTCCTCCCAGGTGATCGGGGTGGAGACCCGGCCGTCGGGAACGCCGCGGAGCGAGTACGCACAAGCAATGGTGTGATCTCGGGTGTTCTGATTGAAATCCACGAACAGCTGGGCCGGGTCGCGGTCCTTGCGCCACCACGCGGTGGTGACCAGCTTCGGCGCCCGGCGCTCGACCTCGCGGGCGAAGGCATGCGCGGCGCGGCGTACGTCCTGGAAGCCGTGCTCCGCCGGGGTCCGCACATAGACGTGCATCCCGGCCCCGCCGCTCGTCTTCGGGTAGCCCACCGCGCCGAGCTCGTCGAGGACCTCGTGGACGACGCCGGCCACGGTCTGCACCGTCGAGAACGGGCACTCCGGGCCGGGATCGAGGTCGATGCGCCACTCGTCGGGCTTCTCGGTGTCCTCGCGACGGCTGTTCCACGGATGGAACTCCACCGTCGACATCTGGACCGCCCAGATCACCGCACCGAGCTCGGTGACGCACAGCTCGTCGGCCGTCCGCCCCCAGCGCGGGAAGTAGAGGCGTACGGTCTCGACCCAGTCCGGCGCCCCCTGCGGCAGCCGCTTCTGGTGCACCTTCTGCCCCGAGAGCCCCTTCGGGAACCTGTGCAGCATGCACGGCCGCTCCCACAGCGCATTGACGATCCCCGGCCCGACCGCGAGGTAGTACTGCGCCACGTCCAGCTTGGTCGCCCCGATCTCGGGGAAGTAGACCCGTTCCGGGTTGGAGATCCGCACGACGCGGTTGTCGACCTCTATCTCCACCGACGGCGATGCCTTGGCCATGCTCGCCAGCGTAGGGCACATCGCTCCTAACATTCAGGACATGGACTTCGACCAGCCGCCCGTCGTACGCGTCGAAGCAGACCTCCGACGCGAGCCGTTGGCGCGCGGCGAGTGGCCGCTGACCGTCCCGGCGGTGGCGCAGATCGTCGAGGAGGGGTTGGACCTCGCGGACGGGGTGACGTTCCTGGTCGGGGAGAACGGGTCGGGGAAGTCGACCCTGGTGGAGGCGGTGGCCGCGGCGTACGGGCTCAATCCCGAGGGTGGCTCGCAGAACAGCCGTCACTCGACGAGGGCCTCGGAGTCACCGCTGGGTCGGGTGCTCCGGCTCGAGCGGGGTCTGGGTGCCGCGCGCTGGGGGTTCTTCCTGCGCGCGGAGACGATGCACAGCTGGTACACCTACATCGAGGAGCTCGGCGCGCCGCCGCCGGGTGAGCCCGTCTTCCACGAGATGAGCCACGGCGAGTCGTTCCTGGCGGTGCTGCGCGACCGGTTCCGTACGCCGGGGTTCTACTGCCTCGACGAGCCCGAGGCGGCGCTGTCGTTCATGTCCACGATGGGGCTGATCGCCGCCCTCGACCAGGTGGTGGAGGACGGCGGCCAGGTGCTTTGCGCGACCCACTCCCCCGTGCTCGCCGCGATGCCCGGCGCGACCATCCTCGAGGTCGGCGAGTGGGGGCTGCGGGAGACGACGTGGGAGGAGCTCGAGCTGGTGCGCCACTGGCGCAGCTATCTCGAAGACCCGCGCCGCTACCTGCGCCACATCCTCGACTGACGTCAGCCGGTCGGGTTGCGGCGCAGCAGGGCCATGAACATCGCGTCGGTGCCGTGCCGGTGTGGCCACAGCTGGACGGTGCCCGCGATCGGTCCGGTGCTGTCGGGGACTGCGCCCACGGTGGCCGCGACGGGTTCGAGGCTGGCGTCGGAGCGTCCTTCCAGCACGCGGTTCACCACGTCGCGGGTCTCGGCGAGGACCGGCGAGCAGGTCGCGTAGAGGACCACTCCGCCGGGGCGGGTCAGGTCGAGGGCGCGGTCGAGAAGGGAACGCTGGAGATCGACGAGTACGTCGAGGTCGGCCGTCGCTCGCCGCCAGCGCGCCTCGGGGCGGCGGCGCAGCGCTCCCAGGCCGGTGCACGGGGCATCGACGAGGACCCGGTCGAAGCTCGCGTCCTCGAAGGGCGGGTTGGTCCCGTCCCCGGCGACGACGCCGGCGACGCCGGCGACCGGCGAGCCGCTGGCTCGGTCGGTCAGGTTCGCGAGGACGAGCCCGGCGCGGTGGGGCTGGCGTTCGTTGGCGACCAGCGCGGCGCCCTGCTGGGCGGCCAGGGCCGCCAGCAGGGCCGACTTCCCGCCCGGCCCGGCGCACAGGTCGAGCCAGGCCTTCGCCGTCGATTCGCCGTCGAGGTGCGCCTCGGCGAGGGCGAGGGCCACCAGCTGCGACCCCTCGTCCTGCACCCCGGCCCGGCCGTCGGCGACCGCCGTGACGCCGGCGGGCGAGCCGGACCCGAGGGTGACCCCGTAGGGCGAGTAGCGGGTCGGTGGTCCACCGAGCTCGTCGACGGTGGCCCGGCCGGGGCGGGCGACCAGAGTGACGGCAGGCGGCACGTTGTCGGCCTCGAGGAGGGCGTCGACCTCGTCGCGGCCGACCGCCTCGGCGAGCCGCTCGACGACCCAGCGCGGGTGGCTGAAGGCCACCGCCGCCCAGCCGTCGTGGTCCTCCTCGCGGGCCGGGGCGACCTCGGCGATCCAGTCCTCGAGCGGCTTGCGGGTGACCTTGCGGAGCACGGCGTTGACGAAGCCTGCCGGGCCCTGGCCGATCTTCGACCGGGTCAGGTCGACCGTCGTGGAGATCGCGGCGTGGTCGGGCACGCGCATGGAGAGCACCTGGTGGGCGCCGAGCCGCAGCACGTCGAGCACCTTCGCCTCCACCTTGGTCAGTGGCCGGTCGATGCAGGCGGCCAGCACGGCGTCGTAGGTGCCCTGCTGGCGCAGGGTTCCGGAGGCCAGCTCGGTGGCGAAGGCCGCGTCGCGACCCTCGAGCGCGAGGCGGCCGAGGACGTGCGGCAGCACGAGGTTGGCGTACGCCTCGTCGACCCGTACCGCCTTGAGCACCTCGAACGCCGCGAGGCGAGCCGGGTCGGCGGGCTTGGTGCTGCCTCGTGGCTTCCCCGGAGGCCTTCGGCCGGGGCCTGAGCGCCTACCCGGGTGTGCCCTACTCGAACCGGACACCGGACTCCAGACGTACGCCGCGGGCCCAGTCGGCCGCCGGCATCTCCTTCTTGCCGAAGGCCTTCACACGACCCAGGCGCACCGAGGTGGTGCCGGCGCCGACGAGCACCTCGTTCTTGCGGACGACGAGCTCGCCGAGCGCGACCGACTCGTCGGTCACCGTGACCGGGCCGACCTTGAACCGCTCGCCGTCGAGGAGCGTCCAGGCGCCGGGCGCGGGCGTGCAGGCGCGGATCTGCCGGTCGATGGCGACCGCGTTCTGGCTCCAGTCGATGCGGGCGTCCTCGACGGTGATCTTGTCGGCGTAGGAGACGCCGTCGGCCGGCTGCTCGCGTGCCTCCAGGGAGCCGTCCTCGATGCCGTCGAGGGTGGAGACCAGCAGCTGGGCACCACCGACCGTGAGCTTCTCGAAGAGCGACCCGGAGGTCTCGTCGGGCGCGAGGGCCTGGGTCATGGTGCCGAAGACCGGTCCGGCGTCCATCGCCTTCACGATCCGGAACGTGGTCGCACCGGAGATCTCCTCGCCGGCCCAGACCGCGCGCTGCACCGGGGCGGCGCCGCGGTAGGCGGGCAGGAGGGAGAAGTGCAGATTCACCCAGCCGTGCGGCGGGATGTCGAGGGCGGACTGCGGCAGCATCGCACCGTAGGCGACGACCGGGCAGCAGTCGGGCTCCAGCGCCTTGAGCGCGTCCTGGAAGTCGGGCTCGCGGGGGTGCTCGGGCTTGAGCACCGGCACGCCGAGCTCCTCGGCGCGCTGGGCCACCGGCGAGGGCACCAGCCGCTTGCTGCGGCCCTGGGCGGCGTCGGGCCGGGTGACGACGCCGACGAGCTCGTGGCGGGAGGCGGCGATCGCGTCGAGGGACGGGACGGCGACTTCGGGAGTGCCTGCGAAGACGACGCGCATCAGAAACCGAACCCGTTCGTCGCGTGCGGGGAGATCTTCACCGTCGGCTTCTCCAGGCCGAACCACTCCGACTCGCGGATCTCCTTCATCGCCGCCTTGCGCGTGGCCTCGTCGAGGCGATCGATGAACAGGATGCCGTCGAGGTGGTCGGTCTCGTGCTGGATGGCGCGGGCGAGCAGCTCGGAGCCCTCGATCGTGACCGGGTCACCGTGCATGTTGAAGCCCTTCGCCACCACCGACAGCGCGCGGCGGCAGTCGAAGGTGATGTCGGGCAGCGACAGGCAGCCCTCTCCCCCGTCCTGGGTCTCCTCCGACAGGGTCAGGTCGGGGTTGACCAGGTGGCCGACCTCGCCGTCGACGTACCAGGTGAAGACCCGCAGGCTCACGCCGATCTGCGGCGCGGCCAGCCCGGCGCCGGGCGCCTCCAACATGGTGTCGGTCAGGTCGCTGACGAGCTTGCGCAGCTCCTTGTCGAAGTCGACGACCTCGATGGCCGGCTTGCGCAGCACGGGATCGCCGAAGAGGCGGATGGGCTGGACTGCCACTGTTCTCCTAGATGATCGAGCTTGTCGAGACCACAATACGTGGGCCGCGGGTCGGTCAGAGCGTCGGCGGATCCACCTGGACCCGCACCGGGTCGAGCCGCCGCGCGGAGCGCACCCGCTGGAGCTCGCCGAGCGCTTCGGTGAGCTTGGTGCCGAGCGCCCGCGGGACGCGTACGACCGCGCGCAGCCGGGGATCACCTGTCGAGGTCGGCTCGGCGGGCACGGGGCCGAGCACCTCGGCTCCCGGCGGGAGCGCGAGCAGGGTGAGCGCGTCGTCGAGCGCCCCGGGGGTGCCGGTGATGGTGGCCAGCCGCGAGGCCGGCGGCAGGTGGGCCTCCTGGCGGGCGGCCGCCTCCCGCTGGGCGAAGCCGGGCTGGTCCCAGCGCACCAGCGCCTGCAGCACCGGAAGGCCGGGGTCACCGACGACCAAGACCCGGCCGCCGGGCCGGACGAGTCCGGCGGCGTTGCTCCAGCGCCGCAGCGCCTCCTCGTCGGTGCGCAGGTCGGGCCGCCCCAGCAGCAGCCAGGTGTCGAGCATCAGCACCGCGGCGTAGCCGCTGGGCGTGCCCGGTTCTCCCGCGACCACCGGCTCGGCGCCGATGGTCGCGACGACGATCGCGGGTGTGTCCGGCACCGTCTGGCGGACCGACCCCGCCGAGGAGGTCACCACCCGCACACCGGCGAAGGAACGGCCCATCTCCTCGGCGGTGCGCGCCTCGCCGATGACCGGGGCGCGCAGCCCGACGCCGCCACATGCTCCGCAGGACCAGGACGCCTCCACGTGACCGCACCAGCCGCACGTCGGCGGCGCCGCGGGCCCGCCCAGCTGCAGCGGCCCTTGACAGGAGGAGCACCTGGCCGGCGTACGGCAGCGGTCGCAGGCCAGCGAGGCGGCATAGCCGCGGCGCGGGGTCTGCAGCAGGACCGGTCCGGTGGCGAGCGCGGCGCGGATCACCTCGTGGGCCTCGCGCGGCACCCGGGAGGCGCGGGTGAGCGGGTCCTTCTCGAGGTCGAAGTCGGTGTCGCCGGTGATCTCGACACTCACCCGCTCGCGAGCCAGCGCGCGGGTCGGGCGGATCTCCTGAGCCCAGCCGGTCTCGGTCAGGAACCCGGCCTCGACGGTGCGCGCGAAGCCACCGACGAGGGCGGCGGCCTGCTCCTGCTCGGCTCTCAGCAGGAGCACGTCACGCGCGTGCGGGTAGGGCGCACGCTGCTCGGCCAGCAGGTCGTCGCCGTCGTCCCACACGACGACCAGTCCCAGATCGTGCACCGGCGCGAAGGCCGCGGCCCGGGTGCCGATCGCGACCTTCACCGCACCGCGGGAGACCCGCAGGAACTCGCGGTAGCGCGAGGCCGGCCCGGCGTCGGCGGCCAGCACGGCGTGCTGCCCCTCCCCCAGCACCCGCGTCATCGCGGTGTCGAGGCGCGCCAGGTCCTTCCAGTCCGGCACCACGACCAGCGCGCCCCGCCCGGAGGCGAGCGTCGCCGCGACCGCATGGGCGATCAGGTCGGCGTGGTCGGTGCCGGCCGCGGCGTGCCACACCGCGCGTGGGCTGCCGCCGGAGGCGAGATGGCGCAGGAACGCGGCCGCCGGCTCGTGGCCCGCCCAGGCGGCGGTCGCGGCAGCCGAATCGAACAGGTTCGCCGCGGGGGCCGCCGGCGGGGTCTCCTTCTCGGTCGAGGCATGCCGGGGAGGGACGGCCAGCCGGAGCACGTCGGCCCGAGCGCCGGCGTAGCGCTTGGCCACCGACTCGCTCAGCGCCGCCACCTGCGGCGTCAGGACTACCTCGGGGCTGACCACACGCTTGAGGGGCTGCAGCTTGGAGTGCTCGGAGGCCTCGGCCCGGGCCACGACGTAGCCGTCGACGTCCTTGGGGCCGAACCGCACCTTGACCCGCACCCCGGGCTGAGCCTCCTGCGCCATGGCAGCCGGAACGGAATAGTCGAAGGGCCGGTCCAGGTGGGCCAGCGGCAGGTCGACCAGCACCTTCGCGACCGGGTCGACCTCGGCCAGCGACGCCTCCGCGGCCTTGCGCGCCCTGGTCGCGGCGGCCTTCGCGCGGCCCTCCTTGACCCGGTCGCGCACCAGCCCGGGCAGCTCGAGCTCGGCTGCCCCGGCTGACTCCTGCTGTCCCCGGCTCACAACCGCCATTTCTATCAGCCTGCGCCGACAAGGGTCGGCCCTGTCGGGCCGACCGGGTGGTTGGCTTGGAAACCAGCCGACACCCCGTCTCGATGAATGAGACAGGGCGTCGAGCTTGACGGGCACTTTGTGGACTTGACGGGTGTTTCAGTGCCTGTCAAGTCCAGGGATACCCGGTCGACCGGGTATCCCTGGGGCGCCGGATCAAGCGCCCGCGGCGGCCTTGAGCGCGTCGGCGCGGTCGGTGCGCTCCCAGGTGAACTCGGGGAGCTCGCGACCGAAGTGACCGTAGGCGGCGGTCTTGGCGTAGATCGGGCGGAGCAGGTCGAGGTCACGCAGGATCGCGGCCGGGCGCAGGTCGAAGACCTCCAGGACCGCCTTCTGGATGTTGGCCTCGGGCACGGTGTGGGTGCCGAAGGTCTCCACGAAGACACCGACGGGCTGGGCCTTGCCGATGGCGTAGGCGACCTGGACCTCGGCGCGACGGGCGAGGCCCGCGGCGACGATGTTCTTGGCCACCCAGCGCATGGCGTACGCAGCCGAGCGGTCGACCTTCGACGGGTCCTTGCCGGAGAAGGCGCCGCCGCCGTGGCGGGCCATGCCGCCGTAGGTGTCGACGATGATCTTGCGGCCGGTCAGGCCGGCGTCACCCATCGGGCCACCGACGACGAAGCGACCGGTCGGGTTGATGTGGAGCTTGTAGCCGTCGAAGGGCACCGAGGACTTGAACTGCTCGAGCACCGGCTCGATGACGTACTTCTTGATGTCGGCGTGGAGCTGCTCCTGGGTCGTCTCCTCCGAGTGCTGCGTGGAGAGGACGACGGTGTCGACGCGGACCGCCTTGTTCTCGTCGTCGTACTCGATGGTGACCTGCGTCTTGCCGTCGGGTCGCAGGTAGTCGAGGGTGCCGTCCTTGCGGACCGCGGTCAGCTTCTCGGCGAGGGTCTGCGCCATCTTGATGGGCAGCGGGAAGAGCTCGGGCGTGTCGTCGCAGGCGTAGCCGAACATCAGGCCCTGGTCGCCGGCGCCCTGCAGGTCGAGCTCGTCGATCGAGGTGTTGAGCCGATGCTCCTCGGCGGTGTCGACACCCTGCGCGATGTCCTGGCTCTGGGCACCGATGGCGACCTGGACCCCGCAGGAGTGGCCGTCGAAGCCCTTGAGGGAGGAGTCGTAGCCGATATCGAGGATCTTCTGGCGCACGAGCTGGGCGACCGGCGCGTAGGCGTCGGTGGTCACCTCGCCGGCGACCACGACCAGGCCGGTGGTGAGCAGGGTCTCGACAGCCACCCGGCTCTTGGGGTCGTGCTCGAGCAGGTAGTCGAGCACGGTGTCGCTGATCTGGTCGGCGATCTTGTCCGGGTGCCCCTCGGTCACCGACTCCGACGTGAAGAGACGTCCGGTCACGTGTTGCTCCGTTTCACAGGTTCATGTGGGTTGTTCTAGAAGACAGTCGTCAATCGTTCTGGTCGACAAACATAGACCCCGAACCCCAGGACTGCAGGGCGAGTCCTCATCGTGGCGCGTGGCGTGTCGTCAGTTTGCGCGATGTTCATCCAGCCGCAGCGCGATCTGGTCCCAGATCACCTCTGCGAGGGCGGACTTCGCCCCCTCCTGTACGTCGACGTGGCCTCCGTCGGCGCCCAGGATGACTGCCTTGTTGACCTCGCTGCCGAAGACCGCTCCGCCGCTGACGTCGTTGACGACGAGCAGGTCGCAACCCTTCCGCTTCAGCTTGGCCGCGGCCAGGTCGAGCACCGACCCGGTCTCGTCCCCGGTCTCGGCCGCGAAGCCCACCACGACCTGACCGGGCTTGGTCCGGTTGTGGGAGATCTCGGCCAGGATGTCGGGGTTCTGCATCAGCTCGATCGTCGGCGCCGACCCGTCGGCGGCCTTCTTGATCTTGGCCTCGCTCACGCCGGTCGGGCGGAAGTCCGCGGGTGCTGCGGCCATCACCACCGCGTCCGCACCGGCGGCCGCCGAGACCACCGCGTCGCGGAGCTCGGAGGTCGATCCGACGCGTACGACCTTCATGCCGGCCGGGTCGGGCAGGGTCACGTTGGCGGCGACCAGGGTCACCTCAGCGCCACGGGCGGCCGCAGCACGCGCGATGGCGTAGCCCTGCAGGCCCGAGGAGCGGTTGCCGAGGTAGCGGACCGGGTCCAGGTATTCGCGGGTGCCACCGGCCGAGACGACCACGTGGCGGCCGGCCAGGTCGGCGTCGGCACCGTGGGCGAGCACCGCCCGGGAGAGCTCGAAGATCTCGGCCGGCTCGGGCAGCCGGCCCTTGCCGGTGTCCTTGCCGGTCAGCCGGCCCTCGGCGGGCTCGATGACGATGTTGCCGCGCTCGCGCAGGGTGGCGACGTTGGCCTGCGTGGCCGGGTGCTCCCACATCTCGGTGTGCATCGCCGGGGCGAAGACGACCGGGCAGCGCGCGGTGAGGAGTACGTTGCTCAGCAGGTCGTCGGCGAGGCCGTGGGCGGCGCGGGCGAGCGTGTTGGCGGTCGCAGGCGCGACCACGACGAGGTCGGCCTGCTGTCCGATGCGAACGTGCGGGACCTCGGTGATGTTCTCGAAGACGCCGGTGGCGATCTCCTTGCCCGACAGCGCCGCCCAGGTGGGGGCGCCGACGAACTCGAGGGCAGAGGCCGTGGGGACCACGGTCACGTCATGGCCGGACTCGGTGAACCGGCGCAGCAGCTCGGCCGCCTTGTAGGCGGCGATGCCGCCGGCGACCCCTAAGACCACGTTCGGCCGCCGCTCGTCGTGAGCGGCGGCCGGTGTGGTGCTGTTGGTGGACAGCGAAGTGCCTAGATCAGGCGTCGGCGGCAGGCGCCTCGGCGGCCTGAGCAGCAGCCTGGGCGGCCAGCTCGGCCGGGTCGATGTCCTCGCAGGTCAGCAGGTCCTCGTTGATCTCGCGCAGCGCGATCGAGAGGGGCTTCTCCTGAACGTGGGTGTCCACGAGGGGGCCGACGTACTCCAGCAGGCCTTCGCCGAGCTGCGAGTAGTAGGCGTTGATCTGGCGAGCCCGCTGCGCGCTGTAGAGAACCAGCTTGTACTTGCTGTCGGTCTTCGTCAGCAGGTCGTCGATCGAGGGGTTGGTCACGCCCTGGGCGTCGATCTGAGGGGCAGCCACGTGAGCCTCACTTGTCGGCTTGGTTGGATTTACTTGCTCGGGAGCCCGAGCGTCATCAAGGTTACCAACTCATCGGCTGCCTGATGAACTTCGTGGTTCACGATGGTCACGTCGAACTCCTCCTCGGCCGCCAGCTCGACCCTCGCGGTCTCCAGGCGGCGCTCCCGCTCGGCCTCGGTCTCGGTGCCTCGACCGACCAGGCGGCGTACGAGCTCCTCCCAGCTGGGCGGAGCGAGGAAGACGAAGATCGCCTCGGGCATGGTCTCGCGTACGAGCCGAGCGCCCTGCAGGTCGATCTCCAGCATCGCGGGCCGGCCCTCGGCCAGGGCCTTCTCGACCGGTCCGCGCGGGGTGCCGTAGCGAGCCATGTTGTGGACCGTGGCCCACTCCAGCAGCTCGCCTCCGGCGATCATGGCGTCGAACTCCTCGTCGGAGACGAAGAGGTAGTGCACCCCGTCGACCTCGCCGGGGCGAGGCTTCCGGGTCGTCGCCGAGACGGACAAGAAGACCTCGGGGTGGTCGTTGCGGACCGCCGCGGCGACGGTGCCCTTGCCGACCGCGGTCGGACCGGCCAGCACGACCAGTCTCTTCTCGTGGCCTTCGGGTCCGGCGGTGGTCTTCTCGTCCGTCATCAGACTCATCGGCGAGCGAACTCCTCGACCAGCGCGGCCACCTGCTTGGGGCCGAGGCCCTGCACACGGCGGCTCATCGCGATGCCGAGACGCTCCATCATCTGGGTTGCCCGCACCTCACCGAGGCCGGGGTGGGAGGTCAGCAGGTCGATGACCTTCATCTTTCCGACGACCTCGTTCCGCTTGCCCTCCTCGATGACCTCGAGGACGGACATGCCGCCAGTGCGGACCTTGTTCTTGACAGCAGCCCGCTCCTGGCGCGAGGCCGCGGCTTTCGCCAGCGCGGCAGCGCGCTGTTCAGGGGTGATGTCCGGAGGCAGAGCCACGAAGACTCCCTTTCACGATCAGATGTAGTCAACAGGCCAACCGGGTCGCGCGGTATCGGGATCGTGCCCCCCGGCTGGGCGCTGGAAGTAAGCGCTCGCGCCAATCTAGCCATTACGTTGCCGGGGCGGCAATCGGGGTCGCCTAAGAGATTGCGCGGGGGTGACCTGTTCCGGCGTCCACGGCTTCACAGGGTCAGCGAGGTGTGGCAGACGTCGCGGGCCTGCTGCTGGACGCGTACGGACGCCTGCTGGGTCTTCTTGCTGCTCACAGCCGTGGCGGCGTCGGCGATCCGCTTCGCCTCGGCCTGGCTGACACCCTCGGGCGGCTTGCCGTTCTCGAAGTCGTCGGCACTGACGCCGGCCTTCTCCAGGGCGGCGTCGAGATCGCCGACGACGGTGGTGAGCCGCGTCCAGTCCTTCTCGATGTCGTCGGGCGCGTTGCGCTCGAGGTCCTTGAAGATCGGCAGCGCGGCGATCAGCCCGCTCGGGCCGCCCTCCCCCAGCGTGTCCGTCAGCTCCTGCTGGTGGTCCTTCAGCGACGTGCAGTAGTCGTCGATCGGGTCGCCACCGCAGGCCGTCAGGCATGCGGTCAGGCTCGCGGCGAGGAGTGGTGCGACGAGGAGCTGGGCCACCCGGAGACTGGTCATCTGGTCAGTGTGCCAGCGCCCAGGGATACCCGGTCGACCGGGTATCCCTGGACCTGACGGGTGTTTCAGTGCCCGTCAAGTCCAAGTTTTCCCGGTCGACCGGGTATCCCACACGCTCAGCCGAGCACGTCCCGCAGCCGCCGCGCCTCGTCCCGCAGCGCGGCCACGTCGGGGCCCTTGCGCAGCAGACCGCGGCTGGTGCTGGCGACGACGTTGGCGTTGGCGGGGCCGAAGATGCGGGCGAGGTCGGCCGGGGTGCCGCCCTGCTCGCCGAAGCCCGGCGCCAGGATGGGCCCGTTGAACCCGAAGTCGTACGCCACACCAGCACCGTCCGCCCCGCCGATCGTCGCGCCCACGACGGCGCCGAAGGAGCCCAGCGGCGACTCGCCGTCGTTGAGCCGGCGCAGGTGGTCGAGCATGACCTGGCCGACGCTGCGGCCGTCCTCGACCGTGGCGTGCTGCACCTCGGGGCCCTCCTTGTTGGAGGTGAGGGCGAGCACGAAGAGCCCGGCGTCGTGCTTCTCGGCGGTCGCGACGAACGGCGTCAGCGAGCCGAAGCCGAGGTAGGGGCTCACCGTCACCGCGTCGGAGCCCAGCGGGCTGGCCGGGTCGAGGTAGGCGTCGGCGTAGGCCTGGCTGGTGGAGCCGATGTCGCCGCGCTTGATGTCGAGCAGCACCAGCGCTCCGGCAGCCTTCGACTCGGCGATGACCCGCTCGAGCACGGCGACGCCGCGGGAGCCGAACCGCTCGTAGAAGGCGCTCTGCGGCTTCACGACCGGGACGTGGGGCGCCAGGCCCTCGACCGCGGTCAGGGCGAACCTCTCCAGGCCGGCGAGGTCGTCGTCGAGGCCCCAGTCGTGGAGCAGCGAGGCGTGCGGGTCGATCCCGGCACAGAGCCGGCCGCGCTCGGCGAGGGCGGCGGCGTAGCGGGCGCCGAAGGCGGTCATCGGGCCCCCACCCCGCTGGCGATGCGGCGAGCGTAGAGCGGGCCCTCGTAGATGAACCCGGTGTAACCCTGGAGCAGGTCGGCACCGGCGGCGAGCCGCTCGCGGGCGTCCTCGACGGTGGAGATGCCGCCGACGCCCACCAGGGTCGTCTCAGGGCTCACCCGGCTGCGCAGCAGCCGCAGGACGTCGAGCGCGCGCGTCTTGAGCGGGGCGCCGGAGAGACCGCCGGCACCGGCCGCGGTGATCTCCTTCGGCGAAGAGGCGAGGCCCTCGCGACCGATCGTGGTGTTGGTCGCGATGATCCCGTCCAGACCGATCGCCATCGCCAGGTCGGCGACCTCGACGACGTCGGAGTCGGCGAGGTCGGGCGCGATCTTGACCAGCAGCGGGACCCGGTGCTTGGTGACCTGGTCGGCGATCGAGCGGACGTGCTCCAGCAGCGGCTGCAGCTTCTCCACCGACTGCAACGTGCGCAGACCGGGCGTGTTGGGCGAGGAGACGTTGACGACCAGGTAGTCGGCGTAAGGGGCCAGCAGGCGTGCCGACTTGGCGTAGTCGGCCTCGACGGCGGCCTGGTCGTCCTCGGGCACCACCTTGGTCTTGCCGATGTTGATGCCGAGGACCGGGCCGTCCGGGACCGCGCCGCCGCGCCGCTCAAGCCGGCTGGCCAAGCGTGCGGCGACCGCCTCGGCGCCGTCGTTGTTGAAGCCCATCCGGTTGATGACCGCACGGTCGGCCGGCAACCGGAACAGGCGCGGGGCCGGGTTGCCCGGCTGGCCCTCACCGGTGACCGTGCCGATCTCCACGTGGCCGAACCCGAGGCCGCCGAGCGCGTCGATCCCGACCGCGTTCTTGTCGAAGCCCGCGGCCAGACCGATCACGTTGGGAAAGGTCAGCCCCATCGCGTGCACGGGGGAACCCGGCGTACGCGCCTTGGCCAACGCCGGACCGGCGGCCCGGATCGCGGCGAAGGCCTGCTGGTGGGCACGCTCCGGGTCCGTCCGGGTCAGGACCTTGTCGAACAGCGTCCGGTAGGCCTTCACTTGGCGGACACCCCGCCGTCGTGGTGGCCGACCAGGTCGCGCCACTCCTGCAGGCTGCGCACGTCGATGTCGCCGCGTCGCAGCGCCTCGATGCCCTGCACCGCGGCGCCGAGACCCTGGACCGTGGTGATGCAGGCGATGTTGGCCATCACCGCTGCGGTGCGGATCTCGTAGCCGTCCATGCGGGCCGACTTGGCGTTGGAGGTGCCGTTGGGCGTGTTGATGACCAGGTCGACCTCACCGGCGAGGATCCGCTGGACGGTCGTCTTCTCGCCGTCGGGACCCACGCCCTCGGAGTGCTTGCGCATCTGCCGGGTGGCGACGCCGTTGCGGCGCAGCACCTCGGCAGTGCCCTCGGTCGCGAAGATCTCGAAGCCGTGGTCGGCGAGCACCTTGATCGGGAAGATCATGGTGCGCTTGTCGCGGTTGGCCATCGAGACGAAGATGCGGCCACGGGTCGGCAGCGGGCCGAACGCACCCGACTGGCTCTTGGCGAAGGCGCGGCCGAAGTCGGAGTCGAGCCCCATCACCTCGCCGGTCGACTTCATCTCCGGGCCGAGCACGGTGTCGACCTGCTTGCCCTCGGGCGTGCGGAACCGGTTGAACGGCATGACCGCTTCCTTGACCGCGATCGGCTGGTGCGGGGGCAGCGCTCCCCCGTCGCCGGTCGCCGGGAGCACTCCGGCCGTGCGCAGCTCCTCGATCGACTCGCCGAGCATCACCCGGGCCGCGGCCTTGGCCAGCGGGGTCGCCGTCGCCTTGGAGACGAACGGGACGGTGCGGGAGGCGCGCGGGTTGGCCTCGATGACATAGAGCACGTCGGAGCCGAGCGCGTACTGGATGTTGAGCAGGCCGCGTACGCCGACGCCGACCGCGATCGCCAGGGTGGCCTTGCGGATCCGCTCCACCTCGGCGGCACCGAGAGTGATCGGCGGCAGCGCGCAGGAGGAGTCGCCGGAGTGGATCCCGGCCTCCTCGATGTGCTCCATGACGCCGCCGAGGAAGAGCTCGTTGCCGTCGTAGAGGGCGTCGACGTCGATCTCGACCGCGTCGTCGACGAACTTGTCGACCATCACCGGCTTGTCGGGGGTGACCTCGGTAGCCGCCTCGATGTAGGACCGCAGCGCCTCGTCGTCGTAGACGATCTGCATGCCGCGGCCGCCGAGGACGTAGGAGGGGCGCACCAGGACCGGGTAGCCGATCTCGGCGGCGATCTCGCGGGCCTCGTTGAAGGTGGTGGCCATGCCGTGCTTCGGCGCCACCAGGCCGGCCTCGTGGAGGACGCGGCCGAAGGCGCCGCGCTCCTCGGCGAGGTGGATCGCCTCGGGGCTGGTGCCGACGATCGGCACGCCGTTGTCCTTGAGCGCCTGCGCGAGACCGAGCGGGGTCTGGCCGCCGAGCTGGCAGATGACGCCGACGACCGGGCCGGCCGCCTGCTCGGCGTGGACGATCTCGAGCACGTCCTCGAGGGTGAGCGGCTCGAAGTAGAGCCGGTCGGAGGTGTCGTAGTCGGTCGAGACCGTCTCCGGGTTGCAGTTGACCATCACGGTCTCGTAGCCGGCCTCGCTCAGCGCGAGGGAGGCGTGCACGCAGGAGTAGTCGAACTCGATCCCCTGGCCGATCCGGTTGGGGCCGGAGCCGAGGATGATGACCGCCTCCTTCTCCCGGGGGGCCACCTCGGTCTCCTCGTCGTAGGAGGAGTAGTGGTAGGGCGTACGTGCCGCGAACTCCGCCGCGCAGGTGTCGACGGTCTTGTAGACCGGGCGGATCCCGAGGGCGTGCCGCACGCCGCGGACGACGTCGGCGGTCATGCCGCGCATCTTGCCGAGCTGGTAGTCGGAGAAGCCGTGGCGCTTGGCGTAGCGGAGCACGTCGGCGGTGAGCTCGGGCGCGGCGATGATCTCCTGCGCGATCTCGTTGATCAGGTAGAGCTGGTCGATGAACCAGGGGTCGATCTTGGTCGACTCGAAGATCTCCTCCGGCGTCGCACCGGCGCGGATCGTGTCCATGACCCGCTTGAGGCGACCGTCGGTGGGGAGCTTGATCTCCTCCAGGAGCGCCGGCTTGTCGAGCTCGACGACCTCCTGGGTCCAGTCGAAGACGGCCTCGGGCTTCTCCAGGCTGCGCAGCGCCTTCTGCAGCGCCTCGGTGAAGTTGCGGCCGATCGCCATCGCCTCGCCGACGCTCTTCATGTGGGTGGTCAGGGTGGTGTCGGCGCCCGGGAACTTCTCGAAGGCGAAGCGCGGGACCTTCACCACGACATAGTCGAGGGTCGGCTCGAACGATGCCGCGGTCGAGCCGTTGGGCCCGGCGGTGATGTCGTTCTCGATCTCGTCGAGGGTGTAGCCGATCGCGACCTTGGCGGCGATCTTGGCGATCGGGTAGCCGGTCGCCTTGGAGGCCAGGGCGCTCGAGCGGGAGACACGGGGGTTCATCTCGATGACGATGATCCGGCCATCGACCGGGTTGACCGCGTACTGGATGTTGCAGCCGCCGGTGTCCACGCCCACGGCTCGGATGATGCCGATCGCCAGGTCACGGAGCTTCTGGTACTCCCGGTCGGTCAGCGTCATCGCCGGGGCGACCGTGATCGAGTCGCCGGTGTGCACGCCCATCGGGTCGAGGTTCTCGATGGAGCAGACGATGACCGAGTTGTCCTTGCGGTCGCGCATGACCTCGAGCTCGTACTCCTTCCAGCCGAGGATCGACTCCTCCAGGAGCACCTCGGTGGTCGGGCTGGCCGCGAGGCCGGCACCGCCCAGGCGGCGCAGGTCCTCCTCGTCGAACGCGAAGCCGGAGCCGGAGCCGCCCATGGTGAAGCTCGGCCGGATGACGACCGGGTAGCCGAGCTCCTCGGCACCGGCGAGCAGGTCGTCCATGCTGTGGCAGATGACCGACTTGGCGCTCTCGCCGCCGAGCTCGGCGACGATCTTCTTGAACTCCTCGCGGTTCTCACCGCGCTGGATGGCGTCGATGCTCGCGCCGATGAGCTCGACGTCGTACTTCTCCAGGATGCCGCGCTCGTCGAGCGCCACCGCGCAGTTGAGCGCGGTCTGGCCGCCGAGGGTCGCCAGCAGCGCGTCGGGGCGCTCCTTGGCGATGACCTTCTCGACGAACTCCGGGGTGATCGGCTCGACATAGGTCGCGTCGGCGAACTCCGGGTCGGTCATGATCGTGGCGGGGTTGGAGTTGACCAGGACGACCCGGATCCCCTCCTCGCGCAGCACGCGACAGGCCTGGGTGCCGGAGTAGTCGAACTCACAGGCCTGGCCGATGACGATCGGGCCGGAGCCGATCACGAGCACGGACTTGATGTCTTCGCGCTTGGGCATCGCTCAGACCTCCTTCGCCATCAGAGAGATGAACCGGTCGAAGAGGTAGGCGGCATCGTGCGGGCCGGCCGCTGCCTCCGGGTGGTACTGGACGGAGAAGCCCTTGAGCTTCCCGGTCTCGGCGTCCTTGAGCTCGAGACCCTCGACGCAGTCGTCGTTGAGGTTGACGTGGGAGACGGTCGCGATGCCGAACTCGGTCTTCGTCTCCTCGCCGACCGGTGCGTCGACGGCGAAGCCGTGGTTGTGGGCGGTCACCTCGACCTTGCGGGTGGTGAGGTCCATGACCGGCTGGTTGATCCCGCGGTGGCCGTACTTGAGCTTGTACGTCCCGAAGCCGAGCGCCCGGCCGAAGAGCTGGTTGCCGAAGCAGATGCCGAAGTAGGGGATGCCCTCGGCCAGCGCCGACCGGAGCAGCTCCACCTGGGCGGTGGTCGCGGCCGGGTCACCGGGGCCGTTGGAGTAGAAGAGGCCGTCGGGGTTGACGGCGAGCACGTCCTCGAGCGTCGCGGTCGCCGGGAGCACGTGCACCTCGACGCCGCGCTCGGCCATCCGCTGCGGCGTCATCTCCTTGATGCCCAGGTCGAGGGCCGCGACGCGGAACCGCGGGCCCTCGGTGGTCGAGCCGGTCGAGACCGCGGGGACGACGTACGTCTCCTGGGTGCTGACCGCGTCGGAGAGGTTGGCGCCGCTCATCTCGGCGGAGGCGAGCACCTTCTTCAGCAGGACCTCGGGGTCGGTCTCGACCGTGGAGATCCCGACGCGCATCGCGCCGCGCTCGCGCAGGTGGCGGGTCAGGGCGCGGGTGTCGATCCCGCTGATGCCGACCACGGACTGCGCACGCAGCTCGTCGTCGAGGCTGCGCTCGGCGCGCCAGCTCGAGGAGACACGGGCGGGGTCGCGCACGACGTACCCGGCCACCCAGATCTTCTTCGACTCCGGGTCGTCGTCGTTCACGCCGGTGTTGCCGACGTGGGGCGCGGTCATGATGACCACCTGCTGGTGGTAGCTCGGGTCGGTGAGCGTCTCCTGGTAGCCGGTCATGCCGGTGGAGAAGACCGCCTCGCCGAAGGTCTCACCCTCGGCGCCGAACGACTCCCCCCGGAACGAGCGACCATCCTCGAGTACGAGGAGTGCTTCTTTGTGGGCATGCAGCGGCACGCCGTACCTCCTTCTCCGCCTCACGGGACGGTGCTTAAAGGATGTCGGTCAACTGATGGCGACAGTATCAGCGAGAAGCGCCCCGTCCGCAGTCGCCGGTCACGGGCTGGTCATCTCCACGCCTGGCCCGTGACCGACGCCACGTTGGTGTTGTTCGTGCGTCGTATGTGGGTGTGTCAGTTGTGCGAGTGGGGCGGCACGACCGCACCCTCGGACGGCTGCACGATGACGAAGCCCGCGCCCTGGAAGGCGACCTGGAAGGCTTCGCCGCTGCCTCGGCCGATCAGCGCACCGGCGGTGAACGACTTCTGCAGGCTGGTCTGCAGCCCCAGCGACCAGCCCACCACCGCGTTGGTGTCGGTGAAGGTAGGCGCCTCGGCGGCGTTGAGGACCACCGGCTCACCGTCGGTCGTCACCGCGACCCAGCCGGTGCCACGCAGGGTCGTGTTGAAGAGGCCGCCGGTCATGATGCCTGCGCCCTGGACCCGCTCGATGTTCCACTGCAGGCCGCCCGAGAAGGCGAGCACGTGGTCACCGTTGATCGAGATGCCGGAGTTGTTCAGCTGCAGGATGTGGACGTCCTTGGCCGCGTCGGCCAGGAAGACGTCACCCTGCCCCTCGACGCCCATCAGGCTCAGGCCCTCACCGGTGACGGCCTTCTTGAGGAACTTCCCGACGCCGCCGCCCTGGTACTTGAATTGGACGTTGCCCTGGTAGGCGACCATCGAGCCCTGGCGAGCCTGGAACGGCTCGCCGATGCGTACGCGCAGGAGCTTCTTGTTCTGCAGGACCGCACCATGGCCCTCGATCTCGGAGAAGCGGCCGTCGATCAGGTCACCGGAGATCCCGGCGAACGCGTCACCGGCCGGCTGGGCCTGCACCTGAGCATGGGCCTGCTGGGCATACTGCGCCGCCTGCGCCTGGGCGCTCTCGCCGTACGCACTCTGCCCGGCCTGCGCCTGGCCCGTCTGGCCCGCCTGGCCCGTCTGGGCGGCCTGCGCCGGCTGAGCCGAGCCGACCTGCGTCGGCGCCTCCTGCTCCACGGTCGCCTGAGGCGGCGTCAGGGGCGCCGTCGACTGCTGTCCGCCGGTGGAGACGTGCTCGGTCCACTGGCTCCCGTCGTAGTAGCGAAGCTCGGCCTGTCCGGTCGGGTCCGGGTACCACGCTGCGTCCGTCATCTCATCCCTTGAAAGCTCCGGCCGACCCATGTCGGTCGGCTCCCGGACCATCCTGACACGTACCTGATGCGCGGCTCATCCGTGTTCCGCACGGCCACCTCTATTCTGTGATCGTGGCGACCAGGTTCGCGGCGGCCGACGCCCACTACCCACCCTCCGGCGGCGGGAACGCCACACTCGTGGTGAGCCGGGATGCCGACTTCAGCACAATCACCGAGCAACACTCGGTCTGGCTCGACGAGGTCGCCGACTACGTCCCGGGCAGGTTCTACGAACGTGAGCTGCCCGCGCTCGCGGCGCTCCTCGCCGACGTCGATCCGCTCGATGTGCTCGTCGTCGACGGATACGTCGATCTCGACCCTCACGGAACGCCCGGGCTCGGCCGACATGTCTGGGACGCCGATCTCGCGCCGGTCGTGATCGGCGTCGCGAAGACCCGGTTCCACGCAGCCACGCATGCGGAGCCCGTTCTCCGCGGAGCCTCGAAGAGGCCGCTGTACGTCACCGCCGTCGGCATCCCGCGAGCCGAGGCCGCTGATCTGGTTCGCGGCATGTCCGGATCCGCCCGCCTCCCCGACGCGTTGCGGATCGTCGACCGGCTCGCTCGATCGGCATCCTCAGGGCTCATGTCGACGCACCCTAGAGGTGACCGCCGACACCCCGGTCCGAGGCGGCAAACGGGTGATTGCGACACGTTGTGACGGTTGTCGCAGGTCATTGCATTGCATGGTTCGCACCGCTAGCGTTTCGATGTTTCATCCGGATGTCTGTGCGGGGGTACGCAATGACCGAGACGTCGATCAGCATCGATGAGGAGCTGTTGGCCGAGGCGAGGAAGATCGCCGGGACGACGACCAACCAGGCTGCGATCGACCACGCGCTGCGTGACCTCGTCGAGCGTGAGGCGGCCGCTGCGGCGTTCGACAGCATCGTCGAGCGAGACCTCGGGGACACCAAGGACACCCTCGAGTTCTAGACACCCTTTCTAGACGTTGGCCGGACTGACCGCGTCGAGCGGGATCGGCCAGAACTCCTTGTCGGTGGCGAGATGGATGACGCCGAGCGGCACGGTGGCGGCCCGACAGGCTGCGTAGAGCGTCTCGGCGTTCTGCCGGTCGGTGGAGCTGGGTGGGCCGCCTCCGGGACGGCAGAGCAGGAACTCCACCCGTTCGAAGCCGAGCTCCGAGATCAGCCCGCCCATCGTGGCTGCGACGCTGGTGGCGCCGTCGGCGCCGATCTCGGCGGGCAGCTCCTCGATCTGGCACAGCTGCGGGAACGGGACGCCGTCGGCACCGACGAACATGAACCACAGCCGCGGCTCGGGCCAGCCGAGCGGATGGATCAGATGTCGCCAGGCGGCCTCGACGTCGGTCTGGGTGCGGAGGACTGGAGCGTAGGGATTCTTGTCGGTCATGGGTCCACCGCACCATGGGCCGAAGGCGCGGGCAACGACGAGCTCGCCGCCTGTGGAGAACTCTGCTCATCCACAGGGTTTCGCCCGTAAGCGGCCCGCTCTGCGACCCTCTCAGGGCTCCAGCCGGTGCTCCGGGCCCGTCCAGCGGCGCCGCAACCACCGGTCGTGGGAGGCGACGACGATGGTGCCGGGGGTGACCCCGATCGCCTCCTCGAGCTCCCCCGCGAGCGCGAGCGAGATGTGGTTGGTCGGCTCGTCGAGAAGGAGCAGGTCCGGCCCGGTCGCGATCGCGACCGCCAGGTCGAGCCGCCGGCGCTGACCGACGCTGAGCGCACCGACCGGGCGGCCGAGGTCGCGTGGGTGGACCAGGCCGAGGTCGCGCAGCGGCACGCGGTCGGCGAGCGACTCCCCCACCGACTCCCGGTAGACGTCGGTGACCTTGCGGCGCAAGTCGCCGAACTGCGGGTCCTGGGTGAGCTCCGCGACCTGCCGTGCGCTGACCTGGACGTCGCCGGAGGTCGGCCGGATCCGCCCGGAGATCGTGCCGAGCAGCGTCGACTTGCCGCTGCCGTTGGGACCGGTGACCAGCAGGTGCTCGCCCGCGGTGATGTCGAGGACCGGCAGCCGGAGCCGGTGCTCGACGACGAGGTCGCGGACCACCACCATCCGACCGCTCGCACCGGCGGCGGAGAGCGCAGCCTTGAACCGCAGCGGCGACGGCGGCTTCTGCACCTGTGTCTCCTCGGCCTCCTCCAGCCGGCGGGTGGCGTCCTTCTTCCGGCGCGCGACGGTGCGCTCGACGTTGCTGCCCTTGAACTTGTAGATGAACTTGTCGTTGTCGGTCGGACCACGGTTGTGGGCGATGGCGTCGTTGCCGATCCTGGTCGCGGCACGCAGCCGCTTGAGCTCGTCCTGCTGCTCGGCGTACGTCTGCTCCCAGCGCTCGCGGGCCGCCTTGCGCGCCTCCTCATAGGCGCTCCAACCTCCGCCGAAGAGGCGGCCGCCGGCGCCGTCGGTGCCGAAGGCGGTCGGGTCCAGGTCGAAGAGGCCGGTGGCGACCTCGTCGAGGAAGACGCGGTCGTGGGAGGCCATCAGGACGACGCCTGGAAGCTCCCGCAGGAACTCCGCCAGGACCGTGACCGCCTCGTCGTCGAGGTGGTTGGTCGGCTCGTCGAGCAGCAGCGCGTCGGGCCTGCGGGTGATCGCGGTCGCCAGCGCCAACCGGGTGCGCTGCCCGCCCGAGAGGGTGCTGATGGCCCGCTCGCGGTCGAGCCCGCTCAGCCCGAGCTGCTCGGCGGCCAGGATGGCGCGCCGGTCGGCGTCCCAGGCGTCGTGGGCGACCGCGAAGTCGAGGGCGTTCGCGTACGTCTCGGCGACCTCGGGGTCGTCGAGGCCGTCGGCGAGCTTCTCGACGGTCGCGACGGCTTCACGCAGCGGCCTCAGCGTGGTGGCGAGGACGTCCTCGATGCTGGCCTCGTCGCGGAACGGCGGCTCCTGCGGGAGCCAGACCAGGTCGTCGGGCGTCTCGACCGTGCCTGTGCACTGCGCGGTGGCCGGAAGCCGGCGAGCGACAGCGCGGAGGAGTGTGGACTTGCCGGCGCCGTTCTCCCCCACGAGCGCGATCCGCTCGCCCGGGGAGACCGTGAGGTCGATCCCGGCGAGGACGGAGCCGCTGCGGAAGGAGACGGAGAGGTCGCGGACGACGACGGGTCCGGCGGAGAGAGTGGTGGACATGCGCGCTGGCCTTCGGGTTCGAGGACGACCCGCCGGGCGATGTGCCTCGGGCGCGGGTCGGAGGTCAGCGCAGGTTCTTCATGATGAGAAGAGCGTACGCGGCGAGCCAGAACGTCGTCCACCGGTTATTCGAACAACGCTCAGCTCCGCAGGATCTTCTCCATCGCCTTGCCCTTGGCGAGCTCGTCGACGAGCTTGTCGAGATAGCGCACCTGACGCATGACCGGGTCCTCGATCTCCTGGACGCGTACGCCGCAGACGACCCCGGTGATCAGCGAAGCGCCCGGGTTGAGGTCGGCAGCCGCGAAGAACTCCTCGAAGCTCGTGCCCGCCTCGACGTGCTTGGCGATCGCGTCGTCGTCGAAGCCGGTCAGCCAGGTGATCACCTGGTGCAGCTCCGCGACGGTGCGTCCTTTCCGCTCCACCTTCGTCACGTAGTGGGGGTAGACGGAGCCGAAGGGCATCTTGTAGACGCGCTCGAGGTTATCCACGCCTCCGAGCCTAGCCCGGGCGTTCGGCGACGAGCTGGTACATCCCGCCGACGCGCACGAACGGCTCCTGGTCGCACAGCTCGCGCTCGAGCTCGAGGAGATGGTTGAAGTAGGCGGGGTCGTGCTTGGCAGCGTCGTCGGTGAGCAGGTCGTTGGCGATCCGGGTGCCGAAGCGGCCGGTGAGCCGCAGCCCGGCGGCTTCGAGGTCCGCCTCGAGGTCGGCCATCGGGATCTTGCGTACGTTGTGATCGAACGTCACCGTACGCTTGGTGTCGGCACGCAGCTCGCCGAGTGCGCCCTCGGGGCCGCCGGTGACCAGCTGGCGCAGCACCATGCTCGCCGGGTTGGGCACCATCACCGAGAGCCGACCGCCGGGTCGCACGGCAGCCGCCAGACGGCGTACGTCTCCGGCGTCAGCGGGGCGGTACTGCAGCACGAAGTGGCACAGCACCAGATCCCACTCGCCGGGCGGCAGCTCCTCGACGCCGCCGACGATGGTGCTCAGCGGAACGCCGGCCTCCGCAGCCCGGCGCTTCGCCTCGGCCAGCCAGGCCTCGGACGGGTCGAGGATGGTGACCTCGTGGCCCGCGCGCGCCAGCGGCAGCGCGTCCATCCCGTCGCCGCCACCGACGTCGAGGATCCGCAGCCTCTCCCCCAGGTCGGTGCACTGGCGGCGCAGGATCTCCTCCACCACGGTGTAGCGGATGCGGGCCCACGGGGTCTCGGTGTAGGCGCGCCACTGCGCCAGCCTGTTGGTGAAGACGTCGGTCATGGCGCGACAGCCTGACCGGCGTAGGTCTGCTCGCCTCGCAGGTAGGTGGAGACGACGCGACCGGTGAGCTTGCGGTCGTGCCACGGGTTGTTGCGCGAGAGCGAGAGCGAGCGGTCGCGGTCGACGACGTAGGTCGCGGCCGGGTCGACGAGGGTCAGGTTGGCCGGCTCGCCGACGGCGACCGGGCGGCCGTGGCCCTCGAGTCCGGCGATGCGGGCCGGGGTGGAGGACATCACCCGGGCGACGCCGGCCCAGTCGAGCAGCCCCGAGGAGACCATCACGGTCGAGACGACCGAGAGCGACTCCTCGAGCCCGAGCATCCCGAAGGCGGCGTCGACGAAGGCGTGCTCCTTGTCCTGGCGCGCGTGCGGGGCGTGGTCGGTGGCGACCGCGTCGATGGTGCCGTCGGCCAGCGCCTCGCGCAGCGCCTCGACATCCTCGGCGGGACGCAGCGGCGGATTGACCTTGAAGGTCGGGTCGTAGCCGGAGAGCAGGTCGGTGGTCAGCAGCAGGTGGTGGGGCGTCACCTCGGCGGTGACCGCCCAGCTGCCGTCCTTCTCGGCCTGCGCCTTCGCCCAGCGCAGCACCTCGACGGTGCCGGCGGTGGAGGCGTGGGCGACGTGGACGCGGGAGCCGGTGTGGCGGGCGAGCATCACGTCGCGGGCGACGATGACCTCCTCGGCGACCCCCGGCCAGCCCGGCAGGCCGAGGCGGCCGGAGAGCTCACCCTCGTGGCAGCAGGCCGAGCCGTACGGAGCCAGCGACGGGTCCTGGGAGTGCTGGGAGATCACGCCACCGAAGGACTTGACGTACTCCAGCGCGCGCCGCATCACGCGGGGATCGGAGACGCAGCGGCCGTCGTCGGAGAAGACCTTCACACCGGCCCGGGAGCGGTTCATCAAGGAGAGCTCGGCGAGCTCCTCGCCGCCCAGCCCCTTGGTGACCGCGCCGACCGGGAACACGTCGGCCAGGCCCGCCTCGCGGCCGAGTTCCCAGACGGAGACGGCGGCCTCGGCGGTGTCGGTGACCGGGGAGGTGTTGGCCATCGCGAGCACGGCGGTGTAGCCGCCTGCCGCGGCGGCGGCCGCACCGGTGGCGACCGTCTCGGCGTCCTCGCGGCCCGGCTGGCGCAGGTGGGTGTGCAGGTCGACGAGGCCCGGGAGGAGGACCAGCCCGGAGGCGTCGACGACCTCGTCGGCAGCCTCGGCGGTCGCGGTGAGCGAGCCGATCTCGCGGATCACGCCCTCCTCGACGTACACGTCGGTCGGCTCGGCGCCGAGGACGGAGGCACCCTTGATCAACAGGCTCATCGTGTTACTCATCTCAGTCGTGCTTCGGCGGGTGTCGGCGGGCTCGACCACCGCTCAGCCCTCCTCGCCGGCGAGCAGGTGGTAGAGGACGGACATCCGGATGGCGACTCCGGCCGAGACCTGGTCGAGGATCCGGGAGGACGCGGCGTCGGCGGCCTCGGGCGAGATCTCCAGGCCGCGGTTCATCGGCCCCGGGTGCAGGATCGGTACGCCGTCGCGCAGCATGCCGAGCCGCTGGCGGGTCAGCCCGTAGCCCACCGTGTATTCGCGGGACGTCGGGAAGTAGCCGCCGCTCATCCGCTCGCGCTGGACGCGCAGCATCATCACCGCGTCGACCTCGGGGAGGACGTCGTCGAGGGTGTAGGAGGTGGCGAATCCGTCGGCCTTGGCCCACTCGGCGATGCCCGAGGGCATCAGTGTCGGCGGCGCGACCGCGACGACGGAGGCGCCCAGCTTGCTCAGCGACTTCACGTTGGAGCGGAAGACCCGCGAGTGGGTCAGGTCGCCGACGATCGCGATCCGCTTGCCCTCCAGCGAGCCGGGACCGCCGAGCTGGCGCTGCAGGGTGTAGCCGTCGAGCAGCGCCTGGGTCGGGTGCTCGTGCATGCCGTCGCCGGCGTTGACCACGGGGATGTCGAGCCAGCCCGCGACCTGGTGGGCCGCACCGGAGGCGGAGTGGCGCATCACCAGGCCGTCGACGCCCATCGCGGTCACGGTCAGCACCGTGTCGCGCAGCGACTCGCCCTTGGAGGCCGAGGAGCCCTTCGCGGACAGGTTGATGACGTCGGCCGAGAGCCACTTGCCGGCGATCTCGAAGGAGGATCGGGTGCGGGTCGAGTCCTCGAAGAAGAGGTTGATCACGGTGCGTCCGCGCAGCGCGGGCAGCTTCTTGACCTCCCGCTTCTGGACGTCGTGCATCTCGGCAGCGGTCGCGAAGAGCCGCTGGATCTCCTCGGCGCTCACGTCGTCGATGGACAGCAGATGACGCGTCATGCCGCCACCTCCGTCGAGGGGGTCGAAGAGTACGGACGTGGCGGCCTGACCTTCATTGTCGCTCGCTGACGCTCGCTCATGCAGGCACCCCCTCGAGCTCGACGATGCGTACCTCGTCGATGCCGTCGGTCTCCTCCAGCCGCAGCCCGACCCGCTCGGAGCGGGCGGTGGGGAGGTTCTTCCCGACGTGGTCGGCCCGGATCGGCAGCTGCCGGTGGCCGCGGTCGACGAGCACGGCCAGACGCACGACGGCGGGGCGGCCGTAGTCGGCCAGCGCGTCGAGCGCGGCGCGGACGGTGCGGCCCGAGAAGAGCACGTCGTCGACGAGCACGACGGTCTTGCCGTCGATGCCGCCCGGCGGGATCTGGGTGTGGTGGGGCGCGCGGGTGGGATGGGTGCGCAGGTCGTCGCGGTACATCGTCACGTCGAGCGCACCGTGGGCCACCGGATGACCCTCGGCCGCCTCGATCCGCGCGGCGATCCGCTGGGCCAGCGGCACCCCACGGGTGTGCAGACCGAGCAGCACGAGATCCACCGCATCACGGTTGCGCTCCAGGATCTCGTGGGAGATCCGGGTCAGCGCTCGGGAGATGTCACGGGCGTCGAGCACGACGCGACCATCGGTCGCCGGCTCGAGGGCATCATCAGACAAGGTTGTGGTCTCCTTCTCCGCCTCACGGGACGGCTCGTTAAAGGATCGGCCCCACCCTAGCCCAGATCCGCCCGATCGCCGACGTCGCGAGCGTCGCCAGGCGGGCGTGATGGCCAGGCGCCGCCGCGAAGGCATGCCGGGTGCCTGTCGAGAGGCGGCAACGCCGCCAGCGCGCCCGTATGGCGTCGCGCAGCAGGCGGGGATCGGGCGGATCTGGGCTGACGTCAGTCGAGGTCGATGAGCACCTTCCCGACCGCACCGTTCTCGACCGCGTCGTGGGCGGCGGCGGTGTCCTCGAGCCGATAGTGGTGCAGAGGTACGCCGGCCTCGGCTCCGACACGGAGCGCCCCTGCCTTCACCGCGGCCGAGACGTCCTCGGCCGCGGCCCGGATCTGCTCCGGCTCGATGCCGTAGAGCTGGATGAACTGGTAGCGCAGGTTGAGCGAGAACGTCGCCCGCAGCGGCATGGTGAGCTCGTCGCCACCGTTGTTGGCGTAGATCGCGATCGTGCCGCGAGGGGCGATGACCGCCCGGTCGAGGTCGTTGTTGGTCGCCGGGGCGACCTCGACGATCTGGTCGACGCCGTCTGGCGCGATATCCCGGATGGCCGCTTCCGGGTCACCCTCACGGTAGTTGACGACGTGGTGCGCCCCCGCCGCCCGCGCCAGCTCGGCCTTCTCCTCGGAGCTGATCGTGGTGATCACCTTCGCACCGGCCCACACGGCGAGCTGGATCGCGGCGTTGCCGACCGCGCCGGCCCCGCCGTGGACCAGGACGGTGACGCCCTCGAACGAACCGGGCGCGATCCGCTCGACCGAGCCGGAGGTCAGCGCCCGGTGAGCGGTCATCGCCGGCACGCCGAGCGAGGCGCCGAGGTCGTAGGAGGCGTCCTCGGGCAGCTCGACGGCCTTGTGGGCGGGCACGGTGACGTACTCCGCGGCGGTCCCCCACGGCTGCCCGTGCTGGGTCATGAAGAGCCAGACCGGCTGACCGGCGATGTGGGTGGTGACCCCCTCGCCGATCTCCTCGACGACCCCCGCGCCGTCCTGGCCGGGGGTCGCCTCGGGCGTGGCGAGCTTCGCACTCAGCCCGGCACGTACCTTCCAGTCGGTGGGGTTGACCCCCGCCCGCACCAGCCGGACCAGCACCTCGCCCGGACCAGGCTTCGGCACCGGCCGTTCGACCAGTTGCATGACGGAGGAGGGACCGTTCTCGGAGTAGACGACTGCGCGCATGCCTCCGACGTTAGCGGTCGGCAGCTACAGAGCGTGTGCCATCCCGGCGCACGCCTTGAGCCACGACATCTTGGTCTCCTCCGAAAGCTGGGAGTACTGCACCGTCGAGCCCGCGACGAGCACCGGGTCGAACGGGACCCGGTAGACGCCGCGCGTGCGCTGCTGGTAGACCTCGGTCAGGTCGCGCGCCAGGTTGGTGTCGACCTTGGGCGAGGGGTCCGAGAGCACCGTGATCGTCTTCAGCTTGAGGTCGGCGTAGCCGGACTCCTGGAGCGCGTCGAGCATCCACAGACCGCTGTAGCCAGTGTCCTCGCGCACCGTCGAGGTGACCACCAGGAGGTCGGCGGTGTCGGCGGCGGCGAGCCAGTTCTCGGCCCGCATGTTGTTGCCGGTGTCGACCAGGATCACCTTGTAGAAACGCTCCAGCAGGTGGTGCACCTGGCCGAAGTCGTCAGCATGGATCTGCCCGGTGACGTCGGGCCGCTCGTCGGAGGCGAGCACGTCGAAGTGGGCGTCGCCCTGGGAGCGTACGAACGCACCGAGGTCACCGATCCGGGACTGGTAGACGTTGTTGAACGCGGCCAGGTTGTCGAGCAGCTCCCGGGTGGTGTTGCGGTGGGTGCTGCGTACGCCGCGGATCCCGAGGGTGCCACGGGTCTCGTTGTTGTCCCAGGCCACGACTCCCCCGCCACGAACGGTGCCGAAGGTGTAGCCGGCGGCGAGCACGCCGGTGGTCTTGGCGGCACCGCCCTTGGGGTTGATGAACACGATCGTGCGCGGGCCGTCGAAGTCGCGCTGGATCATCGCGCGGTCCTGCTCGTAGGCGACCTCGGCCGGGCCCATCTTCGGGCTGATCAGCCCGCCCGACATCTTGCGGATCGCACCTCGCCAGCCCCAGGTCGCGGGACCGAACCCGGCCGACTCCGCACGCCGGTCGAGGAAGTCGGTCGCGCTGGGGACCTCCTGCCCGTGGACAGCCGGAGGAGGAGGCGGGGTCACCGCCGCCGGGGTCGGCGGAGCGGCGTTGCTGGTGACCTGTGGGTTGGTGATGCGAGTCGCCTCCTGACTCGGGTCTGGCTGGGGCTGGTACGCGGGCGGCTGCCCTGCCGTGCTCGGCGGTGGCGGCGTCACCCAGTGTGAGGGTGCACCGGTCGGCCGGGTGCGCGAGTCCGGCTCGTCATAGGGATTGTTGTCCTGCGTCATGCGCTCTCCGAATACGGGTGCGTGGTTACGGCCTCCATCTCAGCCTTGGGTCCAAACATACGGTCCCGACCGAAGCAATCGTCGATAACCGGAAAACACACGCGTCGTGGCGCACCCCGAAATGACGCGACGCCCGCCCGGAACGGTCCCGGGCAGGCGTACGTCTCGGCTCGTTCAGGCCCTGGCCAGGTCTTTCGCGACCGCGGCGAGCACGCCGTTGACGAAGGAGGGCGAGTCGTCGGTGGACAGCTCGGTCACCAGAGCGGTCGCCTCGCTGATCGCCACCTCCGAGGCGACGTCACCGTCGAGGAGCTCCCAGACGCCGATGCGGAGCACGTTGCGGTCGACCGCGGGCATCCGGGTCAGCGACCAGTCCTTGGCGAACGCGGTGATCAGCGCATCGATCCGCTCGGCGTCGGTGACCACGCCGCGGACGATCTTGACCGTGAACGGGTTGTTGGGCACCTGTCCCTCGGCGATCTGCTGGTCGAGCAGGTCACCGGCGGAGAGACCGCGGGCCTCGGCTGCGAAGAGCAGGTCGAGCGCGCGCTTGCGGGCCTTGGTGCGGGCGGTGGCGACGTGTGCCACAGGTCAGCCCTTGACGCGGGAGAGGTAGGAGCCGCCCTCGCGGGTGTCGACCTTGATCTTCTCGCCCTGCTCGATGAAGAGCGGCACCTGGATCTCGGCGCCGGTCTCGAGGGTGGCGGGCTTGGTGCGGCCGGTGGCGGAGTCACCCATGACACCCGGCTCGGTGTAGGTGATGGTCAGCTCGACCGACGGCGGCAGCTCGACGAAGAGCACGCGGCCCTCGTTGGTGGCCACGATCGCCTCGGTGTTCTCGAGCATGAAGTTGGCGGCGTCGCCGACGATGGCGGGGTCGACCTCGATCTGGTCGAAGTCCTGCACGTCCATGAAGACGAAGTTGTTGCCGTCGTTGTAGAGGTACTGCATCGTGCGCTTGTCGACGGTCGCGGTCTCGACCTTGGTGCCGGCGTTGAAGGTCTTGTCGACGTTCTTGCCAGACTCGACGTGGCGGAGCTTGGTGCGGACGAACGCCGGGCCCTTGCCGGGCTTCACGTGCTGGAACTCGGTGACCTGCCAGAGCTGGCCCTCGAGCTTCAGCACCATGCCGTTCTTGAGGTCGTTCGTCGTCGCCATAACCGTCCGTCAGCCTTCGTCTCTGTCGTCCTGCAGCTCTGCAGGCCTCGTTGTCAATGTTCCTGGGTTCGTAGGGCCCGATGGGCCACGAAGAATCCTAGTCAACGAGGCGTACGCCGACCCAATCCGTCAGGCGCCGCCGCCCGTCTCGCCCAGGCTGTCGGCGATGACCTCGAGCGCCTCGCGGTAGCCGTCGATGCCCTTGCCCGCCACGACCGCGGTGGCGTGCGGGGTGATCACGCTGGTGTGCCGGAACTCCTCGGGCCGCTTCAGCGGCTCGGAGATGTGCACCTCGACCAGCGGTGCGGTCAGCTGCGCGCACGCGTCGTAGATCGCGTAGGAGTAGTGGGTCCAGGCGGCGGCGTTGAGCACGACCGGGATCTGCTCGTCAGCGGCAGCGTTGAGCCAGTCGACCATGTCGCCCTCGTGGTTGGTCTGGCGCACCTCCACGGCGAAGCCGAGCGTGTGCCCCCAGCCGACGCACAAGGCGGCCAGCTCGTCGTGGGTGGTGTGCCCGTAGATCTCGGGCTGGCGCTTGCCGAGACGCCCGAGGTTGGGGCCGTTGAGGACGAGGACCTTCGTCAACGAGTTGCTCACGCCCCGCATCCTCGCACGCTTTTCGCGAGCCAAATCTAAGCGCCCACTTACCTTTGTGTCAGACTGACCACATGAGCGAGGTACGCACCAGCACCCAGGCGCGCGGCGACCGGAGCCGTGCCCGTCTGCTCGACGCTGCGGTCCAGGCCTTCTCCGCCAAGGGATTCCACGGCACCAGCACCCGCGACATCGCCACCGCCGCCGGCCTCAGCCCCGCCGCGGTCTACGTCCACCACCGCTCCAAGGAAGAGCTGCTGCACGCGATCGCCGTGCGCGGCCACACCGTGATCCTCGGGGCGATCACCGAGGCGACCCGCTCGGAGGCGACGCCCGCAGAGCGGGTCGCCGCCGCCGTACGCACCTATGTCCTCTTCCACGCGCGCTCCCACACCACGGCCCGGGTGATCAACTACGAGCTCGCCGCACTGACCGAGGAGCACTTCCGCGAGATCGCCGGCCTGCGCCGCGCCATCGACACCGTCATGCGCGAGGTCGTCGAGGAGGGCGTACGCAGCGGCGACTTCGACACCCCCGACCCGGCCAAGGCCGCCACCGCCCTGCTCTCGCTCGGCATCGACCTGGCCCGGTGGTACCGCGACGACGGCTCCTGGACGCCCGACTCCCTCGCCGACTTCTACGCCGACCTCGCGCTCCGCGTCGTCGGCGCCCGCCCCTGAGAGACAAGCACCCCGAGAAGAAAGCACCTTCATGCGCCGCACGATCTACACCGAGGACCACCAGTCCTTCCGCGAGACCATCCGCTCGTTCATCGAGAAGGAGGTCGCTCCCGTCTACGAGGAGTGGTACGAGGCCGGCATCGTCCCCCACGACTTCTACCTCAAGCTGGGCGAGCTCGGTGTGTGGGGCATCCAGGTGCCCGAGGAGTACGGCGGCGCCGGGATCGAGTCGTTCAAGTACTCCGCCGTGATGACCGAGGAGCTCGCCCGCGCCGGCGTCTCCTTCGGCGGCTCGAGCACCCACGTCGGCCTCTGCCTGCCCTACCTCCTCAAGCTCGCCACCAAGGAGCAGATGGAGCGCTGGATGCCCGGATTCGTCTCCGGTGCGGAGATGTGGGCGATCGCGATGACCGAGCCCGGCACCGGCTCCGACCTCGCCGGCATGACCACCAACGCCAAGCTGACCGAGGACGGCAAGCACTACGTGCTCAACGGTGCCAAGACCTTCATCACCGGCGGCGTCAACGCCGACCGGGTGATCGTCTGCGCCCGCACCGCGCCCGCCACCCCCGAAGACCGCCGCGGCGGCATCACCCTGCTCGCCGTCGACACCAAGCTCCCCGGCTACGAGGTCGGCCGCAAGCTCGACAAGCTCGGCCTCAAGGTCTCCGACACCGCCGAGCTCTCCTTCACCGACGTGCTCGTGCCCGTCGAGGACGTCCTCGGCGAGGAGGGCAAGGGCTTCTCCTACCTCGGCCAGAACCTCCCGGTCGAGCGCCTCGGCATCGCGGTCGGCGCCTACGCGCAGGCTGCCGCGGCCGTCGAGTTCGCCAAGAAGTACGTCGCCGAGCGCAAGGTCTTCGGCACCCCGGTCGCCTCCTTCCAGAACACCAAGTTCGAGCTCGCCGCGTGCAAGGCCGAGGTCGACGCCGCCGAAGCCGTGGTCGACCGCGCGATCGAGGCGGAGGACGCCGGCACCCTGACCGCCGCCGAGGCCGCCTCGGCCAAGCTGTTCTGCACCGAGGTCGCCCACCGTGTCGTCGACCGCTGCCTCCAGCTCCACGGCGGCTACGGCTACATGAACGAGTACCCCATCGCCCGCCTCTACGCCGACAACCGGGTCAACCGCATCTACGGCGGCACCTCCGAGGT
Organism: Nocardioides luteus; assembly: GCF_014648595.1. Lineage (GTDB taxonomy): Bacteria > Actinomycetota > Actinomycetes > Propionibacteriales > Nocardioidaceae > Nocardioides > Nocardioides luteus. The sequence goes on along the minus strand of NZ_BMRK01000001.1, from coordinate 142,882 downwards.
GATGAAGCTGATCATCGCCAAGGACATGGGTCTGTGACCCGCGTACCCTCAGGAGCATGACGCCGCGCGGCTCGACGTGCCGGCCCTCGCCCGGGTCGCGCACGTCTCCCCCGCTCACTTCAGCCGCCGGTTCAAGGCGGTCTTCGGGGAGACGCCCCACCGTTACCTGCAGCGGCGCCGGATCGAAAGGTCCATGGCGCTGCTGCGGGACACGGCGCTACCGGTCACCGAGGTCGCGCTCACCGTGGGTCTCAGCAGCCTCGGCACCTTCAGCCGCACCTTCCGCGACATCGTCGGCTCGAGGTGTCGGGCCGCTCCCCCGCCCACAGCGAGGAGACCGCCGACCAGCTGCGCGACCTGGTGACCAAGGGCGCGATGGGTGCGGTGGCCATCTTCAACACCGACGACTGCCAGAAGCTCTACGAGGATCTCTCCGCGAAGGGCGTCGAGTTCATCCAGCAGCCGACCCGCCAGCCCTACGGCATCGACTGCGCGCTGCGCGACCCTTCGGCAACCACATCCGGGTCACCGAGCGCGTCGAGGGGCCGGTCGAGGTCACCGACGAGGACGTCGCGCGCTGGTCGAGGACCTGAAGACGAACGATCAAGATGCTGGAGGTCCAGCCTCGATCAACAAAGCGTCGACTGCCTCGACCAACGATTGCAGGTCGCCCGTAGCCGTCCGCCAAACCGTGAGGTTGCTGATCTCCGCATAACCATGGATCAGGACATTGCGCATCCCGATGATCTTGTGCACCTCCGGCACCCGCGCGGCGGTGTCCGGATCCTCCTTTCGGAGGACGCTCATAGCCTCGCCTGCGATCTCGAACTGCCGCTCGACCCCAGAACGAAGCAGGACGTCGGCTGCATACTCCTCCCAGGTCTTGCCTGCGACGAACTCCTGGATTCGCTTCGTTGCCGTGAGAAGGTCCCAGAGCAACGCCGCTGCCCTAGGCTGCATAGACTTCCTGAGCATTCTGGAACGCCTGCGCAGCGAAGTAAGGGTTCTCTACGGCTTCAGTCATCACCAGATCGACCTTTCGGCCAACGATGCGCTCGAGCTCGTCGGTGAGCGCTAGGTAGTTACCCAGCAGATCCTGCACTTCCGGAAGGAAGTCGACGAAGAAGTCCATGTCGCTGCGGTCAGGATCGAACCTCCCGGACACCGCTGACCCGAAGATACGTAGCCGTGCGACGCCGAACCGCTCACAGGCACGGGCAATCGCCGCGTGGTCCAGGCGGGGGGTTGCGCTCATGAATCCATTGTCCCAGATGTTCGGCACGAACGGGGTCACCCGCACCCCAACTCTTCTCGCCACTACAACCCAGGGTCATACCGCTCTGGTGGTGCCGTCGCGGCCTCAGCCACTCACGGCTGCGTAAGCCTCGCGCAGCTGCTCCTCGGCCGGCCCGGTGAGGATCCGCGGGACGGCGAGGTCGTGGAGGACGAGGAAGCGGAGGACGGAGCCGCGGGCCTTCTTGTCGACGCGCATGGCGCCGATGAGGTCGTCGAACCCGGCCTCGACCCCGAGCTCCTTGACGGTGGTCGGGAGGCCGACCTTCGCGAAGAGCGGGGCGTGGCGGGCGGCGACGTCGTCGGAGAGGACTCCGGCGAGACGGGCGAGCTCGGCGGCGTAGACGCAGCCGACGGCGACCGCGTCACCGTGGCGGATCGAGAAGCCGGAGTGCTTCTCGAGAGCATGGGCGAGGGTGTGGCCGTAGTTGAGGGTCTCGCGGCCGGGGTGGCCGTCGCTGCCGCCGGTCTCCTTCAGGTCGCCGGCGACGACCTCGGCCTTCACGCGGATCGCTCGCTCGACCAGCTCGGCGAGCACCGGCGAGTCGGCGGTGATCTCATCGGCTTCCTCGACCAGCCGGAGGATCTCCGGGTCGGCGATGAAGCCGCACTTGACGACCTCGCCGAGACCGGCGACCAGGTCCGCCTGCGGCAGGGTCTGCAGCAGCGCGAGGTCGCACAGCACCCCGGCGGGCTCGTGGAACGCGCCGACGAGGTTCTTGCCGGCACCGGTGTTGACACCGGTCTTGCCGCCGACCGCCGCGTCGACCATGGCGAGCACCGTGGTGGGCACGTGCACGACGCGTACGCCGCGCAGCCATCCGGCCGCGACCCAGCCGCCGAGGTCTGTGGTCGCGCCGCCGCCGAAGGTGACGACGGCGTCGGAGCGGGTGAAGCCCTTCTCCCCCAGCGCCTCCCAGCAGTCGGCCGCGACGGCAACCGTCTTCTGGTCCTCGCCGCTGGGCAGACCGAGACCGAGGACGTCGTAGTGCTGGAGCAGCTCCTCGACGAGCGGTTCGGCGTGTTCGGCGAGCTCGGCGGCGTAGAGGAACGCGACCCGCTCGACGCTGTCGCCCAGAAGCTTTTGGAGTCGGCCTGCGAGGCCGGAGCCGATGACGACGTCGTACGCCGCGGCGCTCTCGACCCTGATGACGATCTCAGTCACTTCTGCTCCGTGGTGGTCAGGGCGGTGGCGATCTCGGCAGCGACGTCGTCGGCCGAGCGGCTGTCGGTGTCGACGGTGAGAGTGGCCACCGACTCGTAGATCGGCGCACGCTCTTCGAGCAGCGCCTTGATGCGGCCGCGTACGTTGCCGAGGAGCAAGGGTCGCCCGGAGCCGAGGCCGACGCGCTTGACGGCGTCCGCGACACCGACACGCAGGTAGACGACCGTGTGCTCCTTGAGCAGGATCCTGGTCTGATCGGCCAGGACGGCACCGCCGCCGAGGGAGACGACCCCGTCGTGCTCGGCCAGCGCGGCAGCGACGGCCTCGGCCTCGACGGCGCGGAAGTGCTCCTCGCCCTCGTCGACGAAGATGTCCTGGACGCTCTTGCCGGCAGCCGCCGCGATGTCGTCGTCGGTGTCACGCAGGGCGAGCCCGAGCCGGGAGGCGAGCAGCGCCCCGACCGTGGACTTCCCGGCGCCCATCGGGCCGACGAGTACGACAGCCGGCATCACACGTACCTCAGGTTCTCGAGGTATGCCTTGGCGTTGCGCGCCGTCTCGGCGACCGAGTCGCCACCGAACTTCTCCAGCGCCGCCTCGGCCAGCACGAGCGCGACCATCGCCTCCGCGACGACACCGGCTGCGGGCACCGCACAGACGTCGGAGCGCTGGTGATGCGCCACGGCCTCCTCACCGGTGGCCACGTCGACGGTGCGCAGCGCGCGGGGCACGGTGGCGATCGGCTTCATCGCCGCGCGCACGCGCAGGACCTCACCGGTCGACATGCCACCCTCGGTGCCGCCGGAACGACCGGAGGCGCGACGGATGCCGTCGGGGGAAGGAACGATCTCGTCGTGGGCCTTGGAGCCGGGGGTCGCGGCGAGCTCGAATCCGTCGCCGACCTCGACGCCCTTGATCGCCTGGATGCCCATCAGCGCACCGGCCAGGCGCGCGTCCAGACGCCGGTCCCAGTGCACGTGGGAGCCGAGGCCCGGCGGCAAGCCGTGGACGACGACCTCGACGACGCCGCCGAGGGTGTCGCCGTCCTTGTGGGCCTCGTCGATGCGGGCGACCATCTGCTTGGAGCCGTCCGGGTCGAGCACCCGCACCGGGTCCTCATCGAGCCGGGCGACATCCTCGGGCGCGGGGACGTCGTGGCTCGGCGTACGGACGCCGCCGATCTCCAGGACGTGCGAGACCAGCCGGACGCCGAGCGCCTGCTCGAGGAAGGCGGAGGCGACCGCCCCGAGCGAGACGCGGGCCGCGGTCTCGCGCGCGGAGGCGCGCTCGAGGATCGGGCGGGCGTCCTCGAAGTCGTACTTCTGCATGCCGACCAGGTCGGCGTGACCGGGACGCGGCCGGGTCAGCGGGGCGTTGCGCGCCTGGCCGGCGAGCACCTCGGCGTCGACCGGGTCGGCGGACATCACCGTCTCCCACTTGGGCCACTCGGTGTTGCCGACCTCGATCGCGATCGGACCGCCCTGGCTCTCACCGTGGCGCACACCTCCGGTGATCCGCACCTGGTCCTGCTCGAACTTCATCCGGGCACCGCGGCCATAGCCGAGGCGCCGCCGGGCAAGGGCACCGGAGATGTCGTCAGAGGTGATCCGGACATGGGCGGGCAGACCCTCCATCACGGCCGTCAGAGACGGACCGTGGGACTCGCCCGCAGTGAGCCAACGCAACATGGCTCCAGTCTTTCATCCTCCTCGCGCAACCCCGTGCATCCGGGCTCACAGCGAGACGGCGAAGACGCCGAGAACCATCCCGCAGATCATGAACGGTCCGTACGCCAGGGGCTCGCGCATCGCTGCTCGCGAGCGTCGGCCGACCGCTCTCGCGACGCCCCAGATGCCGAAGACCGCCAGCCCGGCCCAGAGCCCGAACGCCAGCCCGTCCCAGCCGAGGCGGCCGAGGACCAGCCCGACCAGCGCCGCCAGCCGGACGTCTCCGAAGCCCATCGCGTGCGGCAGGATCCGCCACAGCAGCCAGAACACCGACCGCGCGATCAGCAGCCCGGCGAGCGCGCCCATCGCCACTGCCGTGTCCCGGGTCCAGAGCCACTCGATCCCGAGGAGGCCGAGCCCGAGCGCGGACGCGACCAGGATCGGCACCTTCGGCAGCCGCTGGACACGCCAGTCGACGTAGCCGAGCAGCACGCACAGCGGGACGAGCGGTGTCAGCGCCACCAGCAGGCGCGGCGGGTCGACCAGCCAGGCGAGCAGAGCGGCGACGCTCGCGGAGACCGCCACCGCGAGCGGGACCAGCGGACGCCAGTCCGCCAGGTTCGCGTACGGGACCTCGGGCGGGTCGTCGACGGGCTCGGGAAGCCGACGGAGCAGAGCAGGGACGCCGAGCGCGAGGAGTGCAGCGACGGCCGCACTCACCAGCACGACCGCCCCAGCACTCATGCGCGGCTCATGCCGGCGTCGGCTCCGGCTTCGCGATCCCCAGCGCCTTCTCCCCCGCTGCCCGCATGACGGCGAGCGGCGCCGGACGGCTGGTGAAGAGCTCGAACTGCAGCACCGCCTGGTGCACGAGCAGGTCGAGCCCGCTGACGGCCACCCCGGGCGCGACCGCGAGGAGCGGGGACGGCCACGGGTCGTAGACCACGTCGAAGACCAGCGGCGTGGACGCCCAGCGGTCGACGAGCTCGGGGGTCTGCGCCTTCGCGGGGATGGTCGAGACCACCGCGTCGGCACCGTCGACGACGGACTCCAGCGGCAGCACCGAGACCACCGGCTTGCTCCGGTGGCGCGAGATCATGTCGATGGTCTCCCCCGCCGCGCCCGGGTTCCGGGCCAGCAGCGTGATCCGGGAGACGCCCAGCTCGGCCAGAGCGAGACCGGTCGAGGCGGCTGTCGCCCCCGCGCCGAGCACGACACCGTTCTCGCAGGAGAAGTCGTCACCGGCCCGCTCCCGGATCGCGGCGACCGCGCCGGGCAGGTCGGTGTTGTCCCCCACCCAGCCGTGCGAGGAGCGCACCAGCGTGTTGACCGCCCCCACCAGCCGCGCCCGCGGCGAGACCGACCGAGCCAGCTCGTACGCCTCGCGCTTGAGCGGCATCGTCACCGACAGCCCCCGCCACCGGCTCGGCGGCCAGTCCCCACCCAGGCTCTCGACGTAGGAGGCGAGTCCTCCGGCCTGGACACGCGTCGAAGTGTAGGACCAGTCGGACATCTCCAGCTCGGCGTACGCCGCCTGGTGGAGGACGGGGGAGAGCGAGTGGGCGACCGGATCACCCAGGACAGCACACTTCACGCAGTCTTCTCCTCAGCAGCTCTTCGATTCGGTGGCGCAGTAGTCTTTGTACTCGGCCTTGAACTTCAGAAACTGGTCATAGTTCTTGGCGAACTTCGTCTCGCCTGTCTTCAGGTTGACGGTCACGTAGTAGTACCAGCCGCCATCAGCCGGGTTGAGTGCGGCCTGGATCGCATCGTCACCCGGGGCTCCGATCGGTCCAGGCGGCAGACCCTTGTTGGTGTAGGTGTTGTACGGCGAGTCGACAGACTGGATGTTCACCCCACCGAGCTCAGTGCTTCCGGACTTCCCGAGCGCATAGTTGACCGTCGCATCGATCTGTAGGAAACCTGCCTGCCCCGCGGTGCCAGGGTTCTCTACTCGGTTGTAGATGACTCGCGCGATCTTGGCCATGTCGTCGCCGCGGCCCTCAGCCTCCACGAGAGAGGCCACGGTCATGATCTGCTCCGGCGTGCACGCCTTTCCGTCACCGCACTTGAGCTTCTTCGCCTGTGCCTCGATGTCGTTGTCGCCGAGCGCCTGCTCCCAGCGGTCGACCATCATCGCCAGCATCTCGGTCGGCGTGGCGTCGGGCGGGAAGGCGTAGGTGGCCGGGAAGAGGTAGCCCTCGACGTTGCCCTTGGCGTAGTCGGGCAGGCCGATCGCCTCGGTGTCCTTGGCGGCCTTCTTGAACGCGGCCGGCTTGGTCTTGGTCTTCTCGGCGAGCACCTTGTAGATCGCCTTGGCCCGCGACCCCTCGGTGATGGTGACGTTGACCGTGTCGATGTTGTCCGGGTTGGCCAGGACCTCGACCGCGTCGGCGGCCTTCATCTGCTTCTTCAGCGGGTAGAAGCCGACCTGGACGGTCAGGCCCTCGGTGTTGGCCGCGTCGATGAAAGCATCGACCGACTTCACGACGCCGAGCTCCTTCAGGTTGCGGCCGACCGCGGAGACCGAGTCGCCCTGCTGCACCTCGAACGAGACGGGTTCGGTCCCGGGGCCCTCGTAGTCGGCCGGCGGGGCGACCATGTCCTTGACGTAGTCGATCGCCCGGTCGCCGACGACGTAGAAGCCGCCGGCGACGACGACCAGCGCCACGAGCACGGCCAGGCAGCCACCGAAGCGACGCTTGCGCTTCGGCGGCTCCTCGTCGAAGTACGGGTCGTGGTCGGTGGGGCCGTTCTCGAAGAAGCTCGGCTGCTGCTGGTAGGCAGGACCGGCATAACCGCCCGGAGCCTGCGGAGGCGCCTGACGGCCATAGCCCGGCGGGGGCGTGCCCGCACCCGGCCGCGGACGCGGCGCCGGGCGGCGGCCCGGCTGCGCCTGCTGTCCCGGCTGGGGCGGCATCTGACTCTGCTGCGGGGGCATCGAGCCTCGGGCTCTGCGCGGGTCGCGCGGGTCCTGCGGCCCCGGCTGGCCCGGCTGGCCCTGTGGGTTCTGCTGGCGCGGCGGATAGCCGCCGCGCGGGTCACGCCCGTAGGCCCCCTGGCCTTGTCGACGCGGGTCGCGGGGGTCCTGCGGGTAGTAGCGATCACTCACTGACCGACCTCAACGATCTCTCCAGGCGCGGCCCCCGAAGCGCGCTCACTGTCCAAGGCGTGTTGCAGGATCACAACCGCCGCGGCCATGTCCACCACTGCGCGGCGGTCCTGACCTTTGCGGCCTCGGTCTCGGAGCATAGCCTCCGCGGACACCGTGGTGAGTCGCTCGTCGACGAGACGAACCGGGACCGGAGCCACTCGCTGCGCCAACGACGCGGCGAAGTCCCGGACCTTAGCAGTCGCCGGGTTCTCCCCTCCGTTGAGGGAGCGGGGCAGCCCGACGACCACCTCGAGCATCGTCGACTCCTCGGCGATCTCGGCGACGATCGCCTGCAGGCGCGCGAGATCGCCACGGCCCTTCTTGACCGTCTCGAGCGGCGTGGCCAGGAACCCCGTGGGGTCGCTCCTGGCCACGCCGATCCGGGCGTCGCCAGGATCGAGACCGAGGCGTACGCCGGTGCGCATCAGGCTCCGGCCACCGCGCCGGTGACCAGAGAGCTCACCTTGCCGAGCGCCTCGTCGATCCTGCCGACCTCGGTGCCACCGCCCTGGGCGAAGTCGGGCTTGCCGCCGCCTCGGCCACCGACGATCGGCGCAAGCTCCTTGATCAGGTCGCCGGCCTTGACGCCCTTGGCGATGCCGGAGGGGTTGACCGCGGCCACGACCGCGACCTTGCCGTCGGCGTCGCCGACGAGGACGACGGCCGCCGGAGCGTCACCGAGCCGGGAGCGTACGTCCTGGGCGAGCGTGCGCGCATCGCCGCCGCCGACACCCGGCACTCGCTGGGCGACGACCCGGACGCCGTTGACGTCGACCGCGGAGGCCGCGATCGACCCGCCGGAGGCGAGCAGCTGCGCCGTGCGCGCCCGGGCGATCTCCTTCTCGGCAGCCTTGAGCCGCTCCATGAGGTCGGAGACCCGGCCGACGACGTCGTCGGACTTGGTCTTGAGCAGCAGGTTGAGCTCGGAGACCACGTCGCGCTCGCGGGCGAGGTACTGGAAGCCCTCGACACCGGTGTAGGCCTCGATGCGCCGGTTGCCGGAGCCGACGGAGGCCTCCGAGGTGACCACGATCGTGCCGATCTGGGCGGAGTGGTCCACGTGGGTGCCACCGCACAGCTCGCGCGACCAGGGGCCGCCGATCTCGACGACGCGAACCTTGGAGTCGTCGTAGGTCTCGCCGAAGAGCGCGATAGCGCCCCATTCCTTGGCCTCGGGCAGGGTCATGTAGTCCCAGGAGACCGGCAGGTCGGCACGGAGCGCGTTGTTGGAGACCTCTTCGATCTCGTGCATCTGCTCCGGGGTCAGGCCCTTGGTCCAGCCGTAGTCGAGACGCAGGTAGCCGGGGCGGTTGAACGAACCCGACTGCAGCGCGGTCGGGCCGAGCACCTCACGCAGGGCGGCGTGCACCACGTGGGTGCCGGAGTGGGCCTGTCGGGCGCCGAGCCGCCACTCGGGGTCGACCTGGGCGTGCACCAGCCCGCCGGCAGCCGAGCTGGTCGAGAACTCGCCGTCGACGACCCGGACCTGGTGGACCACGAGCCCCTTGACCGGGCGCTGGACGTCGACGACCTCGAGCCGGCCACCGTCGAACTCGATGATGCCCGCGTCGGCGGACTGGCCGCCGGACTCGGCGTAGAACGGGGTGCGGTCGAGGACGATCTCACCGATCTCCTCGGGACCGAGCACGTCGACCGGCTTGCCCTCCTTGAGCAGGGCGAGCGGCTTCGACTCGGTGTCGAGGGTGGTGTAGGCCTGCCAGTCGGTCGGCCCGTTGGAGTCCAGGATGCCGCGGTAGACCGACAGGTCGGCGTGCTGGCCCTTCTTGGCGCGGGCGTCGGCCTTGGCCCGCTCGCGCTGCTCGGTCATCAGACCGCGGAAGCCCGCCTCGTCGACCTCGAGACCCGCCTCGGCGGCCATCTCGAGGGTCAGGTCGATCGGGAAGCCGTAGGTGTCATGGAGCTGGAAGGCCTTCGAGCCGGTGAAGGTGGTCGAGCCGCTCTGCTTCACCTCGGTCGCGGCCAGGTCGAAGATCTGGGTGCCGGCGGTGAGCGTCTTGCGGAAGGCCTCCTCCTCGGAGTCGGCGACCCGCTTGATCCGGTCCCAGCCGGTGTGGAGCTCGGTGTAGGTCTCCCCCATCTTGTCGCGAGAGATCGGCAGCAGCTCCGGCATCGCCGGGTCCTCGTAGCCCAGCAGACGCATGTTGCGGATCGCCCGGCGCATCAGTCGTCGGAGCACGTAGCCGCGGCCCTCGTTGCCCGGCGTCACACCGTCGCCGATGAGCATCAGCGAGGAACGTACGTGGTCGGCGACGACCCGGAACCGGACGTCGTCGTCGTAGTCGGCGCCGTACTTCTTCCCGGTGAGCTCCTGGGCCTTCTCGATGACAGGGAAGACGACATCGGTCTCATACATGTTGCTCTTGCCCTGCATCAGGTAGGCAACCCGCTCGAGGCCGAGGCCGGTGTCGATCGACTTCTGCGGCAGCGCGCCGTCGATGTCCACGTCGTACTTGGACCGCGCCTCGACGACGTTGTCCTGCATGAAGACGAGGTTCCAGAACTCCAGGTAGCGGTCACCCGCCTCCCAGTCACGGTCCTTGCCGTAGGCGCCGCCGCGGTCGATCAGGATCTCCGAGCAGGGGCCACCGGGACCGGGCACGCCCATCGACCAGTAGTTCTCGCTCGGGGGGAGCCGGACGATGCGGTCGTCGGGGAGACCGGTGATCTTCTTCCAGAGCGCGACCGCCTCGTCGTCGCCGTTGAGCACCGACGGGTAGAGCACCGACTCGTCGAAGCCGAAGCCGCCGTCGGCGACCGACTTTGTGATGAGCTCCCAGGCGAGCGTGATGGCGCCCTCCTTGAAGTAGTCACCGAAGGAGAAGTTGCCGCACATCTCGAAGAAGGTGCCGTGACGAGTGGTCTTGCCGACCTCCTCGATGTCGGGCGTACGGATGCACTTCTGCACGCTCGTGGCCCGCTGGTAGGGCGGGGTCGCCTGGCCGAGGAAGAACGGCTTGAAGGGCACCATGCCTGCGTTGACGAAGAGCAGGTTGGGGTCGTCGAGCAGGAGCGATGCCGACGGCACCACCGTGTGCTCGCCGATCTCGGTGTTCTCGGCGAAATGCGCCGTGAAACGGCGGCGGATCTCCGCCGTGCTCAGCCACTCCATCAGGGGGTACTACCTTCCGTGTCTTGCCTCGGGTCCTCGGTTGGCCCGTTCAGTCCAAGTCTCGTCTGCTCGGCGCCCTCGGCGCCAATCTGTTTCCGGCCCTCCGCCGGCGCGGAGCCGGCCGCGATCGCCGGGGTGCGAGCCTCGATCCACTCGCGCAGCTCGAGCTCCTTCTCGGCCTTCCCGGTGGCCAGCTCCTCGCGGAAGATCCGCGCGCCGACACCGAGCGCCTGCGCGCGGTCGCGCAACCCGTCGGCGGTGAAGGCCTCGGCGGCACGCCGCCCCTTGACCATCGCGTAGACACCCGCCCCCGCGCCGACCACGAACCAGATCGCGCCCCTCATCGCCTCTCCTCCTCGGTCGTCGACCTCGTCGAGACCACGTCATCGTCAACCGCCGCACGCTGCCGCGCGCGGTATTCGCGCAGCGCCTCGCGCATCTCGCTCTTCCGGTCCTTGCGGGCCCGCTTGACCTCGCGGTGCATCTCGTAGCGGATCTTGAAGCGCACCTCGGGCGAGAGCGCCCGGCGCACCCCGTGGACCAGCGCGGCGCTGTGCACCACCGTCTCCCGGAACACGGCGTCCGCGAAGGCGGGTGCGGTCAACGTACGCCGCACCACCTGCTCCACCTCGACAGGCTCGCCGTCCTCCCCGAGGGAGGTGATCACGTACTCCTTCTCGGGAACCCGCTCGTCCCGGCGCCGCCGGCGCAGCGACGTCTCGGGCTGCGTCAGCCGCCGCTCCAGCGCCTCGAGCCGCTCGCGCAGCTCTGCCTCGCTCGCCTCGGCCTCCTCGAGCCGGCGCCGCGCGCTGCGGCGCGCGCGGAGCGCGAGCACGGCGACCACCAGCAGGATGAGGACGAGAAGCCCCACCGCGGTCAGCGTCGCCACCAGCGCCCAGCCGGGCATGCTCGAGTTCGTCATCGTGCGCCTACCTTATCCATCCTGTCCGCGCACGATTTTCCGGACACGCTCCCAACGTTCCTTCACGCCGGCCTCGGCGCCGTGGCTCGTCGGGCGGTAGTACTCCGCGTCGGCGACCGCGTCCGGCGCATACTGCTGCGTGGCGATGCCGAAGGGCTCGTCATGGGCGTACTTGTACGCCTCGCCGTGCCCGATCTTCTTCGCGCCCTCGTAGTGGGCATCGCGCAGGTGGGGCGGCACGTTGCCGATCTTCCCGGCGGTCACGTCGGCGCGCGCGGCGAAGATCGCGTTGGTGACCGCGTTGGACTTCGGGGCCACGGCCAGGGCGATCGTGGCGTGGGCCAGGGTGAGCTGGGCCTCGGGCATCCCGATCAGCTGCACCGTCTGCGCCGCGGCGACCGCGGTCTGCAGCGCCGTGGAGTCGGCCAGGCCGATGTCCTCCGAGGCCAGGATCATCAGCCGGCGGGCGATGAACCTGGGGTCCTCCCCCGCCTCGATCATCCGGGCCAGATAGTGGAGCGCGGCGTCGGCGTCGGAGCCGCGCACCGACTTGATGAAGGCGCTGACCACGTCGTAGTGCTGGTCGCCCTGACGGTCGTAGCGCACCGCCGCCTGGTCGACCGCTCGTTCGGCCGCCTCGAGGGTGATCTCCCCCTCCACCGCCGCGCCGGCCGCCGCCTCCAGATAGGTCAGCGAGCGTCGCGCGTCCCCGCCCGCGAGCCGGACGAGATGGTCGAGCGCCTCGTCGGTGATGGTCATCGAGCCGCCGAGCCCGCGCTCGTCCTCGAGCGCTCGGACGAGCACGCCGCGGATGTCGTCGTCGGTCAGCGACTCCAGCCGCAGCAGCAGCGAGCGCGAGAGCAGCGGCGAGATCACCGAGAAGAACGGGTTCTCCGTCGTGGCGGCCACCAGGGTGACCCAGCGGTTCTCCACACCCGGCAGCAGCGCGTCCTGCTGCGCCTTGCTGAACCGGTGGACCTCGTCGACGAAGAGCACCGTCTCCTTGCCGGTCGCGACCAGCTCGGCCCGGGCCGCGTCGATCGCCGCCCGGACCTCCTTGACCCCGGCGGAGACCGCCGAGATCTCGACGAAGCGCCGGTCGGTCGAGCGGCTCACGATCGAGGCGATGGTCGTCTTGCCGGTGCCGGGAGGTCCCCACAGCAGCAGCGAGAGCGACTGGCCGCCCTCGACCACCTGGTGCAACGGCGACCCGGCGGCGCGCAGCGAGCTCTGCCCGACCAGCTCCTCGAGCGTACGTGGCCGCATCCGCACCGCGAGCGGCGCCGCCGCGTGGTCGCTGTGACTCAGCGACCCGCCGCGCGCGGCACCGGAAGAAGACATCTCGAACAGACCATCCACCCCGCCACCCTATGGGGCGGCACCGACACCGGCCGCCTCGCCGGAGCAGAGGCGGCCGGCGCGGGTCAGCCGAGGCGTACGCGCGGGTCGAGGACGCTGTAGAACAGGTCGACCAGCAGGTTGGTGATCACGATGATCAACGCCGAGATCAGCGTGGTCGCCTCGATCACCGGCAGGTCGCTCTGGCCGACGGCGTTGAGCGCTCGCAGACCGAGACCGGGGATGCCGAAGATCAGCTCGGTGAAGATGGTGCCGGTCAGCAGCGAGCCGAAGTCGATGCCGAAGATGGTCACGATCGGCACCACCGCGGCCCGCAGCGCGTGCTTGTTGACGATGCGGCTCTCGGCCAGCCCCTTGGACCGGGCGGTGCGGACATAGTCCTGGTTGAACGCCTCGATCATCGACCCGCGGGTGAACCGGGCGTACTTGGAGGAGTTCACCAGCCCGAGAGCGAGCCAGGGCAGCAGCAGACCCCAGGCCCACTTCAGCGGAGAGTCCGTCAGCGGGTGGTAGCCCTCCTGCGGGAAGATGCCCGCCCCGGCCGCCAGATAGAGGAAGGCGAGCAGGACGAAGAGGTAGTAGGGGATCGACTCGATGACCAGGGTCGCGCCGATGACCGCCTTGTCCGCAGCGCTCCCCCTCCGTCTGGCCGCGAACATCCCGATCGGCACGCCGATGAGCAGGATGGTGGCCCCCGCGCCGACCGCGACCGAGACCGTCGGGCCGATCCGGTCCTTGATGTCGTCCCAGACGTTGACCCGGTAGATGAAGCTGACCCCGAAGCACGGGGCGTCGCAGTCGTACGCCTCGGAGCCGAACGCGATCTGACGACCGTTGACGATGCCGGACATGTATTCGGCGTACTGCACCTGGATCGGTGCGTCCAGGTTCAGCGCGTCCCGGATGGCGTCCTGGCGCTCGGCGGTGCACTTGGGCTCGGGACACATCGCCTGGGCCGGGTCGCTCGGACCATAGGTGAAGAGCGCGACCACCGCCACCGAGATCACGAACAGCACGAGCACTGCTGAGATCAACCGGCGTATGACAAAACCGATCATGGGACGGGGGTCTCGCTTCCTAGAAGGTTTCCGTGGGCGTCAGCCCGGAGAAGTAGGGGGCCGGCCGGCGTGGGTGGGGGCCCACGCCGGCCGGGGGTCACCTCACTTGAGGTACATGATGGAGAAGCTCGGCATGCCCTTGACCGGGTCGTTGACGACCCCGCCGACCTTCGAACCCTTGATGAAGGCGTTCGCGTCGTAGCCGGCGTTGATCTCGACCATGTAGGTCTCCTGCATCCACTTGTCGAACTCGCCCCAGGCCGCGGGCACCTCGTCGGCGTCCATCTTCAGGATCTCGGCCTGCTTGGCGTCGGCGTCGGCCTCCTTGAAGTTGGTCGGGTTCGGCATGCCCGGCTTGTTGGCGTTCGAGCCGATCCACTGGGCCGGGAACCAGGAGCCGCCCGAGGGCCAGTCGGAGCACCAGCCGCCGTAGCGGAGGTTGATCGGAGCGTCCAGGTTGCTCTGGTCGTCGCGATAGGTCTCGTCGGTCGAGGCGACCGGGGTCGCCTTGAAGCCGGCGGCCTCGAAGCCCTTGACCATCTGGTCCTTCTTGGCCACGGACTGCTCGTCGTCACGCTCGTAGTACCACTTCAGCTCGAAGCCCTCGGCCCCGGCCTCCTTCAGCAGCGCCTTGGCCTTCTCCGGGTCGGTGGTCTGACCGTCCTGGCCCTTCGGGTACTGGTAGTCGACACGACCCGCGGTGCCCGGGGGGAGGATCGAGGTGCCGGGCTCGATGGTGACGCCGACGATCTCGCCGGACGCCTTCCAGGCAGCCTGGTAGGGGTAGGCCCAGCTGATGGCCTCGCGGATCTTCTTGTCCTTGATCTTGGTCTGGTCCGGCCGGTACATGTAGGTGCACGGCGAGGTGCCCTCGATCAGGTTGTCCGGCGCCTTCTCCTTGATCGCCTTGTAGGTCGGCGGCGTGACGTCGTCGTACGTCATCATCGTCTGCGCCGCGCCCTTGTCGCCGAGGATCTGGTTCTCGAGCTTCGCAGTGTCCTGGGCGAACTTGAAGTCGAACGCGTCGACGGCCTGGAAGCGGCCCGGGTCGGTCTTCGGGTCCCACTGGTCGTTCTTGACCAGCTTCAGCGAGGTGCCGGGCTTGTAGGACTCGAACTTGTAGGGGCCGGTCGCCATCGGGTGGCTCTCGTAGGCCAGCGGGTCCTTGTCCTTCGCCTTCGGGATCGGCGAGAAGACCGGGAACGAGGCGTAGTAGTCGAGCTCCGCGAACGGCTGGGCCAGGTGGATGATCACCTTGTTGCCGTCGGCCTCGACACCGTCGTAGTCCTCGCCGCCGTACCAGCCGGCGTCGGGCTCGTAGCCGCTCAGCTTCTTCAGCTCGGCGTCGGTGTCTGCGAACGGGCCCTTGTACTTGTCGCCATCCTTGAAGAAGGTGGTCTGGTAGGTCGGGCCGTCGGTCAGGGTGTCGATGGCGAAGGAGCGCTTGATGCCGTAGACGACGTCCTCGGCGGTCACGTCGGTGCCGTCCTCGTACTTGATCCCGTCCTTCAGCGTGAAGGTCCAGGTGAGGCCGTCCTCGGAGGCCTCACCGAGGTCCGTGGCGAGGTCGGGGACGAGGATCGAGTCACCGGTCTTCTCGTCGTAGACGTACTGCGTAAGCGACCGCGTGACCAGTCCGGACATGATCGCACCGGAGTCGGTGTAGTAGGTCCGGGTCGGGTCGAGGGTGTGGGGTGCGTTGTTGGACATCACCGTGATGGTGCCGCCCTTCTGGGCGTCCTCGGGGATCTCCACCGGTCCCGTGGCCTCGGCGTCCTTGCCGGCACCGGCACCGCCGCCGGCCTTGAACTCGCCGGTCTTGTCCTCGCCACCGCCGCCCCCGCCACCACATGCTGCGGTGAGCGTCAGCGCAGCGATCGCGCTTGCGGCGATCACTGTTCTCTTCAATCGCATCGTAGGTCTCCACCTTCCATGGTTGATGCCTCTCTCCGACGACCTGCTCACCGGAAAGACTTGGGGTCGAAGGCGTCACGAATGGCGTCTCCGAGCAGGTTGAGCGCGAAGACCAGGACCACGATCCCGATGATCGGCGCGTAGAGGAACAAGGGGTACTCGTCGAACCAGTTCTGCGCCCGCAGGATCGTCTGGCCCCAGGAGGGACGCCCGGTGACGCCGACGCCGAGATAGGCCAGCGTGGCCTCGGCGGCGATCGTGGCCGGCAGGCTCAGCGAGAACGAGACGACGATCGGTGCCACCAGGTTGGGCAGCAGCTCCTTGAACAGGATGCGGTGGGTCGGCATCCCGAGCACGTGGGCGGCCTCGATGAACTCGCGCTCGCGCAGCGAGATCACCTCACCGCGGATCAGCCTCGCCAGACCCATCCAGCCGAAGACGGAGAGGATCACGATCAGCGCGATCAGGGAGGCGTCGTCGAGCATCGAGGGGTTGTCCCGCCAGCGCTCCACGAGCATCGGCGAGACCGCGATCGCGACCAGCAGGAACGGCAGCGTCAGGAACAGGTCGGTCACGAACGTGACCACCCGGTCACCCCAGCCACGGCTGTATCCGGCGATCAGGCCGAGCACGACGCCGACCACGGTCGAGACGATCGTCGCGATCGAGGCCACCAGGAGGGAGGTGCGGGCACCGTAGAACCACTCGGCGAGCAGATCGTTGCCGGAGTTGGGCTCGAGCCCGAGCGGCGCCTCCCAGGTGAACCCGTAGTTGGGCGGACCGATGACCGGGTAGTTGAAGGAGTCGGTGTCGGTGACCGGGTCGCCGGCGCGTACCTCGACACCGAAGAGCTTGCACAGCAGCGGCGCGAAGATCGCGATCAGCACGAAGAGCAGCACGATGCCGGCGCAGATCATCGCGACCTTGTCGGAGAGCAGCCGGTCCATCGCGATCCGCATCGGCGAACGGCCGGCGATCTCGCCGGACTCGCTCGGTTCCGGATTGACCTCAGGGTCAGGGCCCTGGATCAACACTTCGGACACAGTCATACGTTCGGATCTCCGTTCGGTGTCGAGGCACGGCTGCGCCCCAAGACTCGACCACTGTGGCGCAGTCCCGAACCAGCGCGCTGCCTCAAGTTATGCCAAGTCGTGGCGATTCGGGCACCAGTACAGATAACGGTTCGATACCGACAGTGACGTGTGACACAGACGTAACAAAGACGGCCCGCAGCCGTTGGCTGCGGACCGTCTTTCACAATCTCGCTGTCACACAGGAGAATCACTCGCCGAGAGCCTCAGACAGAACACCCCGGTGGTCGAGCTTGTCGAGACCTCTCAGGCAGAACCCCGCGAGTTGTTCGCCAGGTCGTACCACGTGTCCGCGTACCCCGGACCGTCCCCGGGAACCTCGGCCGGGCTTGCGCCCGGGTCCGGCGCACCGAACTCGTCGACACCCAGCAGCGGCGCGGTGACCGGCTTCTCCGGGTGCTGGTGGATCTCACCCGGGAAGTGGCAGGCGACCTTGTGCTTCTTGCCGATCTGCAGCAGCGGCGGCTCGACCACGGAGCAGATGTCCTTGGCGATGGCGCAGCGGGTGCGGAAGTGGCAGCCCGAGGGCGGGTTGATCGGCGAAGGTACGTCACCCTCCAGCCGAATCCGCTCACGACGTCCACCGATCGCGGCCTGCTTCACGTCGGGCACGGCCGAGAGCAGCGCCTGCGTGTAGGGGTGGTGGGCGTGCTCGTAGATCGACTCGCGGTCACCGATCTCCACGATCTTGCCGAGGTACATCACCGCGATCTCGGGGCAGAAGTGGCGGACGATCGCGAGGTCGTGGGCGATGAACAGGAAGGAGATGTCGAACTCCTTCTGCAGGTCCTGCAGAAGGTTGATCACCTGGGCCTGGATGGACACGTCGAGCGCGGAGACCGGCTCGTCGGCGACGAGCAGCTTCGGCTGCAGGGTCAGCGCGCGGGCGATGCCGATGCGCTGACGCTGACCGCCGGAGAACTCGTGCGGGTAGCGGTTGTAGTGCTCCGGGTTGAGACCGACGATCTCGAGAAGCTCCTGGACCCGGTCGAGGACCTTGTCCTTCGGGACCATCTTGTGGATCCGCAGCGGCGCACCGATGATCGAGCCGACCGTGTGACGCGGGTTCAGCGACGTCGACGGGTCCTGGAAGATCATCTGGATCTCACGCCGCATCGGGTGCAGCTGCTTGCCCGAGTAGTTGGCGATGTCGGTGCCCTCGAAGTTGATCTTGCCCTCGGTGGGCTTGTAGAGCCGGGTCACCATCCGCCCGGTCGTGGACTTGCCACAACCGGACTCACCGACGAGGCCGAGAGCCGTGCCCTTGGCGACCTCGAAGGAGACACCGTCGACGGCCTTGACGTGGCCGACCGTCCGTCGGACGATCCCGCTTCCCTTGACCGGGAAGTGCATCTTCAGGTTCTCGACCGAGAGCACGGTCTCCGTGCTCGCCGGCGCGACCGAGGCCGCGGTGGCAATCGTGGTGTCGCTCATCAGTCCTCCACCAGGTCAGGGGCGATCTCGGGCAGGATCTCTGCCTCGTAGACCTCATCGGCGTTCTTGATGTGGCAGCGCTTGACGTGGCTGCCACCGCTGTTGGCCGGGGTGAGGTCGGGCAGCGTCGTCCGGCACAGGTCACCGCCGACCTTCGCGGTGTGGTCGCAGCGCGGCTCGAAGGGGCATCCCGGCGGCGGGTTGAGCAGCGAGGGCGGGTTGCCCCGGATCGGGATCAGCTTGGCCTCGGTGGACGCGGTCAGGTCCGGCACGCTGGAGAGCAGACCCCAGGTGTAGGGCATCTCCGGGTTGGTGAGGATCTCCTTGCCCGGGCCGTACTCGACCGCGCGACCGGCGTACATCACGAGTACGTCATCAGCCATCTCGGCCACGACACCGAGGTCGTGGGTGATGATGATGATCGCCGCGTCGAAGTCGCGCTGCAGGTCCTGCAGCAGGTCGAGGATCTGCGCTTGGACGGTCACGTCGAGCGCGGTGGTCGGCTCGTCGGCGATGAGCAGGCTGGGGTTGTTGATCAGCCCCATCGCGATCATCGCGCGCTGGCGCATGCCGCCGGAGAACTGGTGGGGGTAGTCGTCCACGCGACGGTCGGGCTGCGGGATGCCAACACGGTCGAGCATCTCGATGGCGCGCTTGCGCGCCTCCCGCTTGGTCACGTCGTTGTGGACCTGGTAGGCCTCCATGATCTGGTTGCCCACCGTGTAGTAGGGGTGCATCGCGGAGAGCGGGTCCTGGAAGATCATCGCCACGTCGCGACCGCGACGCTTGCGCATGTCCTCGTTGCTCACCTTGAGCAGGTCGACACCGTCGAGCAGGATCTCGCCGCTGAGCATGGCGTTGGTGCCGCGGTGCAGGCCCATGATCGCGGAGCTCGAGACCGACTTGCCGGAGCCGGACTCACCCACGATGCCGAGGGTCTTGCCGCGCTCGAGGTCGAAGGAGAGACCGTCGGTCGCCTTCACGATGCCGTCCGACGTCGTGAAGTGGACCTTCAGGTCTCGCACCGAGAGGAACGCGCCACCCTTGGCCGGCGTCGCCTCGGGCGTCTTGGAAAGGTCAGTCATGGGATCCCTCCTCAGGCGACGCGCACGCGCGGGTCGATGATGGCGTACAGGATGTCGACGATGATGTTGGCGACGATTACCAAGCCACCGAGCAGCAGCACCAGACCGACGATCGTCGGCAGGTCGTAGTTGTTGTTCGCGGTGACGGCGAGCTTGCCGAGCCCGTAGTAGTTGAAGACGCTCTCGGTGATGATCGCTCCGCCCAGGACGGCGGCGAAGTCGAGGCCGAACATGGTGACCAGCGGGGTGAGCGCCGCGCGCAGCGCGTGCTTGAAGAGCACCTTGCCGCCCTTGACCCCCTTGGACTTGGCGGTGCGGATGTAGTCCTCGCTCATGGACTCCAGGACGAACGCACGCGTCATGCGTACGTAGCCCGCCATGTAGACCACTGCCAGCGTGAAGCCGGGGAGCATGAGCTGGAGCAGCCACTGTCCGACACCACCCTCGGCGATCGGCACATATCCTGGCGCTGGGAAGATCCCCCATTTGATCGCGACGAAGTTGATCAGCAGGGCACCTACGAAGAAGGTCGGGAACGCGTAGAGGAACAGCGTTCCCCCGACGACCCCGCGGTCGATGAGCGTGCCCTTGAACACCGCGGCGAGAACTCCGAACAGCACGCCGAAGATCACCCAGATGACAACCGCCACCATGGCGATCGAGATCGAGATCGGTGCAGCCTCGGCGATCTCCTCGTTGACCGTCATCTGCAGCTGCTGGGAGAAGCCCAGGCAGGGGGCTGCGCACTCGGAGACCAGCTCGGGGTTGGCCTCACGCATCTTCTCGTCGGCGGGGTATTCACGCCCGACGGCGACGCCCTTGAGGAAGTTGCCCCACTGGACGACCAGCGGCTGGTCATAGCCCAGAGCGTGTCGGGTCTCCTCGATGCGCTCGGGAGGGCAGTTCTTGCCGCAGGAGAACTGAGCCGGGTCGACCGGGTTCTTCATGAACAGTGCGAAGACGATGAAGCTCATCGCCACAAGCATGAGCAAGCCGACGATCACGCGCCGGATGATGTAGGCGACCATCGGTGGGTCTCACCTTCATTGGGATCGGCCGGAGCACCGTCTTGGGGTGTCGTCCGGGGGGAATCGTGTCCAGGTACATAGAGGGAGGCGGGGCTCTGGCGAGCCCCGCCTCCAGGGTCGGTCCCGCTCAGAGAGCCGGACCGACGGTGTTGCGGAGCTGAAGGATCAGTCCTCGACGTCGATGCTCGCCAGGTCCGGGTAGGACGAGGAGGCGTCGGTGGTGACGAAGTTCTTCACCTTGGAGCCGTGGACCCAGTTGAAGGTCGAGATCTCCAGCGGGATGTAGGCGACGTCCTCGCCCAGGACCGCGTCCGCCTCCTGGAGGAACTTGTTCTGCTCCTCGATGGTGGCGGAGTTGGCAGCCTGGTCGAAGAGCTTGTCGACCTTCGGGTTCTTGTAGTTGCCGTAGTTCTGGCCGTTGGTGCTCTTCTGGATCTGGCGGCTGTCGAACAGCGCAGCCGTCACGGTGATCGCGGAGCCCCAGTCAGCACCCCAACCGCCCCAGATGACGTCGGCCTTGTTGGACGGCTTCTGGATGTTGGAGTAGTAGACGTCGCCCAGCGGGTCCAGGGTGACCTTGAAGCCGGCGGCCTCCCAGCCCTCGACCAGCGAAGCGGCCTGCTTGTCAGCGGTGTCGCTCTGCGGGTAGGAGAAGGTGATCGGGTACGGCGTCTTGGCACCGGCCTCGGCCAGGAGCTTCTTCGCCGCGGCCGGGTCGCCCTTGAGGTTGCGGTCCTTGTAGGCCGGGTTGGGCACGTAGCCCGGAACAGCCGGGTTCACGATCGAGTCGGCCGGGGTGTAGGCCTTCTCGCCACCGCCGGCGGCGATCCATGCCTCGACGTTGGTCGCAAGCGCGAGCGCCTTGCGGATCTTCGGGTCCTTCATCTGGTTCTGGTTGGGAACCAGGTAGTCGACGTACGGCGACTGGACCTGGACGTAGCGGTCCTTGACACCGGCCTCGGTGAGACGCGGGTAGAACTCCGGCGGGACGCGCGAGCCGCTGACGATGGTGGTCTGCGAGTCGGGGCTGTCGGAGAAGAGCTTCTCGTAGATCGTCGAAGCCTTCTCGCCGAACTTCCACTCGATCTTGTCCGGGAGCGCCTCACGCAGCGACTTGTCGTCGGTGGCGGGGTCGTACTCCTTGTTGCGGACCAGCGTGCCGCCCTTCTGGGCGTTCCACTTCTCGACCTTGTAGGGGCCGTTGGAGAAGATCACGTCGTCGTTCTTGGCACCCTTGTCGAAGGACTTCTTGTAGGGGTCCATCATGTGCAGCGACGAGATCGCCAGCGGGAAGTCGGGCCACGGCGACTTGAACTTGTAGGTGATGGTCTTGCCGTCGCAAGACACCGCCTGGTCGAAGTCGGCCTGCTGCTCCGGGGTCGCGGCGTACGGGCCCGGGTACTCACCCTTGAGGGCGAGCTTGGAGGTCAGGTAGAAGCCCGGACCACCGGTGAGCTCGTCGGCAGCGAAGTTGCGGGACGCGCCGTAGGCGAAGTCCTCACACGTGATGTCGGAGCCGTCCTCCCACTTCACGCCGTCCTTGATGGTGAAGGACCAGGTCTTCGCGCCGTCGGCGGAGGTGCCCTCGTCGGTCGCCAGGTCGGGGATCGGCTTGCTCGAGACCTTGGGGTCGGTCGACGACGGGTTCGAGAGCAGCTTGCGGTAGACCAGGCGCGTCGTGTGCGAGATGGTCTCACCGACGTAGATGCGCTGCGGGTCCAGGTGGTCCACCGGGTCCTCGGCGACGATGGTCAGCGTCTTGGCCGAGCTCGACCCACCGCCGTCCCCGCCGCCACAGGCAGCCAGGCCCAGCGAAAGACCGAGCACGCCAGCGGCACTGACCGCTACGTACTTAGCTCGCTTCTTGAGCATTCGTTTCTCCTTGGTGTCGTCGCCGCCAACCTCTGGCGGCGAGGGGTGTCCCTGGCGGGCCACCTGTCTGTGTTGAGGAGCCCCGAGGCTCACCTGTCGCCCTTCGGGTCGAGGGCGTCGCGCAGCCCGTCTCCCAGAAGGTTGAACGAGATCACGATCGTCGCGATCAGGATCGCGGGCATGAAGAAGTAGAACGGGTCCACCTGCGCGTACTTCAGCGAGTCCGCGAGCACGTTGCCGAGAGTCGGCGTCGGGGGCTTCACACTGACCTGGAGGTAGCTCAGGGCCGCCTCCGCAGAGATGTAGGCCGGCATCATCAGCGTGACGAGGACCAGCAGCGGAGCCCACAGGTTCGGCAGGATCTCCTTGAAGTAGATCCGCGGCTTGGAGGCACCCAGCACGACCGCCGCCTCCACGAACTCCCGCTGCTTGATCGAGAGCACCTGGCCCCTGACCACACGGGCGGTGCTGGTCCAGCCGAAGATCGCCAGCACCACGGTGCAGTAGATCCCCTGGGCCAGCGGGCCGTTGGGCAGCCCGGTCACCTGCTGGACCAGCTTCAGCCCCAGGGAGGAGAGCGCCAGCAGCATCAGGGTCGAGGGGAAGGAGAGCGTCAGGTCGGTGAAGCGGCTCAGGATCGCGTCGACCCAGCCACCGCTGAAGCCGGCGATGATGCCGACCACGGCACCGATGATCACCGAGAGCATCGCGGCGGTGAGCGCGATCATCAGCGAGAAGGTGATGCCGTACCAGAAGCGGGACATCGCGTCACGGCCGGTGCCGGGCTCCACGCCGAGCGGGTGGGCGCCGCTCGCGCCGCTCCAGCCGCCCTCGGGGATGGTGTTGGCATCGAGGAGGTTCTGGTTGTAGCTGAACGGGTCCAGCACACCCATCTTGACCAGCAGCGGCGCCAGCACGGCGGCCACGACGACCAAGATGACGACGGTCAAAGACACCATCGTCGGCTTGTCCTTGCGAAGCCGCATCATGGCCAGCTTCATCGGCGACTTGCCGGCGATCGCCTTCGCCTCTCCCGGCGCGCTGGGAGGTGTCGATCCACCCGAGAGTTCTTCACCTTCGAACACGGTGGCCGATTCGCTCATGGTTCCTCTGTCTAGTCGTATTTGTGGGTGCCGCCGTCGCATGGCAGCGTCCGACCCACGAGGTCGACGGATGGAACTCTATGTGATCCCTTTGCCCCGATGTGACCCGGAGCGGTAACGATCCGATTTCATCCAGTGATACGGCGTATCGGGATGCCTTGTTGCGATTCCCCGCTCAACGCAAGAGTCTCCGGGACCGACGTGTCGGACCCGGAGACTCTGCTGGCTTTACCTGAGTTGACCTCAGTTAGCGGATTCACCCTCCGCCGGGGTCTTGGGAGCGGGCTTGGCGTCGACGCCGGCCTCCTTGCGCTGCTCGGGCGTGATCGGTGCCGGAGCAGCGGTCAGCGGGTCGTATCCCGCACCCGTCTTCGGGAACGCGATCACGTCGCGGATCGAGTCGGTGCCGGCCAGCAGGGCGACGACCCGGTCCCACCCGAACGCGATGCCACCGTGGGGCGGGGCGCCGAACTTGAACGCGTCGAGCAGGAAGCCGAACTTCTCCTCGGCCGCCTCTTCGCCGATGCCCATCAGGTCGAAGACCCGCTTCTGGACGTCCTCGCGGTGGATACGGATCGAGCCACCGCCGATCTCGTTGCCGTTGCAGACGATGTCGTAGGCCCAGGCCAGCGCGTTGCCGGGGTCCTTGTCGAAGCCTTCGACGTCCTGCGGGCTGGTGAAGGCGTGGTGGACCGCGGTCCACTCCCCCGCGCCGACTGCGACGTCACCGGACTCGACGGCCTCGGAGGCCGGCTCGAGCAGCGGCGCGTCGACGACCCACAGGAAGCTCCAGTCGCCGTCCTTGCGCAGGTCGAGCCGGTTGCCGATCTCGAGGCGGGCGGCGCCGAGCAGCGAGCGGCTCGACTTGGCCGCACCGGCGGCGAAGAAGATGCAGTCGCCGGGGTTCGCGCCGACGTGGGCGGCCAGGCCGGCCGCCTCCTTCTCGGAGAGGTTCTTGGCGACCGGGCCGGTCAGCGAGCCGTCCTCCTGGACCAGGACGTACGCCAGGCCCTTGGCGCCGCGCTGCTTGGCCCACTCCTGCCAGCCGTCGAGCTGACGACGCGGCTGGCTCGCGCCACCGGGCATCACCACGGCGCCGACGTAGGGCGCCTGGAAGACGCGGAACGTCGTCTCGGAGAAGTAGTCGGTGCACTCGGTGATCTCGATGCCGAAGCGCAGGTCGGGCTTGTCCGAGCCGTACTTGGCCATCGCGTCGGCGTAGGTCATCCGCGGCAGCGGGAGCGGCACGTCGTAGCCGATCAGCTTCCACAGCGCGGCGACGATCTCCTCGCCGAGGGCGATGACGTCATCCTGCTCGACGAAGCTCATCTCGATGTCGAGCTGGGTGAACTCCGGCTGCCGGTCGGCGCGGAAGTCCTCGTCGCGGTAGGCGCGGGCGAGCTGGTAGTAGCGCTCCATGCCGGCCACCATGAGCAGCTGCTTGAACAGCTGCGGCGACTGCGGCAGCGCGTACCACGAACCCGGCTGCAGGCGCGCCGGGACCAGGAAGTCGCGAGCGCCCTCCGGGGTCGAACGGGTCAGCGTCGGGGTCTCGATCTCGACGAAGTCGTGGCCGGCGAGCACGTCGC
The DNA here is from genome assembly GCF_014648595.1 of Nocardioides luteus. Taxonomy (GTDB): domain Bacteria; phylum Actinomycetota; class Actinomycetes; order Propionibacteriales; family Nocardioidaceae; genus Nocardioides; species Nocardioides luteus. The sequence continues at coordinate 118,019 of NZ_BMRK01000001.1, read as the reverse complement.
GGGCGGCCTTGTTGGCCTTCGAGCGCAGCCGGATGGCGTTGCCGGGAGCGGTGCGGCGCAGGTCGAGGTAGCGGTGCTTGTAGCGGACGTCCTCGCCGACCTCGACGTGGTCGTCGATCGGGAACGGCAGGGCTGCGGCGGCCGAGAGGACCTCGAGCTCCTTGGCCACGACCTCGATCTCGCCGGTGGCGAGGTTGGGGTTGCGGTTGTCCTCGGTGCGCGCGACGACCTCGCCGGTGACCTTGATGCAGTACTCGTTGCGGAGCGCGTGGGCGATCTCCTCGTCACGGACGACGACCTGGACCACGCCGCTGGCCTCGCGCAGATCGAGGAACGCGACCCCGCCGTGATCGCGTCGGCGGCCTACCCAGCCGGCGAGGGTCACGGTCTGGCCGACGTGCTCGGCACGCAGGGTGCCGGCGTCGTGGGTGCGGATCACTTCTTCTCCTCGTTGTCGTCCCCTGTGGTCGAGCCTGTCGAGACCACGTGCGGGGTTAGGTCGTGCTTGTCGGACGGCGTCCAGGTGGCCGGGTCGGCCGGGACCTGGTCGCCGGTGCGGATGTCCTTGATCTCGTAGCCACCGTCGGTGGCGAACAGGACGTACGGGATGCCGCGGCGCTCCGCGAAGCGGATCTGCTTGCCGAACTTCGCGGCGTTGGGCGAGACCTCGCAGGCGACATCGTGGGCGCGCAGCTGCTGAGCCGCCGCATCGGCGTCGGCGCGGCTGTCCTCGTCGGCGACCGCGATCAGCACCGTGCTCGGCACCTTGCGGTCGGCGTCGAGCAGACCCTTCTGCACCAGCGGCACCAGGACACGGCTGACGCCGAGCGAGATGCCGACGCCCGGGTAGGTGGTCTTGCCGTCGCTGGCCAGCGAGTCGTAGCGGCCGCCCGAGCAGATGCTGCCGAGGCTCTCGTAGCCGTCGAGACGGGTCTCGAAGACCGTGCCGGTGTAGTAGTCGAGGCCGCGGGCGATCGAGAGATCGGCCACGACGCGTACGTTGGTGGTGTTGAGCGGCGCGGTGGCGTTGATCAGCGTGGCCAGCTCGGCCAGGCCCTCCTCGAGCAGCTCGCTCTCCACGCCGAGGGCACGGACCTTCTCCACGAAGGAGTCGTCGGTGGTGGTGATCGTGGCGAGCTCGAGACACTTGGCCGCCTGCTCGTCGGTCAGACCTGCCTCGACGACCAGCAGCTTGCCGACCTCGGTGGCGGGCATCTTGTCGAGCTTGTCGATGAGCCGCATGGTCTCCTCGACGTCCGGGGCGCCGAGACCGGCGTAGAAGCCCTGGATCAGCTTGCGGTTGTTGACCTGGAGCGTGAAGCCGGGCAGGAAGGTCAGCTTGCCGAGCGCCTCGAGCATGACCCGGGTGACCTCGACGTCGTGGTGGAACGGCAGGGTGTCGCGGCCGACGATGTCGATGTCGGCCTGGGTGAACTCCCGGAAGCGCCCCTCCTGGGGGCGCTCGCCGCGCCAGACCTTCTGGATCTGGTAGCGGCGGAAGGGGAAGTCCAGCTTGCCGGCGTGCTCCAGCACGTAACGGGCGAAGGGGACGGTCAGGTCGAAGTGGAGGCCCATCCCCTTGTCACGGGACTCGTCCTGCTCCTGGAGCCGCTTGAGGACGTAGACCTCTTTGCTGGTGTCGCCCTTGCGCAGCAGCTGGTCCATCGGCTCGACGGCGCGGGTCTCGATGTTGCCGAAGCCGTGCAGCTCGAAGGTGCGGCTCAAGGTCGCGACGACCTCGCGCTCGACGGTGCGCTGGCTCGGGAGGAACTCCGGGAAACCGGAGAGTGGTGTCGGCTTGTTGCTCATGGTGTGGTGATCAGGTCCTGGAGAAATGGGTTCGTCGCACGCTCGCGACCGATGGAGGTCTGCTCGCCGTGTCCGGGGAGCACCACGATGTCGTCGGCGAGGGGCAGCACCTTGTCGGTCAGGGACTGCAGCATCGTGGCGTGGTCACCGCCGGGAAGGTCCGTACGCCCGATGCTGCCCGCGAAGAGCAGGTCGCCGGAGAACATCACGTCACTGACCTCGGCGTGGTCGGGGTAGGGAGTCCGGAAGGTGACCGACCCCTCGGTATGGCCCGGGGTGTGGTCGATCCGGAACTTCATCCCGGCCAGGTCGATGAGCTCGCCGTCGCCCAGCTCGCGGACGTCGTCGGGCTCCACGAAGTCGTACGTCCCCGCGGGCATGCCCAGCAGCATCTGCGCCGACTCCGGGGAGATGCCCTGGAGCGGGTCGGCGAGGAGGTGGCGGTCGCGCGGGTGGACCCAGGCGGTGGCGTCGTAGGTCTTGCTCACCGGCGTCACCGACCACATGTGATCGACGTGGCCGTGGGTGAGGACCACGGCGACCGGCTTGAGCCGCTGCTCGCGCACGACCTCCTCGACGCCCTTCGCGGCGTCCTTGCCGGGATCGATCACGACGCACTCGGTGCCCGGACCAGTGGCTGCGACGTAGCAGTTGGTGCCCCACGGACCGGCGGGAAAGCCTGCGATCAACACGAGAAACACCCTATCCAGCGGTACAGTGCAGCGCCGCATCGTGGCGTCTGACTACGATGGGGACCCCGAGGTGTGCCGGGACGCCACGGGGACCTGCAAGTTGAGCCGACCGGGACTGTGACGAGCACGGTGTCCGGCGGGGGAGATTTCATAAGAGGTTAGCGCCTCAAGCGAAGAGTAGGGACATTGTGACCAGCGAGCAGTGGGGTCGGGTCGAGGAAGACGGAACGGTCTACGTGAAGACCGCGGACGGCGAGCGTTCCGTAGGGCAGTACCCGGAAGGCACGCCGGAGGAGGCGCTTGCCTTCTTCACGAACCGGTTCGACCAGCTCGCCTTCGAGGTCGAGCAGCTCGAGCGGCGCGTGCATGCGGGGAAGACGTCGCCGGACGAGGCGACCGCGGCGGTCAAGACCGTCATCGAGAAGGTGACCGACGCCAACGCCGTCGGTGATCTGGCCTCGCTGGTGGCGCGACTGGAGGCACTCGCCCCGGTCATCGCCACCCAGCGCGAGGCGCGCAAGGCCGAGCGGGCCGCCAAGGCGGCCGAGGCGAAGGTCGCCAAGGAGGCACTTGTCGCCGAGGCCGAGAAGCTGGCGCAGAGCAACGACTGGCGCAACGGCGCCAACCGTCTGCGCGAGCTGCTCGACCAGTGGAAGGCGCTCCCCCGCATCGACCGCTCCTCCGACGATGCGCTGTGGCGCCGCTTCTCCACCGCGCGCACCGCCTACACGCGTCGCCGCAAGGCCCACTTCGCCGAGCTCAACGCCCGGCGCGAGGACGCCAAGGTGATCAAGGAGCGGATCATCGTCGAGGCCGAGCAGCTCTCCTCCTCGACCGACTGGGGCCCCACCGCGGGCCGCTACCGCGACCTGATGCGCGAGTGGAAGGCCGCCGGGCCGGCTCCCAAGGACGTCGACGACAAGCTCTGGAAGCAGTTCCGCGCTGCCCAGGACGTCTTCTTCGGCGCCCGTGACGAGGCCAACGCCGCGCTCGACGCAGAGTTCGCCCAGAACGCTGTCGTCAAGGAGGGCCTGCTCGCCGAGGCCCAGCAACTCCTCCCGCTGCTGGAGAAGGGCGAGGACCTCGACGCCGTCAAGCGTTCCTTCCGCGCCATCGCCGACCGCTGGGACGAGGCTGGCAAGGTCCCCCGCGACCGGATCAAGGAACTCGAAGGCGCGATGCGCAAGGTCGAGCAGGCCATCAAGTCTGCCGAGGACGCCCAGTGGCGCAAGTCCGACCCGGAGAAGTCCGCCCGTGCCGACGACATGATCGCCAAGCTCGAGGAGGCCATCGCCCAGGTCGAGTCCGACCTCGACAAGGCCCGCTCCGCCGGCGACGACCGCAAGATCAAGAGCCTCGAGGAGAACCTCGAGTCGCGCCGCCAGTTCCTCGAGATGGCCAAGCGCGCCTCGGCTGACTTCTCCTGACCTGGGTCAGGCGAATGGGGTCCAGGGATACCCGGTCGGCCGGGTATCCCTGGACTTGGCGGGCACTGAAACACCCGTCAAGTCCACGAAGTGCCCGTCCACCCACCGCGACCGTCTCAGATGCCGAGAAGCCGAGTCGGCGCGTCTGTCCCACGCTGGTGGGGCAGACACGCCGACTCGGCGTTGTATTTCGGGGCAGTTGCGCCGACTCGGCGATGGGTTACAGACCGGCGCCGCCGTAGTAGTCGCCCCTGCCTGCGTTGTCGCGCTTGATGTTGCGTACGTCCTCGGGGTCGATGCCCTTGGGAGCCATGCCGATCGTGGTCCAGGCGAGCCCCAGGAAGAGGAGTACGCCGCCGATGATGAGGATCCAGGTGAACATGGTGTGCTCCTTCGCCCGAGCGCCCGAGTGGCGCTTTGCTTTACCTTACCGGATCGAGGGAGCGCAGTTACCCGGTCACACCTGCTCTCGGGATTCCTCAGACGCCGTTGGTCGGCCCGATGTTGGGGCCGTGGTGCTGCATCGCGCCGTTGTACTCGGCCTTGGCCGTGGCCTGGGTGCGGTTCTCGTCCGCGACGGCCGCGTCGACTCCTCGCGTTGACTTGCGCAGCACCTGCCACAGGACCCCACCTACGATCAGGATCCCGAGAACGATCAGAAACCAGGTGAACGGGTCCATCGGCTGCTCACTTCCTATTGGGTGACGCGGTAGGCGTCGAAGACGCCAGGGACGGTGCGTACCTGCTTCAAGACGGTGTCCAGATGCTTGGAGTCTGCCATCTCGAAGGAGAACCGAGACTTCGCGACACGGTCGCGGGTGGTGGTGAGCTGGGCACTGAGGATGTTCACGTGGGCGTCGGAGAGCGCCATCGTGATGTCGGAGAGGAGCCGGGCGCGGTCGAGCGCCTCGACCTGGATGTTGACCAGGAAGACCGAGTTGGAGGTCGACCCCCACTCGACCTCCAGCAGGCGCTCGGGGTGGGAGCGGAGCTCGGCGGCGTTGGTGCAGTCGGTGCGGTGCACCGAGACTCCCCCGCCCTTGGTCACGAAGCCGAGGATGTCGTCGCCCGGCACCGGGGTGCAGCACTTGGCGAGCTTGACCCACACGTCCGGGGAGCCCTTGACGATCACGCCTGCGTCGGAGTTGGCGGCGGAGACCTTGCCGTGGCGCCGGCGGCCGACGTTGATCGCCTCGGCGAGATCCTCGGCGGCGCCCTCGTCGCCACCGCGGTCCTCGATGACGCGACGTACGACGGCCTGGGCGGAGAGGTGGCTCTCCCCCACCGCGGCGTAGAGCGCCTCGACGTCGGCGAGGTCGAAATGGTCGGCGACCTGCATCAGCGACTCGCGCGACATCAGCCGTTTGAGGGGCAGGCCCTCCTTGCGCATCAGCCGGCCGATCGCGTCCTGGCCCTTCTCGATGGCCTCGTCGCGACGCTCGCGGGTGTGCCACTGGCGGATCTTGGCCTTGGCGCGGTTGGACTTGACGAAGGAGGCCCAGTCCTTGGACGGACCGGCGTTGGGCGACTTCGAGGTGAAGACCTCGACCACGTCACCGCTCTCCAGGGTCGACTCCAGCGGCACCAGGCGCCCGTTGACACGGGCGCCGATGGTCTTGTTGCCTACCTCGGTGTGGACGGCGTACGCGAAGTCGACGGGTGTCGCGTCGGCGGGCAGCGCGATCACGTCGCCCTTGGGAGTGAAGACGTAGACCTCGGTGCGCTTCATCTCGAAGCGCAGCGACTCCAGGAACTCGCCGGGGTCGTTGACCTCGGACTGCCAGTCCATGAGCTGCTTGACCCAGCTCATGTCGTTGTCCATCGGCCGGTCGGTGTCGACACCGTTGCGGCCGTCCTCCTTGTATTTCCAGTGGGCCGCGACACCGAACTCGGCGCGGCGGTGCATCGCGAAGGTGCGGATCTGCAGCTCGACCGGCTTGCCCTGCGGGCCGATGACCGTCGTGTGCAGCGACTGGTACATGTTGAACTTCGGCATCGCGATGTAGTCCTTGAACCGCCCGAGGACGGGGTTCCACCGCGAGTGCAGGATGCCGAGGACGGAGTAGCAGTCGCGCTCGTCCTCGACCAGGATCCTGATGCCGACCAGGTCGTTGATGTCGGAGAAGTCCTTCCCGCCGACGATCATCTTCTGGTAGATCGAGTAGTAGTGCTTCGGACGGCCGGTGACCGTCGCCTTGATCCGGGCCTCGTGCAGGTCACGCTCGACCTGGTCGATGACCTGGGCAAGAAACTTCTCCCGCGACGGGTTGCGGTCGGCGACCAGGCGGACCAGCTCGTCGTACATCTTCGGGTAGAGTGTCGCGAAGGCGAGGTCCTCGAGCTCGAACTTGATGGTGTTCATGCCGAGCCGGTGGGCCAGCGGCGCGTAGATGTCGAGGGTCTCGCGGGCCGAGCGCTCCTGCGACTTCTGGGGGACGTAGCGAAGCGTACGCATGTTGTGCAGCCGGTCGGCCAGCTTGATGACCAGCACCCGGATGTCGCGGGACATCGCCACGACCATCTTGCGGATGGTCTCGGCCTGCGCGGAGTCGCCGTAGGTGACCTTGTCGAGCTTGGTGACGCCGTCGACGAGGTGGGCGACCTCCTCACCGAAGTCGCGGGTCAGCTCCTTGAGCGTGTAGGGCGTGTCCTCGACGGTGTCGTGGAGCAGCGCCGCCACCAGGGTCGGCTCGGTCATGCCGAGCTCGGCGAGGATCGTGGTCACCGCGAGCGGGTGGGTGATGTAGGGGTCGCCGCTCTTGCGCATCTGCGTGCCGTGCAGTCGCTCGGCGGTGACGTAGGCCCGCTCCAGGAGCGCCAGATCGGCCTTGGGATGGTTGGACCGCACCGCTCGGAAGAGGGGCTCCAGCACAGGGTTGCCCGGGGCGCCGCGCCCGCCGATCCGGGCCAGACGCGCACGTACGCTGCGACCCGACGGAGCCGGGCCACTGCTCTCCCGCGCCTCGATGTTGTGCGCACGAGGCTGCGCGACTGTGCGATCCTCTGCCATGTCCCGAGTCTACCGGCCGCACCCGGAGCATTGGCTAGGACGGCACCTGCATGATGGACCTGTCAACTGACCAACAGGGAGTGCACCGGGGTGCCGGGCAGCTTGCTGCGCGGGTCGAGGAAACCGAGCTCGAGCAGCACCGAGACGCCCACGACGACTCCACCGCAGCGCTCGACGAGCTCGATGGTGGCCGCGGCGGTGCCGCCGGTGGCGAGGACGTCGTCGATGACCAGCACCCGCTCCCCCGGCGCGATGGCGTCGGTGTGGATCTCCAGGGTGGCCTCGCCGTACTCCAGCGAGTAGGAGACCGCGTGGGTCTCGCGCGGCAGCTTGCCGGCCTTGCGGACCGGCACGAAGCCGACGCCGAGCTGCATGGCAGCCGGCGCACCGAGGATGAAGCCGCGGGACTCCATCCCGAGCACCTTGGTGACCGTCACCGCACCCTCGGTGTCGCGGGCCGGAGCGGCCAGCGCCTCGACCACTTGGGTGAAGCCGGCGTGGTCGGCCAGCAGCGGGGTGATGTCCTTGAAGCCGACACCCGGCTCGGGGAAGTCGGGCACGTCGGCGACCAGTCGCTCGAGGGTCTCCTCCAGCGACCGGCCGCCGGTGGCGGTCTCGGGGAGACTCACTTGCGCTTCGACCTCGACTCGCGCTTGGGCTGCGGACGCCCGGCGGCGCGGCTGTCGCTGACCTCACGGTGCTGGCTGGGGGCGTTGCGACCCCGGCCGGTCGGGGCGGTGTTGGGCCTCGGGCTCCGGCTCACCCCGGCCTCGTGGAGGTCCTCGGAGCCTTCGCGGAGCTCGTCGGGCTCGCCGTCGGCGACCGCCATGCCCTCGTCGAAGACCGGCACCGCGGCGTACTTGTCGGCTTCCTTCATCCGGGCCGCGGCGCGCCGCTCGGCGTCGACGACCTCCTTCTCCCGCGACTTCAGGTGCACCAGCAGCGGCGTGGCGATGAAGATCGAGGAGTAGGTGCCGACGGCCATACCGACGAAGAGGACCAGCGAGATGTCCTTCAGCGAGGAGGTGCCGAGCTGGACGGTGCTGACGTAGAGGATCGCGACGACCGGGAGCAGACCGATGATCGAGGTGTTCACCGAGCGGACCAGGGTCTGGTTGACCGCGAGGTTCGCGGCCGAGGCGTAGGTCTGCTTGGTGCGCGACAGGTTGCGGGTGTTCTCCTTGACCTTGTCGAAGACCACCACGGTGTCATAGAGCGAGTAACCGAGGATCGTCAGGAACCCGGTGATGGTCGCCGGCGTCACCTCGAACCCGACGATGGCGTAGACGCCCACGGTGATCACCACGTCGTGGAGCAGCGCGGCCACACCTGCGACCGACATCTTCCACTCGCGGAAGTAGACCCAGATGAACAGGATCACACCGATCAGGAAGATGCCCAGCGCCAGCCCCGCCTTGGAGGCGACCCGCTCACCCCAGCTGGGGCCGATGCCGGTGCGGCTGACGTCGTCGTCGGCCACGTCGGCGGTCGAGGTGATCGCCTCCATGATCGCGTCGTCCGCCTCGGAGTTGTCGGCGATCGCCTTGGTCTCGATGACGATCGACTGCCCGCCGGCGGTGCGAACAGTGGCGCCGTCGGCAGCCTCGACAGCGGTGTCCCCGACGGCCGTACGCAGGTCGTCGGCGAGCTCCTGGTCGGCCTGCGCCACGGTGACGGTGTAGCGCGTGCCGCCGGTGAAGTCGATGCCGAGGTTGAGGCCCTGGAGCGAGACACCGAGGATGACCGCGACGAGGACGACCGCGGAGATCGCGTACCAGAGCATCCGTCGGCCGACGAAGTCGAACGACTTCTCGCCGGTGTAGAGCTCCTTGCCGAGCCGCGAGATCGAGAACTTGCTCATCAGGCCTTGCCTCCGACCAGAGTGGTGCCCGTGGGGGCGTCGACGGTGCCGATAGCGCGCTTGTCCATGCCGGAGAGCACGTGGCCCTTGTTGAAGAAGCCCCAACCGGCCAACAGCTTGGTCAGCGGGTGGGTGAGCCAGAAGAACACCAGCACGTCGATGATGGTGGTCAGACCCAGCATGAAGGCGAAGCCCTTGACCTCGTTGGTCGCGAAGACGTAGAGCACGAACGCGGCCAGGAACGAGACGGCGTCGGAGGCCAGACAGGTGTTCCGGGCGCGGACCCAGGCGGTGTCGACGGCCACCCGCATCGAGCGGCCCTCGCGCATGTCGTCACGCATCCGCTCGTAGAGGATGATGAAGGAGTCGGCGGTGATGCCGATACCGACGATCAGACCGGCGACGCCCGGGAGGTCCAGGGTGACACCGGCGGTCTCGCTGAGCAGCAGGATCATGCCGTACGTCAGGGCGCCCGCCACGGCCAACGACCCGATCACGACGATGGCCATGGCGCGGTAGTAGAGCACCGAGAAGATCACCACGAGGATCATGCCGATCAGGCCGGCCCACAGACCGGCGGTGAGCTGGTTGCCGGCCAGGGTCGGACCGATCACCCGGGTCTGGATGCCGTCCTCGGGGAAGTCGAGCGGCAGCGAGCCGTACTTCAGGTTGTTGGCCAGCGCGGCCGCGGTCTCCTGAGTGAAGTCGCCGCTGATCTGGGCCCCGCCGCTGATCCGCGAGTCGGCGGTCGGGGCGGAGATGACCTTGGCGTCCAGGACGATCGCGAACTGCTCGCCGCTGCCGGCGATGGCGCCGGTGGTGTCGGCGAAGACCTTGTTGCCGTCGGACTTGAAGTCGAGGGTCACGACGTAGTTGGCCTGCTGCTGGGGGATGCCGTAGGAGGCTTCCTTGATCTCGGTGCCCTCGATGACCGCCGGGGTCAGCAGGTAGGGCATGCCGTCGTCGTCACAGGTCAGCAGCGGCTTGCCGGCGATGTCCTCGGCCGGCTTGGAGCCTGGCGTGGGGCAGGTGAAGGAGCTGTAGGCGGTCGCCCACTCCTGCGGCACGTTGCGCATGAACTTCACCGCGTCGTCGACCTTGACGACCGAGTTCTCGCTCTTCTTCTTCTCGGAGTCGGCACCGGCCGACGCCGAGGCCGAGGGGCTCGGGTCGCTCTTGGCGTCCTTGTCGGAGCCCTTCTCGGACTCCTCGGAGGCGCTGACCGTCTCGCTGCCGAAGGGAGCACGCGGCGAGGTGCCGGGAGCGGCACCACCGGACGGGTCCTCGATCATCGAGCCACCGCCGGCGCCGGCGTCGCCGGAGCCGCAGGGCCGCTGCGGGCTGCAGGCCACCAGGCGGAAGCGGAGCTTCGCGGTCTGACGGACGCGCTCGGCGGTCTCCTGCTGCACCTTGCCGGTGCCGGGGATGGAGACCTTGATGACGTCGTTGCCCTCGGTGGTCACCCGGCCGCCGGTGATGCCGGAGCCGTTGACGCGCTGGTCGATGATCGTCTTGGCCTCTTCGAGGCTCTCCCTCGGGACCGAACCGCCCTCGGTGTTCTTCGCGGTCATCGAGATCTCGGTGCCGCCACGGAGGTCGAGGCCCAGCTCGGGCTTCCAGGTGCCGGCGAACGCGATGCCGCCGAACATGATCGCGATCGCCAGGAAGAGCAGAGCCAACGTCCGCCCGGGGCGCGCGGTCTTGCGTGCCATGTGTCGCTCAGTCCTTCTTGTCGAGGTCCACGATGACGTTCTCGGCGTCGGCGGAGGTCTCCTCGGCGGGGGCCTCGACCTCGGCCTCGTCGGACTCCGCGGGAGCCTCGGTGACCTTCTGGGCCACGGCCTGGCGCACGACCTGGATGATGACGCCGTCGGCGACCTCGACCTTGATGTTCGTCGTGGTCTCCTCGACCTCGGTCACGGTGCCGAAGACCCCAGCGGTCAGCATGACGCGGTCGCCCGGCTGGAGGTTGAGCTGGAGCTCACGGGCCTGCTTCGCCCGCTTCTGCTGCGGCCTGATCAACAGGAAGTAGAACAGGACGATGATGACGATGAAAGGAAGGAATTCCACGGGGGTTCGGCTCCGACAGTCTGAGTGGTCACCGGCAGGCGCACGGCGACGTGCAAGTCTAACCAGGCACCTGGTGGCGAGTGTGAATCAGGCCTCATTCCAGAGGGCATCGGTCGACCAGGCGGCGGCCTCGGTGTTGGCCGGGACCGGCAGTCCCAGATGCTCCCAGGCTGCCGGGGTCGCGACGCGGCCCCGTGGCGTACGGGCCAGGAAGCCGGAGCGGACCAGGAACGGCTCGGCGACCTCCTCGACCGTCTCGCGCTCCTCCCCTACCGCGACCGACAGGGTCGAGATGCCGACGGGGCCGCCGCCGAACCGGCGGCAGAGCGCGTCGAGGACGGCGAGGTCGAGGCGGTCCAGGCCGAGCGGGTCGACCTCGTAGAGGTCGAGCGCCTTCTGGGCGACCTCCTGGGTGACGGTGCCGTCGGCCTTGACCTGGGCATAGTCGCGTACGCGGCGCAGCAGCCGGTTGGCGATGCGTGGGGTGCCTCGGGAGCGGCCGGCGATCTCGGCGGCACCGTCGTCGTTGAGCGTGACGTCGAGCAGGCCTGCGGAGCGGCGCACGATCAGCTCGAGGTCGGCGGGGTCGTAGAGCTCGAGGTGGCCGGTGAAGCCGAACCGGTCGCGCAGGGGTCCGGGAAGCAGACCAGCGCGGGTGGTGGCGCCGACCAGGGTGAACGGCGGCAGATCGATCGGGATCGCGGTCGCGCCCGGCCCCTTGCCGATGACGACGTCGACCCGGAAGTCCTCCATCGCCAGGTAGAGCATCTCCTCGGCCGGCCGGCTCATCCGGTGGATCTCGTCGACGAAGAGCACCTCCCCCTCGTTGAGCCCGCTCAGGATCGCGGCCAGGTCGCCGGCGTGGGTGATCGCCGGACCGGAGGTGATCCGCAGCGGCGCCGACATCTCGGCGGCGATGATCATCGCGAGGGTGGTCTTGCCGAGTCCCGGAGGCCCGGAGAGGAGTACGTGATCAGGGGCTCGCTCGCGCTGCCTCGCCGCCTCCAGCACGAGGCTGAGCTGCTCGCGGACCCGCTGCTGGCCGATCAGCTCGTCGAGGCTCTTGGGGCGCAGAGCCGCCTCGACCGCGCGGTCGTCGTCGCCGTCGGCCTCGGCGATGGTGAGCGAGGAGAAGTAGTCCTCCTCGGCCCGGGTCAAGTCGTCCTCGTGCATGCCTTATGCCTTTGAGAGAGTCCGCAGCGCCGCCCGGAGCAGCACCGAGATGTTGGCCTGGTCGCCGGCCTCGGGCTCGATCGCGGAGACCGCCTTGTCGGCGTCCTTGCTGCTGTAGCCCAGGCCGACGAGGGCCTCGGTCACCTGGTCGCGCCAGGGGGCGGCGGCCACGGAGGCGGCTGACGGCGCGGAGGCGGTGCCCGAGGGCGTACCGATCCTGTCCTTGAGCTCGAGGATGATCCGCTGGGCGCCCTTCTGGCCGATGCCGGGGACCTTGGTGAGGGTCTTGGCGTCCTCGGTCGAGATGGCCAGCCGGATGCCGTCGGGCGAGAGCACCGCGAGCATCGCCTGAGCGAGCTTCGGGCCGACGCCGGAGGCGGTCTGGAGCAGCTCGAAGAGAGTGCGCTCGTCGGTGTCGGTGAAGCCGAAGAGGGTCAGCGAGTCCTCACGCACCACCAGGCTGGTCGGCAGGCGGGCCTCCTCGCCGGTGCGGAGCGTGGCCAGCGTGTTGGGTGTGCAGAGCAGCTCGATGCCGATGCCGCCGACCTCGACGACGGCGGTGGAGAGACTGACGGCGGCGACCTTGCCGCGCACGGACGCGATCATCTGCGTACCTTCCCGGCCGCGGCGACCGCGGCTTCGATGCGGTTCTGGGCGCCTCCGCGCCACTGGTGGGTGATGGCCAGCGCGAGCGCGTCGGCGGCGTCGGCGGGCTTCGGCGGGGCCGGCAGCCGCAGGATGCGGGTCACCATCGCGGTGACCTGCGCCTTGTCGGCTCGGCCGTTGCCGGAGACGGCGGCCTTGACCTCCGAGGGCGTGTGCAGCGCGACCGGGAGACCGCGTCGCGCGGCGCAGACCATGGCGAGACCGCTGGCCTGGGCCGTGCCCATGATGGTGGAGACGTTCGAACGGGCGAAGATCCGCTCGATCGCGACCGCGTCGGGCCGGTGCTCCTCGATCCAGGCGTCGATGCCCTTCTCGATGCTCACCAGCCGCTCCCAGACCGGAAGGTCCGAGGAGGTCCGGATCACCCCGACGTCGATCATCGACAGCGGGCGGCCGAGCGAGCCGTCGACCACGCCCATCCCGCACCGGGTCAGGCCGGGGTCGATACCGAGCACGCGCACTGGAGCACCTCTTCCACAACGACCGAGCCGGCCGGGTGTCGAACGTCTGTTCGTAGACTACCGGCCGGCTGCTGCCTCCGACGCCGCGACACCCTCATTCACGAGGATGTGACGCGATCGGAGGCCTCGAGTCGCTGCTGAGGTCTCCCGCTCACAGAGTGTCGGTGCGTCGCTCCTCGACGGTCTCGGTGCCGTCCGCGTGCCTCCGCCGCGCGACCGTGCGCGCGCGGCCGCCGGTGTTCAGCGTCACGGCGGTCAGGATCAGCACCACGGCTCCGACAGCGGCCAGGATCCAACCGACCTGAGTCAGATCGACCCCGCTGACCGAGACGTGCACGGCCAGCGCCAGGATCAGCCCGACCACGAGCAGAATCGCTCCTACGCCGTATCCCATCGTGTCCTCCTTATAGGGCGAACCCGCCCTGGTGGCGGTTCGGCGACCTACTGGGTACCCACCAACCGCTCAGGGCATGAGCCGGTGCGTACGAGGACGTGGGAGCTGGGTCGGCGCCGCGGGCGCCGCCGGTCAGGCGTCGACGGTCTCCATGACCTCGTCGGGGACATCGGCGTTGGAGAAGACGTTCTGGACGTCGTCGAGGTCGTCGACGGCGTCGATCAGCTTGAAGACCTTCTCCGCGGCGGAGGCGTCCGAGACCGGGATGTCCATGCTGGCGACGAACTGCACCTCCGCGGAGTCGTAGTCGATGCCGGCCTCCTGCAGCGCCGTGCGCACCGCGACCACGTCGGACGGGTCCGAGACGATCTCGAAGGACTCACCGAGGTCGTTGACGTCCTCGGCACCCGCGTCGAGGGAGGCCTCGAGCAGGTCGTCCTCGGTGATCTCCTTGCCCTCCTGGGCCTTGGCTACCACGACCACGCCCTTGCGGTCGAAGAGGCGCGAGACCGAGCCCGGGTCGGCCATGGTGCCGCCGTTGCGGGTCACCGCGGTGCGTACCTCCATGGCCGCACGGTTGCGGTTGTCGGTCAGACACTCGATCAGGAGTGCCACGCCCTGGGGTCCGTAGACCTCGTACATGATCGTGTCGTAGCTGACGCCGCCGCCGTCGAGGCCACCGCCGCGCTTGACCGCGCGGTCGATGTTGTCGTTGGGGACCGACTGCTTCTTGGCCTTCTGGATGGCGTCGTAGAGGGTCGGGTTGCCGGACGGGTCGGGACCGCCGGTCTTGGCCGCGATCTCGATCGTCTTGATGAGCTTGGCGAAGAGCTTGCCGCGCTTGGCGTCGATCGCCGCCTTCTTGTGCTTGGTCGTTGCCCACTTGGAGTGGCCGCTCATCTGGAAACCGTCCTTTGCCCCGCGTCGTCGCTGTGCTTTCAAGCCTGGTCGAGCCGCCTCCGGAAACACCACAGGGCAGCAGGAGGCCATTCTAACTACGTGGCGCTCGCCGCCGTCAGCAGCAGGTGTCCAGGAACAGCCGGTGGAGCCGGTCGTCGGCGTTGACCTCGGGGTGGAAGCTCGTCGCCATCAGCTGATCCCGGCGTACGGCGACGGCGTGTCCCGCGGCGCTGGCCAGCACCTCGACATCAGCGCCGACCTCCTCGACCCACGGCGCCCGGATGAAGACGGCGTGGACCGTGCCGTCCAGCCCGGCGACCTCGAGCTCGGTCTCGAACGACTCGGTCTGGCGCCCGAAGGCGTTGCGCCGGACGGTGATGTCGAGGCCGCCGACGGTCTCCTGCCCCGGAGCGGCGTCGAGCAGCCGGTCGGCCAGGAGGACCATGCCGGCGCAGGTGCCGAACGCGGGCATGCCGGTGCGGACGCGTTCACGGAGCGGGTCGAGCAGCTCGAACGTACGCGCCAGGCGCCACATCGCCGTCGACTCTCCGCCGGGAATGACGAGCGCGTCGCAGGTGTCCAGCTCGGCCCGGCGGCGTACGGGAAGGGTCTTGACCCCCAGCCGGGTCAACGTGGCCAGGTGCTCGCGGACATCGCCCTGGAGGGCGAGTACGCCGATGGTCGGTGCAATCACTGCGGCAGCGTAGTTCGCCGCAGCGGCGACGCGGAACTCGGCTCAGGCGGTGTTGCACTCGAAGGAGGCGAAGGTGAGCACAGCGCTGCTGGAGAAGTTCACCAGCACTGTCGTCGCGCCGTACCAGCTGGTGCCGGCGAGGTGCGAGCGCACCCGCAGCTGCAGCCGGGTGTTGGAGAAGAGGTTGAGGCCGAGCAGGTTGCCCAGTGCCGTCGCGCTCTGCTGGTAGCTCTGTCTCGAACCGGCGGCCCCGGAATGCGCGACGGTCACCGGTGGGCCCTGGTTCTGGTTGGTGCTCCGGTTGAAGAACTGCAGCTGGTAGTCGTAACTCGCCAGCGGCGGCGCGGAGGTCGGCGCGACCCCCTCCCAGCGCAACGTGATCGTGCTGCCGAGCACCAGGTTCTGCGCCTGGCAGTTGCCGTTCGCGCCGCCGCTTCCTCCCCCGGAGGAGGGTGCCGCGGTCGGCGAGGCCAGGGTGGCCGTGGCGAGGGTGCCGCCGGTGACGCTCACCGGGTCCGTCCAGGCCGCCCAGGTCGGCGGCGTCGCCGTGCCGAGCAGCAACGCGAGCACGAGGGCGGCGAGCGCGAGCCGTCCTCCGTGGCCTCGGCGCCGGTCCTCTGCGGGACTCGGCGCAGGTCGTGGTTCTTCGGGCGCCTCGGGGGCCGCCGGGGCGTTCGGAGCGGGCGGGTTCGCCCGACGGCGCATCAGGATCGCCAGCAGCAGGGCCGCGTAACCGGCGAGCACGAAGATCCCCGGCGGATGCGAGAGCCAGGCGATCGCGGCGCCGAGACGGGGCACCGAGAAGACGACGCGGTCGGCGGAGGTGACCTGATAGGGGCGCAGGTCGGCGGCGTCGTTCGCGTCACCCTGCATCCGCAGCATCGAGCTCGCCTCGGTGTGGTCGATCGAGACGACCCGGTGCGTGACCCGCGTGCGTTCGTACGGCACCGAGATCACGTCACCCACCGCGATCTCACGATGGTCGACCGGCACCGCCAGCGCCAGCGACCCGGTCGGGATCGCCGGTGACATCGATCCGGACCGGAACAGGAGCGGCCGCACGTCGAACGCGACCCCCGCGAGCAGCGTCAGCAGGCACACCACGCCGGCCACCGCGGCCAGGGTGAGCGCGAGGTCGCCCGCCCGCCGGCTCGCGACGGTGACGAAGCGCCGAAAACCGGTCACGGGAGCTGCGTCCCGGTGAGCGTGAAGGTGAGGTCGCTCGAGCGGCCCTGGGCAGAATCGGGGGCGTCGGTGCCGAGCGTCACCTGCAGGCACAGCGTCTCCGAGGAGCCGGGTTGGAGCGTACGCGCGGTCGCGATGCCGGCCGACGGGAGCGCGCCACCGGTGCCCGCCAGGGCCGCGCCCGGGCAGGTCTGGTTCAGCGTGCCGTCGTTGGTCACGCTGGTGTCGGCGGTGACCTTGAGGGTCAGCGGGGACAGTGTGGCGGTCGAGGAGCCGCTCGTCATCGTGTAGCTCAGCGGGACGGTCCCGACGTTCTGGACGGTGAGGACGCCGGCCGAGGACGTGCCCGGATACATGCCGGTCAGACTCAACGCCGTGAAACCGGTGTAGGGGTCGGCACCGTTGACCTGGAGGTCGAGCGTGCCCGTGGTCAGGGTCGCGCCGCTGACCTCCACCGTGTCGGTCCAGTAGGCCAGCGTCCCGGTCGCCCCGATCGAGACGACCACGCCGAGGGCGAGCAAGGCGCGTAGGCGCGTCGACCTCACCGCACGCCGGAGCGCGGCGACCGGGCGCCGTCGTGGACTGGTCATGAACTTCCCTTTCGCTTGCTGCGCAGGACGAGGGCTGTGCCCCCGCCGATCGAGAGTGAGGCCAGGGCGATCAGCCACCAGCGCACCGGGCTGCCGGTGCCGGGCAGCAGGCCACCGCCGACCGGAGCCTGGCCCTCGGGCAGGTCGTCGCCCGGACCGGGCTCGTCCTCGCCGGTGGCGTCGTCCCCGGTCAGACGTACGTCGAGACTGAAGGTGAACCCGGAGTCCATCGTGTCGTTGCCGGAGCGCGGTGCGTAGGTAGCGACCACACCGATCCGCTCCCGACCGCCCCGCTCGAGGCTGCCCAGCGAGATGCTGGTGCCGGGCCGTACCTCGTGCCACTGGCCCGATCCGCGGCGCAGCCGCAGGTTCATCGCACCGTCGGCGACCAGGCGGTCGGTGTCGCGGACGTCGGCGCTCACCGACAGCGCACCGCGACTCTCCCCGGCGTCGCGCACCCAGAACGCTGCCGCTCGTGAGTCGCCGGGCACCCAGCGCACGTCCGGATCGAACAGCGGCTCGGGCAGGTCTGCGGCCCAGGTGCGGCCGTCGTTGCTCAGCTGCACCGGCTCGGTGGCTGCTCCCGCCGGCGTCGCGGAGAGGGCCCACATGATCAGGAGCGCAAGCAGAAGGCGTAGGACCGTCATGGCTTCGGCCCCTGAGCCTCGGCGCGCTCCCGGCGACGGTCGCGGACCGCGCCCCCGAACATCACCAGCGCGTAGCCACCGAGCAGCCCGGCGCCGACGAGCCTGGTGATGGCGCGCTGCTCGCCGGTCAGCAGCGAGTTCACCCGGCCGACGTAGGGCAGCCAGTACCAGCGCTCGCCGCGCACCTGCACCACGCGCACCGGCTTCACGTCGTCGGCGTCGTTGGCGTCGCCGCGGGTGGTGAAGATGCGCTCTCCCGTGGTGTCGGTGCCGATGCCCGTGATGCGGTGCGTCGCGACCGCCGGCTCCCCCGATCTCAGCTGGAAGGTGATCACGTCGCCGATCCGGAGCGTGGCCGGGTCCACCGGACGTACGACCACCAGGGATCCCGGTGGCATCCCGGGCCGCATCGATCCGCTGAGCACCGTGAGCGCCTCTCCCCCGACGATCCTGGGCACGGCTACGCCGAGGCCGATCACGGCTCCGGCGGCGATGATCACGAACCAGACTACGAACTGCCCGACGAACCCGAGCACCGCTCTGGGGCTCGGAAAGAGCAGGCGTCGTTCCCCCGGTGGCGAGGGGCGCCGGGACGAGACCATGCCTGCGGCCGTCATGGACGCCGGCTGACGGTTGTGGCTGACACGCCGATCAGGGGTTCGGGTTCTCGCCCGAGCTCTGGTCCTGGGTCAGGGTGATCGTGATCGCGTCGAGGGTCGCGGTGACGTCCTGGGTGTCGTTGGCGTTGATCGTGGTCGCGTCCCCGTAGGGGAAGACCACCTCGACCTGGGCGACCAGCGTGGTCGGGCCGTCGATCGCGAACGAGTCACCGTCGCCCACCGGCTGGCCGCCGAGCTCGTAGTCCGCAGAGGCGGTGAGCTGCATGGTCGTCGTGGCCTTGTCGGTGGTGTAGGTGACCTCGCCGGGGGCCGACACCGTGGCGGTGAGGTGGTCACCGGAACCGGTCACCTCGAACGAGCAGGACTTGGTGATCGAGTCGCCCGGGACGATCGTCGCGACCGCGGAGCCGTCCGGGTAGGTCCAGCCCGGCTCGCACGTGCCGTCGCTCAGCGCCATGTTGCCGGTGGTGAGCGTCCCGCCGGAGGCGGTGCCCTCATCGGTCCAGTAGGCGAGCGTCCCGGCACCACCGAGAAGCAGGACCGCCGCGGCTGCGGCAGCGACTGCGCCCTTCGTCGACTTCTTCATGACTCCCCATCTCCACAGGGACCCGGTGCCCCCGTATGTATGGATCCAAGATCCATCACTCCGGGACGATTTACATCGAAATAGGGTATTTGCTTGCCTTTTGTTCTGTTGTATCAGTCACACGCGGTTTGAATTCGTTGAGGCATCGAATCCGACGTTCGGTGAGACCCGTTCGTCAGCGCACCAGACGCGGAGCGGCTGCGCACCCATCGGAAGGATGCGCAGCCGCTTCGGTTCTGCTCTTGTCGGGCGACGTCGGTCGCGAACTACCAGCCGCGCTCCGCGAACTGGATCGAGCGGGCGGGCTCGTCGACGTTGAGGCCGACCATCGCCTCACCGAGGCCGCGGGAGACCTTGGCGACGACGTCCGGGTCGTCGTGGAAGGTGGTCGCCTTGACGATCGCCTCGGCGCGCTGGGCAGGGTTGCCGGACTTGAAGATGCCGGAGCCGACGAAGACGCCCTCGGCGCCGAGCTGCATCATCATCGCGGCGTCGGCCGGGGTCGCGATGCCGCCGGCGGTGAAGAGGACGACGGGAAGCTTGCCGTTCTCGGCGACCTCCTTGACGAGCTCGTAGGGCGCCTGGAGCTCCTTGGCCGCCACGTAGAGCTCGTCCTCGTCCAGGGCGCCGAGGCGGCGGATCTCGCGCCGGATCGTACGCATGTGGGTGACCGCGTTGGACACGTCCCCGGTGCCGGCCTCACCCTTGGAGCGGATCATCGCCGCGCCCTCGGTGATGCGGCGCAGCGCCTCCCCCAGGTTGGTCGCGCCGCACACGAACGGCACCGTGAACGCCCACTTGTCGATGTGGTTCTCGTAGTCGGCCGGGGTCAGCACCTCGGACTCGTCGATGTAGTCGACACCGAGGCTCTGCAGGATCTGGGCCTCGGCGAAGTGGCCGATGCGGGCCTTGGCCATGACCGGGATGGAGACGGCCTCGATGATGCCGTCGATCATGTCGGGGTCGGACATCCGGCTCACGCCGCCCTGGGCGCGGATGTCGGCGGGTACGCGCTCCAGCGCCATCACCGCCACCGCCCCGGCGTCCTCGGCGATCTTCGCCTGCTCGGGGGTGACCACGTCCATGATCACGCCACCCTTGAGCATCTCCGCCATCCCCCGCTTGACCCGCGAGGTACCCGTCTCGTTCGTGCTTGTAGCCATGGCCAGATCGTAATTCGCCACGCGCCGTCCACCACCCCCGGAAACCGCAGGTCAAGCCACTGTTCCCGAAGTGGACTGATCGCCGACTCGGCGCATCTGCCCCGAGATATGACGCCGAGTCGGCGCATCTGCCCCACGTACGGACGCCGAGTCGGCGCAACTGCCTCACGCATACACGCTGAGTCGGCGCAACTGCCTCACGGCTTGGGGCAGACGCGCCGACTCGACGACCTCAGCCGGGGCAGACGCGCCGACTCGACGACCTCAGCCGGGGCAGACGCGCCGACTCGACGACCTCAGCCGGGGCAGATGCGCCGGGTCGGCGTCCTCTGATGGGGCAGATGCGCCGGGTCGGCGAGATGGTCATTCGGAGGTGAGGGCTCGGGCGGCGTCGGCGACGGCGGTGGGGGCGCCGGCGAGTGACCAGAGGGCGCCGCCGGCCTCGACCTGGGTGGTGGCGCCGCCGGCGCCGAGGACGAGGGCCCAGCCGGGGAGGCGGTCCCAGTCGGGTACGGAGTGCTGGCAGAAGAGGTGGAGCTTGCCCTGGGCGATGGCGGTGAGGTCCATCGAGCCGGAGCCGAGAATGCGGATCGAGGCGGCTCCGCCGGTGACGCGGATGTAGGCCTCGCCGACCGGCTGCTTGAGCCGGGCGGGGTGGAGGTAGGTGGTGAGGCAGGCGAGGTCTAGCGGGGTGTCGGGGATCGCGTCGAGCCGGACGCCGTTGCGGGTGGTGGGCAGGTCGGGGCCGCCGACGTAGACGGCATCCTCGGCGGGCGAGTAGACCGCACCGAGGAGGATGTCGTCGCCGTCGGTGAGCGCGAGCGCGGAGCACCACCAGTCGAGGCCGCGTACGAAGTTGTAGGTGCCGTCGACCGGGTCGATGGTCCACACCCGGCCGGAGGCCGAGTCGCGGGCGGAGCCCTCCTCGCCGAGGATGCCGTCGTCGGGGCGCTCGGTGGCGAGACGGTCGACGATCGCCTTCTCGGCGGCCTTGTCAGCGGCGGTGACCAGGTCGGAGACGGACGTCTTGGTCTCGACCGACGCGTCGATGCCCTCGTGGCGCATCTTCGCCGCGAGCGAGCCGGCGCCGCGGACGAGCTCGGTGGCGAGGCGTACGTCTGCTTCGGTCGGAGCGGTCATGCGGCTGCCTCCTCGGCGAGGGCCTGGCGGCGGACGGTCCAGACCCGCTGGCCGACGGTGATGGTCGAGGCGACGGCGAGGATCCACAGCGCGATGTAGATCAGCAGGTCGAGGGAGAAGATGCCGGCGAAGCCGGTCATCACCAGGATGAGGACCAGCCGGTCGGCGCGCTCGGCGATGCCGACGTCGGCTGTGAAGCCGAGCGATTCCGCACGGGCACGGGCATAAGAGGTGACAGCGCCCATCACGACGCACCACAGAGTCAGCGCGAGGTAGAGGTCGGAGTCGCCGGGGCCGGCGAAGTAGAGCGCCAGGCCGCCGAAGACGGCACCGTCGCCGATGCGGTCGAGGGTGGAGTCCCAGAAGGCGCCGAACTTCGAGCTGCGCCCCACCATGCGGGCCATCGCTCCGTCGATCAGGTCGCTGAAGACGAAGCAGGTGATGAAGACCGTGCCGGGCAGCAGCTCGCCGCGCGGGTAGAACGCCAGCGCGCCGACCGCCACCCCGAGGGTGCCGACGAGCGTGACGACGTCGGGGCTGATCCTCAGCGCCACGAACAACCGGACGATGGGCGCGAGGACGACTCCCTGGACGAAGCCTTTGATGTGATCCAACATGGCGCGGCCACGCTATCGGACGCGGGTGCCCGGTGGCCGCAACGGCTCGGCCACCGGGTGCCCGGACCTAGATGATTGATGCACGGGGTGGCCGTCGCAGGTCAGCCTGTGCATCAATCATCTAGACACCCTCGGTGAGGTCGCGGACCTCGGCGTAGCGGGACCGCACCGCCGGGTCGGGGTCGGCCTCGTACGTCTCGGTGCCGGCGAGCTCCCACGTCGGCGGCTCGGAGCCACCGGCGAGGACCCACGCGGCCTGGCGGGCCGCGCCGTCGGCGACGTACTCCCCCGGCTCGGGGACGAGGACCGGGTGGCCGATGACGACCGGCGCCAGGCGGCGTACGGCCTCCGAGCGGGCGCCACCGCCGACCAGGAGGACCCGGTTGACCTCGACGCCTTGAGCCTTGAGCGCGTCGATGCCGTCGGCGAGACCGCACAGCAGCCCCTCGACCGCCGCCCGCGCGAGGTAGGCGGGCTCGGAGGTGGCCAGGGTCAGCCCGTGGATCACGCCACGCGCGTCGGGCCGGTCAGGCGTGCGCTCGCCCTCGAGGTAGGGCACCAGCACCAGACCGCCGGAGCCAGACGGCGCCTGCAGCGCGAGCCGGGAGAGCTCCTCGTGGCTCACTCCGAGCAGCCGGGCGGTGGCGTCGAGCACGCGCGCCGCGTTGAGCGTGGCGATCAGCGGCAGGTAGCGGCCGGTGGCGTCGGCGAAGCCGGCCACCGCCCCGGACGGGTCGGCGGTCGGCGTCTCCGAGACCGCGCAGGCGACCCCGGAGGTGCCGATCGAGACGAGTACGTCCCCGGGCTGGGCACCCGCACCGAGCGATGCCCCCGCGTTGTCACCACAGCCCGGCCCGAGCAGCGCACCCGCCGCGGTGCGCCCGGCGGACGCAGTCGGACCGAGCACCTCCGGCAGCACGATGTCGTCGCGCCCGAGCGCACGTTTGAGCAGGTCACGGCGGTATTCGCCGGTCACGGCCGAGTAGTAGCCGGTGCCGCTGGCGTCGCTGCGGTCGGTGCGCAGCGACGCCAGCCCCGGCGCTCCGGCGAGCTTCCAGGTGAGCCAGTCGTGAGGAAGGCAGACCGCGGCGACCCGGGCCGCCGCGTCGGGCTCGTGCTCGGCCAGCCAGCGCAGCTTGGTGGCGGTGAAGCTGGCCACCTGCACCGACCCGACGGCCTCGGCCCATGCCTCGGCCCCCAGCTCGTTGTTGAGATCGGCGGCTGCGCCGGCCGAGCGGGTGTCGTTCCACAGCAGTGCGGGGCGTACGACCTCGCCGTCCTCGTCGAGGCAGACCATCCCGTGCTGCTGGCCGCCGATGGAGACCGCGGCGACGTCGTCGAGCCCGCCGGCGGCCTCGACGGCCGACTGCAGCGCGGTCCACCAGGCGGCGGGATCGACCTCGGTCCCGTCCGGATGGGGCGCGGAGCCGGAGCGCACCAGCGCCCCGGACTCCGCATCGCGGACGACGATCTTGCAGGACTGGGTCGAGGAGTCGACCCCGGCAACAAGAGGCATGTCGCGAACCTAGTCCCCCGCGTCAGCGGACGCCGAGGAGGTGGTCCATGGCGAGCTGGTCGAGGTGCTCGAACGCGTAGCCGTGGTCGAGGGCCTCGATGTCGTAGGTCGCCTTGCGGATGTCCTCGAGCGTCTCGCCCTCGGCCAGGGTCGGCA
The DNA here is from genome assembly GCF_014648595.1 of Nocardioides luteus. Classification (GTDB taxonomy): domain Bacteria; phylum Actinomycetota; class Actinomycetes; order Propionibacteriales; family Nocardioidaceae; genus Nocardioides; species Nocardioides luteus. Next base: position 94,642 of record NZ_BMRK01000001.1, on the reverse strand, counting down.
CGGAGAGCTCCGGGACCTGCGAGGCCTCGAGAGCGGCCTGGACCTCCGGGTCCGCGCGGAACGCCTTGGCCCGCTCCCGCAGGATCAGGTAGTTGCGCATGCAGCCGGCGGCCGAGGCCCACACACCCTCCTCGTCCTCGGTGCGCGGCGGCTTGAAGTCGAAGTGGCGCGGGCCGTCGTAGCCCTTGGACTCCAGCAGGTCGACCAGGTTGAACGCGCCGCGCAGGTTGCCGGCGCCGAAGCGGAGATCCTGGTCGAAGCGGGGGCCGTGCTGGCCGTTGAGGTCGATGTGGAAGAGCTTGCCGTGCCACAGCGCCTGGGCGATGCCGGCGGCGAAGTTGAGCCCGGCCATCTCCTCGTGACCGACCTCCGGGTTGAGACCCACCATCTCGGGACGCTCGAGGCTGTTGATGAAGGCGAGCGCGTGACCGATGGTCGGCAGCAGGATGTCGCCGCGCGGCTCGTTGGGCTTCGGCTCGATGGCGAAGCGGATGTCGTAGCCCTTCTCGACCACGTAGTCGCCGAGGAGGTTCACGGCCTCGCGGTAGCGGTCCAGCGCCGCCGTGATGTCCTTCGCGGCGTGGGACTCCGCGCCCTCGCGGCCACCCCACATGACGTACGTCGTGGCGCCGAGCTCGGCGGCGAGGTCGATGTTGCGCGCGACCTTGGCGATCGCGTAGCGGCGCACCTCACGGTCGTTGGAGGTGAACCCGCCGTCACGGAAGACCGGGTGGCCGAAGAGGTTGGTGGTGGCCATCGGCACCTTGAGGCCGGTCTCGTCCAGGGCGGCCTTCAGCTTGTCGATCTCCGCCTGGCGCTCGGCGTCGCTCGCGTCGATGGCGAAGACGTCGTTGTCGTGGAAGGTGATGCCGTAGGCGCCGAGCTCGGCCAGCTTGTGCACCGAGTGGGCGACATCGAGGTGGGGCCGGCTGGCCGACCCGAACACGTCCTGACCGTTCCAGCCCACGGTCCACAGACCAAAGGTGAACTTGTCCTCCGCGGTGGGGGTGTAATCCGTCATAGTCTGCTTCCTCACATTAGTTCACGACTCGGACTATATGGGACGATGAAACGCGACGACCGTCACATTGTCAACCGCTCTGCAGCGATCGAATGGATCTCTTGACCCAAAGTTCAGAACTTGGTCTAATCCCCTGCATGACGGTCCGAAGCGAGCCTGCCCAACATGCCGGGATGCGGGCGAGCAATCTCGCGCTCGTGCTCGGCGAGGTCGTCCGCACCGGTCCGGTCTCCCGGGCCCGGCTGGCCGCCCGCACCGGCCTGACGAAGTCGTCGGTCTCCGGCCTGGTCGCAGACCTCATCACCGCCGGGCTCCTCCAGGAGAGCGCGCCTGCGGCGACCGAGCGGGGCCGGCCGGCCACCGCGCTCAGCCTCGCTCCCGGCGGCGTCGCCGGGCTCGGCCTGGAGGTCAACATCGACTACCTGGCCGCCGTCGTGACCGATCTGACCGGAGCTCCGCGCTACCACCATGTCGTACGCCGCGACAACCGCGGCCGCGAGGTGGCCGACGTGGTCGCCGACCTGATCGAGCTGGCCCGGGCGGCTGCCGGGAGCGCCGACGCCCAGGCCCTGCCGCTGGCCGGCGCCTGCGTGGCCGTGCCCGGCCTGGCCGTGGACGGCACGCTGGCGCGTACCCCCAACCTGGGCTGGGACCGCGTCGACCTCGCCGACGCGGTCCGGGAGGGCGTCGGGCTCGACGTCGAGCTGGAGAACGAGGCCAACCTGGCAGCCCTCGGCGAGATGTGGTTCGGCGGTCACCAGCACGACGGCGCTCCGCTGCGCGACTTCGTGCACGTCTCCGGCGAGATCGGCATCGGTGGCGGCATCGTGATCGGCGGCGAGGTCTTCCGCGGCGCCAACGGCAGCGCCGGCGAGCTCGGCCACGTCGTCGTCGATCCCGCCGGCCCGCTCTGCGCCTGCGGCGGCCACGGGTGCCTGGAGCGGATGGCCGGTCAGCAGGAGATCCTCGCCCGCGCCGAGGTGTCCACGGTCGAGGAGCTCACCCGCGCCTGCGAGGCCGGCGACCGGGCGGCGCTCGACGCCGTCACCGAGGCCGGGCGACACCTCGGCGTCGCGCTCTCCTCGGTGCTCACCCTCCTCGATCCCTCCGCGATCGTCCTCGGTGGCGCGTTCGCGACGCTCGCGCCCTGGCTGACCGCGCCGACGGCCGCCTCGATCGGCCATCACTCCGGCACCGCTCCCCGGCTGCTGGTCTCCGGGCTCGGCAGCGACGCAGCCGTGCGTGGGGCGGCGGGGACCGTCGTACGTCGTGTGATCGCCGACCCCGCCGCCCACCTCGCTCGTCAGGTGGCTCGCGCGGGCAGCTAGCCGCGCGAGACCGTCGCCCTGGTGATCCGCTGATCGGCGGGGCTGACCCGGTGCACGTCGCCGATGATGGTGAGCAGCGCCTTGTCGGTGCCGGACTCGCCGGCGGCCGAGGCGGCCTCGACGTCGGAGAGCTCCGCGATGCCCTCCGCCACGGCGGTGGCGACCTTCTCCCCTGCCGAGGCGGCGACCCAGACCTCGATCTCGCCGGGCTCGACCACACGGTCGAGCTTGCGGTCGGCGAAGGCCAGGCGGGTGGTCGGCACGCCGAAGCGTACGACCGCCGACTCCCCCGGCTCCAGCGCCACCCGCTGGTAGCCGAGCAGCTGCGTCACCGGGCGGACCACCGAGGCGAGCAGGTCGCGTCCGTAGAGCTGGACGACGTCCACACCGGCGACGTCGCCGAGGTTGGTGACGGTCACCTCCACACCGAAGGTGCCTCCCGCCTCGACCGTGCGGTCGGCGGAGAGCCCGCTGTAGCCGAAGGTGGTGTAGGAGAGCCCGAAGCCGAACGGGCGCGCCGGCGTCGGGTCGGTGCTGGTGACCTCGGAGGGACCACCCAGCAGCGGCTGGAGGTAGCTGTAGGGCTGGGTGCCGGAGACCCGCGGCAGGGAGACCGGGAGCCGGCCCGAGGGATTGACCGCGCCGGAGATGATGCGCGCCAGCGCGGCGCCGCCCTCCTCCCCGGGGAAGAACGCCTGCAGCACCGCGGCGGGACGGGTCTCGCCGTCGAGCGCCCAGCCGATGGCGTAGGGACGGCCGGTGACGGTGACGAGCACGACGGGGGTGCCGGTCGCGACGATGGCAGAGACCAGCTCACGCTGGACGCCGGGGAGCTCGAGCGACTCGGAGTCGTTGCCCTCCCCCACGGTGCCGCGGCCGAACAGGCCGGCCTGGTCGCCGACGACGACCACGGCCACGTCGGCGTCCTCGGCGGCGGCGACCGCGGCGGGGAACCCCGAGCGGTCGGTGCCCTCGACGTCGCACCCGGCGACGACCTCGTAGGAGGTGGCGCCGAGCTCGGCCTGGATCGCCTCGGCGATCGTCGGCAGCTCGATGCCCAGCGGCTTGTCGGGGTAGCTCACCATCACGTGGTTGACGAAGGAGTAGCAGCCCATCAGCGCCTCGGAGCGGTCGGCGTTGGGGCCGATGATCGCCACCTTGCCGACGTCGCCCGCGAGCGGGAGGACACCGTCGTTGCTGAGCAGCACGACCGACTCCTCGGCGAGCCTGCGGGCCACCGACCGGTGGGCCGGGGAGTCCAGGTCGATCGACTCCGGAGCCCCCGCCTCCAGAGCGGCTGCGAAGGAGTCGTCGAGGAGACCGAGCTCCTCCTTCTGCTTCAGCGCGCGCAGCACGGCACGGTCGACGAGCGACTCGGAGACCTCGCCCGAGCGGATCAGTGCAGCGAGCGGCTCGAGGTAGGCGTCACCGCTGGGGAGCTCGATGTCGACACCTGCCTCGAGCGCGTACGCGGCGGCCCGCCCGCGATCGGCGGCGATCGCGTGCATCACCGCGAGGAAGGCGACGCCGAAGTAGTCGGCGACGACGACCCCGTCGAAGCCCCAGGTCTCGCGCAGCAGCGTGGTGAGGTGGTCGACCGAGGCATGCTGCGGCACGCCGTCGATGTCGTTGTAGGAGGCCATCACCGACCGCACGCCACCGTCGAGGACCGCCATCTCGAACGGCGGGAGGAAGATGTCGGCGATCTCGCGCGGGCCCGCCGAGAGCGGGGCGTGGTTGCGTCCGGCACGCGAGCCCGAGTAGCCCACGAAGTGCTTCAGCGTGGCGTGCACGCCGGCGGACTGCAGCCCGCGGACGTACGCCGTGCCGACCGTCCCGACGAGGTAGGGGTCCTCGCCGATGGCCTCCTCGCACCGGCCCCAGCGCGCGTCCCGGATCACGTCCAGAACGGGCGCCAGGCCCTGGTGGATGCCGAGGGCGTGCATGTCGGCCCCGATCATCCCCGCCATCTCCTCGACGGCATCGGGGTCGAAGGTCGCACCCCAGGCCAGCGGCGTGGGGAACGTGGCCGCCTCCCAGGTCGCGAGCCCGGTCAGGCACTCCTCGTGGACCAGCGCGGGAATCCCCAGCCGGGTCTCCTCGACCAGCCGCTTCTGCTCGGCCCACAGCCAGGCGGCCCGCTCGGCGGGCTCGACCGGCCGGGTGCCGTACACGCGGGTGTAGTGGCCCAGACCGTGGGCGGTGATCTCCGAGAGTCGCCCGCCCGAGACGTTGCTGCTCATCTCGTTGGCCATCGGCGCGACGACGTCGCCGCCGCGGTCGAGCCAGTAGCCCACGATCTGGGCGAGCTTCTCCTCCAAGGTCATCTGAGCATGCAGGTCACGCACACGGTCGGAGACGTGCGGCCAGGCGGGAAGGGGGGCGTTGTCAGTCACAGTTGTCCCTACTAGCCCTTCACCGCGCCCTGCAGGCCGCTGACGAGCCGGCGCTGGAAGGCGAGGAAGAGCACGAGAGCCGGGATCATCGCGAGCGTGGTGAACGCGAGGACACCGGCGGTGTCGGCGGAGTGTTCGGTGGAGAAGTCGGCGACGCCGAGCGGAAGCGTGCGCATCTTGTCCTGCAGCAGCAGGAGCGGCAGCAGGTAGGCGTTCCAGGAGGTCACGAAGGCCAGCACCCCGACGGTGATCATCCCGGGTGCGGACAGCGGCATCAGGACCCGCCAGAAGATGCCGATCCGGCTGGCGCCGTCGATCAGCGCGGCCTCCTCCAGCTCCTTGGGCAGCGCCATCAGGAACGGGCGGAGGATGACCACGGTCATCGGCAGCGCGAACGCCGCCTGCGGCAGGGCCACGCCCCACCACGTGTTCGCCATCTGCAGGTTGCGGGTGATGATGATGAACAGCGGGATGATCGCCACGGCGGCCGGGAAGAGCAGGCCGAGCACGAAGACCATGAACAGCGCCTCGCGGCCCCGGAACTGGTAGCGGGCCAGCGGGTACGCCGCCATCAGCCCGAACACGACGGTCACCACCGTAGTGATGATCGCTATCATGGTCGAGTTGAGTGCGTACTGCCAGAACGAGGGGTTGTTCAGCACACCCGCGTAGTTCTTCCAGACCCACGGGTCGGGCAGCCCGGCCGGCTTGTCGGCGAGCTGGGCGTTGCTGCGGAAGCCGCCCAGCGCGCCGTAGAGGACGGGCCCGACGGTGATCGCGACGACTACGAGCGCGATCAGGTAGACCCACAGGTTGCCACCACCGAAGGTGCTGCGGCGGCGCTGCTTGCGGGAGGGTCCGCCCGAGCCGTTCCCGGGCTCGGCGAGGGGGTCGAGGGTCACGGTGGCCATCACGCCGCCTTTCGCTTGCGGAAGAGGGTTCCGACCAGGGCGCTCTCCGCCCGGGTGTAGCGCTTGGTGTCGTCCTGGGTGTCACGGCGCAGGACGAGGACCTGGTAGGCCAGCGCCATCGCGAAGGCGATGACGAACAGGATCACCGAGGCGGCGCCCGCGATGCCGTAGTTGTGGCGCTTGGTGCCCTCGTCGATCAGGTACGTCGCCATGGTGGCCGTCGCGTTGGCGGGACCGCCCTGGGTGAGCACCCAGATCATGTCGAAGCACTGGATCGACCCGATCATCGAGAGGAAGGCCCAGGTGCGCATCGTCGGGCCCAGCAGCGGGATGGTGATCTGCCGCTGCGTCTGCCACCACGAGGCGCCGTCGAGCTGCGCGGCCTCGTAGAGCTCCTCGGGGACACCCTGCATGGCGGCCAGGAAGAGCAGCACCGCCAGGCCGAGGTACTTCCAGGTCAGCACCAGGAGCACGATCCACAGGGCGTACTCGGGGGTGCCCAGCCAACCCTGGTCGGGCGGGGTCAGACCCACCTGCGTGGTCAGCGCGTCGACGAAGCCGTACTGCGGCTGCAGCAGCTGCAGCCAGACGACCGCGGCGATGACCTCGGCCAGGACGTACGGCACGAAGATGATGGTGCGGAGCAGGCCCTGGCCCCGCATCCTCCGGTTGAGCAGCAGCGCGATCGCCACACCGAGCGGCAGCTGGAGCAGGATCGAGCCCACCACGATGACCGCGTTGTGGGCGACCGCGCTGCGGAAGACCTCGTCGCCGAGGACCTCCGCGTAGTTCTCGAGACCCACGAAGTCGGTCAGGTCGCCGAAGCCCTTCCAGTCGTAGACCGAGAAGCGCACGGCCGTGATGATCGGCCAGGCGACGAAGAGCGCGATGAGCGCCAGCGCAGGGGTGACGAAGACAAGGATCTCGAGGCGCTTGCGCCAGGTGTCACCACTGGGTCCGGCACCCTTCGTACCGCCGGGGGCCCGGCGTACAGAAGCTGTACGCCGGGTGCCCGATGTGGCGTGTCCTGGCACCGCCCGAGCGGGGTCGGTCACGTCGTGTGTCACAGGTTCGACTCACTTTTCCTTGTCCGCGGCGGCCTGGGTGGCCTTGACGATGTCGGCGGCCGAGCCCTTGCCCGCGAAGACGTTGATGATGGCGTCGTTCATCGCGCCACCGACGGACTGGCCGAAGGCGGTGTCGAAGTAGAGCTGGACGTACGGAGCGCTGTCACGGACCCTGATCAGGCTGGCCAGAGCGGGGTCGGTCAGCGACTCGATCGCGTCGGGGTTGGTCGGCAGACCCATGCCGTTCTCGGCGAAGCCCTTCTGGACGTCGGTGGAGAGCAGATACTTGGCGAAGTCGACCGACTTCTCGGGAGCGCCCTCGGAGACCGCCCAGGCGTCGCCGCCGCCCATCTGCGCGCCCGGGTCGCCCTGGCCGCCCTCGATGGTCGGGAAGGGGAACCAGCCGGTCTTCTCGCCCAGGCCCTTCTTGTCCTCGGTGATGCCCTGCATCACGCCGGGCTCCCAGTGGCCGGCGAGCTCCATGGCGACCTTCTCGGTCGCGAGGAGGCCGGAGGCCGAGGTCGGGCCCTCCTGGGCGCCCGTCGAGAGGAAGCCCTTGTTGAACGGCTTCTTCGCGACGATGTCCTCGACGTCCTCACCGGCCTTCTCGAAGCAGGGGTCGGAGAAGTCCAGGCTCTTGACCGCCGAGTCGAGCACGTCCTGCGAGCACTCCCGGACCGCGGTCCAGTAGTAGTAGTGCGCGGCGGGCCAGGCGTCCTTGCCGCCGACCGAGACCGGCTGGATGTTCGCGGCCTTGAGCTTCTCGACGGTGTCGTAGAAGTCGTCCATCGTCTCCGGCGTCTCGGTGATGCCGGCCTTCTCGAAGAGGTCCTTGTTGTACCAGAAGCCGACGATGCCGATGGAGAACGGCAGCGCGTACGTCTTGCCGTCGACCTGCCAGCCGGCGGTCGAGCCGCCGATCATGTCGATCTCCTCGGCCGCGTCCTCGGACAGGTCCTTGGTCAGGCCCGCCTCGACGTGGTCGGCCAGCTCGCCGCCGCCACGCTCCATGTAGACGTCCGGGATCTGCTCGGGGTCACCGCTCTGGAAAGCGGCGTCGAGCTTGGTGAGCATGTCCTCGTGGGCGAAGGCCTGGACCTTGACGTCCACGCCGGGGTTCGCCTTCTCGAAGTCCTTCGCGACCTGCTCGTAGTACCCCATGCCGGGGTCGTTGTTGGAGTTGTGCCACCAGACGATGGTGTTGTCGTCGCCGCCACCGGAGTCGCCCGAGCCACCACAACCGGTGGCGGCAATCATCAATCCGGCGCACAGCGCGGCGAGCGCTTGTGTCTTCCTCGACATCTTGGGACCTCTTCGTCACTGCTCGGGGTATGGGACATCATGTGACTGCCGCCACATCGTGTGGTCGAGCATGGCGCGTGAGGGGCTACATGTCAATCGTTGTCGATAACGTTTTCGTAGCCTGTTATCGACAATCCCTCGAGTGGGCTACTGTCAGAGCATGAGCACGCTCGATCAGCCACGCCCCCGCCGGGTGACGATCACGGATGTGGCCCGTGAGGCAGGAGTCTCGGTGGCCACGGTCTCCAAGGTGATCAACGAGCGTTACGGGGTCAGCGAGGCGACCGCCGAGAAGGTCCTCGCCGTCATCGACCAGCTCGGCTACCAGTCCTCGCTGATCGCCTCGAGCCTGCGTCGCAAGTCCACCGGGGTCATCGGCGTGCTCGTCGCCGAGTTCGAGCCCTACTCCGCCGAGCTCCTCAAGGGGATCTCGGCAGCGCTGGACGGCACCGGCTACGAGCTGCTCGCCCACGCCGGCCGCTCCGGCGCCCACAACCACTCCGGCTGGGAGCGGCGCTCGCTCTCCCGTCTCGGCCACACCCTCATAGACGGCGCCATCGTGGTCACCCCGTCGATGATCATCACCGACGAGACCACCATCCCGGTCGTCGCGATCGACCCCCACACCGGACCCGACGGGCCGATGACCGTCGACGCCGACAACGTCACCGGCGCGCGTCTGGCCGTCGACCACCTGGTCGGTCTCGGCCACCGGCGCATCGCCTTCCTCGGCGGCCGCCCCGACCTGCGCTCCGCGGCGCTGCGCGAGAAGGGCTTCCGCGAGGCCCTCTACGACGCCGGGCTGAGCGTCTCCTCCGACCTGATCCGGGTCGGTGGCTACCACCCCGAGCTGGCCGAGGCCCCGGCCCGTGAGCTGCTCTCGCTCCCGGCCGAGGAGCGTCCCACCGCCGTCTTCGCCGCCAACGACATCTCCGCGATCAAGGTGATCGAGGTGGCCGAGTCGCTCGGCCTGCGGGTGCCCGAGGACCTCTCGGTGATCGGCTTCGACAACGTACCCGAGGCCCGCGACGCCACTCCCCCGCTCACCACCGTGGCCCAGCCGCTCCACGAGATGGGCCGATCCGCCCTCGAGCTCCTCCTCGAGCTCCTCGAGGGCAAGCAGACCGAGCGCCACCTGCGCCTGCCCGCCGAGCTCATCGAGCGCAGCAGCACCGCGCCGCCGGCCGCATAGCCAAACCCCCGGACGCCGAGTCGGCGCGTCTGCCCCACAATCAGACGCCGAGTCGGCGCAACTGCCCCACAATCGGACGCCGAGTCGGCGCATCTGTCCCAGAATTTCGCGGCGAGTCGGCGTGTCTGCCCCGCGTACGCTGACGTCTCGAGGCAGTTGCGCCGACTCGACGTCTTTTGGCGGGGCAGATGCGCCGACTCGGCGATCTCAGGCGGGGCAGATGCGCCGACTCGGCGATCGCTCGCGGGGCAGACGCGCCGACTCGACGACCTCACGCGGGGCAGACGCGCCGACTCAGCGATCTCACGCGAGGCAGATCCGCCGACTCAGCGATCTCACGCGGGGCAGATCCGCCGACTCGGCGTGCTCAGATGGGGCAGATGCGCCGAGTGGGCGTGCTCTTCGTGTCGGGATCATTCCGGGGACGTACGCCTGATCCGTCCGGGGGCTGACGACTGCTGACGCGCGGCGGGACGACGATCGGGAGCATGATCAGACGTCTTGGAGCTCTGCTCGCCATCGTGCTCGTGCTCGTCGTGCCGTTCGCCCAGCCGGCCGCTGCGGAGGAGGGGGAGGCGATCGCGGAGGCCGTGGCGGACTTCGCCGAGAAGAGCGGCTATCCCGGGATCGCGGTGGTCGTGACCGAACCGGACGGGAACCGGCACGCCACGACGTACGGCGTGGATGCGGAGGGGGACGCGGTCACGTCGGACACTCGGATGCCGGTGGCGTCGGTGAGCAAGACGATGACGGCGGCGGCGGTGATGCAGCTCGTCGCCGCCGGACGGGTCGACCTCGACGCGCCGGTCTACGACTACCTGCCGGACTTCCGGCTCGAGGACCGCCGCGGCGCGGAGATCACGGTGCGACACCTGCTGAGCCAGACCTCGGGGATCACCGACCTCACCCTGCGAGAGAAGAGCCTGCCGCAGCCGTCGACCCTGGCCGAGGCCGAGCGGCGCGCGCGGCAGGCCGGGCTGGCCACCGACCCGGGCGCGAAGTACGCCTACACCAACACCAACTTCCATCTCGCCGCGCGCATCGTGGAGCGGGTCTCGGGGATGCCGTTCGGCGACTACCTCGAGCGCGCGATCTTCGAGCCGGCCGGGATGAAGCGGACGACGACGATCGACGTCACCCCGGAGGACCTTCCGGCCGACGTGGCTGACGGCCACCTCTACGCGTACGGCCTGACGCCGCCGGCCGCGGAGCCGCACCGGTTCGTCGACGGTTCCGATGGCGTCATCACCACCCCTGACGACCTGGCCACCTGGCTGCTGGTCCAGCGGCGCGACGGTGTCGCCGCGAACGGCACCCGGGTGCTGCCGGCGGGCACCATCGAGCAGATGCAGACCGCTGGACCGGATGCCCGCTACGCGCTCGGCTGGGAGGTCGGCGACCGCCACGGGGAGCAGGAGGTCGGCCACGGCGGGATCTGGTTCACCTACACCGCCGACGTCCTCCTCACCGAGAGCGGCCACGGGGTCGTGGTGATGGGCAACAGCGGAGTCGGCCTCGGCAACGAGGGCACCGGCACCCTGGCCACCAGCGTCGCCGACATCATCGACGGGCGCGCCGTGGAGCCGATGTCGCCGATCCGGGTGTGGACCGACCTCGTCCTGGCCGCGCTCACGCTGCTCACGACGGCGCTCGGCGTCCGCCGGCTCGCCCGGACGCGCAGCTGGGTGCGGAAGCACGGCGACAAAGCCGGTTCGAGGCTCACCGCACGGCTGCTGCCCCGGTTGGCGCCCACCGTGCTCCTCTTCGGTCTGCCCTACCTGATCGGGTTCCTCTACGGCGGCGGCCGCGACATCAGCCTGGTCCAGCTCGCCCACTTCTCCCCGGCGCTGATGATCTGGGTGACGGTCGCTGCCGTCGCCAACCTCGCCACCATCGTCGTACGCATCCTCGGGCTGCGCCGCCACCGCGCCGGTGAGCCCGTTCCCTCATCGAGGCGTGCCGACACCTCGACGAAGGAACGGACCCCCGCCGCTACACGTGCCCCGTAGCCGAGGCCCTGCGCCGGGACAGCGCATCGACGCTGGCAGCGACGAGGAGCACCAGGCCGGTGACCATCCAGACCGTGCCCTGCGGCTGGTCCAGGAGGCCCATGCCGTTGTCGATGACCGCGACCACGGTGCCGCCGATGACGGCGTCGATGACCCGGCCCTTGCCGCCGAAGAGCGAGGTGCCGCCGATGACGGCCGCGCCCACGGCGTAGAGCAGGGTCGTCTCGCCGCCGGTGTTGGGGTTCACCGAGTTGGTGCGGCTGGCGATCATGATCCCGGCCGCCGCAGCCATCGTGGAGCAGAGGATGAAGCACGACAGCCGCACCCGGAACACGTTGATCCCGGCACGGCGAGCCGCCTCGGCGTTGCCGCCGACCGCGTAGACGTGCCGACCCCAGGCGGTGCGGGTCAGCATGAAGGTGAGCACGATCAGCAGGCCGACGATCACCAGCAGCGAGACCGGCACCCCCTTGAGCGAGGTCAGCGCCGGGTTGCGGCTGCGCTCGACCGAGAGATAGCCGACCACCGCGAGCACCACGACGGTCAGCAGCCCGGTCTTCAGCGCCCACAGCAGGATCGGCTGCACCGTGAGGTTCTTGGCGCGGCGACGCGCGTCGGCGACGTACGTCGAGGCCGCATAGCCCACGATGCCGACGATGCCGAGCGCCCAGCCGAGCCAGACCGGCAGGTTGGCGTTGTTGAGGCCGTTGATGAAGTCGTTGCGGTAGGGGATCGTCCCGCCCTCGCCGATCATCGACAGCAGTACGCCCTGCAGCCCGAGGAACGCGGCCAGGGTGACCACGAACGACGGGATGCCGAGCCTGGCCACCAGCAGCCCGATCGACAGGCCGATGATCGCACCGGCGGCCAGCGCCATCAGCAGCGCTGGGATCAGCGGCCAGTCCTGCCGGGTGAGGAAGACGCCGAGCACGCCGGCACAGGTGCCGCCCGCGAATCCGGCCGAGAGGTCGATCTCGCCCAGCAGCAGCACGAAGACCAGGCCCATCGCGAGCACGGTCACGCCGGCGGACTGGCCGATCAGGTTGGCGAAGTTGAACGAGTTGGTGAACTGCTCGGGCCGCAGCGCCGAGAAGACCACGACCAGCGCGACCAGCCCCAGCACAGCCGGCAGCGAGCCGACCTCACCGCCCTTCAGCTTCGCCAGGTAGGCCCGGAAGATCCCGCCGAGCGAGTTGTCCGGCTCGGGGTCCGGCGCGGCGGCGACGGTCGGGTCGTCGGTGTCGAGACTCATGCCGCACCTCCTTCCGGGACCACGCCCGTGGTGATGGCCTGCACGACCCGCTCACGCGTCGTCGAGGCCGCCTCGATCTGACCGACCATCCGGCCCAGATGCAGCACCGCGATGTCGTCGGCGACCTCGAAGACGTCGTTGAGGTTGTGGCTGATCAGCACGACGCCGAGGCCGCGGTCGGCCAGACGCCGCACCAGCCGCAGCACCTGCTCGGTCTGCGCGACGCCGAGAGCCGCGGTGGGCTCGTCGAGGATGACCAGCTTGGAGTTCCACAGCACGGCGCGGGCGATCGCCACCGTCTGCCGCTGGCCACCGGAGAGGGAGGCCACCGGCGTACGCACCGACTTGAGGGTACGCACCGAGAGACCGTCGAGGGTCTCGCGAGCACGCTGCTCCATGGTGTCCTCGTCGACCAGGCGGAGCCGGCGCATCTCCCGGCCGAGGAACATGTTGTGGACGACGTCGAGGTTGTCGCACAGCGCAAGGTCCTGATAGACGACCTCGATCCCGAGCGCGGCCGCGTCCTTGGGACTGGTGACCTTCACCGGCTCGCCCTCGAAGAGGTAGTCGCCGGCGTCGAAGAGGTGGATGCCGGCCATCCCCTTCACCAGGGTGCTCTTGCCGGCACCGTTGTCACCGACCAGGGCGGTCACCCGGCCGGCCTGCACCGAGAGATCGACGCCGCGCAGGACCTGCACGGCGCCGAAAGACTTCTCGACGCCGCGCAGCTCCAGCAGCGGACTCACTGAGGCACGCCGTTCTCGGTGCACAGGTCGGCGATGGCTCCGGCACAGACCTCGGCAGCGTCGGCCTGCTCGTCCTCGATCACGGTGCCGACGGTGTCCTTGGTGATCCAGACGGGCTCGGCGAGCACCGAGGGCACGTCCTTGCCGGCCTCGGTGTCCTCGACGCTGCCGTTGACGAGCTCCTCGGCGGCGCTCTCGTCACCGTCGATCAGCGCGATCGCCAGGTCGGCGGCCGCCTTCGCCTCGAGCGCGGTGTTCTTGTAGACGGTGCCGCACTGGAAGCCCTGCAGGACGTTCTGCAGACCCTCGACCGAGGCGTCCTGGCCGGTCACCGGGATCTTGCCCTGCACCTTGTTCGCCTTCAGCCGAGCGATGATGCCGCCGGCCATGGTGTCGTTGGCGGAGACCACGCCGTCGATCTTGCCGCCGTTGGCGGTGTACATCTGGTCGAAGACCTGACCGGCCTTGGTCGCGTCCCACTCCCCCGACTGGTCGCCGACGAGCTTGTAGGTGCCGTCGTCGATCTTCGGCTTGAGCGCCTTCTCGTAGCCCGACTTGAACAGCGCCGCGTTGTTGTCGGTGGCCGCGCCGTTGACGTAGACGATGTTGCCACCCTTCTTGCCGGCGGCGGTCAGGCACTCGTCGAGGCCGGTGCCCATCAGCTCGCCGACCTTCACGTTGTCGAAGGAGACGTAGTAGGAGGCGCCGCCGTTGAGGGTCAGCCGGTCGTAGTCGATGCTCGTCACACCCGCGTCGGCGGCCTTCTTCAGGCAGGAGGCGCCGGACTCGGAGTCGAGGTTGGTGATGATGATGACCTTGACGTTCTGGTTGATCATGCTGTCGCACAGCTGACCGAACTTGGCAGTGTCACCCTGGGCGTTCTGGATCGTGGCCTTCAGGTCGGCGTCGGCGAACGCCTTCTCGAGGTTGGGCCGGTCCTGGGACTCCCACCGGGGGGACGTGGTCGCGTCGGGGAGGATCACCCCGACGTCGGTGCCGCCGGAGTCGCCCGAGTCTCCACCGCCACCCTCGTCCGAGCCTCCACAGGCCACCAGCGATGCGGTCGACAGGGTCGCGACCGCGGCGACCGCCATCAGGCGGCCGATCTTGTGCGTGTTCATCGTCGAAACTCCTCAGTCCTGGATGTGATCTAAGTCACGTCGGGGTGCAACCTATCTCCTTCAGCGGCGCTACGAGGCGGATCTCAGGAGAAGTCGATAACGATTTCGAACACCGCCCGTTCGCCTGCACGTCACTACTGCCCGGTACGGTGCGACGGCTCCCCACCCGACGACGTCACTGGAACAGCGATCACATGACCGCCACCTCGGATTTCCGCACGACCCCGCCCGCTCCACCAGAGCCCGACCCCAAGAGCCCCAAATCTGGGCAGGCCTCCCCCGGCCGCGCCTCGGGCCACATCAGCGAGATCCACGGTCTGCGCGGCATCGCGCTCGCCCTCGTGGTCGCCTTTCACCTCTTCGGCAACGGCCGCGTCTCCGGCGGCATCGACGTCTTCCTGGTGATCTCCGGCTTCCTCGCCACCCGGTCGCTGGTCGGCCGGGCCGAACGTGGCCGGGTGAGGCTGAGCGAGCACTACGGGCGTACGTTCGCGCGGCTCGCCGCGCCGGCCCTGCTGGTGCTGGCGGCGACGGCCGTGCTGATGGTCGTCCTCGTCCCACAGACGCTGTGGGCCCAGACGACCCGCGAGATCGTGGCGGCGGCGACCTACACCCTCAATTGGGAGCTCATCGCCAACCAGCTCACCTACGGCGCCGCCGGGCCGTCCTCGACACCGGTGCAGCACTTCTGGTCGCTCGCCGTGCAGGGCCAGTTCTTCCTCGCCTGGCCGCTGGCGATCCTCGCGGTCGCACTGCTGGCCCGCGCCGGCCGCCGGCTGTCCAGCCGCATCACCCTCGCCCGACTGCTCTTCGCCTTGACCGCGATGGCCTTCGTGGTCTCCTTCGCCTACGCGGTCAAGGTCTCCGGCGCCGACCAGGCGGCTGCGTACTTCAACTCGATCACCCGCTTCTGGGAGATCGGCGCGGGCGCCCTCACCGCGCTCGCGCTGCGCCGGCTCTCCCTCCCGGAGTCGCTGAAGCCGTACGCAGCCTGGGCCGGCCTCGCCCTGGTGGTGAGCTGCGGCTTCGTGATGGACGGCGCCGACCACTTCCCCGGTCCGGCCGCGCTGTGGCCGGTCGCCGGCGCCCTGCTGGTGATGATCGGCTCGACGCCGTCACCGCGAGGGCCACGACGCCTGCTGGAGACCCGCCCGCTGCGGTTCGTCGCCGACATCTCTTATGAGCTCTACCTGTGGCACTGGCCCCTGCTGATCGCCTGGCTCTACCACTCCGGCGCCGAGCGGCTCACCGTCGCCTCGGCCGCGGGCGTGCTGGTCGTCTCGACGCTGCTCGCCTGGGCGACCAACCGGCTGGTTACCCGCCAGGTCCAGACGTACGTCATCAGGCCCGGCGGTCCGCGAGCGCTGGTCGCCACGCTGGCTGCGCTCGTGCTCGCGATCGGCGCGGGCTGGGGCGGCCTGGTCGCGATCGACCGCGCCGAGGAGCGGGCGATCGCGGCGGCCGCCCGGCTCGCCGCCGCCGACCCCTACGAGACCGAGTGCCTGGGCGCGGCCTCGCTGGCGGCCGCCACCCGGGGAGAGCCGTGCCGCAACACCGACCTGCGGGGTGAGCTGGTCCCGGCGGTGGCCGCGATCGGCGAGGACGACGACAACCGGAGCGAGTGCTGGTCGTTCGAGGAGCGCCCGGTGCGCTTCAGCGCCTGCTCGAACGGCACGCTCGAGGACTATGACAAGCGACTGCTGATGGTCGGCGACTCCCACGCGGTGGCTCCTGTCGGTGCGCTGGACCTGATCGGCGACCGGCGGGGGTGGCGCATCGACGTCGCCTCGCGCGCGGCGTGCCACTGGAACGCCCGCCCGCTGGGTCGCGACGTCGCCGACAACCGCCCCGCCTGTGCGGAGTGGAACCGGCAGCTCGAGGCGTACCTCCAGGCTCCGGAGCAGAAGGACCTGGACGCCATCGTCGTCACCCACTCCGCCCGGAAGACGACCAAGCCGCTGCCCGGGGAGACGCCGTATGAGTCGACGGTCGAGGGGCTCGTCGAGGCGTGGGGCCACCGACCTTCGACCGATGTCCCGGTGATCGCGCTGGTGGACAACCCGATGTTCGAGCCCGACAACGCCGACTACCTGCGCACCACCCTGGGCTGCATCCAGCGGCACTCCCCGGAGACCGCCGGCGCGGCGTGCGGGCGGCCGCGCGCGGAGGTGCTGGTCGCGGACCCCCACCGTGACGCTGTCGAGCGCGACCCCAACGCGCACCTGGTCGACCTGACCCACCTCTTCTGCGACGCGCAGATCTGCCCCGCGGTGGTCGGCAACGTCATCGTCTACCGCGACGGCAACCACATCACCGCCCGCTACGCGCGGACGCTGGCGCCGTTCCTGGGCCGGGAGCTCGCTCGGATCCTGGGTTAGCGGGCGACGGCGAGCGCGTCGATCTCGACGAGCATCTCCTCGCGCGGCAGGCCGGTCATCACGGTGGTGCGGGACGGGAGGATGCCGCCCTCGACCACCCGGGAGCCGATGAACTCGCCATACGCCTCGTTCATCGCAGCGAAGTCGTCGCGGCTGGTCAGGTAGACGCGCAGCATGAGGACGTCGTCGAAGCCGGCGCCCGCGGCGGCCAGGATCGCCTCGACGTTCTGCAGGGTGCGTACGGTCTGGGCCTTGACGTCCCCGGGGTGGAGGTACTCGTTGGTCTCGGGGTCGACCGGGCCCTGGCCGGAGACCTGGAGCAGACCTCCGCGGACGACGCCCTGGGAGAAGGTGTGGGCGGGGGCAGGAGCCTGGTCGGTGGAGATGCGGATGTCGGACATGGGACGGGTTTCCTCTCGGGGTTGGCTCACTATCTCGCGCCGACCCAGTCGGCGGAGATCGCTTCGGTGGCGGCGAGGAGCTGCGGCACCAGACCGCGCACGCCCTCGCGGGGCAGGATGACGTCGGGCACGGAGACCGAGACCGCGGCGACCACGCGCCCGGCCTCGTCCCGCACGGGCGCCCCGACGCAGTTGATGAAGTCCTCGTGCTCGGCGGCGTCCTCGGCCCAGCCCTGCTCCCGGGTCTTCGCGAGCACCTCGCGGTAGGCCGCCGCGTCGGCGATGGTGCGGCTGGTGAAGGGCCGGAAGTCGATGCCGGCGATCACCGCCTCCTGCTCGCCGGGAGGCAGGCCGGCGACCAGCACCTTGCCGACGGCGGTCGCGTGCAGGGCGGCGGGCAGCCCGACGCGCGAGTACATCCGCACGGCGTGGGTGTTCTCCACCTTGGCGATGTAGATGGCCGTGCCGTTCTCGTAGGCAGCGAGGTGGACCGCCTGTCCGCCGGCCTCGGCCGCGAGCCGGTTCAGATGGGGCTGGGCGACGTCGCGGATCGCGTGCTGGGCGAGCGCGGCGCCGCCCAGGGCGAAGAGCCGCGAGCCGAGGTGGTAGCGCTGGCGGTCGTCGCGGCGTACGAACCGGTCGGCCTCCAGGGTGTGCAGCAGCCGCATGGCGGTGGTCTTGTGGACCTCGAGGCTGGCAGCGACCTGGTCGAGGGACCGTTCGCCCTCGCCGAGCTCGATCAGGATCCGCAGCGCGCGGGAGAGGCTCTGGCTCATCGGGTCTCCTCGTCGGTCGTCGGCGCATCGTTCGTCAGCGCCGGGGAGACGATGCCGTCGGCGCTCACCCGCGTCGCGGCCCACTCCTCCTCGGAGGATGCCAGCAGCCGGGAGCGTACGTCGGCGGGCGGCGGGGCCGCATGGTCACCGGGTGCGGCCAGCACGGTAGCGGCGACGAGGTGGCCTTGGCGCAGCCGGGCAACCGGACCGCTCCCGTCGACGAGCCCGGCGAGATAGCCCGCGGCGAAGCCGTCGCCGGCACCGACCGGCTCCACGACGTCGACCCGGAGCGCCGGCACCTGGGTCGCGCGGCCGTCGACGTCGTACTCCCCCGCGGCATGAGAGTCCGACTTGATCACCAGCCGTGGCCGCGGACCGAGGAGCTCACGGAGATCCTCCGGAGTCTGCGCGCCGAGTGCGGCCCGGGCCTCGTCGGCGCCGAGCAGGACGACGTCGGCGGCACGGAGCAGGGCGAGCAGCGGCGCGGTGCTGGCCCCGGTCCACAGCGCGGGCCGCCAGTTGAGGTCGACACTGAGCCGGAAGCCGTGCTTCTCGCGCAGCGCGAGGAGCCGGGCGACGAGGCCCGAGTCCTCCTCGAGGATGCCGAGGGTGATGCCGGAGGTGTGCACGACCTCGGCCGAGGCGAGCGCCGCGACGACGCCGGGCCGGGCGAGCAGGTCCGCGTCCATCGCGGCCGCGGCGGAGCCGGCGCGGTAGTAGTGCATGCGGCTGCCGCCGGGAGCGGGCTCCTTGACGTAGAGCCCGGTGGGACGTGCGGGGTCGCGGTCGACCTCGACCTGCACGCCGCGGCCGGTGAGGTCGTCGACGACGACGTCGCCGAACGGGTCCTGGCCGAGCCGCGAGACCCAGGCCGTCGGCACGCCGAGCGCGGCCAGGCCTCCGGCCACGTTGGCCTCGGCACCACCGACCGAGCGCAGCAGGGTGGTCGCCGCCGCCAGCGGCTGGTCGCCGTCGGGGCGCAGGACGACCATCGCCTCGCCCAGGCAGACCGCCCGCACGTCTCCGCTGCTGCCCACGGATGCAGCTCCTCCCTCGTGGTCCGGTTGGCCCGACCTGTTGGTCCGATGCCGACCGTTGACCGGTCGGCGCGACCGATGCTACAACTACAGAATCGAATTACGCAATCGTCGTTGCATAATTTGCAACATGCAGAGAGGACGGGCGATGGATCACCCGGCAGCCCACATCGACACGAGCGCCGTCGCGGCGCTGCGCGAGGAGCGGGTCGACTGGCGTCACAAGGCGATCCCGCCCGCGCTGTGGGGACGCACCGTCGCCGAGGTGCTCGACGAGGCGCCCCGGCTCTCCCAGCTCCCCACTCCCCTGCTCTCGCTCTCCCGGGCGGCGATGACCCACAACCGTGACGTGCTGGCCGCCTGGTGTGCCGAGCGCGGCGTCGCCCTGGCCCCGCACGGCAAGACCACGATGGCGCCGCAGCTGTGGGCCGAGCAGCTCGCCGCGGGCTCCTGGGCGATCACGGTCGCCAACCTCCCGCAGCTCGCCGTGGCCCGTGCCTTCGGCGTCTCCCGGGTGATCGTCGCCAACGCGATCGTCTCTCCGCTCGCCCTGCGCTGGATCTCCGACCAGCTCACCGCGGACCCCGACCTGGAGGTCTTCGTGTGGGCCGACTCGCCGCGGACGGTCGCGCTGATGCACGACGCGCTCGCTGCTCATGCCGCCGAGGTGGGCGCGCGACGTCCGCTCGCCGTCCTCGTCGAGCGCGGCGGTGCGGGCGGCCGCACCGGCGCCCGTGACGAGGAGACCGGGATCGCGGTCGCCGAAGCAGTGGCGGCCTCACCCCACCTCGAGCTCGCAGGCGTGACCGGCTACGAGGGCGCCCTCTCGCACAGCAGCGACGAGGCCGCGCTCTCCGTCGTCCATGCGTACGTCGACAGCCTGCTGTCCCTGCACCGGCGGGTCGCCCACCTCGTGCCCGAGGGGCGCACCCCGGTGGTGAGCGCCGGCGGCAGCGCCTACTTCGAGCAGGTCGCCGACGCGCTCGCCCCGCTGGTCGCCTCCGACGAGGCCCGGGTGGTGCTGCGCAGCGGCGCCTACATCACCCACGACGACGGCTTCTACCGCGGCATCTCGCCACTGGGCAGCGCTCCGCGCACCACCGGCCCGTCCCTGCGCAGCGCGCTGCACGGCTGGGTGCGGATCTCGTCCCAGCCGGAGCCAGGGCTGGCGCTCTTCGACGCCGGCAAGCGTGACCTGCCCTTCGACGAGGGGATGCCGGAGGCCCAGCTGGTGCGCGCCCGGCACACCGGCGACCCGGCCACCCCGATCACCGGCGTCGCGGTCACCGCGCTCAACGACCAGCACGGGTTCCTGCGCTGGGACCCCGAGGCCGACACCGACGCTGCTGCGCCCGTCGAGATCGGCGACGAGCTCCGCCTGGGGCTCTCCCACCCGTGCACCGCCTTCGACAAGTGGGGGCTGATCCCGGTCCTCGACGACGCCGACGCCGCCGACCCGATCGTCGTCGACCTCGTGCGCACCTGGTTCTGAGACCCGAGGAGCGACCATGACCGACCTGCTCATCCGAGACGCGACCGTCATCGACGGCACCGGCGCCGCGGCCTTCCCCGCCCACGTCAGCGTCGACGCAGGGCGGATCACGGGCATCCACACCGACGGCGGCGCCCCGGCCGCCCGGCGCACCATCGACGCCGCCGGGCGGGCGCTGACCCCGGGCTTCATCGACATGCACGCCCACTCGGACCTGCAGATCCTGGTCAACCCCGACCACACGGCCAAGGTGAGCCAGGGGATCACGCTCGAGGTCGTCGGGCAGGACGGTCTCTCCTTCGCGCCCACCGACCCCACCACCCGCGCCCAGCTGCGCCGCCAGATCGCGGGCTGGAACGGCGAGCCGGACGACTTCGACTTCGACTGGGACACCGTCGCCGGCTACCTGGACCGGCTCGACCGCGGGATCGCGTGCAACGCGGCGTACCTGGTGCCGCAGGGGACGCTGCGGCTGATGGTCGTCGGCCCCGACAACCGGCCCGCGGCCCCCACCGAGATCACCGAGATGGCCCGGCTGCTGCGGGTCGGTCTCGAGGAGGGCGCCGTCGGGATGAGCAGCGGCCTGACCTACCCGCCGAGCATGTTCGCCGACGACCAGGAGCTGGCCACGCTGTGCCGCACGGTCGCCGAGGCGGGCGGCTACTACAGCCCGCACCACCGCTCCTACGGCGCCGGCGCGCTGGAGGCGTACGCGGAGATGATCGACGTCGCCCGCGCCTCGGGCTGCGCGCTCCATCTCACCCACGCGACCATGAACTTCGAGCCCAACCGCGGCCGCGCCGGCGAGCTGATCGACCTCATCGAGACCGGCCTGGCCGACGGCGTCGACATCACCCTCGACAGCTACCCCTACCTACCCGGCTCGACCACGCTCAACGCCGTGCTGCCCAGCTGGGCGACCTCGGGCGGCCCGGATGCGCTGCTCACCCGGATCGCCGACCCCACCGACCGGGCCCGCATCGCCCACGAGCTCGACCATGTCGGCACCGACGGCTGCCACGGCTGCGTGACCGACTGGCGCACGATCCAGATCAGCGGCGTACGCAACCCCGAGCTGTCCGGATACGTCGGCCGCACCGTCGCCGAGATCGCCGAGGAGGGCGGCCGGGTGGCCACCGACGTCTTCTTCGACCTGCTCGTCCGCGACCGGATGGCCACCACGATCCTGCAGCACGTCGGCCACGAGGAGAACGTGCAGACGATCATGCGCCACCGCACCCACTGCGGCGGCAGCGACGCGCTCCTGGTCGGCGAGCGGCCGCACCCGCGGGCCTGGGGCACCTTCCCCCGCTACCTCGCCCGTTACGTACGCGAGCTGGGCGTGCTCGACCTGGTCGACTGCATCCACCACCTGACCGGCCGCCCCGCGGCCCGGCTGCGGCTGCACGAGCGCGGCCTGATTCGTGAGGGGTACGCAGCCGACCTGGTGCTGCTCGACCCCGACACCGTCCAGGACACCGCCACCTTCGAGGAGCCGCGCCAGCAGGCGCGCGGCATCGACTGGGTGCTGGTCAACGGCACCGCGGTCATCGAGGACGGCCACCGCACCGACGCCCTGCCCGGCCGCGCTCTGCGCCGCACCGACGAAGGAACCCGAGCCCGATGAGCGATCCTGCGATCGACACGCTCCGTGCCGACCGGGCGCTGGTGGTCGTCCGCGCAAGCCGCCTCGAGGACCCCGTCGCCCTCTGTCGCGCGCTGGCCGCCGGTGGCATCCGCACCGTCGAGCTGACCTACACGACGCCCGGCCTGACCGACCTGCTCGCCCGCGTGAGCGCCGAGACCCGCGAGGAGGAGATCGTCGTCGGTGCCGGCACCGTGCTGACCGCCGAGCAGGCGTGCGCCGCCCTCGCCGCAGGCGCTCGGTTCCTGGTCACGCCCGGGCTGCCGCCGGAGGCCGTCGAGATCGTCGCCGCCGGCCACGCCGCGGGCGCCGCCGTGATCCTCGGTGCGCTCACCCCGACCGAGGTGCTCACCGCTCACACCCTCGGCGCCGACGCGGTCAAGATCTTCCCGGCCCGGGCGCTCGGCCCGCGTCACCTCTCCGACCTGCGGGGTCCGTACCCCGAGGTCGACCTGATCCCTTCCGGCGGTGTCGACGAGGACAACGCCGCGGAGTTCCTGCGGGCCGGCGCCCTCGCCGTGACCGCCGGGACGTCGGTTGTCCAGCCCGCCGACGTCGACGAGGCGAGGTGGGAGCAGATCACCACCAACGCCGCCCATTTCCGCGCAGCTCTGCGCTGAACCCCCTCCCCCACCCCGACCGACCGGAGAACCCATGCACTGGCTCCAGACAAGCACGACCGGTCTGCTGCTGCTCTGCGCAGCCGCGATCGCCGTGCTCCTCTTTCTGATCATCAAGGTCAAGCTCGAACCCTTCATCGCGCTCTTCATCAGCGGTATCGGCCTCGCCCTCGTGGCCGGCCTGTCCGTCGAGGAGATGGTGGGCACCGCCCTCTCCTCGAGCGAGTCGCTCATCGAGACCGGCTTCGGCGGGGTGCTGGGCCACATCGCGCTCATCATCGGCCTCGGCACCGTGCTCGGCTCGCTCCTGGAGCGCTCGGGTGGTGCCGACGTACTGGCCTCGCGGCTGATCGGCTTCTTCGGCGAGCGCGGCACGCCGGTCGCGATGGGCCTGGTCGGCCTGATCTTCGGCATCCCGGTCTTCTTCGACATCGGCATCTTCGTGCTCGCGCCCCTGGTGTACGTCGCCGCCCACCGCGGCGGCCGCTCGCTGGTCCTCTACGCCCTGCCGGTCCTCGCCGGCCTGTCGATGACCCACGCCTTCCTGCCGCCCCACCCCGGCCCGACCGCCCTGGGCGGGCTCCTCGGCGTCGACCTCGGCTGGCTGATCATCATGGGCCTGCTCTGCGGCCTGCCCGCCTTCGCCGCGGCCGGCATCCTCTTCCCGATGTGGGTCGCCCCGCGGGTTCCGGTCTCGGTGCCCGAGGATCTCCTGGTGGCCGAGACCGAGGCGGAGAAGGACGCCGAGACCACCACCGCGCCCGTCTCGCTCGCCCTCGTGCTCGGCGTCATCGCGGTGCCGCTGGTCCTGATTCTCGGCGCGACCTTCGGCACGATGCTGCTCGACCCGGGCCGGCTGCTCAGCGTGCTCACCTTCCTCGGCAACCCGGCCGTCGCGCTCACGATCGCCGTGCTGCTCGCCTTCTGGCTCCTCGGCATCCGGCGCGGGATGAGCCTGGAGGAGATCTCGGAGTTCACCGGCGCATCGCTCCGGCCGGTCGGCATGATCCTGCTGGTCGTCGGTGCCGGTGCGTTCTTCGGCGCGGTCATCTCTGCGACCGGCGTGGGTGCCGCGCTCGCCGAGGTGCTCTCCGACGCCGGCCTGCCGGTGCTGCTGCTCGCCTACGTCATCTCCTGCGCGCTGCGCATCGCCCAGGGCTCGGCGACCGTGGCGATCGTGACCACCGGCGGCATCATCGCGCCGACCCTCGGCTCCGGCTACTCCCAGCCCGAGCTCGCCGTCATCGCGGTCGCGATCGCCGCCGGCTCGATCGTGCTCAGCCACGTCAACGACGGCGGCTTCTGGATCGTCTCGCGCTACTTCAACATGTCCGTGAAGCAGACGCTGGCGACCTGGACGGTGCTGGAGACGGTGCTCTCGCTCGTCGGCTTCGTGGCAGCGGCCATCGTCTGGGCGATCGTCTGATCCTCGCCCGCCGCCGTCACCTCAGCGCGACGCCTCCCTCTCCCGGAGCGCGTACGCCCCGGCGACGGCGGCGGCAAGCAGCACCACCGCGCAGGCCGCGGTGATCCCGGCCAGGGCCTGCCAGGGGAACGTCAGCGGTGCGTCCGGCACGTCGCGTACGACCGCCTGCCGCACCAGCCAACCGGTGAAGGCGGTGATCGCGCCACCGACCACGATCGCCCCGGCCCCGGTGAAAACGGTCTCCCACAGCGCGGTCCTGCGCACCTGGCCCGGCGTGGCGCCGAGGAGCCGGGAGGTCGCCGTCTGGCGGCGCCGCTGGCTGGTCCCGATCAGGACGGCGTTGACGGCTGCGATCGCGGCGTAGACGCCGGCCGGGCCGAGCATCACCCACAGCACGAGCGTGTTCATCTCGCGGGTCTGGTCGGAGACCGCCCGGATCCAGCCGGCGGCAGCGCTCACCTCGGCGCCGGTCTCCCGGATCGACCGTGCGGTGGTGGCGACGTCGGCGCCGGCGTCGGTGCTCACGAAGACCGTCCCGGTGTCGCGGGCGCGCCTGCCGATGCCAGGGAGGTCGTCGGGCACGATGATGTCGCCCCACAGGTTCGGGGCGTCGGGCACGATCGCGACCAGCCGCACCTGGATCCTCCGGTCCCCCACCCGCATCCGCCGGGTCTCGCCGATCCGGCCGCCGATGTCGGTGACGTAGGACTCGGTGACCGCCATCGCCCGCCCGCGCAGGTCGGAGAGGTCACCCTTCGTGGCCTGCAGACTCCGGGTCGCGGCCGCGCTCGAGACGTCGACGACCTCGACCTCGGTGCGCTCGCCCGCGAACCCCACCCGTGCTGTGCGGCGAACGTCGCTCACCCGCACGCCCGGCACCTCGCCGATCGCGTCCGGTTCCTCGCTCCCCTCGACGACGAGCTCGGCGCTGAGCGCGGCCCGGTCGGCGCCCTCGCTCCAGTCGGCGGTGGCTCCGACCGTGACCACCATCGAGCCGGCCACCGCCAGGATGGCCACCACCGGCGCCGCTACCGAGGCGGTCATCCGCCCGCTGGTGCGGGCGAGGTCGCGGGCCAGGTGGGCCGAGGGGTCGCGGCGTGCGACCGGGCCACCGACGAGCGCCGCGAGCTCGGTGTAGAGGAGACCGCCCGCCGCGTTGGCGCCGACCACGGCGACGATCGGCAGGAGCAGGCCCACCATCAGGGCGAAGAGCAGCGGCATCTCGCGGGCGTAGGCGGCGGTCGCGACGAGCGCCACGGCCGCGCCGACGGCGACCAGCGTCTGGACCACGGTGGGACGGCGTCGCTCGAGGACCGCTTCGCGGAGCGCCTCGACCGGCTGCGTACGTCCCGCGCGAGCGCCCGCACGCCAGGCACCGATCAGGGCGACGGTGACTCCGCAGGAGGCGGCGATGATCCATGCGGTGCGCTGGCTCGGCATCTGGAGCAGGACCGGTGTGACGCCCTGCGAGTGCAGGATGCGCAGCACCGGGGCCGTCACCGCGGTGCCGAGCAGACAGCCCGCGACCGCGCCGAGCGCCGCGACCGCGAGCGCCTCGCCGAGCAGCAGGATGCGCACCTGGCGCGGGGTGGCGCCGAGCAGGCGCAGCAGGCCGAGCTCGCGGCGGCGGGTCGCCACCACGAACCCGAAGGTCGAGGAGACCACGAACAGGGCCATGAACAGCGAGATGCTGGCCACGATGCCGAAGAGCGAGCCCAGGTCGTCGATCTGACGGCGGGTCTGCTCGTCCAGGGCCTCGGTGCCGGCGCCGAGCGCACCCAGCAGATTGGTGGCCAGGGTGATCAGCGCGATGCCGCCGGCCAGCGCGACCGCGGCGCCTGCGTACGGGGGCCACGACTGGCGCAGCGTCTTCAGGCTGTGCGCGAGGATCGCGAAGAGGCTCACGGCGTCGGCTCCAGCTCGGCCATGCGGGCGCTGATCTGCGCCGGGTCGCTGCGCTCCATCTGCCCGACGATGCGGCCGTCGGCGAGAAACAGCACGCTGTCGGCGTACGAGGCGGCGAGCGGGTCGTGGGTGACCATCACCACCGTCTGGCCCGGGGTGTCCGTCGCGGGGGCGTCGACGAGGCCCCGCAGCAGCTCGAGCACGTCGCGTCCGGCGTGACGGTCCAGCGCACCGGTGGGCTCGTCGGCGAAGAGCACCGCCGGCCGGGCGTGCAGCGCGCGGGCGATGGCGACCCGCTGCTGCTGGCCGCCGGACAGCTCCGGCGGCCGCCGCCGGGCCAGGCCGTGGAGGCCGACCTGCTCGAGCGCCCCGACGACCGCGGCCCGGTGCGGGAGGCGGCCGGCGAGACGGGCGGGCAGAGCGACGTTGTCGTAGGCGGTGAGCGCGTCGAGCAGGTTGTACTGCTGGAAGACGAAGCCCATCGCCTCGCGCCGCAGCTTCGTCAGGGCCGTCCGGCTCAGGCCCGACAGGTCGGTCTCGGCGACCGAGACCCGGCCCCGGGTGGGCCGGTCGAGGCCGGCGGCGATCTGCATCAGGGTCGACTTGCCGGAGCCGGACGGGCCCATGATCGCGGTGAACGTCCCGGCTGCGAAGGCATGGCTCACGCCACGTAGGGCATCGACCGTGCCGGAGCGGGACCGGTAGGTGCGGGTGACGCCGTCGAGGACGACGGCCGGAGGCGGGCCGGGAGGCCAGGGCGCCGGGAGTGCGGGAGCGAGGGTGACGGTCATGTCGACCAGCAAACGCCTCCTGCGCGCTGCGCACACGGGCGCAGACGCCACGACGAGGTAGCGCGTGCGCTACCCCGACCGGGGCCGGGATTGCCTAGGCTCCCGGTCATGAGTCCACCACCCGACGTCTGGACCGCGCTGCGCTCCTGGCCCTGGCGGCTGCTCGCATCCGGCTGGCCGTGGCGCGCGCTGGCCTACCTGGTCTCCGGCGCCGCGGTCGGTGTCGTCGTCGCGGTCGCCCTGTTCGCGCTGGTCGGCGTCGGGCTGCTCACCCTGGTCATCCTGGTCGGGGTGCTGGTGCTGGCCGGAGTCCCGCTGCTGGCGGCTCTCGTCGCCGACGTGGAGCGCAAGCGTCTCCGGCTGATCCTCCCCGAGGCCGGCCGGGACGCGATCGAGCCACCGCAGCCGATCGCCTGGGGCGACCGGCTCCGGGCGCTGCGCCGGCTGCGGATCTCCGGGCCCGAGGTCGGCTACACCGTGCTGCTCGGCACGGTGCTGTGGCTGGTCGACGCCGTCGCGCTCAACCTGCTCATCGCTCTCCCTGGCGTGCTCGTCCTGGCTCCCGTCCTGATCCGCGCAGACGCCCCGGTCGCGTTCGGGCCCTGGCAGATCACCACGCCCACCGAGGCCTGGATCGCCGCGGTGCCGGGGCTCGTGCTGCTGGTCGTCGGCCTGTACGCCACCACCCTCCTCGCCGCCGCCCAGGCCAGCCTGGCGCGCCTGCTGCTGGAGCCCGCCCAGACCCGGCTGACCGCGGCCGTCGCCGACCTGCGCCGCTCCCGCGTCGACCTGGTCGACGCCTTCGAGACCGAGCGCCGGAGGATCGAGCGCGACCTCCACGACGGCGCGCAGCAGCGGCTGGTGGCGCTGACCTTGACCCTCGGCCTGGCCGAGCTCGAGATGCCCGAGGGCGCCGGGCTCGACCTCGTCCGGCAGGCCCACTCCCAGGCGGAGACGGCGCTGGCCGAGCTCCGTGCCACCGTCCGCGGGATCCACCCGCGGGTGCTGGTCGACCACGGGCTCACCGCGGCGGTCCACGAGCTCGCCGACGCCGCCGGGCTGCCGGTCGCGGTCGACCTGCAGGTGGACGGCCGGCTGCCGCCACCGGTCGAGGCCGCGGCGTACTTCGTCGTCGCCGAGGCGCTCACCAACACCGTCCGGCATGCCGGCGCCACCTCGGCCCGCATCCAGGGCCGTGTGTCAGGTGACCGGCTGGAGGTCGAGATACGCGATGATGGGTCCGGCGGCGCCGCCATGCGTCCCGGAGGCGGGCTCGCCGGCCTCGCCACCCGTCTGGCCGCGCTGGACGGCGACCTGGAGGTCACCAGCCCGCCGGGCGGACCGACGGAGGTGAGGATGACGTGCCCGACCGCGCTCCCCTGAGGATCGTGCTGGCCGAGGACTCCGCGCTGCTGCGCGAGGGGCTCCTCGCCATTCTGGAGCGGGCCGGCCACGAGGTGATCGCCGCGGTCGGCGACGCCGACGCGCTGCTCGCCTTCACCGACCACACCCGTCCCGACGTGGTCATCACCGACATCCGGATGCCGCCGACCCACACCGACGAGGGGCTGCGCGCGGCCGCCGAGCTCCGCCGGCGCCACCGCGACCTGGCCGTCCTGGTGCTCTCTGCCTACGTCGCCGACGCCTACCTGGCCGAGCTGCTCGACACCACCGGAGGCGGCGGCATCGGCTACCTGCTCAAGGACCGGGTCGGCCACGTCCGCGACTTCCTCGACAGCCTGCGCCGGGTGGCCGGCGGCGAGACGGTCGTCGACCCCCAGGTCGTACGCGGTCTGCTCGACCGCCACCAGCCCGACGGTCCGCTCGACGTGCTCTCCGAGCGCGAGCGGGAGGTGCTGGGGCTGATGGCCGAGGGCCGCACCAACGGCAGCATCGCCGCCGCGCTCTTCGTCACCGAGGCCGCGGTGCGCAAGCACGTCGGCAACATCTTCGCCAAGCTGCGGCTCGACCCGGCCACCGACCGGCGGGTCTCCGCCGTCCTCGCCTATCTGCGCGAGGCCTAGTCTTTCGTCGATCTGACCGGTGACGTCGCTCGCCCGAAGTCGCTCGTGAGCCAGTCGTCGATCGAGTCCCAGCCGAACGCGTGGCGCTCGTGCGAGCCCGGCGAGGCCGCCGCGGACCGCATCCGGTCGAGCCGGAAGAGACGCCAGTCGTCGCGGGCGAGGTCGTAGGCGATGAGGTACCAGTGCTGCTTCCGCAGGAGATGTCGGTACGGCTCGACCGCGCGGCTCGACCGGCGGCCGTGCTCGTCGGTGTAGTCGAAGGCGAGGCGCGCACCGTCCGCGACGGCGTCGGCGATCGTGCCGACAAGCTCCCAGTCGACGGCTCCCGGAGCATCGCGCAGGACCTGGGTGGAGAGCGCCACCGCGGCGGCCCGACGCTGCAGGCTCCCGGGCAGCACCTGCTCCAGCTTCGTACGCGCGGTGGCCGCGGTGACGTCGTCGGGAAGCCACGCCTCGAGCACCAGGAGGCTCGTGATGATCGTCGAGACCTCGTCCGCGCCGAGCAGCAGCGGCGGGATCCTCATGCTCGGCCGCAGCGTGTAGACCGCACCCGGGCCGGGACGCGAGCCTACGTCGTACCCCATCTCACGAAGACGCATCGCGTCGCGGCGCACGGTGCGCTCACTGACCTGCAGCCGGGCGGCGAGATCGCGGGCGGTCCACTCCCGCCCCGAGCGGAGCAGCGCCAACAGCTCCAGCGACCGCGACGAAGGTGAGTCCATGGCTCCATGATGACCCCAGATGCGGCCAGGATCAGGCCTCATCTCCATCTAGCGTGGAGGCTTCGACGAAGAAGAGGAGCTCCATGAAGATCGCCGTCACGACACCGCGAGGAAACGTCGGCCGACATCTGACGCACATGCTCGTCCGGGCGGGCGTCAGGCCGACGCTGCTCACCCGCCACCCGGAGGACATCTCCGCCGCCCTCGCCGAGCACGTCGACCCGGTCCGGGCCGACTCGTGCGAGCCGGAGCAGGTCGTCGCCGCCACCGCCGGGGTCGACGCCCTCTACTGGGTGAACCCGCCCGCCGGCTCTCCCGACCCGATCGCCGACCATCGCCGCGCGACCGAGTCCGTCATCGCCGCCGTCGAGGCGAACCGGATCGGGCGGGTCGTCTTCCAGAGCAGCGTCGGCGCGGAGAAGCGGCACGGCGCAGGTGACATCGACGGCCTCGCGGAGACCGAGGTCGCGCTCGACGGGTGCGGCGCGGACGTCACGCACCTGCGGTGCGGCTACTTCTTCACCAACCTCCTGTTCGAGGCCGAGTCGGTCGGAGCCGGTCTGCTCCAGACCGTGCTGCCCCTCGACGCTCCGATGAGCTGGGTCGCCCCGCGGGACATCGCCGAGGTCGCCGCGCTCACCCTGCTGAACAGCGAGTGGGGCGGCCGCCGCGTCCAAGCCGTCCACGGCCCCGAGGACCTGACCTGGGCCCAGGTCGCAGCGATCCTCACCGAGGAGGTCGGCCACGAGGTGCGTGTCGAGCGGATCGCCGACGAGCAGATGCGCGAGCAGTACCTCCGTGCGGGCATGCCGCCCGCCATGGCGGAGGCGATGCTGGGGATGTCCACCGGGCTGCGAGACGGCTTCGAGCCCGAGCAGGAGCGCTCGACGGCGACCACCACCCCGACCCGGCTGCGGAGCTGGATCAGCGAGGAGCTGGTCCCGCACCTGTGAGGCGGCCGGCCGGTCGGGGCGCCGGTGGCGTCACTGCGCGCTCGTCGCCCAGGCCTCGGCGAGCAGGTCACGCGTGTCGGTGAGCAGCTGCGGCAGCGTCTTGGTGCGGCCGATGATCGGCATGAAGTTCTGGTCACCCACCCAGCGCGGCACCACGTGCTGGTGCAGGTGAGCGGCGATGCCGGCGCCGCCCGCGGTGCCCTGGTTCATGCCGATGTTGAAGCCCTCGGCCTGCGAGACGCCGGCCAGGGTGCGTACGGCCTGCTTGGTGAGCACCCCCATCTCCGTGGCCTCCTCGTCGGTGGTCTCGACGTAGCCGGCGACGTGGCGGTAGGGGCAGACCATCATGTGGCCCGGGGCGTACGGATAGAGGTTGAGCACCACGAAGCAGGTCTCGCCGCGGTGGACGACGAGCCCCTCGGCGTCGTCGAGGGTGGGCACGCGGCAGAAGGGGCACTTCGTCTCGGAGGGGTCGCTGGGCTTGTTCTCGCCGCGGATGTAGGCCATCCGGTAGGGCGTCCACAGCCGCTCCAGCCCGTCGCCCTCGCCGATCCCGTCCTGGGTGAGTACGCCGTCGATCTCTTCCACGTCCAGAAGCCTACTTAAGGGCTCGTGGCACCGTGGACGGCACCGGCATGTGCGGAGCGGCGGCGGAGCGTTCAGACGGCCAGCGGGTCCTGGCTGAGCAGCTTCTCCAGCGGCATGTCCGGGTCGAGCTCGATCCCGAACCCGCGCGCGTGGCCGTCGATGACGAACCAGATGGACTGGGCGGTCAGCCGCTCCAGCGTCTCGGCGGGCAGCCGGTCGTTGGTGCGGGTCAGCCAGCGGCGTACGGCACCGAAGACCGCGCCGACCAGACCGTAGATCAGCGGGTCGAGCGCCTCGGCCTCCTCCTCGGTGGGAGTGGCGCCCAGCGCCACGATGGCGGTGCCGACGATGCCCGAGATGCGGCTGGCGAGCTGCTCCATGCCCTGCTGGAAGGGGCCGTCGTCGCCACCGTCGATGTCGTGGTCGGCGGCGAGGTGGAGCGCCGGATGCGCCCGCGCCCAGCGCACGTAGGTGCCGATCACCCGCTCGATGATCTCCGGCACGGTGCCGTCCAGGGTGATCCCGGGCATCAGGTCGGACCAGAGGCCGTCGAGGATCGCCTGCTGCACCGCGCGGTCGAGGTCGGCGCGGTCCTCGAAGTGGCGGTAGATGACCGTGCGGGAGAGGCCCGCGCGCACCGCGATCTGCTGCACCTGCACCTCGGCGCCGGGCTCACCGGCCTCGATGGCGGCGATGGCGGCGTCGATGATCTGCTGGCGGCGCTGTGCGTTGTGCTTGCGCCAACGGTCCTGCCGACCGTCGCGCTTCTCCCCTGCCACCTGCGTTCCCCCTGCTCCCGTGATGTCGGTCGCGAGCGTCTCAGCGCTCTTTACGACGTCCTAGAGAGTATCGGGGTTTCTTTGACTTCGCGGCGATGCCCCGCATCTGCTCGACATCGGTGATCTTGATACGGGGACGGCCGGCTTCGTCGCCACGCCGCCTCTCCTCCCGGTCGATCGCCTGCCATCCGGCCAGGTCGACCATGCCGGGCTGGCGGCTGCGTACGACCGCGGTGATGTCGTCGGGGTCGGCGGCCGGGGCCGGGATCCGGTCGGCGTCGAGGTCGTCGAGCAGCTGCTCGACCGTCTCCTCGGCGTCGGACTTGTTGGTGCCGATGAAGCCGTTGGGACCGCGCTTGACCCAGCCCGCGACGTACACACCGGGGAGCACCCGGCCGCGCTCGTTGGGCACCGTGCCGGTCGCTGCGTCGTGAGGAAGATCGGCGACGGGTACGCCCTTGTAGCCGACCGCGCGCAGCAGCATCCCGGCTTCGAGCACCTCGGTCTCGCCCGTAGGCACCGCGCGCACCACACCGGCCTCGTCGCGCTCGAGCCGGTTGCGGCCGACCTCGACGGCGGTGACCCGGTCGTCGCCCAGGACGCGCACCGGGGAGCTGCGGAACCGCAGCACGATCGTACGCAGGTCCGGCCGCACCTCGCGGCCGGCGATCTCGCGCAGCAGCCGGCTGGTGGTGCCGGGGCCGCTGAGCGCCTCCGCGACGGGGATGTCACCTGTGTCCACGACGACGTTGACCCCGGTGTGGCCGACCAGCCCGACCAGTTCGGGCACCGTGAAGGCCGCCTCCTCGGGCCCCCTGCGCCCGAGGATGACGACCTCCCGGACCGCGCTGTCGCGCAGCACCGCCAGCGGACCGTCGGCGATGTCGGTGCCGGCCAGCCGCTCCGGGTCCTCGGCGAGGATCCGGGCACAGTCGAGCGCGACGTTGCCGTTGCCGACCAGGACGACCCGGCCGGAGGAGAGAGCCTCCGCGTCGAGGTGGACCGGGAGGTCCTGCTTGTCGGGATGGCCGTTGTACCAGCCCACGAAGTCGGTCGCGCTCAGCGACCCGGGCAGGTCGTCGCCCTCGATCCCGAGGGGCCGGTCGCTCGCCGCGCCGACGGTGTAGACCACGGCGTGGTAGCGAGCGGTCAGCTCGGCGTGGGAGACGTCCTTGCCGACCTCGACGCCGAGGAAGTAGCGGAAGCCGGGCTGCGACTCGATCTGCCCGAAGAGCTTCTCGACCTGCTTGGTGTTCTGGTGGTCGGGCGCGACGCCGGCACGGACCAGGCCGTAGGGCGTGGGCAGCCGGTCGAAGACGTCGACGCTGATCTCGGGGTGCTTGAGGAGCTCGTCGGCGGCGTACATCCCGGCCGGTCCGGCGCCCACCACCGCGACCCGGAACGGTCCGTTCCGGGTCAGCCGGCGCTGAGGGTGGACCAGGGCGAGCGGGGTGCGGTCCGCGTGCGGGAAGACCTCGAAGTACTCCGCGTTGATCGCCAGGAACGGCGTCTGGGCAGCCGTCAGCGTCGTGTGGGGCACGATCGCGTCGGCCGGGCACGCGGTGACGCAGGCTCCGCAGTCGACACAGCTCTTGGCGTCGACGTAGAGCATCTCGGCCTCGGCGAAGCCGGGCTCGCCCGGGGCGGGATGGATGCAGTTGACCGGGCAGGCGACCACGCACGAGGCGTCCGCACAGCACGACTGGGTGACGACGTGAGGCACTTGTCTACCGTTCTCGGGGCGACCGGGCGGGACTCAGTAGGACGCCGCGCGCGGCTCGGCGCGGAAGCGGGAGGCGCGGCCGTCGATGCCGCACAGCTTCCACAACAGCTTGGCCGGACCCCTGCGGATGCCGAGGTTGTCGGCGAGGAGGCGTACGTCACCGAAGAGGTCGCGCAGCAGCTTCTGGGACTCCGCCGAGTCCCACCAGATCTCGCGGGCGACCTCGTCCGGGATGCCCATGTCGTCCCGGGCCTGCTTGCTCGGCACCATGATCACGTCGCAGAGCTGGCGCATGATGAGCGGGAAGATGAGGGCCAGCAGCGCCTTCTTGAACCGGCCGAGCTCGGGCACGTGCTGCTCGAGGTACTGGTGGGCGAAGCCGATGTGGCGGGCCTCCTCGGCGATGTGGATCTGCATGATCCGGTTGGCAGCGGGGTGGCTGCCGCCGGCGCGCATCGCGCCCTTCTGCAGGTGGTCGATCGGCTCCTCGCCGGCAAGGATGCCGGTGAAGAACGCCTCCGGGAAGAACGCGCCCGCCGCCGCCATGAACGGCACCAGGACCTTGAACCGGGTCGGCGCACCGGCGACGTCAGGGTTCACCCGGTTGACGAACTCCTGGAACATCTGGGTGTGGTGGGTCTCCTCGGTGACCTCGTGGGTCGCGTAGCGGAACTCCGGGTTGTTGTTCTTCGACCAGACCAGGTGGTTCATCACGCCGCCGATGAGCAGCTGCTCGAACTGCAGGCCCACCTTCGCGACCTGCGCCCAGCGGTACATCCCGATCTCGATCCGGCGCTCCTCGGGCAGCGCCTTGTACCACGGATGTGCGCCGATCTCGTCGGCGTCGTTGAGGATCCAGCGCTCGTCGTTCGGCCGCACCTCGAGCTCCGGCGAGTCCCAGTCGATGTCCTTGAACGGGTCGAAGTGCACCTCGACCGACGCCTCGGAGAGCGTGCGGAGCGTGTCGAGATAGGCCTGCTTGCCCTGACGGACGTACCCGGTGGACTTCTCATCCTGCACAGCGGTCATGACGGTGCTCCTTTGCCCGTGGATCCAGCGTGAGCTGCTGACAACGAATCTCACGTTACCCGGACACGTGTCCCGATAACAAGAGTACGCGCGACACCGTGTCACATGTCTTTCGCTCAGGCCGCCTCCGGTGCGGAACGATCAGAGCTGACGCCCCAGCTGGTCTGCGTGCTGACGCATGACCCGGGCGCATCGGTCCCGGAAATCCGCGACATCGAGACGCGCCGCGGCCGCGCTGACCGATATCGACGCCACCATGTCTCCGCGCGAGTCCCGCACCGGCACCGCCAGCGCGAACAGGCCGACCTCGAGCTCCTCGTCACTGACCGCAACACCCTCCTCCCGGACCTGTGCGATCCGCTCGCGCAGCCGGCCCGGGTCGACGATCGTGCGCGGCGTGCAGGCCACCATCTCCACACGTTCGAGATAGGCGTCGAGCGCGTTCTCGTCGAGGCCGGCCAGCAGGACATAGCCCGTGGCGGAGGCGTACAGCGGGAGCCGCGCCCCGACCCGTACGCCAGCACTGAAGACCCGCGACACCTCGCTGCGCGCCACGAAGAGAGACTCGTCCCCCTCCATCACAGCCAGGGAGACCGACTCGTCCAAGGCTTCCCGCAGGGCCAGCAGATGAGGTCCTGCCAGCTGTGGCAGCGGCACGGCCTCGGCATAGACCGCCCCGAGCCGAACGACGCGCGGCGTCGGCGTGAAGAACTTCTCGTCGAAGGCGAGGTATCCCGCTTCGACCAGGGTCATCAGGCACCGTCGGGCCGCGGCCCGACTGAGACCGGTTGCACGCGCAGCATCGCTGATCGTCAACCTCGGCGTCTCCGGCCCAAACGCCTCCAGCACCGCCAGCCCCTTCGCCAGCCCGGCCATTCCCTCGCTCACAACACCACTCCCTCTTGACACCTGTGACAAAAGCCACTTTGGTATACCCCGTTCGAAAAACATACATGTGTTCGTTATCCGAACGCAAGTTAAATCGGCAATTTGGAGGACAGATGTCAGAGGCGACCACCACGGCCGCGCGAGAGTGGCCTGAGGCACTCAGCAAGGTTCCTTACTGGGTGTTCCAGGACGAGGAGGTCTACCGCGCAGAGCAGCAGAACATCTTCCACGGGCCGTTCTGGAGCTACCTGTGCCTCGAGGCCGAGCTCAGCGAGCCCGGCGACTACTGCGCGACCTTCATCGGCGAGCAGCCGGTCCTTGTGACTCGCGACTTCGACGGCGAGATCTACGCCTTCGAGAACCGCTGCGCGCACCGTGGCTCCCTCATCGCGATGGACCACTACGGCCACGCGAAGGACTTCACCTGCGTCTACCACGCGTGGACCTACAACCTCCAGGGCGACCTCACCGGTGTCGCCTTCGAGGAAGGCATCAACGGCAAGGGCGGGATGGGCTCGGACTTCTGCAAGAAGGCGCACAGCCCCCGCCGTCTCCGGCTCGCCAACGTCCACGGCCTCGTCTTCGGCAGCCTCGACAACGACGTCCCCGATATCGAGGAGTACCTCGGCCAGGAGATCCTGGACCGCATCGAGCGTGTCCTCGGCGGCCGCAAGCCCGTCGTGCTGGGTCGCTTCACCCAGAACCTGCCGAACAACTGGAAGCTCTACATGGAGAACGTCAAGGACTCCTACCACGCGAGCATCCTGCACCTGTTCTTCACCACCTTCGGGCTCAACAAGCTGAACCAGAAGGGCGGCATCATCGTCTCGGAGAGCGGCGCCCACCACGTCAGCTGGTCCGCGATCAACCGCGAGGCCGAGTCCGGCCAGCACTACAAGGACCAGAAGATCCGCTCGGAGTCGGAGTATCAGCTCGAGGACCCCTCGCTCGTCGACAGCTTCAGCGAGGTCGGCGACGACATCACCCTCCAGATCCTCTCCGTCTACCCAGGTTTCGTGCTGCAGCAGATCCAGAACTCGATCGCCGTACGCCAGGTGCTGCCGACCAGCGTCGACAGCACCGACCTCAACTGGACCTACCTCGGCTTCGAGGACGACACCGAGGAGCAGCAGCTGGTCCGGATGAAGCAGTCCAACCTGGTCGGCCCGGCGGGCTACGTGTCGATGGAGGATGGCGCCATCGGCGGCTTCGTCCAGCGCGGCATCGCCGGCGCCAGCGGCGAGTTCGCCACCGTCCAGATGGGCGGCCACGAAGCGGTCTCCAGCGAGAGCCGGGTCACCGAAGCCTCCATCCGCGGTTTCTGGAAGGTCTACCGCGAGGCCATGGGCTTCGAGATCGAGGAGAGCAAGTGATGGACGCCTTCACGCTGATCAGTCGTGCCCAGGGCAGCTACGTCCGTGCGATCGACGACGGCCCCATCGAGGACTGGCCCGAGCACTTCACCGACGACGCCTTCTACAAGGTGACCACCGCCGACAACCACCGCCGTGGTCTGCCTGCCGGCGTCATCTGGGCGAACAACAAGGCGATGCTCAAGGACCGCGTCTCCGCGCTCAAGGAGGCCAACATCTACGAGCCGCACGCCTACCGGCACCTGCTCGGCCAGCCGGCGATCCTCTCGGAGCGGGAGGACGGTGCCACCAGCGAGACCTCCTTCCTGGTCGTCCGCATCACCGGAAACGGGCCGACCGACGTCTTCGCCAGCGGCCGCTACCTCGACGAGCACGCCTTCGTCGACGGCAGGGCGCTGCTGAAGAAGCGCGTGGTGGTCTGCGACAGCAGCCGCACCGACACCCTTCTGGTGCTGCCGCTGTGAGCGTGTCCCCCAGGCTCCTCCTCACCACCGGCGACCCCTTCGGGATCGGGCCGGAGATCGCGATGAAGTCGGTCGCAGAGCTCGGCGTCACCGCACCGGTCGTCGTGGGCGACCGGTGCACGCTCGAAGGGCCGGCCGCTGCGTACGGGATCGAGCTGCGGTCGGCCGAGCCCGGCAGGCTCCCCGAGGCAGGGGTGTGCGACCTGGTCGACGTCGGTGCCCTGAGCACCGACCAGCTCCGGGTGGGCGAGGTACGCCCCGAGGCCGGGGCTGCCACGATCGCGTACGCACGCGCCGCCGTGGAGCTCGCGGCGGACGGTGGATACCGCGGGATCGTCGCCGGTCCGCACTCGGAGACCGCGGTGCACGCCGCCGGCATCAGCTTCGCCGGCTATCCGCCGCTCGTCGCGGAGCTGACCGGCACCTCGGCGGACGAGGTCTTCCTGATGCTGGTCGGCGGCGGTCTGCGGATGGCCCATGTCACCTTGCACCTGTCCATGACCGAGTCGCTCCAGCGGCTCAGCGTCGATCTGGTCGCCGCCGCCGGTCGAGCGCTCCACCGCGCGCTGGAGTCGATGGGCACGCCGGCACCTCGGCTCGGGATGTTCGGCATCAACTGTCATGCCGGCGAGGGCGGGCTCTTCGGCGAGGAGGACCTGACCGTCTCCGGTCCGGCGGCCGAGAGGCTCCGCAGCGAGGGCATCGACATCACCGACCCCACCGGGGCCGACGTGCTGCTCGGCGACCCTCAGTGCGACGGCTATCTGGCGATGTACCACGACCAGGGCCACATCCCGGTCAAGCTGCTCGCCGGCCGCACCGCCGCGGCAGTCACGATCGGTGCCGGTGTGCCGTTCTCCAGCGTCGGGCACGGTCCGGCATTCGACATCGCCGGCCAGGGCGTCGCCGATCCTTCCGCCCTGCTGTCCGCGCTCAGCCTGTTCACCCCCAAGGAGGCGTGATGACGCACACGATCAGCGTCGCCGACACCGACATCTCGTTCACCGCCGAGGAGGGTCAGTCCGTCCTCGACGCGGCGGAGACCGCCGGCTGGGCGATCCCCTACTCCTGCCGCAAGGG
The DNA here is from genome assembly GCF_014648595.1 of Nocardioides luteus. Taxonomy (GTDB): domain Bacteria; phylum Actinomycetota; class Actinomycetes; order Propionibacteriales; family Nocardioidaceae; genus Nocardioides; species Nocardioides luteus. The sequence continues at coordinate 56,203 of NZ_BMRK01000001.1, read as the reverse complement.
CGTCTGTGCCACCTGCGAGGGCACCCTGACGGCCGGGAAGCTCGACACTCCCAACCAAGGGATGGTCTGCGGTCCCGCAGACAGCGTGCAGCTCTGCCGCGCCAAGCCGAGCGGCGACGTGGAGATCGCTCCCAAGCGGATCCAGAAGAGCACTCCCCCGGTCCGCAAGCGGCTCACCACGGCCGTCTTCAAGATCAAGGCCGCCACCGACGCGGTCACCATCTTGGACCTGCGCTACCCGATCGGACGGCGTACGCCGTTCAAGGCCGGGCAGTTCGTCAACATCATCCTGCCCGACGGAGACACCCGGCCGTACTCGATGGCCAACTCACCGCAGCACAACGACGCGCTGCAGCTGCACATCCGTCACGAGCCGGGCGGAGCCTTCTCCGACCGGATCCTGTCCTACCTCGAGTTCCACGACGAGGTCGAGATCGAGGCCCCCTTCGGCGAGTTCCACGTCGCCGACGGAGACTCACCCATCATCCTGCTCGCCACCGGCACCGGCTTCGCACCGATGCGGTCGATCATCCTCGACCACATCGCCCGGCGCCTGAACCGCCCCCTCCACCTCTACTGGGGCGGTCGCACCGCTGCCGACCTCTACGACGCCGACATGGTCCGCGCGTTGACGCAGCGCTACGAGTGGCTCACGTTCACCCCCGTCCTCTCGCGGCCCGACCCCACCTGGACGGGCGCCAGAGGATGGGTGCAGGACGCCCTGCTGGCCGACTACCCGGACCTGGACCAGCACGACGTGTACGCCTGCGGCAGCGAGGCCATGACCCTCGCCGCCGTCGAAGCACTGATCAAGGAGCGCGGCTTCAGTCCCGAGCGCTTCCACGCAGACGCGTTCGTGTCCTCGGGCGCCGCGAACGCGTCCTGAACTCCTCTGAGCATCCGAAGGGTCCACATGTCAGCAACAACATCCACGGGAGCAGTCGACGTACGCATCCCCGAGCTCATCGATTCTCGCCGCACCGGCCGATTCCAGGCAGGCACCGTCCTGCTCTGCGGCTTGGTGATGTTCCTCGACGGGTTCGACACCCAGGCGATCAACTACATGGCCCCGGCCATCAGCGCCGACTGGGGTCTGGAGAAGGCCGACCTCGGCCCGATCTTCTCGGCAGCCCTCGTCGGGCTGATGATCGGCTACCTGCTGGTCGCACCGCTCTCGGACAAGTTCGGCCACAAGCGGCTGGTGCTCGGTGGCGTTCTCCTCTTCGCACTCAGCACCCTCGCCTCGGTGTGGGTGCAGACCGAGGCCCAGCTGCTGGTGCTTCGGCTGGTCACCGGCATCGGGCTGGGGGCCGCGACACCGAGCACGATCGCACTCACCGCCGAGTACAGCCCGAAGAAGGTGCGCGCCAGCTTCGTGCTCGCCATCTACTGCGGGTTCTCGCTCGGCTTCGTCGCGGCCAACTACGTCTCGGACTGGCTGATCCCGGCCCACGGCTGGCGCTCGGTCTTCCTCGTCGGTGCGGCCGCCCCGCTGCTCCTGACGCTGATCCTCGCCTGGCGGCTGCCCGAGTCGCTGAGCTTCCTGGTCCGTCACGAGCGGCACGCCGCGGCGTACGCGCTGTGCCGGAAGATCGACCGCGGACTGCCCGCGAAGCAGGCGCCGCGGGTGGAGACCGAGTCGGAGGCACGGGGGAAACGGGTCAGGCTCCGCGACGTCGTCGGCGGCGGGCAACTCCTGGGCACCCTCCTGCTGTGGCTGGTCTTCGCGACCAACCTGGCCATGTTCTACGGCCTGCAGAGCTGGATGCCGACCATCCTGACCGAGCAGGGCTACTCGAGCTCGACGCTGGCCACGGCAGCCTCGATGACCACCATCGGCGGCATCGCCATCGCCTTCGTGATCGGACCGGCGATGGACCGTCTCGGCGCCTTCGGTGCACTCAGCACGCTCTACTTCGTCGGATGCGGCTTCCTGACGGTCATGAGCCTGACCCTCGGGGCACCGGTATGGGTGCTGCTGATCGCCATCTTCCTGATCGGCTGCTCGGTCAGCGGCGGGCAGAAGAGCGTGATCGCGCTCGCGGCCGTCTTCTACCCTGTCGAGGTCCGCTCCACTGGCGTCGGCTGGGCGCTCGGCATCGGTCGCATCGGCGGCATCCTCGGCCCCATGCTCGTCGGCGCCATGCTCGCCGGCGGCTGGAGTGCGGAGCAGTTCTTCCTCGCCATGGCGGTCCCGTCTGCGCTGTGCGGGGCCCTGGTTCTCTACCTGGGCGTGCGCGCCAAGGCGAAGGCCAAGGACCCGGCCTCAGCGGAGGCGGCTGCCTAGGCTCTTGTCACGACGCGACCGGCCCTTGGTGCTCTCACCAGGGGCCGGTCGCGTCTGACGCGCCTGTGTAGGTCTCGGCTGCGCTCACCGCCTCGCAGGCTCGGCGGTGTGCTCGCTCGACCTCTTCGCCCAGAGCGGGGGCCTCGCTCCGCTCGGTCCCCGCTCGGCTCAGACCTGCTCGTGCGACTCCACGGCGGCGACGATCCGCTGGATCGCCTCGTCGACCGGGATGCCGTTCTCCTGGTGGCCGTCGCGGTAGCGGAAGCTGACCGCGCCCTTCTCCACGTCCTCGCCGCCGGCGATCAGCATGAACGGGATCTTCTGGAGCTGGGCGTTGCGGATCTTCTTCTGGAAACGGTCGCTCGACTCGTCGACCTCGACGCGTACGCCCGCCTTCTTCAGCTTCTCGGCGATGTCGTAGACGTAGTCGTTGAACGCGTCCGCGACCGGGATCATCTCGACCTGGACCGGCGCGAGCCACGGCGGCATGGCGCCGGCGTAGTGCTCCACCAGGACACCCAGGAAGCGCTCGATCGAGCCGAACTTCGCCGAGTGGATCATCACCGGCTGCTGGCGGGTGCCGTCGGCGGCCTGGTATTCCAGGTTGAACCGGTCGGCGGCGGGCTGGTTGAAGTCGTACTGCACCGTGCCCATCTGCCAGGTGCGGCCGATGGCGTCCTTGGCCTGGACCGAGATCTTGGGGCCGTAGAAGGCCGCGCCGCCGGGGTCGGGGACGAGCTCGAGACCGGTCTCGGTGGCAACCTCCTCGAGGATCCTGGTCGCCTCGGCCCAGTCGTCGTCGCTGCCGACGAACTTGTCCTTCTTGGCGTCGTCGCGGGTCGAGAGCTCCAGGTAGAAGTCGTCGAGACCGAAGTCGCGGAGCACGGTCAGCATGAAGTCGAGCAGGTGCTTGACCTCGGCCGGGGCCTGCTCCTTGGTGCAGTAGGAGTGGCTGTCGTCCTGGGCGAAGCCGCGCACCCGGGTCAGGCCGTGGATGACGCCGGACTTCTCGTTGCGGTAGACCGAGCCGAACTCGAACAGCCGCAGCGGCAGCTCACGGTAGGAGCGGCCGCGGGAGCGGTAGATCAGGTTGTGCATCGGGCAGTTCATCGCCTTGAGGCGGTAGTCCTGACCGTCCACGTCGAGCGCCGGGAACATCCCGTCGCCGTAGTAGGGCAGGTGGCCCGAGGTGTGGAAGAGCTGCTCGCGAGCGATGTGGGGGGTGCCGACGTACTCGAAGCCGTGCTCGATGTGCTTGGCGCGGACGTAGTCCTCCATCTCCCGCTTGATGATGCCGCCCTTGGGGTGGAAGACCGGCAGGCCGGAGCCGAGCTCGTCGGGGAAGGAGAACAGGTCGAGGTCGCGGCCGAGCTTGCGGTGGTCGCGACGCTCGGCCTCCTCGATCCGGTGCAGGTGCTCCTCGAGCGCCTCCTTCGACTCCCAGGCGGTGCCGTAGATGCGCTGGAGCTGCTTGTTCTTCTCGTCGCCGCGCCAGTACGCAGCAGCCGACCGCATCAGCTTGAAGGCCGGGATGCGCTTGGTGGTCGGCAGGTGCGGGCCCCGACAGAGGTCCTTCCAGGCGACCTCGCCGTTGCGGCCGATGTTGTCGTAGATGGTCAGCTCGCCGCCGCCGACCTCGGCGCTCGCCCCTTCGGCGGCGTCAGCGGCAGATCCCTTGAGTCCGATCAGCTCGAGCTTGTAGGGCTCGTCGGCCAGCTCCACGCGGGCGTCCTCGTCGGTGGTGACCCGGCGGGAGAACTTCTGGTTGGCCTTGATGATCTTCTTCATCCGGGACTCGATCTTGGCGAGGTCCTCGGGGACGAACGGGGTCTCGACGTCGAAGTCGTAGTAGAAGCCGTCGGTCACCGGCGGGCCGATGCCGAGCTTGGCCTCCGGGAAGAGCTCCTGCACGGCCTGCGCCATCACGTGGGCGGTCGAGTGGCGCAGGATGTCGTGGCCGTCGGCGGAGTCGATCAGGACACCCTCGACCTCGTCACCGTCGGTCAGCTCGTAGGCGAGATCCTTCAGATTCTCACCTACGCGCGCGGCGATCACGTCGGGGTCGTCCGCGAAGAGCTCCCACGCCTTCGTGCCCGTAGTGACCGTCCGCTCCTCGCGCCCGTCGGGGGTGAGTACGGCGATCTTGATCTCGGACACGGATGCTCCTGTGGGTTCCAGTGGTGTGTGGACCGCGATGCTTGCGCGGTCTTCCGATCGTATCCGCCGTCGGCGGCGTACTGCGAATGGGTAAACGCCCGGGTCAGGCATCGCCGACGAGCAGGAACCTGTGGGGGCATGCGACTACACTTCGGACACTCAGATCGGCGTCCCTCCCACTCTCCTGTGAAAGGTCTCGTGCTCCCCACCACCGGCCCCAAGTTTCGTCTCGTCGACCCTTCCCGTCGGGTCATCCGACTACGGCGGCGCACCTCGCTGGCGACCGTCCTGATCACGCTCGGCCTCAGTGCCCTGGCGATGCTGTTCCCGGCCACGGTCGTGGGTCAGCAGGCCGCCGACCGGTGGAACAGCGGGCAGTGGGCCGAGGTGAGCGTGGTGGAGCGCTGCGACTTCGACAACGGCACCGGCGACATCCTCTCCTGCACGGGTCGGTGGCGGGTCGACGGTGAGCAGGTCACCGGCAGCATCCACGGCACGCTGCGCGACATCGGCCGTGACCCGGACCCGTCGAAGGCGACGTACCGGATGTGGGTGGTCGGCTCCGACGCCTACGGCGAGCACGCGATCAACCCGTGGCCGGCCCGCGTCCTCGGTATGGGCCGCGCACCGGTGCTCTGGGGCGCGATCGCGCTCACCGTCCTCGGTCTGGTGGTGCTGCCGAGGCGGCGGGAGTGGCTGCGTACGCCGGGCGAGGAGTCGCTCACCGAGGACCTCGGCATCCGGCTGAGCACCCACCCCGCGCACGGGCGCGCCTGGCTGGTGCCCGTGGGCCTCGTCCTCGGACCCGCGGTCATCGCGTTCGGCGCCTGGGTCGCCACCCGGCCCCACCTGCCGACCGTGATCATGCTGGCCGGGTGCCTGATCGCGCTCACCGGACTGCTGCTCGGGTTCCGGCTGGCCTGGCTCGGGGTGCGGCGCCCGCTCGCGGTCGACATCGGGCTCTACGACGGCGGTCTGGTCATCGAGCATCCGCGGTGCACCGAGGTCATCCTCTGGGAGGACGTGACCAGCATCGACACCGGCGTCCTCGACGAACGCCGCGCCAACCCGCGCGTCGACGTCACGCTCCAGCTGGTCACCGGCGCGACGCTGCGGTTGCCGCGCGTCGACCACCAGCACTCCTTCGCCGCTCATCTGCACCGGATCGCCTACCCCGGGTCGCTGCCCACCGGATAGATCGGCCGATGGGTCGATCGGTGAGATAGCGTCTGCGCGATGACTCAGATGCGCGCAGTAGTGGTCCACAAGGGCGAGCTCTCGGTGCGGTCGGTGCCTCGGCCGAAGCCCGGGCCGGGCCAGCTGCTGATCAAGGTGCAGCGCGCCGGCATCTGCGGCTCCGACCTGCACGTGCGCGAGCACAGCGAAGAGCTCAACGAGGTGGTCACCGAGATCGGCTACACCACCGCGATGCGCCCCGACCAGGAGATCGTCCTGGGACACGAGATCCTCGGATCGGTCGTCTCCTACGGCCCCGGCACGCGCGGTCGATGGGCGCCGGGCACCTCGGTCACGGCGCTGCCGGTGCTGCGTACGGACGGGGCGGTGCACATGGTCGGCTTCGACGTCGACTCCCCCGGCGGCTTCGCGGAGTACACCGTCGTCCAGGAGTCGTTCACCTTCCCCGTGCCCGACGACGTCGACCCGGACCGAGCCGCGTTCACCGAGCCGCTCGCGGTCGCCTTCCACGCCGTACGCCGCGGCGGCGTCTCCGCTCGCCGCCCGGCCGTGGTCATCGGCTGCGGCCCGATCGGGCTCGCGGTCATCCTCATGCTCAAGGCGCAGGGCGTGAAGACCGTCGTCGCCTCCGACCTCTCCCCCGCGCGGCGCGCGCTGGCGGCGCGGTGCGGGGCCGACGTGGTCGTCGACCCCCGGGTGTCCTCGCCGTGGGACGCCTATGACCAGAAGGGCCCGGTGACGTCGCTGACCGACTACCTCGGCTTCGGCATCGACGCGATGAAGGTCGTCCGCCGCATCCCGCTGCTCCCCTGGGAGACCGTCCTGCTCAACGCCGACCGGCTCGGCGGGTCGCCGAGCGGTCCGGTCGTCTTCGAGTGTGTCGGGGTGCCGGGGATGCTCGAGCAGATCATGACGGCAGCCCCGCTGCACACCCGGGTCGTGGTCGTCGGTGTCTGCATGCAGCCGGACACGATCCGGCCGGCGATCGCGATCCACAAGGAGATCGACCTGCGCTTCGTCTTCGGCTACGACCCGGCCGAGTTCGCGCGCACCCTCGAGATGATCGCCGGCGGGAAGGTCGATCCCTCGCCGCTGCACACCGGCACCGTCGGGCTCGACGGCGTCGCGCAGGCCTTCGCCGACCTCGCCGACCCGGAGACGCACGCGAAGATCCTGGTCGACCCGACGGCCTAGGAGACCGACATCACCCGGTCCGCGATTCTGGTGGACGGGTCACCTACCGGTAGTATCTCTTGCATCAGCGGCCCGTTCCGGTCTTGCCCCCGGCCGCACTCGATAGCAACTTTCATCTATGGCGAGACACCTCGCTTGAAAAGTTGACTCCTTGTCTCAGCAGAGCTTCAGTGCGCTCGGCGTGCCCGCAGACCTCACCGCCGTCCTCGACCACCACGGCATCACCTCACCCACCCCGATCCAGGCCGCGACCCTGCCCGACTCGCTCGCCGGCCGCGACGTGCTCGGCCGTGGGCGCACCGGTTCGGGCAAGACGTACGCCTTCCTGCTCCCGCTGGTCGCCCGCCTCGCCGGCGGTCCCCGGGCGAAGTCCGGCAAGCCGCGGGCGCTCGTGCTCGCCCCGACCCGTGAGCTGGTCCGCCAGATCGAGGAGTCGCTGCGCCCGCTCGCCGCGGAGGCCGGGCTGAGCGTGCAGACCGTCTTCGGCGGTGTCGGCCAGAACCCGCAGGTCGTCGGTCTGCGCAAGGGCGCCGACGTCGTCCTGGCCTGCCCCGGCCGGCTCGAGGACCTCATCGGCCAGCGTCACGCCGACCTCTCCTCGGTCGAGATCACCGTGCTCGACGAGGCCGACCACATGGCCGACCTCGGCTTCCTGCCCGCCGTGCGCCGCCTGCTGGCGATGACGCCGAAGGGCAGCCAGCGGCTCCTGTTCAGCGCGACGCTCGACAAGGGCATCAACGTGCTGGTCAAGCAGTTCCTCTCCGCGCCGGTCGTCCACGAGGCAGACTCCGCGCAGTCGCCGGTCGCCGAGATGGAGCACCACGTGCTCCACCTCTCCGCCCGCGAGCAGCGCATCCCGGTCCTCGCCGACCTCGCCGCCGCCCCCGGCCGCACCGTCGTCTTCACCCGCACCAAGCACGGCGCCAAGGGCGTCGCCCGCCAGCTCGGCCGCGCCGGCATCCCGGCCGTCGAGCTCCACGGCGACCTCTCCCAGAACGCCCGCGTGCGCAACCTGGAGGCCTTCCACTCCGGCCGGGCGACCACGCTGGTGGCCACCGACATCGCCGCCCGCGGCATCCACGTCGACGACGTCGCCCTCGTCGTCCACGCCGACCCGCCCGCCGAGCACAAGGCCTACCTGCACCGCTCCGGCCGCACCGCCCGCGCCGGCGCCTCCGGCACCGTGGTCACGCTGATGCTGCCCGACCAGGTCAAGGACGTACGCAGCCTGGTGCGCGCCGCCGGGATCAAGCCGACCACCACGCGCATCGACAGCCCCACGCACCCGATCCTCGCCGACCTCGCCCCCGGCGAGCGCAGCCGTCCGGGCCCGTTCGTCCCCGTCGTCAGCCAGCCCCCGCGCCGCCCCGCCGGGCAGGGCACCGGAAACCGCAAGAGCCGTCCCGGCTCGCGCGCCCGCAAGCGTCAGCGCGCCGCCGGCGCCCGCTGAGGTTCTCCTCCCGCCGGTCGAGCGTGTCGAGACCAACACGGTCCCTCGCTGGTCGAGCCGCGAGGGCGCCTGCGGCCGAGCGTGTCGAGACCAACGCTCCCTCGCTGGTCGAGCCGCGAGGCCGCCCGCGGCCGAGCGTGTGGAAACCAACGCTCCCTCGCTGGTCGAGCCACGAGGCCGCCCGCGGCCGAGCGTGTCGAGACCAACACGGTCCCATCGAGCGCCGAGGGGACTGTGTTGGTCTCGACACGCCTCCGCCTAGCGGCTCCGGCGGCTCGACCAGCGGAGGCGACTCGACCAGCGGGGCGGCGGCTCGACCAGCGGAGGCGGCTCGACCAGCGGGCGAACTCCGACTCGAGACTGAGGACTGCGCCCGCCGCGGGAACTAGGGTTGGGCGGGTGACTGCGCACGACGACACCGGCTCCTCCGGCCGGCTGGCGACCTTCTTCGCGACCGACGACGACTGGGAGCGGGAGGGCTCGATCACTCTCGGCGACTGGCTGATCGGCGCCCTCGTGCTGGTGGCCTCGCTGTTGAGCCTCGAGCTGATCCGAGGTGTCGGCACGCTCGACAGCAGCGACGCTCCGACCTGGGTCGAGTGGACCGCCGTGATCAGCGGCGCCGCGCTGCTCGTCCCCCGCCGCCGGTTCCCGCTGACCGTCGCGCTCCTGGCCGGCGTCCACATGTTCGTGACCGGGGTGTGGCTGCCCATGGTGATGGGGCTGCTGCCCATGCAGATCATCTACTTCGTGGCCTTCTTCGCCGGCGCCGCGTGGGCGCGGAGCCGGCGCGACATGGTGATCGTGATGGGCACGATCACGCTGTTCATGTTCGCCTGGATCGCCTGGCAGTTCGCGGTCGGCAGCGGCATCGACGAGTTCCGCGAGTCGACCGCGGACGCGGAGGGCTCGCCGCTGATTGGCCCGGTGGCCGCCTACGTGCTGCTCACGACCCTGATCAACCTCCTGTACTTCTTCGGCGCGATCGTCGGCGGTCAGGTGGCCTGGCGCGGTGCGCGGCAGCGGGCCGAGCTCGCCGAGCAGGCCGCGACCATCGCCGCCCAGTCCGGGCAGCTCCAGCGTCGCGCGGTCATCGACGAGCGGCTGCGGATCGCGCGCGAGCTGCACGACGTCGTCGCCCATCACGTCGCGGTCGTCGGCGTCCAGGCCGCTGCCGGACGCAAGCTGCTCGAGCGCGGCCGTCCCGACGACATCACCGGGGCCGCCGAGGCGCTCGGCAACGTGGAGGCCTCCGCCCGCGAGGGCGTCACCCAGATGCGTTCGCTGCTCGGCACCCTGCGCGACCCGGCCGTCGACGAGACGGACGCCCAGGACGTACGCCGTCCCGAGCCGCGTCTCGAGGACCTGCCCGCGCTCCTGGACGAGGTGCGCGCGAGCGGGCTGCGGGTGGACTACGAGACCGTCGGCCCGGTGGAGGACCTCTCCCTGGCGCTGGCGCACTCGGTCTACCGGATCGTCCAGGAGGCGCTGGCCAACGTCCGCCGCCACTCCACCGCCGACCGCGCCCAGGTCGTGCTCCGCGTCGACCGGGGTGCGCCCGCTGCGTACGCCGAGGTCGAGATCACCGACAACGGCCGGCCGCGCCACGGCACCTCCGGCAGCGGCCTCGGCCTGCTGGGCGTACGCGAACGGGCGGCGGTGCGGAAGGCCGAGGTCGACATCGGACCACGGGCGGTGCAGGGGTTCCGGGTGCGGGTGCGGTTCCCTCTCGACTCCCCCGTCCCGGCCTCGGCGGGAGCGGCGCGATGATCCGGGTGCTGCTCGCCGACGACCAGCAGCTGGTGCGCTCGGGATTTCGTCTCATCCTCTCGATGGAGGACGACATCTCGGTCGTCGGTGAGGCCTCCGACGGCGCCGACGCGATCGCGAAGGCGCGTGAGCTGCGACCCGACGTGATCCTGATGGACGTGCAGATGCCCGGCACCGACGGCATCGAGGCGACGCGCAGCGTGGTCGCCGAGGGCCACGCCAAGGTGATCATCCTGACCACCTTCGACCGCGACGACTACCTCTTCGACGCGCTCTCCGCGGGCGCGAGCGGCTTCCTGCTCAAGAACGCCGACCCCGACTCGCTGGCCGAGGCGGTACGCGCCGCGGCCGACGGCCACGCGCTGCTCGCCCCGGAGGTCACCATGCGCGTGATCGGCCGGGTGACCAGCCTCGAGGCGCCTGCGACGCAGCGCCCGGAGCCGCCCGCCGAGCTCGGCCTCCTCACCGCCCGCGAGCGGGAGGTCCTGCTGCTGATCGGCGAGGGGCTGAGCAACAACGAGATCGCCCGCCGGCTCTATCTCACCGAGGCGACGGTGAAGACCCACGTCTCGGCCTGCCTGGCCAAGCTGCAGCTGCGCGACCGGGTGCAGACGGTGGTCTACATCCACCGCCACGGCCTGCTCCCTGCCGGCCCGACCAACGGGTGAGGCCAGGTTCATCCTCGCGACTGATCCGCCGGCGGCGGCACTGAAATAGCGTTGTCCTCGTTCGTTTCCAACGCAGAGGAGTAACGATGCTCGAGGTCAGCGGGTTGACCCGCCGCTTCGGCGACAAGGTCGCCGTCGACGACGTGTCCTTCCCGGTCCCGTCCGGTGGGCTCACCGGGTTCGTGGGCGGCAACGGTGCCGGCAAGACCACCACCATGAGGATGATCATGGGGGTGCTGGCGGCACACGCCGGCAAGGTCTCCTGGGAGGGGCACGCGGTCACCCGGGAGGACCGGCGCCGGTTCGGTTACATGCCCGAGGAGCGTGGCCTCTACCCGAAGCAGCCGATCCTCGACCAGCTCGTCTACCTGGCCAGGCTGCGCGGCATGAGCGCCGCCGACGCCCGTCGCGACATCACCTCGCTGCTGGAGCGGTTCGGTCTCGGCGAGCGCGCGAAGGACCCGCTGGAGAAGCTGTCCCTCGGCAACCAGCAGCGCGTCCAGATCATCGCCGCCCTCGTGCCCGCGCCGGTCGCGCTCATCCTCGACGAGCCGTTCTCCGGTCTCGACCCCGAGGCCATCGAGGCGATGGCCGATCTGCTGCGCGAGCACGCCCGCGACGGCGTACCGGTCGTCTTCTCCTCCCACCAGCTCGACCTCGTCGACCGGCTGTGCGACCGCCTCGTGGTCATGGCCCGCGGTCGCGTGGTCACCCAGGGCACCGGTGACGAGCTGCGCGCCGAGGCAGCGCTGCGCTACCGGGTGGTCCTGGACGGCGACGCCGGCTGGGTACGCGACCTGCCCGGGCTCCACGTCCGCGACGTCTCCGGTCCCGAGGCCGAGATCGAGGTCGTCTCCACCGGCGCCGAGCAGAAGCTGCTCGCCGAGGCCACCAGCCGCGGCAGTGTGCTCGACTTCCACCGCGTCGTTCCCCGCCTGTCCGAGATCTACCGGGAGGTCACCGCATGAGCACCCCGAGCAGCAGGACCCAGCCCAGGACCCAGCCCAGGAGCCAGCCCGTGTGGCAGATCGTCGCCCGCCGCGAGATCGCCGTCCGCGCCACCGACAAGTCGACCCTCATCGGCACCGCGGTGATGCTCGCGGTGATCGTCGGCGTGCTCGGCTTCACCGCGTGGGGCGAGAGCCGCGAGAAGACCTACGACGTCGCCTACTCCTCCACCACCGCCCGGGCGATGGCCGAGGGCATCGCCGAGCGCGCGGGCGACATCGACGCGAAGGTGAGCATCGACCCGGTCGCCGTCGACGACGCCGACGCCGCCAGGCATGCGCTCGAGGAGGAGCAGGCCGACGCGTACCTGCACTCGACGAAGGACGGCTGGGAACTGCTCACGCTCGAGGAGGCCGACTCCGAGCTGCGCGACGTGGTCAGCCAGGCGGTCGAGGCGATCGTGCTGGCCGCCAACGCCGACTCCGCCGGCACCACCGCAGCCGAGCTGACCGCCGGGTCGAAGGTCACGCTCGACCAGATCGAGGGTGACAGCGAGCTGAGCGCCATCCGCTGGGTGGTCGGTTACGCGCTCGCGATCGTCTTCTACTTCGCCTCGATCATGTTCGGAATGACGCTGGCCAACAGCGTCGTGGAGGAGAAGCAGTCGCGGATCGTGGAGATGATCGCGGCCGCCGTACCGCTGCGCCAGCTGCTCGCCGGCAAGATCATCGGCAACGCCGTCATCGCCGTGGCCCAGATGCTCGTCTACGTCGCCGTCGGCCTGGTCGGGCTGAGCCTGACCGACTTCAGCTTCGCGCTGCCGGCGCTCTCGGGCGCGATCGGCTGGTTCGTGGTCTTCTTCCTGATCGGCTTCGTGGTGCTCTCCACCCTGTGGGCGGTCGCCGGCGCGCTCGCCTCGCGCACCGAGGACCTGCAGTCCTCCTCCACGCCGATCACGATGCTGCTCATGCTGATGTTCTTCGGAGCGCTCTACCTCGACGGCGTCGGCGCGCAGATCGGCTCCTACATCCCACCGCTCTCCGCCGTGCTGATGCCGATGCGCCTCGTCGACGGCACCGCCGCCTGGTGGGAGCCGGTCGTCGCGGTCGTCCTGCTGCTCGCCTTCGGCGTCGCGCTCGTACGTCTGGCCGAGCGGCTCTACAGCCGGGCTCTGCTCCAGACCGGCGGCCAGCTCTCGCTCAAGGCGGCCTGGCGGCTGGAGGAGTAGGTCAGGCCGAAGCGCGCGTGAAGCCGAGATGCATCGCGAAGCCCGCCAGCAGCCCGCCCGCCGTCCAGCGCACCCCGCGCTCGACGCGGCGGCTGCGGCGGAGCAGCGCGGAGGCGCGCCCGGCGAGGACCACCCACCCGGCGTTGACCACGGTCGCGACCGCGATCTGCACCAGGCCCAGCTCGATCAGCTGCAGGCTCGTCGGGCCGCTCCCGGGGTGGACGAACTGCGGGAGCAGCGCGCCGTACATCAGGGCGATCTTCGGGTTGAGCAGACAGGTGGCCAGCCCGGTGAGGTAGAGCCGCCAGACCGAGTGCCGCGGCAGGTCCGCGTCGGGGGTGAGCGCGTGGTTGGAGCCGCGCACCATCCCCCAGGCCAGATAGAGCAGGTACGCCACGCCGGCGATCTTGATCGCCACGAAGAGCTCCGGGACGACCGCGAACAGCAGCGCCAGACCGAGCGTCGTCGCCAGGACGTAGAGCACGAAGCCGGTGACGACCCCGGCGAGCGAGACCAGGCCCGCGGTGCGCCCCTGGACCAGCGAACGGGAGACCAGGTACATCATGTTCGGCCCCGGGGTGATGACCATCCCGAGCGCGATGGTCGCCACGGCGAGAGCGGCGGAAGCGGAGATCACCGTCCGAGGCTAGGCCCAGCCGCTCGGTGCGCCGAACGAATATTCGGGGATCTCCGCGAAATCCCGGACTGGGCGGCGTCGAGGGGCCATGGTGGGTCGGGCAACCTGTGTCACCGTCGACCCGAGGAGCCCGCATGGCCCGAGAGATCAGCACCGTCGTGGAGGACCTGCACTACCTGGAGTGCCCCCGCTGGCACCAGGACCGGATCTGGTTCGTGGACTTCTACTCCTACAAGGTCTACTCGGCCCGGGAGGACGGGTCGGACCTCCGGGTCGAGGCGGAGGTCCCGGGACAGCCCTCGGGGCTGGGCTGGCTGCCCGACGGCCACCTCCTGGTGGTGTCGATGAAGGACCGCCGGATCCTGCGCCGCGAGTCCGACGGTTCGCTGGTGACCCACGCCGACCTCTCCGGTCACGTCGACCAGCCCCTCAACGACATGGTGGTGGACGAGCAGGGCCGGGCGTACGTCGGCAACTTCGGCTTCGACATCATGGCCGGCGCCGACGTCGCCTCGACGGTGCTGCTGCGGGTCGACCCCGACGGGACGGTGACCGAGGTCGCCGACGACCTGTGGTTCCCCAACGGAAGCGTGATCACCGACGACGGCACCCTCATCGTCGACGAGACGTGCGGCAACCGGATCAGCGCCTTCGACATCGCCGAGGACGGGTCGCTGACCAACCGGCGCACCTGGGCGAAGTTCGGCGAGCTCACCAGCCACACGGCGTTCGCGGAGGCGATGGGCGATGCGGTCCTCGCCCCCGACGGCTGCTGCCTCGACGCCGAGGGTGCGGTCTGGGCCGCCGACGCGGTCTTCGGCCGGCTGGTCAGGGTCGCCGAGGGTGGGGAGATCCTCGAGCAGATCGAGCCGGGCGGCGGCGTGTTCGCGTGCATGCTGGGCGGCAGCGATGGCCGTACGCTCTTCGTCTGCGCGGCGCCGGACTTCTTCGAGGAGGCCCGCAAGGCCGAGACCGCGGCACGCCTGCTGGCCATCCGGGTCGACGTGCCCCGAGCCGGCCGGCCCTGAGCCCGATCTAGATGATTGATGCGCGGGGTGGCCGTCGCGAGCGGCGCTCGGCGCCGCGCTGGCAAGGCGCCGCCCTGAGGGCAGACCGGGCGTCTGTTGAAGGGCGGCAACGCCGCCAGCGTGGATGCCGAGCGTCGCGTAGCAGGTCAGCCCGTGCATCAATCATCTAGGCCTCGGCCCGCTCGTCCCTAGCGTCGGGCGGCGGGCCGTCCAGGCGGCCGGCACGGCTGCGCATCGGCACCGCGACGTGGAGCGCGTTGCTCTCGACCGTGAAGTCGGTCGGCGTCTCGGTGAGAAGCTCGCCGTCGAGGTTGACCGGCATCGGCTCGTCGGTGGTCACGCGCACCGCGCGGGTGGTGGTGTGGTGAACCTGCTCGTGCTCGACGAAGTGACCGCTCTTCAGCAGGCGGAGGATGGAGACGTGGTCGCTCATCTTGCCGCGCATGATCGCGTAGACGTCGAGGAGGTCGTCGTCGAGGGAGGCCGAGGGCGAGACGGTGTGGCCGCCGCCGTAGTGACGGCCGTTGCCGACGGCCACCTGGAGCAGGTCCTCGAACTCGACGGTCTCGTGGTCACCCTCCGGGAACTCCAGACGGGCGGTGAACGGGGTGTGCTCGCGGTAGGCCTTCACGGTCGCCACCGGGTAGGCCGCCGGGCCGATCACCTTCTTCATCCCCGAGCTCAGCGCCTCGGTCACGGCGACCGAGAGACCGAACGAGGCGACGTTGAGGTAGGCATGACCGTTGGCCCTGCCGACGTCGACGTTGATGACCTTGCCCTCGAGCAGCTGCTCGATGGCGGCCTCGGGCTCCAGCTCGAGCTCGAGCGTACGGGCGAAGTCGTTGGCGGTGCCGAGCGGGATGACGGCGAGGACGACGTCGGTGTTGGCGATGCGGCCCGCGGCGGCGCTGACCGAGCCGTCACCACCACCGATGACCAGCAGGTCGGGCTTCGCGGCGGCCACCTCGTCGAGCGCGGCCTCCAGCTCGTCGCCCGAACGGACGGCGTAGGTGCGTACGTCCTCGATCCCGGCGGACCGGAGCTTCTCCTCGGAGGACGCCAGCGCGTCCTCGCCCCGGCGGGAGCCGGCGTTGACGACCAGGGCGACCTTCAGGGAGTCGCGCGACAACAGCGTTTGCATGTCCACAACTGGAGAGTACGCACCCGGTCCACGCCGCCACCGGCGGATGGCCGACCGGGGCGGTAAAGACCTCGCTCAGCCGACGGCGCCGGGCGTGACCACCTCGGCGAAGACGCCGAACATCGGCTCGCCGGCGCGGTTGGTCGGTCGGCTCGAGACGAGCGCCTTCAGCAGGCGTACGTCGCGCTCCCCCGTCTCCGGACGAGCGTCGATCACGGCGCAGCGTGGGATGGGCCCGCCGATCCGCAGCGTGGCCTCACCGACGCGGAACTCCTGGCCGAGCCAGTCGTCCTCGGCGAAGGGCTCGTCGGTCTCGACGACCAGGTTGGGCCGGAACCGCGCCGGGTCCAGGTCGTCGTTGGCGGTCTGCCGGGCCAGCTCGCGCACCGAGGAGGTCGTCACGACCGAGACCGAGCCGGCGAAGATCACCTCGCCCCGCTGTGCGCGGGCGAGACGGACCGGTCTGCCGAGATACTCGGAGAAGAGGTCCGCGTGCGGGCCGCCGACCAGCTCCAGGTCGACCTCGCGCCCCCAGTAGTCGCAGACGACGTGCTCCCCGGTCACGGTCGGCTCCGCGGAGGCGGAACGGCCGTCGGGCAGGACGACGTCGAGCCGGCCCCCGACCTGCTCGGCGTGGACGGCGACCAGGGCGGGGTGCTGCACGGTGCGCACCACGCGCCCATGCCCCGGATCGCCGTCGTCGAGGGAGACCAGCGCGAACCCGCGGTCGCCCACGACGCCCTTGGCATCGAACCGCACCTGGTCGCGGGCAAGGTGTCTGGTCCCCTTGATCGGCGCGTAGCCGGCACGCACCACCGTCAGCTCATCGGTCACGGCGCCAGTCAACCAGCGTTGCGAAGTGCGGCGGCACCCTCGGCCGCCAGCTCGGTGTAGCCGGTCGTGCCGCTGCCGAGCAGCTCCTCCGCGGCGCGCTTCACGGCCCCCAGGGCGGCGAAGGCGAAGGAGCCGCCCACCGAGATACGGGCGGCGCCGGCCTCGGCGAGCTCGGGGACCGAGGGGCCACCGGGGAGCAGCAGGACGCTGACCGGACGGTCGACGGCCTCGACCACGCGGCGTACGTCCTCGACGGCGACGACGCCCGGCGCGAAGAGGACGTCGGCGCCGGCCTCCTGGTAGGCCTGCAGCCGGGCGATCGTGTCGTCGAGGTAGTCGTGGCCGCGGATATGGTTCTCGGCGCGGGCGGTGAGGACGAAGCCGTCGCCGGCCGCAGCGGCGGCCGCGGCGACCCGCTCGGCGGCCTCCGCGAGCGGGAGGACCCGGTCCTCCTCGACACCGGCGTAGTCCTCGATCGACCCGCCCGCCAGGCCAGTGGCCGCAGCGAGCCGATAGGTCTCCTCGACCTCCGCGGTGGTGGCCCCGAAGCCGCCCTCGAGGTCGGCGGAGACGGGCACGTCGACCGCCGAGACCAGCGCGGACGCGTGCGCGAGGACCTCCTCGCGGGTGACCCGGCCGTCGGGGCGGCCCAGGGTGGCGGCGTACCCGCTGCTGGTCGTGGCCAGCGCCGAGAAGCCGAGCGAAGCCAGGAGCTTCGCGGAGCCGGCGTCCCAGGCGTTGGGCATCAGCAGCGGGTGGCCCGAGGTGTGCAGCGAGAGGAAGTCAGCGGTCTTCGACATGGAGGGAACCATTCCACGGTCGCTGCCGGGGAGCACGCGGATATCCGACCTAGACTCCTCAGACATGGGGCACGACCACGACCACATCTCCCCCGCGGCGGACCGGCGCTATCTGGTCGCCGCGATGGGCCTGCTGGGGGTGTTCCTGATCGGTGAGGTCGTGGTCGCGATCCTCGCGGACTCGCTCGCCCTGCTGGCCGACGCCGGCCACATGCTCACCGATGTGGGCGCGATCGCGGCGGCGCTGTGGGCGATGCGGCTGGCCGCCCGGCCCGCGCACGGCCAGTGGACCTACGGCTGGAAGCGCGCCGAGATCCTCTCCGCCGCGCTCAACGGCATCACCCTGATCGTCTTCGCCGCGCTCGTCGGTGTGGAGGCGGTCCGGCGCCTGCTCGACCCGCCCGACGCCGAGGGCTGGCCGATGTTCGTGGTCGCGCTGGTCGGCTGCGCCGTCAACGTGCTCGCGGCCGCGCTGATGGCCCGCGCCAACCGCACCTCGCTCAACGTCGAGGGCGCCTACCAGCACGTGCTCTCCGACCTCTACGGCTTCATCGGCACCCTCGTCGCCGCCATCGTCATCCTGCTCACCGGCTGGACCCGCGCCGACCCGGTGGCCTCGCTCGTGGTCGTCGCCCTGATGACGTACGCAGGGGTCCGTCTGCTCCGCGACAGCGGCCGGATCCTGCTCGAGGGCGCCCCGGCGGAGGTCGTCGTCGAGGACCTGCGCCGGCACCTGCTCGGGGTCGAGCACGTCGTCGAGGTGCACGACCTGCACGCCTGGACCGTCACCTCCGGCCTGCCGACCGTCTCGGCCCACCTGACCCTGCGCGACGCGTGCTTCACCGACGGCAGCGCGCCGAGCGTCCTCGACCGCGTCCAGGCATGCCTCGCCGGCCATTTCGACGTCGAGCACTCCACCTTCCAGCTGGAGCCCGAGTCACACCTGGCCCACGAGCCGGGGATGCACTGACCCGGTCCACGATCTCAGGACCTCAGGTCTGGGACCTCAGGTCTGGGCGAGCGCCGTCAGCGCCGTCTCGCGGGCCTGCTCGATCGCATCCTCGGCGATGCCGCACAGGCGCAGGCAGGCCGAGGCGATCGTGGCGACGGTGGTGCTGCCGATCCGGTCCTCGCGGCGCAGGCTGATGACCCCTTCGACCATCTGCACCAGCAGGTCACCCAGACCCGGCTCACCACCCGCCGGCACCCGCTCTGCCGCGGCGCGCTCCGCGACCCGGCCGTAGCCGGCGACCAGCTCGCCACGGAGATGGCCGTAGCGGTCGTAGACGGGCGAGGCGATGACGTCGGGCAGGCGGTAGAGCATGCCGATGTTGTAGGGCATCGCCACGAGCGCGCTCATGTCGCTGACCGCGAGGGCGTAGAGGGCGGCATCGGGTGCGACCGAGTCCATCCCGGCCTCGATCTTCCCGGCCTGCTCGACCCTCGCTTGGACGGAGCGCTCGAGCAGTGCGGCGAGGATCTCCTCCTTGCTGCCGAAGTGGTAGTAGATGGAGGCCTGCCTCAGGCCGGCACCGTCCGCGATCTCACGGGTGGTGGTGCCGGCATAGCCGCGGCTCACGAAGAGCTCTGCGGCCGCAGCGAGGATCTGGTCGCGGGGGTTCGCCGCGATCTTTCCGGGGAGCAGCCGTGGACGACCGCGACCCGGGCGCGGCGAGATCTGTGACACCGTGGCATCGCCTTTTTCTGTCATGCGATAGATAACTGTGGAGAGGGCAAGTTTCGCACTCATATCGAAAGAGTCAAGCGCCGCAGCACGTGTCCTCGCGCAAACCCTCAGTGGGTGAGCTTCAGGCCGATGACGCAGCCGACCAGCGCGACGATCAGCACGACGCGTACGGCACTGACGGCCTCGTCGCCGGACATCATCGAGTAGCCGACGGTGAGCGCGGCGCCGATGCCGACCCAGACGGCGTAGGCGGTGCCGATCGGCAGGGTGCGCATGGCGAGACCGAGGCCCACCAGGCTGCCGACCAAGGCGATCACGAAGACGACCGAAGGGACCACGCGGGAGAAGCCTTCGGTGCGACCCAGAGCAAGGGCCCACACGGCTTCGAGCACGCCGGATCCAACAAGAAAAAGCCAGGACATGACCACTCCAGACGGCCGTCTTGTCGCGCTTCCGGGTACGGCTCCCTCGTCCGGCAGCCGGTCTCGGCTGACGTCTCCGACGTTAGCAAACCTGTCACCCAATAGAAACTTGGGAGTGGTAGAGAATGCGACGTTCTTCAACGCGGGATTCCGGCGGCGTTGATGGAAGGATGGGAGCGTGACCTTCACCGTCGGCTTCGTCACCGGAGCCACCCCTGACAAGTGGGCCAGGATCTGGCGCGAGCGCAGCCGCGAACGGCTCGAGCTGGTGCCGGTCGCCGAGGCCGAGCAGGAGCAGCTGCTGCGCGAGGGCGAGCTCGACATGTGTCTCGTCCGGCTGCCCATCGACCGCGACGGTCTGCACTGCATCCCGCTCTACGAGGAGCAGCCGGTCGCGGTCATGGGCCACGAGCACCTGCTCTCTCTGCTCGACGAGGTCACCCTCGACGACCTCGCCGAGGAGCAGCTGGTCATCCCCGAGCGCGGCGGCTGGACCCCGAGCGTCGCGCAGCTCGACTGGCCGCCGATGAGCGAGAAGGACGCCGTGGAGACGGTCGCGGCCGGCACCGGCGTCGCCATCGTGCCGATGTCGATCGCCCGGCTGTTCCACCGCAAGGACGCCGTCTCGCGTCCCGTCGCCGGCATCGAGCCCACCACCGTCGGCCTCGCCTGGCTGATCGACAACAACGACGAGCGGGTGCAGACCTTCATCGGCATCGTCCGCGGCCGTTCGCGCAACTCCTCGCGAGGCTGATCCCGGGGCTCTGCGGGCGAGCGCCCAGGAGCGCCCCGAATCGAGGTCTGCCGCGCGCACGCGGCACACTTTGCTTCATGCTCGAACCGACCGATCTCACCGCTCGCGCGATCTCGGAGCTGCGCACCCGTTTCGGCACCGAGGCCGCAGTGACCGGGAGGGCGCCGGGGCGGGTCAACCTGATCGGCGAGCACACCGACTACAACGCCGGCCTGGTGCTGCCGGTCGCACTCCCCCACGCCACCTACGCCGCGGCCGCGCCGCGCACCGACGGCGTCATCCGGATCACCTCCGCCCAGGAGCCGGAACCCTTCACCGGCCACGTCGACGAGCTCGGACCCGAGATCGAGGGCTGGGCGGCGTACGTCGCGGGGGTGCTGTGGACCCTGCGCGAGGCCGGACTCGTCTCCGGCGGTCTGGACATGCACCTGGAGTCGTCGGTGCCGCTCGGCGCCGGGCTGTCCTCGTCGGCCTCGGTCGAGTGTGCGACCGCCGTGGCCGCGCTCGGCGCCGCGGGACGCACCCTCGACGCCGACCTGCAGCGGGCGATCGTCGATGCCGGGATCCGGGCCGAGACAGAGGTCGCCGACGCACCCACCGGCGGGATGGACCAGTCGGTCGCGGTCTTCGCGGAGGCCGGCGGCGCGCTGCTGATCGACTTCGACTCCGGCGAGCACCACAGCGTCCCGCTGGCCCTGGGTGAGCGCACCATCCTGGTCACCGACACCCGGGTCAAGCACCAGCTGACCGACGGCGGCTACGCCTCTCGACGTGCGCAGTGCGAGAAGGCCGCCGCCGACCTCGGGCTGAGCTCGCTGCGCGAGGCCGACCTGGAGCAGGTCGAGACCCTCGGGGACGAGGTCGTGCGCCGCCGTGCCCGCCACATCGTCACCGAGACCGCCCGCGTCGAGCCGACCGTGACTGCCCTGGGCGAGGGCGACTGGGCCTCGATCAGCGAGCTCTTCGCCGCCTCGCACGCCTCGATGCGCGACGACTTCGAGATCTCCGTCGTCGAGCTGGACCTCGCCGTCTCCACCGCGGTCGAGGCCGGCGCCGACGGCGCCCGCATGACCGGCGGCGGCTTCGGCGGCTCGATCGTCTCGATCCTTCCTTCGGAGGCGGTGGAGACCGTCACCGCGGCCATCGACCGAGCCTTCGCCGAGGCCGGCCACAACCCGCCCGGCCACCTCATCGCCACCCCGTCGGCCGGAGCCTCCTACACCGCCTGCTGAGCTCAGCCCGGCGCGACCACGCGCGCGACCGAGTCCCGCAGGAGCGCGCGCCGGCGCTCGTGCACCTCGGCCGGCTCCTCGCGGGTCGCGGCGTAGACGTTGCTCACCGGTGACCACGTCATCGACATGCCGATGACCAGCGCCTTGAGGTCGTCGGGGTCCCCGGCGCGCACCTTCCCCGCGGCTTGGGCCTCGGTGATCGCCTGTCGCTTCACGTCCCCGAGCTCCTCGGCCTCCTCGGCCAGGAAGCCGGCGGGTCGCCGCTCGAGCCGCACCCAGGTGGCAAGCCGGACGAGGTCGGGGTTCTCGAGGTAGTCGTCGTAGAGCCGCACCGCCCAGTCGGCCAGGTCACCGTCGCGGATCGGCACCATCTCGGTGATCCGCTCCAGGGAGTCGACGAAGATCGCGTCGAAGAGGCCGTCCTTGTCGCCGAAGTAGGCATAGAGCTGGGCCTTGTTGGTGCGCGCGGCGGCGACGATCCGGTCGATGCGGGCGCCGGCCAGCCCGTACCGCGCGAACTCTGTGGTCGCCGCCTCGATGATCCGCCCGCGGGTGGCGATTCCCCGCGCCGTGGAGGGTCCCGGTGATCTCGTGGTCGGGTCGTCCATGGCGCCGATGATGCCAGACCAACCGTTCTGTTTGCGAGATCCGGCGTTGCTGCGTACGCTGCGATAGACCAACTAGTCTGTTTAAAGGAACCGCATGAGGACGACTCTCGCGTGGCAGGCCGGCGAACCCGCCACCACCTCCCTGGTCCGCGCCCCGATCCGACGCCGCGACCTGCGGCCTGACGACGTGGCGGTGCGCGTCGACTTCTGCGGCGTGTGCCACACCGACCTGCACGCCCTTCGCGCCCACGACGGGACCAGAGACTCGCCGCTCGTACCCGGGCACGAGTTCACCGGGACGGTGACCGAGATCGGGTCCGCCGTCACCACCCATGCGGTCGGCGACCCGGTCGCGGTCGGCAACATCGTCGACTCGTGCGGCACCTGCGCGATGTGCCTGGCCGGGCAGGAGAACTTCTGCCGCGAGTTCCCGACGCTCACCTACGACGGCACCGACCGCCGCGACGGGAGCCGCACCCTCGGCGGGTACGCCCGTGAGTACGTCGTGCGCGACCGCTTCGTCCATGCCCTCCCCCGCGGCCTCGACCCCGCTGCGGCCGCGCCGCTGCTGTGCGCCGGGATCACGGTCTGGGAGCCGCTGCGCACACTCGGAGTCGGCCCGTCGACCCGGGTCGCGGTGGCCGGCCTGGGCGGCCTCGGCCACCTGGCCGTCAAGCTCGCGGTCGCCCTCGGCGCCGACACCACCGTGATCAGCCGTACGCCCGACAAGGCCGCCGACGCGAAGGGGCTCGGCGCCGACGGCCTGCTCGTCTCCACCGACGAGGAGGCGATGGCAGCCGCCCGCGACAGCTTCGACGTGGTGATCGACACGATCTCCGCCCCGCACGACCTGGCGCCCTACCTCCACGTCGTCGCCATGGACGGCACTCTGTGCCAGGTCGGCGACCTCGGCACCGTCAGCGTGGACATCATCGACCTGCTGATCGGGCGCAAGCGGCTCACCTCAGCGGGCAGCGGCGGCCTGGCCACCACCGCCGACCTCCTCGCCTTCGCCGCCGAGCACGGCATCGGAGCCGATGTCGAGGTCCTGCCGTCCAGCCGCGTCAGCGAAGCCCTCGACCGCCTCGACCGTGGCGACGTGCGCTACCGGTTCGTGCTCGACATGTCTGATCTGGACGCCTGAGGGGGTCTTTTTCGGTTACTCCAGGGAGTTTCCGTCGGTTACTCGCCAGTAACCCGACGGAAACTCCCTGGAGTACCCCGACAACCCGAACCCTCAGTCGACGTTGTCCGCCAGCCACTCACCCAGATCCCGGGCGGAACGGTCGACGACGTTGACCCACTCCAGGGCCGACTCGTCGGCATTGTCGGAGACGTGCTTGACGATGCGCGCCGGGACGCCGGCCTCGCGGGCGGCCCAGGCGACGGCGTAGGCCTCCATGTCGACCAGGTGGGCGCGCTCGGCGAGCCCGGAGCGTACGTCCGCGTCGGCGACGAAGAGGTCACCGGTGGCACACACGATGTCGGAGTCGCCGACGGTCAGGGCGTCCTCGACGTCGTAGCCCAGGGCGCGGATCGCGGCGGAGGAGAAGTCGTGGTTGAGGACGGTGCCGACCTCGATCAGGCCGGCCTGGCCGTCGCGCAGCGCGCCGCAGGAGCCGATGTTGACGACCTGCTGGATGGTCTTGTCGGCCGCCAGCACACGCGAGACGGCCGAGGCGGCCGCGACCTTCCCGATCCCGGTGATCACCACCTTGAAACCGGAAGGTACGTGGGCCGCCTCGGCCTTCGTCGCCGACACCACCAAGACACTCATGGCGTCGAACCCTATCGACCTACTTCAGCTGAGCCGACGAGAGCCCGAGGACCCGACGAGCCACGATGAGCTGCTGGATCTGCTGGGTGCCCTCGAAGATGTCGAGGATCTTGGAGTCGCGGGCCCACTTCTCGAGCAGCTCGCCCTCGGAGTAGCCGATGGTGCCGGCCAGCTCGACGCAGGACAGGGTCACGTCGGACCCCACCCGGCCGGCCTTGGCCTTGGCCATCGAGGCCTCCTTGGAGTTGGGCTTGCGGTTGTCGGCCATCCAGGCGGCCTGCAGCATCAGCAGGTAGGCGCCCTCGTAGTCGGACTCCAGCTGGAGGAACTTCGCCGCGGCCGCCGACTGCAGGTGGGCGGGGCGGTCGTAGTCGATCTCCACGCCGGCCTTCTCGAGCAGGTCGCGGGTGTAGTCGAGCGCGGCACGGGCGCAGCCGACCGCCATCGAGGCCACCAGCGGCCGGGTGTTGTCGAAGGTGGCCATCGCACCGGCGAAGCCCTCCTTGACGTTGATCTCCGGGCTGCCGAGAAGGTTCTCGGCAGGCACCCGGCAGTCGGTGAAGGTGATCGTGGCGGTGTCGGAGGCCTTGATGCCGAGCTTGTGCTCGAGCCGCTCGACCTTCATGCCGGGCGTGCCCTTCTCGACCACGAACGACTTGATCGCCGCCTTGCCGAGCTCCTTGTCGAGCGTCGCCCACACCACGACCGCGTCGGAGCGGTCGCCGGAGGTGACGAAGATCTTCTCGCCGTTGAGCACGTAGTGGTCGCCGTCGAGGGTCGCGGTGGTCTTGATGTTGGCCGAGTCGGAGCCGGTGCCGGGCTCGGTGATCGCCATCGAGGCCCAGATGCCGTCGAAGCGCTCGTGCTGCTCGTCGTTGGCGACCGAGGCGATGGCCGAGTTGCCGAGGCCCTGGCGCGGCATCGCGAGCGTCAGCCCGACATCGCCCCAGCACATCTCCGAGACGGAGATGACCGAGGACATGTTGGCGCCGTTCTTGACCGTGCCGTCGTCGGGCTTGGAGTCACGGCGTACGCCGGTGGCGCCCGCGCCCTCACCCTGGCCGGACTCGGCGAGACCGTCGGCCATGGCGGCGAGCATGTCGAGCTCGGTCGGGTATTCGTGCTCGGCCTTGTCGTACTTGCGCGAGATCGGTCGCAGCATGTTCATCGCGACCTGGTGGATCTGCTCGCGCAGCGGCTTGAGCTTCTTGGGGTCTTCGAGATTGATGGCCATCAGACCAGCACCGTGCCTTCCATGATCCCGATCGCACGCAGGTCGCGGTACCACCGCTCCACCGGGTGCTCCTTGACGAAGCCGTGGCCACCGAGCAGCTGCACGCCGTCGAGGCCGATCTGCATGCCCTTGTCGGCGCACAGCTTGCGGGCGAGCGCGATCTCGCGGGTCGCGTCGATGCCCTGCGCCACCCGGCTGGCGGCCTTGTAGGTGACCAGGCGCATCGCCTGCAGCTCGATCGCGATATTGGCGACCATGAATGCCACCGACTGACGGTGGGCGATCGGCTCGCCGAACGCCTCGCGCTCCTTGACGTAGGGCGTCACGTAGTCGAGGACGGCCTGGCCGACGCCGATGGACAGCGCGCACCAAGCCAGGCGGGAGAGCCGCACGGCCTCGCGGTAGGTCGAGCCGTCGGTCTCACCGAGGACGGCCTCGGCGGGGACCTTCACCTCGCTCAGGCTCAGCTTGGTCAGCGAGGCGGCGCGTACGCCCATCGCGGGCTCGGACTCGATGGTCAGGCCCGGGGTCGAGGACTCGACCAGGAACAGGACCGGCTTGCCCTCGAGGGACGCGCCGACGACGAAGAGCTCGGCCTCGGCACCGCGCGCGACCAGCGACTTGGCGCCGTTGAGGACGAAGCCGTCGGCGGTGCGGGTCGCCGTGGTCGCCGGCGAGAGCACGTCGAAGAGGACCCGGTCCTCGTTGAGCGCGAACGCGGCGGCGGGCACGTTGCCCTCGGTGAACGCGGGCAGGTAGGTCTGCTGCTGCTCGTCGGTGCCCCACAGGCCGAGCGCGGTCGCGACCGAGCCGGGCGCGAGGGCGGCGACGGTCAGGCCCAGGTCGCCCTTGGCCAGCGCCTCGGCGACCAGGGTGCCGGCGACGGCGGAGCGGGTCTCGGAGATGCCGCCGAGCGCCTCGGGGACACCCAGGATCGGCAGCCCGATCTCCAGGCTCGACTTGAGCAGCTCCTCCGGAGCGGCGCAGGCCTCGTCGGCCTCGGCCGCGGCGGGGCGCACGACCTCGGTGGCGAAGTCGGTGACGACGTCGACGAGCATCTGCTCGTCCTCGCTCGGGGTCAGGTCGAAGACGCCCTTGGGGATGGCGTTGGGTACGCGGACGCCGGGGGCGCCCTTCTTGCCCTTCTTCTTGAACGCCCGGCTCGTCGCCGCGATCGTCTTGAATCCACTGCGGGTCACCGTGAAGACGACCTGCTCGGTCTGCTTGCGGACGCCGAGCCGGTCGAGCGCAGGACTCTGCGAGAGCTTGCGCAGACCGGCCACGGCGAACCCGATCGGGTCGCGGGACTCGCCGGACGGGACGCCGTTCGCCATCCCGCCACGTAGGCCTTGGAGGATACTCATGGGTAGAACTGTAACTGGGAGTTACAACGCGGTCTACACTTCGGGACGGTGATGGCGGTAACAAACCGCGTACCAGTTCTCTATAGGGTTGGCACATGGCCGACTCATCGCTCGAATCCGCGTCTCCGCTCACCCCTCACGGAGCCCTGCCCACCGGCGGGACGGTGCGACCGATGACGCGCTGGGGCACCCCGGTGATGCACCGCCCGAAGAAGAAGGTCGAGGTCTTCGACGAGGCTCTGACCGCGCTGGCCGCCGACATGGTCGCGACGATGTACGCCGCCGAGGGCGTCGGCCTGGCCGCCGACCAGATCGGTGAGGACGTGGCGATCTTCGTCTTCGACTGCCCCGACGCCACCGGGCGCCGCACCGTCGGCGTGGTCTGCAACCCCGTCCTGACCCTTCCCGAGGGTGACGACCGCCGTCTCGACGTCGACCTGGAGGGCTGCCTCTCCTTCCCCGGCGCCTTCGTCGAGTGCGGCCGCCCCGACTGGGCCGCGGTCGACGGCTTCGGCCTCGACGGCGAGCCGGTCCACTTCGAGGGCAACGGCCTCCTCGCCCGCTGCCTCCAGCACGAGACCGACCACACCAACGGCACCGTCTTCGGCGACCGCATCTCCGCCAAGGCCCGCAAGAAGCTCACCAAGGAGCACGACCGCCTGGCCAAGGACTTCCCCGAGACCTGGCCCGCCACCCCCGCCGAATAGGCAGACTCTGACGTCGAGACGTCAGAAATCGGCGTCGAGGCGTCAGGAAACGGGATCGATGCGTCAGTTCTCGAGATCGAGACGGTACGTCACGACATCTGCTCGACGACGTACTCCGCGATCGCGAGGCTGGAGGTCGCCGCCGGGCTCGGCGCGTTGCGCACCGAGGTGACCGCCTCGGTGTGGTGGATGACGAAGTCGTCGACGAGCGATCCGTCCCGCTCGACGGCCTGGGCCCGGATCCCGAGCCCGGCCCGGACGACGTCGTCCGCGCCGATCTCGGGCACGTAGCGCTGGGCGGCCCGCATGTAGGCCCGCTTGGAGAGTACGCCGCGGAGCTCGGTGAACCCGGTGCGCCAGTGCTCCGCCGCGAACCGCCAGAAGCCCGGCCAGGCGAGCGTGTCGGCGAGGTCGGCCGGCGTCAGCGACGCCCGGCCGTAGCGGCCGCGGCTCAGCGCCAGGAAGGCGTTGGGTCCGACCTCGAGCCCGCCGCCGACCCGGCGGGTGAAGTGGACGCCCAGGAACGGGTAGCGCGGGTCCGGCACCGGGTAGACCATGCCCCGGACGAGGTCCTGCTTCGCGGCGCTCACCTGCATGTACTCACCCCGGAACGGGATGATCCGCGGCCCCTTCGGCCCGCCGGTCAGCTCGCCGAGCCGGTCGGACTCGAGACCGCCGCAGACGACGAGATGGTCGAGCCGGGTGCGCCCGGTGGCGGTCTCCACCTCGATCCCGCCGGGGACGTGGTGGACGCCCATGACCTCCTGACCGAGGCGTACCTCTCCCCCGGCCTCGACGATGCACCGGCCGAGCGCCTCGGTCACCGCGACGTAGTCGGTGATCGCCGTGCGGGGCGAGTGCAGGGCGGCCAGCCCGGCCGCGTACGGCTCGATCTCCTTGATCTCCTCCGGTCCGACGCGCCGCAGACCGGGCACACCGTTGGCGGTGGCGGTCTTCTCGAGCGCGTCGAAGCGGTCCATCTCGGTCTCGTCGACCGCGACGACGAGCTTGCCGCACCGCTCCAGGGGGATCGCGTGCTCGGCCGCGAACTCCTCGAGGAGGTCACGGCCGCGGGCGCAGAGCCGGGCCTTGAGACTGCCGGGCCGGTAGTAGATGCCGGCGTGGACGACGCCGGAGTTGTGGCCGGTCTGGTGGGCGCCGAGGGTGGCCTCCTTCTCGAAGACGACCACCGTCTCGGCCCGGCCGCGGCGCAGGATCTCCCGCGCCACCGCCAGCCCGACGATCCCGCCGCCGACGACGCCGTACGTGCTCAAGCCGCGCCGCCCTCACGGTAGTCCATCGCCTCGTCGCGGAAGGCGATCAGATACTTGGTCATCTCTCTGCTCCTGGTGTCGACCTGGAGATGAAAGTACGCCGTCGGGGACTCATCGGCGCCAGCACGCGGCCAGTCTCCCCGAGATGTCGTGGCCTTGGCGGTGGCCGGCGCGTGCCGCGACGGGCCGGGTCGAGAAGTCCATCATGTTCTCGCCGAACGCCTCGCGGGAGCCTGCATCGGGCAGGAGCGTCTCGACGTCGCTCCCGGCGCCACGGAGCTCCTCGACCTGGGTGGCGAGATCGCTGTGCCAGCCGGCCGGGTGTCTGGTGCGGCCGCCGAGGGGCGAGAGCACGAGCACGCGGCCGTATCCCTTCGCCAGGTCGGCGTTCTCGCTCGAGCGCCGATAGCCGCCGTCGATGAAGCGCCGCTCGCCGACCGCGTACGCCGGGCCGCCGGCGCAGCTGGCCGCGACCGCGTCCACCACGTCGATGCCGCTGTCGCGGTCGAGCTCGACGGGCTCGCCCGTGTCGGCGTCGACGGCAGTGAGCAGGATGTCGCGCTGGGGCCAGCGGGGGCTGGGCAACCGGACTGCCACGGTGTCGTGCCAGCGCTCACGACTCGATGGACCGGCCTCCTCGGCCAGCTCCAGCGCGTCCGCGCCGATCCGGCGGCGCATGTCGGCCAGGTCGGCGGATGCGGCGATGATCGCGTTGGTGCGTTCGAGGTGGGTGAACCTCGGCGTGTGCCCAGGTCTCGGGGCCCGGGCAGGGATCGAGGTGTCCCGGACGGCGGCGTAGAGGTCGGCCGGGTTCGCCCCGGCGATCTGGATCGCGGTCGTGGCGCCTGCGGAGGTGCCGATCATCAGATCGGCGTCGGTCACGTCGACGCCGCCGTCGGCGAGGCCGGCGATCACGCCGATCAGCCAGGCGTTGCCGGCCGATCCACCGCCGCCGAGGACCAGAGCGCGTTCACGAGAAGTGTTCATGGGACCGTCTTTCGGAGAGGTTTCCGCAGGCGCTCCCGTGGCCGGCCCGGACCTGGGCTCAGCCGCACGATCGTGGCTGGCGGGGAGCACCCGCTGTGGACACTGCGTACACGGGTCTCACCTCCTCGCCTCGGATCACGATCACCCCGACGCTAGCACGTGGGCGGTCACCCGGAGTCGGCGTCCTCAGCCCTGCCTGATCATCCACCGCTCGGGCGCGGGCAGCGGCTCCCAGCCGTACTTCGCGTAGAGCTCGTGGGCGTCCTCGGTGGCCAGCAGCATCCGGCCGATCCGGTAGGGCTCGAGGTCGGCGAGGATGCCGGAGACCAGCAGCTTGCCGATCCCCCGGCCGCGTACGCCCGGGTCGACGATCACGTCGCACAGCCACGCGAAGGCGGCGAGGTCGGTCACGACCCGGCCGAAGCCGACCTGGTTGCCCGCCGCGTCGTAGACCCCGTAGCAGCGCGAGCCCTTGTTGGCGGCGTCCTGCGTCTGCCGCGTGCGGCCGCTCGCCCAGTAGGACGTGGACAGCATCTTGTGCACCCAGTCGGGGTCGATCCTGCTCGGGTCGGCTGAGAAGGTGTACGTCGCCGGCTCGTCGCCCGCCGACTCCGCGGTCAGCAGGCTGAACAGATCGTCCGGCTCGGTCTCGGGCGCCCGGGCCGCGGCACCGATGGCGGTCTCGGCGGGGTTCTCCGCAGGAGTTCCGGCGCCCGGGAAGCCCGGGCCTGGGTCGGGTTCGCGTCCCTCCTGGTAGGCCAGCGCGGCACCGTTGGCGAGCTTGTCGGCGGCCTCGTTGAGCGGGTGGCCGGAGTGGCCCTTGATCCACTCGAAGCGCACCTCGCGCCCCTGCATCGCCGCGTCGAGCTCCTTCATGATCTCGACGTTGAGGACGGGCTTGCCGTCGGCCTTCTTCCAGCCCTTCCGCTTCCAGCCCGCCATCCACTTGGTGACCGAGTTGATGACGTACTTCGAGTCGCAGTAGACCAGCAGCGGCTCGCCGGTGTGTGCCGTCTGCCGCAGCAGGTCGAGCACCGCGGTGAGCTCGCCCATGTTGTTGGTCCCGTGCGGCCACCCGCCGCACGCCCACGTGGAGTCGTCCACGTACCAACCCCAGCCCGCAGGCCCGGGGTTTCCGAGCGCCGACCCATCAGCAGCAGCCACAATCGTCACGCGCCCATCCTGCCAGCCGCGCACCGGCCCCGCGCGACAGCCCACCCACCCCGCCGAGAAGTCAGAAATCGGCGCCGAGACGTCGGAAATCGACCCCGAGTGGCACATTGGTCAGGGGGTCTTGGGCCAACTGCTGTCCACAGGAAGGCTTCGGGGGCGGGTTATCCACAGGTGCCCGGGACCCGACCGAGAATGTCGGCGGCGTTGCCCAGGCTGGCGTCATGACCACTCTCACCATTCCCGACAGCCCCTTCAACCTCGCCGACGCCGCCGCGATCGGCATCAGCTCCGATGACGTCTACCGGATGATCGACGACGGCGCCGTACGCCGCGTCGTGCACGGCGCCTTCGTCCCCGCGAGCACACCGGACACACCCCTCACCCGTGCCGCCGCTGTCGCTCGGGTCGTGGCACCCCATCATGTGGTGATCGACCGCACCGCCGCGCTCATCCACGGTGTCAACGCCCTGACCTATGCCGAGCTCGACCTCGACGTCCCCTTGGAGACCTGCGCTCTCCGCGGGCGCACGCGGTCACGGCGCAGGGGCATCGACGGCCACTGCCGCGATCTCGTTCCGGCCGACATCATGGAGCTCGGTGGCGTCACCGTCACCGTACCGCTCCGTACGGCCTGCGACCTCGGCTGCAACCTCCGACGCCGCGAGGCGTTCGCGGTGATGTGTGCCCTGGCCCGTGCCCACGGCCTGGTGACCGCCGACTTCCTGCGGACGCTGCCGCGCTACCGCGGCCGTCGCGGGGTGCGGCAGCTCAAGGAGCTCGCGCCGTTGGTCGATCCTCGGGTCGAGTCGGCGCGGGAGGCGTGGACGCTGCTTACCATCCATGACGCCGGGCTGCCGGCGCCTGAGCCCCAATTCTGGATCGAGATCGGCGAGGTACCGACGTACCGTCTCGACTTCGCCTACGTGCACGCGCGCGTGTGCGTGGAGTACGACGGGATCGACTCGCACGAGCTGACAGCCGAGCAGCGCAGATATGACGAGGAGCGCCGCCAGTGGCTGCGCGACCACGGATGGACCGTGATCGTCGTACGCCGCGGCGACTTCACCGGCGACCACCTCGACCGGTGGCTGCGCGAGCTCCGCGACGCTCTCCGGCCGGCGATGACCAACCGTCGCTGGTGAGGCTGCCGACTCGGCGCCGATCTTCGGCGTCTCGACGTCGAATATCGACCTCTCGGTGTCAGATTCTGACTTCTCGGCCGGTCAGGGGTTCACGCGGGGGCCGGAGGCTGTGGAGCCGCGGACCACCAGCTCGGGGTGGTAGACGAACTCCGAGTGGGGCGTGCCGGTGCTGGCGATCTCGTCGAGGATGGCGCGGACGGCGGCCTGACCCATCGCGGCGACGGGCTTGCGGACCGTGGTCAGCGGCGGGTCGGTGAAGGCGATGAGCTGGGAGTCGTCGTAGCCGACGACGGAGACGTCCTCGGGTACGCGCAGGCCGCGGGAGCGGGCGGCGCGGATCGCGCCGAGCGCCATCATGTCGCTGGCGCAGACGATGGCGGTGCAGCCCTCGTCGAGCAGCTCGGAGGCCGCGGCCTGGCCGCCCTCAAGGGTGAAGAGCGAGTGGCGGACGTGGCCCTTCTCGATCTGCTCGGGGTCGAGCTCGAACCGGTCGGCCATGGTCGCAACGAAGCCCTCGATCTTGCGCTGGACCGGTACGAACCGGCGCGGACCGACGGCGAGACCGATCTTGCTGTGGCCGAGCGTGGCCAGGTGGGTGACGGCCAGCTGCATCGCCTCGCGGTCGTCGGGCGAGATGAACGGCGCCTTGATGTCGGGACTGAACCCGTCGAGGAGCACGAAAGGCACGCCCTGGGCACGCAGCTTCTCGTAGCGGGTCATGTCGGCGGTGGTGTCGGCGTGCAGACCGGAGACGAAGATGATCCCGGTGACCCCGCGGTCGACCAGCATCTCGGTGAGCTCGTCCTCGGTCGAGCCGCCAGGGGTCTGGGTGGCGAGCACCGGGGTGTAGCCCTGGCGGGTCAGCCCCTGCGCGATCACCTGCGCGAGCGCCGGGAAGATCGGGTTGTCGAGCTCCGGCGTGATCAGCCCGACCAGTCCCTCGCTGCGCTGGCGCAGCTTCACCGGGCGCTCGTAGCCGTGCAGGTCGATCGCGGCGAGCACCGCCTCGCGCGTGCCCGCGGCGACGCCGGGCTTGCCGTTGAGCACGCGACTGACCGTCGCCTCGCTCACGCCCGCATGGGCCGCGATGTCAGCAAGTCGGGCGGAGGCTGGTGTTATGGGCACGATCACATTCTGCCTTCCCGCCACACTGCCTGCAAGAACTTTCAGCAAGTTTGCAACTTTTGCTGAAAGCCTCTTACATTCTCCCTCGACGCGGGGTTACCTTCGTCACACCACCGGGCGTCCCCCTCGCCCGGTCCCATATTCGAAGGAGAACTCATGCGACGTGGCATCGTGGCCACCGCAGTGGCGGCATCGCTCGCCCTCGCGGCATCGGCATGTGGCGGAAGCGGCGGCGACAGCACCGACGGCCCGGTCACCATCACCTGGTGGGACACCTCGAACGCGACCAACGAGGCCCCGACGTACAAGGCCCTGGTCAAGGACTTCGAGAAGGCCAACCCGGACATCAAGGTCAAGTACGTCAACGTGCCCTTCGACCAGGCGCAGAACAAGTTCGACACCGCGGCGGGCGCCAGCGGTGCTCCGGACGTGCTGCGCGCCGAGGTCGGCTGGACGCCTGCGTTCGCCCAGAAGGGCTATCTCGCGCCGCTCGACGACACCGAGGCCCTGGAGGAGAAGGACGCCTTCCACCCCAACCTGATCAAGCAGGCCGAGTACGACGGCAAGACCTACGGCGTCCCGTTCGTCACCGACACGCTCGCGCTGGTCTACAACAAGGCGCTCTTCGAGAAGGCCGGCATCTCCGAGGCCCCCAAGACCTGGGACGACCTCAAGGCCGACGCCGCGACGATCAAGTCGAAGACCGGGGTGGACGGCTACTGGGGCTCGACGGCCGCGTACTACGCACAGCCGTTCCTCTACGGCGAGGGCACCGACACCGTCGACGCCGAGAACAAGAAGATCACCATCACCTCCCCCGAGGCGAAGAAGGGCCTGACCACCTGGCAGGGCCTCTTCGACGGCCCCGGACTGCACAAGGCGGACACCACCGCCGACGCGTACGCCCACATCCAGGACGCCTTCGTCAACGGCAAGGTCGCCGCGATCATCCAGGGTCCGTGGGAGATCACGAACTTCTACACGGGCTCGGCGTTCAAGGACAAGAACAACCTCGGCATCGCGACCGTCCCGGCAGGCTCGACCGGCGAGGCCGGCGCCCCGACCGGTGGCCACAACCTGTCGATCTACGCCGGCTCCGACGAGGCGCACCAAGAGGCTTCGGCCACGTTCGTGAAGTTCATGACCTCGGCCGAGACCCAGGCCCAGATCGCCCTGAAGAACTCCACGCTGCCGACCCGCGACGACGCCTACACCGACGAGGTCAAGACCGACCCGGGCATCGCCGGCTTCCAGACGGTGCTGCCGGCCGCGCAGCCGCGACCCGAGCTGCCGGAGTACTCCTCGCTGTGGGGCCCGATGGACCAGGAGCTGCCGAAGATCGCCTCGGGCGCCGAGCCGCTCGACAAGGGTCTGGCCACGCTCGACACGGCCTTCGCCGACCTGCTGCCCGACTTCGCCAAGTGACCCGGTGAGCAAGGAAGACCACGTCGTCCGATGACTCTGACAGCACCAGCGCCCGCCGCCGAGACCCCGCGGTCCCGGCGGCGGGCGCCCCGCCCCGTACAGCGCGTGCGCGACTCCTACCGCCGCTACTGGTACGCCTACGCGATGGTCGCGCCCGTCGTGATCGTCCTCGGCGTGCTGGTCGGCTACCCGCTCGCGCGCGGCTTCTACCTGACCCTGACCGACGCCAACAGCCTCAACTCGGCGCGCACCATCGGCGTCAACACGATCGACGCGACCTACAAGTTCATCGGTCTCGACAACTACGCCGAGATCCTGTGGGGCCCGGCGGCCTACGACCGGTTCTGGTCCCACTTCGTCTGGACGATCGTGTGGACCGTCACCTGCGTGGTGCTGCACTACGTGATCGGCCTGGGCCTGGCGATGCTGCTCAACCAGCGGCTGCGCGGCCGTGTCGCCTACCGGCTGCTGCTGATCCTGCCGTGGGCGGTGCCGACCTTCGTCACCGTCTTCGCCTGGCGGATCATGCTGGCCGACGCGGGCGTCATCAACACGATGCTCGACACGATCGGTCTCGCCCAGCCG
The DNA here is from genome assembly GCF_014648595.1 of Nocardioides luteus. Taxonomy (GTDB): domain Bacteria; phylum Actinomycetota; class Actinomycetes; order Propionibacteriales; family Nocardioidaceae; genus Nocardioides; species Nocardioides luteus. The sequence continues at coordinate 21,368 of NZ_BMRK01000001.1, read as the reverse complement.
AGCTGGCTCGAGGACCCGACCTGGCAGCGTACCGCCGCGATCATGGTCAACACCTGGTGCGGCGTGCCGTTCATGATGCTCTCCCTGCTGGGCGGGCTGCAATCGATCGACGAGAACCTCTACGAGGCCGCCGAGATCGACGGCGCCAGCGCCTGGCAGCGGTTCCGCCACGTCACCCTGCCGGGGCTCTCCTCGGTGAGCTCGACCGTCGTCCTGCTCGGGGTGATCTGGACCTTCAACCAGTTCGCGATCATCTTTCTGCTCTTCGGCAACACCGCGCCGGACGCGCAGATCCTGGTCACCTGGGCCTATCGGCTCGGCTTCGGGCAGCAGCCTCGCGACTTCGCGATGTCAGCCGCGTACGGCGTCCTCCTGCTCGCGATCCTGATCGTCTTCACGTCCTTCTACTACCGGTGGTTGAAACGCAATGACCAGCTCGCCTAGCACCGTCGCGCCCGGTACGAAGGCGCCCACGAAGACACCGAAGAAGCACCGACGACGTGGTGAGCTCGGCCCGGTGGCACAGGCCGGTACGCACGTGGCCCTCGCCGCGGCGTCGCTGATCGCGCTCTTCCCCATCGTCTGGCTCGTCTACCTGTCCCTCGGGCCGGCCAAGGACGACTACCTCCACCCCGGCGGGATCCTCGCCAAGGCGACCCTCGACAACTACTCCTTCGTGCTGACCAACACCGCCTTCTTCAACTGGCTGTGGTCGACGCTGGTGGTCGCCGGTGGCACGACGCTGTTCGGCGTGATGTCGGCGGCGACGACCGGCTACGCCGTGTCCCGGATGCGCTTCCCCGGCCACCGACCGCTGATGTGGGTGCTGCTGCTGACGCAGGCGTTCCCGATCGCGGTGCTGATCGTGCCGATGTACGAGATCTTCTCGCAGCTGCGGCTGGTCGACTCCCACCTCGGCCTGATCCTGGTCAACTGCACCACGATCGTCCCGTACTGCTCCTGGCTGCTGAAGGGCTACTTCGACACCATCCCGATCGAGCTCGACGAGGCCGGCATGATCGACGGGCTCACGCCGTTCGGCACCTTCTGGCGGCTGATCCTGCCGCTGGCACGCCCGGGGCTCGCGGTCGCCGCGTTCTACGCGTTCATCACCGCGTTCGCCGAGGTCGCGTTCGCGTCCACGTTCCTGCTCGACGACTCGAAGTACACCTTCGCGGTCGGGCTGCAGAGCTTCATCAGCGAGCACGACGCCCAGTGGAACCTGATGGCTGCCACCGCCGTCCTCATCGCCATCCCCGTGACCATCTTCTTCTACCTCGTCCAGCGACACGTCGTGACCGGCCTGACCGCCGGCGGCGTCAAGGGCTGAAAGGCTCCCCTCGAGACATGAACGCTTCCATGAGCACCGACTGGTGGCGCGACGCCGTCATCTACCAGGTCTACCCGCGCAGCTTCGCCGACAGCGACGGCGACGGCACCGGCGACCTGCCCGGGATCCGCTCCCGGCTCCCCTACCTCCGCTCGCTGGGGGTCGACGCGGTCTGGCTGAGCCCGTTCTACGCCTCGCCGCAGGCCGACGGAGGCTACGACGTCTCCGACTACCGGGCCGTCGACCCGCGCTACGGCACGCTCGAGGACGCCCGCGAGCTGATCGTCGCGGCGCACGAGGTCGGGCTGAAGATCATCGCCGACATCGTCCCCAACCACTCCTCCGACCAGCACGAGTGGTTCCGGCAGGCGCTGGCCGAGGGGCCCGGGTCGCCGATGCGCTCGCGCTACCACTTCCTGCCCGGCCGCGGTGAGCACGGCGAGGAGCCGCCCAACGACTGGGACTCCATCTTCGGCGGTCCCGCCTGGACCCGGGTCCCCGACGGGGAGTGGTACCTCCACCTCTTCGCCCCCGAGCAGCCCGACTTCAACTGGAACTCCCCCGAGGTCGCCGCGGAGTTCCTCGACATCCTGCGCTTCTGGCTCGACCTCGGCATCGACGGCTTCCGCATCGACGTCGCCCACGGTCTGGTCAAGGCCGAGGGACTGCCTTCGATCGGGCACGCCGACCAGCTCCACCTGCTCGGCAACGACGTGATGCCCTTCTTCGACCAGGACGGGGTCCACGAGATCTACCGCGCCTGGCGGCGCGTCCTCGCGGACTATCCCGACCGGATCTTCGTCGCCGAGGCGTGGACGCCTACGGTGGCACGGTCGGCCAACTACGTACGCCCCGACGAGCTGCACCAGGCCTTCAACTTCGAGTACCTCGACACCCCCTGGGACGCCGCGGCGCTGCGCAAGGTCATCGACAGCTCGCTGGACGCGATGCGCCCGGTCGGCGCTCCGGCGACCTGGGTGCTCTCCAACCACGACGTCACCCGGCACGCCACCCGCTTCGCCAACCCTCCCGGCTCCGGCACCCAGATCCGTACGCCGGGTGACCGTGAGCTGGGGTTGCGGCGAGCTCGCGCGGCGACCCTGCTGATGCTCGCGCTCCCGGGGTCGGCCTACGTCTACCAGGGCGAGGAGCTCGGCCTCCCCGACGTCACCGACCTCCCCGACGAGGTCCGCCAGGACCCCTCCTTCCACCGCGCGAGCGGCCAGGACGGCTTCCGCGACGGCTGCCGGGTGCCGCTGCCGTGGACCCGCTCGGGCCCGTCCTACGGGTTCGGCGACGGCGGCTCCTGGCTCCCGCAGCCCGACTCGTGGGGCGAGCTCAGCGTCGAGGCCCAGACCGGCGTCGACGGCTCGACCCTCGAGCTCTACCGCTCCGCCATCCGCCTCCGCCACGAGGTCCCCGGCCTCGGCGCCGGCGACGCGGTCACCTGGCACGACGAGGCCCCCGCCGGTGTCCTCTGGTTCGAGCGCGACGGCTTCGCCTGCACGGCCAACACCACCAAGGACCCGGTACGCATCATCGCCCCCGGTCGCGTACTCCTCTCCTCCTCCGGCCCCGTGCCGGTCACCGACGGCTCCGCCGACCTCCCCGGCGACACGACCGTCTGGTGGGAGATCTAGCCGAGAAGTCACCCCCGTCGGCCGAGTTGGCACTGCTGTGCCGGCTCGGCCGACGTACGTGACGCCTCGATCGGTCATCGACTGGAGGTAGACGTTGGGCCAGACCGAGAAGCGGCAGAACGGGGTCGGCTGCCTCACCATGTTGCTCCTGGCCCCAGTCCCGTTCCTGCTGGTTGGCCTGGTCGTCGCGTACGTATGGTTCGTGGTGATCCCCGGTAACCGCGACCTGACGGACCACACCGGACATGCAGCGGGATTCGTGGTCGAGGCCACGAAGACCGGTGCCAGCAAGCAACTCGTCACATACTCGTATGAGGTCGCCGGCCGCACCTACGAAGACACCCTTGGTGTCTACGAGCACACTGACGTCGGCGACGAGCTCGAGATCTGCTATGTGCCTGGCGATCCCAGGAAACATCACGTGGTCGACTTCTCAGACCTGGCGTGCGGCCGTGACAATCCACGGTGACCGTCGGCTCGCGCTTCAGCGGCGGGCGGTGACGTAGCAGGCGACGGCGGTGGCGGCGGCGACGTTGAGGGAGTCGATGCCGGCGGACATCGGGATGATGGCGCGACGGTCAGCGGCATGCTGCCAACGTGGGGAGAGGCCGTGACCCTCCGAGCCGAGGATGAGGGCGACCTTGTCGACACCCTCGACGGCCCTCTCGATGTCGACCGCGTCGTCGGCGAGGGTGAGGGCGACGGTGGTGAAGCCGGCCTCGGTGAGCGACGGGAGTGCGTCGTACCAGTCCGGGAGCCGGGTCCAGGGCAGCGCGAAGACGGCGCCCATGGCGACCTTGATCGAGCGCCGGTAGAGCGGGTCGGCGCACCGCGGTGCGAGCAGCACCGCGTCGAAGCCCAGCGCGGCGCCGGATCGGAAGATCGCGCCGACGTTGGTGTGGTCGACGATGTCCTCGAGCACCAGCACCGAGCGTGCACCCTGCAGGATCTCATCGACGGACGGCAGCGGCCGCCGCCTCATCGACGCCAGCGCACCTCGGTGCACATGGAAGCCGGTGACCTGCTCGGCCGCTCGCTCGCTCATCACATAGCAGGGCGCATCGGTCGACTCGAGCACGTCGGAGAGCCCGTCGATCCACTTCGGCGCCATCAGGAACGAGCGCGGCTCGAAACCACCGGTCACAGCCCGACGTACGACCTTCTCCCCCTCGGCCAGGAAGAGACCCTCCGACGACTCCAGCGACTTGCGCAGCTCGACGTCGCGCAGATCGCGGTAGTCGGCGAGCCGGGGGTCGGCGGGGTCGGAGATCTCGATCAGGGTTGCCATGAGAGGTCCAGCCTAGGTCCGGGCCAGACTCCCCCACGCATCCGTGCGCTTCCCCACTCGTGCGCAGCTTCCCCACGCTCCGGAGGGTGGGGAAGCTGCACTCGAGTGGGGAACTACGCCGGCGCCGAGAAGGAGTCGGGGTGGGCGACGCGGACGACGTCGCCGATGACGATGATCGCGGGCGGCTGGACGTTCTCGTCGATCAGGCGCTTCTCGAGGGTGTCGAGGGTCGCCAGGACCGTACGCTCCGTGGGCATCGTGCCGTCGCAGATGACCGCGACGGGGGTGGAGCCGGGGCGGCCGCCGTCGAGGAGGGCCGTGGCGATGGCGGGGGCGTTCTGGACGGCCATCAGGAGAACGAGGGTGCCGCCGAGCTGGGCGACGGCGGGCCAGTTGGTCAGCGAGGTGGGGTCCTCGGGCGGGACGTGGCCGGAGATGACGGTGAACTCGTGGGCGACGCCGCGGTGGGTCACCGGGATACCGGCGACGCCGGGGACGGTCACCGGGGACGTCAGGCCGGGGATGACGTGGACCGGTACGCCGGCCTCGCGGCACGCCAGCACCTCCTCGAAGCCACGGCCGAAGATGAAGTTGTCGCCGCCCTTGAAGCGCGCGACCGCCTTCCCGGCCTGCGCCGCCTCGACGATGATCCGGTTGATCTCCTCCTGCTGGGCCGACCGGCCGCGGGGCAGCTTGGCGACGTCGACGAGCTCGACGTCGGCGGGCAGCTCGGAGAGCAGCTCGCGCGGTGCGAGGCGGTCGGCGACGACGATGTCGGCCTCCATCAGCGCCTTGCGGCCGGCGACCGAGATCAGCCTCGGGTCGCCCGGGCCGCCGCCGACCAGGGTCACGCCGGGGACCCGGTGGCGATCATGACGCGCCATCAGGTCACCGGAGCGGAGCCCGTCGAGGATGCGGTCGCGTACGCCCGCCGAGCGCCGCGGGTCGCGGTTGGCGAGGACGGCGACGGTGAGGTCGCCGTCCTGCCCGGTCGCTGGGGTCCAGGCCGTGGCCCGGGTGCCGTCGTCGGCGCGTACGCAGAAGATCCGGCGCTCCTCGGCGGCGACCGAGACCTTTTCGTTGACGACCGCGTCGGCGGTCGCGGCGATGACGTACCAGGCGCCGTCGAGCACCTCGGGCGAGAACCGAGCCTCGTGCCAGACGATCTCTCCGGAGCCGAGCAGCCCCTCCAGCGCAGGGGTCAGCGATGGCGAGACGACCTCGACCCGTGCGCCGGCGGCGATCAGCGCCGGTACACGCCGCTGCGCGACCCGGCCACCACCCACGACGACCACCTTCCGGCCGTCCAAGATCAGGCCGGCAGGGTAGGGAACGGCATGCTCTGAGCTCATGGGTACATCCTGACGCAACTCCGGCATGCGGACTGACAACGGGTCGCTGCGCGGACTACGTTGGTGGGCATGTCACTCGACCGCCCGGTGAAGCCGGATCCCTACTCGCTCATGCCCGCCCTCCCCTCCTTCACGCTGACCAGTCAGGACGTGACCGAGGGCCAGCCGCTGAAGCAGGACCAGGTCCACGACGGTGGCAACACCTCGCCGCACCTGAGCTGGAGCGGTGCCCCGGAGGGCACGAAGTCCTACGTCATCACCTGCTTCGACCCCGACGCGCCGACACCCAGCGGTTTCTGGCACTGGGCCCTGGTCGACGTCCCCGCCGACGTGACCGAGCTGCCCGCCGGCGCCGGCGCCGGTGACGCCGAGCTCCCCGGCAAGGCGTTCCACGTCGCAACCGACTACGGCACCAAGGAGTTCGGTGGCGCCGCTCCCCCAGCGGGCGACCAGGTCCACCGCTACTACTTCGTGGTCCACGCGGTCGGCGAGGAGACCCTCGGCGTCGACGACGAGGTCACCCCGGCGGTCGTCTCGTTCAACCTGGCCTTCAAGGCCATCGGCCGGGCCGTCCTGGTCGGCACCTACCAGCACTGACCGGAGCACCGGCTGAGGTCCCGAGACCGGGGCCTCAGCCGGTCGCGAGATGCGTCAGCGGCGTGGGCGTACGGCGGTGCTCGACGTCGGCCGCCAACCCGAACGCCAGGAACATCTCGCTCAGGCACAGCTCGAACTCGCCCCGGCCGCCGAACAGCCGACTGATGATCGCGCGGTCGGGGAACCCTGCGTGGATCAGCCCGAGGACCTCGCTCTGCTGCATGGTCAGCCGCGCCATCGCCTCGGCATCGGCGTCGGGTGAGGCGTCGACCATCCGAGTGATCACCTCGGGATCGACCACGACCTCACCCGAGGCCACCCGGCCGAGGACGTCGAGGAAGTGGGGCACGGTGCGTACGCGGGACTTGCGGAGGTAGCCGAGGCCACCGGTGCCGGTGCTGGCGAAGACCGGGGCGGCGTACGCGGCCTCGACCGAGTCGGCCAGCACGACGATGCCCATCTCCGGCACCTTCTCGTGCAGCCGGATCGCGGCGGTGATCCCCTCGTCGCCCGGTCCGGACGTCACACCGAGGCGGGCGGCGGTGACGACCAGCGTGGGCAGCGTGTCGGTCGCGGCCTGGATGAGCGCCTCGGCGTCGCCGGCGTCGGCGACCACCTGGTAGCCACCACGCGCGAGCAGGTCGGTGAGTCCAGCACGAAGGAGAGGCGACTCGTCGGCAACGACGACGCTCGGCTCATAGCTGGGCACAACGCCTCCGCTTGGTGTCGGGGGTAGCAGTTGAGACGCATTCAACCGCACTCCGGCGCAAACCCCCGGGATCCCGCGCCCATGTCCGCGGCGCCGACCGAAGCGCCGTGGGCCTGCGGGACCCCGGATCGGCTCAGAACTCGGGCGGCCCCTCCGAGGCTCGCTTGAGCAGCTCGTCGAAGGACGTCGGGCTCTCGAACTCGTCCTCGACCAGCCTGCGCTGAGAGGTCGGGGCGGCCGGCGCACCGCCGCTCACCGCGAGCAGCGCGGCCAGCTCCGTGGCCGCCCGGTCGACCCGCTTGGGCAGCTCGGGGCCGCCGGCGAAGTCGTCGGTGGCCGCGAAGACGCCGGTCGGCACGACCACCGCGTGCAGGTAGGCGAACAGCGGTCGCAGCGCGTGCTCGAGCACCAGCGAGTGACGAGCCGTGCCGGCGGTCGCCGCGATCAGCACCGGCTTCGCGTCGAGGAGCCCGGGCTGCAGCACGTCGAAGAACGTCTTGAACAGCCCGGAGTAGGACGCGGAGAAGACCGGGGTCACCGCGATGACGGCGTCGGCGCGGCGTACCTGGTCGATGGCCGCCTGCAGGGCCGGCTTGGCGAATCCGGTGAGCAGGTTGTCGGTCAGCTCGTGCGCCAGGGCACGGAGCTCGACGTGGTCGACCTCGACCTCGGCGCCCCGGGCCTGCACGGCCCGGGTCGTCGCCTCGCCGAGCATGTCGGCGAGCATCCTGGTCGAGGACGGCACCGAGAGGCCGGCCGAGACCACCACGATCCGGGTCACAGCTCCCCCTCCAGCACCTTGGCGACCTCGGGGTCGGAGAGGTCACGGTCGGAGGAACCGGTCGCGGCGTCACCGTCGGCGTAGACGGTGGCGTCCTTCGCTCCCCCCGCTGCGGCCACCAGCGAGGCGTGGGTCGGCGCGTCCGGTACGCCCGGCTTGCGGAGCTTCTCGAACTCCGCGCGCAGGGTCGGCAGGATCTCGCCGTAGAGGTCGAGCTGCTCCAGCACGGTCTTCAGCGGCAGCCCGGCGTGGTCGATCAGGAAGAGCTGGCGCTGGTAGTCGCCGACGTATTCCCGGAACGAGAGGGTCCGCTCGATGACCTGCTGCGGCGAGCCGACGGTCAGCGGCGTGGCCTCGGTGAAGTCCTCCAGCGAGGGTCCGTGGCCGTAGACCGGGGCGTTGTCGAAGTAGGGCCGGAACTCGTCGACCGCGTCCTGCGAGTTGGGCCGCATGAAGAACTGCCCGCCCAGCCCGACGATCGCCTGGTCGGCGGTGCCGTGCTCGTAGTGCTCGAAGCGCTGCCGGTAGAGCTGCACCATCTGCTTGGTGTGGGAGGCCGGCCAGAAGATGTGGTTGTGGAAGAAGCCGTCACCGTAGTACGCGGCCTGCTCGGCGATCTCCGGCGAGCGGATCGAGCCGTGCCAGACGAAGGGCGCGACACCGTCGAGCGGGCGCGGCGTGGAGGTGTAGCCCTGCAGCGGGGTGCGGAACCGGCCGGACCAGTCCACCACGTCCTCGCTCCACAGCCGACGCAGCAGCGCGTAGTTCTCGATCGCCAGGTTGATGCCCTGGCGGATGTCCTTGCCGAACCAGGGGTAGACCGGGCCGGTGTTGCCGCGGCCCATCATCAGGTCGACGCGGCCGTCGGTGAGGTGCTGGATCTTGGCGTAGTCCTCCGCGATCAGCACCGGGTCGGTGGTGGTGATCAGCGTCGTAGAGGTGCTCAGGATGATGTTCTCGGTCTGAGCGCCGATGTAGGCCAGCGTGGCGGTGGGGTTGGACGCGATGAACGGCGGGTTGTGGTGCTCCCCGGTCGCGAAGACGTCCAGGCCGACCTCCTCCGCGTGCTTGGCGATCTCGACCGTCGCCTTGATCCGCTCGTGCTCGGTCGGGGTCCTGCCCGTGGTCGGGTCCGTCGTCACGTCGCCGACGGTGAAGATGCCGAACTGCATACCCATTGGTCACTGCCCCTTTCGTGGGCTCACCACGATAGTTGAAATCCGAACTACTCGGCAAACAGCTGCTCCATCGACGTTATTCCACGAAACCCCTTGGCGTACGCAGGCAGTGATGTGGAAACGTAAGTCGGGTGTCCGGGGCCCAGCATTCGCAGGTCGGCCTGTATGCGGCGGTCGCGGCCCGGTCCTTCCGCCGCTACTCCACCTACACCGCGGCCACGCTCGCCGGGATCTTCACCAACTCGGTCTTCGGGATCATCCTCACCTTCGCCTACCTGGCGCTGTGGGAGCAGAACCCGACCGCCGGCGGCTACGAGGTCGACCAGGCGGTGACGTTCGTCTGGATCGGCCAGGCGCTGCTGATGACCATCGCGCTGTGGAGCGGCGGCTCGACCGACGACCTCGCCGAGCGGATCCGCAACGGCGACATCGCCGTCGACCTCTACCGACCGGTCAGCGTCCTCGGCTGGTACCTCGCCGCCGACCTCGGTCGCGGGCTCTACCACTTCGCGACCCGCGGCGTCGCGCCCACCATCGTCGGCGCGGTGCTCTTCGGGCTGGTGGTCCCCTCCCCTGCAGGCGTCGTCGGCTTCGCGATCAGCATCGTCCTCGCCGTGGTGGTCAGCTTCTCGGTCCGATTCCTCTTCGCGGTCAGCGCCTTCTGGATCCTCGACGCAACGGGGCCACGGGTGCTGCTGAGCGTGCTGGCGACCTTCTTCAGCGGACTCACCCTGCCGCTCAACCTCTTCCCCGAGGGCCTGCGCCAGGTCGCGCTGGCGCTGCCGTTCGCCTCCTACATCCAGACCCCCGCCGACATCTGGCTCGGGCGCCACACGGGTGCCGACATGCTCGCCGCGATCGGGCTGCAGATCCTGTGGGCGGTCGTGCTGCTGGCGCTGTGCTCGCTCGTGCTACGTGCCGCGACCCGCAAGGTGGTGGTCCAGGGTGGTTGATGCTCGACAGGCTCGACCTCCGGGTGCGGTGCGTGCCTACTGGCTGATCGCGCTGCTGTGGATCCGCGCAGCGCTCTCCTATCCGGTCTCCTTCTGGACGATGATGGTCGGCGGGGTGCTGATCACGTTCCTCGACTTCGTCTCGATCTGGCTGATGTTCACCCACATCGACTCCTACGGCGGCTTCAGCCTCCGTGAGATCGGGCTGCTCTACGGGGTCACCTCGATCGCGTTCCGCATCGCCGACATGCTGGTCGGGAGCGTGGAGAAGATCGGTCAGAAGGTACGCAGCGGCGACCTCGACGCGATGATGACCAAACCGGTCCCGGTGCTGGTGCAGCTGTGCGCCGACCGGTTCGAGCTGCGCCGGCTCGGCCAGATCGGGCAGGGGGTCGCGGTCTTCGCCTGGGCTGCGCCGATCGTGGACTGGAACCCGCAGCGGCTGGGGGTGCTGGTGATGGCGATCGTCTCCGGCGTCGTCATCTACTTCTGCGTCTTCGTGACCTTCTCGACGATCCAGTTCTGGACCACCGACGCCTCCGAGTTCGCCAACGCCTTCACCTACGGTGGCAACACGATCATGCAGTACCCGATGACGATCTTCCCGCGCGAGGTCGTCCGCTCGCTCACCTACCTGCTGCCGCTGACGTTCGTGAACTGGTACCCCTGCCTGTTCCTGCTCGGCGAGACCGACCCGTTCGGCGCACCGGGCTGGTTCCGCTTCGCCTCTCCCCTGGCCGCGCTCGTGCTGGTCGGCATCACCGCGCTGGTGTGGCGCCAGGGGCTTCGCCGCTATCGATCCACCGGGAGCTGAGATGTCGCTGATCGAGGTCAAGGACCTGTCACGAGAGTTCACGATCCGAAAGCGGGCCGGGCTGCTGCGGCGTACGTCGGTGGTGAAGCGTGCCGTGCACGACCTCACCTTCGAGATCGACGCCGGGGAGATGGTCGGCTACATCGGCCCCAACGGCGCCGGGAAGTCGACCACGATCAAGATGCTCACCGGCATCCTGGTGCCCTCCGGCGGGTCGGCGCAGGTCGCGGGGCTGGAGCCGTCGCGCCGGCGCCGGGAGCTCGCCCGGCGGATCGGGGTGGTCTTCGGCCAGCGCACCAGCCTGTGGTGGGATCTGCCGCTGCGCGACTCCTTCGAGCTGCTGCGCCGGATCTACCGGATCCCCGACAAGACCTTCCGCCGCAACCTCGAGGACCACGTCGCGATGCTCGACCTCGGCGACCTGTTGGACACCCCGGTGCGGCAGCTGAGCCTCGGGCAGCGGATGCGCGGCGACATCGCCGCGGCGCTGCTCCACGACCCCGAGATCCTCTACCTCGACGAGCCCACGATCGGGCTCGACGTGGTCTCCAAGGGGAGGCTGCGGGAGTTCTTGCGGGCGCTCAACCACGAGCGCAGGACCACCCTGATGCTGACCACCCACGACCTCGGTGACATCGAGGCGCTGTGCGACCGGGTCATCGTGATCGACGACGGCACCGCCGTCTTCGACGGTCCGCTGCCCTCCCTGCGTACCGGCGGCGGGGCCTCCCGCACGCTGGTCGTCGACCTCGTCGACGAGGCCGCCCCGATCGCCGTCGAGGGCGCCGAGGTCGTCAAGGTCGAGGGCCCCCGCCAGTGGCTCGCCTTCCCCGCCGGCTCCTCCGCCGCCCCGCTCGTCTCCCAGGTCGCCGCCGGCTACGACGTCGCCGACCTGTCCATCCACGAGCCCGACATCGAGGACGTCATCCGCAACCTCTACGGAGGCTGACATCCATCCCCCGCCACCGTGATGATCTCGGCGCACACATCTCCAGCACGGAGACTCTTGTTGGCCCTTTCAGTAGACGATGACGGTTCGTGAACGGATTCACGAACCGTCATCGTCTACTAAAGGAACGGACAAAGGCCGCTCAGGAATCGAGGCTCAGCGAGGCGAGGTCATCAGGCTGGCGGGAGAGCTCGGCGAGCGTGTCGCGCAGGCGGTCCAGGAGAGCCGTGATCGAGGCCGCGGCCACCTCCGTGTCGGGGTAGCGGACCCGGACACCGAGGCCCGAGTAGGTGCGGGAGAACCAGATCTGCACGTCGTCGGCGAGGGTCGAGGCGGAGATGTGCTGGGCGCCGCGGTCGAGGTGGTCGGCACCGCCGGGGACGTGGCGGTAGTCGACCCAGGAGACGACGAAGACGTCGCTGCGGGTCTGCACCAGCGGCTCGCTGAGCGAGCCGAGCACCTGGTCGAGCGGCACCGACCCGAGGCGTACGCCGTGGCGGACCGCGTCGCCGGCCTCGGCCAGCCCCAGATCGGTGAGGGAGGCGGGCACGGTGAGCGGGACGGTGGTGGTGTACCAGCCGATCGACCGGGTCAGCGGCTCCTGGGAGCGGGTGGAGACCGGCGCCATCGTGTCCAGGCGGGCGCCACCGCCGAGGTCGGCGATCGTGGTGGCGAGGGCGGCCAGGACGGCGGCATAGGTGGAGGCACCGCTGTTGCGGGCGCGGGCCCCGATCCGGTCCATCAGCTCGGCGTCGGCGAGCGGGGCCACCGCGGTGGCCTGGGTGGCCCGCTCGCCCGGCTCGAGGCCGAGCGGGAGCGGGAAGGTCGGTAGCCGGTTGCCGCGAGACCCGAGGAACTCGGCCCAGCCACGCAGCAGCGGGTCCTCGGGATCGACCCTGGCGGGTCCGTCGTACCCCTGCTCGACGGCCTCGAGGAAGGACCCGACCGGGGGCAGCACCGGCTCGTCGGCGCCCTCGGCGTAGGCGGCGTAGAGGTTGGCGAGCTCGTCCACGGCGACGGCGACCGAGTGGGCATCGCAGTGCAGGTGATCCATGCCGAGGACGATCGTCGAGCGGTCGGGGCGCGAGATCGCCGCCGGCAGGAAGGCCGGGTAGCCGATGGGCCCGCAGTGCTCGTCGAGGGCGGCGTGCAGCGCGAATCGGGTCTCCTCGACGGTGCTGGTGTGGCCGACCGTGGCGACCGACCACCTCAGCGTGCCGGGGTGGTGGCGACGCGCCTCGAGCCCGTCCGCACCCGTGATGACCTCGAGCTGCAGGCTGCCGTGGCGGGCGAGGAAGGTGCGCCAGGTGCGCGAGAGCGCGACCGGCTCGATGGGCCCCTCGACGTCGAAGGCCGCGGCCAGCCAGACGGTCGGCGCGCCGGCCAGCGCCCCGGCGAGATGGTTGCGCTGGTTGAGGGAGAGCCCGGCGGGAGCACCGTGCCCGGGAGCGGAGACGTCCCAGCGCAGCAGCGTGCCCGGCCGGGGCTCCCACAGATCAGCGGTCGTGACCAGCATGCTCGGTCCCGATGATCGCGGCGGCGTCGACCGACTCGGCTGGGAGGCCGAGCTCGGCGAGCACGTCGCGCAGCGCCTCGACGAAGGTCACCACGGCCAGGCCGCCCGCCTCGGTGTCGGGACTCTGCGTGGCCAGCTCCAGGCTGTCGGCGTAGCGGTTGACCCAGAGGCTCGCGTTGGCGGTGCGACCCTCGCCGGTGAAGTGGAGCCCGGTGTCGAAGGGGACGCTGCCAGCGCCGGGGAACTTGCGCACGTCGAGATAGGAGACCATCTGCGGGCTGGCCAGCTCGGTCGGGGCGAGGACCCCGCCGGCGACCATGGCGCCGAGCGGTACGTGGACCGGCGTGCGGGCGAGCTCGCGGGCGGTGCCGAAGGCCTTTTCGGCGCCGAGCACGGTCTCTGCGAAGGTCTCCCCCAGCGGCATCGAGACCGGCGCGAAGTTGCAGAACCAGCCGTGCGACATCGCGGTCTGCTGCGAGCGCGTGCCGAGCACGGTGATCCCCAGATAGTCGGAGATGCCGGTCAGGCGCTGCTCGGCGTGGGCCAGGAGCGCGAACACGCCGCTGGTGAACCGGCCGCCCGCGGACCGGCAGACGTCCTCGAAGGCGGCGACCCCCTCGCCCTCGAGCGCCGTCCAGCGCCGGACCCGCACGGGTGCGGTCTCCCCGGGGGCGAGACCCAGCGGGACCGGGAACCTGGGCAGGCGTCCGCCGTGGCGGGTGACGATGTCGGTCCACTCGCGCACCGCGGGCGACCCGGCGTCGCACTCCGCCGCCAGCTGCCGCTCGGAGGCTGCGTACGCCACGAAGCTGCCGGCCTCCGGCAGCGGCTCGGTCTCGTTGCCCAGCGCGGCGGCGTAGGCGGTGCCGAGCTCGGCCGGGACCATCAGCTGCGAGGCGCCGTCGGTGAAGGCGTGGTCGCAGCCCCAGAAGTAGGAGAAGCCGTCCTCGCGCACGATGGCGCCGAGGAGGAACGGAGCCCAGGAGTCGGGACGGCACTGCTCGTCCCAGAGACCGACGAGAAGCTCCTCCCAGCCTCGGGACCAGTCGGCCGGCGCCTCGACCTCGACCGCCTCGAAGTCGACCGCCTCGGCCGGCACCAGGTGGCGCACCGGCGTCTCACCGGAGAGGTCGAACCACGTCCGCAGCCCCTCGTGCCGACGGACGAACGAGATCAGTGCCTCGATGTAGGCCGGGGCGGAGAAGTCGGCGTCGAAGTCGCCGGCGGTGCCGGTCCAGGCACGGTGCACGCCGCCCGCGGCGACCTTGGCCCGGTAGGCGCTCAGGTGGTCGGCCTGCAGGAACGAGGGGGCTCCGGGCGAGACCGGCGCGGCGGCGGCCGCCGCCTGGGCCTCAGCCGTCGGGCGCAGCACGACCACCCGGCCGGGCCGCGGATCGAGCTCGGCGAGCGCGGCGATCCTCATGCGGTGACCACCAGCTCGGCGGGCACCGGCTGCGCGACCTCGTCGAGGAGCTCGCCCATCCCGTCGATGAGGTCGCGCACGACGCGTTCGGCGGCGACGGTCTCGGGGTAGCGCGTGGAGACGTTGAGACCGTCACGGTCGCGCACCAGCCAGAGATAGACCTCGTCGTCGGCGCGGACGGGGGCTCGCAGCGTACGGGCGGACTGGTCGTTCCAGCGCTCGGCGCCGGGGATGAACCGGGTGTCGACGAAGGTGACCACGAAGTGCGGGGCGTCGTCGACGCCGAGCAGGCCGGCGACCCGGGCGAACGGCTGCGGCACCAACGGCTTCGACTCGGCGAGCGCCGCCTGGACGCGCGCGGCGACCTCGGGCAGCGTCTCGGCGCCGGCGATGTCAAAGGTGACCGGGACGAGCCCGACGTACCAGCCGACGGCGGCGGCGTGCTCGGAGGTGTAGCGGGTGTGCATGGGTGCCACGAAGCGCATCCGCTCGACGCCGTGCTGGGCACGCAGGACGTACGCCATCGCGCCCATCATCCCGGCCTGGAAGGAGACGCGAGCGCTCTTGCACAGCTCGCCGAGGACCTGGGCCTGGTGGTGGTCGCCGAGCCACTGGGACAGGCTGGCCTGCTGCAGGGGCGCCGGCGAGGCCGGTACGTCGGTGATGCCCGTGACCGGGAAGTCGGGGAACCGCAAGGTGCCCTCAGCAGTGGTCAGCCAGTCGCGCCACACGCGCACCGACTCGCTCTCCGCCGACATCGCCTCACCGGTGACCCGCTCCTCGGCGGCGTGGTCGATGTGGCTGCCGGTCGTCGGCTCGGCGAGCGCAGCGAACGGCTCACCGGCGAGCGCGCGCTCGTAGAGCGAGGCGATCTCCTCGAACCAGAGCAGCTGGGAGTAGGCGTCCATGACGCCGTGGTCGGCACCGAAGACGAGAGTGAAGCCGTCCTCGTCGGCCACCGTCGCGAAGACGACGTAGGGCCAGGCCGACGGGTCGATGCGGTCGGCGAGGAAGTCGGCGACGCAGGAGCGGGCGCCCTCGGCGTCGAAGCTGCCGAGGGCGGTCGTGGTCACCGAGACGTCCGCGGGAGCGAGCGCGCGCCGCCGGCGGCCGGCCGGAGTCTCCTCGACGGTGCCGCGCAGCGCCTCGTGGCGGCCGATCCAGGCACGCAGCGCGAGGCTCAGCGCCTCGGGGTCGAGCTGTCCGGTCAACCGCATGATCGAACCGATCCAGGAACCGGCCTCAGCGGTGTCGAGGTGCAGCTCGTGGTTGTGTGACAGCCGGCGGTCGTCGTCGACCCATGCGGCCGGGTCCGCGGTGGGGATCCACGCAGTCACCTCGCCGGGAGGGACGTCGTACGCGGACAGCTCGGTGTACTCCATCGGAGGGTGGAGTTCCTCTCTGCGGTGGGGGTTCAGTGCAGCAAGACGCCGGTCCCCGGGGACCCGAACGAACCTCAAGAACGCCGTAGCCCGAGAAGGCGAACCGCTTGTGACGACAACGACGTCGTCCCGTGTCGCGGCCTATTGTGCACACAGGTGTACACCGAAATTC
The DNA here is from genome assembly GCF_014648595.1 of Nocardioides luteus. GTDB lineage: Bacteria > Actinomycetota > Actinomycetes > Propionibacteriales > Nocardioidaceae > Nocardioides > Nocardioides luteus. The sequence continues at coordinate 5,284 of NZ_BMRK01000001.1, read as the reverse complement.
GACCGCCCCCTGACGTGGGAAGTGCCACATTCTCTTATTGCCCCGGGGGGTTTACATGACGTATCAACTCCGATTGACTCCTCCCCCTGCGCGCGCTCTCGTCACGCCTTCTCCGCCCGGCCGCCGCCTATCTCGAGGATCCCCTGAAACATGCCCGCTGGCACCCCCGCACCGATCGACAACTCCGGCCGTCTCCAGTTCGCCGACGACCTCTTCGCCCGTCGTCATCGCGGCCTCGGCAGTCCGATCGCGAACCAGTGGATCTGGCGGCTCAACAGTCCCTATGACGCCGAGCGGCTGCGCTACATCGCCGCCGGTCTCGCCGAGGGCGGTCTCTCCCGCCGGCTCCACCGCGCGAAGTTCCCCGGCGCCCGCGACCTGTGGACCAACGCCGACCGGGAGCCGTCCATCGAGCTGTTCGAGGAGGTGCTCCCGGTCGGCGAGATCAGCGACTGGCTGCAGGCTCGCCACAGCGACCACCTCGACCCGCACGAGGGCCTGACCTACCGGCTCACCGCGATCAACCTCGACGACGACACCTCCGTGGTCTCGCTCCTGCTGGCCCACGCCGTGGGCGACGGCGGCTCGGTGCTCGATGCTGTCAGCCGGGCCTCGCGCGGCGAGCCGCTGCGGCTGCCGCCGGCGCCGGCCCCGGGCTGGCAGCGGCTGCGCGCCGAGGCCCGCGACTCCCGCGACCAGTGGCGCGCCGTCCGCGACTGGCGCAAGGCCCGTCGCCAGGCGAAGAAGGACGGCACCGCCGCCCTGGCCACCAAAGCGCCCCGCGTCTACCCGGAGGCGACTCCCAACCCGTCGCCGGAGACCTGGCGGATGCCGCGGATGATCGCCGAGTTCGACACCGAGACGATGGCGAAGATCGCCGCCGAGCACGGCGGCTCGACCAACGCCTGGTTCATCAACGTGGTCGCCGACCTGCTCGTCCGCATCGACCACGTGCCGGTCGACCGCGGCGACGTCCCGGTCTCGCTGCCGATGAGCGACTTCCAGCCCGGGGACGTACGCTCCAACTCGACGCGTGTGGCGATGGTCGAGGTGCCGCGCGACGTGCTCGACCGGCGCGACCTCGCCGCGATCAAGAAGCTCTCCAAGGCGGCCTACATCCGGCTCGGCCAGGCCGGACCGGGGCTCGTCCCGGTGCCGCTGGCGATGATGCAGATGCTGCCCGACGTGGTGCTCGACAAGCTCCCGCAGCCACCGGCCGCGGCCTGCATGGCCTCCAACCTGCCCAAGCTTCCCGACGACTACCGCTACGCGATGGGCGATGACGTACGCCTCGTGGCCGGCCTCGCCGGCTACCAGAACGCGACCGCCCAGGACGCCTACGACGTCGGCGGCGGGATCATCTCCTGGCTGATCCAGTCGGGGCCGCGGACGACCTTCAACCTGGTCGCCGCCGAGCCCGACCGGGTGCCCGACCTGGACTTCCTGAAGAGACGGGTCGTCGAGGAGCTCGGCTCGTGGGGTCTCACCGTCGACATCTGGTGAGGCCGGCAGCACGCCCGGCGTCAGCGGGCCCGCTCGAGCGCGTCGGCCGCCCGGCCGACGGCGGTCTCGGGAGCGATCAGCAGCGGCGCGGTCTGGGCCGCCCGGTCGCGTACGGCCGGCATCAGCACGGTAGCGAGGGCCTCGCGGAGCCGTTCGCGGTCCAGGCGGCTCGCCTTGACCGAGGTGCCGACGCCGAGGTCGCCGAGCAGGCGTCCCCAGACCGGCTGGTCGGCGGAGTACCAGCCGACCACGCTCGGGATCCCCGCGCGCAGCACCGCGGCCGTGGTGCCCGCGCCACCGTGGTGGACGGCGGCCACACAGCGCGGCAGCACCGTGGCGTGGTCGACCGGTCCCTCGATGCGTACGTGGTCGGGCATCTCCACCTCGAAGGAGTTCCAGCCGCTGCTGATCAGCGCGCGCAGACCGAGGTCCGCGGTCGCCGCGGCGACGTCGCCGACCAGCCGGGCCGGGTCGGCGACCGGCATGGAGCCGAAGCCGACGTAGACCGGCGGATAGCCGGCGTCGAGCCACTCGCCGAGGTCGTCGCCCAGGCTCGCCTCCCCCAGCCGCAGCCGGTCGGCGCCGGAGAGGGCGAGGAAGCCGGCGAAGGGGCTCTGGATGCCCCACTCGTGCGGCAGACCGGGGACGAGCAGCGGGTCGTAGGCCTGCACCTCGACCGCGCCCCGGTCGCGGAGCCGGGTCTGCAGGCGGGTCCGGGCGGGGGCGAGCCCGAGCGCGGTCCGCTGGGCGTTCTCCGCGTCCCGGGTGAGCTGCCAGCGCATCTGCATGCCGACGTCCCAGGCCCGCTCCTGCACCGCGCCAGGACCGGGCAGCACCTTCACCGACCGGTTGGAGCGCACCGGGAAGTAGTGCAGCGCCGCGAACCCGGCGCCGATCCGCTCCGCCAGCGCCGAGCCGACCTCCTGCCCGAGCAGCCCGGCGACGACGACGTCCGCGCTCCCACGCGCTCCGGCCAGTGCGACCAGGTCGTCACGGAAGTCGTCCCAGCCATGTGCGGACACCTTCCGCACCGCCCGGACCCGGGTGCGAGGATTGACCGAGCGCATCTCCTCGCGCACCAGGCTCGAGGCGAGCAGCGCACCGCTGTCAGGGCCGACAGCATGCGGATCGAGACCGAGCCGCTGGGCCAGACCGACCAGGTTGGGCGCGACCCCGACCGTCACCTCGTGGCCGCGACGACGCAGCTCGAGAGCCACGGCGAGCGCCGGCTGGACGTCGCCGCGACTGCCCATCAACCCGAAGACGAACCGCACCTGCACACCTCCCTGTGGTGCCCACGAAGATCGCACAACGTTAGGACCCGGACCGCATGCCCGAGCCTGTGATGCTGCCCTCACTGCCACCCGCGAGCCCCGGCGCGCGCCCCGCGCCGTTCGCTCCCGAGCGCACCAACCGGCTGACGTACGACGACGAGGTCTTCCTCCGCTCGGCGAGCGTCATCGGCGTCCCGGTCGTGGGCCAGACCGCCTGGCGCTTCCCCGGCGAGATCCCGGTCTCGGCGGTCCAGGAGGTGGTCGACGAGCTGGCCAAGGGGCCGCTGAACCGCCTGGTCGTACGCCCCAGGGTGGCCGGCGCGCGCTCGCGCTGGGTGCCGGCGACGACGACCGAGCCGGTGCGCCTGCACCCCGACCGGATCAAGCCCGACCAGGTCATGGCGTGGCTGGGCACCACCACCGACACCGTCCCGTTCGACCCCGTCAAGGGGCCGCTGTGGGCGTTCTTCATGGCCTACACCACCGACGGCGACACGGTCGTCACCTACAACGCCTCCCACATCGTCTGCGACGGCGGGATGAAGCTCGGCGCCCTGATCGCAGCCGTACGCCGCCAGCCCCTGCCCCGCCTCCCCTTCGACGACCCGGGGGCCGCCGAGGTCACCCGAGCAGACGACTGGCGAGACGCCCGCCGGATGGCGAAGGCGGCGGCCCGCGGCCTGCGCGCCGCCCGGAAGGCGGGCAAGGAGGGCCGGCTGCCGGTGCTCGAGGCACAGTCCTCCGAGAAGCGGCCGGTGCCCGCGCCGCAGCCGGACGACGACGTGGTGCACGAGGTCGCCTTCGCCGGCGCCGACTGCCCGACCTCGGAGTGGGACGCGGCGGTCGAGCGCGCCGGCGGCACCTCCAACACGCTGCAGATCGCGATCTCGGTCGAGGTGCTCCTCGAGGCCGGGATCGTACGTCCCGGCGAGCCGGTCAAGATGTCGCTGCCGGTCTCGATGCGCGGGGAGGGCGACCTGCGCTCCAACGCCACCTCCGGCGTGTCGATCGCGGTGGAGACCGAGCTGCGCGACGGCGTCGGCCGGGTCACCGACCTCGCCCACATCCGGGAGCGGTCGAAGAAGGAGTTCTCCGCTCTCTTCAAGGGCACCCGGCCCGACCCGATCGCCAACATCGCGCCGCTGGCGCAGATGATCCCGGACCGGCTGGCCAAGACGCTGCTCAAGAACGTGGTCACGCCGCTGGGCCTGGCCTCCAACCTGGGCCGGCCCGACCCGGACTTCATCGCCCCGTTCGGGGTGCCCGCCGACTCGATCGTCTTCCGCGGCCTCGCCCTGGGTGCCACCCGCGGCGAGCTGCGCCGGATGCGCGGCGGGGTGACCTCGTGGTGGTGCGACGTCGGCGAGACCTGCAACTTCGGCATCCGCGCCCTCGACCCGGACGCGGTCCCCGACTCCGATCGGCTCAAGCAGATCGTGACCACCGTCTACCGCCGATGGGGCATGGAGCCGACCTTCTGGTGACGCCTCGGGGCGGAGTGAGAAGATGACGAGCATGACGATCGACGTACTCGGAGAGCCCTACACCGTCGAGACCATCGAGCTCGACGACGACTTCGAGGGCACCGTCGTGGCCACCCTGGTCAAGCGTGCGGCCGACGGCGACGCGAAGGGTGCGGTCCTCTACGTCCACGGCTTCTCCGACTACTTCTTCCAGAAGGAGTACGCCGAGTGGTGGAACGCGCGCGGCTACGACTTCTACGGCCTCGACCTGCGCAAGTACGGTCGCTCGCTGCGCGAGCACCAGTCCGGGACGTACGTCGGTGATCTCTCGGAGTACTTCGACGAGATCGACGCCGCCTGGGAGCGGATCACCGACCGTGACGGTCACTCCCACGTCATGCTCAGCGCCCACTCCACCGGCGGCCTGACCACCTCGCTGTGGGCCGACGAGCGCCAGCCCGACGAGCTGGCCGGGATGGTGCTCAACTCGCCCTGGCTCGACCTGCAGGGCTCGTTCGTGCTGCGCGAGCTGGCCACGCCGCTGGTGCGACGCATCGGCCACCGCGCTCCGATGCGCGAGCTCGGCCGCGACGTGACCGGTTTCTACACGATGTCGCTCCATGTCGACCACGACGGCGAGTGGGAGTTCGACCTCGGTCTCAAGCCGGTCGGCTCCTACCCGATCCGGCTCGGCTGGCTCAAGGCCATCCGCGACGGCCACGCCAGGCTCCACCGCGGCCTGGACGTGAAGGCGCCGGTGCTGGTGCTCTCCTCCGACCGCTCCAGCAAGCCGAAGGCGATGGGCGACCTCGTCCACTCCACCGACATCGTGCTCGACGTGCGCCAGATCCGCCGGTGGTCGACCGCGATCGGCAGCCATGTCACCTATGTCGCGGTCCAGGGCGCGAAGCACGACGTGATCCTGTCGCGGCCCGACGTCCGCAAGCAGGCCTACGCCGAGATCGAGCGGTGGCTGGCGGCGTACGGCGTCTAGATGTACTCGGCCAGGAGGTTGGTGACACTCCGAGTCGGTTGTTGACGTAG